>NZ_QVRA01000029.1 GCF_003591655.1 Sphingobium terrigena
GAGGCGCCGGTTGCCAAGCAGCACGGTTGCGCCCTCGACTTGGGCGCTGGCGCCCTTCCCCTCGATATTGGCAAAGTCGCGCGTCTCAGGAAGGGTGATACCGGATGCACCTTCGAGGACCGCCAGCGCAAGCGGGTGGTCGGAGTTGCGCTCGATCGCACCGGCGATGCGAAGCACCTCGTCCCGGGTGATGCCTTCCGCTGTCACTACTTCGACAACATTGGGCCGGCCCATGGTGAGGGTCCCCGTCTTGTCGAACACGATGACGTCAAGCTTGGTCGCATCCTCGAGCGCGCTGGCATTCTTGAACAGGATGCCGTTCATCGCGCCAAGGCCGGTACCGACCATTATCGCCATTGGCGTGGCAAGGCCAAGGGCGTCCGGGCAGGCGATCACGAAAACGGTTATCGTCATGGTCAGCGCAAACAGCAATGTCCCACCCAGAATCCAGTACCAGATGGCGAACGTCGCGAGACCGATCAGAATTGCCGCGAGCACCAGCCACTGCGATGCCCGGTCGGCGAGCAGCTGTGCCGGCGCCTTCGAGTTCTGCGCTTCCTGGACGAGCTTGACGATCTGGGCGAGCGCGGTGTCGGCGCCAACCTTGGTCGCGCGATAGCGGAAGCTACCGCTGCGGTTGATCGTCGCGCCGATCACGGTGTCGCCGGCCGCCTTCGACACCGGCATCGATTCGCCCGTGAGCATCGACTCATCGACCTCAGATTTGCCTTCGAGGATTTCGCCGTCGACGGGAATCTTGTTGCCCGGCCGGATCAGCACAACATCGCCGGCCAGCACCTCGGCGGTCGGCACTTCGACGTCCTTTCCGTCGCGCTGCACGGTCGCCATAGGCGGCGCCAGATCCATGAGCGCGCGGATTGCCTGGGACGCGCCGGCGCGAGCGCGCATCTCCAGCCAATGGCCGAGCAGAATGAAGATGAGCAGGACCGCGGAAGCCTCGTAAAATTGCTGGCCCTTGAACAGGAATGTCGACGCCACGCTGAACAGATAACCGGTGCCGACGCTCAACAGGACGAGCACCGCCATATTCAGCACACCGTTCCGAAGCGCGCGGATCGCGGCGACCACGAAGGGCCAGACCGGATAGAGGATCGCGGCGCTGGCAAGCAGGAACAGGGTCAGGTCGAGACTGAGTCCGAACATCGGTTTCAGAAGGGGATGGTCCAGACCCATTGGCGACAGCGCAAAGATCGGCAGGCCAAAAACGAGGCTGACGATAAACCTGTTGCGCATGTCGCGCGCCATAGCCGCCATGTCCTTGCCGTCGCCATGGCCCATCTCGTGCGCCATGGCGTCGTGTTCGGCCGTCACCGGCTTGCGATCGGGAGCAACCGATCTTGCGGCGACACCATCGGAACGATGATCGGGAGGATGCGTCGCGTCGGGCAAGACAGAGGACTGGGTTGTGCTTCCGATCACGCACACGTGCCGCGGGACGAGCCGGCCGCCGCAATGGAAACCGCATGCCGCGATCTGCTCCTCTATCGCGGTTTCGCTGGTGCGCGCTTCATCAAAGCTGACGGTGACGCTGTCGGAGGCGGCGTTCGCGGAGACCTGCGTCACGCCGGGAACCCGCAGCAACTGCTTTTCGACGCCGAGATGGTCGAGCGATTCGAATGATCCACGCAGATCGAAGGTGGACGTCTTCAAGGCAGGTCTCCGAAATCGAGGCAAGCCGCCGCCGACGTGTCGGCAGCCATAGATGCGCCCGCCGCCAAGGCCTGCGCGTGTCGGCCGGTCATCCCGGCTGACCTATTGCCGCCGATCACCCATGAAGCGCAGCAGGAACAGGAACAGGTTGAGGAAGTCGAGATAGAGCGTCAGCGCTCCCATCACGACCGCCTTACCGCGAAACTCGGTACCGGCCACATCGAAGTAGACGCTCTTGATCTTTTGCGTGTCGAAGGCAGTCAGGCCCGCAAACAGAAGCACGCCGATCGCGCTGACGATGAGATCCAAAGTGGACGACCGCAGGAACATGTTGACGACCATGGCGATGAGCAGGCCGACGACGCCCATGATCAGGAAGGTCCCGAACGCCGACAGGTTCCTCTTGGTTGTATAGCCCCACAGGCTCAAACCTCCGAAGGCTGCGGCCGTAACGAAGAATGTGCGCGCGACACTCACGCCGGTATAGGCGAGGAGGATGGTCGACAGCGATACGCCCATCAGGATCGCATAGGTCCAGAACAGTGCCTTGACGGTGCTCTCGGACAGCCGATTGATACCGAAGCTTAGCGTAAAGACCAGGGCGAGCGGTGCGAAGACCGCTATCCATCCGAGCAGCGTCGGAGTGCCGCTCGCGGCGAAAAACACGGCGCGTATGGCGGCGCTGTTCGCAACCAACATCGCGACGATCCCGGTCAACAACAGACCGCTGGCCATGTAGTTGTAGACTGCGAGCATATATGTTCGCAGTCCCACATCAAAGGCGACCGCGGGGATTGCCGGATTCCTGCCAGCGGTAAGCGGCGATGTGGTCGGTTTCAGCGGATCTGCCATGGCCAGTGCTCCTTCTCGGTGTCGCGGTTTCAAGCTTCAGTCATTTCGGCGAGGCGACCGGCACGTACGTGCAGCCGCGCCGGCCTATACGCCACGCCCCGATGCCGGGCGGACGGCTGAGCGGTTCCCCTGGGATTTGCGCCGGTCCGGCTGGCAGGGAATTCATCGCTGATCCGCTCCTGCGTCACGCTTCGCCCCGAGCAGGCGCGCGAGGTGGGGCACGAACGGTGGAACGGTCTTTGCGTAGCGCCGATAGGCATCATCAAATTCGGCGAGAGCCTCACGCTCCTCGGTCCGCGCCAACCGCAAATACATGACGACGAGGACCGGAAACATCGCAAGCGTCAGGATCGTCGGCCACTGCAGCAGGAACCCGAACATCACCAGAATGAACCCGATATATTGCGGGTGCCGCACATAGGAATAGATCCCCTGGGTCGCGAGCTCGTGGACCTTCTGCGCGTCGTACAGCGCCTTCCAACCCGTCGAGATCAAGATGAACCCGCCGCCGATCAGGATAAAGCTCATGATATGGAATGGCCCGGCATGCGGGTTCGCCCGCCAGCCGAAGAGCATCTCGAGCAGATGCCCGGCATCATGCGAGAACCAGTCGATATTGGGATAATGGCTCTGCAGCCACCCGGACAGGACATAGAGAGTCAATGGGAAGCCGTACATTTCCACGAACAGCGCAACCAGGAAGGCGCTGAACGCGCTGAACGATCGCCAGTCCCGAGTGGTTCGCGGCTTGAAGAAACTGTAGGCGAACAGGATGAAGACCGCTGCATTGACGACGACGAGGCCCCACAGACCATAGGCTTGCGCATGGCCCGTCACTGGCCCTGACCCTCCCGGGGCGAACGACCGGCCCCCGGCTGCGGTGTTCCATCGTGACCATGCCCATGTCCGTGATGCATGAAGAGGTGCATCAGGGGACACGACAGCAGCAGCAGAAAGGGCAGCGCGCCAAGTACATGCGCGCGATGCTCCGTGAACAGCAGCACGAAACCGAGCGCAAGAAAGCCTATCATCACGATGCCCGCGCGCGACGTCAGGAAATTCTTTTTCCCAGTATGTGCCGGTCGTTGCCGTTCCATGATCACGTTTCCTTGAATATAGAACTCGTTAAAAATTGCTGATTGCTCACTTGCGCTGCGCCGTCCTAGGGACGCTGCCAATGACCGATCCAATTGTGGAATGCGGCGAAGAGACCTCCCACGGCTGCGCCGAAGACGATCGACCAGCACAACCCCGCCCCAAGCGCGACGAACGATCCCGGCGGAGCTGTCGTGAACATCGTCACGAACATGTGTGACCCGATCGGACCGAACAAAGTCGCCGCGAGCCAGCAAAGCACGAAGACAGTGGAAAGAGCGGCAGCGCTGCTCGCGGCACATCGTATCACACTGAGCTTGCTTGCATCGGTCATGACGGCTTCCTTTCCCCCCAAATTTGGGCCGGATCGAAGACAGCCACTATACGTATTCCACCCAAGGCTCGGTCGCTCGACCCTGGTCGATGCTGCCGTCAGCGGGAGGCCATCGCCAATGCCGCGGTCCTTGGTGTGACGCCCATGAACCGCCGCATCGTACGAGAGAGATGCGCCTGGTCGCTGAACCCCGCATCCGCTGCGGCTGCCACAAGGGGCGCGCCCGCGCCAAGTGATCGCAGGCCCTGCTCGAGCATGAACCATAGCCGCCAGTGTGAGAGCGGTGCGCCCAACTGCTCCGCGGCAAGCGCACGCAACCGCGGTTCAGAGAGTCCGACAGCGCGCGCGATTTCACCTAGATCGGCTATGTCCACTCGTGCGTCCTTCAGGCGCCGCAATGCCTCGCAAAGGCGCGCGTCGATCGGCGGTGTCGGGCAGGCCGCTGCAAGCTCGTAAAGCGTTCCAGCGAGGTCATCGGAGCTGCGCAACTGCTCGGATAGCGCTGCCGGTGGCGACGCCGCGTCCTTACCGTCCCCAAGCCTGGACCAGGCAATACCCAGCGGGCTGAAGGATCGCGCATAGATCACCCTCGCATGCGTCGCGGTGGGACGAACCGCGTGAAGCGCGCCTGCGCGCACCAGCACGGCAGGTCCAGTCAACGAACCTGCGATCGTCTCGACATGGATCGGCTCGGACAGTCCGACGATCATCTGCGCGGCGAGATGGCGATGGGGTCGGGTGTCGCCGCAACGACCCTCGAACCACGCCCATCCGTCGCCCAGGCGGACATGGCCGGTCCACAAATCGCCATAGCTTGGCATCGGAGCTTACTCCCGTCGCGAAACTGAAGATGCAAGCGAAAGGTTCAAGACTCGGGGTGCTGCGATCGCCATGAAGCACATGGAGGCATAACGGTGAATGACAGTCCAACCTTCGTCCCCGCACTCGGGCTGTCTGGCCTGACGGGCGACTATGACCGGGTGATTGCGGTCATGACCCGCGAGCGTCGGTGGCGCAGCGCATTGCTCGAGTCGATTGCACCCGAGGCGGGCGATGTCATCGTCGATGTGGGCGCCGGCACGGGCTCGCAGCTGATCGCGATCAAACAGGCTGTCCCCACGGCACGCGTGATCGGGGTCGATCCGGATCCTGCCGCTCTCGCGCTGGCGCGGCAAAAGGCACAAACGGCCGGCGTAGAAAGCGAGTGGGTTCGAGGTTTCGGCGACCAGGTCGACGTCCTGGTCGGCACGATCGCCAACAAGATCGTGTCGAGCCTCGTGCTGCATCAATGCGACCTGCCGGTGAAATCGGCCATCCTTCGGGCCATGGCACGAACGCTTTGCCCAGGTGGCCTCGTGGCGATTGCCGATTACGGACTTCAGCGTACCTTGTTGATGCGAACGCTGTTTCGTCAGGTGCAGGCGCTCGACGGCTGGGAGCGCACCGGGCTCAACGCAAAGGGCATCCTGCCGGAGCTCATCGCCGACGCCGGCTTCGAAAATGTCGCCGAAGTTCGCGTCGTCCAGACGCCGACCGGCTCGATCTCGCTCTATACCGGGCGCAAGCCGTTCTGACACCGGGCGGCAAGACGAGACCAACACCCACCCGGCGATGGCTTCGGAATCAGCGAAGCGTCGATGCCTGCGATCAACTGTGGTGCGCAAAGACGCGACGCCCTTCGGGGCCAAAGGCGATGACATCGTAAGGCTGGCCCTTCATGCCTGCCATCTCCATGCCCGGCGATCCCATCGGCATCCCCGCAACGGCGAGCCCGGTGATGCCTTTGGGATGCTGGGCCAGCACGCGCTTCATGTCGGAGATCGGAACATGGCCCTCAAAGGTCATCCCGTCGATGGTGGCGGTATGACAAGAAGCCAGGTCTGAGGGCACGCCGGCACGCCTGCTCAAGCCGGCGCGGCCGGCATCGTCGATGATCTGCACCTGCCGGCCGAACTGCGCGCGTACCTGCGCCGCCCATTTCTCACAGCAACCGCAGCCAGGATCGCGGTGAACCACAATCGGGTTCGCCGCCATCGCTGCGACCGGAACGGCAAGTGCCAAAGCGGCGGCGAGGGTACGGATGCTGATCATGGTAGCTCCTTCGATTTCATGCAGGCGCGTTGCCGGTCGAGCCGATAGCACCACTCTTGCGACACTATATTGCGGGCAAGAAGCGCCTTCACCTGGTCAATTTCCTGTCTCTGGGACCGAATAAACTCATTGCACAGCGCAGCTTTATCCCTCTGGGCCAACATACGGCGCCTGGCGACCTTTCTCAGCGCAACCATCTCTGGGACATGCAGAACATGTTCAGATTGTTGTAGAGCTGCCGAGCCTGTCGTCCACGAAGAACATGACAAGATACATGGCCGTGCTGCCGACTATCGTCTGCACCGCGAGGCTCGCATCCACGTTTTCATCATGTTACGTCCCCTTCGTTGACTCCACTGACAACGCTCAAAACCAGGTCCTCACACCAATGACGAAGCTGGTCGCCTTAATGCGTTCACCATCAGCCCTTGCATAGTCGGCAGTTTTGCCCAGTTTTCGATCGTAGGATACGCCAATGTAAGGCGCAAACTGCCGTCGGATCTCATAGCGCAGGCGCAATCCGAACTCGGCGTTGGAGATTCCAGACCCAATCCGTGTCTCAGGCACGTCCTGCGCGGAGAGATTCAGTTCAATTCGGGGCTGCAGAATGATTCGCTGCGTGATGCGCTGGTCATAATAACCCTCAACACGACCGAGAACTTCACCCTTGTTGGAAAGGAATAGAGCCGCTTCGGTTTCAAACCAATAGGGTGCGAGGCCCTCCACCCCGACAGTAGCGTATGTTCGGGACGGATTGGGCTTGAAATCGTATCGAACGCCAGCTTGGAGGTTCCAATACGGATCGATCGCCCGGCTGTAGAGCGCCTGGACCTCGGCGGTCTCCATGAACGATCCGCCAGGACCGCCAAGGACACCCTCGCCCTCGCTCTTCAGCGTCAACCGATTGACGTCCCCGCCATACCAAGCCTCTCCATCCCAGCGGTAGCCGTCACGCCCATTGCGAACCTGATACTCCGCGATATTGAACATGATTTGATAGAAGGCTTGCCCCCCCTGCTCGTGCATCATAGCCATTCGCGACTGTGTCATCGCAGCGGGCGGGAACTGCCGATCGGCGTAGTGGTCCATGGGAGGCTTTGGCGCAGGGGCATTTCCGGCCGGGAGTGCGGTTCCGGTCATTTCCATGCCCGGCATGGCAGCCATATCGTGGCCACCATGATCCCCGGACATATTCATGCCGGGCATGCTGCCAGCCATCGGTGTAGAACCGCTGTTGCCCATATCCATGCCCGGCATCGCGCCATGGTCCATAGTCGGCGCCGTTGCCGCGGCTGCTGGTCCCGGCTGAGGCATCGCCATTCCAGGCATGGTCGAATGATCCATGCCTTCCATATCCTGGCGAGCCGCGGGCTTTGCCGGGGCCACTCTGACCGGCGCGGCCCTTTTAGGAGCCGGCTTCTTTGCCGCAGGCTTTTTGGCAGGCTTGGGGGAAGCCGGTTTTTTCGCGGGCATCGCCATACCGGGCATGCTGGAATGATCCATGCCCTGCATCGACTGGGCTTGCGCGGTTACCGGAATGGCGAGCAACATCGCCGACCCGCCGAGCAGTGTCGTCAAAACGCGCTTCATGCTGCGTCTCCCTTCGGCCGCACACTGACGACGCGCATCATCCCGGCGTGCATGTGGTAGAGAAGATGGCAGTGGAACGCCCAGTCGCCGACCGCATCAGCGGTAAAATCCCATGTGACCTTCCCGCCCGGCTGCACGATGACCGTGTGCTTGCGCGGCGCATGATCGCCATGACCCGTGACCAGTTCAAAAAAGTGGCCGTGGATATGGATCGGATGACCCATCATGCTGTCGTTGATCAGATTGATCCGAACCCTCTCACCCTCGATGAAGGGGATCGGGTCATGCACATCCGACATCTTCTCGCCGTCGAACGACCACATGAACCGCTCCATGTTGCCGGTGAGATGGATATCGAGACTGCGGTCCGGAGCACGCACGTCAGGATTGCGCTCCAGCGCCATGAGATCCTTGTAAACGAGAACCTTGTGGCCGACATTCTCGAGACCCTGACCGGGCTCTCCGGTGCGGTCCATCGGCATAGGCGAGATCGTCTGCACGCCCGGTGACTTTTTGACCTGCGGCGCTTTTGAAAAGTCACGCATGTTCATCGGCCCCATTTCCATGGAGCCCATATCCATGCCCGGCTGCCCCGCCATGGCGCTGTGATCCATGCCGGCCATCGCACCCCCGCCTGCCGCCATGCCCGCCATATTGGAATGATCCATGCCCGCCATGGCGGTCCCGCCAGGAGCCGCGCCCATGGCCATGGCCCCGGCACCAGCCACCGTCAGCTTCGCCGAGGCATTTTTCTCCGCAGTCGGGTCGACGCCCCGCATCGGCGACATGCCGCCTCCGGACATGTCCATGCCTTCCATGCCCGGCATCGATGACATGTCCA
The DNA here is from genome assembly GCF_003591655.1 of Sphingobium terrigena. Classification (GTDB taxonomy): domain Bacteria; phylum Pseudomonadota; class Alphaproteobacteria; order Sphingomonadales; family Sphingomonadaceae; genus Sphingobium; species Sphingobium terrigena. The sequence goes on from NZ_QVRA01000029.1 coordinate 8,475, forward strand.
TGCCCATGTCTTTCATCGTGGCGAGCGGCCGTTCACGCAGCGGCGGCACTTCGGCCGTCATCCCAGCACGCGGCGCGAGCGTGGCCCGCGCCATGCCTGAACGGTCGATGGCCTCACCGACCAGCGTGTAGGCGCGATCATCGGGCGGAGTAACGATCACGTCGTAGGTTTCAGCCACTCCGATCTGGAATTCTTCGACCATCACGGGCCGCACATTCTGGCCGTCAGCCTGCACCACCGTCAGCGGGAGGCCCGGTATCCGCACATTGAAGGTCGTCATCGCCGAGGCGTTGATGAAGCGCAGCCGGACGCGTTCGCCCGGCGTGAACAGAGCGGTCCAATTGTCTCGAGGCCCGTAGCCATTGACGATGTAGGTATAAGCCGAACCCGTCGCGTCGGAAATATCGGTTGGATCCATCCGCATCTTGCCCCAATCGAGGCGATCCTTCAGAGCCTGGTCGCGCTTGGACAGCAGACCGGCAAGCGTCTGGCGCTGGAAGTTGAAATGCCCGGGGTCCACTTTCATCGCCCGAAAGATCGCTTCTGGCGAAATGGCGCTGTGATCGGCCAGCACGATGACATGCTCGCGGTCATATTTCACCGGGTCAACACCGGCAGGGTCGATCACGATCGGACCATAATGCCCCAGCTGCTCCTGAAGGCCCGAATGGCTATGATACCAATAGGTGCCGTTCTGGATGATCGGAAATTCATAGACAAAAGTGGTTTTGGGCCGAATGCCCGGGAAGGATATACCCGGCACGCCATCGAATTGCGGCGGCACCAGCACGCCATGCCAGTGTATCGAGCTATCCTCATCGAGATCGTTGGTCACATGCAGGCGAACAGTCTGTCCCTCGCGCAGCCGGATCAACGGCGCCGGAACTGTGCCGTTGACGCCAATGGCCCGCATTTTCCGACCGTCGATCGTCATCATCTGCTGAGCAATTTTAAGCTCGATGTCATTGCCGGAAACCGTCGGGAGCGGCGTCGCGATGCCGGTTGATACGGGCTGCGCCCATGCCGGCATCCACGCGGACAATGCCAAGCCACCGCCAGCAAGCGAGGCTCCCCGGATTAAATCGCGGCGGGTCAATACCGGGCTCATGTCGTCTCCCTTGTTCAAAATCAGGCGCAAGGCTCAGCGAACGCCTTATGCACCATACTCTCTGAGGCTTACGCACGACCTGGGCGGACCCCTCATCAATCCGCCAATATTTCCGCGAGCCGGCTTCGAGCCCTGTACAGGCGCGTCTCGACAGCCTTGCCACTGATCGCAAGCGCGGCCGCAGTTTCCGCCTGGGTCATTCCCTCTACCGTCCTCAGCAAGAGTACCTCGCGCAACGGAGCCGAAAGCTGTGCGATCGCCGCATTGAGGCGTGCGAGCTCCATCCTTCCCGAGACCGTTTCATGGGCAGAGGGGCTATCGTCCGGGACCGCTTCGCGCTCCTGCTCTGTTGGACCCGCTCCGAAAGTGAACAATCGCCGCACTTTCTGCCGGCGACGCCAATCTCGGCATTTGTTGATCGCGATGCGCGACAGCCAGGCGCGCAGCGGGCGATCGCCATCATATTTCTGCAAATGGCCGAAGGCGGAGACAAAGCAATCCTGCGTCAGATCAAGCGCCTCGTCCGCGTTGACCACGAGACCGCGAACCAGACGGAAAATCGGTGTCTGATGGCGATGCATAATCTCGGCGAACGCCGCCTGGCGACCACCCAAGGTCAACGCCGCGAGTTCACCGTCCGAACACGCCTTGAGATCCAGACTCACCGTACGTCGTCGGTGAGCGCATGAACCACCGCCTGATCGAACGTCCTGGCCTGATCCGGGCGCAGGATCTGGCGCATGGCGAAGATGTGGCCAAGCGTCTCTTTCTGAAGTTCGCCCATTGCCTGGTGTGATTGATCGACAGCGGCTGTTACCCGCGGACCGTTGCCGTGCTCGGCTTCAATGGCATCTGCAAGCCGTGCGTTGTCGGCCCGCAATTCAAGTTCGAGTGCCCGCCGGCGGACAGCAAAACGCTGTTCAAGAAGATCGATCTGGCTCTTTTGACGAGCGTCCAGATCAAGTTTTCCGTGCAACACCTCATGCAGTTCGACACCCGCAGCCACCGGTTGCGGAAAGAAATACCGGCCCAGAAAGACGCCAGCGACCGCCGCGATAAAGGCCACCACTGCGACCAGCAAAAGCAGCTTGGCCTTCATCGCGATCCCACCAACAGCGTCGATGGCGCAAGCGGATTGGACGGCCCAAATGGAGATAATGTCACGGACGCTTCGGCCGGCGTTGCAAGACCATTGCTGGCGACGCCGAGCAATACAGCGCCGAACGCCGCCACCATGCCAAGGGTCAGCTGCTGCGCGGTGGAAACTTGCGGACGCGCCGCAATGCGCCTGAACACAGCCTCCTCCAGACCGGAAAGCCCTGGGTGAACGGCGTCGGTGCGCAAGCGGCTCAAAAGCCCGTCAAGGTCAATGTTCATCGTCTATTCCCATCATTCGATCTCACCCGTTGGCGCCTGACGACGCTACCCAATGCCTGGTCACCCGGCAGCACGCGACGCGATATCTCGCGCTGACCGACGCAAGTACCCATTCAAGGCGCCGTCTTCGCCATACCTGGCATGTCTTTCATCATCGCATCATGATCTTCCGGCGCGCTGGCGACAGCGGCCTGATATTGCGCAGCCGACATCTTCGGTAGCTGACGAACAAAAGCCACCATATCCCAAATCAAATCGTCGCTGTGCGTTTTCCCCCACGCCGGCATGGCCGTGAGCTTGACGCCATGTTTGATCATCCAGAACTGCTCCTTGGCCGACCTTTGTGGCTCCCGGAATAGCTCTGGGGCTCGTGGATACAGGCCCTGGCTGATCTCTGTCTTCTCGAGGCCCGGCCCTAGATGACAGCCACTGCACATCTCCGTGTAGAGCCCCGCGCCGCTCTCTAGGCGCTTTACATCCATCAGATTGCCAGGGACGACGACATTACGTGCGCGCACAGCGACAGAACGATCCCGGAATTGCTCGATCATCCAGTAGATAGGCCGGCTATGCGGCGAGTCGGCGCCGATGTCATATGCACCGACATACACCACCACACCGCCGACCGCAGCGACGGCGAGTGCCGCGATCGCAAGAAAGGGGCCGCTCGGCAAATGCCGCGGGGCGCCTCGACCCCTCATGGCCTATGAAAATCATCCTCGTTCACCGAACTCAGAAGGTCGGGTGCGGCGCTCGCCTAAGAATTGTGGCGGCATCGTTGAGGGGTCACGGGCGGCCGTGCGTAATTCGAATTGTCGGCAGTACCGCCGCGCATGGAGAAATCGATGTTTCGTAAGACAGTTTTTGCGGTTGCGCTGGCCGCCTCTGCAATCGTAGCCACGGCCGCTCAGGCACACCCCAGGCTGGCGACTGCGATGCCCGCCGCCGACGCGGTGGTCACCGCCCCTACAAAAGTTCAGCTCGTTTTTTCCGAGGCGCTCGTTGCTCAATTTTCCGGCATCGACCTGACCATGACCGAAATGCCCGGCATGAAGATGGGGCCGATGAAGATGAATGGCGTCAAGGTTGCCCTCGCCCCCGATGGCAAGACGCTTGTTGCGACCTTCGCCAAGCCGCTGTCTGCCGGGACGTACAAGGTCGACTATCACATCGTGTCCACCGACACGCATCGCGTCCAGGGCAGCTACACGTTCAAGGTCAAGTAAGGGGTGCCAGACACGGTAGCGACCGCCGTCAGGCTGGGGCTATATCTTGATCTCATGCTCCTGTTTGGGCTGCCGATGTTCGGGCTCTACACGCTGCGCGGGGCCGAGCGGCAATCCGGCTCGGTCCTGCGCTTCCGTCCCGTTCTCGCCACCATCGCTCTGGTCGGCATCGGATTGTCGATCCTGGGCGTCATGGTATTGGCCGCATCGATGGGCGGAGTCGCCATCGGCGAGGTCGACCGCGCGACGGTCAGCCTGGTAATCTCGGGCACGACGATCGGCACCGTTTGGCAGCTGCGTATCGCCGCTCTCCTGTTAGTGTTGTATTTCTCGATCGTGGGATGGCAGCGGCCGACCTTCGCATTGGCTTCGCTCTCGATCACGGCCGCCGTGGCACTTTCTACGCTGGCGTGGACCGGCCATGGAGCCGCCGATGAAGGCGCACTTGGCTGGCTCCACCTGGCCGCAGACATCACCCATCTGCTGGCGGCCGGGACCTGGATAGGGGCGCTATGTGGCCTCTGTCTCCTGATCTTCCGGTCCGCTACGCGCATGGCGGCCGAGCATATCCATCTTTCCCACCGGGCATTGGACGGATTTGCAAGAGTTGGCTCGATTGTCGTCGGCCTGCTGATTGTCTCGGGCCTCGTAAATAGTTGGATATTGATTGGGCCATCGAAACTCGGCGCACTTTTCACCACCCTCTATGGCATCCTGCTTCTAGGCAAGTTGCTGCTTTTCGGTGCGATGCTCCTCCTGGCCGCGGCGAACCGCTTTTTTCTGACGCCGGCGCTCGCGGCTGCGTTGGAGCGCGGAGAGGGCGCAGCCGCAGTCGGAGCATTACGCCGGAGCCTCCTGATCGAAAGCAGTTGCGCAATCGCGATCCTCGCGCTGGTCGCGTGGCTTGGGCTGCTTGCGCCACCAGCATCGGGAATGTGAGTGAGAGATTTTTAGGGCAGTGTGCGGGCTATGGCCTTGATCGCCTTCAGCCCTGATCCGAACCGCGAAATTGCCTCCTTGTGCCGCTCCAGCTCGCCATAGGGAAGATAGGCGATCTCGAGATCGGCGACACGGCTGAAGGCGGGGCGCGCCAGTTGCGCCCGCACGTCGGCTTCTCGGGCGTCCGGGGCGACGAGGAACAGCCCAGCGGTTGCGTGTAGTGCGCTCCCGCTCAGGGCCAGGTCGAGCATGCGCACTATGCCGGAATAGATCGAAGTCGAGTGCTCCACCTCGAAAGCCGCCGCAACACGATCACCGCCCTGTTCGAGCCACAACACATCGATCAGGCGGATGGCGTCGCCGCCGGTCGAGGTGGAAATGGAAGCTGGCAAGCTTTCAAGGCACCCCTCCCCAAGGCGTATCCCGTTATGAAGACGGCCGCGATCATTGGCCGCTATCCAGACATCATAGCCAAGCGCCCGACCGATATCGCGGAGCCAGGCTTGAATTTCCGAATGGGTGCGATCGCTTTCGCCCTGCTTCTGAACAGCCTTATTGAGGTTCTGCGCTTCTGCCCGGGCTTGCTCGAGACGAGCTGTCCAGCCGCTAGCGCTTTGATCCTCCTCACCGCGGGGCGGGGCCGGATATCGGCCTGAGCCGATGTCGAACAATAGACCGCCAATGGCGCCAAGATCGTTGGACAGCAGATCCCGGAATTGTTCATTGAGATCGAGAACCTCCGACCGCATTGCCAGGAAATGCGGCCAACTCCCCAGCTTGACCTTTCCGCCCGTGAGCTTGTTGTACCCGTTAACGATCGCCGTGTTGAACGGCGGCACCAGCGTCGGATGCAGAAAATACAGGAGATTGGCGACCGCTGGCCCGAGCCCCTTAATGTTCAGCCGGTCGATCGTATGGATGCCGGAAATAATTTCTTCCGCCGTATCGCAGCACGCGCAGTGATCCAGCAACCGGCCAAAGGCGCGCTGATGCGCCGCGTTCTCATAAATGTCCGGTATCCGCAGCTTTGGCTTCCACAAAAAGGCATGATCTGCCCCCTTGAAGATCTGCCGTTGTTCCGCGACCGAATGAACCACGGTTTCCAGCGACGAGCCGCGATAAGCGACGCCAAATCGTCCCGTCTCGATCTCGGCGACCACCTGGGCCAGACCGCGGCGGATGGAGCGGAAATTCTTGATCCGCTCGTCCCACAAAAACCAGCTCTGATAGGTCGCGTTCGGATCTTCCTTCCATCGCTGAATGAGTTGCCGTGCCAGCAATTCAAAATCCGCCAAACCGTCCCCCTTTGTCGATTACTCGATGAGCTCGAGAGGCTAGCATTGTGGTCGACGGCAGGCCAGATTCCTGATCCCTGCCACGCCATGCGGAAGTCGATTGCCTCGCTGTTCACTGGATGTCGTCTGGAATGTGGATGAGGAGGTCGCGCGTATAATCGACAAGCAATGCTCCCATCGCGGCACCAAAGAGGACCAGGAATAGCAGCAGCGCGAGCAATTTAGGCACGAAGCTGACCGTTTGCTCGTTGATCGACGTCGCGGCTTGAATAATCGAGATGACCAGCCCCACGACACCCATGATGATCAAAGGCGGTCCCGCTACCATGGCCATGACCCAAAGCGCACGTCCCATCGACACAGAAAAAGGACTGTAGGTCTCCATTTATACCTCCCCCTGCACTTGCGCTCGCAAGTGCCAAGGAGCCAACAGTTCCGCCCATCGCGGGACGAACGGCCAAGCGGATGATCGTTGGTTCGATCAGGTCTTCCCTTGGACGCTCGCCCCGCTCCACGCTGCGACCCGTGGGCTCCCGAATGGCCCATCGAGTCTCTCGACGGGCTACTACTGACTTACGCACCGGCGGCGCGCACCCCTCGCCCCGGCCAGCAATTTCTTCAAAACATCGAAGGGCATGCGAGGGAAGATGGGCGAGCGCGCGTAATAGAAATGAGGATCACCGTCGGCGAGGTGCGCATGTACGACTGCATTATCATTGGCGGAGGCCCCGCAGGCCTGACAGCTGCCACCTACCTGGGTCGATTTCTGCGTGCCACGTTGGTTATCGACGCCGGGGCCGGACGTGCCGCCAGCATTCCCACGACGCATAATCTCATCGGCTTCCCGGAAGGGATATCTGGTGAGGAGTTGTTGTCGCGTATGCGTCAGCACGCTGTCGGCTACGGTGCGGAATTGGTCAGTGACGTGGCCCTCGGTATCATGCAGTCCAAGACAGGCTTTGCCGTGGGCATGAGTTCCCGCACCCTCGAGGCGCGGACGGTGTTGCTTGCGCCGGGCGTTGCAAACCACCGACCCAACCTCGCCCAAGCTGCACATGACAGAGGCGTTTCGCGCGGCCTCATCCGCTACTGCCCAATTTGTGATGCGTACGAGGTGCGCGGCAAGCGCGTGGCAGTCCTGGGCTGCTCGGAGCATGGAGCGGCCGAGGCGATCTTCGTGCGGCGCTACAGCGAAACCGTTACCCTGCTCACTGAAGAATCCGTGCAGCTTTCTCTTGCCGACCAAGCTGATCTTGCGGACGGCGGAATTGCGGTCGAACGTGCCGCCATACAAACATTATCGATAAACGATGATGATGTTCTCGTGCGCCTGTCCGATGGCCAATCGCTCAGCTTCGATACGCTCTATGTCGCGCTCGGAAGTTCCGGAAGATCAGAGCTCGCGCGGGTAGCCGGTGCTTCGTTGAGCGCGTCGGGTTGCATCATCGTCGACGACCACCAACGAACATCGATCAGCGGCCTGTTCGCTGCCGGCGACGTCGTCGAAGGGTTGGACCAGATTGCCGTCGCGGCGGGTCAGGCGGCCAAGGCAGCGACCGCGATCCACAATCTCTTGCTCGAATAATCAGGCTCCAGCGTCTGGCGGACAGAATATTTGAACCGGGGCCTTGACCCTGACACGATGTCAGACCCCAGATTGTTTAGCGTCGACAAGGAGACGAGCCATGACCGATCCTATTTCCGCGAACACATCTGGTGCGCATAACTGTTGCGCTGGAAAGCACCGCGAGCCGCAAGGTCCGACGACAGCGAAGGATCCTGTCTGCGGCATGATGGTCGATCCCGGCGCGACCGCGCACCATGCCTCACACGGCGACCAGGAGTTTCACTTCTGCAGTGCCGGATGTCGGGCGAAGTTCGTCGCCGAGCCGGAACGATATCTGTCGAGCGGGGGCGACACGCCCACGGCCGCAGAACCTGGCACGATTTGGACTTGTCCGATGCACCCGGAGATCCGAAAAGATCGTGCCGGTCCTTGCCCGATCTGCGGCATGGCACTCGAGCCCGAGCTCATAACGGCGGAATCAGGCCCGAGCCCTGAACTCGTCGATATGTCACGGCGCTTCTGGATCGCCCTGGCGCTGACGGTGCCCATATTCCTACTCGAAATGGGCGGACACCTTTTCCCCGCGCTTCATCAACTCGTCCCCGAGCGAATATCAGGGTGGGTTCAGCTCGCTTTGGCGACCCCCGTCGTGCTTTGGGCCGGTTGGCCGTTTTTCGAGCGCGGTTGGGCGTCCATTCGGACGCGAAACCTGAACATGTTCACGCTGATCGCGATGGGAACCGGTGTCGCCTGGGCCTATAGCGTGGTGGCCACGCTTGCCCCCGGAATATTCCCGGCGGCATTCCGCATGATGGATGGCACGGTCGCCATCTATTTCGAGGCCGCCGCGGTCATCACCGTCCTCGTGCTCCTTGGGCAGGTTCTCGAGCTGCGCGCGCGAGAGCGGACATCGGGCGCGATCAAGGCCCTGCTCAATCTGGCACCCAAGACTGCCCGCCGGATCCTGCCGGATGGTCACGACGAGGAAGTCGCGATTGACCTGATCGTGGTCGGCGACAGGTTGCGCGTCCGCCCCGGCGAAAAGGTGCCTGTGGATGCGATTGTCGAGGACGGCCGCTCTTCGATCGACGAGTCCATGGTGACTGGCGAGTCGATGCCGGTGACGAAGACGGTCGATGCCCATGTAGTGGCGGGCACGATAAACCAAACAGGATCGCTCGTCATACGCGCGGACAAGGTTGGCCGGGATACGATGCTGGCGCGGATCGTCCAGATGGTGGCAGATGCGCAGCGTTCGCGCGCGCCGATCCAGCGCATGGCCGACAAGGTTGCGGGCTGGTTCGTGCCGGCAGTGCTTGCCGTCGCACTGCTCTCCTTTGCGATCTGGGGAATATGGGGTCCAGAACCGCGACTGGCGCATGGCCTCGTGGCCGCGGTCGCGGTGCTGATCATCGCTTGTCCCTGCGCGCTGGGTCTCGCGACGCCGATGTCGATCATGGTCGGGATCGGACGGGGGGCCGGCCTCGGTGTCCTGATCAAGAATGCCGAGGCGCTGGAGCGCATGGAAAAGGTCGACACGATCGTCGTCGACAAAACCGGCACGCTGACAGAAGGGCGCCCATCGGTCACGAATATCGTGGCGATGGACGGCTTTTCGGAGCACGATCTTCTTCGCCTGGCGGCGGGCGTCGAGCGGGCGTCGGAGCATCCGCTGGCGCTCGCGATCGTCGCGGCCGCGAAGGATCGTGACATCGACGTTCCCGAGGTTTCCGACTTTGACTCGCCTACCGGAAAGGGCGCGGTCGGGACCGTGGACGGCAAGCGGATCTTTCTGGGCGGCGCCGTTTATCTCAAAGAGAATGGCATCGATGTGTCAGCCGCGGCTGCACGCGCCAATGAGCTGCGGGCGGACGGAGCGACGGCGATTTTCGCGGCCGTTGATGGCCGGGTCGCCGGAATTCTCGCCATTGCGGACTCGATCAAGGCAACCACAGCGGAGGCGCTGGCCGCCTTGCGAAAAGAGGGCGTGAGCGTCGTCATGTTGACGGGCGACAACCGGACAACCGCCGAGGCGGTGGCCCGGAAACTAGGCATCGATGCGGTTGAAGCCGAGGTGCTGCCCGATCAGAAGAGCGCTGTCGTCCTGCGGCTGCAGCGCGAAGGCCATGTCGTTGCCATGGCTGGCGATGGGGTGAACGACGCGCCCGCTCTCGCGGCGGCGGACGTCGGCATCGCCATGGGTTCGGGCACCGATGTCGCCATCGAAAGCGCCGGGATCACACTGCTCAAGGGTGATCTCAACGGCATCGTGCGGGCGCGGCGCCTGAGCGAGGCAACGATGGCCAACATACGCCAGAACCTGTTCTTCGCCTTCATCTACAATGCCGCTGGCGTCCCCATCGCCGCCGGGCTGCTCTATCCGGTGTTCGGCATCCTTCTGTCGCCTGTCATCGCCGCTGCGGCGATGGCCCTGTCATCCGTCAGCGTCGTCACCAACGCGCTGCGTCTCAATCGGGTGACGCTGTGAACATCGGCGCGGCCTCCGATGCGAGCGCTGTGTCGCAGCGCATGATCCGCCATTATGAGAAGATCGGGCTTATCCCGTCGCCGCCGCGACGTGACAGCGGGTATCGCGACTATTCGCAAGCCGACGTGCACCTCCTGCGTTTCATCGCCAACGCCCGCGATCTCGGCTTTCCCATTGGGGAAATCCGCGTGCTGCTTGATCTCTGGTCCGACCGCGAGCGCGCGAGCGCGGAGGTCAAGGCTCTGGCGGAATCGCGCGCGGGAGACCTGGGTCGGAAGGCGGATGCACTCAATGCCATGCGCGAAGCACTGCTCGACCTTGCGAATGCCTGCCATGGGGACGAGCGGCCCGAATGCCCTATACTCACGCGTCTGGCGTCCTGAGCCTATCTGGCGGCTCGGCCTTGTCCTCGATGACGCACCTCAGGTCGCTCCCCATTTGAGTGTCGTAAGCACTGTCGAAGCTGTCGGTACGCAACGGTACATCGCGTTGACCTGTGGCTCGTGGGTGTGTGGCTGAAGCACGTCATCGGCACGATGCGCGCGCTGGCCCCCCACGGGCAGAGTGTCACGCCCGAAAAGATGGCCGCTCCCATGCTCAGCAGGTTCCGGGTCCGATGGCCGACATGGCAGCAGAGCCGGGCGCGGGCGCGGGCGCGGGCCAGATCTCGACGATGACGGTTGACGCCGCTTGCGCTCGCCGGCGGAATTATGGTGGCGACATCGCTTGGTCTGGAACCGGCAAGCGCCGCTGGAATTTTTATGCAAGGGGTTATCGCGCAAAGCGCGTATCTTCTAGTGGGGGGACTCAGACGGAGATGGATCGATGCATCAGATGAACCCCGACATGCAGGCCTGCATGGACGCCTGCCACGAGTGTCATGTGACCTGCCTGCACATGGCAATGAACCATTGCCTTGAAATGGGCGGCCAGCACGCCGCACCGGAGCATATAAAGATCATGGCCGACTGTGCGCAGATTTGCGAAGTCGCAATCGACTTCATGGCGCGCAAGTCGTCCCACCATCAACATATCTGCCGCGAGTGCGCCGAGGTCTGCCGAGCGTGCGCTGCGAGCTGCGAATCCCTGGACGGCATGGAGGATTGCGTGGCCGCGTGCCGCAAGTGCGCCGACGCCTGCGAAAAGATGGCCGCCTAAACTTCTTCGCGCGGGGTATGCTCGCGTTCGTGCCCAGGCTCCAGGGAACGATGCGCGAGCAGTACAAGGGCTTGTGGCGAGTGTGCCGGCCGATCACGACGAGATGATGAAAGACATGCCGGCATGAAGTGATGCCAGCAGCGACTATGGAGGGGCGGTTCTGAAAAGCGCGAAACTAGAGGGCATAGCGTGGATGGTACGCTAAACAACGCTAAGGGCGAACAATCAGCGAACGCTTAGGCGGCGCGGCTATCCGGCGGCAGATTGAGGGCCTTGCGGCCAGCGGAAGCGGCTGCTCGATCCCAGAGGAAATCGCCCGAGAAAGCAATATGCTCCCAACCTACTGGGGACGTATGGGCGAGTAGATCATCAGGCACCGCGACCGATGTTGATCGTAGATGCTGGGCGGCGGCATCCATGTAGATCGTGTTCCAATAGACGATCGCGGCGACGAGCAGATTGAGGCCGGACGCCCGATATTGCTGCGCCTCGTGGCTGCGGTCGATGATGCGGCCCTGGCGGAATGTGTAGATCGCCTGCGTCAGGGCATGGCGCTGCTCGCTGTTGTTGAGACCGGCATGGCATCGCCGGCGCAGATCGGGATTTTCTAGCCAGTCCAGCATGAACAGCGTCCGCTCGATCTTGCCGATTTCCTGTAGCGCGACATCGAGCTGGTTCTGCCGTTCGTAGGCAGCGAGCTTTCGCAGCATGACCGATGGCGCGACATGGCCGGCCTTGATCGACCCTACGAGGCGCAGCACGTCTTCCCATTGCTCACCGATGATGTCGGTGCGGATACGCTTGCCCAACAGCGGGGTGATGGACGGATAGGCCGTGACCGGCGCGATCGGCGCGAGCCGCCTGTCGGGGAAGTCGCGCAGGCGCGGGCAGAAGCGAAATCCCAGCATCGCGCACAGGGCGAAGACATGATCGGTCGCCCCGCCGGTGTCGGTGTAATGCTCGACGATCCTGAGATCGGTGCCGTGGCTGGTGAGGCCGTCGAGGACATAGGGCGCCTCATGCGTCGCGGCCGAGATCACTTTGACGTGGTAGGGCGCGCGCTGATCAGAATTATGGGTGTAGAAGCTGAAGCCATGATCGACGCCATAGCGGGCGTTGATATCGCCGCCCGACGCGCCGCGCTTCGCGGCCCTGAAGAACTGGCCATCGGAACTGGACGTGGTGCCGTCGCCCCATACTCGTGAGAATGGCAGGCGGTGGTGCGCGTTGATGAGGAGGGCCAGCGCCGCGCGGTAGCTGTCGTCGCGGATATAGGCGTCATGGGTCCAGAGGAGCTGATCGCGCGTGACGCCCTGACTCGCCGCCGCCATGCGCGACAGGCCGAGATTGGTCGCATCGGCGAGGATCGTGGCGAGCAGCGCGTTTTCATTGGGACACGGCTCGCCGGTACGCAGGTTGGTGAACGCCGCAAGAAAGCCGGTTTCCTGCGCCACCTCATGCAGTAGCTCGGTGATGCGGATGCGTGGCATCATGGCATCGAGCCGGTCGGCCAGCGCTTCGGCGTCGGGCGTCGCGATCGTGCGAACGGGGGATATCTGGAGGCGGTCGTCGCGATATCGCACACCCTCCAGAGCGTCGCGCTTCAGGCGCTGGGCAAATTTCTTAAGCCGCCAGTCAAGTTCGCGGCCCCGCTGTTCGAGCCATTCGCCGGCTGTGGGTGGCAGACCGAGAGCCGACACGATCGGCTTCGCCTGGGGTTCGCTGAGCAGGTAGCTGTCGAACCGGCGGTATCCTGCCGATCGCTCCACCCAGACATCCCCGGAACGCAGCTTGTTGCGCAGATGCGCGATCGTCGCGATTTCCCAGAGACGCCGGTTGATCTTGCCGTCATCGCCCACGACGATTTTCCGCCATTCCTTGCGGAAGGGCATCGGAGCGTCGGCAGGCAGATCGCGTTTGCCCGACCTGTTGAGGTCGCGCAGCATCTCGATGGCGGCGATCGTTTTTGCACTGCCCTTTCCGGCCCTGAACTGGAGCGCCTCAAGCAGGTCGGGGGCGAACTTGCGCAACGTCGCATAGCGGTCGGCCGCCACCGTCAGCGGATCAAGGTTGGCGGTTTCCGCGATTGTCGCCACTTCTGGCCTCGCCTTCAGGAGGGTGTTCCACCCGACCGATGCGTCCAGGGCCTCCATTGGATCTTCGCCGGTATCGACCGCATCGGTCAATGCGTCGATTGTCCTGCGAAAGATCAGCATCAGCCGCGCCACATTCTTTGACGTGGTGGCATAGCTGCGCGCCTGGGCGTTCTTCGCGCGGGTGAAGATGCTGCCGATCAGCTTGTCCGCCATCTCCAAGGCGTTATCGGTCAGTCGTTCCTCGAGGTCGAGCAGGAACGCAACCAGCGTAGCGCGCCGTCGGGAGGGAATATATCGCTCGATCATATAGGCAGGCGAAGCGCGGCCTTCCCTGACATATTGCCGAAATCGGTCGGCATGGATGCGGCCAGCCACGTCCGGGGAGATGCCGATCTTCCGCACTTGCCGCAGGCGGTCGAGAATCTGGCGGATGTGATCGGGCCTGGCCGCAACGGGAATGGTCTTGAGCGAAGCGAGTTGGCTCATGCCGCCGGCGTCGTCAAAGACCTGGTCGAGGGCGTGGACCTGTTCGGCGCTAAGATCAGCGATCAGGGCGTAGGCAGCCTGCTTGCGGGCACGCGCGCGTCCCGCACTACTGGCGCGTTCGATGGTGGAGATGGACGGCAGTAGAATCCGGGCCTCGCGAAGGGCGGTGACAACGCCGATCGCTATCGTCATCCCCTTGTCGGTCGCCCATGCCGTTTTCGCGGCCGCTTCGATCATGAAGGGAATGTCGGCGCGGGTTGGTCCACGAAGGCCCGCTCGCATCGCCAGCTCGCGGGCATGGTCCGTCATCGTCTGATCCCGCGCTGCATAGTTGGCCAGGTCGGTTACGTGTAGACCAAGTTGTTCCGCGACGAAGGCGGCGAGATCATGGGGTATCGCTCCCTTGTCCTGTATCAACTGCGCCAGTGTGATGCCCGGGTGCCGCAAGAGCGCTAGTTGCAGCGCGACACCCAACTGGTTCCGTCGCTCCCGTCGTGCGCCGATGATCTCGATGTCCGAAGGCTCGAAGGTGTAGAGCCGGGCTAGATGGTCGCGCTCGCTCGGGATGGCGAGGATCTGATCGCGTTCGCTCTCGGTCAGGAGTTGATGCTTACGCTTCGTCATTCCGATTCCCGTCCACAAAAGGTCATCTGGGCCTATGGACAGCCATGAGTAAAGAGACATAGTATGTGGACGGATATGGATGGGGCGAAGCGATCGCCCTTCAGATCGTCCACAGAACGACCGTTTGGGAGACGCACGGGATGGGCGATATTCTGGGTTATGCCCGCGTCAGCACCGGCGATCAGGACGTGGCTGGACAGACCATGCGTCTGGAGGAGGCCGGCGCGATCAAGGTGTTCACCGACGTCATGTCGGGCAAGAGCATGGAGCGGCCCGGTCTGGCCGAACTGATCGCCTATGCCCGCAAGGGCGACACGCTGGCGGTGGTCCGCCTCGATCGGCTTGGGCGCTCGCTCGCCGAATTGCTCACCACGGTCGAGACGCTACGCGGCCAGGGCATCGCGCTCCTGAGTCTTGAGGAAAAGATCGACACATCGTCGGCCGCCGGCGAACTCATCTTCCATGTGTTCGGGGCCATCGCCCATTTCGAGCGGAGACTGATCTCCGAGCGAACCAGGGATGGGATCGCCGCCGCGCGCGCCAAAGGCAAGTTGCCCGGCCGTCAGCCGCTCGACATGTCCAAGGTACATGCCGCCATCAAACTGGTCGAAGCGAGCATCTCGCCGACAGAAGCAGCACGACAACTCGGCATCGGCCGATCGACCATCTATCGAGAAATGCGCCGCCTCGGCGTGGAAAGGCCCATCTGAATGTCCAGATCGAAATCGGCTCACGATCTTTCCGGCCTGATGAAATATGCGGATCGCGCGCCATGGGATGAGGCATTGGCCGAAATGCTGTCCGCGCATCTCGATCCGGCGAGCGAAGCGACCGGACTCGAGCCTGACGCCATATTCGAGATAATTGGCGATCACTGGCAAGGGCCGCTATGGGGCTGCGCCTTTGAAGATCTGCTTACGCAGGAACTGGAACCCGACGGTCGCAATCTGGTCGATGACTATCTCAAGCGCCGGGGCTGGAACGAAAAGGCGCCGAACAAGGCCTATATGCGCGCGTTACGCGATACGGTCATGTCGCTCTATGAGGTCAGCGAAGTCGTGCCTGGTCAGTCGATGACCTTGCGCGATCTGCTGCGCGACGTTGCTCCGGTGACGGTGCGCGAACACGGTGCAACCCAGACCCTGGTCAACTGGGACAAGATCGCCGCAAGGGTTGTCGACGTGAACGGGCGCCATGGCATTTCCGGAGCGCTGTTGCCGTTCAGCGCTGAGGGCGCCGTGCGAGTGGTCGATGCATTTTCCCGACTTGCCGACGAAACTCAGGACACTGCGGAATTGGACCCGTCCGATCGGGACGCGCTTCTGGGAGCATCGGGACCGATGTTCACGAACATGTGGCTGCTCGACTGTCTGGGCAAGGCCATGCCCGGCAGCGCGCCGGATATGGTCAACGCCGACGGCGATGACCTGGTGTTCCACCGTATCGTTTTTCCGCTGGCGAAAGGCGTGGTCGGCAAGAGCCTGATCCGAAGGCTGAACGCGGCACAATGGCTGGAACCTGCCAGCGACAGTTTCTGGAACTGGCTGGCACCAGCGACGAAGAACAAGAAGCCGCAAGCGACCAAAGGCAAGCGGGCCTTCGTCACGACCATGGATGACGGCACGCCGGTTTTTGCCAATGTGGAACTGGCAGGGCGCAAGCTGATCGTCGAGGTAAACAGTGCCGCCCGCGCGGAGCGAGCAATTACCCAGATGGGCGAATGGCTTGGTGATTGCGTGAGCGCGCCTATGGCCGAAATCCGGACGCTCGATCAGGTTATGGCCGACGATGCCGCCCGCACGCCACAGGACGAGGCGCTGGATATTCCACCGCATGAAATGGAGCGCATCGTTCACGATATGCTGACCCGTGAATATACGAAAACGCTCGATGAGCCGGTCCCAGCCCTCAGCCACAAGACGCCACGCGTTCTGGCCTGTACAAAGGCGGGGCGGGTAAAGGTAGCCGACTGGCTCAAATATATCGAAAATGGCGCGGCAAAATCGGGCACCGCCGATCCGATGGGCACCTATGACTTTACATGGATGTGGGAAGAACTGGGGCTTAGCGACCTCCGGCGGTAACGGCCATCATACGGTTCTTGAAATGTTCTCGCTTAGCGTTGCGTGTGGATGGCTCCCGCGTTGCGGTGCGATTTTCTGACGTTCTGACATGCCATATCGAGTGCAGTCGCGTGTCCGGCCTTTATGTGCAGCCTTTATACGGCTGCTGGCCTTGAAGGATTCCGCCAGCCCTGGCCTCCTCATCGTTTACGCGGACTCGAAGTCCTGTACGCTAAGCAGGTTTGCCGAAGCTCGGTGGATCGAATGGCTTGCCTTCAGTCGGTCTTCACACCTCAACCTTGTTTTGCCATCGCCTGCCAATCAGGCTGCGATCGCCAATTCCTTTCTTTCATACTCGACGCCGCGCGTCATCACCACCCATGCAATACGCGCCATCTTGTTGGCCAGAGCAACGGCCACGACCTTGGGCGGACGGCGATCAAGCAAGGCTTTGGCCCATTCAAAGCCTTTGACGCTGCCCGCCCGGACATGCCGCAGCACTGAAGTCGCACCGACGACCAGCAATTGTCGCAGGTAGCGATTGCCGCCCTTGGTAATCTTGCCCAGGCGGGTCTTGCCACCTGACGAGTTTTGCCGGGGCACGAGTCCAAGCCAGGCGGCGAAATGGCGGGCCGACCTGAAGCTCTGCGCGTTGGTCACCATCGACGCGAGCGCCGAGGCGGTGATCACACCAACGCCGGGGATGGTTTCAAGGATGTTGCTGACGTCGTTGCGATAATGCCAGCGGGTCAACTGCTTATCGATCCCGGTGAGCTTGTCCTGCAGTTCCTGAATGTGGCGCGCTAAGACGCCGAGTGTCTCGCGCGCCAGTTCCGGAAGATCGAGTTCGTCCCCTTTCGCAAGCCGATCGACCATGCGCACCACCTGCGCCACGCCGGTACCCGTCACAAGACCGAATTCGGCCAGATGGCTGCGCACGGCATTGAACATCATCGTCCGCTGCTTGATCAGCAGTGCCCGCGTTTTGTGCAGCACGCCGCCAGCCTGCTGGTCAACTGACTTGATTTCGACGAACCGCATTGTCGGCCGCGTCACCGCCTCGCAAATCGCTTCGGCATCGGCGGCATCGTTCTTCTGCCGCTTGACGTAAGGTTTCACGTAGATCGGCGGGATGAGTTTTACGTCGTGGCCCAGGTTCTGGAGCTGCCGACCCCAGTGATGCGCCGTTCCGCAGGCTTCGATCCCGATCAGAACCGGAGGCAATGCCGCGAAAAACTTCAACATCTGTCCGCGCTTCAATTGCCGGGTCACAACCACCTGACCCGCAGCGTCTACACCATGGACCTGGAACACCGACTTCGCGATATCCAGCCCAATCGTGACAATCTCACTCATCGTCCGTCTCCTCGCTCTTCAGCCGAGGCAGTCTGCCTCAGCCGGTGAGCGGGAGCCATCCACTCCATCGTCTGGCGTACCTTCCACGCGATGCCCTCAATAAGGGTGGATCAATTATTGCCACACCCTGCATCGGGTGGATCAGGAATTGATCCACCGTCTCCCTATTGTTGGATTTCTTAAAGCTTTTGTCCTGGCGTGGCGCTCGCTTGCGGAGACGTGGGCGGAGGCGTCGAAACCTTGCCGTGCCGATCGCGAGCATGATCGGGGTTGCGCGGGAGGGTAGTGTCACGGTGCAGGACCGATCCGCGGCGCAGGCACTTCGACGCCGCTCATAGGTCGACTACCCGGCAGCCAGGCCGACGAGGGAAAGCGCCGTCAGGGCCAGCGTAGAGGCATCAGCGCGGCGAAGGCCAGCCCCCACACCCAACGCCGCAGCACGAGCGACAAGACGCGGCGGCTAGGACCGCGCCGAAGCTCGTCGGCGCACCGAGCCGCGTCGCGAAGGCGTAGCGACGCGGGAGCGGCAAGGGTTTCGCGGGATGGTCCTTTGATTCAGCGAGAGTGTCAACGGCGGAGCAAAATCCGGCCACGGTGGCGGTGTAAAAGTAGGCCAGCGGTCGAGGTGTGATGACGACATGGAAAGGGCCCCGATCGGGGCCCTTTCCATGTCGTCGCGACCGTTTTCTCCCGGCTATGTCGGCGGGATCTCTCCGGTGTTCGGGTCGGCCGACACAGTGGCCTGGTTTTGCTCCGCCCTTCTGGCGGAGCGCCGGCCGGCGGACTGTTTGAGGCGGTAGCTGTCGCCATTCATGGTGAGGATGGAGACGTGGTGCGTGAGGCGGTCGAGCAGCGCGCCGGTGAGCCGCTCCGAGGCGAGCACTTGGGTCCAGTCCTCGAACGGCAGGTTCGACGTGATGATGGTCGAGCCGCGCTCGTATCGCTGCGACAGCACCTCGAAGAGCAGTTCTGCGCCGGTCGCCGACAGCGGCACATAGCCGAGCTCGTCGACAATGAGCAGCTTCACGGCCGCCAGTTCCCGCTGGAGTTTGAGCATACGCCGCTCGTCGCGCGCCTCCATCAGCTGGTTGACCAGCGAGGCCGCGGTCGTGAAGGCGACGGTGAAACCCTTCTGGCAAGCCGCCAGGCCGAGCGCGAGGGCGACGTGCGTCTTGCCCGTGCCGCTGTTACCCAGCGCGATGACGTTCTCCCGGCGCAGGATATATTCCGAGCGGGCGAGTTCGAGCACCAGCATCTTGTTGAGGCTGGGGATGGCGGTGAAGTCGAAGGTGTCGAGACTCTTCACCGCCGGGAAGCGGGCGGCGCGGATCCGCCGCTCGACCGTGCGCCGCTCCCGGTCGATGAGCTCAAGCTCGATGAGACGCAGCAGGTAGCGCGGGTGGTCGATACCGTCGCGGGCGCATTCGCGCGCGACCTTCTCATATTCGCGCAGCACGGTCGGCAGCTTGAGCTGCTTGAGGTGGTGGGCGAGCAGCACCTGGGGTGTCCCGCCGGTCGTGCCGGTCGGCATCTTGTCGCTTGTCATGCCGCCAGCACTCCATAGTCCGCCGCCCGGGTCGTCTTCACGTCCGTCCGGGGCAGGTGCGGATAGGCGGCCAGATCGAGACGGGGCGGTCGCCGTTCGATACGCGCCAGCGCGATGAGCTTCACCGCGTCGAAGCCGATGGCGCCGAGCTGCACGGCCTGTGTCACCGCGTCGGAGACGACGGCGAGCGGCAGGGCTTCGAGCAGCCGCAGCACCTGGATGAACTCCCGCTTCCCCTTGTTGCCCATACGGGCTTCCAAAAGGTGGCGCAGATGCTGGAAGATCTCGGGCAGATCCCAGCCCTGCAAGGCGGCCGCCTGGTCGAGCGCGCCGGGCTTCTGCTCGATGAGCGCGAGATAGTGCAGCGGGTTGGCGACGAAGGCGCCCTCGCCATAGCTGCGCGGATGGCGGGCGATCTCCTCGCCGGCGATGCTGATGACGACCTCGTCGACGAACCCCTTCACCAGGACGTCGCGGAAGCCGTAGGCGGTCGGCACCGAATAGTCGTTGGTCCGGTAGCGCACCAGCGCGGTCGACGACACGCGCGCCGACCGCTTCTCGCACGGCTCCAGCGGCACCGCCGGCAAGGCCCGGAAGACCTGCCGGTCGGCGGCAAGCCGCTCGG
Organism: Sphingobium terrigena; assembly: GCF_003591655.1. Taxonomy (GTDB): domain Bacteria; phylum Pseudomonadota; class Alphaproteobacteria; order Sphingomonadales; family Sphingomonadaceae; genus Sphingobium; species Sphingobium terrigena. The sequence goes on from NZ_QVRA01000029.1 coordinate 28,429, forward strand.
CGATGGTGTCGGCATGGCGTCCGGCATGCCCGTTCTGTCGGGCCAGGCAGTCCTTCGCCAGGCGCTCGTTCAACTCGTCGAAGCTGGCCGCCACGGGAATGGGCACCATGAACATCGCGCGGGCGTGCTTTACCAGCGCCTCGACCTTCCCCTTGTCGTTGCCCTTGCCGGGCCGGCCAAACCGGTCGGCAAACAGGTAGTGGCTGACCAGCTCGGTGAAGGCCCGCGTGCGCTCGCGCTTGCCGTCGCCGCAGATCCTCGCCACCGCAATCTTCAGATTGTCGTAGAGAATGGACAGCGGCACGCCGCCGAAGAAGGCGAAGGCCGAAACATGGCCGTCCAGGAACGCCTCGGTCGTCTCGCGCGGATAGGCCTTCACGAAACACGCATCGGAATGCGGTAGGTCCATGCAGAAATAATGAACCTTCTGCCGCACGCCGCCGATCTCTGCCCACGCCTCGCCGAAGTCGACCTGGGCATGGCCCGGCGGGTGCGCCAGCGGCACGAACGTCTCCCGGCTGCGGGCCCGACTTAGCCGCACATAGTCCTTCACCACCGTGTAGCCGCCGCCATGGCCATGCTCGTCGCGCAGCCGCTCGAAGATCCGTTTGGCGGTGTGCTGCTGCCTGGCCGGCGACAGGCGGTCCTCGCGCAGCATGGCGTCGATGACCGGCAACAGCGGCCCCAGCTTCGGCTTCTCCGGCGGCTTCGCGCGCCGGTAGCCTGGTGGCAGCGAGAACGCGCACATCTTCGCCACCGTGTCCCGGCTCAGACCGAACACCTTCGCCGCTTCCCGGCGACTATGACCTTCCACGAACACGAAACGCCGAACGACCGCGTAGCTCTCCAAGGCAAACATCCTCGCCGCCCCAAATGGAGCAGCTTACCACTGGCAGGATTTCTCTCCGCCGCACCGGCACCTATGCCGGCGCTCCCGTGGCCGGGTTTGTCACCGCCCTACACAGAGAGAGAGCGCGCTGCACGATTAAGATGCCCCGTAACGTCGTGCGACCATTTCGCCAAGTGCCAATGATTGGATCATCTGGTCGCGCGTCATCTGGCAGGCTTGGGCAAATCCGATAACGATCGACGCCTGGCTTTACGATGAAGAAATCATTCCTAAGCGTCGTTAACCATCCTCTAACGCTTGCGATGCGATCATGCAGCTATGCTAGCCGCTGTTATTCACCGGGGCGCATGAGGCAGTTGACGGGAGTGGCGTAAGGCACTGTTCTAAAGTAGGAAATTGGTTGTCTACACCGTTCCTGTTCAGGACAGAAAATGCCACAAGCCACACCCGTCGACAGCGAGGTTAGCGCGCCCCGGTTTTCGTTTCCAGCCATCGGGCGCAAGAAAGTCAGCGCCGCGTTCGACGGTGGCCGGTTGACCTCGGACGGCGGAGTTCTACTGCTGGCGCAGGCCGAACGCGAGATGGGAATTTGCGCGCAGCTCGCCGGCTGTATTGCCGATCTGCGCGATCCCTCTCGGGTAATCCATGCGCTGGACGACATCCTGCGGGCGCGAGTTCTGGCAATCTGCTGCGGCTACGAGGATGCCGATGACCTTGATGCTCTGCGCGATGATCCCGGCTTCCGCCTGGCGCTGGGCAAACTGCCAGGCGCCGGCGCGGGCCTTGCCAGTCAGCCGACGATGAGCCGGTGGGAAAACGCAGCCACCACGCGCGAACTGGTGCGCATGATGCAGGCCATGATCGGCGTCTACTGCGCCAGCTATCCGATAGCGCCCAAGGCGGTTACGCTGGATATCGATGATACGTGTGATGTCGTGCACGGCTACCAACAGCTTTCATTCTGGAACGGCCACCACGGCGAGCGCTGCTTCCTTCCGATCCATGTCTACGATACCGCGACAGGGCGACCCGTGGCGATGCTGCTGCGCACCGGCAAGACGCCATCGGGCGCCGAAGCGGCAGGTCACATCCGGCGCCTGGTGCACCACATCCGCAAGCACTGGCCCACAACCCGCATCACCGTCCGCGGCGATGGGCACTATGGCAGACCAGAGGTGATGGCTTTCTGCGAGGAAGCTGGCGTCGATTACGTGTTCGGCCTGCCGACCAATGCCGCGCTGCGCGCCGATCCGGTCATCGTTGCAGCCGCCGATGCCTGTGCAGTCAAGCGCGCCGAGGAAGATCGGGCCGTCCTGCGCAATTATGCCGAGACCCGCTACGGTGCTAAAAGTTGGAAATGCCAGCGCCGCGTCGCCGCCCGGATCGAGGCCAGCAAGCTCGGCATGGACATCCGCTACGTCGTGACCTCCCTGACGGACGGCTCGGCCGAATACATCTATGACACACTCTACTGCGCTCGTGGTCAGGCCGAGAACCTGATCAAACGGCATAAGACCCAACTCGCCAGCGACCGCACCTCGTGCCGCTCGGCCAACGCCAACCAGATGCGCTTGATCCTGCATACTGCTGCTTACTGGCTGATGTGGCGCATCCAGCAGGCGATCCCCAGGACAACGGCTCTCGCCGTTGCAGAGTTCGCCACCTTGCGCTTGCGGCTGCTCAAGGTCGCCGCCCGCGTCATCGAGACTGCCACGCGCATCCGTGTCGCCTTTGCGTCAGCCTGCCCCGATGCCAACGTGTTCAAGGCCATCGCCATCAGCCTCCGGCCAGCACCTACATAGTCAGCGCGGCCGTGCCGCACAAAGCCTGAGCCCTCGTCCATCAACCTTGAAAAGCCAATTGATCCTGACTCGGTGAAAATGCCGACGATGGCGCTCGCCCTGATTACACGATCACCGAAAAATCCGGCCGGATACGTTCAGTCATGCGGGCTCATGAATAGTGCGGGCTAGATGACGCACCGGGGTGAACATGAGCAGCATCTTCATCAACGACGTCATGGCCGTGCGAAGCGCCATTCTCGACAGGAATGCGGCGCTTCGGAATGTAGCAAGCAGCGCGGTTTCTGTTGGTAGCCCCGAGGGTGCGGGAGCAAAATTCGAAGCAGCGATGAATACCGTGCTTGGAAAGGCGGACGGTGCAGACTCGGTCGTAGGTCCAGGTTCGACCCAAGGGATCTCGGCTGCCGGGCGCGCGGAACCAGGTGGCTTTACCTCTACACTGCAAACACAGCTTCAAAAGATCAATGAAATCAACGCTCGCGCCGGAAAGTTGACGGTTGCCTATGAACGCGGCGAAGAGGTCGATATTGCAAAGGTAATGCTCGCGCGGCAGGAGTCGTCGATCGCGTTCGAGGCGACGTTGCAAGTTCGCAATAAGTTGCTTTCCGCGTATAAGGACATCATGAGCATGCCAGTCTAGCGAAAACCTTGTCGATCATATCATTGTAAGGAAGTCAGATACGAGCATCCCACCGTATCAGCTATGATGGGTTCAGATCGGCATCGAAGGGTATTCTGTTATGAGAAGATCGAGGGCGATTATCACAGCCATGTTTCTGTTACCTCTGGCCGTAACGGCTTGTGGCAGCAGCGAGGAAACGTCGGACATCTCCGAGGATCAGATGAACCATTATGCTGGCATACCGGAGCACGATCACCCGACGAATTCTACAAATGCGACACCGCAGTCGGCTACGCCGAATCCAGCGAAGAAGCAGTAGCGGCCATATTGCCGACCCCTGAAGCTGGGTCCGGGCGCAATGTGATCTTGACCGATCAGGAGCCTTTCGGCTTGCGAGCGCTACTGTGCATGCTGATGATCTTCCAGCTGCTCCCCGAGCGCGTTAAGACGCTGGTTGCGACGCCAATACGTTCGGCAACAGCCCCGTTCTTCGGCTCGATCCGATAGCGGTAGGTCTCGGTGGCAAGTGCGACCGGACCCTCAAAGCGAACCTTCACCTTGTAGTCGGAAAATGTAAACGACTTGAAGGCTGCCAGCTCTGGCCCAAGATGATGGGCGAGGTATGTCGCGTAGGTTCCCTCCGAGCCACCCGTTTCGAATATCTGGGAGTCGGCCGCGAAGAGTCGCTCTGTTCCTTTCGCATCGAGCTTTTCAATCGCCGCCTTGTACTGCGACAGTACTGCCTCCACGGCCTTCGTATCCGCGAAGCGCGATGCAGGCTGGGCGGCGACCGCGATCGGCATCGCCAGTGCTGTGGCCATTGCCACCCTAAACGCCAAAATCATGTTTCCCCCTTCAAAATGCCAGATGGTTGAGGCCGCCATGCATGAAGGCGCGCCCCAGGAACCCTTGTAGTTGTCTGGCGCACAAACCTTGAGGTGACGCCTTCTATCCGGAAGTTCGGTCCACACGAGCGGCTGACCGACCGCATTCAGGACCATTGCATGCATCGCATGCCTCCCAGCATCTGACAGCTGCACCAAGACGAGCCTGCCGAAACAGGATCGTCTTCGAACCTCTGCCTCAGTTAAAGACCATGCCGCCGTCGATAATCAGGGCTTGCCCTGTCATGTAATCCGAGTCCGGGCCAGCAAGGAAGGATACGCAGGCTGCCACGTCTTCCGGCTCAGAGATGCGCCCGAGCGTTACGTTCTTCGCCCATTGCTGCAGGCCCCATTCAAGGGTCTGGCCATTTTCATCAGCGACCTTCTGAGCAATGCCCTCCATCATGGGCGTGCGCACGATACCGGGACAATAGGCATTGCTGGTGATGCCAAGGGGTGCGAGATCCTTGGCTGCTGTCTGGGTGATGCCGCGGATCGCGAACTTGGTCGCGCCGTAAACCGCCAGATCGGGATTGCCAACCTGTCCCGCCTGTGACGAAGCATTGATGATCTTGCCGACGATATCGCCGGCCTTCTCGGGCTTACGTGCCTTGAAATGCTTGAGCGCCGCCTGGATGCCCCAATAGGTGCCGCCGACATTGACGTCGAACACCTTGTGGTAGATTTCGGGCGTGATCTCCTCGATCGGTGTGGTCGGTCCGAGGCCTGCGTTGTTCACGATGACATCGAGCCGGCCAAACCGCTGAACGACCGCATCCACCGCCTTGAAGACGTCATCGCGCTGAGCGACATCGACCTTGACCGCGAGTGCTTCACCGCCTGTAGCGATGATTGCATCGGCTGCCGCCTCTGCCGTTTCCGCATTATAATCGAGACAGCCGATGGCGAAGCCTTCCCGGGAGAGACGCACCGCGATGGCCAAGCCTATGCCCTGGCCGGCACCTGTGACGATTGCGACCTTCTTGCCAGTAGTCATGATAATCTTCCTTCGTCTGTTCAGGATGGCGCCTCTCCTCCACCGGCGCGTCTCCTCCCTCCTAAGGGTGAGAGGAGACGCGTTCAGAAAGGCAATTGACCTCCGGCCCCGGCGGTGACCGGCTGATCGACGAAGACACGCCCGATCGAAAAGCGGCTCGTTATTGCTCGAAATCGATGACGACGCGGCCCTGGATGTCGCCCTTGTGCATCCGGGAGAAGATGTCGTTGATGTTCTCGAGTTTGTCGGTTGAGATCGTGGCCTTCACCTTGCCGTCACCGGCGAAGTCCAAGGCTTCCTGTAAATCGAGCCGCGTCCCCACGATCGATCCCCGCACGGTCACGCCGTTCAGCACCGTGTCGAAGATCGGCAGCGGGAAGTCACCGGGCGGCAGGCCGTTGAGCGCGACCGTGCCGCCGCGTCCCACCATACCCATCGCCTGTTCGAAGGCCTTGGGCGACACGGCGGTGACCAACACCCCATTCGCGCCTCCGATCTGCTTCTTCACGAAAGCGATCGGGTCTTCCGAACGGGCGTTGACTGCCAACGTGGCCCCCAGCGACCGGGCGAGGTCGAGCTTCCTGTCATCGACATCGACGGCGACGACGTTGAGGCCCATCGCCTTGGCATATTGCACGGCGAGATGGCCGAGACCTCCGATGCCGGAGATCACCACCCAGTCGCCCGGTTTGGTGTCGGTTACCTTGAGGCCCTTGTAGACGGTGACGCCGGCGCACAGGATCGGCGCAATATCGACGAACGAAACGTTGCCGGGCAGATGCCCCACATAATTGGGATCGGCGAGAACATATTCGGCAAAGCTGCCGTTCACCGAATACCCGGTATTGTGCTGCTCCTCGCACAGCGTTTCCCAGCCGCCCAGGCAGTGCGTGCAATGGCCGCAGGCATCATATAGCCATGGCACGCCCACCCGGTCGCCCTCCTTGACATGCTTCACACCTGCGCCAACCGCGACCACATGTCCGACGCCCTCGTGACCAGGAATGAAGGGTGGATTGGGCTTGACCGGCCAATCGCCCTCAGCGGCATGCAGGTCGGTGTGGCACACACCGGTGGCTGCGATCTTGACGAGGATCTGGCCGGCGCCAGGTCGGGGCACCGCGACTTCCTCCATGACCAATGGCTTTCCGAATTCACGGACGACCGCGGCTTTCATCGTGCTTTCCATGGCGATGTTCCTCTCTCAGAAATGCGCGTCGATATCGACGACATCGATCAGCTTGTGATTGACGAACTCCTTGAGGCCGAGGCCCAGCAGTTCGCGGCCATAGCCCGAGCGACGGATGCCGCCGAACGGCAGGTCGGCCTCCACCTTAGTCGGGTGATTGACGAAGACCATGCCGGTGGAAATCCGCTTCGCCACTTCGGCGCCGTGGACAGGATCGGAGGTGAAGACGGAGCCGCCCAGGCCAAAGGGCGAGTCGTTGGCGATGCGCACGGCATCGTCCTCATCCTTCGCACGGAACAGCATCGATACCGGACCGAAGAATTCCCAATAACGGGCCGGATTGCCCTCATCGAGGTCGGTCAGAAAAGTTGGCTGCACGAAAGCCCCCTTGTTCGGCACTGTAGGACCGACTTCCTCAGCCTTGGCGCCCAGTTCGACGGCCTTGCGGATCTGTTCCTTGATGTCGTCGGCCGCCTTTTGCGAGGAGAGCGGCGCGAGAGTGGTGCCGGGGTCGGAGGGGTCGCCCATGACGAGCTTGGCTACGCCCTTGCGATAACCGTCGAGGAAGGTGTCGTAGACTTCATCGACGACGATCATGCGCTTGGACGAAACACAGACCTGGCCACCGTTCCAGTGCCGGCCGAAGACGGCCCAGTCGATCGTCTTGTCCATGTCGGCATCGGCGAGCACGACAAAGGCGTCGGCGCCGCCCAGTTCCATGGTCGACTTCTTGAGCGCCTTGCCGGCCTCGGATGCAACCACCGCGCCGGCAGCTTCCGAGCCAGTCAACGCCACGCCATGAACGCGCGGATCGTTGATGATGAAGTTGATCTGATCGCGCGTTGCATAGAGATTCTGGAACGCGCCTTCCGGCAGACCCGCTTCGTTCATCAGTCTCTCGAACGCCGCGGCGCTCTGCGGAACGTTCGAGGCGTGCTTGAGGATCAGCGTGTTGCCGGCCGAGAGTTGCGGCGCGAGAATGCGGGCAATCTGATAATAAGGGAAATTCCATGGCTCGATCGCCAGGAGGACGCCGAGCGGCTCGTGCACCAGCATCGCCTCGCCTTCGGCGGGATCGAGCACCGGCAGCTTCTCCGGCTTCAGCAGGTCTTCCGCATGCCGAACATAATATTCGAAGATCTTGGCGGAGAGTTCCACCTCGGCCTTCGCTTCGGCGACCAGCTTACCCATTTCCAGCGTCAGCAGGCGGGCAAAAGCATCGCTGTCCCGGCGCAGGATGTCTGCGGCATTCTGCAGGATACGGCCGCGCTCGGCGAAGGAGGTTTCGCGCCAACTGAGGAAAGCCGCGTCTGCTTTGTCCAGCGCGGTCTTCACCTCCTCGTCCGTTGCGTCGGGAAAGGTCGCAACAGTGTCTCCGGTATAGGGATTGATGGTCGCGTAGGTCATTGTCCATTCTCCTGTGGTGAATCAGATTTCGGGGGTAAGGGGTACGGTCACGCGCCGAGATCCTTCACGGCCTGCACCATCTGCGTCAGCACCGCCTGGGCATCCCCATAGACCATGCTGCAATTCTCGTTGAAGAAGAGCAGGTTCTCGACGCCGGAATAACCTTTGCCCTGACCGCGCTTGACGACATAGACCCCTGGTGGGCCTGGTCGGCATCGAGGATGGGCATGCCGTAGATCGGCGAGGATTTGTCGGTGCGTGCCGCCGGGTTGACGACATCGTTGGCCCCGATGACCAGCGCGACATCGGTGTTGGCAAACTCGGCGTTGATATCTTCCATATCGAAGATGATGTCATAGGGCACGCCGGCTTCGGCGAGCAGCACGTTCATGTGACCGGGCATGCGCCCCGCAACCGGATGGATCGCGAACTTCACGCCGACGCCTGCGGCCTGGAGCAGCTTCACGCGAACTCGTTCATCTCGGCATACTCGGCCGCTCTTGACCCGGCCATCGGCAACCGCACCGCCATAATCGACGGCCATATAACCGCCTGAATGACCCCCGGATAGAACTCGGTACCTGGACTGCGCCATGCTGTGCCCCTCCTCTCTGGAGGCGAGTAAGGCCTCAAATTACGTATTTGTCCCAGCTCGCATAATGTTCGGGGCTGCGCTTGCCGCGCGGCAGGCTGAGCCCGATGAGCGCGATTCCCACGACCACCGACACGATCGCCCCAAGGGGGCCGGCCCCTGTCAGCAGGAACGGGGCAGCGACGAGCCATGCCCCGAACGCGACATTGATGAAGCGGAGAGCGCGGGCCACCTCTGCGGTGGCAATGATCGCGACTGTGATCACGAGGGCGCCGACGACATGGTCGCTGTTCGCCATCTCGCCTTCGTTCCCCAGGATCACCCGCGTCAGCATCAGGAAGGCGCCGAGCACGATACTGGCCGCCAGCGTCCACGGCAGCGTCAGCCCGCGCTTCGCATCCGCCCAGAAGGTAGAAGGCGAGGCCATCACGTCGGATGCGTCCTCGGCCCCCGCCTCGACCGCGTCGCCCTGGAAGAAGGTGCGGATCAGCGGCTTGCCGCGGCGCTTCGCCCAGGCGAGGAACTGGCCCATGGCAATGACCTCGTCCAATGCGAACGGGATCATGATCAGCATGGCGAGCGCGGCGATCAGCGCCAGCGTGCTCCACGTGCCGATGACGATCGGCTGGCTGATGATGAAATAGATGCTGACGACGCCGAGCGGAATGACGAGAATGCCGAAGAAGGTCACCATCCACGGCATGGTCCGCCAGCGGTCGCGGGTGCCCATCACCGCCATAAGAATTTCGAGCACGTAGCTGACTGTACCAAGACCGCCGTCGGGGATCGGCCAAGCCTTCGACATGTCGGATGTAATGATCTCCTCGGTCCCATTACGCGGGTCGGCCAGCGATCCAGCAAAGAACGGCTCCCACACAGTATCGATGTGGCCTAACTGGTAGGCCGTCAGGATACGCGAGGTCAGAAGCCCAATCAGCGCCATGGCGACGATCGGCAGCCGCTGCGCGTCCGTCGATGGCGAATAGGTCCAGCCAGGCGGGATGTTCTTGGGGTCCATCATGCCCGCCATGCTCATGCCCGGCATCATTGGCACGAGCACCGACAGGGCGATCACGGCCGAGCCGATGAGCAGGTTGTTGTTGTACTGCGCGGCGCTCGGGCTCCAGAAGATCAGCGGCGCGAAGAACAGCCAGATGCCGATGAACGCGACAGCCCACTGCGCCCATGTCTTGGTGCGCGGGGCGAGCGACAGCGCGCCGAACAGCGCGATGGCGAGCCCGCTGACGACATCGCTGATAGCCAGTGCGCTGGCCCGCCATTCGATCGAAGGCAGCCCGCGATCGACGGTTACGAAACGCGCGGCTTCGCCGACGCTCTGCGTGGTCATGGAATCATAGATGAGCGGGCTGGAGGCGAGCCACAGACCGAGACCGATGTTGGCGTAAAGCGCCCAGCGTGCGCGGCGCTCATCGCGGTCCATCAAGGCCATGTGATCGCCGTGCCCGCCGTGGTCCGACATGGCCGCGACCGCGGCGCCGGACCCGTGCCCCATCGCCGCGTGGTCCATTTTGCTGTGATCCATCCCGCCGTGATCTATGCCGCCCGTTCCGGCGGCCGCTGCGGGCTGGTGGTGGCCAGACCCCGCAAGCTCGGCCTCTGGCTCTTCATCCCACGCGACCAGGTTCTCGTTGAGCTTGTTGTTCCGGTACCAGGCCCGCGGATGCCGCTTGAGCGCAGCGACGATCGCCGGGAGCGTGTCGCGAAGGCTGTGCTTCGGTTCCCACCCGAGCAGCGACCGTGCGCGCGAGATGTCGAGGATATAGTGGTCGTTGCTGCTGTCGATCATCCAGGGCTGGATAAAGTCGTCGCTGCCGAGCGCTTCGTTCTGCAGGATGATCCCGGCCTTCGCGAGCGGCTGCGGGATGCGGATCGTCTTCCAGCCCTCGCCGTGGAGCGCCTCCCCGACGATGTCCTGGATCTCGGCATAGCCGGGCGGGTCGGGTTCGCCGACGAGCAGCGGCAGTTCTGACGGCAAGTCGTGCCGCCGATCGACGAGGCGCACCACGGCGTCGGCCAAGTCCTCGCGGTGCACCGATGACTGTGCCGCGCACAGCATGCCGGGATAGAAATGCGAGATCAGGCGGTGCTCGTAGATCTGCGATATCTGCTGCGCGAGAAACGCCGAGCGCCCGTCGTCGTCGTAAACTCCTGCGGCGCGGAGGAAGACGACGGGGATGTTCCCGTGGCGCTCATGCAGCAATGCCTCGGTGTCGACCTTGGACTGCGGATACGCCCAGGACGCACCGATTGGCGACTCCTCGCTGATGCGCTCCTCCGGAGTGGCGGTCGGCTTATGGACCAGCATCGTGCTGGCGAAGACGAATTGCTCGACCTCGAACGATTGCAGCCCGTCAATCAGCCGGCGGGTGCCCTGGACTGTCACCTTGTCATAGAGCGGGTTAGGCTTGCCGGTTATGTCGTAATAAGCGGCTAGGTGGATAACCGACGCGATGCGGGCGCCGTATCGTGCGCGCACCTCCTCGAGCGCGGCGCGGACCGCCTCGTCGGACCCGAGATCGATGGCGACCGCGGCCGCAGGAGGCGGCGGGTCCGGAGGACCGGCACGATCGAGTCCGACGACCGTGTACCGTTCGCCGAGCCGGGCAATGAGCGCGGCGGCTATGAAACCGCTCGCACCCGTGATGAGGACGATCTCAGGAGCACCCTTGCCGCTCCCGGGCTCGCTGCGTTCGACGTCGGTCATGACTCTGCCACCCTCGTTCGTTCACCTTTGAATACATCAACAGACCCAGCAGAGCTAACCTCACCTACATGCCCGATGCGGGCGGTGCGAGGGTGCCGAGCCATGCTACGAGCGCCAAGATACCAATCACGCAGGTTGTCTCGACCGCCAGGCTGACCCGCAGCGTCATAAGCGCTCCGTCATGATCGTTCATGGCAATCGAGCGTTCGAAGGCCGGCGTGAGGCGGAACCGATTAAGCGACGCGAGTCCCAGCATCGCTGCGAACAAGACCAGCTTGGCGAGCAGCAGCAAGCCGTAGAGCGTCGTGCCCAAGGCCGTGAAATTGGCTGGGCCCACGAGCAGCCAGCTGTTGATCAAGCCGGTGATCACTAAAATGGCAACCACGAGCGTGCCCACCGCCCCGAAGCCGTGCAGCGCCCGATGGGTAAGCTGAAGGTGCGCGGCATCGATCGCCTCGGCGCGGCGCATCATCAGGAGAAGCAATCCGAACAGTGCGCCAACCCATATACCGCCTGCGAGGAGATGGAGAATGTCCGCGCCCAGGTGAAGCCATCCGGTGCTTCCCTCGTCCATGGCACCGTGCCCGTTCCACGCGAGTGTCGCCAACGCCGTAGCGGCGGCAATCATGGCCATCGCCAGCCATGATGCTCTGCCTCGCGCCAGTAGGACCGCGCCCCCGGCAATGACCAGCGCTACCATGCGCACCTTCCAGGCGGAGCCAACCGGTGGCCCTCCGAGCAAGGCAGCCACCGCGGCCTCGTCGACCGGCCAGAATGGAGATCCGGCCATCGACGAGGCCATGAGGATCAGGCCAGCGGCTGAGAGCAGCAACCCGAGCACAGCACTTCCCGAAAGCCAAGGCCGCAGAGCGATTGCATCCTCGCGCTCGCCGAGCCGAAGGCCATAGAGGCTGAACGCCGACAGGCCGAACAGCACCGCCAGGACGAGGTATAACGCCAAGCGGATGGCGACGGTCGGCCAGTCAATCATCCGCTCACTTCACCGTGAAGGTGTAGCTGCCAGTGATTTTGTGCGTGTCGCCGGAAACGACCTGCCAGTCGACGTTGTAACGCCCACGCGGGAGACGCTGCTTCGGGATGATCGTGAGCGTACGCCCGTCGGAGCCGACCGCGGCGCTGCTCGGCATCTTCATGGCCGCCATGCCAGGCATCGCGGCCATGATCAGTTCGGCCTTGGAGAAAGCAGGCACGAGTTTCTCGCTGAACTGGAGGCTGATCTTCTCCGGGGTCGCGACCGCCGCGTTGGCGGCGGGGCTGGCGGACACCAGCTTCGGGTGCGCGTTTGCCACGCCGCCTGCGAAGAACAAGGCGGCGGCAGCAGTCGTGATGAACAAGCGACGCATGCGGGTAATCTCCATTTCCGTTGAGTTCACCTGTATTACGCAGCAGGACGGGTCACCCCTCACGATCTTTTTTCGTGCCGCCGCACCCTCTTGATGAGGGGGAAGCGGCATCGGCACGTATTCACAAGGGAGTACAAAGCGCTTTCTACCTGCGCCTACCGTCCGAATGAGTAGGGCCGCGGGCCCGCCGGGCGCATGCGCGGGGTAATGATGAGGTTGCGGTTGACCAATCAAGGCTGGACTGGCGATCCCGAGGAGGTCATCGACTGTCTGATTGTGGGCGGCGGTCCCGCTGGCCTCACGACCGCGATCTATCTTTCCCGCTTTCTCAGGAGCTGCGTCGTTTACGACGCGGCGGCGGGGCGCGCCGCCTCCATCCCGCGCTCGCACAACCTCCCAGGATTTCCCGGCGGCATTTCCGGCGTCACGTTTCTTGCGCGCCTGCAGGCTCAGCTGCATGAATATGGCGGTACGGTCCAGAGCGGTGAGATCGACGCGATCGTCGCATCAGGCGATCACTTCTCGGCAAGTTGCGGACCGAACGTCCTGTACGCGCGGACCGTCGTGCTCGCGACGGGTGTCGTCAATCGACGTCCCGAGATGCCCGATGCGATGCATGACATCGGCGTCGCGCGTGGCCTTCTCCGCTACTGCCCGATTTGCGATGGTTATGAGGCTCGGCGGATGAGCGTGGCGGTGCTCGGCTGCGACCGCCATGGCGCTGAAGAAGCCGAATTCCTGCGCGCTTATGGTGCCAAGGTCACGCTTCTCGCCGAACGGTCGCTCGACCTCGCACCGACCGAATTTGCCAGGCTGACCCAGCAGGGCGTCGATGTCGCGCCCTCGCCTGTCGAGCAGCTGCGTCTTGGCGATTGTGTCGAGGTTCGATTGGCCAATGGCCTGGAGCTACAATTCGACACGCTTTACCCTGCGCTCGGCTCATCGCCTCGAACAGGGCTTGCCACTTCGCTGGGCGCGAAGCTCGCGGCAACGGGATGCGTGCTGACCGACGCCCACCAACAAACCTCGGTTGCCGGCCTCTACGCGGTTGGTGACGTTGTGGAAGGGCTCGATCAGATCAGCGTCGCGACCGGACAAGCAGCGGTCGCTGCGACCGCAATCCATAACCTGTTGCGCGACCGCGACAGCGGATTGGCATCCGCCATGGCCGGGCTGTGTCCCGCTCGGGGCGTACTGCCGACCTAGCGCGAGCTATTGGCAGTGCAACGAGTAAAGCCGCCACCCAGCGCTGATTCGTACCCACACGACGATCGGCGACACGGCCCTTCTCCGTTCAAATTCCCGCACTACGATCCCGGGCTCGCTCACGCAGGCGGCATGGGCGTCGAGACGGTGCGCTACCACCAGCGCCAGAGGTTACTCGACACGCCAAAGCGGCCGCACGGTCCAACGCAAAGGCCGGAACATTCAGGTTTGTAACCTCTTGCTTCGACAGGTGGTGAGACCACTGCCTGAACAGGAGAGAACGATGCACCACATGAAAGAGATGATCGCGACGCATCCGGACGTGAAAGGAAGCACGAACGATGCACTGATCCGCTGTCTCGAGGAGTGCTACTCATGTGCTCAAACCTGCACGTCGTGCGCTGATGCCTGTCTGGCGGAAGAGATGGTCGCGCAGCTTCGCCAGTGCATTCGTCTGAACCTCGACTGCGCCGACATCTGCTTGGCGGCAGGCTCGCTCGGCACCCGCCGCACCGGCAGCAACGAGCAGGCGCTGGTCGCGGCTCTTCAAGCCTGCGCCATCGCCTGCGGGCTGTGTGCGGAGGAGTGCGAGAAGCATGCGAGCATGCACGAGCATTGCCGCATCTGCGCTGAACACTGTCGCCGCTGCGAACAGGCTTGCAACGAAGCGGTTCAGTCGATCCGCTGATCAGCCGAGGACGCGTCCTTGGCGGAGACGCGTCCTCGACGGTCCCTGTTCAGGAAACGACCGCTTCACGCACACAGCCGGACTGGGTCAGAACGCCAAGTGGTTTATTCCGCCATGCATGAAGGTTCCGCCAAGGAACCCCTGGATGGAGATCGCCAGCGTCATCAGGCCAAGCAACACCCAGTACAACGTCCGCGACCGCTCGGGACCCTTACGGTGGCGCGCTGCCATCCAAGCCAGCGCAACGCCGAAGACCGCGATCAACGTTCCGAGCCAGCGATGCGTCATCAGGATCGGGTTGCGGTCGGTCAGGTAGAACCCGCCTGCGAACCAGCCCAGGAACGCCGCCGCGATTGCTCCCAGCGCTCCGACGACCAACATTATATGTGCGACATGCTGATAGTCCCGGTTGCGGCGCCACAACCCGAACAGCTCCACCCCGAACGCACCGATGAACAGTGCGATGGGAAAATGAATGACCATGGTGTGCAGCCGACCCAGCCAACTCACAAGACGTTCGCCGAAAGTCTTGTTCTTGTTGGCGGTCTCCTCGTGCATGCCGCCCATGTCCATGTCATCGCCGGCGATGTCGCGGCCGGCCATGTTCATGTCCACGGTCGACATAGAGCCCATCCCCATGTGACCGTCGCCAGCGTCTGCTCCATCCTTTTTCTGAGTCTCGCCTGCGCTGTTAGCGGCCGACCCGGGACCGGCCCCGAGCGCATCGTGATCTTCATGAGCCGATGCCGACGTGCTTACTGACATTGCAACCGCAAGGAGCAAAGCGAAGGCCCCGCCTCGTTTACCGCCCATCACCCGACCCCTTGATCCGTGTTCATCGATTCCCGTTTTCCTCACCCGTCCGAATCCTTTTGTGAACTCTTCGCCTGCTCTTTCAGACGAACTGGACCGTGGAGCTACGCCGGCTGCGGCGGCCGGGTCCTGCGCCGCTAGCCTGAAAAAACCGCCGATCAGCTGCCGTGGCGCGCGAACAGGCGGCGCCCGCCGGGACCGAAGGCGACCACGTCATAGGCCTGCGTCTTGACGCCCGGCACTTCCATTCCCGGCGAGCCGAGCGGCATACCGCCGACCGCGAGGCCTCGCACACCCTTGGGCCGGGTCGCGAGAGCCCGCTTCATATCGGCAATCGGCACGTGGCCCTCGAAAGCCATGCCATCGGCGATTGCTGTGTGGCAGGACGAGACGTCCGCAGGGACCCCCGCGCGCTTCTGCAGCGCCGGGCGATTGGAATCATCGACGACGCGCACCTGGCGCCCGAGCTGCCGCTGCACCTGCGCTGCCCACTTGGCGCAACAGCCGCAGCCGGGATCGCGGTGCATAACGATCGGGGTGGCCGCGCTGACGGCAACCGGAACCAACAAGGCTGCGGCAGTAAGCGCGGATCGTAAAGCTGTCTTCATGGAAAAACTCCTTGGTCATTCCTCCCGCCCCCTCGTGGGGCGGGAGGAACGAAGATTATCACTGAGGTCGCTTGCTCATCGACCGGAGCATCGCCTGGAGTTCACCGATGCTCTTGTTTTGCTCGGCAATAGACTTCTGAGCCATTTGCCGGGTCTTCGCATCGGGCGCCTCGCGGAGAACGATCTGCGACATGGCAATCGCACCGCGGTGATGCTCGATCATCTTGCGGGCCCACGTCTCATTTGCATTGGCGCCTTTGGCCCTCATCATCTTCTCGTGCATCGCCATCTCGGCGGGCATGAAGGGCGTGTTCATGCCAGGCATGTTGTCGTGGTTCATGCCCTGCATTTTCGAGTGGTCCATGCCTTGCATCTGCTGCTGAGCCAAAGCCGGGCTCGCTGCCATCGCCGCCAGAGCCAGAGCTGTAAGTGTCTTAAACATTGCCTGCTCCTTCTTGGACTTAGTCAACGCAACAAAGCCCAATCGGCCTCAAAACCATGTGCGAATGCCCAGAACAAGGCTGGTCGATGACGCATCCTCGCCGTCCTCGCGTGCAAAACGAGCAGAGCGGCCCACTCTGCGCTCGTATGAAACACCGATATAAGGGGCAAACTCGCGCTTCACCTCGTAGCGCAGCCGCAAGCCAAGCTCGAGGTCCGACAAGCCCGAGCCGATCCGGTCTTCCGGAACGTCTTGCGCCGCAAATTCCGCTTCGAGACGAGGCTGGAGGATCAGGCGCTGGGTGATACGCTGATCGTAATATCCTTCAACGCGGCCGAGCACGTCACCCTTGCTAGACAAGAACAGTGCGCCCTCCACATCGAAAAAGCCTGGGGCCAGGCTCTCGAACCCAACCGTAGCGTAGACACGGGAGGGGTTGGGCTTGAAGTCGTAACGAATCCCGGCCTGGAAGTCGGTGAAGGGTCCGATCGCCCGTGCATAGAGCGCCTGCAGCTCCGCCCTTTCGAGGCTTCTCCCGAAATTGCCTTCGCCTTCGGTCTTGAGCACCAGCCGATTGATGTCGCCGCCGTACCAGGCACTGCCATCCCAGCGATAGGCATCGCGACCGTCGCGGATCTGGTATTCGGCCAGATTAAATATGACCTGCGAGAAATTCTGGCCGCCGTGCATCTGCAGATGCTGCTGCGAATGCGCCATGGCGGCGGCAGAGTAGACCTGGTCCGCGGCCCGATCCGTCGGGATCGGCGGCGGCGGAGCGTTGCCGGCCGGCAGGTTGGTCCCGACCATCGTCATGCCTGTCGTGGAAGGAGGCATGCTTCCCATGTCGTGACCTGCCATGCCTTGCATAGCGCCCGAACCATGGTCCATGCCCTGCATGGCACCTGGCTGGCCGGGGGCGGCACCGCCGGAGGTATCTGGCATCGCCGACATGTCGTGCCCGGCACCAGGATTGGGGTTGGCTCCAGGCGTAGTCATGCCCGGCATGGCCGTCATGTCATGACCCGCGTGAGGATCGGCAACGACCGCTCCAGGGGCCGGCGGCTTGGCGGACCGACTTGCGGCGGGCCTGGCCCCCGATCCCGCCTTCGCGCGCGGTGTCGACTTGGCGGCGGGCTTCACGGAATTCTTGCGCGCGGCGGGCTTGGTCGCTGCTGGCTTCTTAGCGGCAGGCTTTTTCACCGCTGGCGTCTTAGGCGGCGGCATCTTCATGCCCGGCATGTTGGAATGGTCCATCTGTGCGGCCGCGGGCGTTGCCAGGCCAAGCGCCGCGCCGCCCGCGATCAGGAGGAGCTTAAGCTGCATCGCGATTCTCCTCGCCCAT
>NZ_QVRA01000003.1 GCF_003591655.1 Sphingobium terrigena
GTGCTGAACAGGACGGCGTTCGCGCCCTGATGCCAGCCCGTCGCATACCAGAGCCCGCAGAGGAGGGCGTAGGTTACGAGGATTCCCGCCGCGATCCGGGCAGCGTGATCAATGTCGGGGTTGAGCGGAAACGCCCGCGTCTCGCTGACTGTTCGCGCGAGCGCGGGCGCAAGCTTCGCCTTTCCGCTCAACGCCGCCTCGATCCGCGAGACTTCGCTCCAGAGCGTCAGCATTTCGGTCAGCATGTCGGCCAGCGCATCATGAACGAGCTGCTGCCACGCGCGCGCATCACTGGCATCGAGCGGAAGCGAGCGCACGGCATCGGCCAGATCNACCACGCACCGTTTCGATGCGGGTCCGGCCGAGTTTCGCACGGAGCTTGTGGATGTGTACCTCCACCGCGTTGCTTTCGATTTCCTCCTGCCAGCCGTAGATGCGATCTTCCAGCTGACTGCGCGACAGGACGTGCCCTGGGCGCTCGGCCAAAGCATGCAGGATCGCAAACTCCCGGCGAGAGACGGCGATTTCCTTGCCATCCAAGGCCACTGATCTACGCGCTTCGCTGATTATCAGCGCACCCAGTTCCAGATCGCCGCTTGCCCGCCCACTGGCTCGAGGTGGGACTGAAATCCGGCGAAGTCCTGTCGGAGTGCACTCCGGGCGCCAAGGCCGATTTGGTGCGGACTTTGCCATGGCCGGTGCTGTTCATCGGCGACGGAGTCAACGATGCGCCGGCGCTTGCTGCGGCAGATTGCGGGATCGTTGTCGCGCGCGCCCATCCTGCGGCGGCTTCCAGTGCAGCCGTTTCCTTCCTTTCGGGAGGGGTGGAACAACTTGCGATCACCCTGTCGATCGCCCGGCGTTATCAGCGGATCTCAAGACAAAACATCTTGACTGCAATCGGCTACAATATGATTGCCGTACCAACCGCGCTCCTTGGAGGTTTGTCTCCTGTTACGGCGGCCGTTGCAATGTCCGCAAGCTCGATACTGGCTCTCGCAAACGCTGCCCGATGGGCGGTTTCGATTTGAAGCGCGACATCCATGGGATGCGTAGCATTTCATCCAGGGTGGGGCGAGCCCCACCCTGGATGGCAAAATCTATCGGGCCTTGAGGAGCTTGATTTGCTCTCCCAGANGTCGGATCGTAGCGCAGCGCTCCGGTCAGCTGTGACAGGGATGTGATGTCGGCCAGCGTCTTTAGCCGGTCATGCTCTCCTTGGTCGTCCGCCTCATGGCCATCAAGGACATCCTTCGCCCAGGTCTCGATGCTGGGCAGCCAGCGATGCAGGCGCGCGCGTAGCGCACCTTCAAGAGAATGCGGAGCGATCACGCCGTCAACGAGGGTCGTCGCGAGGATGCCGAGGGTGATTTCGCTGACCCGCGCCACAACGGTATCGAACATGATCTCCGGATGATCCACACCGGCGACCGCCACCAGCATGAGCGTGATCGCGAAAAGCTGGAAGCCGTAGCTGCGCGGCGTGCGGTCGAGGAAAGAAATACCGAACGCCAGGGTTGCCACGATTCCCGACGCCGCGATCAGCAGCAGCGGCGCGCTCGCAAACAGCGCGACCATGGCAAGCGTGACGAAGCCGGCGCAGAAAGTTCCGGTGAAGCGATAGACGGCCTTCGACCGGATCGCCCCGCTCATGGAGTTCATGCAGACGCAGCAGGTGACAAGTGCCCAGTAAGGATTGGGCAGGCCGATCCGCACCGCTATCGCGAATGCGATCATGCCCGCGACGAACAGCTTAACAGAGAAGATCAGCTGATCGGCGCTGACTTTCATCGGCCCGTCCGCGCCTGCTGCAGGAACTGACCGATCCGTTCCTCGAACAAACGCAGCGTGCGCGTCGTCGTTTCGATGTCCTGCGAAGGAAGATCACCAAGGAGATCGTCGCGGAGCCGCGTGACCGCCTTTTCCATCTTCTTCGCAAGGTCACGACCTTTCGGCATGACATGGATCGTCTTGATGCGCCGGTCGTCGGGAGAATCGCGCCGCTCAAGCAGGTTGGCGGCTTCGGCCTGGTCGAGAATGCGCACCATGCCGCCCGGATTGACCCCGACTTCCTCGGCCAGCGCGTTCTGCCTGACACCCTTGTCTCCATGACGGGACGCCAGAATGAGCGCCGAAATGAGCGATGCGGGAAGTCCGAAGTCGGCGAGTGCGAGACTGACTGCCTGAACCCATACACGCCGGATCTCCTTCACGAAATGGACCTCGATCCCGAGATCGTCGATAATCGCCCAATCCTTCAGGTTCCGATACAGCCGGTCGGTCTTCTCGACGAGCAGGATCCCGATATCGGGATCGCGGTGGAGATGGCGCAGCATCTCGCCGAAGGCGGTGCGCCCGGCCTTCTTCGCCGTCTCGACGTCCACATGTGTGCTGGCGACGATTATCCCGTTGAGCGCCGCATAATCCTCGAGGAGTTTCATCTGCGCGGGAATCGAATAGCCCTCCCGCTCCTGGTCCGGTGTCGACACCCGTGTATACAGAACTGCCTTTCTGGCGCCGGAGCTGTGGTCAGTCTTCGTCTTAGTCCGCTTATATCGATTTCCGGGATTCCTCGGTCTCGCCAACGCTATCGCTCCTGCTTCATTACCCTCGGGAGCCGAGGCCTATAGGCACCGATTTCGATTCATGTCCGTAACATTTTTCGTCTATGATATTGAATCTGTGGGACTCGCTTCGGACAAAGCCACATCCCTCAGCGTAGCTTGTGGACGGTGCAGCCGCGCGCAGCCTTGAAATTCAATCCCAGATAGAATATATCCCCCGATCTAGGGAGATATTTATGCCAAACGCTTTCACGACCCGCGAGGTAGCCGAACTGGCCGACGTGTCCGTGCGCGCCATCGACAAGGCGATCGAAGAGAATGTTCTGATCGGCATCCGCAGCGTGATGTCACGCGGCAAGCTGCGACGGATGCTGCCGCTTCACGCGGTGCCATACGCCGCGATCGTAAAGCGCCTGCCTATGACCCTCGGGCGGATCGAGAAGAGGAACTTGGCGCGAGCGCTCGCTTCCCGCTCCCCTGCCCTCATGACGAGCGAAGCGCTCGAGATCGCACCCGCCGTATCGGTGGATGTTCCTCGCCTGGTCGACCGTGATCTTGCGGAGCGGGCAGCAAACTATGCGCGGGCGCGCGATGTCCATATCGAGGAGAACCCGGACATCCTCGGTGGCACGCCGGTCATCAAGGGAACGCGTCTCAGCGTCTACGCCATCCGCGGCCGGCTGGACGGTGGCGAGAGCATCGATGCAATCGTCGACGACTATCCGAGCCTGAGTCGCGAAGCGGTTACCACAGCGCTGCTCTATGCCCGTACTCACCCACTCGTCGGGCGTCCGGGTGGGCGGCCCTGGAAGAAGGCTGCTTGAGACTCTTCATCGACGAGTGCCTCTCGCCCGCGCTCGCCCGACATCTCAATCAATCCGGTGCGCATGATGCCCTGCATCCGCGCGACTATGGGCGTCTGGGCGAGCGCGACGATGAAGTGCTCGCCCGTTGCCTCACCGAGGATCGGGTGATCGTCACCGAGAATGCCGCCGACTTCCGTAAGCTCGTGGCGCGCGAAGATATCCATCCAGGCTTGATCATTCTGCCCAACGTCACCCGCGACGCATCGCTGGCGCTGCTGCTTGCCGCCATCGCCTATCTCAAAACGCTCGGATCTCCCTCGGACGTGATCGTGAACCATGTCCTGGAGATCGACGTCGATGGGTCGGTCCGTCTCTATCCGCTTCCCTGATTTGGTTGGTCGCTTCCCGCTGCAAACCAGTGCACCGCTCCGCGCTTAGCGGCACAACGACATCCTAAACCAAACGACAGAGAACCGATTTGTCATCCCGTTTTCAGAGCGATTCCAGACTCGATTATATTCACCGAGCAAAACGTCACACCAGACGCGACATTCTTGCCGGATAATATAACCGAGGCAAATGATGGTCCGCTGACAGCTTCATGGGGAGCAATCCACACTTATCGGCACCAGACTGCCGGATGCGGTACGTCAGTGCCCTCCCCATTGCGCGACCGAGAGCGTGTCGTCATTCTCGCCACAGACCGATTTCCTGCTCTGGCGCATCATCAGACATTGGTGAGGCCCACCAGAGATCGATCAGGGGATGCATATCGCAAGTTACGCCGGTACAATTGAACCTGGACTCGAAGGTGCTACACGCTCGACATGGCGAGTGATGAACCCTTTGAGTTCGGTGCTACGAAAGTACCCGGAGCCATGCCTTGAGTATATGCCTAACGAAGTCACGCTGCATCGGCAAATGCGGCGCGGTATCGCTCGACCATTTTTCGAGATTCTATTGAAGGAATTCTGAAAAAGTTCGATACGTGTCCAATTTGGGTCACCAAAATACTCTCCCAGAGGGTATCAGAAGATGCCAGGAATGGCAGATTCCTGCGGTTTTTCATGGTATAGCTATCCCATACGGAGCGGTCTTGGACCACCGGATACCAGCATGTTGATGGCATGTCTGATGGTAGCACGGCCCTCCTCGAACAGGAGATACGATCATGGCGCTTACCGCCGCTGCGATCAAAAAACGCCAAGCGCCACGCAAAGCCCTGCAAACTCACCGATAGCGATGGCCTGTTCCTCTACATGACGCCCGATGGCAGGCGCGATCGGCGGATGAACTATCGCCACCCTGGCCAGCAGAAATGGCTGGCATCCAGGGTCCAAGGCATCTGACAGAAATTTCATTTCACATTCTAGAAAATTCCATATATGTGTATGGATCGTTGCTGACCGATCGCCGCAAGAAAATATGGGTCCTGACAGCATCAGTGGAGGGAGGGTGAAATCGCCACAGCCGGCGCAGGCTATTCATGCTTAGTATATGGGTAGGATTTTCCCGATTGATGAGGCTTGGACTTGTCGCGTTCGCAATCCGGCCAAGATAAAATATCTACTATTTCCTAATAGCATCGCACCTGTTCTGATGGATAAAACCGTTCATTAATCACAGAGCGGCATAATTATAACTATATTGTATCATAAGCATACAAATGGGGAGGATAAGATCATGACAATCCGACAGACATTGTTTGGCGCCAGCCTATCCGTGTTGGCTGCTCTGCCGGTCGCACCGCTGGCTCTGGCGCAGGATAGCGCATCGACGCCCCCCGCCGGCGACATGCAGGCGCCGCCGGATATCATCGTCACCGCGCAGTTCCGTTCGCAGAAGCTGCAGGATACGCCGCTCGCCATCACTGCATTGAGCGGCGAAGCGCTCGAAGCGCGGGGCCAGACCAACATCTCGGAAGTCGCCGCGCAAACGCCCAACGTCACGCTGGCACCGCAAAACGGCTATCTTGGTCCCGGCATCATTGCCTTCATCCGCGGCGTCGGCCAATCAGACCCCAATTTCGCGCTCGAACCGGGCGTCGGCATGTATATCGACGACGTCTATCTGCCGACGCTGACCGGATCGCTGCTGGACCTGATGGACCTCGACCGGGTCGAGATATTGCGCGGGCCGCAGGGTACGCTCGCTGGTCGCAACTCGCTGGGGGGGTCGATCAAACTCTATTCGGTCAAGCCGAAGGGGGACGGCAGCGGCATGTTGGAGGCCACCTATGGCAGCTACAATCGCATCGACATGCGCGGCTATATCGACCTCAAGCTGACCGACAATCTGTTCCTGCGCGTGTCGGGCGCATCCAAGAATCGCGATGGCTATGTAAAGCGCCTCGACTATGCACTGACCCATCCGGGTTCGAACGTGCCGACCCAGGCGACCGACGCCGACCCGGAACTCGGCACATTGGGCGGGCAGAGCTTCATCGCGACCAAGGCGGCCCTGCGCTGGCTACCGACCGACAATGTCGAAATCAATGTGTCGGCCGACTATACCCGCCAGCGCGACGAGGCCGGTGCCAGCGTGCTGATTTTCGCCAACAAGGCCGGTATATTCCCCGGTCCCAGCGCAACCGGTGGCCCCCGCCCCTGGCTGGCTGGCGTCAATGGCACCCCGGTAGCGCTCAACTGCGCGTTCGTCGCCTTCGGCGTCAACAGTTGCGACACGCCACCGTCGGGCTACAACAAGAAATTCATCAGCTACGCCACC
The DNA here is from genome assembly GCF_003591655.1 of Sphingobium terrigena. Classification (GTDB taxonomy): domain Bacteria; phylum Pseudomonadota; class Alphaproteobacteria; order Sphingomonadales; family Sphingomonadaceae; genus Sphingobium; species Sphingobium terrigena. Next base: position 6,098 of record NZ_QVRA01000003.1, read on the forward strand.
TTCACCGACAATGCGACCCGCGACGGGCAGATGGCGTACAAGCCGCTGTCGCTCGACCCGCATTCGGACCTCGACAATTACGGCTTTGCCGGCACGATCGACTGGACGATCAGCGACACCCTCGCTCTGAAATCGATCACGTCCTACCGTCATTATGAGGCCGACTGGTCCTTTGCCGAAGGTGCGCCGGTTCAGTCGTCGATGTTCGAACAGCAACAGACCAACACCCAATGGAGCCAGGAACTGCGCCTGAGCGGGACAGCACTCGACCGCCGACTCGACTATACCGTGGGCGGATTCTATTTCGACACCAAGGGCAAGTTCACCGGTCGCATCGACCTCAACTATGCCGGCATCGACTTCCTCCACGGTCCTGATCCGACGCCCGCCAAGAACAAGGCGCTGTTCGCTAATGTCAGCTTCAAGCCGGTCGACGCGCTGACGCTGACGGGCGGCATCCGGTCGTCCTGGGACGAGAAGGATTATGGCTATGTCCGCCGCAATCCCGATGGCACGGCGATCCAGGGACCATGCGCATTCTTCCTGGGCGCGCCGACCGCCGGGCCGACGGGCGAAGGCAATTCGCCCAACTGCCTGCTCTTCGGCCTCAACGGTCTGGGCGCACATTTCAAGTCGCAGCGGACCGACTGGCGCGTCGCGGCGGACTATCGCTTCTCGTCCGAATTCATGGTCTATGCGCAGGTATCGACCGGCTATCGCGCGGGCGGCGTCAATCCCCGGCCCTTCTATCCCAGCCAGGTGCGCGCCTTCTCGCCGGAAACTATCACCGCCTATGAAGCGGGGTTCAAGACAGACCTGTTCAACCGCATGTTGCGCTTCAACGTCTCGGCCTTCTTCAACGATTACAAGAATATCATCCTGACCGTGTTCAATTGCCCGACCGATACGGGTGCGGAAGGGACGCCCTGCCTCCAGCCCACCAATGTGGGGTCGGCGGACGTCAAGGGTATCGAGTTCGAAACGACGATCCGGCCGACCCGCAACCTGACCTTCGACGGATCACTCAGCTATCTCGACTTCAAATATACCTCACTCGGCAGCGCCAATACCGGCGTGACGCTGGACATGGTGCCGCCCTTCACGCCTAAGTGGAAATGGAATGTCGGCGCGCAATATGACGTGCCGGATGTCCTGGGCGGGGAACTCAGCTTCCGTCTCGACGGCAGCTATCAGTCCCATATCTATGTCGACGCGATCAACACGGATGCGACCACCGTGTCGACTACGGCGGTAGGCGCAGGCGGCGGCGCCCTGCCCACATTGGTCGCGACCAGCCGGATCAACGGCTATTTCCTGGCCAATGGCCGCGTCACCTGGCGGAGCGCAGACGATGGGTGGAGCGCATCGCTGGAGGTGCGCAACCTGACCGACAAATATTATTTCACCTCAATGAACACCAATTTCAGTTCGGTGGGTGTCCTGTCTGGCGCGCCGGGCCTGCCGCGCACCTGGGCGGTGACGATCAAGAAGGCGTTCTGATCGACCGATCGGCAGCGCGGCTTGAGCCGCGCCGCCCCTTCATCACGACGCTTTCCTTTCCTGACGAGGTTCCCATGATCCACCGCCCTGCCCTGCGCCTGCTGGCCCCCCTCTTGCTGGCCGCCACGGCCATGTCGGCGCCCGCTGCCGCCCCGACCGACATCCCCGTCGATCCCGTCATCCAGATGCGCGAACATTGGCTGGATGCCGACATCAACGCCTTCAACTTCCGCCATTCCGCCGACATGTTCGAAACCCGCGCGGTGCCGCACGGCGATTCCGTCCGCGCTCTGCCCGATGGCCGGACGATCACCCCGCCCCCCTTCCAGCAAGGCAGCGTCACCTACAGCTATGACGATTGGGCCCGCCGCACCTATACCAATGCGATCATCGTCCTGCGCGACGGCAAGATCGTGTTCGAACAGTATCGCAACCGGTCCCGGCCGTCCGATCGCTTCATTTCCTTCTCCATGGCCAAATCGATCACGTCATTGCTGATCGGCATTGCTCTGGACCAGGGGAAGATCGCTTCGCTCGACGATCCGGCCGGCAAATATGTCCCTGAACTGCGCAAGGGCGCCTATGGCGACGTGACGATCCGCCAGTTGCTCCAGATGCGATCGGGCGTCGATTATGACGAACGCTATGATTTCGGGGAGAAGCCCAGCGTCGCCGCGCTGATCCATCGCCATGCCGTCGTCCTGAACGAAGAGCGGTTCGCTGACCGCGCGGTCGGCATCGGCCGGGCCGCCACGCCTGGCAGCCGTTTCAACTATGCCACGCTCGACACGGCCGTCCTGGGATGGGTGCTGGAACGGGCAACCGGCCAGTCGCTCGCCGCCTTCACTACCGCTCATCTGTGGCAACCTGCCGGCATGGAGAATGATGCCTTCTGGATCGCTGACGGACCGGAGGGCAAGGGGCGCGAACTGTCCGGCATGGGCTTCAACGCAACCCTGCGCGACTATGCGCGGCTGGGGCAGTTGATGCTGGACGATGGCCTGCGCGACGGCAAGCCGGTGCTGCCGCGCGACTGGATCAAGCAGGCAACCCGCATGATCTCCTTCGCCCAGCCCACGCCTCTGGGCGGACGCGGCTATGGGTTCCAGTTCTGGCAGCTGGACGATCAGCCCGGCGCCTACACTGCGCTCGGCCTGGCGGGACAGTTCATCTATGTCCATCCGCAAAGCCGCACGGTGATCGTGAAGCTAAGCCATTATCCGCTGCCCGAACCACCCCATGTCATGGCCGAAACGCTCGCCTATTTCCTTCAACTTACAAAGCCTTGAGCTTCATCATAATCTGAAATGCGGTCAGCACTTATGACTTTCTTATTACGCAGCAGCCATAAGACAGGCATATCTGCCAATGGTCAGCCCGGCCATCTCAGAGACCCAATCCCCACTTGCGATATCTCATGCAATGATCCCTATCCGCACATAGCGTGCAGTCTACATGCGGACAGGGATCCTCCGGCTTCAGGCCGGAACTCAGCTGCAAGCCTGGCTGGCTACTGCAATTTGGGATGTCATTTGGCTACCTGCACGGCATCGCCCAATTGCCATGCTTTCAGCGAGCGGATCGTCGCCGTGCCATTGCGGGCGTAGGCGCTCCAGCGCAGTTTCCCGCTCGCGGGAAAGAAGCGATCGGTGATCGTCGTTTCGCCATTGTCGGCATAGACCTCCACGATCGATTGGTCGACCAGCAGGCGCAGCGTGAAACGCCCCGCCTCGATCTTGATCGGGGCGTTATGCCGCTCTGGAAAGGCATCATGGAAATGCGGACCCGATCGGGTCCGGTCGACAAACAACTCCTTGATGGTCGGATTGACGCCGATCAGCGTACGGAATCCCTGATCGTCGGACAGGGCCAGCACGATCTGATCCGCATTTCCCGCGTCGATGTCCAGTTGCAGCTCGACCGAACCACCCTCCACGGGGAGTGCGACTTCCGCTTCGCCCAATAGCAGTTCGTCGACGCGCACCGGGTCACGCCGGAGGGTTTCGACCTCGCGCACAGGCGCTTGGGCGATCCGGTATCCAGCTGCCGTCTGGCGGAGCGATACTGTGCGGGGCAAGGACATCAGACCGCGGCTGGGGAATGTCGGAATGGCATTGGCATAGCGCCAGTCATTGGCCCAGCCGATCCAGATCCGCCGGCCATCCTTTGCCGGAATGTCGTTCCAGGACACCGCCGCATAGAAATCCGCGCCATAGTCCATCCACAGCGGGGCCGTGCCCGACGTTGGATCAGGCGTGAAGCGGCGACCATCAAAATCACCGACGAAATATTGGCCGCCCGATCCGCCGCCAATGGCGCTGTCGCCCAGATTGATGCCAAGCACCCAGCGGGTCTGGCCCGGATGCCCCTCGACCGGCAGTTCGAACAGATCGGGGCATTCCCAATTCTTGCCGCGCGCGCCGGCAGGCCCGAACTCGCTGGCCTTGTCCCACTGCTTGAGGTCTTTCGACGTATAGATGGCCAGCTTGTTTTCCACAGCCAGGACAACCAGCATGATCCAGCTTTTCGTTTTCGCGTGCCAGAACACTTTGGGATCGCGAAACTCGGTCGAACCGATATCGAGTATCGGCTTGTCGCCAAAGCGCGTCCATGTCCGCCCGCGATCATTGCTGTAGGCGGCATATTGCGCCTGGATTTTGGTTCTGGGATTGAAGCCGGTGAAGAAGGCGACCATCGGCGGCTTGCCATTTTTGCCCAAGCCGCTGTCATTGTGCCAATCGACGACCGCACTGCCGGAAAAGGCCATGACGTCGGTTTCGGGGACAGCGACCGGCAATTCCGTCCAGCGCACCAAATCCCGGCTGACGGCATGGCCCCAGCTCATATGGCCCCAGCGGTCGCCATAGGGGTTATACTGGTAAAACAGGTGATATTCGCCGTCATAATAGACCAATCCATTGGGATCGTTCATCCAGTTGGCCGCCGGGGCGAAATGATAGACCGGTTGAGGCCTATTTGATGCGTCCTGCGCCCATACCGCAGCGGATATCGTCATCGAAAGCGCAACAGCAGCTTTCATGACACACAAGAAGTTCCGGGTCATTGTGCTGCCGCCAGTCCGACGCGACCGGATGCTGCGTTACCAAGGTCGATATCCTCCAGGGCAATGCCGTTGGTTTCTGGCATCAGCTTCCAAACGAACAGCAACTGGAGCACCATCATCCCGCCGAAAAAGGCAAAGACCCACCCGCCCAGATTGGTAGCGAAGACCGGAAAGACCCAGGTGATGGCTGCGGCCATGACCCAATGGGTGGCACTGCCCAGCGCCTGCCCCTTGCCGCGCACGGTGCTGGGGAACACTTCGGAGATGAACACCCAGATGACCGCGCCTTGCGAAACCGCGAAGGCCGCGATGAAGCCCAGCAGGCCCAGCAATACCATCGTTCCGTCCGGCTGCGCGCTTTCCAGTTGGGCCGCGACAAGGAACAGGGCTGCGGCGGTCGCAACTGATCCGAAATAGAGCAGCGGCTTGCGGCCGAACCGGTCGATCAGGAACAGCGCCAGGATCGTGAAGACAAGGTTCGTGCCCCCGACCGCCACCGATTGCAGCAGCGCCGTGTCGGCGCCCGCCCCACCCAATTCGAAGATGCGCGGCGCATAATATAGGAGGGCGTTGATGCCCGAAAGCTGGTTGAACATGGCGATCAATATGGCGCAGGTAACCGGCAGGCTATGCGCAGATTGGAAAAGTCGCGGCTTTTCGCCATGGGTGTCTCGTGCCGCCGCAGCCAGCATTCGGTCCACTTCGGCATCGGGGTCGGCAAAGCCGAGCCGGGCCATGACCAGGTGCGCGGCATCGCCACGCCCCTGGACGGTCAGCCAGCGCGGACTTTCGGGCAAGAGGAAGGTGATAGCCAGGAAAATGGCCGAAGGCGCGGCAATGATGCCCAGCATCCAGCGCCACGCGGTTTCCGGCGGGGCGAGACCGGCGATGACGAAGTTCGACAGGAAAGCGAGCAATATGCCCAGAACAATGTTGAGCTGGTTGAGCGCCACCAGCCGGCCCCGATAGGCCGCCGGAGACACTTCGGCGATATAGATGGGGGTCACGACCGACGCCGCGCCGATGGCGAGTCCCCCAAGGAAACGAAACGCCACCAGACTATACCAGCCGGATGCAAAGGCGCAGCCCAGGGATGACACGACATAGCAAAGCGCAATGACGATCAGCATCGCCCGGCGACCGAAGCGGTCGGCCGGCGCACCGGCGGTCAACGCGCCAATCACCGTGCCGATCAGGGCGGATGCGACGGTAAAGCCCAGCGCGGAATCGCTGAGCGCGAAACGCGCCTGAAGCGCCGAAGTCGTCCCGGAAATAACGGCGGTATCGACACCGAAGAGCAGCCCGCCAAGGGCAGCACCCGCCGCCGCCAATATCATCGGGCGGGTTACAGCGCCTGCGCGCTCCGCCTTGTCATCAGTCATGCACCGTCTCCTGTTGTGCGACCGACATGTCGTCCGCATCCTCTTGCAGTATGCCCAGGCGCCAATGGGCAGGCCATTGGCGCACCACCTCATGGTGAGCGATCGCCAGTGCGCCGCAGAGCCCGGCAGAGGCACCTGCCGTCGGCTGGGCAATATAATCGTTCAGGTCCAGATCGCGGATGCTCGAATCATATCCGGCCAGCTTTTCGCTCAGGGCACGCCGTATCAGGCCGTAGATATGGGGCCGTTGCATCACGCCCCCGCCCAGGATGATCCTGTCGGGCCGCATGATATAGGTGAGGTTGGTGCACAGCCCGGCAATATAGTCCGCCTCGATCGCCCAGGCGGGATGATCGTCGGGAAGCTCCGGCGGGCGCACGCCCCAGCGCGCCATCATCGCCGGACCACAGGCCAGCCCCTCCAGACAGTCGCCATGGAAAGGGCAGTGCCCGGCAAAGGCTTCGTCGCCGGGCGCCCGTGGCAGGCGGATATGGCCGGCTTCGGGGTGATTGGCGCCGCCATAGGGCGCGCCGTTCACGATCATGCCGACACCGATGCCGGTGCCGATCGTCACATAACAGAAACTGTCGAGACCCCTGCCGCTACCGAACAGGCGTTCTCCCACGGCCGAACAATTGACATCCGTGTCGATCGCCACCGGCACGCCCAGGGCGTTCCTGAAATAGCCCACCAGATCAACCCCGCTCCAACCTGGCTTGGGCGTGCTGGTGATAGAGCCGTAATCCGGCGCGGCGGGACGCAGCGACAGGGGACCAAAGCTGCCGATCGACAGGACCGCAAGCGGGCCGTGGCGTTCGACAGCCGCTTGGAAAAAGCTGGCGACGGCCGCCAGTGTCTGTGTCGGCGCTTCGGTCGCTATGCGGATCGTGTCGAGGATCACCCCGTCGCGATCCGCGATCCCGCAGATGAACTTCGTGCCGCCTGCCTCAATTCCCCCCAGAAGGCCGGTTTGTGTCGTGATGGTCATACGAGCCTTTCGGGCAGGAATGGATGCTGGCGCTTCAGAAGCTGTACGTCAGGCTGCCGCGGACGATGCGGCCAAACAGGGGACGCCCGACCCCGCGATTGGTATCGCCATTGGGACCGAGCAGATCGAAGAAGATCGGATCGCCTTCGGTAAAGGACAGTTGGTTGGTGATGTTCGACACATGGAACTGGGCCGACAGACGGCTGGTGACGTCAACCATGACACCGGCATCGATATGATAATAAGCGGGATAGAGCGTGACGTTGAAGTCAGCCGATTCCGAGTAGCGATTGCCGAAATAGGTGAACTTGGCATAGGGCCGGACAGGCAGGCCTGTCAGCGGCTTGAGGTCCCAGCTCGGCTGAATATTGACCATCATATTGGCCAGACGTCTCGGACGACGGCCATTTTCGCCCACCTCGACGAAATTATAGGCGGTCACGACGCCACTGGGGTTGGTGGACGCATTCACGATCGTGTAGTTGGCGTCCGTCACCTTGGGGTCTTGCAGGACCAGACTGCCGCGAAGCTCGAAGCCGGGGATCGCATTGGGGCGCAACGCCATGGACAATTCCATGCCCTTGTTCTTGATGCCGCGCTGATAGAGCTGGCGGACCAGCGGACAGGCGTTGATGTTGGGCACGCCGGGTGCCGGGACCGCGCAGGACGGGTCGGTGAAGTTGCGATATTCGTTGATCTGCTGGCGAGGATCGAACTTGTTGTAGAACAGCGCCAACTGCGCATCGAACTGGCGGTCATAATAGCGCAGGCCACCTTCATATTGCATGATATGTTCCACCTGCTTGCCGACCGCAGCCGAATTCACGCGGAATTCGTTGAGATCTTCCATCGAGGGCAGGCGGAAGGAGCGCGAGACCAGTCCGTAAACAGCCAATGTGTTGGAGAAGGAATAGTTTGCGCCGACAGACCAGCCAAAGCCCTTGAAATCGTCCGACAGGTCGCGGCGATTGCCCGGCAGCGACACTTCATTGTCCGCCGTCGTGTCATTGGCTGAGCCGACCACGATGTTGGCGGGAGTCAGGTTCGTGTTCACAACCCGATCGTAGCGGGTGACGGTCGCGCTTTGCGTCTGATAGCGGATGCCCGCATCGATTTTCAGCTTGCCGCCCAGCGTTTCCCAATGATCCAGCGCATAGATGGCACGGCCGTTGACATCGACATCGCTGACATAGCCGAAAAAGCCCGGCAATATCGCGCCGTCCAGCGTCAGTGACGGGCCGACGGGATTGCCGGCGGCGTCAAGGCCGCGCAGATCGACCAGCGAAGAATCCTTCTCCATCGTCGACACCAGCAGCGACGACTGGAAATTCTGCTCGGTGGAATAGGCCGACGCATAACCGCCCACGGTCAGGTCATGCGTCCCCAGTGCCTCGAAGGATTTGCTCACCTTGAGGTCGATCGACGTGCTGCGCGCCTTGGTCCGGGTCACGAAAGGCAGCAGAAAATTGAGATAGGTGCCGTCGGGAACCTTCTGGCCGTTTTTCAGATAAGTGGCACCGACCGACCTGGCGAGCGCATAGCTGTTGATGAAATTCTCGCGCGTGCCGGTATAGGGCGTGCAGCTCCCCGGCGTGCGATAATTGAAAAATCCGACCAGCTTTGCATAGGCCGCCGTGCCATTTTCGCAGGAAACTGCGGCGTTGAAGGCGGGGGAGACGAGATCATTCTGGTAGCGGGCGCTGTTGAATGCCGACGCATAGGCGGTATCATTGCCGGTGAACATCGCATTGAAGTCGCTGGTGCCGCTGGTGTGGCGAATACCGCCGCCGACGGCCCAGCCATTGTCGAACGCCTTGTCGATCTTGAAGGTGAAGATCCTGAAGTTGGGATGAATGCCGTCGGCCATGTCGATCTGGCGGCGGCCATATTCGCCCAGCATCGTCGAATAGCGATTGAACGGCGAATTGACGGTGCCATTGCCAAAATCAATACCGATCGGCGCAATCGTGTCTGATTTGATTTTCGTCGGGTCTTCGGCAGTGCCTGGCGCACTCAGGCGCGGAACCTGGAACGGGACGTTCTGGTTGAACTGGGTTCGATCGTTGATGAAATGCGCCTGCGTGAAGATTTTGAGCGAGTCATCGTCACTTTTATACAGCAGGTTCGCCCGGATCTGGCCGCCATTGTCGGCGGTGTAGCCGACATCGCGAATACCGTTTGAAAATCGATAGAAGCCGCCCACCGCAAAGGTCAGATTCTGGTTGATCGGCCCGGAAATGAAGGCTTCGTTGCGCACAAGACCATATTCCGTCAGTTCCAGCCGATAACCGCCTTCAAATTCCTGCTTGCCGGTCCTCGTGATGTGATTGACCGTCGCGCCCAGGCCGTTGGAATAGAGAATGCCGCCAGTGCCGCCCTTGATGACTTCGACCCGGTCGGTCATCAGGTCGTCACGCACGGCAACGTCATTGTTCATGAACTGGACTTCAGGCTCTTCATACCAGGGCAGGCCGTCGATCAGTTGCGGCGCATAGCGATAGCCGCCGGTGACCGGCAGGCCACGCACGGTAATATTGTTGCTCGCTTCGCCTGCCGTGCTGCCCTCGGCGTAGATACCCGGCACATTTTGAAGAAGGTCGGCGGTGCTCATTGGCGCCAGCCGCTTGATATCTTCCTGCGTGATGGTGTTGATCGTGTTGGTCGAATCGATCTTGCGGGTGGCCCGCGTGACGCCCGTCACAATTATTTCGGCATTGCCATTTGGGTTGTCGCCTTGCCGGGCCTGCGCCGCGCTCTCCTGAGCGTTAGCAGCTGGCGACAGCGCTAGCGACATCAAGACAGGCCCCGTCGATACAGCGACAGCTATGGCGGACACGACTGGTTTGACGATGGATAATTTCATGATCTTCCCCTCCTGATGGCGCGCATTGCGTGCTCGCTCTTAAGCTCTTGCCAGGCCTATCAACCTGCTTGACGGGACTAAATCTACTTAAGTGATTTAATCTCGTCAAGGGGCGTTCAGGCTGCTGGAGGGACGTGCTCCATCGGGGAATTATGAGGTTTCATTTCATAAGCTTATGGGAATTGAGATGCCTCCTGGCGAACGATCGCGCAGGCACGCGCCGAAACATCCCGGCGGCGGGATCGGCATTGGGTCTTGTCCGATTGTGCGGCGAATCAGACTTTGGGGTTCTTAAGGAGCGTAGCCAGATTGGGGGAGAAGGTCGCATACATGGGCAGCAGTCCGGCCCCGATCGCCGGTGCCATATCGCGCATCGTGCCAAGCACCAGATCGGGCGCAAAGAAGTCCAGCGGCCTGGACTGCGCAATATGCTGTTCGACTGCTGACATGACTTGCGCAATCAGTTGCGGAGGCAAATCCCCGTCCATAATGATCGCTTGCAAGTCCAGCAGGCTGTTTGCCCCGATGATGACAAATGCCAACGCCTTGGCGCAATCCGCGAGCCATTCATTGACGCGCTGCGACCGGGACGTGACCATGTCGTCAAAGGACGCATCGATTCCCGTCGCGGCGCCAAGCGCCTTTTCAAGCATGTAACGGGAGGCCTTGTGGAGCAGATAATCCGTTCCTGACCGATCAGCCGACGGCACTGGCATCGATGCGATGGCCCCCGCATTGCCATGGCGTCCCTCTTCCAACTGCCCGCGCAAGACCAGTCCACCACCGATGAATGTCCCGATATGCAGATAGAGATAGCTTTCAAGCTGCAGGCCCGCACCGGTCAGAAGTTCCGCCAGCGCCCCCGCATTGCCATCATTCTCGAAAAATAGCGGATGGCTGAATCTCGACCGGAACATCTGCTCGACATCGGCTCTTTCCCATTCCCCTGCCTGCGCTTCCGAAATGCCGATTTCCTGCCGCCATTCGCCGATGAACCAGGGCATGGCTATGCCGATCCCAAGGAAGGACGATCGCTTTTCCGCTGAGAGGCGGGCTAACTGACGATCGACAAACACCGCGGTTTGCTCCAGCACAAATCCGGGAACTGGAAAATCCACAGGCTGGATATGACGATCCAGCACTTCCCCACGATAGTTGAGCAGGACAAGCGTGAGCCTTTCGCGCCCAATTTCGACGCCGACGGTAAAGCCGCCATCGCCATTCACTTCATATAATATCGACGGTTGACCAAGCCCGCCTGTACGCTTGCCTGTCCGAACGACCAGCTGCGCCGCCTCCAATGCATCAACAATTCTTACAGCAGCCTGCGCGGAAAGACCGGTAGCATTCGCAATGTCGGTTTTTGACGCACCGTTTCGTCTTCGGATCGTGGCTAGCGCCAATCGCTCATTATAGCGTCGGACACCATCAAGATTACTGCCTCTCTGCATGACATGAACCTATGCCGCCAAATCTGCGCCAGGCAACCATCGATCTGCCACGACGCCAAATATCACCGATCGAAGTCCGCTGTGATGCTGTCGTACCGAATGGATTTCGAGACACACGCATGACCTTACCATGACTATCGGGTGCCGCAGCGGGCACCAGAACAATGAATGACTCATGGCTCATGGGGCAAATTCCACAGACTGTTGTTCCATCACGGCAATTTGCGCGCGCATTCCCATTTTGCAGCGCACCAAATATCCGCTTGCGTCGAAACGCGAATCGACGGATAGTCTGTGTCGGCGCGATGACGTGCCTTATGGGTGTTCCTTCCGACGGGGGAACGGGACGCCCCTCATGAAACAGCAAAGCCGCTGTCCAGCTTTTCGCACATGCGAAGGTCTGGCCTGCGGCTTTTTTTCGTTTTGGCGTCGGGCGTTGCGATCAACCCGCCTGCCCCGCCGAACCGATTTCACCATCATCAAATTTCTCGAAGGGGGCTTCGCCATGGATAACAAGACCGACAAGAACAGCACGCCGAACCGGCGGCAGGTGATTCGCAGCGCAGGCACCGCCGCGCTGTTCACCGCCGTGCATCAGGCCTTTCCAAGCGGCGCCTTTGCCGCTGGTGCCGGGCCGGAGGTGAAGGGTGCCAAGCTGGGTTTCATCGCACTGACCGACTGCGCGCCGCTGATCGTCGCCAAGGAACTGGGCCTGTTCGCCAAGCATGGGATGCCCGATGTGGTCGTCGCCAAACAGGCCAGCTGGGGCGCGACCCGCGACAATCTGGTGCTGGGATCGGGCAGCGGCGGCATCGATGGCGCGCATATCCTGAGCCCCATGCCCTATTTCATGTCGCTGGGGATCAATTCCAAGCAGACCGCCATGAGCATCCTGGCGCGGCTGAACGTCAATGGTCAGGGCATTTCGGTGTCGAAGGAGTATCTGGCGGCCAAGGCAGGGCTGAACGCCGCGTCGATGAAGGGTGTGATCGAGCAGCGCAAGAGCGCGGGCAAGAAGATCACCATGGCCATGACCTTTCCGGGTGGCACCCATGACCTGTGGCTGCGCTACTGGCTGGCGGCGGGCGGGATCAACCCCGATGTCGACGTCGACCTGATCACCGTGCCGCCGCCGCAGATGGTCGCGAATATGAAGGCCGACACGATGGACGCATTCTGCGTCGGCGAACCATGGAACGACCAGCTGGTCGCGCAGCAGCTGGGCTATACTGCGGTATCGACCGGGCAAATGTGGATGAACCATCCCGAAAAATGCTTTGCGATGCGGTCCGACTGGATCGCGCAAAATCCGCGCGCGGCGGTGGCGATCACCGCTGCCGTGCTGGAGGCGCAGCGCTGGGCCGACAATCCGGCCAATATTTCGCGGCTGGCGATGATGGTGTCGGGCCGCGATTATCTCAAATGCCCGGTCAGCGACATTGCCGACCGGTTGCAGGGCAATTTCACCATGGGCGACGGGCGCAAATATCCCAATGCGCCGTTCAAGATGAAATTCTTTACCGGCTATGCGTCCTTCCCCTACAAGAGCCACGACCTGTGGTTCCTCACGGAAAACCAGCGCTGGGGCAAGCTGCCCGCCAACCTCAACACCAGCGCGATCATCGCCAAGGTCAACCGCGCCGACATCTGGCGCAAGGCGGCGGGCGTGCTGGGTGGCAAGGGTCCGGCCAGCGACAGCCGGGGCGTGGAAAAATTCTTCGACGGCAAGACGTTCGATCCCGCCAATCCCAAAGCCTATCTGGCCAGCCTGAAGATCAAGAAGATCTGAACCGGAGTGTCATCATGTCCTCTCTTTCCACTCTCAAGGTCGTTCCGTTGAGGCGGGACGACCCACAGGCCGCCGCCGTGGTGGCGACGCCTGCACCGGTCGAGGCGGTTGTCGCGCCGGTCGTGCCACAAGCCGCCCCGATCGCAGGACTGGCGCAGCTCTGGCTGGACCGTGGGCGCAGTGTCGCTGCGTCTGTCCTGCCGACGATGCTGATGATCATCACGCTGCTGTTCGTGTGGCAGCTGAGTTGCAGCGCGCCCGACGCCAGCTTCCCCAGCCCGATGAAAGTGTGGGAAGAGAGCCATGAGGTGATCGTCCACCCGTTCAAGGGCGTGTCGCTGGACTTCACCGGCCTGCATATCGACGATCAGGGCGATGTCGGCATTGCCGCACATATCCTGACCAGCCTGTCGCGGGTCATGATCGGTTATGGCATGGCGGCGGTTGCGGGCATCGCGCTGGGCGTGCTGATCGGGCAAAGTCCGTTCGCCTATCGCGCGCTCGATCCGCTGTTCCAGGTGCTTCGCACCGTGCCGCCGCTCGCCTGGCTGCCGATCAGCCTGGCGATCTTCCAGAATGCCGGGCCATCGGCGCTGTTCCTGATCTTCATCACCGCGATCTGGCCGATCATCCTGAACACCGCGTCGGGCATCCAGCAAATCCCGCTAGCCTATCGCAACGTCGCCAAAGTGCTTGGGCTGAACCCGGTGGAATATTTCCTGCGCATCATGCTGCCCGCCACCGTGCCGCCGATGTTCACCGGGCTTCGTATCGGCATCGGCATGAGCTGGCTGGCGATCGTGGCGGCGGAAATGGTGCAGGGCGGCACCGGCGTCGGCTTCTTCATCTGGGACAGCTATAACAGCTCGCTTTTGACCGACACGATCGTCGCCTTGCTGTGGATCGGCATGGTCGGCTTCACCCTCGACCGTATCGTCGCCGCCATTGGCCGCGTCGTCGCCCGATCGAACTGAAAGGACCGGTTCCATGAAACAGAGAAGCTATCTGGCGATCGAGGATGTCACGGTCGAATTTCCGACCAAACAGGGTCCGTTCTGCGCGCTCCAGTCGATCGACCTGTCGGTCGAGCGCGGCGAGTTTGTGGCGCTGATCGGCCATTCGGGCTGCGGCAAGTCCACCCTGCTCAATGTCGTGGCGGGACTGGTGAAACCCAGCCGGGGCGTCTTGTTCCTGGACGGCGACGTCATCAGCGGCCCCGGCCCTGACCGCGCCGTGGTGTTTCAGGACCATTCGCTCCTCCCCTGGCTGACGGTGGAGGAGAATGTCCGGCTCGCTGTCGACAAGACCGCCGGGGACAAGAGCAAGGCGGAGCGGCGCGACTGGGTGCTGCACAATCTTGAGTTGGTGCAGATGGCCCATGCCGCGCGCAAGCGGCCCGGCGAATTGTCGGGCGGCATGAAGCAGCGCGTCGGCATCGCCCGCGCCATCGCGATGAAGCCGCGCATCCTGCTGATGGACGAACCCTTTGGCGCGCTCGACGCGCTGACGCGGGCGGCGTTGCAGGATGTGGTCATGGAGTTGCAGGCGACGCTCAACAACACCGTGCTGATGATCACCCATGATGTCGATGAAGCGGTGCTGCTGGCCGATCGCGTCGTCATGATGACCAACGGCCCGGCCGCGCGCATTGGGGAGGATCATGCGGTTGCCATGGCCCGTCCGCGCGATCGCTTGAAAGCGCTCGACATGGCCGAATATGCCGCCGCGCGTCATGCGGTGGTGCATTTTCTGCACGAGCGCTATCGCAACCCGACGGTCGGCCGCGCGGCCTGATCCATCCGGCACGAAAGGGCGCAGCCACTACGGCCTGCGCCCTTTCGTGCCGGGATCGCCGCACATCCCCCCTTGCAACTACCGGCAAAGCGCGCCAATCAGCGGCGCAACGGGGATAAAGAGGATAGCGGGCGAATGAGCTATTATGACGTGTTGATCGTGGGCGCGGGCCATGCGGGGGCGCAGGCCGCGATTTCCCTGCGCCAGTCGGGCTTTGAAGGCTCTGTCGCGATGATCGGCGACGAGAAAGACCCGCCCTATGAGCGTCCGCCGCTGTCCAAGGAATATTTCGCGGGGGACAAGAGTTTCGACCGCATCCTGATCCGCCCTGCCACCTTCTGGGGTGAGCGCAATGTCGACATGCTGCTTGGTCGCCGGGTCAAGAGCGTCGATGCGGTCGGCAAATTCGTGACCGCGGGTGACGAGGAAATTGGCTATGGCAAGCTGATCTGGTGCACCGGGGGCAATCCGCGGATGCTGACCTGCAACGGGGCCGACGCCGCCAATGTCCACGCCGTGCGCCGCCGCGAAGATGTCGATGCGATGATGGCGAAGATCGACAGCATCAACCATGTGACCATCATCGGCGGCGGCTATATCGGGCTGGAGGCAGCGGCTGTGCTGTCCAAATTCGGCAAGAAGGTCGTGCTCCTCGAAGCGCTCGACCGGGTGCTGGCGCGGGTTGCGGGTGAGGAATTGTCGCTCTTCTATGAAGCCGAACATCGCGCCCATGGCGTGGACCTGCGCACCGGCGCGCGGATGGACTGCATCGAAGTGACCGACGGCAAGGCGACTGCCGTGCTGATGCAGGATGGCGAGCGGATCGCCACCGACATGGTGATTGTCGGCATCGGCATCATCCCCGAAACCGGCCCGCTGATCGCCGCCGGGGCTGCGGGTGGCAATGGCGTGGACGTGGACGAATATTGCCGCACCAGCCTGCCCGACATCTATGCCGTGGGTGATTGCGCCGCGCACGCCAACCGCTTTGCCGGTGGCGCGCAGATGCGGGTGGAATCGGTGCAGAACGCCAATGACCAGGCCAAGACCGCCGTGGCGCACATCATGGGCAAGGAAGAGGCCTATGACGCAGTGCCCTGGTTCTGGTCGAACCAATATGATCTGAAGCTCCAGACCGTGGGCCTTTCGACCGGCTATGATCAGGCGATCCTGCGCGGCGATCCGGCAGCGCGCAGCTTTTCGGTGGTCTATCTGAAGGGCGGCAAGGTGATCGCGCTCGATTGTGTCAATATGGTCAAGGATTATGTCCAGGGCCGCGCGCATGTGCTGGCGGGTGCTGCGCTGGATCAGGCGCAACTGGCGGATGCGAGTGTGCCGTTGAAGGAAGTCGGGCTGGCTTAACATAAATTCCTCCCCTGCAAGGGGAGGTGGCTGGCCGCAGGCCAGACGGAGGGGGCCATGCCACAGGCGCAGCGCTGGTGGCATGGCCCCCTCCACCACCGCTTCGCGGCGGCCCCCCTCTCCTTGCAGGGGAGGAATAGAACCCTACCCCCGAAAACTCGCCTTCATCGCCAACTCCCACGGGCCACCGCGATAATGCCAGGCGGCCAGCCCTGCGATGACGAACGGACGGGGCTGAAAATCCGCCCGCAAGGCTTCCGCCAGCGCCTTGGCCTCCGCTGGCTTCACCTTGTTCTGCACCGTGACATGCAGGCGTGGCCGGCCCTGGTCCTGCGGCGTCAACAGGCCAGTAAAGGCGTCGGCCAGTTCATCCCGCATCACCGCCAACTCCGGGCTGTCGATCCGGTAGGCGACCCCCTGCCCCAGCAGCATGACGTCGCTTAAGCGCGCGAGCGGCGCGCGGCCCCGGCACAGCGCCTTGATCCTGTCCCCCACCTCGCCCAGTGCGGAGGGCGGCAGGTGGTGGAACAGGGTGATGTGCGCGGACAGCATATTGCGCTCCGGCGGAAAATGCGCACGGCGCAGTCCATCCGCCCAGGCAAAATCCGCCGCGCCCATCAAGGCGCTGACGATAATCGGGGCGCTCACCCGGCGGGATGCGCCTTCAGCCATTCCAGCACGGGTTCTGGCATCGATTCGCCATAGGGATCTTCATCTTCGCCAATGTCGTTGATCCCCGGTTCCTCGAACCAGCCGACAATCTTGCCATCCTCCACGACCATCGCATAGCGCCAGCTGCGGTCGCCAAAGCCGAGGTGATTTTTCTTGATCAGCATCCCCATGCGACGGGTAAAATCGCCCGACCCGTCCGGCAGCAGCTTGACCTTCTGCAACCCCAGTTGCTTGCCCCACTGGAACATGACGAAGGCGTCATTGACCGCCACGCAATAGACATCGTCCACGCCCAGCGCCTTGAAATCATCATAAGTGCGCTCGTACGCCGGACATTGTTCGGTCGAGCAAGTCGGGGTGAAAGCGCCGGGCAGTGAAAACACCACCACCCGCCTGCCCGCGAACAGATCGCCCGTCTGCACATCCTGCCAGCGAAAGGGGTTCGGCCCCTCGACCGTTTCGTCGCGCACGCGCGTCTTGAGGATCACATTCGGTACGGATCGTCCCAGCATGGTTCATGTCCTTCCATGTCTCGCCGCTTCCGCGCGGCCTGCAACAGGTATATGATCGGTCCACGGCGGCCCTGCAACGGGACACGTCATAAAGGGAGGGGATTGGATCATGAATACGCCACGATATTTCACCATCATCGCCATCATCCTGCTGCTGTGGAACCTGATGGGGCTGGCCGCCTTCGTCATGCAATATACGGCCGATCTGACCGAATTGGCCAAGACTGATCCGACGACGGCGCAGGCCTTTGCCGCCATGCCGACATGGGTGTGGATCGCCTATGCTATCGCCGTAGGTGCGGGGACGCTGGGGGCGATCGCCCTGCTGATGAAGAAGGCCGCCGCCGCCAGCCTGTTCCTGATGTCCGTCATCGCGGTGATCGTGCAGTTCGGCTATACCTTCCTGGGCACCGATCTGCTGGCGGTGAAGGGACCGGCAGTGCTGGCTTTCCCGGCCTTCATCGTAGTGATGGCCATCGTCCAACTGCTCTACGCCCGTCATCTGGTTGGGAAAGCAGTGCTGCGTTGACGCCATAGCCAGCGCGGAGAGCCACAGGAAAAGGATTGGATCATGCCGACACCGCGTTCTTTTCTGGCCGTTGGTCTCGCCGCGCTGGCGTGGAATCTGCTGGGCGACATGTCCTTTGCCGCCCAATATGCGATGGACATGGACGAACTGGCCAGAACCGCGCCCGATATGGCGCGGGTCTATGGCCAGATGCCCGGCTGGGTCTGGGCCGTGTTCGCGGTCGCCGTGGGTGCCGGGACGCTGGGGGCGATATTGCTGCTCACGAAGAAGGCACTGGCAGTACCGGTCTATGCGCTGTCGCTGGCGGCGATCATCCTGCTGTTCGCACAGAATTTCCTGGCGACCGACATGCTGGCGGTGGAGGGATGGGACGCCGTGCTGGTGCCTGCGCTGATCTTTGTCGCTGGCGTCGCGCAGTTTATCTATGCACGGGCGATGAAGGCCAGAGGGGTGCTGTCGTAAAGCACCACCGTCATCCCGGACTTGATCCGGGATCCATTCACGCAATGGTCGCATATTCTCGCCAGCGTAGAGCGAATGGATCCTGACTTCCGTCAGGATGACTGCGATCTTATAATTCACCCCTTGATCGCCTGATTTCGAACCATTTGCGCACATTTTCATTATGCTGCTGGTAGGTGTCGGCGAAGATATGCCCGCCCTTGCCGTCCGCGACGAAATAGAGCGCCTTGGTCTGTGCCGGGTGCAGCACGGCGGCGATCGACAGGCGGCCCGGATTGGCGATCGGTCCCTTGGGCAGCCCGACCATCGCATAAGTGTTGTAGTCGTTGACCGCCGCGATTTCCGATTTGCGGATGCGGCGGCCCAGCGGCTTGCCCCGCGTGATCGGGTAGATGATCGTGGGATCGGCCTGAAGCATCATGTTGGTGCGCAGCCGGTTGCTATAGACGCCCGCGACCATCTGCCGCTCGGACGGAAGCGCTGTTTCCTTTTCGACGATGCTGGCCAGGATGATCGCCTCTCGCGGGCTTTTGGCGACCGTGTTGGGCGCACGTTCGGCCCATAGCTTGGCCAGTTCCTTGTCCATCGCCGCCTGCATCCGCGCCAGCACCGCCGCGCGGCGTTCGCCCTTGTCGAAGGCATAGCTGTCAGGCAGCACGCTGCCTTCCTCCGGCACCTTGATGTCGCCGGTCAGCTGCTCATTGGCCATCAGCCGCTCATGCACCAATATAGACGGCATCCCTTCAGGGATTGTGATCAGGCGGGTAAGCGTCTTGCCGCCTTGCAGGATCGAGAGGATATCGCTGTTGCTGGCGCCTGCAGGGATGACGAACTCGCCTGCCTTGATCGACGTGCCGCCGCCAAATATCTTCGCCCGCGTCAGGAAAGCGTCCGCGGACAGCACCGCACCCGACCGCTTGAGCATCACGGCGGCATCCGACAGCGTCGCCCCGTCCGGCACGACGATACTGATATCCTGTTTTGCCGGGCCTTGCTCGGTCCAGCCTGCCACGAAGCGGAAAGCGATGAAGGCCGCGACGGCCAGGCCGACAGCCAAGATGATGCAGCCGAATTTTTGCATGGGATTTGCGCCGGATCGTCTCGCCATCATCACAACCGCCCAATCCGCTGCAAGAGAATATCCACGACCACCAAATCCTCCCCTGCAAGGAGAGGACTATCGCATATGGGTCGCACCTCATTTTTTTTCGTCATGCTGAACTTGTTTCAGCATCCATTTCTCGTCACGAGTGGCGGCTTTTGGGGCGCGATGGACCCTGAGCCGAAGGCCAGCGCAGCTAAACAAGTTCAGGATGACCTTGAAGAGATAACGCAAAGTCAGATGCAATTCCCCTCCCTGCAAGGGGAGGGTTTCAAAAACCGCCTCAAAGCGCCTTCATGATCAGCGAGGCGTTGGTGCCGCCAAAGCCGAACGAGTTGTTCAGCACCGCGCGCACCTTGCGCTGCTTGGCGACATGGGGAACCAGGTCGACGCCCTTGCAGCTTTCGCTCGGCTCATCCAGGTTCAGCGTCGGCGGCACAATGCCGTCGCGCATGGCCAGGATGCAGAAGATGCTTTCCACCGCGCCCGCGCCGCCCAGCAAATGGCCGATCGCCGACTTGGTCGAACTCATCGACATGGCGCTGATCTGGTCGCCGAACAGGCGGCGGACCGCGCCCAGCTCCAGCTCGTCACCCAGCGGGGTCGATGTGCCATGGGCGTTCACATAGTCGATATCTTCGAGGCTGAGGCCCGACTTCTTGAGCGCCATCGCCATCGAGCGGAACGCGCCGGAGCCTTCGGGATGCGGGGCGGTGACGTGATAGGCGTCGCCCGACAGGCCGTAACCCAGCACTTCGGCGTAGATTTTCGCGCCGCGCGCCTTGGCCCGCTCATATTCTTCCAGCACGACCACGCCTGCGCCCTCGCCCATGACGAAGCCGTCGCGGTTGACGTCATAGGGGCGGCTGGCGCGGGTCGGATCATCATTGAACCCGGTCGAGAGCGCGCGCGCCTGCGAGAAGCCGGCGATGCCGATCGGGCAGATCGCGCTTTCCGCGCCGCCCGCCAGCATCACGTCGGCATCGTCCATCGCGATCATCCGCGCGGCATCGCCGATCGAATGGGCGCCGGTCGAGCAGGCGGTGACGACGGCGTGGTTCGGACCCATCAGGCCATATTTGATGCTGACCTGACCGGAAATCAGGTTGATCAGGCGGCCATGGACGAAGTGCGGGCTGACCCGGCCTGGTCCCTTGGTCGCCAGCACCAGCGATTCGCTTTCAATGCCCGGCAGGCCGCCAATGCCCGAACCGATAGAGCACCCGGCGCGCAGCCGTTCCTCCTCGCTCATATTGAGCAGGCCCGCATCCCTGAGCGCCTCGCTCGCCGCTGCAATTCCGAACACGATGAACAGATCGACCTGGCGCTGGACCTTGTGATCCACCTCCAGATTGGCGTCGAAGCCGTACTCATGGTCCTTGGGCTTCACTTCGCACGCGATGCGGCACTTATAGTCGGTGGGGTCGAACCGGGTGATCGTCGCCGCGCCGGATTTGGACGCAATGATGTTCTTCCAGCTGGTTTCGACATCTCCGCCAAGCGGGGTCACCATGCCAAGACCGGTTACGACGACACGACGCATATGCTAGCTCCGAAATTCCTTGTTGGCGTTTCGCCGTTCCCTTAACCGCTTGTGCGACAGTTGTGAACGGCGCGCCAGATACGAAAAGGCTCCCCACACCCCGGAATCACCGGACAGGAGGAGCCGTTTCTCTCAACGCATTACCGGCCCGCCGCCCATGGGGCAGGCCGCAATACGCCTTACTGCTTGCTGTCGATATAGTCGATCGCATCCTTGACGGTGCCGATCTTCTCAGCCGCATCGTCGGGAATTTCGACGCCGAATTCTTCCTCGAACGCCATCACCAGCTCAACGATGTCGAGGCTGTCAGCGCCCAGATCGTCGATGAAGCTGGCATCCTCGGTCACCTTTTCGGCTTCAACGCCCAGATGCTCGACGACGATTTTCTTTACGCGATCCGCGGTCTCACTCATGAGTGGTCCTTCTTGACTGGTATCGTTGGTGGGTCTGAATAACTGTTAAGGCAGCCCTAGTGCCAAGCGCCGATACAGGCAAGAGGCAAGGCCGCCAAGCCCCTTTCATTCGCGCCAGGCAATGATTCCGCAACAAAATAGCGCCAATCGGGGCATGGCAACGCTTCATTTACCAAAATTTCAGCGGCTTGTGCGAGGGATTGGGGCATGATCATGCCGCCAGCCACCGATCGCTTCATGACCCGTGCGCGCGTCCGGCTGACCGCGATGCTGATATTGGCGGCGACGATCATCGGCCTTTGCACGCTATTTGCCACCGCCCATGGCACGGTGGATTCGCTGGGGCGACCGCTGGGGACCGATTTTTCCAACGTCTGGACCGCGGGACACATGGCCGATCAGGGCCGTGCGCCCGAAGCATGGGACTGGCCGACCCAGCACGAAGTGCAGAAACAGGTCCACCATAATGACGCCATCCCCTTCTACGGCTGGCACTATCCCCCGCCCTTCCTGATCATCGCCACGCTGCTGGCGCAATTTCCCTATGTCGCGGCACTGCTGATCTGGCAGGGGCTGAGCCTGACTTTATGCCTGACGCTGGTACGGCGCATCCTGCCCGATGATCGTGACGCCATATTGGTGGCGCTGGGCGCGCCGGTGGTGCTGGTGTGCCTGGGCCATGGCCAGAACGCCTTTCTGACCGCCAGCCTGCTGGGCGCGGGGATGCTGCTGCTCGACCGGCGGCCATGGGTCGCGGGGATGCTGCTGGGTGCTCTGGTCTATAAGCCGCAATTTGCCGTGCTGATCCCCGTGCTGATCCTGGCGCGGGGGAATATGCGCGCTTTCCTGTCGGCCGGGCTGACCGTGACGGCATTGTGCCTGCTGACGCTGGCGATCTGGGGCTGGCCGGTGTGGCAGGCCTTCATCGAGTCCCTGCCGCTGACCCGCCATATCATCATCGAAGCGGGCGCGACGGGCTGGGAGAAAATCCAAAGCCCCTTCGCCGCCATCCGCCAATGGGGTGGATCGATCCCCGCCGCTTATGCGGTGCAGGCGATCGTCTCCGCCCTCGCCATCGCAGCGGCAGCGCTGGTGGCACGGCGCGGGTCTATGGCGGCGCGCGGTGCTGCGGCGCTAAGCGCGGCTTTGCTCTGCACGCCCTATGTGCTGGACTATGATTTCGTGCTGCTGGGCGTTGCCATCGCCTTCATCGCCGCGGACATGGCGGCGCGCGGGACGCTGCGCTGGGAGCCGACATGGCTGGCCTATGCGTGGATCGCGCCATTGTTCGGCCGGGCCGTGTCGGAATGGACGCTGATCCCGGTCAACCTGATCGCCGCCATCGCCGTGCTAACACTGGCGACGCGGCGCGCCATCCTGATGGACGGCGCGCTCACCGGCTTCAGATCATGGCCATTCCGCCGTTCACGTGAAGAGTTTGTCCATTAACATAGCCCGCCTCACGGCTCGCCAGATAGACGACCGCCGCACCGATATCATCGCCATCGCCCAGATCGCCTGCCGGAATCTTCTGGAGGATCGCGCCCTTTTGCGCGTCATTGAGCGCGTCGGTCATGGCCGACCGAATGAAGCCGGGCGCGACGCAATTGACGGTGATGCCGCGGCTGGCGAGTTCCTGGCCCAGGCTCTTGGACATGCCGATAATGCCTGCCTTGGACGCACAATAGTTGGACTGGCCCGGATTGCCGGTGACGCCCACCACGGACGTGATCGAGATGATGCGGCCAAAGCGCGCCTTCATCATCGGCTTGGCCGCCGCGCGGCACAGGCGGAAAGCGGCCTCCAGATTGATCGCGATCACGCTCGACCATTCTTCATCCTTCATTCGCAGGATGAGGTTGTCGCGGGTGACGCCGGCATTGTTGACCAGGATGTCGATCTTCCCCAGCGCCTCCACCGCCTGCGGCACCAGCGCATCGACAGATGCGGGGTCGGACAGGTTGCAGACGATCGTTTTGTGATCCCCGCCCAGCTCCGCCGCAAACGCCTTGAGCTTATCCTCATTGCTGCCCGAAAGCGCGAGCGTCGCCCCCTGGGCGGCCAACGCCTTGGCAATGGAAGAGCCAATCCCCCCCGAAGCGCCAGTCACCAGCGCGGTCATGCCTGTCAGATCGAACATGTCAGTCTCCCTTGAATGTCGGCGGGCGGCGGTCGAAGAAGGCGTTTATCGCCTCGTCATGGTCCGCCGTCGCATGGGCCAGCGCCTGCATTGCGCCTGCCATTTCCAATATCTGTGAAAGCTCTGCCGTCTGCGCCGCGCGCAGCAGACGCTTGGTCATGCGGGTCGCATGGGGCGGGTTGGCGGCGATGGCATCGGCCTGTTGGCGCGCCGCGGCCATCAAATCCTCGTCCGGCACAACTTCGCTCACCAGCCCGATACGCAGCGCCTCGGCGGCATCGATCGTCTCGCCGGTCAGCGACAATTGCGCAGCCTTGGAAAAACCCACGATGCGCGGCAGCAGCCATGCGCCGCCATCGCCCGACACAAGGCCCAGTTTCACGAAACTTTCGGCAAAGCGCGCCGACTGGCCCGCAATCCGCACGTCGCACATGCAGGTCAGGTCCATCCCCGCGCCGATCGCCGGGCCATTGACCGCCGCGATCACCGGCAGTTCGATCGCCTGGAACAGGAGCGGCAGGCGCTGGATACCCGCGCGATAGTTGCGCCGCGTCTCCGCGGGCAGTCCGGCGCGCAGGCCACCCGCATCGGGCCGCATCGCGTTCAAATCACCGCCCGACGAAAAGGCGCTGCCCGCCCCGGTCAGGATGGCGACATGGATCGAGATATCGCGCTCGGCTTCCTCGAACACTGCGCACAACGCATCGACCATCGCCGGGTCGGAAATCGGGTTGCGCCGGTCTGGCTGGTTCAGCGTGACCGTCAGCACCGGCCCATCGCGCTGGGTGAGAACCGCGCTCATAGCGATCCCAGCGCAGCCTCAATGTCGTCCATCGTGACGACGCTGCGCACGGTCGCGTCGGGCGCGATGCGCTTGACCATCGGACCCAGCACCTTGCCGCCCAACTCGACGAAATCTGTCACGCCCGCCTCCCACATGGCAGCGACGGATTCGCGCCAGCGCACCCGGCCCGTCACCTGCTCGACCAGCCGCGCGCGAATCTCGTTCGGGTCGGCGATCGGCGTGGCCAGCACATTGGCATAGACCGGCAGCAGCGGGGCATTGATCACCGCATCGGCCAGCGCCAGCGCCATCGCGTCAGCAGCGGGCTGCATCAGCGGACAGTGGAAGGGCGCGGATACCGGCAGCAACACGCCGCGCTTGATGCCATGATCCTTGACCATCGCCACCGCCCGCTCGATCGCGCCGCGATGCCCGGAAATGACGACCTGGCTTGGGTCATTGTCATTGGCGACGGTGCAGACCTCTCCCTCAGCCGCCGCGTCTGCCAGCGCCTGCGCCTTCTCTATATCCGCACCCAGCAGCGCCGCCATCGCGCCCTCGCCCACCGGCACGGCCGCCTGCATCGCCTGGCCGCGCAGCTTGAGCAACCGCGCCGTCGTGCCAAGGTCGAACGCTTCGGCGGCGCACAATGCGCTATATTCGCCCAGGCTATGGCCTGCGACATAATCGCCCTTGTCGCTCAGCGAAAAACCGCCTTCGCGCTGCATCACCCGCAGCGTCGCGATGGCATTGGCCATGATTGCGGGCTGGGCATTTTCGGTCAGGGTCAGGTCGCTCTCTGGCCCTTCGATCATGATGCGGAACAAATTTTGTTTCAGCGCGTCATCGACTTCCTGAAACAGCTCACGCGCGGCGGGACTGGCATCGGCCAGCGCCTTGCCCATGCCTACCGACTGGCTGCCCTGCCCCGGAAATAGAAAAGCCCGCATTCGTCATCCCCTGACCCAAGCGCTACAAAAAGCGCGTAATTTCAATGGTGTTACACTTTGAGACATAAATGGCATTGAGGCATACACATGTCTGCGGCAGGCAGGCATCCGACACCCTGCCCCCTTTGCCGGGGGACTGAATGACGGCCCCTTTAACGATGACGGAGTGCAAGGAAAAGGTGCGATATCGCATTGTCTGGATCATAGGAACGGCGCTTGCCCTCTCCGCCTGCGCAGCGGGGCCGGACTATCGCGCGCCGCAGCCTGCCGCGCTTGGCATCCCCGCCGCCTATGATCAGGGCAGCGGCGCACCCGTCAGCGACGCGGAGCTTGCCCAATGGTGGACGCGCCTTAACGATCCGGCGCTGTCCGCACTGATCGATACGGCGATCATCGCCAATCTCGACATATTGCAGGGGCAGGCGCGGTTGCGGCAGGCGCGGGAATCGCTGGCACAGGCCAATGCGTCCTTCCTGCCACAAATCAGCGGATCGGGCAGCGGCGGCAAAAATTACCGCAGCCAGGCGGGCGGCACCCGCGTCGACAATAATGGCAATGTCATCAGCACGGGCGCGAGCAACTGGTCGAGCAGCTATTCGGCAAACGCCAATGCCAGCTGGCAGATCGATCTGTTCGGCGAATTGTCGCGCAGCGCCGAAGCGGCACGCGCGGACCTTGCCGCATCGGGCTATGATCTGGCGACGGTGCGGATGACGATCATATCCGAACTGGTCACCAACTATGTCCAGGCGCGGCTGGCGCAGGAGCAGTTGCGCGTCGCCCGTGAGAGCCGGCAGGTGCAGCAGGATAATTATGACATTGCCCGCTGGCGCTTGCAGGCGGGCCTCGTCTCCTCGCTCGACGAGCAGCAGGCGCGTGCGCAACTGGCCCAGACCAGCGCATCGATCCCGCAGATCGAGGCCAGCCTGCGCGGCAGCCTCAACCGCATCGCCGTGCTGACCGGGCAGGCGCCGGGAGCCGCCACCCGTGCGCTCGAAACCCCTGCCCCCATTCCCACCGCTGCGATCGACATCGCCACCGGCATCCCCGCCGACACGCTGCGCCAGCGACCCGATGTGCGCAGCGCCGAACGCAACCTCGCCGCTGCCACCGCGCGGATCGGCGTGGCGCAGGCGCAGCTTTATCCCTCGCTCGGCATCAGCGGCAATATCGGCACCACCTCCAACGCCTTCAAAGACCTGTTCAGCCTGATCACCGGCGGCGTGTTTGCCAATGTCGCGCAGACGATCTTCGACGGTGGCCGCCTCGCCTCGCAAGTCCGGGCGCAGAAGGCGGCGACCGACGGCGCATTTGCGGCCTATAAACAAAGCGTGCTGGGCGCGCTGGAGGATGTCGAGAACGCCATGGCGTCGCTCACCAGCGCACGCCTGCGCAAGGCGGAGTTCGCGACGGCCTATGATGCGTCGAACAATGCCGCGATATTGGCGCGCAGCCAGTATCAGGCGGGCCTGACCGACTTCCAGACGCTGTCCAACAGCGAATCCACCCTTTTGAACGCGCGCAACAGCCTGGCTGGCGCGCGGTCGGACGAAATCCTGGCTCTCGCCCAGCTCTACAATGCGCTGGGCGGCGGCTGGCAGAGCATGGAAAGCCGCCCCGAATGAGCAATGACACCACCACCGATCCGGCGCTGGACGCATTTCTGGGCGCGAAACCGGCCAAGCCATGGCGCAAATGGGCGGTGCGCGGCGCGATCGGCGTCGGGCTGCTGCTGCTGATCCTGCTCGTCAGCCGTTGTTTCGCGGATGAGGATCAGCCCAATTATGCGACCCGCGAGGTCCGCAAAGGCGACCTGACGGTCAGCGTATCGGCCACTGGCAATCTGAAGCCCGTCAATCAGGTCGATGTCGGGTCCGAACAATCGGGCAAGATCACCGCCGTCTATGTCGATGTGAACGACCGCGTGGTGAAGGGCCAGCGACTGGCCGAACTCGACACGCGCCGTCTGGTCGATACGGTAAACCAGAACCGGGCGCAGGTGTCAGCATCACAAGCGCAGGTCGCACAGGCACAGGCTCAGGTCGCTCTGGCCAAGGCGACGCTCGACCGGCAGCTTAACGTGTTCCAGCTGTCGGGCGGCAAGGTGCCAGCCAAGACCGAGATCGATTCGGCCCGCGCCAATTATGAAGGCGCGCTTGCCACGCTGCGGTCGGCGCAGGCGCAGGTCGATGTGTCCCGCGCGCAACTCTCCTCCGCCCAGACCAACCTGACCATCGCGCAGATCGTGTCGCCCGTGAATGGCGTCGTCCTGTCGCGCGATATCGAGCCGGGCCAGACCGTCGCGGCCTCGCTCAACGCCCCCGTCCTTTTCACGCTGGCCGAAGATCTGACCCAGATGGAGGTCGAGGTATCGGTGGACGAAGCCGATGTCGGACAGGTGAAGGAAGGCCAGAGCGCCACCTTCGCCGTCGACGCCTTCCCCGGCCGCAGCTTCCCGGCCAGGGTCACGCGGGTCAATGTCGGGTCGAACAGCGCCAGCACGTCCTCCTCTTCCACGACCAGCACCGCCAGCAGCTCGTCTGGCACCGTGGTCGCCTATACCGCCGTGCTGACCGTCAATAATGGCGACGAAACCCTGCGCCCCGGCATGACCGCGACGGCGGACATCGTGACGCAGGAATTGCGCGACGTGCTGCTCGTCCCCAACGCCGCGCTGCGTTTCAAGCCCAGCGCGGGCGCAGCCCAGGGTGGCGGCATCACCAGCACGCTGATGCCCCGCCGCCGCGGCAATCGCGCCGCCCGCGAAGTCAGCTTCGGCGCGGGCAGCAGTCAGACCGTCTATGTCGTGGGGGAAGACGGCAAGCCCCAGGCGATCCAGGTCGTCGTCGGTGCCAGCGACGGATCGCGCACCGTCATTACCGGCGGCGATCTGAAGCCGGGGATGCGCGTCATCACCGGGCAATTGGCGGCAGGCCAGCAGCCGCCAGCCGAAGATCAGGCGCGCAACGGCGCAGACCAGCGCGCCCCACGCAAGGACAGCGCACCGCGCAACCCGGCGACCGACGGCACGCCTGCGACCGTGGGGAAGCTCGGCAATTCGGGTGACGCGCCTCCGCAAACTGCCCCCGTGACGGCCGCCCCCGTGACGGCCAAGCCCTGATCGCCATGAGCGTCGATCCCATCATCACCCTGCGCGGCGTCACCAAAGTCTATGGCAGCGGCGCAACCGAGTTTCAGGCCTTGAAGGGCATTGACCTCGACATTGCGCAGGGCGATTTCGTCGCGGTGATGGGGCCGTCCGGCTCCGGCAAATCGACGACGATGAACATCCTTGGCTGCCTCGACGTGCCGTCGGCAGGCGAGCTCCTGTTCAAGGGGCATCATGTCGAAACGCTGGACCGCGACCAGCGCGCGCTGCTGCGCCGCCGCTATCTGGGCTTTGTGTTTCAGGGGTTCAACCTGCTCTCCCGCACCAGCGCGCTGGAGAATGTCGAACTGCCCCTGCTCTATCGCGGCGAGGACAAGCAGACCCGATACGACATGGGCATGGCCGCGCTGGACAAGGTGGGCCTTAAGCAATGGTGGGACCATACCCCCGCCGAACTGTCCGGCGGCCAGCAACAGCGCGTCGCCATCGCCCGCGCCATCGTCACCAGCCCCGACGTGCTGCTGGCCGACGAACCAACCGGCAACCTCGATTCGGAACGCTCGATCGAGATCATGGAATTGCTGACCGACCTCAACAGGAATAGCGGCATCACCGTGCTGATGGTGACCCACGAACCCGACATGGCAGCGTTCGCGCGGACGATCGTGCATTTTCGCGACGGGCTGGTCGAGCGGGTCGAGAAGGGGTTGGCGGGGTGAGGGATATGCGCGCGCAAACCTTCTCCCCTTGGGGGAGAAGGATACGGAGCCTTGGTGAGCGAAGCGAACTTAGGCGCAGTTGGAAGAGGGGGAAGCGCCCCATCGACGGCGCGCGTCCCCCTCTCCAAGCTATGCTAGCCAGCAAGCTGGCAAGCGCCGCTATCCTCTCCCCCAAGGGGCGAGGAGACTTAAGATGCTAGGCACCACCATCATCCTCGCCTTCCGCGCGATCAACCGGCACAAGCTGCGCAGTTTCCTGACCACGCTGGGCATCATCATCGGCGTGGCCGCGGTCGTCACCATGGTGACGCTGGGCAATGGTGCCACCGCAGCGGTGCGGGAACAGATTAGTTCGCTCGGCGCCAACGTGCTGCAATTGCGCCCCGGTCAGGGCTTTGGCCGTGGCGGCGGCGGGCCGCGTCCGCCCGATTTCAAACCGGCGGATCTGACTGCGATCCAGAACCAGCTGACCGGCGTGCGCGCTGTCGCGCCCATGGCCCAGTCCAGCGGCACCGCCATTTATGAAGGCAATAACTGGTCCACCACCGTCTATGGCACCACGGCTTCCTATTTCGAGGTGCAAAGCTGGAAGGTCACCAGCGGTCGGCTGTTCATGCCCGAAGAGGAAGAGTCCGGTCGCCCGGTCTGCATCATCGGCAATACCGTCCGCACCAACCTGTTCCAGGGCGGCGACCCGATCGGCCAGCGGATGCGGATCAAAGGCGTGTCCTGTCAGGTGATCGGCGCGCTGGCGACGCGGGGCCAGGGCGGCTTTGGCGATCAGGATGACGTCGTCGTCATGCCGATCAAATTCGTCCAGCGCCGCTTCACCGGCAATCGCGATATCAGCCAGATCATGATTGCGGTGGACGACGCCTATGACACGTCGACCGTGCAGCAAAGCCTGGAAGATCTGATGCGCGAACGCCGCCAGATCAAAGCCGGGGGCGAAGATAATTTCAACATATTCGACACCAAGCAGATCAGCGACACGCTGACCGGCACCACCACCATCCTGACGCAAATCGTCGGGGCGGTTGCGGCAATCTCCCTGCTGGTCGGCGGCATCGGCATCATGAACATCATGCTGGTGTCGGTGACCGAGCGCACGCGGGAGATCGGCATCCGCCTCGCCATCGGCGCGGTCGCGGGCGAAGTGCTGATGCAGTTTCTGGTCGAGGCGATCGTGCTGTCCTGCCTGGGCGGGGTCATCGGCCTGCTGATCGCCCTCGTCGCCTCCTGGGCCATAGCCCCACTGATGCAGGTGCCCTTTATCTTCGACCTGAAGGTCAATCTGATCGCCTTTTTCTTTTCCGCCGTCATCGGCGTCGTGTTCGGCTATTTCCCGGCCCGCCGCGCCGCCGCGCTCAACCCCATCGACGCGCTGCGCCACGAATAAAGCAGGCTGGTCCGATCGGTATCATCCTGACGGCGGGCGCCGAAATCGGCGAAGATGAACAGACATTCATCTTAAATCCCAATCTGTTACAATTTCCGACACTCTGTGCCCTTCCCCGACACATGGCTGCGACAAGCACCCCCTATCTCTGTTCTCGACGCCGCAGAGGGCGCCCGAAACACGGCAAAGGAGCAAGACATGTTCAAGAAAATCCTCATGGCGCTGGCCACCACCACTCTGGTCGCCAGCCCGATCATCAGCAGCCAGGCGCAGGCACAAGGCTATGGCCAGCAGCACCGTCAGGAACAGACCCGCACAGTCGTCAAGCAGAAGCCAAACGGCCGCACCGTGGTCAAGCAGCGGACGGTCGTTCGCAAGGATGTGCGCAACAATCGCTATGCCGCGTCGAACCACCGCTGGGCCAAGGGACAGCGCTTCGACCGTCGCCAGGCAAGCAATTATCGCGTCATCAACAATTATCGCGGCTATCGCCTGAACGCCCCGCCGCGCGGCTATCAGTGGGTCCAGTCGGGTAATGACGCGGTGCTGATCGCCATCACCAGCGGCATCATCGGCGCGGTCATCGGCGGCGCGCTCCGCTGAGGCAGACTGAAGCGCCGGGGGTTCTCCACCCTCCGGCGCTTCGTCGCGTTCACACCAGACCGGTCAGATAATAGACCGCGATCACGATGAACACCGTCACCGTCTTGATCAAAGTCAGTGCGAAAATATCCTTATAGGCCTGCCGATGGGTCAGGCCCGTCACCGCCAGCAGGGTGATAACCGCGCCATTATGCGGCAGGCTGTCCATGCCGCCCGACGCCATCGACGCGACCCGGTGCAGCACCTCGCGCGATATGCCCGCTGCATCGCCCGCCGCGATGAACTGGTCCGCCATCGCCGCCAGCGCGATCGACAGCCCGCCAGAAGCGGACCCGGTAATCCCTGCCAGCGATGTGACGGTAATCGCTTCATTGACCAGCGGATCGGGGATCGCGCGCAGCGCTTCCTTGACGATCAGAAAGCCGGGCAGTGCCGCGATCACCGCGCCAAAGCCATATTCCACCGCCGTATTCATCCCCGCCAGCAATGCGCCGCCGACCGCCGCCTTCGATCCTTCGGCAAAGCGTTTCGCGACGGTCCGATAGGCAAATAGCAATATCGTCGCGATGCCCAGCAACAGCGCGCCCTCGACCGCCCAGAGCGCCGACACCTGCGCCACCTTGACGTCGACCGGTTCCGCCATGCCCACCAGCGACAAGTTGACGACATCGCCGCTTACCCAGCGCGGGATCGCCATCGTCAGCAGCAGATTGCCAACGCCCACCACCAGCAAGGGCAACAGCGCCACCAGCGGATGCACCTTTGCCGCGGCATCCACAGGCTCCGGCTCGTTCACCAGCGTTTCCGGCGCGCCATAGCCCTCGCCCGCCGCCATCATCACGCGCCGCCGCCAGCCCAGATAAGCCAGCCCCATCGCCGCGATACAGGCAGAACCGATCAGCCCCAGAACCGGCGCGGCCCAGGCCGTGGTGCCAAAAAAGCTGGTCGGGATGATATTCTGGATCTGCGGCGTGCCGGGCAGCGCATCCATGGTGAAGGTGATCGCGCCCAGCCCGATCGTCGCGGGGACCAGTCGTTTGGGAATGTCGGCGCGGCGAAACATCTCGGCAGCGAAGGGATATACGGCGAACACCGCGACGAACACCGACACGCCGCCGTAGGTCAGCAGTGCCGTCACCGCCATGATCGCCGGGATTGCCCGCCCTGCGCCCACAATGCCGATCACCGCCGTCACGATCGCACGGGAAAAGCCGGAAATCTCCACCAGCTTGCCAAACAGCGCGCCCAGCAGGAACACCGGGAAATAGAGTTTGAGGAAACTCCCCACCTTCTCCATGAACAGGCCCGAAAAGGCCGCCGGGACCGCGGCAGGATCAGTCAGCAACACCGCCAGCATCGCCAGCAACGGCGCCATGATGATGACGCTCATGCCGCGATAGGCCGCGATCATCAGCAGGATCAGGGATAATGCTGCAATACCGACTGCCATATATCCGCTCCCCAAATCCGTTCGCGCTGAGCCCTTCGACTGCCTGCCAAGGCAGGCGCTCAGGATGAACTTCACCAGAGGTGAAGTCGAAGCGCTCCGCTGAACGCAGTGAAGCGCCTTCGCTCCGCTCAGGCAAGGGCTTCGACTTCGCTCAGCCCGAACGGATGGATTTACTTCGCACGCTCTTGCCTTTCCCCCGCCTTTCCCCCATAGGCGCGCCTTCGCATCGGGCCAGAGGTGACTCGGCACGCTTGCGGAGCATGTTAAGACGACAGCCGGAGGGGCGTTCCACATGGGGTGGGCGTCAGCAATCGGCCAACAGAGAAGGTATCATCATGGCTCTTTACGAGCATGTGTTCCTTGCGCGCCAGGATCTGGCACAGGCGCAGGTGGACGCCCTGGCGGAAAACGCCACCAAGATCGTGGAAGACAATAACGGCAAGGTGACCAAGGTCGAGACCTGGGGCCTGCGTTCGCTCGCCTACAAGATCGCCAAGAACCGCAAGGCGCACTATGTGATGCTGAACATCGACGCCCCCGGCGGCGTGATCGCGGAACTGGAGCGCCAGACCCAGATCAACGAGGACATCATCCGCTACATGACCGTCAAGGTCGATGAGCTGGAAGCTGGCCAGTCGGTCATGATGCGCAAGCAGGACCGCCCCGACCGTGGCGATCGCGGCCCCCGTGGTGACCGCGGCGATCGTGGTCCGCGCGAAGATCGCGGCGACCGTGGTGATCGTGGCCCGCGCCGCGACGAAATCGCTGGCGAATAAGGAGACACAAGATCATGGCACGCCCATTTTTCCGCCGCCGCAAGAGCTGCCCCTTCGCCGCCAAGGATGCGCCGAAGATCGATTATAAGGATGTCCGTCTGCTTCAGGGCTTCGTGTCCGAACGCGGCAAGATCGTCCCCAGCCGCATCACCGCCGTTTCTGCCAAGAAGCAGCGCGAACTGTCGCAGGCGATCAAGCGCGCCCGTCATCTGGGCCTGCTGCCCTACATCGTGAAGTAAGGGAGTAAGCCCCATGGAAATCATTCTGCTCGAACGTATCGAGAAGCTCGGCGCCATTGGCGACATCGTGACCGTCAAGGACGGCTACGCCCGTAACTTCCTGCTGCCGAACAAGAAGGCGCTGCGCTCCAACAACGCCAATAAAAAGGTGTTCGAGGCCAACCGCGCCAAGATCGAGGCCGACAACGCCGCTCGCCGTTCGGATGCCGAAGCGGCCGCCGACAGCGTCAACGGCACGCAGATCGTCCTGATCCGCCAGTCGTCCAACGCTGGCGCGCTCTATGGTTCGGTCGCGGTTCGCGACATCATCGAAGCGCTGCAGGCGCAGGGCGTCACTATCGTCACCAAGGCGATGGTCGTTCTGGAACGCCCGATCAAGACGCTCGGCGTGTTCGACGTCAAGGTCGCGCTGCACCCCGAAGTCGCCGTCACCATCAAGGTGAACGTGGCTCGCTCGCCTGAAGAGGCTGAACTGCAAAGCCAGGGCGTCGACGTCATGGCCGACCTGTTCGAAAAGGACGAAGCCGGCTTCACCGAAGACTATGATCCCAACGCAGAACCCGGCGATCTCGCCGCGTTCACCGAAGAAGCCCCGGCCGAAGAGGCCTGAGCTTTTCCGTCAGGACCAAACAGAAAAGCCGCCCCGCAACGGGCGGCTTTTTTGTTGGGGCATGTCCGTCGCAGACCGGATATTAGTGCGATGACCGAAGCCCATCCTCCCCTTGTAAGGGCGGGAAATTGCATCTGACTTTTCGTTACCCCCCAACGTCATCCTGAATTTATTTCAGGATCCATCGTGCCCCAAAAACCGCGGCTGGAGATGAGAAATGGATGCTGAAATAAATTCAGCATGACGGAGAGATGCCGGATTTACAGCCGCCTTACTCCGCCTCTTCAATCTCCGCGCCCGGTCCGTTCTTCAGCACGGATTCGATCGCGTTTTTCGCGCCCGCCTTGCTGCTATAGCCTTCGGTCCAGAAGATCGTTTCGCTATTATATTTGAACTTGGCGACAAACTCGCCAGCCTTGTTCTTCTCGATCACGAACTTGTGCGCCATGTCATGCCTCCAGAGTCGTTTCGTCAGCGAAACCGGGTCGGAGAATAAGCAGCAGAGTCGATCCCCGCAACGCTTTCCGGCACAGCGTCACCCCGCACCAGAGCAGCCGCCAGCAGCGCGGCGGCAGGGGCCGTCTGGATGCCGAAACCGCCCTGCCCGGCAAACCAGAAAAAGCCGGGCGCGTCAGGATCGAACCCATAAACGGGCGCGCGGTCGGGCGCGAAGCTGCGCAAACCGGCCCACTTATGCTCGACCCGCGCGATCGGCCAGTCGACCGCTTCCTCGAACCGCGCAATCGCCTGCGCCACCGCCAATTCTTCAGGTGCAGCATCGCACGGGGGCGATGGCGCCTCGTCATGCGGGGTCAGCCAGATGCGGCCCTGCCCCTCCGGCTTGAAATAGAATTGCCCGGCTAGGTCCATGATCAGCGGCAAGTCGGCCGACGGCATGGATGGCACGCGCAACTGCACCACCGTGCGCCGCAGCGGGGCCATGCCGATCGGCGCAACGCCACAGGCGCGCGCGACATCATCCGCCCATGCGCCAGCCGCATTGACCAGCACAGCGCAGTCGATCACCCCGTCCGGCGTCTCGACCCGCCAGCCGCCGCCCTCTATCCGCGCGCTCAGCAACTGCGTAGCCAACCGCACCTCGCCCCCGCGCCGCCGGAACTGGCGCAAATAGGCCTGATGCAGCGCCGCCACGTCGATATCCTGACAGCTCGCCTCCATGACGCCGATGGTCCAGTCCGGCCGCAACCCCGGCACCAGCGCGGCGGGATCAACCGGCTCCAGCACCACCTTGCCCGCAAATTCCGCCATCAGCGCATCGCGATGCCTCTCATCCCCCGCCCGGCCGATATGCAGCGTGCCGCGCGGCGACAGAAAACTGCCGTCATGAAAATCGGGGTCTGGCGCGCTCAGCAACGGCCCTGAAGCGGTGGTCAAAGGCTGCACCACCGCGCCGCCATAGCTTTCCTCCCAGAAAGCGACAGAACGCCCCGTGGCGTGATAGCCAGCGCGATCCTCCATCTCCAGCAACACGACCCGTGCATGGGCCGCCAGTTCCGCGCCCAGGCTGGCCCCGGCAATGCCGCCGCCGACAATGACAATATCGGGATGACTCATGCCGCCACCTCATCCAGAAAAGCGTCGATCCGGGCGAGCGCATCCAACCGGACGGGATCCAGTTCGCGCAATATCTCGTGCGCCGCCTCACGCCCGTAAATATGCAGCCGTGCGCCCGGAATCCGCGCGGCAACGCGGCGGATCGCCGGGGTGGACACCAGCTGGTCCCCACGGGTCGCCAATATCAGCAGCGGCACGGCGATGCGCGCTAGCGCATCCCGCTCCGCCAAGGCCCGTGTGGATTCCAGCGCCTGACTGACCCAGGTCCAGCTTGGCGGTCCCAGCGCGATGTCGCGGCTATGGTCGCGCCACCAAAGTTCGTCGGCATAGCGGTCCGGGTCGTGAGTCAGGCGCCTCTGCCGCATCCGCCGCTGCCGTTCCGACCCTTCCTTCTGCGTCCAGGCCTGCCGCTCACCCCGGCCCAGACACAGCATCGCGCGGGCCAGCGCGACTGCAAACCAGCGCGGCAAGGGCGCGCTATGCACGTCCAGCATCGGCGCGACCGTCACGGCAGCGTCCGGCGACGGCATCCCCTCGGCCAGCGCGCGCAGCAGCAAATGCCCGCCCATGCTGTGCGCCACCATCACATAGGGTCCGCTCCCCTCCGCGCGCCAGTCCGCCGCCAGCGCCTTCAGGTCCGCGATCCAGTCGGCAAAATCACCGATATGCCCGGTCATCGGATCATCGGTCAGCCGCCCCGACCCGCCCTGCCCGCGCCAGTCGAATGTGGTGACTGCCCATCCGCGCTCGGCCCAATGGTGGATCACCTCCAGATATTTTTCGATCATGTCGCCGCGCCCGCCCAGCACCAGCATCCGCCCGCGCGTGCCCTCGCCCAGCTGATAGCGGCGAACCGGCCAGCCGTCGGGCGCCGTCCAATAGTCCAGCCGCCCACCCATCGGCCAGGCACGGCGGTCAAAGGACGGCGTGGTGAAAAGGGGCGAATCCATGCGGGCCATGGTTACGGTTTGGTAAGCCATCGGGTCTAGGGTCAAATCCCATGACGGGGGAATATTTCAAAATCGTGCTGCTCTGCGCCCTTGGCGCACTGCTGATCGCGGCGGCGATCACCGATTTGCGTGCGCGCATCATCTCCAACCGGCTCAATCTGGCGGTCGCGCTGCTCGCCCCGCTCTGGTGGCTGGCCAATGGCTATGCGCTGTGGCCCGACATGGCGGTGCAACTGCTGGTCGGGGCGGCGATCTTCACCCTGTTTGCCGCGCTGTTCGCGCTGGGCATGATGGGCGGCGGCGACGTCAAGCTGCTCACTGCACTGGCGCTATGGTTTCCGTGGCAGGCCGTATTGTCGCTGGTCGTGCTGATGGCGCTGCTGGGTGGCGTGGTCACGCTGGTCACGGTCATCCACCACCGCATGACCCGTCGGCTGGGGCAGCCGGAAATCCCCTATGGCGTAGCGATTTCGCTCGCGGCGCTGTGGCTGCTGCCGTGGCCAACGATATCTTAACCAATTTACGTGATGAGTGAAGCACTGGGGGCAGTGCACCCACTAAAGGGAGGCGAATTTCGTCATGGATGCCAAGAAAATCGTGCTGCTGGTTGGAGCGCTTATCATAGCGGTCACTACAGCCTTGCTTGCGCGCAGCATGTTAAGCTCATCCAGCGCACCGCAGGTCAATGCCGCGTCGATGCCGACGGAAGCCGACCAGCCCCATGTGCTGGTCGCGACCAAGGCACTGCCGGTCGGCACCATCCTGGACGCGGAAAGCTTCCGCTTCCAGCCCTGGCCCAAGGATCTGATCGAACAGGCCTATTATCTTAAAGGTCAGGCTGACCCGATTAAGCTGGCAGGCAGCGTCGTACGCACCGCCATCTCGGCCGGACAGCCGCTGACCCAGGGTGGTCTGGTCAAGCCCGGCGATCGCGGCTTCCTGGCTGCGGCGCTAGGCGCTGGTATGCGGGCGGTCACCGTCCCTGTTTCGGCGCAAAGCTCGGTCGCAGGCTTCGTCTTTCCCGGCGACCGCATTGACCTGGTCCTGACGCAGAGCGTGGCGGGCGGCGGCGATGGCGAGGCGCTCAAAGTCTCCGAAACCATCCTGCGCAACCTGCGCGTCCTTGCCACCGACCAGCGCATGGATGCGATGGGCGCGGACGGCAAGCCTGAAGTGCGCACCTATTCCAACGTCACCATCGAAGTGACGCCCAAAATCGCGGAAAAGATCGCGGTTGCCCAGACCATCGGCTCGCTGTCGATGTCGCTGCGCTCGATCGCCGATACCGCGTCGGACCTCGACGCCGCCATTGCCGGCGCTGACGTTGACCTGCCCGATGGTGCCAGCCCGAACGCGGAAAAGGCGATCATCGCCAAGATCGCGTCGCGCCCGGTCGATCGCGGCTCCACCTATTCGACCGGTGCGGACGTGTCGCGCTACCAGCGCAGCTCGGTCCCGGCCAAGGCCGAAAACCAGGGCGGCCCGATGATGGCTGGCACTGGTGCCCAGATCACTGCGCCGGTCGCCATCAGAGGCCCGGTCATCCGCGTGGCCCGCGGCACCAGCGTGACCGAAGTTCCGGTCGGGGGGAAGTAAGATGAAGTCGATGCACAAGATCGCCGCACCTGCGATTGCAGTCGGCCTGGCCCTTGCCACGGCAGTGGTCCCCGGAACGGCACTCAACGCCGCCCCGTCCAGCGCGCAGGATAATGCGATATTGATGTCGGTCGGCGGCAGCCGCGTGGTCAACCTGTCGGGCAAGATGTCCGACGTGGTGATCGGCAACCCCGAAGTGGTCGACGTCCATGTCCGTTCGCAGAACCAGCTTTACCTGATCGCCAAGAAGGCAGGCGAAACCACCGTGTTCGCTACTGCCCCCAATGGCAAGGTGCTGTTTTCCGGCACGGTCCGGGTTGGCAACAACCTGACCAGCATCGACGACATGCTGCGCCTGGCGATGCCCGGCGCGAACATCGCGGTCAACAAGATGAACGGCATGGTCCTTTTGACCGGCACCATCCAGGCCCCCGAAGATGCCGCCGAAGCCGAACGGCTGACGCAGGCCTTCGTCGGCAAGGAAACGACCGTGGTCAGCCGCCTGCGCATGGCAACGCCGTTGCAGGTGATGCTCCAGGTCAAGATTTCCGAAGTCGCCAAGGATGTCGGTCACAAGATCGGAACCAATTTCTCCAGTATGGATACTTCCGGCGGCAAGGTGCTGGGCAGCATCGGTGGCGGCACGCGAAATTTCGTTACCCAGTCCACGACAGATGCAGGCCAGACCTGGACGTTCAACAATCCTTCCGATGGCAGCTATAGCCTTGGCGGCGTAGCCCGTCTGTTCGGCATGGACATTGCCGGTGCGCTGGATCTGGCCGAATCAAGCGGTCTTGCCACTACGCTGGCGCAGCCCAACCTGACCGCGCTGTCGGGTGAAACTGCCAGCTTCCTGGCAGGCGGCGAATATCCCTACACGGTCAGCAATGGCACGCAGGGCAACAGCATCGAATTCAAGCAATATGGCGTGCAGTTGGCCTTCACGCCGACAGTGCTGGCCGATGGCCGCATTTCGCTGCGGGTCCGTCCGACCGTGTCCAGCCTGGATTTCACTCTGAACGCCAACGTGCCGGCGCTCAAGAGCCGCACCGCTGAAACCACGGTGGAGCTGGGATCGGGTCAGGCCTTCATGATTGCGGGCCTGCTCAACAATGAAACCAGCAACGGCATCAACAAGGTGCCGGGCATCGGCAACCTGCCGATCCTGGGCAGCCTGTTCAAATCGCGCCAGTTCCAGCGCAGCGAGACCGAGTTGGTCATCGTCGTCACCCCCTATCTGGTGAAGCCGATGAACGCATCGGACGTGCGCTTGCCGACCGATGGTTTCCGCAACGCCAATGTCGGCCAGGGGCTGCTGCTCCAGCAGGGCAATGATGGGATCAGCGGCAAGCGCGGCGAAATGCCGCGCCGCGCCCCCGGATCACCCACGCCGGTCACCCCCGGCCCGCAGGCATCAAGCGCCCTGCCGGTCGTCGCCGCAAGCGGCAAGTCGGGCAAGCCCGGCAAAGCCGCCCCCGGCTTCAGCTTCTGACGGAAGGACCAAAGACATGACCTATCTGTCCGCCAAGACCCTCACAGCACTCGCCATATTGGCGCTGCCGCTCGCTGGCTGCGTCACCGACAGCCCCAACCGCAGCGTCGAATCGGTGCATCAGCCGGTCGTCAGCTACGCCGCCTACACGTTCGACGTGCAGGCCGGCGGCGACTCGCTGTCCGCCTATGAAGCGCGCCGCCTCAACGACTGGTTCGCTTCCATCGGCCTTGGCTATGGTGATCAGGTCGCGATCGTCACGGACGCGGGCTATTACAGCCCCGGCCTGCGCGATGGTATTGCCGATATCGTCGCCCGCCACGGCCTGCTGGTCGCGGAGGACAGCTCGGCCGCCGCCGGCGACGCGCCGCAGGGCAGCGTCCGCCTGATCGTGCGCCGCGCCACCGCCAGCGTGCCGGGCTGCCCCGATTGGAGCAGCAAGCAGGAAACTGACATGAATCTGGGCACAACATCCAATTTCGGCTGCGGCACCAACAGCAATCTGGCCGCGATGGTCGCCAATCCCGAAGATCTCGTCCGGGGTCAGGGCACCGACAGCAATTTGCGCACGGCAACGTCGAACCGCGCCATTTCCACCTATCGCGACAAGCCGCCAACCGGCGCTGGCGATCTCAAGCAAATGACAGCGGGAGGCCAGTGATATGAACGCACCTTGGAAACCTGGCTTCACCGGCCCGCGTGATCCCTTTCACGCCTTCGTCTGCGACGATCATAGCTATGATCTGGTCCGGTCGGTCTGTTCCGAACTGGGCTGGGCACCGGAAAAGGTGAACAAGGGCGGGATGCGCAACGCGGTCCAGAGCCTGTCGATCACCGCGTCGCCCCAGATCCTGTTCGTCGACATGTCTGAAAGCGGCGATCCGCTCAACGACATTAACAGCCTGGCCGAAGTGTGCGAGCCGGGCACCGTCGTCATCGCGGCAGGGCAGGTCAATGACGTGCGCCTCTATCGCGATCTGGTTGCCAGCGGCATTCAGGATTATCTGCTCAAGCCCTTCGGCGCGGACCAGTTGCGCGATGCGCTGGCGAGTGCGCAGGCCGTATTCATGGCCCCGCGCGATGCTGCGCCCGAACGCCCGCACATGACCGTCGCGGTCATCGGCACACGCGGCGGCGTGGGCGCGTCCAGCATCGCCACGTCGCTGGCATGGATGCTTTCGGAAAAGAAGAAGCGTCCGACCGCCTTGCTCGACCTCGACGTCCATTTCGGCACCAATGCGCTGGCGATGGATCTGGAACCGGGCCGTGGCCTGACCGACGCGATCGACAATCCCAGCCGCATCGACGGCCTGTTCATCGAACGCGCCATGGTGCGGGCGAGCGATACGCTGGCGATCCTGTCGGCCGAAGCGCCGATCAGCCAGCCGATGCTGACCGATGGCGGTGCCTTCTACCAGTTGCTGGAAGAATTCCGGCAGGTGTTTGAATGCAGCGTCGTCGATCTGCCGCGCAACATGCTGATCCAGCATCCGCATCTGATGACCGACGCGCATGTCACGCTGGTCGTGACCGAATTGACGCTGGCGGCGGCGCGCGACACCATTCGCATCCTGTCCTGGCTCAAGAGCAATGCGCCGCAATCGCGCGTGCTGGTGGTCGCCAACCGCGTCCATCCCGGCTCGCCCGAAATCAGCCGCAAGGATTTCGAGACCTCGATCGAACGCAAGGTCGACGTCCTCATCCCGTTCGACCTGCGTATTGGCGCGCAGGCGGCAAAGCTCGGCAAGACGCTGGCGGAAACCGCCAAGGGCAGCAAAGTCGGTGCAGCCTGCACCGCCCTGCTCGATCAGGTGATGGGCGCGGCGGACGCTGAAGAAGCGTCCGATGGTGTTGCGGCGCGCAAGAAGGGCGACTCCCTGCTCGGCAAGATCGGCGATTTCCGCAACATGATGCCGTCGCGCCGCAAAGCCAAAACCGCCGCACTGGAAGATTGACCGCGCACGCCGCCTGACCGGGCGGCGGCGTTGACTGGGGAACGGGCGAACAGATGGACGGCAATTTCATCCTGATCACGGTGCTGGTGGCGACCATATTGGGTCTGGCCATCATAGCCTTTGCCGGTCCTTCGCCGGAAAAGGCGCGCAAACGCCGGGTCGCGATGATCCGCGGCCGCCACAGCGAATCCGCCGAAGCCCTGCTTGAAGCGCGGATGCGCAAGGTGATTTCCAACCGCGCGACCGGCGTCGAAGCCAAAATGCTGGTGTCGCTCATCCCCAACCCGGAAAATCTGACCAAGCGGATCAGGATGACCGGCAAGAAATGGACGCTCAGCCAGTATATGACCGCCAGCGCGGGCATATTCCTGATACTGTCGGCGTTGCTGATGGTCCGCGGCTTTCCCTTCCTGATGGCCGTCATGGTCGGTCTGGCCGCCGGTCTGTTTCTGCCGCACTGGTGGGTCAGCCGCCTGATCAAGCAGCGGATCAACCGCTTCAACGCCAAATTCCCCGATGCGCTCGAACTGCTGACGCGCGGCCTGCGCTCCGGCCTGCCCATCGCCGAAACGCTGGGTATCGTGTCGAGCGAAATTCCGGGGCCAGTGGGCGAGGAATTTAAGCTGATCACCGAGCGGATCAAGATCGGCAAGACGATGGAGCAGGCGCTTCAGGAAACCGCCGATCGGCTGGGTACGCCCGAATTCCAGTTCTTCGTCATCACGCTCGCGATCCAGCGGGAAACCGGCGGCAACCTCGCCGAAACCCTGTCGAACCTGGCCACTGTGCTGCGCCAGCGTGCGCAGATGAAGCTCAAAATCCGCGCCATGTCGTCGGAATCAAAGGCGTCCGCCTATATCATCGGCTGCCTGCCCTTCCTCGTATTCTTCATGATCTGCTACATCAACTTCAACTATATGAGCCCCTTCTTCACGCCCGATCCGGCGGGCATTTTCGGGCTTTCGCTGATGCAGGTGATCGGCATCGGGGGCATGGGCTGGATGGCGATCGGCGCCTTCATCATGGCCCAGATGGTCAATTTTGAAATCTGATCGGGGATAAGAGACATGGACGCCCCTACCCCTGCCGGCACGCTCTTCGGCATGACCGCCACCGATTTCGGCACCCTGCTCGCGGCCCTCGCGACGCTCGCCATGCTGTTCGCCCTCTATGCGGTCATGACCGTGCGCGATCCGATGGCCAAGCGGGTCAAGGCACTGAACGACCGGCGCGAACAGTTGAAGGCCGGCATCACCGCCTCGACCGCCAAGCGCCGCGCCAAGCTGGTCCAGCGCAACCAGACGACCGATCATATGCGGTCCTTCCTGTCGAGCCTGAAAGTCTTGCAGGACGACCAGCTCAAGGACGCGCAGATTCGACTGGCGCAGGCCGGTATCCGGTCCAAGGATATGGCCGTCGCCGTCATCTTTGGCCGCATGATCCTGCCGATCGTCATCGGCGGTGCTGCCGCCTTGCTGCTCTATGGCGTTGGCATTCAGCCCGAATGGGGTCCGGTCAAGCGTTTCTTCGCCTTCGCGGTCGCGCTGCTGCTCTCCTACAAGGCGCCCGACATCTTCATCGACAACAAGGTGCAGAAACGCTCCGCCGCGATCCGCAAGGGGCTGCCCGACGCGCTCGATCTGCTGGTCATCTGCGCCGAAGCGGGCCTGACCGTCGACGCTGCCTTCAACCGGGTTTCGCGCGAACTGGGCAAGGCCTATCCCGAACTGGGCGACGAATTTCAGCTGACGGCGATCGAGCTCAGCTTCCTGACCGAACGGCGCATGGCGTTTGAAAATCTCGCCACCCGCGTCAAGCTGGATGCGGTCAAGGGCGTGGTCACGACCATGATCCAGACCGAAAAATACGGCACCCCGCTCGCCTCGGCGCTGCGCGTGCTGTCGGCTGAATTC
The DNA here is from genome assembly GCF_003591655.1 of Sphingobium terrigena. Classification (GTDB taxonomy): domain Bacteria; phylum Pseudomonadota; class Alphaproteobacteria; order Sphingomonadales; family Sphingomonadaceae; genus Sphingobium; species Sphingobium terrigena. Next base: position 49,784 of record NZ_QVRA01000003.1, read on the forward strand.
CGCCACGAACGCATGATGCGCGCCGAAGAAAAGGCCGCCCGCCTGCCCGCGATCATGACCGTGCCGTTGATTCTCTTCATCCTGCCGACGCTGTTCGTCGTCATCCTGGGTCCCGCGGCCTGCTCGATCAGCACGGCCTTCTGAAAATTTGAGCGCGCCACGGCCCGCCGCCGTAGCGTTCCGATCCAAAACGCCCGCTTCCGCCCAAAAAGGCGGTGGCGGGCGTTGTCATTTGCAGCGTATCTCTGGGCAAAAGACATGGAGAAACGGATCGCATGAAAGCTGCAAGCCTTACCCTCGCCATCCTGACCGCAGCCATCGCCCTGCCTGCTGATGCCGCACAACCGGTCACGGGTCGCTGGGCCACGGTCGATGCCAAGGCCATCGTTCAGATCGCCCCCTGCGGCAAAAGCCTGTGCGGTAGAATCGAAAAGATCCTCAAACCCACGCCGGGCCGCCCGAATACTGACGTGGAAAATGCCGACCCGGCGCTGCGCTCCCGCCCGCTGCTGGGCCTGCCGCTGCTGACTGGCTTTTCCGACGCGGGGAGTATCTGGAAGGGCACGATCTACGACCCGGAAAGCGGCAAGAGCTACACGTCGAAAATCAGCCGCAATCCCAACGGCACCCTGAAAGTCCAGGGCTGCATCGCCTTCTTCTGCAAGACGCAGACATGGACAGCTGTGCGGTAGGGTCTTGCTGTGACGCATCTGCCGCAACGGGAACAAATCGACGGATCGGCCATATTCTTGCCCGGTCCGATACACCTCTTCACACACAGATGCTATATGAAGGCCATAAGCAAAATGACGTGAAATGCGAGGGGACGATGTTTGAGTTTTCCTATGATCCTGACCGGAATTTGATGCGCCTGGTTCAAGCGGATTATTGGTCTCTTGCGGATTTTCGTGCCTTCGAAGCTGAATTTACGAAACGGCACATGACCATCCGCAGGACCAGTCAGAACTACCGCGTCCTGGCCGACTGCCGTGACTTTCCAGTGCAATCTGCTGAAATCAGTCAAGCCTTCGGTGCATTTTTTGACAGAATCCTGAACGAAAACAAGGGACGCTATGCGATTGTCGCAAGCTCCATGTTGAACAAACTGCAAGCCAGGCGCGCCTTGCCGCAAGGCAATGTCCAGGTCTTTAGCGAGCCCGACGAAGCCATGGCCTGGCTGTTCGAGGATGGCAGCCTACCCGCCTGAGTCCCGCTTGATTACCCAAGGATGAAGTCGACCCCGGCCTTCGCATGGATCGACGTGCAGTCGTAAATCGGCAGCACATTGGCCTTCACATCGACGATCAGTTCCAGTTCGGTGCAGGCCAGCACCACCGCCTGCACATCCTGCTTGGCGATGTCGGTCATTTCCGACTTCATAAAGCGTTCGGATTCGCGGCTGATCTTGCCCACGGTCAGCTCGTCATAGACGATACGGTCGATCCGGTCGGCCAGTTCCATGTCCGCTGGCAGCAGCGACACGCCATGCGCCACCAGTCGCTGGCGATAGAATTTCTCGGTCATCACATTGCGCGTGCCGATCAGCGCAGCTTTTTCGACGCCATCGGCCTGCATCTTCTTGCCGACCCGCTCGGCGATATGGAGGATGGGCACGTTCACCGCGCCCTGTACCCGGTCATAGACACGGTGCATAGAATTGGCGCAGATCAGCAGCGCCCCCGCGCCCGCCGTCTCCAGCCGCCGCGCGGCCTCGATCAGCACGCCCGCCGCACTGTCCCACTCCTCATCGGTGGTGCAGGCCGCGACGGTTGCAAAGTCCAGGCTTTCGATCAGGAGCGGCGCGCCATGCTGCCCGCCCCGCGCGCGATGCACCGCCTGGTTGATGATCTCATAATAGCGGGCAGTGGACGTCCAGCTGAGACCGCCGATCAGACCAAGTTTGTGCATGATATCCCCAAGAAACAGAAAACCGTTCGGTTCGAGCGAAGTCGAGAACCGGCTGATCCAGCACGGCGTGTCTCGACTTCGCTCGACACGAACGGGTTAGGGTATCGGTAGCCGCGGGGGCAAGCGCTTAGTGCGCCAGTCCCTTGACGATTTCCTCGACCATCTTCTTGGCGTCGGCCAGCAGCATCATGGTATTGTCCATATAGAACACCTCATTGTCGACGCCGGCATAGCCAGCCCCGCCCATGGAGCGCTTCACGAACAGCACCGACTTGGCATTGGCCACGTCCAAAATCGGCATCCCGTAAATGGGCGACGATTTGTCGGTCTTGGCCGCCGGGTTGGTCACGTCGTTCGCGCCGATGACGAAGGCGACGTCGGCCTGGCTGAACTCGCTGTTGATGTCCTCCAGCTCGAACACCTCGTCATAGGAGACATTCGCTTCGGCCAGCAGCACGTTCATATGGCCCGGCATACGACCCGCGACGGGGTGGATCGCATATTTGACCTTCACCCCTTCCTTCTTGAGCAGGTCGCCCATCTCGCGCAGCGCGTGCTGCGCCTGGCTCACCGCCATGCCATAACCCGGCACGATGATGACGCTGTCGGCCTGCTTCATCAGGAACGCCGCGTCCTCCGCCGATCCGCGCTTGTAGGCGCGGTCGATCACCGGCCCGCCAGCACCCGCCGGTCCCGCATCGGCACCAAAGCCGCCCGCGATCACGCTGATGAAACTGCGGTTCATCGCCTTGCACATGATGTAGGACAGGATCGCACCCGACGACCCCACCAGCGCGCCGGTGATGATCATCGCGCTGTTGCCCAGCGTAAAGCCCATCGCGGCAGCAGCCCAGCCCGAATAGCTGTTGAGCATCGACACGACGACCGGCATGTCCGCCCCGCCAATCGGGATGATCAGCAGGAAACCGATGATGAAGCTGAGCGCCGTCACGGTCCAGAATACCCACGGGCTTTGATCGGTCACGAAATAGCCGATCAGCCCCAGGATCGCGGCCAGCGTGCCCAGATTGATCAGGTGACGCCCCGGCAGCATGATCGGCTTGCCCGACATATTGCCGTTGAGTTTCAGGAAGGCGATGATCGAGCCGGAGAAGGTGATCGCGCCGATCGCCACGCCCAGCCCCATTTCGATGCGGCTGGCATTGTGGATTTCACCGGTCACCGCGTCGAGAATCCCGAACGCGCCGGGATTGAGGAACGCCGCCGCGCCCACCAACACGGCGGCCATGCCGACGAGGCTGTGGAACGCCGCCACCAGCTGCGGCATGTCCGTCATTGCGATCCGCCGCGCGATGATGAAGCCGATGCCGCCACCGATGACGATGGCACCGATGATTTCGGGCAGGCTCACCACATCATGTGTGTAGAGCGTAGTCCCCACGGCGATCGCCATGCCGATCATGCCCATGCGGTTGCCTCTGCGGCTGGTCGCCGGGCTGGACAGCCCGCGCAGCGCCAGGATGAACAGGACGCCCGCGGCCAGATAAGCCAGGCTCACGCCCCATGGGATCTGTGCGATCTCATGCATCACTTGCGCTCCTTCTTCTTGTACATCGCCAGCATCCGCTCAGTGACCGCAAAGCCGCCGAAAATGTTGACCGATGCAAAGACGACCGCCAGCAGGCCCAGATATTTGGCCGCAGCGCTCCCCGCTTCCGCCGACGCGACCAGCGCGCCCACGATGATGACCGACGAAATGGCGTTGGTAACCGCCATCAACGGCGTGTGGAGCGCCGGCGTCACCGACCACACCACATAATAGCCGACAAAACATGCCAGCACGAAAACCGACAGGATGGAAATAAAGTCCATCGTCTTGACTCCCCGTTCGTCCCGATTTGGCTGCGGGACGTTGGCCTGGACGCGCGCCGCGCGAACAGGCGATTCCCCTAACCGAGCAGCCGCTCGTTCACGACCTTGCCGCCCTGTGTCAGGCGGATGGCGTTGCCGATTTCCTCGTCCAGCACCGGCGCACCCTTTTCCTTGTCCCAGAAGGCGGACAGGAAATTGAACAGGTTGCGCGAGAACAGGGCCGATGTGTCGGTGGCGAGCCGCGATGGCACGTTGCGGTGGCCGACAATCTTGACGCCGTGGCGCACGACCACTTCGCCCGCCACTGCGCCCTCGACATTCCCGCCCTGCTCGACCGCCAGATCGACGATCACGCTGCCCGGCTTCATCGACGCGATCTGCGCGTCGGTGATCAGGCGCGGCGCGGGGCGACCCGGAATCAGTGCAGTCGTGATGACGATGTCCTGCTTGGCGATGTGCGACGATACCAGCTCAGCCTGCGCTGCCTTATATTCGTCGGACATTTCGGTCGCATAACCGCCCGAACCCTCGCCCTCGATACCCGCGACCTTCTCGACGAAGATTGCCTTGGCACCCAGCGATTCGATCTGCTCCTTGGTCGCCGCCCGCACGTCGGTCGCGCTGACCTGCGCGCCCAGACGGCGCGCGGTGGCGATCGCCTGGAGACCCGCCACGCCCACGCCCATGATGAAGGCGCGCGCGGCCGAAACCGTGCCCGCCGCCGTCATCATCATCGGGAAGGCCTTGCCATATTCACTGGCGGCATCCAGCACCGCCTTATAGCCCGACAGGTTCGACTGGGATGAGAGGATATCCATCGACTGCGCGCGGGTGATGCGCGGCATGAACTCCATCGCCAGCGCTTCATAGCCCGCCGCCGCATAGGCATCGACCCGCGCGCGTTCCCCAAACGGATTGAGGCCCGCCACGATCCACGCACCGGGATTGACGCCCGCTATGCTGGCAACGTCCGGCCCCTGCACGCCCAGGACGATGTCCGCGCCAGCCACCGTCGCGGCCCGATCGGCCAAGCTGGCCCCCGCAGCGGCATAATCGGCATCAGCGACCGACGCGGTCAATCCTGCCCCCGCCTCAACCGCGACCTGCGCGCCCAGACCGATAAATTTCTTCACCGTCTCCGGCGTAGCGGCAACACGGGCTTCACCCGCAGCCTGCTCCTTCAAAACTGCAATCTTCATTATTATGGCATCCCCTCCTGTTTGTGCGTCCCGGATTTAGCCGGAGATCAGCAGCACCACGAGGGCGGCCACCGCGATCGACGCGATCGTGCCCCACTTCATCACGCCAATGAAACCCGCATAGGTTTCGGTCGCACTTTTGATATTTCCGTCTGACGCCATGTCCGGTCCCCTTCTGTGGCGGTTGCGGCGAACCTCTTATCCTGTCGCGTCCCCCCCCTCAACCCGTAGCGCCACAAGAAAATCTATCGGGGTTAAGGCCGCCTTTACCCCCCGTCCTTACCATCGGTCGCCTGTTGCTATTGAGGGGTGCGAATGGCGCGCGACGGCATACCGATACTGATGCTGATCGACGACGAACCGGCGCAAAGGCGGCTGGTTTCGGCGCTGGCGGCGCGCGCCGGGTGGCGGACGATCTTTGCCGGCGACGGCGAAACCGCCATTGCGACGCTCGGCACACAGGACGGGATGCAGCTTGACGCGATCATCCTTGACCAGTGGAGTCCCGATTATGAACCCGCCGGGCTGATCCGCGAGATTCGCGAACGCCGCCCCGCTTTGCCCATCCTGATTCTCACCGCTCATAATAATGTCGCGGTTGCCGTAGAGGCGATGCGCGCTGGCGCGACCGATTATCTGTCCAAACCGATTGCGCCCGAACGGCTGCTTGCCGCGCTCAACGCGACGATCAGCGAAGGCGCCGCCCATGGCGAACTGCGCCCGCTCACCGAAAAGATCACAGCCCCCTTGTCCTTCGAGGATGTCGTCGGCTCCGCCCCGCAATTCCGCGCAGCGCTGGCCATAGCCGCCAAGGCCGCCCGCGCCCGCGTGCCAGTGCTGATTGAGGGCGAAAGCGGCGTCGGCAAGGATGTGATCGCCCGCGCCATCCACGCCGCCTCCCCCCGCCACAAACAGGCGATGGTCACGGTCAATTGCGGCGCGATCCCCGCCAATCTGGTCGAATCCGAACTGTTCGGCCATGAACGCGGCGCCTTTACCGGCGCGTTCGACCGCCATGTCGGCAAATTCGCCAGCGCCGACACCGGCACCATCTTCCTCGACGAAGTCAGCGAAATGCCGCTCGATGCGCAGGTCAAGCTGCTGCGCGTGTTGCAGGATGGCGAAATGCAGCCGATCGGCGCGCGCCGCCCGATCCATGTCGACGTCCGCGTCATCGCCGCCACCAACAAGCGCCTGATCGAGGAAATAGAGGCCGGTCGCTTCCGCGAGGATCTCTATTACCGCCTCAACGTCGTCCAGCTGACCATCCCGCCCCTGCGCGAACGGATGGGCGATATCCCCGCGCTCTGCCGCCATTTGCTCGCGCGGATCGCCACCCAGCCCGGCCTGCGCGGCCTGGGCCTGACCGACGATGCGCTCGCGCTGCTGATGCAGCATGGCTGGCCGGGCAATGTCCGCCAGCTGCAAAACGCCCTCTTCCGCGCCGCCGTTCTGTGCGATGGCGACGCGCTGACGCCGCAGGATTTCCCGCAGATCGCGGCGCAGATCCGCGCGGGCGACCCGATCGACCGCCTGACCATCCGCCCGCGCGCCGCCAGCCAGCCGCACCGCGACGGCGCAGGCATCACCCTGTTCGAAGGCGACGGCCATGTCCGCCAGCTTGCCGAGATCGAAGCCGACGTCATCCGCCTGGCCATCGGCCATTATCGCGGCCGCATGACCGAAGTGGCCCGCCGCCTGGGCATCGGTCGCTCCACCCTCTACCGCAAACTCGCCGAACTGGGCATCGACAGCGCGGCCTGAAACGGCCCTCCGTCGCTCGACCGTTGTATTCTCCCCCCGGCTATGCTTTGGATCGGCGCATGAAAAACGTCGCCCTCATCGCCTGCCTGCCCGTCCTGCTCCTTGCCGCCTGCGGTCGTACCGAACCGGTGGCCGACATGCCAAGCCAGGAGGAACTGGCCGCCGCCGCCAACGCTGCTGCTGCCAGCGCGCTGGCCACGCAGCAGGCCGCCGAGGACGCCGAACCGCGCAATTATGTCAATCTGGAACGGGGTTTTTCCGTCAGCTTCCCCGAAGGCTGGATGAAGAATGCGGAAGCCAGCACCGCTGACGGCGCGATCTACGAAGATAAGGGCGCAGGCGCGGACGTGCGCGTATTCTGGCAAAAGAATGACAATGACGAAACGCTCCAGCAGATCGTCGAAGCGGTCAGCAGCGGGGCCGAAGGGGTCGATGGCGATTATATCGGCGACAATGAATATCGCGGCACCGCCAATGATGGCGAGGGTAATAATGTCGCGGTGCGCCTGCTCAAACAACCCGACGGATCGATCGTGACCGCCACCTTCGTCTATCCCGAAATGCTGAGCGAACAATATCAGCCCATCGTCGACAAGACCCTCGCCAGCCTGCGCGTTTTTGCGCCCAAGGGCGAGGCGGCGGCTCCGGCGGAAGCTGGTAATAGCGTGGCGGCCAAGCCGGTCGCGCCTTAAACACTACATCCGTCCGTTTCGAGCGAAGTCAACGTGGTGCGCAGGTTTCTCGACTGCGCTCGAAACGAACGGAACCAGTTAACTTAAACCGCGCTCAGTCCCGCATCGGCCAGCCCGCGCCACAGATGCAGCGCCTGCACGCTTTCGCGCACATCATGCACCCGCACCATCTGCGCGCCCTGCTCCGCCGCGCGAAAGGCGAGCGCGATGGAGCCACCCAGCCGGTCCGACGCTGGCGCTTCATTCGACAGCGCGCCGATCAGCCGCTTGCGACTGCCCGCAAACAGCAAAGGCACGCCCAGCCCCTGAAAGGTCGCAAGCCGGTTCACCAGCGCCAGATTGTCCGCCAGCCCCTTGCCGAAACCCAGCCCCGGATCGACCATGATCTTATCGCGCGCGACACCGGCGGCAAGGCAGGCGGCGACCCGCGCCTCCAGATGGTCGAACACGTCCGCCACGACATCGCCATAACCAGCAGGATTGTCGTGCGGATCGTCCCCCGACGACGGCGCGTGCATCAGGATGACGGGACAGCCCGCCGCCGCGACCACTTCCAAGGCGCGCGGGTCATGCTGCAAAGCGCTCACATCATTGACGATTTTCGCGCCAGCGCCCAGCGCCGCTTCCATCACCGCCGCCTTGCGCGTGTCGATCGACACCGGCACGCCCGCCGCCGCCAGCCGCTCGATGACGGGCACGACACGGGCAATCTCGTCGCCCTCCCATAATTTCTCCGCGCGCGGCCGGGTGGACTCGCCGCCTACATCGACCAGCGCTGCCCCCGCCGCCGCCATCGCAAAGCCCGCGTCCGCCGCCGCCTGCGGATCGCCGACATGCTTGCCGCCATCGGAGAAGCTGTCGGGCGTGATGTTCAGGATCGCCATGACCTGCGGCCCGTCGAAGCGGATCGTCCGCTCCCCCAGCGCCAATGGCGCGCGCTGCGCCGAGATATTGGCGGCCAGCATCCGCGCCCGCTGCGCCAGCGGGTCGGCCAAGCCCGCCACAACCGCGTCAAATTCCGCCACCGGGATCGTCACCCGCGCCACCCGGTCGCGCCCGCGCAGCGCGGTCAGTTCATAGCCCTGAAACCACAACAACCCATTCCCCATCCGCGCCGCCGCGCCGTCGGGAAGGCCAAAGGGCGACGGCACGAACCAGACCGGGCGGAGATACAGCCGGGCGTCGGCGGGGATAAGCGGTAGGGTCATGAAGCAGTCTTTACCTTATCTCGTCATGCTGAACTTGTTTCAGCATCCATTGGCTCTACGCCCATCCTGACGCGCAACCCTAGAGCGAATGGAGCCTGACTTTCGTCAGGATGACGGTGCGAGAATTAAGGCTCGTTCGCCAGCAAATAGGTCTGGCGCAGCGTGTCGATCGGCTGCAACTTGCCGTCAATCTCGACATGCCAGAAGGTCCAGCCATTGCAGCTTGGCGCGCCCTGCAAGGTCGCGCCCATCTTGTGGATCGACCCGGTGTCACTCCCCACTGCCAACGATCCGTCGGCCCGCACCTCCGCGCTCCAGCGGCGCTTGACGTCGCTCAGCTTCGTGCCGGGCGCGATATAGCCCGTTTCGACCAGCGTACCGAACGCCACCTTGGGCTGTTGCCGCGCGGTCTGCATGATGGTGAGCGAAGATTCATCGAGCGGCAACGCCGCCTCGATCCGCTCCAGCGCCACCTCGATATAGCTCTCCTCGCGCTCGATGCCGATCCATTTGCGCCCCAGCCGCTTGGCCACGGCGCCCGTGGTGCCCGTGCCAAAGAAGGGATCGAGCACCACATCGCCCGGCTTGGTGCAGGACAGCATCACGCGGTAGAGCAGCGATTCCGGCTTCTGCGTCGGATGCGCCTTGGTCCCGTTGCGCTTCAACCGCTCCTGCCCGCCGCAGATTGGCAGCACCCAGTCGGACCGCATCTGCAATTCGTCGTTCAGCGTTTTCATCGCCTTGTAATTGAACGTATATTTGGCGTCCTCACCCTGGCTGGCCCAGATCAAAGTCTCATGCGCATTGGTAAAGCGCGTGCCCTTGAAATTGGGCATCGGGTTGGCCTTGCGCCAGATGATGTCGTTGAGGATCCAGAAGCCCTCATCCTGCAACGCGGTGCCGACGCGGAAGATATTGTGATAGCTGCCGATCACCCAGATCGTGCCGTTGGGCTTCAATATGCGCCGTGCCTGCGCCAGCCACGCTTTGGTGAAGCGGTCATAGGCGCCCAGCGTGTCGAACTTGTCCCAGTCATTATCGACCGCATCCACCCGCCCGCCTTCGGGCCGAAACAGGTCGCCGCCCAGTTGGAGATTATAGGGCGGATCGGCAAAGATCATGTCGATGCAGCCATCGGGCAGCTTGGCCATTTCGGCGATGCAGTCGCCGCGCAGCAGGCGATCCGCCTCGATCGTGACTGGCGCGAGAGCAACCGCCTTCTTCCGCCGCGGCGCGACCCGTTCCATGACACCCATAATGCAACCCCCGTTCGTTCTGAGGCCCAGCGATGAGTCCTTCGCAGACTCCCGTCAAGATCAGCAACTTAGCGTTAACCTTTCTTACAATGGTTAACATGGGGCGGAACGAAGGGGGTAGCCACTATATGTTGAGTCGTCACCGACTCGCGGGACTCAATATCGGCCAGTGTGACGCAAAAGACTCAGCCCATCGCCCGCCAGACTTTTTTTGGTTAACGCCAAACAAGCGGGCAAAACCGGTGGCTGGCTTGACCATTTCATAACCATATGGTTATGCCGCCGCGATGACGAACAGCCCCAATGCCCCCGCCACGATCGACGCCCAGTTCAAGGCGCTGTCGGACGGCACCCGCCGCGCCCTGCTCGAATATCTGGTGCGCGAGGGCGAACAGAGCGTCCACGCCCTGACCGCCATTTCCGGCGTATCCCAACCCATGGTGTCGCGCCACATGGCCAAGCTCAAACGTGCCGCACTCGTGACCGCCCGCCGCACCGGCCGCGAAACCTGGTATAGCGCGCGGGCCAAGGGACTGGCCCCGGTGGTGCAGTGGATGGCCGTCTATGGCGCGCTCTGGTCGCAACGCTTCACTGCGCTGGAGGGGATAGGCAAATGATGCGATAGCGTCATGATGGCGCGGAACGCAGGCCGGCAAGGCGCGTTTGCCCGTGATGGAACACCGCTCCCTCATCGAACGCCTCGCCCGACATCTTGCCGCCACGCCGGACGACTGGCCCGCCCGGCTCGAGGATGCCGCCAGCATATTGGCGATCCTCAAGCAGCCAGACAGCGCCATGATCGCCGCAGGGGACGCAGCCGCATGGGAAAAGATGATCGACGCCGCGCTGCGCGAACGCTGGACAGTCACCCCGCCCACCGCAGACGCCGATCCTCCTGCAGGGGCGGATGAGGAAGGCGAAATCCGCCTGTCCCCCGACGCCGTGGGTACCAACCGCGCCGACTGGGTCCATCTGCAAACGCCACAGGAGACATCGCCATGAAAGGGCTGCTCAAACTCGCCATCGTCACCGGCCTGGGCGCCGTCGCGATCCGCGGCTGGCGCGACTGGATGGGCACCGCCCAACCCCTCGACGATCGCGGCCCGGTCGGCTCGTCCGGCATCATCCGTGACGCTGGCCCGCAGGAGGGCGTGGCGGCAAAGGATTGGGACAAGATCGACGAACAATCCGACGAATCCTTCCCCGCCAGCGACCCGCCGGGCAATTACTGAGCGGTTGAACATAGCCAAAGCGCTCCCCTTCCAAGGCAATCGTTGCGAAATTCCCATGCCCCACAAAGCTAGTCATTCCCGCGCAGGCGGGAATCTATCTCCGGACATAAAATCAAGACGATAAGATGGGAGATGGATTCCCGCCTTCGCGGGAATGACGATATAGTGTTGGATTATGCGCACGTCGCAACAATCCTCGTGCCGGACGAACCTGGAATATCCATGCCTGCACACCCTTCCTTGCCCCCGCCCTGCCCGCCCCCTATTGAGGCGGCAAGACGGGCGGCCGATGGCCCACCTTAAACTGGGGAATCTTATTCTATGCCTTCGGGTTTGATCGCGCTGCTCGATGATGTGGCGGGCATTGTTAAACTGACCGCGACCTCGCTGGACGATGTCGCCGCCGCCGCTGGCAAGGCGGGGACGAAGGCGGCGGGCGTGGTGATCGACGATGCCGCCGTCACCCCGCGCTATGTCATGGGCCTGACGCCCGACCGCGAACTGCCGATCATCTGGAAAATCGCCAAGGGATCGCTGCGCAACAAGCTGCTGTTCCTGCTGCCCGCCGCGCTGCTGATCAGTGCGCTCGCCCCCTGGCTGCTGCCCCCGCTCCTTATGCTGGGCGGCGCGTTCCTGTGCTACGAGGCGGCGGAAAAGCTGCTCGAAGCGATGCAGGGCGGCCATGATGTCGCGCAGGAGGCGCTCGAAACGCACAGCTCGGCCGATCTGGAAAACCAGAAAGTATCCAGCGCGATCCGCACCGACTTCATCCTGTCGGGGGAGATCATGGCGATTTCGCTCGGCACGGTCGCGGCCGAACCGATCTGGGAACAGGCGATCATCCTGGTGGTCGTCGCCTTCCTGATCACCGCGGGCGTCTATGGCGTCGTCGGCTTCATCGTGAAGATGGACGATATCGGCCTGCATCTGGCCAAGCGCGCATCTGCGCTCACCCGCATCATCGGGCGCGGGATGGTGAAGGCGATGCCCGTCATCATGAGCGTTTTGGGAGTCATCGGTACCGCGGCGATGCTGTGGGTCGGCGGCGGGCTGATCGTCCATGGCCTGCACGAATTTCACTGGGATATGATCCCCGACACGATCCACCACGCCGCGCAGGGTGCCGCCAGCGCCCTGCCCGCCATCGGCCCGCTGGTCGACTGGACCGTCAACGCCATCGGCGGCGCGATCGTCGGGCTGGTCGTCGGCGGCATCATCGTCGCCGCGCTGCATGTCATTCCCCGAAAGCAATAAAGCCAAACCCATGTCCTCCCCCTGGCGTATCGAAGCCACCGCCCTTGTCGCCCTGGCGCTGCCGATGATCGCGGGCAATATCGCCTGGTCGGCGATCGCCGCGACCGACCTGCTGCTGCTTGGCCGTCTGGGTGCAGAATCGGTCGCAGCGGGCGCGCTCGGCATCAACCTGTTCCATGCGCTGCTCTTGTTCGGCATGGGGCTGGTCACCGCCGCCTCGCCGCTGATCGCCAGTGAGCGGGGCCGCCGCCGCCATTCGGTGCGCGACGTCCGCCGCACCGTCCACCAGACGCTGCGCGCCGCCGCCCTGTTCGTCATCCCCGCCTGGGCCATTTTGTGGCAGAGCGAGGCCATCCTGCTCGCCATGGGCCAGGACGCCGATCTCGCCCATGGCGCGGGCCGGCTGATGCGCGGCCTGCAATGGGCTTTGCTCCCCTTCCTTGGCTTCACGACGCTGCGCACCTTCATCGCCGCATTGGAGCGCCCGGTCTGGGGCTTGCTCATCATGCTCGCCGCCATCCCGTTCAATGTCCTGGCGGGCTGGGCGCTCATCTTTGGTAATCTCGGCTTCCCCCCGCTCGGCCTGTTCGGCGCGGGGCTGGCCAGCACCGCCTCCTCCTGCTTCCTCTTCTTCGGGCTGCTTGGCGTCATCCTGATCGACCGCCGTTTCCGCCGTTACGCGCTGGTCGGTCGCTTCTGGACGCGCGATCGCGAACGCCATCGGCAGGTCTGGGCGCTGGGCCTGCCCATCGCCATCACGCTGGGCTTTGAAACCACCGTGTTCAATGCCTCGGCGCTGCTCATGGGCCTCATCGACCGCGATTCACTCGCCGCCCATGCCGTCGCGATCCAGATCGCCGCCCTGGTGTTCATGGTCCCCATGGGCATCGGCCAGGCCGCCACGATCCGCGTCGGCCTGGCCTATGGCCGCCATGATCGGGCGGGCGTGGGCCGCGCTGGCTGGCTGGCGTTGATCATCGGCACCGGCTTTGCCTGTTGCGCCGCCCTCGCCCTCATCCTGATGCCGCTCACGCTCGTCTCGGCCTTTCTCGATCTCAACAATCCCGCCAATGCGCGCACTGTCCAGCTCGCTGTCAGCTTCCTCGCCGTCGCCGCCTTATTCCAGCTGGTCGACGCCGCGCAGGCCGTCGGCGCAGGCGTGCTACGCGGGGTGCAGGATACCAGGGTGCCGATGATCTTCGCGATGATCGGCTATTGGCTCGTTGGCATTGGCGTCGGCACGATCCTGGCCTTTCCGCTGCGGATGGCGGGGCTGGGCATCTGGCTGGGCCTGGCTGCAGGCCTTGGATCGGTCGCCGTGCTGCTGGTCACCCGCTGGTCCTTGCGCGAACGACTGGGGCTGGTGCGTGGCTGATACGATTGCGCGGCCCGGAAATGGTGCAGCGCACAAAGCAATTGATCGAATCGCCCAAATCGGTCAGACGTCGATCACTATGCAAGCCCCGACCGAGATTTTTGAAGCGATCGCGCTCCAGAAGTGCCTGATGGTGACCTATAACAAGATGGTCGTCACCCTGGCCCCGCACATCCTCTACACGCGCCATGATGAATTGTTCATCGACGCCGTGACCGTGGACCGCGACGGCAAGCCGCCGCGCGAGCTGAAACTCGGCACCTTCAAGCTGGTGGGTCTGTCCGACCTCAAGGTGCTGGACGATCCGTTCGAGGCGATGCACGGCCTCTACGACCAGAATGACGACAAATATCGGAACGTCACCCTGTTCGCCGTCGCGCCGGAGAGCGCCGCCGCCTGATTGGCGGGCCTGCCATTACACACCGTTCGCCCTGAGCGAAGTCGAAGGGCTCTGCTGAGCCGCAGGCGAAGCTGCTTCGCTCCGCTCAGCACAAGGCTTCGACTTCGCTCAGCCCGAACGGACGGGGTCGTTGCAACCCCTCACTTCTTCAACCGATAGCCCGTCCTGAACATCCAGCCGATAATCCCCAAACACACCGCCAGCATCCCCGCGACGAAGATCAGGCTGAACTCGATGGCCACATCGCCCTTGCCAAAGAAGGTCCAGCGGAAGCCCGAAATCAGGTAAACGATCGGGTTGAACAAAGTGATCGTGCGCCACGGTTCGGCCAGCATCTGCACCGAATAAAAAGCCCCGCCCAGAAACGTCATCGGCATGATCAGCAGCATCGGGATCACCTGCAACTGCTCGAAACTCTGCGCCCAGATGCCCAGGATGAAGCCGAACAGGCAGAAACTGATCGCGATCAGGATCATGAACCCCGCCATCGCAAACGGATGCGCCACCGGCACGTCGACGAACAGATGCGCGGTCAGGAAAATGATCGTCCCGATGATCAGCGACTTGGTCGCCGCCGCGCCCACATAGGCGATGATCGTCTCGGTCGCGGAAACCGGTGCAGACAGCAATTCATAGATGGTGCCGGTGAATTTGGGCATGTAGATGCCGAAACTGGCGTTGAAGATGCTTTCGGTGAACATCGCCATCATGATCAGCCCCGGCACGATGAAGGCGGCATAGGGGATGCCGTCCACCTCCGTCATCCGCGACCCGATCGCCCCGCCAAACACCACGAAATACAGCGTCGTCGTGATCACCGGCACCAGCAGCCCGGTCAGCAGCGTCCGCCGGAAGCGATGCAGCTCGAATTTGTAGATAGACGCGATCGCGCGCAGGTTGACCAAACTCATGCCGCCTTCTCCTGATGGACCAGGCTCACGAAAATATCCTCCAGGCTGCTCTGCGCCGTATTCAGATCCTTGTAGCCGATGCCAAGGTCACCCAGCCGCCGCAGCAGCGACGACACGCCGGTCCGCTCCGCCTGGGTATCGAAAATATATTCAATCTCCTGACCATCGCCCTTCAGCGTCACGTCCCATTCCGCCAGTTCCACCGGCACCGCCGCCAGCCGCTCGGCCAGCACCACGGTCAGCGTTTTCTTGCCCAGCTTCTTCATCAGCGCGGTCTTGTCCTCGACCAGCATCAACTCGCCCCGGTTGATCACCCCCACCCGGTCGGCCATTTCCTCGGCCTCCTCGATATAATGGGTGGTCAGGATGATGGTCACGCCGGTTTGCCGCAACTCGCCTATCAGCTTCCACATGTCGCGGCGCAACTCCACGTCCACGCCCGCTGTCGGTTCATCCAGAAACAATATGCGCGGTTCATGGCTCAGCGCCTTGGCGATCATCACCCGGCGCTTCATGCCGCCTGACAGTTCCAATATCTTGGCGTTGCGCTTGTCCCATAGCGACAGGTCGCGCAGCACCTTTTCGATATGCGCGGGATTACGCGGCTTGCCGAACAGCCCCCGGCTGAACGTCACCGTATCGATCACTCGCTCGAACTGGTCGGTCGACAATTCCTGCGGCACCAGCCCGATCGCGTCGCGCGCGCCGCGATAGTCGCGCACGATGTCATGTCCGGCCACCTTCACGCTGCCGCCGGTCGCCCGCGCTATGCCGCAGATGATGGAGATCATCGTCGTCTTGCCCGCGCCGTTCGGCCCCAGCAGCGCAAAAATCTCGCCTTCCTCGATGCTCAGGTCAACGCCCTTGAGCGCCTCGAACCCCGACGCATAGCGTTTGGTGAGACCTTGAATGTCTATGATGGATGCCATGGATGGCTCTGCCCCTTTTGCGTTGCGGCAAAGATAGGAGGCAGATTGCCAAACGCAACCTATTGCCCGCCCACTATTCGCCGCGCCGCGTGAACCGGAAAACCGTCGCGGGCGGAAAATTGCGCACCGTCTGCCCCACCCGCACCACGTCCAGCTCCAGCGCGTCGATCACCTCGCGGCTCACCGGCGGGCGCATCGAATAAGTGAACTGCACGAAACTGCCGCCCGGCTGCAACATGCGGAAGGATTCGGACAAAATGTCGAGATGCACATGCCGATCCATCGCCAGCAGCGGCAGTCCGCTCACCACCGTCTGATAACTGCCCGGTTCGCCAGCCGCCGCCGTCGACACGATTTGTGCAGGCGTTTCCAGCACCGACACATGCGGAAAATGGCGCCGCAGCCCGCGCGCAAAGGCGGGGTTTATCTCCACCACTTCCAGCTTTTCGGGCGGCAGGCCGGTGCCCAATATCGCGCGGGTGAACACGCCGGTGCCCCCGCCCAGCTCCAGCACCCGGCCATCGGCCGGGTCGATCTGCGCCACCATCAGCCGCGCCAGATAGCGGCTGCTCGGCACGACCGATGCGGTCTGGCGGGGCTTTTGTACCCAGGCCGCCAGAAAATCGAGATATTCGGTGGCGCGGGCGCGAAATTCCCCGCGTGGCAAAGCGATTGCCCGGCTCCGCTTGGGCTTATGCTGCATAGGCGAAATGCGACCGCTCTCTATCCATCCCGACTCCTTAGCGGGCCGGAGCCGTGCCGTCGATTGGCTTTATGAGCGATTTCAAGCCGGGTGGTATTACCCGGCGGCTCGGAAATCGCGGTAAACAGACAAAGTTTCAATGCGTTCTTGCAGCCATTGCGCCACCGCCGCGATGCGCGCCAGCTTGCGCAGGTCGCCATGCATGACCAGCCAGAAGCTGCGGGTAATCTCCACCTGATCGGGCATCAACGGCACCAGCCCAGGATCACGCCGCCCGATAAAGTCCGGCAACACGCCAATTCCCGCCCCTTCCGCGATCATCCGCTGCTGCATGATGATGCTGGTCGATCGCAGCGTCGCCTCCAACCCCGCCTCCACCTCGTCCAGATAATCCAGTTCGGGCGAGAAGATGAATTCGGGCACATAGCCGATCAACGTATGATCCTTGAGCTGCGCTGCCCGTTCCGGCTGCCCCGCCCGCGCCAGATAATCAAGCGACGCATAAAGATGCAGCCGATAATCCCCCAGCCGCCGCACCATCAGCCGCCCGCGCTGCGGCCGCGCCAGCATCACCGCCATGTCGGCTTCCCGCTTGGACGGATTAAGGAAGCCCGACGCGGTGATCAGGTCCAGCCTTATGCCCGGATGCCGCCGGTTGAAATCGCCCATGCCCGGCGCCAGCACCCAGGTGCCAAACCCCTCCGCCACCGACAGCCGCACCTGCCCGGCCAGCCGATGTTCCTGCCCCTGCGCATCCTCGATTGCCGCCAGCGCCGCGCTTTCCGCCGCCTCGGCATGGCCCAGCAATTCCTGCCCCCGCGCCGTCAGCGTCCGCTCCCCCGCGCTCAGCTCGAACAGTTCAGCATCCAGCGCCTTTTCCAGTCGCGCCAGCCGCCGGGCAATGGTCGTCGCATCGATCCCCAGCGCCCGCGCCGCCGGTGCGACCTTGCGCGCCCGCGCCACCGCCAGAAATACCCTCAGATCATCCCAGTCGAACATCGCCGCCACCGCCTGCAAATTTGCAGCCTGCCTATGCAAAACTTCGCCATTGCTTGCAATAACGCAAGCAGCCTAGAAGGCGGCCACCAACCGAGAGGATACCTCCCCATGCGTGAGATTTCGCACAAGCTCGCCTTCGTCCACGATACGCCCCCCACACGCTACAGCGACGTGTTCGATCCCAATAATGGCGGGGTGCAGGCCCGCGTCGCATTGGGCGATGCTGCCCTGCTCGACCTCGCCGTCGCCGCCGCCAAGAAAGCGCAGCCCGGCTGGGCCGCCACCAACCCGCAACGCCGCGCCCGCGTCATGTTCAATTTCAAATCGCTGGTCGAAGCCAACATGAACGAACTGGCGCATTTGCTCAGCTCCGAACATGGCAAGGTGATCGCGGATTCCAAGGGCGACATTCAGCGCGGTCTGGAAGTCATCGAATTTTGCTGCGGCATCCCCCATGTGCTGAAGGGTGAGTTCACCCAGGGCGCGGGGCCGGGCATCGACGTCTATAGCTTCCGCCAGCCGATCGGCATCGGCGCGGGCATCACGCCCTTCAACTTCCCCGGCATGATCCCGCTGTGGATGTCGGGCGTCGCCATCGCGACCGGCAACGCCTTCATCCTGAAGCCCTCCGAACGCGATCCCTCGGTCCCCGTCCGTCTGGCTGAACTGTTCCTGGAAGCGGGCCTGCCCGAAGGCATTTTGCAGGTCGTTCAGGGCGACAAGGAAATGGTCGATGCCATTCTCGACCACCCGGACATCAAGGGCGTCAGCTTCGTCGGCTCGTCCGACATCGCCCATTATGTCTATAATCGCGGCGTTGCTGCGGGCAAGCGCGTCCAGGCGATGGGCGGCGCGAAGAACCATGGCATCGTCATGCCAGACGCCGATCTTGATCAGGTGGTGAACGACCTCTCCGGCGCGGCCTTCGGCTCGGCTGGCGAACGCTGCATGGCGCTCCCCGTCGTCGTCCCCGTCGGCGAAAAGACCGCCATTGCGCTGCGCGAAAAGCTGATCCCCGCGATCGAGGCACTGCGCGTCGGCGTCTCTACCGATGCCGAAGCCCATTATGGCCCGGTCGTCACCGCCGCGCACAAGCAGAAGATCGAAAACTGGATCCAGACCGGCGTCGATGAAGGCGCGGAACTGGTGGTCGATGGTCGCGGTTTCACGCTACAGGGTCATGAGGAAGGCTTCTTCGTCGGCCCCACTTTGTTCGATCATGTCACCACCGACATGAGCGCGTACAAGGAAGAGATTTTCGGCCCCGTGCTGCAAATGGTCCGCGCCGACAGTTTTGAAGAAGCCGTCTCGCTGCCCAGCAAGCACCAGTACGGCAACGGCGTCGCCCTCTTCACCCGCAACGGCCACGCAGCCCGCGAATTCGCCGCCCGCGTCGACGTCGGCATGGTCGGCATCAACGTGCCGATCCCGGTCCCCGTCGCCTATCACACCTTCGGCGGCTGGAAGCGCTCGGCCTTTGGCGACACCAACCAGCACGGCATGGAAGGCGTGAAATTCTGGACCAAGGTGAAAACGGTCACCCAACGCTGGCCCGACGGCGGCGCATCGGCCGACAGCGCCTTCGTCATCCCGACGATGGGGTGAGGGGTTTGGGGGAGAGGATCGCACAATCCGCTCCCCCACCTGCCACGTCATCCTGACGAAAGTCAGGATCCATTCAGCGCTACACCAAAGGCGTAAAGCCCAGCATCACAGCCCGGCCCTCCCAGAACGGATTATCCCTCTCGATGAGCGCCACCTTCCAGTCCCGTCGCCAGGCCTTGAGCTGTTTCTCGCGCAGGATCGCCGCCTCCATCGTGTCAGCCATCTCGAAATGAACCAGCCGCTTCACATTGTAGCGCGATGTGAAGCCAGGCATCGCGCCGGAGCGATGTTGATGCAACCGCGCCATCAAATCGGATGTCACGCCGATATAGATCGTGCCATGACGAGCGCTGGCCATGATGTAGACGCAAGGTTGACGTACCATTCCGACGCCGCGCTAATAATGGATGCTGACTTTCGTCAGCATGACGGTTTTTTATCAACGGACAAGCCATTATGACCCAGTTCGACCTGACCGATGACCAGCGCGAAATCCAGGATCTCGCCCGCCGCTTCACCGCCGACGCGATCACGCCCCATGCGGCGGAGTGGGACGAAAAGCACATTTTCCCCCGCGACACGATCCGCGCGGCGGCGGAGCTGGGCTTTGGCGGCATCTACGTCTCCGAAGAGTCGGGCGGCATCGGCCTCGGCCGCCTCGAATCCGCGCTGATCATGGAAGCCATGGCCTATGGTTGCCCCTCGACCAGCGCCTTCATCTCGATCCACAATATGGCCGCATGGATGATCGACATATTCGGCGGGCAGGCGGTCAAGGACGCCTATCTCCCCGACCTCATCCCCATGACCCGCATCGCCAGCTATTGCCTGACCGAGGCCGGCGCAGGGTCCGACGCCGCCAGCCTCAAGACCAAGGCGGTGCGCGACGGCGACCATTATGTCGTCACCGGCTCCAAACAATTCATCTCCGGCGGCGGCGAAAATGAAGTCTATGTCGTCATGGTCCGCACCGGCCAGGACGGCCCCAAAGGCATCTCTTGCCTCGTCATCGACAAGGATATGCCAGGCGTCAGCTTCGGCGCGCAGGAACGCAAGCTTGGTTGGCACAGCCAGCCCACCGCGCAGGTCAATTTCGATGGCGTTCGCGTCCCCGTCGCCAACCTCGTGGGCAGCGAAGGCCAGGGCTTCGCCATCGCCATGGCCGGTCTCGACGGCGGCCGCCTCAATATCGGCGCCTGTTCGCTGGGCGGCGCACAACGCTGCATCGACGAAGCGGTCCAATATACCAAGGATCGCAAGCAGTTCGGCCAATCCATTGCCGACTTCCAGAACACCCAATTCACCCTGGCCGACATGCAGACCGAGTTGGAGGCCGCCCGCACCCTGCTTTACGCCGCCGCCGTCAAGGTGAGCGACAATGCCCCGGACAAGACCCGCTTCGCCGCCATGGCCAAACGCTTCGCCACCGACACCGGATCGTCCGTGGTGGACCGCGCCCTGCAACTCCATGGCGGCTATGGCTATCTGATGGACTATCCCATCGAACGCTTCTGGCGCGACCTGCGCGTTCATTCCATCCTGGAAGGCACCAACCAGGTCATGCGCATGATCATCGCGCGGGATATGTTGCGGTGATCGCGAACCATGCAAAATGAAACACCGTCATTCCCGCGAAGGCGGGAACCCATCTCCCCACCTCACACCTGCCGATATGGCGGGAGATGGGTCCCCGCCTTCGCGGGGATGACGAACGGATTTTGAGGAAAAGACATGACCGACCAAGTCCTGACCTTCATCGAAAGCAATATCGGCCGCATCCGCCTGAACCGGCCCAAGGCGATCCACGCGCTGACGCCCGATATGTGCGACGCGATCAACAGCGCGCTGCTGGCCTGGCGCACGGACGACAGCGTCACCGCCGTCATGATCGACCACACCGAAGGCCGCGGCTTCTGCGCAGGCGGGGACATTGCCCTCATCGCCAACAGCGCCAAAACGGACTGTGTCGAGGCAGAGCGCTTCTTCCATCTCGAATATCAGATGAACCATCTGCTGTTCGTCTATGACAAGCCGATCGTCGCCTTCATCGACGGCATCGTCATGGGCGGGGGCGTCGGCATCTCCCTCCCCGCCCGCTACCGCGTCGCGACCGAGCGGACCACCTTTGCCATGCCCGAAACCGGCATCGGCCTGTTCCCCGATGTCGGCGGCAGCTGGTATCTCCCCCGCCTGCCCGGCCGGGTCGGTGCATGGCTCGCCGCCACCGGCGCGCGGATCGACGGGGCGGATTGCGCCGCCATCGGCATCGCCACCCACTATATGCCGTCCGACACGCTGGAGGACGTCAAGGCGCGCATCCTGGCCGATCCCGCCAGCCTGGCTGCGATCCTCGATGCCGCCACGCAAACTCCGCCGCCCTCAAAGCTGGAGGCCGCCCGCACCGACATCGACCGCCTTTTCGCCTCGAACAAGGCGGAGGAGATCGTCGCCGCGCTCGACGCCGACGGTGGCGAATGGGCCGCGAAGCAACGCGCTACCCTCGCCACCAAATCACCCCAGACGATCAAGGTCGCGCTCCGCCAGCTGATCGAGGGCGCGGCCCAGCCCGATTTCGCGTCGAACATGGCGATGGAATATGGCCTGGCCTGCGCCATCATCCGCCGCCCCGATTTCGTCGAGGGCGTCCGCGCCCTGATCTTCGACAAGGACAACCAGCCGCAATGGAACCCGGCGACGCTGGAAGAAGTGAGCGACGCGATGATCGACGCGATTTTCGTGCCGCTCCCCGCCGACCAGCAATGGACCCCGCTGCCCGCCGTTGTCACCTGATCTGTCCTACATGGCAGGTGCCTGCTATGCTTCCAACGCACGCTGCCTGCCAGATGCCGCCCGCTTTCCGATAGGATCAGGGCCGCGCAAGAATATGTCCGATTTACCGGGAAATATGCGAAGTTAAGCAGGAGGAATGCCATCATGACCCAGACGATCGCCTTTATCGGCCTTGGCAATATGGGCGGCGGCATGGCCGCCAATCTGCTCAAGAACGGCTATGCCGTCCGCGCCTTCGACCTGTCGGAGGACGCTCTGGCCAAGGCGGAAGCCCATGGCGCGACCCGCGCCGCCAGCGCCGCTGACGCGGCCACTGGAGCCGACGCCGTCGTCACCATGCTGCCCGCAGGCAAGCATGTCGAAAGCGTCTATGCCGGCGAAGTCTATGGCGCGGCCAATCCCGGCGCCTTGTTCCTCGACTGCTCCACCATCGACGTCGCCACTGCCCGCCGCGTGATCGAAGCGGCCACCGACAGAGGCTTCGACATGGTAGATGCCCCCGTCTCCGGCGGCATCGCCGCGGCCAATGGCGGCACGCTGACCTTCATGGTCGGCGGCACGGATACAGCGTTCGAGAAGGCAAAGCCCATCCTGTCCGCCATGGGCAAGGCCGTGATCCATGCGGGCGGCGCGGGCAATGGTCAGGCTGCCAAAATCTGCAACAATATGCTGCTGGGCGCCACCATGGTCGCCACCTGCGAAAGTTTCGCCATGGCCAAGAAGCTGGGCCTCGATCCACAGACTTTCTACGACATCTCCAGCGTCTCGTCAGGCCAGAGCTGGTCGATGACCAGCTATTGCCCCGTCCCCGGCGTCGGCCCGCAATCGCCATCCGACAATGGCTATCAGGGCGGCTTTGCCGTCGGCCTGATGCTCAAGGATCTGAAACTCGCCACCGAAGCCGCCGCCCTGGTCGGCGCGTCGGTGCCAATGGGCAATGCGGCGGAATCCCTCTACCAGCTGCTCGCCAACCAGGGCGAAGCCGGCCGCGACTTCTCGCTGATGATCGAGATGCTGGAGGGGAAGTAAGCCCATACCCGTCATGCCAGCGCAGGCTGGCATCTCACTTCTTTTGGCGTGATAGGAAGAAAGTGAGATCCCGGCTTTCGCCGGGATGACGGACTTGGAGGAGTTACATCACTTCCCCTTCCCAGCCTCCGCCGCCGCCAGCACGCGCAGCACATTGCCCGACCAGATTTTCTGCACATCCGCCTCGCTATACCCCGCCTTCAGCAGCGCATCGGTGATCTTGGGCAGGTCCAGCACATCCTCCATACCGACCACGCCGCCACCGCCATCCCAGTCCGCGCCGATCCCGACATGGTCCGGCCCCACGACCTTCAGCGCGTGCAGCATATGCGCCATGAAATCGTCAAAGGTTGCCCGGTCGGTATCGGGATAGAGCCGGTCAATCTCCTGCCGCTTCGCCAGCAATTGCGCCCGCGTCTCCGCCGAAACCTTCGCGCCTTCACGCATCGACGCGAACAAAGCGCCCATTGCCTTCTGCCGTTCCGGGTTGGGCTTGCTGGCCTTGAGATACGTCCCAAAGGCATTCATCTGAATGACGCCGCCCTTGGCCGCCAGCGCCTTCAGATGGGCGTCGTCTATATTGCGCGGATGGTCATAGACCGCCTTGCACCCCGAATGGGTCAACAGCACCGGGGTGGTGGACAGCGCCAGCAGATCGTCCAGCACCTGGTCACTACTATGCGACGCATCGGGCACCACGCCCAGCCGGTTCATCTCGCTCAGCAATTGCTTGCCCAGCGGACTAAGCCCGCCAAAACGCGGCTTTTTGGACGGGTCGGTCGAACTGTCGGCAAACTGGTTATGCGCGAAATGGGCAAAGCCCACCACCCGCACGCCCATATCGTAAAATGTCTGGAGCAGCGACACATCCTCGCCCAGCGGATAGGCATTTTCGATCGACATATAGACGACCCGCTTGCCCGCCGCCGCGATCGGCGCGGCGTCCTTGGCTTCCAGTGCCAGCGCGAAATTGGCCGGGTCCGCCGCCACCATCTCGCGGATAGACACCCCGCGTAGGATCGCAAAATCGCGCGCCTTGCGGAACCCCTCGACCGTCAGCGGCCCCTGGCTCGTGTAAATCGCCCAGAAGCCGCCATCCAGCCCGCCCTTCTTCATCCGGGGCAGGTCCACCTGGGTATAATCCAGATGGACCCCATGCTCCTCATCGATCGACCAGCCCGGCAGATCGAGCGAGGCAGGCGTGTCCAGATGGCTGTCGAGCGTCAGCAATTTCTGGTGCAACTGCACCACCTTCTTGGGCACCCCCTGCGCCGACGCCGGGCCTGAGAGCAGCGCGACCAGCGCTGCCCCCAACATCAACCCCATCCGCATCAGATTTCGCCCGAAATCGTCAGCTGGAAGGTACGTGGGCTGAGCGGACGGAAGAAACCGTCACCCGTCACGACCGGCGAAATATAGGATAGCGTATCCTTGTCGAACAGATTATCGACATTGGCGCGCAGCTTGATCCCCTTGACCGGCCCAAAGCTGATGCCATCGCCAATATCAACATAGGCGCTGAACACGGTGAAGGCCGGGACGCTGGAACCGGGCGTATTGGTGAAGGTCGACCAACGCTTGGACGTATATTTGCCCGAAATATTGGCGACCAGCCAGCTGGCCGGTTCCACCGTCACGCCACCGCTAACGATCCATTTGGCGCTGTCTGGAATATATTTGTCCGCAATCAGGATGGGCGTCACCGCCGGAACGTCATCCTTGAACTTGGCATTATTATAGGTGACGTTCAGGCTGCTATAGGCCAGCCCGTTCAGGAAGGACGGCTTGTAGGTGCCGGCAAATTCCACGCCATAGGACCGCACCCGACCGACATTCTGGAAGAAGGTTTCGGTCGACAAGCCGCCACCGGGTACCAGGCTGGTGATCGACTGTATGCGATTGTCGAACTTGGTATAGAAGGCCGCCAGCGACGCATAAAGCTGCCCCTGATTGGTGCGAATGCCCAATTCCATATTTTTCGACCGCTCAGGCGCTGGCTGCGGCACCAGCGCGCCGCCGGCCCGGATGACCGAATAAATGTCGTCCAACCCCTTGGGCAGCGCCATATTTTCGGCATAGGATGCAAAGACCTGCGTCCGCTCGTCAAATTTATAGAGCAGACCCGCCATCGGCAGGAACATATCCTTGTAATTCGCCGTGTTATATTGCGGGCCATAACCCGGCACGCCCTGGCCGCCAACCGACCGATAATAGTCGGCGAAATCGCGATAGCCGCGATGGGAATAATCAAGCAGCAGGCCTTTGAAGCCAAGGTCCAGAACCAGGCGGTCGTCGGCCAGCTTCAGCGTGTCTTTCAGGAAAACCTGCAACGTGTCGCGCTTGGACCGATAGTCGCGACGCAGATAAACCGTCTCGGCCAGATTGGGCGCGCTGTCAGGCGCACCATCGACGGTGTTGAAGCGCTTCTGGGTCCGGTGATATTTGTCGACCTCGGCCCAAACCCCCGCTTCGACTATGTTGTTGCCCATTTCCCAGTGCAGTTTGCTGATAATGCCATAACGATCGCCACCGACGCCGGAAAATCCATATTGGACGCCCTTTGGTGCCACAACGGCCAGCCCCGCCTGTGCCTGAGGCGTGTAGATGCCCAGCGAATTGCCATAGCCGTCGGGCGACACACCATAGCCATCCTTATCCTCCCAATAGAGGGTGGATTCAGCCCATACGCCTTCGGCAATCCCGGCATGGAAGGTCGCGCCATACAGCTTGTCCTTCCGCACGTTGATCGCCAGATTATAGACAGCGGTATAGGCTGGGCTGGAATAATAAACGCCCGGCGCATTTGGCAATGGGGCAAAGGCAGGCAAACCGTTCACCAGCGTCGTATTCGGCACATTTTCGATCAGGGCAAAGTCCCGGCCGCACTGGCCCAGCGCATTCTTCACCGTGCAATTATATTGCGCGCGGCTGATCGTTGGCGAGTCATAGTCGAAAAAGTCGTTCGACACGAATTTGAACCGCGCCCAGCTGTCGCCGCCCAGGTCGGCGTGGATTTGCCCTTCCCAATGTTCGCGATCGACCGTGCCTGGGCCGCGCCACAATTCCGTGTCCAGCTTGGTGCGGCTGACATAGGCCTTGAACGGCCCGACCTGCCCGGTGGACAGGCGAATGAAGGTGCGGCGCAGATCCTGGTCGCCAAAGCTTTGCGACACGAACAGGCCCATCTCATCCTGCGGCGCGATGCTGTTATACTGGATGATGGGACCCAGCGTCGAGTAACTGGGCAGGCTCACATCGCCTGCGCCGATCGCGGCTTCCACCACGCCCAGATTTTCATTGTCGACATAGCGGAACACCGGGCTGCCGCCAAAGGCGTCGCTGCGCCCGGTCGGGATACCATCGACCACGAAACCGATCTGGTCGAGGTTGAAGGCGCGCGTCTGCACCGAGTTGCCGAATTCATAGAGGCCAAGGGCGCCGTCGGTCTGCACGTTGAAGCCGGGCAGTTGCTCCAGCATTTTCAGGCCCGAAATGCCCGAAGGGGCAGACAGCAAAGCCTCGCGCGTGACCGCTACGACATTGCTGACCTTATCCTCGCCAATCGCCTCGGACGATTGCGAAATGCGGCGGCCGGTGACGGTGATGTTCGTTTCGTCATCGGCGACCGGCTGTTGCGCATGGGCCGCTGGCACCAGCGCGCCAGCAGCGCAGGCAAGCAGCAATGCACGGGTGGACAGGCGGGCGGAAAATAGGACGGACATGAAGAGGCTCCCTGTATATTATGAGCCGTTCAGGGCAGCGCGCGGCGCTGCGCCTCTCCATATCTGTTGTTCAGTTTCCTAATGAAACGAAGATGCCGGGGAACCCCGCCATGGACCAACGAGAATTTCTCAGCCTATCGCGCGAAAATAGATAGAAAACCGCGTGTTCCCGTGCAGGCGGGAACCCAGTCCGAGGTTTCAACTGGATTCCCGCCTTAGCGGGAGCACGTAGCGCACTAAACGCTCAGCGCCCTTTCCAGACGCCGGGCCGCTTCTCGACAAAGGCGGTCATGCCTTCCTTCTTATCTTCGGTGGCCGTCAATATCTGGAACATGCGCCGTTCGGTGAGCAGCCCCTGGGCCAGGCCCGTCTCGAACGCGATATTGACCATTTCCTTGTTCACCATCGCAGCCATGGGCGGCATCGCGGCGATCGCGGCAGCCGTCTTGAGCGCATCGTCCAGCAGATCGGCGGCCGGCACGATCCGGCTCACCAGCCCGGAACGCTCGGCTTCCTCCGCGCCCATCATCCGTCCGGTCAGGCACATGTCCATCGCCTTGGCCTTGCCAACCGCACGCGTAAGACGCTGCGATCCGCCCATGCCCGGCGCGACGCCCAGCTTGATCTCCGGCTGCCCGAACTTCGCCGTATCCGCCGCGATGATGAAGTCCGCCATCATCGCCAGCTCGCACCCGCCGCCCAGCGCGAAACCAGCCACCGCCGCGATCCAAGGCTTCCGTGTCGCGACCACATGGGTCTGCCAGCCGGAAAAGAAATCCTGCAGGAAGAAATCGGCGCCGTCCTTGTCGACCATCTCCTTGATGTCCGCGCCAGCCGCAAACGCCTTTTCACTGCCGGTCAGGACCGCGCAATGCTGGGTCGGGTCGGCATCATAGGCGGCAAAGGCCGCGCTCAGGTCGCTCAGCACCTGACCATTGAGCGCGTTCAATGCCTGCGGCCGGTTAAGTGTGATCAGCGTCACCGCGTCGCGCTGTTCAACCAAAATCGTTTCATAGGTCATCGCCATCTCCCTTATGCCTTCTGAGTCATCCTCCCCTTTAAGGGGAGGTGGCAGCACGAAGTGCTGACGGAGGGGTGTCGCCCTCACGATAGCTCGACACCCCTCCGTCTGGCCTGCGGCCAGCCACCTCCCCTGCAAGGGGAGGACCAATGATGAAGTCTGCTCTATGGACGACGCGCGCCATCCGCCAGTCCCCGCTGCCCCGCATTTGCGCCGCACCTATCGGCACAGATGCATGAAGTCCCGGTCGTAGCTGCGCATATGCGCGCCGCCATCGACATAGAGTGTCTGCCCGGTCACTGCGCTGGCATTGACCAGATACAGCACCGCCTGCGCAATCTGCTCCGCCTGCGGCAAGCGCGCGAGCGGCATCATCTGCTCCAGCCGCGCCATCTGCTCCGGGTCATAATCAGGCGTTGCGATCGTCAGCCCCGGCGCAACCGCATTGACCCGCACTTGCGGTGCCAGGCTGCTCGCGCTCGTCCGCGTCAGCCCCGCCAGCGCCAGCTTGGACAATGTATAGGCCAGCTGGTCGCCATGGGGATGGTCGATCCGCTGGTCCAATATGTTGATGATGCACCGGTCGCCCACGCCCGCCGGCACGGTCGCAAAAGCCTTGGTCAGCATTGTCGGCGCAGCGCAATTGACCGCATAATGGCGCATCAGATCATCGGCTGTCACATCGTCCAGCCGGTCCTGCCCGAACATCGCGGCACTGTTGACGAGAATGTCGGGCGGACGGCCAAAGCGCGCCGCGACCTGCGCGATCAGTTCCTCGGCATTTTCCGGGTCAGCAAAATCGACGACGAACCCTTCCCACTGCGTCCCCTGCTCCTCCAGCGTCAGCGCCAGATGCGAATCAAGCCGCGTGTCGTGACTGCCATGGATCGCCAGCGAATGGCCTGCCTTGGCCAGCGCCCCGGCAATGATCCCGCCCAGCCGCCGGTGGCCGCCCGTCACCAGCGCCAGCCGCTTGCCCGCGATCGGCAAGGCACCTGCCTCTGCCGCGCCGCGCGCGCTGCCCAACGGGCGATAGGGGACGTCCTCTTCGCTCATGAAGCGATGAGTTTCAGCACTTCCTCGCGCGACTTTTCATCGTCGCGGAACACGCCCAGCATCCGGCTGGTTTTCATGATGACATTGGGGGTCCGCACCCCGCGCCCGGTCATGCAGCCATGCGTCGCCTCGATCACCACGGCTACGCCCTGGGGTTTCAGATGCTCCCAGATGCAGTTGGCGACTTCGGACGTCAGCCGTTCCTGCACCTGCAACCGGTTGGCAAAGGCGTGCAGCACCCGCGCCAGCTTGGAAATGCCCACGACATAGGCACCGGGCAGATAGGCGATATGCGCCTTCCCCACGATCGGTGCCATATGATGTTCGCAATGCGACTGGAACGGTATGTCCTTCAGCAGCACGACATCGTCATAGCCGCCCACTTCATGGAAGATGCGCGAGAGATGATAGGCCGGATCATCGCCATAGCCCCGGCAATATTCGCGCCAGGCCCGCGCCACCCGTTCGGGCGTCTCGACCAGTCCTTCGCGTTCGGGCACATCACCCGACCAGCGGATCAGCGTACGGATCGCTTCCGAAACATCCGCCGGAACCGGCTCCTTGCTGTCGCCAACCATCTCCGCATCGGGGTCATATGCCATGAACAGGGCCACTCCTTATCGTATCGGTCTCGCATATGGCGATAAGCCCCGCCAATGACCAGACCCTTTAAGGGCGACTGGACACATCATCGCACTGGTGGCAAATCGAACAAAATCAGGGTCGCATTAAGAATATATGACATCCATCCCCCGTCCCCATGCGTACTGAACGGATCGCCGCCGTCCTGCTGGCGGCCGGCACATCGTCGCGCTTTGGCGATGAGGACAAGCTGATGGCGGAGCTACGCGGCAAGCCGCTGGCTGCCCACACGCTCGAAACCGTGGCGTCGATGGCCTTTGCCGAACTGATCGCCGTTGTCCGCCCGATAGAGGTCGCCCCGGTCCTCCACCGCAAGCTCGACCGGCGCGGCTACACCATCATCGTCAACGACCGCCCTGACGAGGGGATTTCAGGCAGCATCGTGCGCGCGGTCGAACATGTCATGCCGGTGAACCGGATACGCGGCATTCTCATCTGTCTGGCTGACATGCCTGACGTGCCGCAAACCCATTATAACCGCATCTGCCTGGCCGCCGAAGATATACGCTCGGTCGTCGCCAGCACCGACGGCTTCTCCTCATCGCCCCCCGCCTTCATCGGCCGCAAGCATTTCCCCGAACTGCTGGCCCTGAAGGGCGATCAGGGCGCACGCGCGCTGCTCAGCCACGGCATTCAGATCGAAACTACCGGCAAAGTCCTGCACGACATCGACACGCCGGAGGATCTGCCCGGCTGGCGACCAGCCACGCCGGACTGATCAGCTCGATCGCGTCGGGTCCGTCATCGCATCGCCCATTTCGCGCGGATCGGGCGCGCGGCTGATCGGCAGCGATCCGGTCTGCCGTTCCAGCATCCGGTGGACCACCGGCGGGACTGGCCCGGTATGCAGCGCCCAGATCGACTTACTATTGGCAATATCGGCCACCGTCCGCCGCTGGTTGTGGCGCACATAATCCAGCCAGGTCGATACATGATAGCGCTCCAGCCAGAGTTCAGGATCGCCCAGGTCACGCATCAGCGACCAGCCATGCGCGCCGTCACGCCGCCTGATCCGTCGCCGCTCGCTCATCGCCGCAAGAAACGGCACGATCGACCCGGCTGGAATCCGATATTCGATGGTCACCACCACCGGCCCGCTGCGCGGCTCTACTGTCACTGCCGTGTCCGGTTCACGCCAGCTATTCTGCAGGTCCAGATTATCGTCGCCAATCTGCGGCAATCGCCAGATCAGACCCAGCATCGCCGCGACAAACTGCGCCGCCGCCGACGCATAGAGCGCCTCGACCACGCCATGATGTTCCGCCAGCCAGCCAAACAGCCAGGCACCGATCGCCATGCCGCCGAACGCCGTCATCTGATAGAGCGACACCGCCCGTGCCACGACCCAGCGCGGCGCGGACATCTGCACCGACACATTGAACGTCGCCAGCGCCGTGACCCAACCAAATCCCGCCAGCAAATAGCCCAGCAAGGCCAGCGCCAGCATATTGCTCGCCCCGGCAATCGCCGTGCCCAAAGCCAGCACCAGCGCCGCATTGCGCACGATCGTCTCGATCGAAAAGCGCGCGCGCAGATGCCGGGTCGACAGCGCGCCGATCACCGCCCCGATGCCGAACGCGCCACTGGTCACGCCGAATGTCAGCGCACCGCCGCCCAATATGTCGCGCGCCACCAGCGGCATCAGCGCCGACACCGCGCTCGCGCCAATGCCGAACACGCTTGCGCGCAGCAGCACCAGCTGGATCTTGGGCGACATCGCGACATAGCGCACGCCTGCCCGCATCGCGACGCCCAGCCGTTCGCGCGGCAATAGCTTGGGCGGCAGATCAGGCCGCCAGCGGAACAGCACGGTCAGCAGCGCGACATAACTCATTGCATTGGTCAGGAACGCCGCCGCCGCCCCTGCCGTCGCAACGATGACCCCGCCCAGCGCCGGTCCGACGCTGCGCGCCAGATTGAACCCCATGCTGTTCATTGCCACCGCGCTCGGCAAAATCGCGCGCGGCACCATGTCACCCACCGACGCCTGCCAGGCCGGACCGTTGATCGCCGTCGCGCAGCCCAGCGCAAAGGTGAAGGCCAGCAGCAACCAGGGCGTGATCAGCCCGGCCCAGGCCGTCACCGCCAGCGCCGCCGACACGATCAGCATCGCCAACTGACAGCCGATCATCACCTTGCGCCGGTCCAGATTGTCCGCGACCGCGCCTGCCCATAAAGACAGCAGCATGATCGGCAGCGTCGTCGCCGCCGGGACCAGTGCGATCAGCAGCGGGGAAGCCGACAGCGACGTCATCATCCACGCCGCGCCGACCGACTGGATCAGCCCGCCGAAATTGGACGCCAGACTGGCCGTCCAGACCGCGCGAAAGATGGGAATGGAGAGCGGCGACGGGGCTTTGGGGGAATCGACATCGGGCACGTCCCCATGAAGCGGAATATCGCCCAAGCGTCAAACCCGCGACTCGTCCGCCCTGCCCCTACGTCATGGCGGCAGTACGCAAAAACCGCATTTCCCGCTTGCACTTTACGTAAACGTAAATACATTCACGCCCGTATCCGATGCTCCCGGCAAGGGTGACCCACGGAGAGGGAAAATCTTATGGAAGCCTATATTTACGACGCCGTCAGGACGCCCCGTGGCCGGGGCAAGGCCGATGGCTCGCTGCACGAAATCACCCCGGTCCAGCTCGCCACGCAGGTGCTGGAGGCGATCCGCGATCGCAGCGCGATCGACACCGCAGACGTCGATGACGTGATCCTGGGCTGCGTCACCCCGGTCGGCGAACAGGGCGCGGACATTGCCCGCACCGCTGTCCTCAACGCCGACTATGCGCAGACTACGCCGGGCGTGCAGGTCAACCGCTTCTGCGCATCCGGCCTTGAAGCCGTGAACATCGCGGCGGCCAAGGTCATGTCGGGCGAGGCTTTGTTCGCCATTGGCGGCGGCGTCGAATCGATGAGCCGCGTGCCGATGGCCTCGGACGGCGGCGCGATCGCGATGGACCCCGCAGTCGCCTACAAGACCTATTTCGCGCCGCAGGGTATTGGCGCGGACGTCATCGCCACCAAATTCGGCATCAGCCGCGACGATGCCGACGCCTATGCCGTCGAAAGCCAGAGGCGCGCCAAGATGGCATGGGACGAAGGGCGCTTTGCCCGCTCCATCGTCCCGGTCCGCGACGTGATCGGCCAGGTCGTCCTCGATCATGACGAACATATGCGCCCCGACGCGACGATGCAGTCGCTGGGCGCATTGAAGCCCGCCTTCACCGCGCTGGGGGAGGAAATGCCCGGCTTCGACACCGTCGCCTTGCTGCGTTACCCCGAACTGGAGCGGGTCAACCATATCCACCATGCGGGCAACAGCAGCGGCATCGTCGATGGGGCCGCCGCCGTGCTGGTCGGTGGCAAGGATATTGGCGACAAATATGGCCTCAAACCCCGCGCCCGCATCCGCGCCATGGCTTCGATCGGCTCCGAACCGCTAATCATGCTGACTGGCCCGGAATTTGTCGCGGGCAAGCTGCTCGCCCGCGCAGGCATGACCACTGCCGACATCGACCTGTGGGAACTGAACGAAGCCTTCGCCAGCGTCGTCCTGCGCTACATGCAGGCGATGCAGCTCGACCATGACCAGATCAACGTCAATGGCGGCGCGATCGCGATGGGCCATCCTCTGGGCGCGACCGGCGCAATGGTGCTGGGCACCGCGCTCGACGAACTGGAACGATCCGGCAAGGGCACCGCGCTTATCAACCTGTGCGTGGGCGCAGGCATGGGCACCGGGATCATCATCGAACGTATTTAGAGAATTTCCGTTCGGGCTGAGCGAAGTCGAAGCCCCCCATCGAACGCAGTGAGATGCCTTCGCTCCGCTCAGGCGAGCCCTTCGACAGGCTCAGGGCGAACGGGGGAGAGGAGATCAAAATGAACACCATCACAATCACCACCGACGCCGACGGCATCGCCACCCTGACGATCGACGTCCCCGACCAGTCGATGAACGTCATCGGTCCCGATTTCATCGCTGATCTCGACGCCGCCATCACCCGCATCGCGTCCGAGGAAGCCATCAAGGGCGCGGTCATCGCGTCGGGCAAGGACAGCGGCTTCATGGCTGGCATGGACCTTAAATATTTCGGCTCGATGCTGGCCACCAGCGATGGCAGCCGCCCGCAACCCGCTACGATCTTCGAGCCTGTGTTCGTCCTCAACCAGCTGTTCCGTCGCCTCGAAACCTGCGGCAAGCCCATTGCCTGCGCGATCGAAGGCACCTGCGTCGGCGGCGGCTTTGAACTCGCCCTCGCCTGCCACCGCCGCATCGTCGGCGACAGCCCCAAAACCCAGCTGGGCCTGCCCGAAATCCTCATCGGTCTCTTCCCCGGCGGCGGTGGATCGCAGCGCCTGCCGCGCCTCATCGGCGTGCAGGCCGCGCTCATGTATATGCTCCAGGGCAAGCTGTTCCGCCCCGCCGAAGCCGCGATGCTCAAAGCCGTCGACCAGGTCGTGCCGCAGGGCACAGCGCTGGAAACTGCGCGCGAATGGGTCAAGGCCAATCCTACCGCCGCTACCCAGCGCTGGGACGTCAAGGGCTTCAAATTCCCCGGCGGCGTCGGTCAGTTCAATCCCGGCTTCGTGCAAACGATGGTCGGCGCGCTGCCGATGACGCTCAAGCAGACCCAGCGCAACATGAACGCCCCCGTCGCGCTCCTGTCCGCCGTCTATGAAGGCGCGCAACTCCCCTTCGACCGGGCGATCCGCATCGAAAGCAAATATTTCGCGAAAGTCGCCGCCGATCCGCAAGCCGGAAACATGATCCGCAGCCTGTTCGTCAACAAGCAGGCCGCCGAACGCGGCGCGCGCCGTCCCAAGGATCAGCCCAAAGCGCCCACGATGAAGCTCGCCATGCTCGGCGCAGGCATGATGGGCGCGGGCATCGCCACCGTCGCGGCGCAGGCGGGGATGGACGTCATCCTGTTCGACCGCGACATCGCTTATGCGCAAAAGGGCAAGGCTCATGTCGAATCCGTCCTGTCCAAGCGCCTGGGCAAGGGCATGACGCCTGAAAAGCTGGCCGCCACTCTCGCCCGCGTCACCCCCACTGCCAGCTATGCCGACCTTGCAGGCGCAGACTTCGTGATCGAAGCCGTGTTCGAGGATGTCGCGATCAAGGCCGAAGTGACACGCCAGGTCGAGGCTATCCTCGGCCCGGACGTCATCTTCGGCTCCAACACATCCACCCTGCCGATCACGAAACTGGCAGGCGCTTGGTCCAAGCCCGAAAATTTCATCGGCGTCCATTTCTTCTCGCCGGTCGAGAAAATGCCGCTGGTCGAAATCATCCTTGGGCGTCAGACCGGTCCCGCCGCCATTGCCAAGGCACTCGATTTCGTCGCCCAGATCAAGAAAACCCCGATCGTCGTCAATGACTCGCGCGGCTTCTACACTTCGCGCTGTTTCGGCACCTATGTGCAGGAGGGCGCAGAACTGGTCGCCGAAGGGATCAACCCCGCGCTCATCGAAAATGCCGGCAAGCAACTCGGAATGCCTGTTGGCCCCCTGGCTGTCAGCGACGAAGTGTCGATCGAACTGGGCTATAAGGTCATGACGGCGGCGAAGAAGGAACTGGGCGACGCCTATGTCGCGCAACGCTCCGACGACGTCATGACCCAAATGGTCGAGCTCGACCGCCTTGGCCGCAAGAACGCCAAGGGCTGGTATGACTATCCCGAAAACGGGAAAAAGGCGCTCTGGCCCGGCATCGCCGACCACTTCCCGCGCGCCGACGATCAGCCCGATGTCGAAGCGGTCAAGGAACGCCTCCTCTATCGCCAGCTGGTCGAATGCGCCCGCTGCTATGAGGAAGGCGTGCTGGAAACGCCCGAAGATGGCGACATTGGCGCGATCTTCGGCTGGGGCTTTGCGCCCTATACCGGCGGCCCTTTCAGCCATATGGACACGGTCGGCATCGCCCATGTCGTCGCCGTGCTGGACCGGCTGAGAGCCACCCATGGCAACCGCTTCGCCGCGACCGAGCAACTGCGCGCGATGGCGGCCACCGGCGGCACCTTCTACCGCCCCGCCCCCTCCCGCGCCGCAGCATGAAAAGACTGTAATTCGTAACGTCCCTCGTTTAGGTCTCTCCCAAATGTGTTCCCGCGCAGGCGGGAACCCAGTCCATAGGTCGGAACTGGGTTCCCGCCTTCGCGGGAACACGCCGCATTATGGGGTAAGAGCATGACCACAAAGCCAACAATCCTCGTCACTGGTGGCGCAGGCTATATCGGCAGCCATGCCGTGCTGGCGCTCAGGGATGCAGGCTATGGCGTGGTCGTCATCGACAATCTGGTCACCGGCTTCGACTGGGCCGTCCCCGCCGACGTGCCGCTGGTACGCGGCGACATAGCCGACCAGCCACTGGTCGAAGCGACCCTGCGCGACCATGACATCACCGCCATCATGCACTTTGCCGGATCGGTCGTCGTGCCAGAGTCCGTCGAAAATCCCCTCAAATATTATCACAATAACAGCGCCAAGACCCGCGACCTGATCGAAAGCGCGGTCCGCACCGGCGTCAAACATTTCATCTTCTCGTCGACCGCCGCCACCTATGGCACGCCCGACGTGGAAAAGGTGCGGGAGGACACGCCGCAGCGGCCGATCAATCCCTATGGCATGTCGAAGCTGATGACCGAATATATGCTGCGCGATGTCGCGGCGGCCCACCCGATGAACTTCTGTGCGCTGCGCTATTTCAACGTCGCGGGCGCCGATCCGCAGGGCCGCACCGGCCAGTCGACCGCAGGCGCCACGCACCTCATCAAGGTCGCGGTCGAAGCAGCCCTGGGCAAGCGTGCAGGCGTCTCCATTTTCGGCACCGATTTCGCCACGCCCGACGGCACCGGCGTGCGCGACTATATCCATGTCACCGACCTTGCTGCCGCCCATCTGCTGGCGCTCGAAGCGCTGATCGCCGATCCCGCGCGCAGCCATCTGCTCAACTGCGGCTATGGCCGGGGATTCTCGGTCCTTGAAGTCCTCGACGCTGTGGACCGGGCGACCAACAATCCTGTGCAACGCACCATGGCCCCGCGCCGCGCCGGGGACCCCGCCGCGCTGATTTCCGACAACAGCGCCATCCTCGCCACCTTCCCCTGGCAACCCGCCCATGCCGATCTCGACCAGATCGTCGCCCATGCGCTGGCATGGGAACGCAAGCTTGGCGATCGCGCATGAGCGAAGCCTCGGTCCGCACCTTCTTCGCCGCAAACGCGCCCGACATCGCCATCATCGACCAGGGCGTCAGCACCGCCACCGTGCTGGAGGCGGCGCAGGCGCTGGGCGTCGAACCCGCCCGCATCGCCAAGACGCTTTCGCTGCGCGTCGGCGAAACGGTAGCGCTGGTCTGCACCCGCGGCGACGCCCGCCTGCACAATGCCAAGGCGAAAGCTGCGCTAGGCGCCAAGCCCCGGATGCTCGGCGCGGACGAGGTTGAGGCGATCACCGGACATCCCGTCGGCGGCGTCTGCCCATTCGGCCTCGCCACGCCCCTGCCCGTCTATTGCGACATCTCGCTCCAGGCCTTCGCCACCGTCTTTCCTGCCGCCGGATCACGCACCAGTTCGGTCGAACTCAGCCCCGCGCGCTTGGCGCAGCTGACTGACGCCACATGGATCGACATCTGCACCCTGCCCGAAACCGTGGAATAATCTCATGCCTATAGAGCATCATTTTACCGAGGGCAGTGACGCCGCTGACCACCTCGCCACCCGCATCGCAACGCTGCTGGGCGAAGCGATCGCCACGCGCAGCACTGCCAGCCTGGCCCTGTCCGGCGGTCGTTCGCCCAAGCCCGTGCTGGAGGCGCTGGCCCGCACCCCGCTCGACTGGAGCAAGATCGTCGTCACTCTGGTCGACGAACGCTGGGTCACCCCGGACGCGCCCGACAGCAACGAACGGCTGCTGCGCGAAACCCTGCTGACCGGCCCCGCCGCCGCCGCGCATTTCGTGCCGATGAAGAATGACGCGCCCGACGCTTATGCAGGCCAGCCCGCCGTCGAAGCCGCCTTCGCCGCCATCCCCTGGCCGCTCGATATCGTCCTGCTGGGCATGGGAGAGG
The DNA here is from genome assembly GCF_003591655.1 of Sphingobium terrigena. Lineage (GTDB taxonomy): Bacteria > Pseudomonadota > Alphaproteobacteria > Sphingomonadales > Sphingomonadaceae > Sphingobium > Sphingobium terrigena. The sequence continues at coordinate 87,392 of NZ_QVRA01000003.1, forward strand.
ATGGCCACACCGCCTCGCTCTTCCCCGCCGCCGCCGAACTGGCCGATGGTCTCACCAGCACCGCCCGCACCATCGCCGTCACGCCCCCCGCCGCGCCACATCAGCGCCTGTCGCTGACCGCCAGCGCGATCCTCGCCGCCCGCCACATCTTTCTGCAAATCAGCGGAAACGCAAAAAAAACGGTCTATGCCCAAGCGCTGGAGGGCGGCCCGGTCGAACAGCTGCCCATCCGCCTGGCGCTGCTTCAGGATGCGACTCCGGCGGAAGTCTGGATCAGCGAATGACAAGTCCTCTCCGGTAAGGAGATCATGCTTCGAACCAGCCTTTGCAGCACGCTGCAACGCAGCTATCACCGGCCGAGGACGGAGAGGATGACCGGGGGCATAACCCTTTGACGGACATGCCATGCCCCCTGCCTCCGCGACCCTCGCGCCCCGCCCGCACAATCTCGCTGAAGATGGCTATGCCATCGCCATTGGCTGCGCCTTCATCGCCATGGGGCTGATGCTGCTCAAGGCCGCCAATCTGGTAACTGGCGGCATGGCGGGGATCGCGCTATTGCTCTCCTACATCGTGCCCTATCCGCCCGCGCCCCTGTTCCTGCTGATCAACATCCCCTTCTTCCTCTTTGCCGGGCGCGCGATGGGTTTGGCCTTCGGCCTCAAGACCTTGTTCGCCAATCTGGCGATCATGGCGATGGGGCTGATGATGCCCGCGGCGCTGCGTCTGGCGCAGGTCAGCCCGCTCTTCGCCGCACTGTTCGGCGGGTCGATCATCGGCTTTGGCATCCTCGCCATCGCCCGCCACGGTGCAGGCGTCGGCGGCCTCGGCGTCATCGCCCTGCTGCTCCAGAAACGGCGGGGGTGGAATGCGGGACGGACCCAGATGCTGGGCGACGCGCTGCTCCTCTTCGCCTCGCTCCCCTTGCTCAGCCTTGATCGCTTCGCCCTGTCGATACTCTCAGCCGCCGCCATCAACGCGGTGCTGATCGTCAACCACCGGCCCGGACGCTATATCGGTTATTGAGGCTCACACAGCGGATCACCGCCCCGACCACGCGCACGCAACGCACTCGCCGCATCATTGGCGATGCGCGGAAAGCTGACCCCCTCCAGCGTCCCGCGCCCTTCGCACAGGTCTGCGCAGGCCATGTCGACCACGCCGGGCAGCGCGACCTGATCGCCATCATATTGCGCCACGACGATGCAGCGGTCGCCACCGGAAAAGCTCAGGATCAGCTTGTCGCCCGTGCGGCGCGCCTGGCCCTGCCCCCGGCAGCTTTGCTCCTCGCCGAAATTGGCCTCCAGCCCGAACCGCAGCGCGCCGCCCTTGCCGGGGATGACACATAGCGCATCGCGCCCGGCCTCATGATCGCGCTGAAACAGGCCGAAAGGCGAAATCGCCGCCGCATCCGCAATCGCCCCGCTAGCGATCGCCGCCTGTTCCAGGCCCGACGCCGCAACGCCGCCCCTCACCGGTCCCGCATCGCTGGCCGGTTCACGCTGACACGCCGCCAGCAACAATAGCAGGACAGCGCTAGTCCGCCGCATCGACCGCCATAAGCCCGTCCGCGCCGACCCGGCGGAAGAAGCAGGATCGCGCACCGGTATGGCATGTCGGCCCCGCCGGCACGGCCTTCACCCACACGGCATCCTGATCGCAATCGATCCGAATATCGCGAACCTCCAGCATATGCCCGGACGTCTCGCCCTTCTTCCATAATGATTGGCGGCTGCGCGACCAGAAATGAGCCAGCCCCGTCTCGACCGTCAGCGCCAGCGCCTGCGCATTCATATGCGCCACCATCAGCACGTCGCCGCTGTCCACATCGGTGACGACGGCGGTGATCAGGCCATGATCGTCATATTTGGGATTAAGGGTCAGCCCCGTGTCGCGCGCATCGGTCATGCCGGGGCTATAGAGCGCAATCGCGATGCTGCGAAGCCCCTTCCCACCTGTCCGACGAATATGTCGGGATCAGGCCAGGACTAGCGCAAATGGGGCGATCGAGGGGTCTTGAACCCCCGACCTCCGGTACCACAAACCGGCGCTCTAACCAACTGAGCTACGATCGCCACAGCACTTGCCTTGGGGCACTTGGCCCCGCGAGAAGTGGGCACATATGCGGCGGATAACCGGGCGTCAAGCAGGCAATTGCACCCGCGCCATCTTTCGCCGGGGTTACAGCCCCGCCGCTTTCATCTGCGCGCGGAGCTTGACCAGCGTCCGCTCCGGCACGCGCGGACGTTCCTCCGCCGCCTTGCCCTTGCGCAGCCGCTCGCGCGTCTTTTCGGGCGGATCGACCACCCGCACCCGCACCGCGACCTGACCCTGCGCGCGCATCCCCAATTGCTCGGCTGCCCCGCGCGACAGGTCGATCACCCGCCCCTTGCCCGCAAACGGCCCGCGATCATTGACCCGCACCACGATCGTCCGCCCACTGTCCAGCGCCGTCACCTCGACATAGCTGGGCAGCGGCAGGCTGGTATGCGCCGCCGTCACCCAATCGGGGCGGAAGCGCTCGCCATTGGCGGTGCGGTTGCCCGATTCCGATCCGTACCAGCTGGCATAGCCCAGCATGTCATAAGCAGGATCAGCAGCCGGCACATAAGTGACGCCACGCACCGAATAGGGCGGGCCGATCCTGACCGGCACATCGCGCACCGGGCGGTAATCACCCCCCGCACACGCCGACAGGGCCAGTGCCAGCCCCAGCGCACCAAACCTACCCATCATGCCATCCCCATAACGCCCACCGCCACATCAAAGGAAGGGCGTCCATCTTTGCTGCAAACCCATCCTCCCCTTTAAGGAGATCATTGCGAAATTCACCATCTACAGAATTTTACGTCATCCCCGCGCAGGCGGGGATCCATCTCCGGACCTAAAATCGAGACGATAAGGTGGGAGATGGATTCCCGCCTGCGCGGGAATGACAAAGCGCTATGAGGCTATCCGAGTTTCACAAAGATACCCCTCAAAGGCAGGGGAGGATTAGTGCCAGATTTGCAAACTCCATCGTCGCCAAAAAGAAAAGGGGCGAAAGCTGCATCAGCCTTCACCCCCTTGCCCAGACATACATGCGCGCCTGGGGCTGTCCCCTGTGGCAACGCTACTCTCCTAAATGCTTTCCGGCCGCGATACCGGTTGTGGTCAGACGTGAGCGCTCGCCAGATGGCAAGCGCCCGGACCGTCAGTTGACCGAATCCTTGAGACCCTTGCCGGCCTTGAACTTGGGCTGGGCCGAAGCCTTGATCGTCATCGTCTCGCCGGTGCGCGGGTTGCGACCGGTCGAAGCCTTGCGCTGCGAAACGGAAAAAGTACCAAAACCAACCAGGCGCACTTCGTCGCCCTTCTTCAACGCGCCGGTGATGGCGTCGAATACACCTTCGACGGCCTTGCTGGCGTCGCTTTTGCTGAGACCGCTGCTGTCGGCGACAGCGCTGATAAGATCCTGCTTGTTCATGCCTTGGGAACCCCCTTGTGCTATTTGGTTGTGTAGGAATCGTGGCGTAGGCGGCGCAATAAGGCGCAGCTTCCAGCGCCTGTCAAAGGGAAAGCGACGAAGTCACCAGCTTCGATGCAAATTTACGCCATCAGGCATACAATCCCTCGAAACCGGCTGATATGCGCCGCTTTTTCCTTCGATCAATGCCGCAGTGCAGCATCCCCGTCCCGCGTCGGACCATTGCTCGGCTGCGCGGCGAGGTCATCCTCCTCGGTCCAGGCGATCGCTTCAGGCAGCGACACCAGCGCGCGGGCCAGCACCTCATCGACATGGGACACCGGCACGATTTCCAGCCCGTCGCGGATGTTGGCTGGAATTTCCGCTAGGTCTTTCTCGTTTTCCTGCGGGATCAGCACCGTCTTGATGCCCCCGCGCAATGCCGCCAGCAGCTTCTCTTTCAGGCCACCGATCGGCAACACCCGACCACGCAATGTCACCTCGCCGGTCATCGCCACATCCTTGTGGACCGGGATGCCCGTCAGGGTGGAAACGATGCAGGTCACCATACCGATACCCGCCGACGGACCATCCTTTGGCACTGCCCCTTCGGGCAGATGGATATGGATGTCCTTGCGATTGAACAGGCTGGGCTTGATGCCATAGCCGGGCGACCGCGCGCGGACATAGGAAAACGCCGCCTGGATCGATTCGTTCATGACTTCGCCCAGCTTGCCGGTCGTCTTGATCATGCCCTTGCCCGGCACGGTCACCGCCTCGATCGTCAGCAATTCGCCGCCGACTTCGGTCCATGCCAGACCCGTCACCGCGCCGATCTGATGCTCATCCTCACCCACGCCATGGCGAAATTTGCGCACCCCGGCATAGTCGGCCAGATTGTCCGGCGTGATGACCACCTTGTCATACTCGCCCTCCAATATCTTGCGCAGCGCCTTGCGCGCCAGCCGGGCGACTTCGCGTTCCAGCGTGCGGACACCGGCTTCCCGCGTATAATAACGGATCAGGTCGCGCACCGCGTCCTCCGTCACTTCAAACTCGCCGTCCTTCAATCCGTGCGCATCGATCTGCTTGGCGATCAGGTGCCGCTGCGCGATCTCGACCTTCTCATCCTCGGTATAGCCCTCCAGACGGATGATCTCCATCCGGTCCAGCAAAGCCTGCGGCAAATTCAGCGAGTTGGCGGTCGTCACGAACATGATGTCTGAAAGATCGACGTCGATCTCCAGATAATGGTCCTGAAACTTGTTATTCTGTTCCGGGTCCAGCACCTCCAGCAGCGCCGACGCGGGATCACCGCGGAAATCCTGGCCCAGCTTGTCGATCTCGTCCAGCAGGAACAGCGGGTTCATCGTCCCCGCCTTTTTCAGGTTGGTCACGATCTTGCCCGGCAGCGACCCGATATAGGTGCGCCTGTGGCCGCGAATCTCCGCCTCGTCTCGCACCCCGCCCAGCGACTGGCGCACGAACTCGCGTCCCGTCGCCTTGGCGATCGAACGGCCAAGCGACGTCTTGCCCACGCCCGGAGGACCAACCAGGCACAGGATCGGGCCTTTGAGCTTATTGGTGCGCGCCTGGACCGCCAGATATTCGATGATCCGGTCCTTGACCTTGTCGAGCGCGAAATGATCTTCGTCCAGCACGTCCTGCGCGCGCTTCAGGTCATTCTTGACCTTGCCCTTCTTGCCCCAGGGCAGGCCCAGCAGCACGTCGAGATAATTGCGCACGACCGTCGCTTCAGCCGACATGGGCTGCATACCCTTGAGCTTCTTCAGCTCGGCGGTTGCCTTGGCCCGCGCTTCCTTGGACAGCTTGGTCTTGGCGATCTTCTCGGTCAGTTCGGCAAGCTCGTCGCCTTCCTCACCCTCGCCATTCCCCAGCTCGCGCTGGATCGCTTTGAGCTGCTCGTTCAGATAATATTCGCGCTGGGTCTTTTCCATCTGGCGCTTCACGCGGCCACGGATCTTCTTTTCGACCTGCAGGACGCCCAGTTCGCCCTCCATGAAAGCGAAGACCATCTCCAGCCGCTTGACCGGATCGGCCTCCACCAGCAGCGACTGCTTGTCGGACACCTTGACGTTGATGTTGGCGGAGATCGCGTCGGCCAGCCGCCCGGCATCCTCAATCTCGCGCAGCTGCACCGGCGTTTCGGCGGGCAGCTTCTTGTTGAGCTTGGCGTAATTTTCAAACTGTTCGGCCACCGACCGCATCAGCGCGGCGGCTTCCGGTCCCTCGGCAACGATATCCTCTACCGTCTCGACATCCGAAACCAGATAGCCATCCTTGCTGTCCATCGTCTGCAAACGGGCGCGATGCTTGCCCTCCACCAGCACCCGGACGGTGCCGTCGGGCAGCTTGAGCAGCTGCAACACGATGGCGACGACGCCCGTGTCATAGAGCGAGTCGCGACCCGGATCATCCTCGGCCGGATCGAGCTGCGACACGAGGAAGATTTCCTTGGAACCTTCCATCGCCGCCTCCAGCGCGGCAACGCTCTTGTCACGACCAACGAAGAGCGGGACGATCATCTGCGGAAAGACGACAATGTCACGCAGCGGCAGAAGGGGATATTGCACGGTCATTCACTCTCCGGGGCCAAAAGACGCGGCCCTGTCCTACGGTTCATCGCCTTTATGGGGATGCCCGTCGCACCAATCAATCGTCACTTGTCATAATGCCGCAACGATGAACCGGGGGTTATCGGGTTTTGGCGGGCCAGGAACGGCCCTACGCCCATCAGAATGGCAGCTTGAAGCCCGGCGGCAGTTGCAGGCCGGATGTCATCTTGCCCATTTCCGCGTTGCTGACCTCATCGGCCTTCTTGCGCGCATCGTTGAAGGCGGCGGTGACCAGATCCTCCAATATCTGCTTTTCGGACGGCGCGAGCAGCGTCTCGTCGATCGACACGCCGATGATCCGCCCCTTGGCCGACGCGCGCACCTTCACCAGCCCGCCACCGGCCGCGCCTTCGACTTCCAGCTTGTCCAGATTGTCCTGCGCGCGTTGCAGTTCCTCCTGCACACGGGTGGCCATGCCCAATATTTCGTTCAGATCTTTCATGCGTCATGCACTCCATTGTTCCGGCTGGTCGGTTTCGACCAGCGCAGCATCGGGGAAAGCGGCCATCGCCGCCTTGACCACCGGAATTTCCAATATGTCGGCGCGAGCCTCCGCCTTGGCCGCTTCTTCGCGCTCCAGCAAGGTCGGTTGGGCTGCCGCGTCGCTGAGCGTCACGCGCCATCCGATCCCCGTCATCTCGCGCAACGCCTGGGTCAGGCGACCGGCGAAGTCGGACGGCAATTGCGGCGTCGCGCGATAGTCGATTTCCGGCGGCGCATAGCGGACCAGCCCGACACAATCATGCAGCTCCTGCGCCAGCTGCCCCTTGCCCTTCTGCCACAGCGCTTCGATCAGATCCTCGAACGTCGCAGGCAGCTTCGCCGCCGGGCCAGCCGCCGAAGCCGGAGCCGATGCCGCAGCAACCGCCCCCGATGGCGCAGCCACGACAGGCCCGCCCTCGCGCAGCAGCCGCGCCAGTTCGCCCGGATCGGGCATGGTCGCCGCGTGCATCACCCGTAGCAGCGCCATTTCGCAGCTTTCGATCGGCAGGACCGCGCCCGCCACCTCGTCATGCCCCTTCAGCAGCAATTGCCACAGCCGATGCAACGGCGCGAAGCCCAGCTGCGACGCCCAGTCGGCCAGCGCCTCGCGCTCCTCGGCGGACTGGCCGGGGCTGGCAATGTCGCGCCCGGCCTTCACCAGCGTCACCGCATGGACCAGTTCCAGTAGCCCGCGCATCAGCGCCAGCGGCTCGACCCCCAACGCATATTGATCGCGCACCCCGGCCAGCAGCGCGGCGGTATCCCCCTCCAGCAACAGCCCCAGCAACCGGCGCACCGATCCGCGATCGGACAGGCCCAGCATGTCGCGGACCTGGGTGGCGGTGACCATCGGCTCGCCCTCACCCATCTCGGCATGGGCAATGGCCTGATCCAGAATCGACAGCCCGTCACGCGCAGACCCTTCTGCCGCCTGCGCGATCAGCGATAGCGCATCCGCCTCCGCCGCGACGCCCTCGGCCTCCACGACATGGGCGAAATGCCCCGCCAGCAATTCAGCCGGAATCCGCCGCAAATCGAATCGCTGGCAGCGCGACAGGACCGTCACCGGCACCTTGTTCACCTCTGTCGTGGCGAACAGGAATTTCACATGGGCAGGTGGCTCCTCCAGCGTTTTCAACAGCGCGTTGAACGCATTTTTGGAAAGCATATGCACTTCGTCGATGATGTATATTTTGTAGCGCGCCGACACGGCGGCATAGCGCACCGCCTCGATAATCTCGCGCACATCATCGACGCCGGTATGGCTGGCGGCGTCCATCTCGACCACGTCGATATGCCGCCCCTCCGCAATCGCGCGGCATGGTTCGCACACACCGCACGGGTCGATCGTCGGCCCGCCCTGCCCATCCTCGCCAATGCAGTTCAGCGCCTTGGCGATCAACCGCGCGGTCGACGTCTTGCCGACCCCGCGCACCCCGGTCATCAGGAAGGCGTGCGCCAGCCGCCCCCGCTTGATCGCATTGCCCAGCGTCTGGACCATCGCGTCCTGGCCGATCAGCTCGCGGAAATTACGCGGCCGATATTTGCGCGCAAGGACGCGATAGGGCTGGGGGGAATCGGACATATCTGTGTCCTAGCCGCTTGGGCGGCCCTTGTCGAAGCAGGATGATGGCTGAAAGGTGGGAGCCGGAACGACCCGCGGCAAAATCACTGTGGCTGCTTCCGTCAGGACCTGACCAGGTTGGCGACGACCTCGTCCGCCCGACTCCCGGCGCGGCATATGGCGAAGAAGGATGGGGATGGCAAGGGGTATGGCAACCGTGCTCCCGCGCAGGCGGGAGCCCAGTCGAGGCGGCAGAACTGGGCTCCCGCCTGCGCGGGAGCACGAGCGTTTAATCCAGCCCGCTCTTCTGTGCCTTCGCCAGAAAATCGAGCGCCGCCTGCGCCGCCTGCGCAATCGCCGCCTCCGCCGCCTTGGCGTTCACGCTCGGCCGGTCGAGATAGACGGCGAGTATATACTCCTCGCCCGACGGCGCCTTCACCAGCGCCACGTCATTATAGGCGGTGCCGCATGTCCCGGTCTTGCTGCCCGACGTCCAGCCTTCGGGCAGGCCCGCCTTGATCCTTTTGTCGCCGGTGCTGCTGGCGTTGAGCCAAGCCCGCAGGCGATCGGCGCTCTCGCCCTTCATATCGCGAAACAGCAGCCGCCCCATCAGCCCCGCGATGGCCGCAGGCGTGGTGGTATCGCGCGGATCGCCCGGCGCATTCTCATTCAATGTCGGTTCGTTGCGATCCAGCCGGGTCACGCTGTCGCCATGCGCGCGCATGAAAGCCGTCAGCCCCTGCGGCCCGCCCAGCATCGGCAGCAGCAGGTTCGCCGCGCTATTGTCGCTCACCTCGACCGCCGCCTGCGCCAGCTCGGCCATGCTCATCCGGCCGCGCTTCTTGTTCTTCTTCACCACCGGTGCGTAGTCGAGGATGTCGTCCTTGCCGAACGGGATCTGCCCGTCCAGCCCGAACTTGCCCCCCTCCGCGCCGATCAGCACGGCAGCGGCCAGCGGCGCTTTGAAGGTCGAACAGAGCGCAAACCGCTCGTCCCGGTTGAAGCCCAGGATCAACGCCCCCTTGCTGTCCACCAGTGCGATGCCCAGACGCCCGCCAGTCTCCTCCTCGATCGTCCTGGGATTGCGCACCGACGCCAGCGCCGATTGCGGCACCAGATAGCGCGGCGGCGGCGGCAGCAGCGAATCGAGCCGCCCGGTCGGCACTGGCTCCGGCACCTTCTTCTTCGGCGCGGCCAGCGTCGGCGCGGTCAGGCACAGGATCGCGGCCAACGCAGCGAAACGGAGCGGGCTGATGCTCACATGCCCTGCATATTATAGGATTCGGCGGGAATACGAACGGTCAGGCTGTCCAGCCCTTCCGCCAGCACGATCTGGCAGGACAGGCGGCTGGTGCGCGTGGCAGCGGCTGCCAGGTCCAGCATATCCTCCTCATCCTCGCTCGCGCGTCCCAGATGCGGAAAGTCCGCTGCATCGACGATGACATGGCAGGTGGAACAGGCCATCTGCCCCTCGCACGTCCCCTCCAGTGGCTGGCCCGCCGCCTGCGCCACATCCAGCAGGACCGATCCCGCCGGGGCGTCGACTTCCTGCCGTCGCTCGCCATCGGCGCTGATGAATATGATCCTGGTCATTGACGCGACGCTCCCTGTCACGGCGCCGTTTGTTCGGCTGCCGCCCTGTTCAATGCCTCCGCAGCGCTCTCCAGTTCGGTCGCTGTCGTGTAGCGGCCAAAGCCGATCCGCACCGATCCACGCGCCTGTGCGTCTGTCAGGCCCAGTGCGCGCAGCACATGGCTAGGCCGCCCGGACCCGCTTGCGCAAGCGCTTCCCAACGAAAAAGCAATATTGCGGCAATATGACAACAGCCGCGCCCCGTCGATTCCCTCGCAGCGCAGGTTCAGATTGCCGGGATAGCGCGCCTCCGCGCTGCCATTGATCGTCCAGTCGGCAAACAGGCTACGCGCCATCGCCGCCAGCCTTTCGACATGCGCGCGATCATCCTCAGCCCGCTCCCGCATCAACCGCGCCGCCACGCCGAACCCGGCGCACAGGGCAGGCGACAGCGTGCCCGACCGCAAGCCGCCCTCCTGCCCCCCGCCATGGATCAGCGGCGCAGGCTTCACCCCGTCGCGCAGCCACAATGCGCCGACACCCTTGGGACCGTGAATCTTGTGCGCGCTGATCGCTACCATGTCGCAATTGTCAGGGATCGGCACCCGGCCATAGCCCTGCACCACGTCGCACAGGAACAAGGCACCCGCGTTCCGCGCCAGATCGGCCAGCGCCGCGACCGGCTGGATCACGCCAATCTCATTATTGACCAGCATCGCCACCACCAGCGCAACGCCGGGACGAATGGCCCGCGCAGCCGCATCCATATCCACCAGCCCGTCAGGCCCGATCGGCAAGATCGTGACCGTCCGCCCAGCGCGACGCAAAGCGTCCACCGTATCCAGCACGGCGGCATGTTCCGTCGCGATCGTAACAATGTCCCCCGACGGCGCGCCCTGTATCGCGATATTCAGCGCCTCGGTCGCCCCGGACGTAAAGAGCAAACGCCCCCCACTCGGCAACAACCGACCAATCTCCTCGCGCGCTACCTCCACCTGCGCGGCGGCGGCCCGGCCCAGTCGATGCGCGCTGTGCGGATTGGCAAACTGATCGCGCAGCAACGGCACCATCGCGTCAAAGGCTTCCGGGGCAAGCGGCGTTGTCGCCTGATAATCCAGATAAATCATCGCCCCGCCCGCGCCGCCATGGTTACCCACTGGCCCAGGAACCGCTCGACATCGGCCTCGCTCGTCTGCGGCCCGAAACTGACCCGCACCACCTCGCTCGCCGCCGCCTCGTCCCATCCCATCGCGTGCAGCACATGGCTGGTCTTGAGCGACCCCGACGAGCAAGCGCTGCCCGCCGACACCGAAATCCCCGCCAGATCGAACTGGATCAGCTGCGCCCGCGCCGACAGGCCCGGCATCCGGTAGCTGGCAATGGCCGGAATCCGCGCCGCATCGCGCGCAACGACTTGACCCCCTGCCGCCTCAATCCCCGCATCCAGCCGCGCCCTCAGCCGCGCCGCATCGGGCAACCAATCCGTCCGCGCCTCCAGCGCCGCCGCCATCGCCAATATGGCAGGCAAATTCTCCGTCCCCGCCCGATAGCCCTGCTCCTGCCCGCCCCCGGCGTGCAGCAGCCCCAAGTCGCGCACCAGCAGCGCGCCAATCCCCGGCGGCCCGCCAAATTTATGCGCACTGATCGCGATCATGTCCGCGTCCGGCAACGGCAACTTCCCCGCACTCTGGGCGCAATCAGCGAAAAGCAACGCATCCCCGCGACCCAGCCCATCGAGCGGCTGGATCACCCCGGTCTCATTATTGACGTGCTGGATGGCGAGAACTGCGCACCCCTCCCCAACCCCGTCATCCCCGCGAAGGCGGGGATCCATCTCCGGCGTTGGGACTGCCGATAAGGTGGGAGATGGATTCCCGCCTGCGCGGGAATGACGGAAGGAAACTAAGCCATCTCCATCCACCGCCAGCCGCTCCGCACCCTCCGTCACCCGCAACACCGAATCATGCTCGACTGGCGATGTCACCACCCGCTTTGCCTGGCCCCGTGTCAGCCCAATCGCAATCGCCTCGCTCGCCCCGGACGTGAAGATCACATGCCCCCGCCACCCCAGCGCCTCGGCCATCCGCGCCCGCGCCGTCTCCAGCATCGCGCGCGCCGCGCGCCCGTCTGCATGGGGACTCGACGGGTTGGCCCAGCGGTCCAGCGCATCGACCATCGCCGCCTTGGCGGCGGGCAGCATCGGCGTGGTCGCGGCATGGTCAAGATAGAGGCGTTGGGCAGCCACGATGCGATGCTACTCATTGATTGCGGAAATGGCGGCGGCTTCTATATAGGCGGTCTGCCGCGCAGCGCCAGCTTCTGGCGTGGCGCGCGTCCTTTTGCCACCGCCCGCCGACCTGACATAGGTGTTCGGTGGCCATAACGATAACAGGTGCCATGCCCGACGTAATCTTTACCGGACCCGAAGGTCGCCTCGAAGGCCGCTTCAGCCCCCCGCCCCGCCCGCGTGCGCCGGTCGCCATGATCCTGCACCCGCACCCCCAGGGCGGCGGCACGATGAATGACCGCATCACCCAGGCGCTCTACAAGACTTTCGTGAAGCGCGGCTTTGCCGTGCTGCGCTTCAACTTCCGCGGCGTCGGCCGCAGCCAGGGCACGTTCGACAATGGCATCGGTGAATTGTCCGATGCCGCAGCGGCGCTCGACTGGGTGCAGAGCTTCCATCCCGAAGCGCAGACCACCTGGATCGCGGGCTTCTCCTTTGGTGCCTGGATCGGGATGCAGCTGCTGATGCGCCGCCCCGAAATCCGCGGCTTCATCTCGGTCGCGCCGCCCGCCAACATGTACGACTTCTCCTTCCTCGCCCCCTGCCCTTCATCGGGCATCATCGTGCAGGGAACTTCGGACGAAGTCGTAACCGCCAGCGCCGTGCAGAAGCTTGTCGACAAGCTGCGCACGCAAAAGGGCATCACCATCCACCACGACGAAATCCGTGGCGCCAACCATTTCTTCGAACATGAACTCGACCAGCTGATGAAGTCGGTCGACAATTATCTCGACATGCGCCTGTCCCCGGACTCGCCGATCCGCTGAGGGCCGGAACACCGACCATCCGAAAAGGCCGTCCGCGAGGCGGCCTTTTTTTCGCGCGCAGCATGGCTGACGTCACGTAACTTGACGCTTATCCGTCCGGGTCATAGCATGCGGCCAACGCCCGGACGTGGAGATAAAGCCCCTATGGCAGACATCGCCGTCGAGCGAGCAGCTGGATATCGCTATTCCCGCCGGACCACGCTGCCGCTGATCCGGCAACTGTCTGTCGTCGATAATTGGCGCAACGCCTGGCTTCTGTTCCTGCAATGGGCGATCATCGCGGCGTCCATGGCAATCGCCATCCATATCGACCATATCGCCATGTACGTGCTAGCCGGGCTGGTCATCGGAACGCGGGTACAGTGCCTGGCCGTCATGATGCACGACGCCTGTCACAGACTGTTGTTCAGCAACAGGCGCGTCAACGATCTGATCAGCGACATCTTCGTCGCCTATCCACTCGTCATGAGCATCGATCTGTATCGCGTGGCTCATATGGTGCATCATCGCCACACCAACACGCTCCGCGACTATGACTATCGCGTCCAGCGCAAGGACCCTGACCAGCATTTCCCCAAAAGCGGCCAAGCCATGATCGGCCTGTTTTTCCGCAGCCTGCTTGGCCTCAACTATTATCGTGTCGCGCGCGCAGGCCGGGTGTGGTCGCCGCTGGCCAATTTCCATAATCCGGGTCGCTTCGACTTCGATTATCGCTTGGGCCTTCGGCTGCGCTATGTCGCCTGGGCCATCACGATCTATGGCCTCATCCTGTGGTCACCCTGGCGCTGGCAGATATTGGGGCTGTTCATCATCCCGCAGTTCATCTGGGCCAATTTATTTAACCGGATCCGTGCCATGGCCGAACATGTCGGCGTCCCCGACGATCGGGAGATCACCGGCACGCGCACGGTCATCCCCACCCTGCTCGACCGGATATTGATCGCGCCGTTCAATGTCAGCTATCATCTGGAACATCATCTGTTCCCCTCTGTGCCGTGGACCAATTTGCGCCGGCTTCACCAGCATCTGATGACCGATCCTGCCTATGCGACGGGCGCACACATCACGCAGGGCTATAGCGGTGTCATCCGGGAACTGATGCCGCCAAAAGCCGATGCCACATCGGTATAGAAGGGCAACGACGACCACTTAGCCGAACGGCACCACCGTGATCGCAACATTGCCGAACATCACCAGCCCCGCGATGATCATCAGCGCACCCCGTTTCCGATCCCGCAATTTGAGCATCACATACAGCCCGCCGCCGGTCAGCAGCAGCCCGGCCAGCATCAAGATAGATAAAATCGTGCCTGTCATGCCCCTTCCCATAAGGGCGGCGGTCCAAGGTGGCAATTGCCGCCCTCACCCCCTATGAGGCGCGGGAACGAATCACCCCCGTGGTGAAGGGACGCATTCCATATGAAAATCGCCATCGCATCCGACCATGCCGCCATCGACCTGAAGGCGGAACTCGCCCAGTGGCTGCGCGACGAAGGACATGACGTCGCCGACCTTGGCCCCGCCACAGCCGACCGGGTCGATTATCCCGATTATGGTTACAAGCTGGCGACAGCCATAGCATCCGGCGACGCCGAACGCGGCATTGCGCTGTGCGGTTCGGGCATCGGCATCTCGATCGCGGTCAATCGCAACCCGGCCTGCCGCGCCGCGCTGGTCGGCGAACCGCTGTCCGCCGCGCTCAGCCGCGAACATAATGACGCCAATGTCCTCGCGATGGGCGCGCGCCTCACCGGCGTGGACATGGCCAAGGCCTGCGTCACCGCTTTCCTCACCACCGAATTTGGCGGAGGCCGCCATGCCGGTCGCGTCGAAAAACTCTCCCATCCCGCGCTCTGAAAGGAATCCAGATGAGCATCGACACCCTCGCCCCCGCCATCCGCCAGGACGGCTTTTTCAGCGAAAGCCTCGCCAGCGCGGACCCGGAAATTTTCGGCGCGATCGGTAACGAGCTGAAGCGCCAGCAGGACAAGATCGAACTGATCGCGTCCGAAAATATCGTGTCGAAAGCGGTGCTGGAAGCGGCCGGCTCCATCTTCACCAACAAATATGCCGAAGGCTATCCGGGCAAGCGTTACTATGGCGGCTGCGAATATGCCGACGTCGTCGAAACGCTGGCGATCGAACGCGCCAAGCAGCTGTTCGGCGCCAACTTCGCCAACGTCCAGCCCAATAGCGGCAGCCAGATGAATCAGGCCGTATTCCTGGCACTGCTCCAGCCGGGCGACACCTTCATGGGCCTCGACCTGTCTTCGGGCGGGCACCTGACCCACGGGTCGCCGGTCAATATGAGCGGCAAATGGTTCAACCCCGTCCCTTACGGCGTGCGCGCCGACGATCATCTGATCGACATGGACGACGTCGCCCGCATCGCGCGCGAGTGCAAGCCAAAGCTGATCATCTGCGGCGGCACCGCTTATTCGCGCGTCTGGGATTTCCCGCGCTTCCGCGAAATTGCCGACGAAGTGGGCGCTTATCTGCTCGCCGACATGTCGCACTTCTCCGGCCTGGTCGCGGGCGGCGCGCATCCATCGCCCGTCCCCTACGCTCACGTCACCACCACCACGACCCACAAGTCGCTGCGTGGCCCGCGGTCGGGCATCATCCTGAGCAATGACGAAGCCATCGCCAAGAAGCTGAACAGCGCCATCTTCCCCGGCCTCCAGGGCGGCCCGCTGATGCACATCATCGCGGCCAAGGCCGTGGCCTTCAAGGAAGCGCTTTCGCCTGAGTTCAAGGCCTATGCCCACCAGATCGTCGCCAATGCCAAGACGCTGGCCGCCACGCTGGCGGACGCTGGCCTGTCGATCGTGTCGGGCGGCACCGACAATCACCTGATGCTGGTCGACCTGCGGCCTAAGAACACCACCGGCAAGGCCGCTGAAAAGGCGCTCGATCGCGCCTTCATCACCTGCAACAAGAATAATGTGCCCTTCGACACTGCCAGCCCGTTCGTGACGTCGGGCGTGCGCCTCGGCACCCCCGCCGGTACCACGCGCGGCTTTGGCGAAGCGGAATTCCGCGAGATCGGCGCACTGATCGCGCAAGTCGTGGAAGGCCTCAAGCGCAATGGCGACGAAGGCGACGGCCAGGTCGAAGCCCATGTGCGCGAAAAGGTGCTGGCGCTGACAAGCCGCTTCCCGATTTATTGAGCAACATGAAAGCCCCTCTCCTTCAGGGGAGGGGTTGGGGTGGGGCCTGTCCGGCTTAGGCAGCGTTAGGACAGGCCCACCCCCTAGCCCCCTCCCGCAAGCGAGAGGGGGAACTTGTGGGAGAATGTGAATGCGCTGCCCCTTCTGCGCCCATGAGGACAGCCAGGTGAAGGACAGTCGGCCGACGGAAGATGGCAACGCCATCCGCCGCCGCCGCCAGTGCGAAGCCTGCGCCGCGCGCTTCACCACCTTCGAGCGTATCCAGCTGCGCGACATCTGGGTGGTCAAGAGCGAGGGCCGCAAGGAAGCGTTCGAGCGCGACAAGCTCGCCCGCTCGATCGGCATCGCCTGCCGCAAGCGCCCGATCGACCCCAGCCGCATCGAAAAACTCATCTCCGGCATCCAGCGCCAGCTCGAAACCAGCGGCGACAGCGAAGTCCCGGCCCGCGCCATCGGCGAACTGGTCATGGAAGGCCTCAAGCGCCTCGACAGCGTCGCCTATATCCGCTTCGCAAGCGTCTATAAGGACTTCACCGACGCCAGGGATTTCGAGGAATTTGCGAGTACGGTGAAGGAAGTGGGCGGGTGATGGGCTTCTCTCTCACTCCGTTCGCCCTGAGCGAAGTCGAAGGGCTCGACCGAGCGCAGCGAGGTCCTGATCAGCAATGACCTTTCACGCCTATATGCTGCGCTGTTCCGACGGCTCCTATTATACCGGCCACACAGATAATTTTGAAACACGGATCGCCCAGCATCAGTCCGGCGTCATCAAAGGCTACACATTCGACCGTCGTCCCGTTGAACTTGTTTGGTCTGCTGAGTTTGAAACGCGCGCGGAAGCACTTGCCAGCGAACTGCAAATCAAGGGCTGGTCACGCAAAAAGAAGGAAGCGTTGATTGCGGAGAATTGGGACAAGCTGAAGAAGGCTTCCATTTCCCACACTTCGCCTTCGCTCAGTGACGCCCTTCGACTTCGCTCAGGGCGAACGGAGGATGAGACTGATCCTGCTGACCAATCGGAACCCGTCATGCCCCCTCCCCCCGTCATCGTCCTCGTCCGCCCCCAGCTTGGCGAGAATATCGGCAAGGCCGCGCGCGCCATGCTCAATTTCGGCCTCACTGAAATGCGGCTGGTCTCGCCCCGCGACGGCTGGCCCAACCCGGATGCCGGCCCGTCGGCAGCCGGAGCAGACTTCATCCTCGATCAGGCGCAAGTGTTCGAAACCCTCGCTGATGCCGTCTCCGACTGCGCCCATGTCTATGCCACCACCGTGCGCAAGCGCGGCGTCACAAAGCCGGTCGTGACCCCGGAGGAAGCCGCCCGCGAAATCCACGCCGCGCAGGGCCGCTGCGCCTATATTTTCGGGCCGGAACGCTCAGGGCTGGAGACCGAGGATGTCGCGCTCGCCCGCAAGATTCTCACGGTCCCGATCAACCCGGAATTTGGCTCCCTGAACCTTGCTCAGGCTGTCATCCTGTGCGCCTATGAATGGTCGAAACGGGCCAACCTGTCGCAACCCACCATCACCGACCTTGGCGAACCGGCGCCACAGGTGGAGCTGGAGGGGATGATCGAGCAGCTCAACACGCTGCTGGAAAAGGTCGGCTATTTCTTCCCGCCCGACCGCGCCAACGCGACCCGGCTGACGCTGCGCAACCTTTTGACCAAGCCGGGCTGGAACCATCTGGAGGTGCGCACGCTCCGCGGCGTCCTCTCCCACCTCAACCGCCCGCGCGAACGCTGAAGTGATAATGTTACCATTCCCAAACACCGTTCGTCCTGAGTAGGGACTGAGCTTGTCGATGGCCCGTATCGAAGCATGTTACGCAATCCTTCGATACATTATTTGACCTACGGTCGTCTGCGACTCCGACTTCGCTCATTGGCTACTCAGAGCCTGCCCCCGCGAAGGCGGGGGACGAACGGGTTAGCTACAAGTCACCCAATTCTAACCCCGCGTCCGCTCAAACTCCGCCATCTCATAGGCAATCGACGCCTCGACCAGCTGCTCCCACAGCTCCGCGACAATCTCCACCGGCGCGCCCACCCGCGCTGCCTCCGCACAGGCCTGATCGATCACCTGACGCTTGCGCGCCTCGTCCCGCACCGCGCCGCGATCAGGCTTGATCCGGGCGGCGGCGCGCATATGGGCAAATCGCGCGGCCAGCAACGCGACCAGTTCGCGGTCGATCGCATCGACACCCGCCCGCACCTCGACCATGCTGCTATAATCATCAGGGTTCATGCCCCGCCAATTAGGCGTCGCTCCTGCCCCTGTCGAGGGTTGACATGCCGCCCCCTTGTGGCCATAGGCGCGCCTTCGCAATTGGTCCCGCATCCCGGTGAAGCGGTGGCCCTGCCCCTGAGCGCACAAACGCAACACGGACGTAGGCGATACCGGGAATGATGCTCACCCTTTCAGGGCGGGCTTAGTTGTTAGCATTTGTAAGGAATTATTGATGACGAAGCGCACTGCCGCCAAGTATAAACTCGACCGTCGCATGGGCGAGAATATCTGGGGCCGTCCCAAGTCGCCTGTGAACAAGCGCGAATATGGCCCCGGTCAGCACGGCCAGCGCCGCAAGGGCAAGGTGTCCGATTACGGCATCCAGCTGCGCGCCAAGCAGAAGCTCAAAGGCTATTATGGCGACATCACCGAAAAGCAGTTCAAGAAGAACTATTTTGAGGCGAGCCGCATGAAGGGCGACACTGGCCAGAACCTGATCGGCCTGCTCGAACGCCGCCTGGACGCCGTCGTCTATCGCGCCAAGTTCGCGCCGACCATCTTCTCGTCGCGCCAGATCGTGTCACACGGCCACATCTATGTGAACGGCGTGAAGTGCAACATTGCCTCGCGTCTGGTGAAGCCGGGCGACGAAATCACCCTGGGCAAGAAGGCGCAGGAAATGGCGCTGGTGATGGAAGCACAGGCTCTGGCCGAACGCGACATCCCCGACTATGTCTCGCCCGATGGCGCCGCCAAGGTCACCTATGTCCGCGTCCCCACGCTGGACGAAGTGCCCTATCCGGTGAAGATGGAGCCCAATCTGGTCGTCGAATTCTATTCGCGCTGATCGGCTTCTACCCAATGCCATATAAAAAGGGCGGCCCCGCAAGGAGCCGCCCTTTTTCATGCAGAAGGCTTCAGAAAAGAGTATGACCGACACCGAAAGCACATCGCCGATCGGACGAACGCAAAGGCGACTGCTCAGGCGGATATACAATGGCCGCGCCGTGCCGATCATCGCCGACGGCAAGGACTTCCTGACCTACAAGGACGCGGTCAAATATCTTGAGGCGCTGGACGCCGATACGCGCGAAGCCGTGTATGAGGAAATGAAGGCGTCAGCGAAAAATGGCAAAGGCGGGACAGTGGAGTCCTGACGTCCGGGCTTGCACGCGTCGTCCACCTCTATAAGCGCAGCCTTATGGCGAAAACAGCCCTTCACCTCTACGCGCTGGCCCTGGGATCGAACCGTCCCCTGTCCGCCCGCCTGACACCCCGGCAACTGCTGGCTGAAGCCGCAACGCGAATCGCGCAGCACGCCCGGATCGTGGCAACGTCGCCCACCATCGAAACCCCGCCGATCGGCCCCTCCCGCCGCCGCTACGCCAACGCCGCGATACTGGTCCAATCCCCGCTCGAACCGCCCGCCATGCTCGCCTGGCTCCAGTCGATCGAACAGGCGCTGGGCCGCCGCCGCTACCGCCGCTGGGGCGCGCGCAGCGTCGATATCGACATCATCCTCTGGTCCGGCGGCATCTGGAACAGTCCGATGCTCACCATCCCCCACCCCGCCTTTGCCGCGCGCGATTTCGTCCTGACCCCGCTCCGCGCCATCGCCCCCGGATGGCGCGATCCCCGATCCGCCCTCACGATCCGCCACCTCGACGCCCGCCTGCAAAAAGCCCAACAAACCATGCCACAAGAGGTTGACCATCCCCGCCGCCCCCTTTAGGGCGAGCGCACCTCAGCAATCGGGGGTCCATAGCTCAGTCGGTAGAGCAACTGACTTTTAATCAGTAGGTCGCTGGTTCGAACCCAGCTGGACTCACCATCATGACCGGCCATCATTGCTGGCCGGGCAGCAGTTCCAGAAACAGCCCGTCGGCGTCCGCGCACAGCCGTTCGCCATCCTTCAATTCCCCGCGCACAAACCGCTTTCTGCCCTCGACCGCATAGAGGGTCGCCGTCACGGTCAGCGGCCGGTTCATTGGCGTGATCGCACGGTAATTGACGTGGAGATAGGCGGTGCGCGCCATCATGGCTGGACCCGAATTGGCCGGTATGCCCAGCACTTCGTCGAACAGCAGCGACACCGCGCCGCCATGGGCCGCGGCATTGCCGCCCAGAAAATAGTCGCCAAAGCTAACCGTCGCCCGAACTGACGTCGCATCCTGCTCTTCGATCGCGAAGGCCGGACACATGACCTGACCATGGCCCGGCACATCATCGACGCGACCGAACATCCGCTCGTCCTCACCCGCCTTCAATGGTTCCAATCGGCCACGCCAGTCACTCAGGTCCGCCGTCAGCGCCCCGATCGTCGTTTCATCCAGACTGGCGCTGGCCAGATCGTCCAGAAAATCGCGCAATATATCAATCATCGCGGGATAGGCCGAATCCGGCAGCGGCCCTCTGGCCCTGCCCCGCCTAAGGCCTTGAAACATGGGTGGCCGTTTTTCCGACATCGCGCCAACTTTCTCTTGCTCGTTCCAGCCCCGGTCATCGGGAGGCTCAAGCCCCTTAGCCGGGGAATGGATCGAGCAACAACAGGCTACGACTGGCAACTATGAAGTAGCGATCATCGCCCAGGCGAAAATCCTGCGCCTCCCGGCTGCCATTGACGCACAGCGTCCATCCCGACCGCACGAAATGCAGCGCGACGCAGCGCCGCTCCGGCTGCTCCCATTGCGCGACCGTCATCGGTTCGCCGCCCTCATTCAGCCAGACCACATCCTCGTCCCGCAGCAGGGCAATATCCATGAGGTCAGGGCATCGCGCCCGCAGCGCCGCCAGCGCAAAGGCGTGGGCTTCTATCTCCCGGTCCCGCCCCGCCCAATCGACCCAGCCGATCGCATTATCCTGTGCATAGGCATTATTATTGCCCCGCTGGCTGCGGCCAAATTCATCGCCCGCGCTCAGCATGATCGCCCCCCGCGAACAAAAAAGCGTCGACAGCAGCGCCATCACATCGCGCCGCCGCGCCGCGACAATGGCGGGGTCTTCGCTCAGCCCCTCCACGCCATTATTCCAGCTCAGATTTTCGCCATGGCCATCGCGATTCTGTTCACCATTGGCGTGATTGTGCCGCTGCTCATAAGCGGTCAGGTCCGCCAGGGTGAAGCCATCATGGGCCGCCAGGAAATTGACGCTTCGGGTCTCACCGCCCCCGAATATGTCCGACGATCCGGCCAGCCGCGTCGCAAAACCGCCCAGCGTTCCCGCGTCCCCGCGCCAGAAGCGCCGCATATCATCGCGATAGCGGTCATTCCATTCCAGCCACCCCTCGCCAAACCGCCCCAGCTGATAGCCCCCCGGTCCGATGTCCCACGGCTCAGCGATCATCACCCGGTCGGCCAGCACGGGGTCGGCCCGCATCTCTTCCAGCAATGGCGCATTAGGATCAAAGCCGTCCGCCATCCGCCCTAGCGCCGGCCCCAGATCGAAGCGAAATCCATCCACCCCGGCCTGCGTCACGAAATGGCGCAGCGAATCCATAATCAAACGGCGCACCACCGGCTGGTTGCACGCAACGCTGTTGCCCGTCCCGGTATCGTTGATCAGCCGCCCGTCATCGGCATGGCGGAAATAGTCGCGGGCATTCAGGCCACGCAGCGATAGCGTCGGCCCATATATGTCGCTCTCGCCATTATGATTATAGACCATGTCCAGGATCACGCCGATCCCCGCTTCATGCAGCGCCGCGACGGTTGCGCGCAGTTCGGCCAACCCGCCGGGCGCAAGGCGCGGGTCCAGCGCAAACCAGCTGACCGGATTATAACCCCAATAGTTGGTGAGGCCGAGCGGACCCAGATGCCGCTCGTCGATCCAGGCGTTGATCGGCATCAGTTCGACGGCAGACACATGCAATCGCTTCAAATGCGCGATCACAGCGGGATGGGCGAGCGCGGCGATCGTGCCGCGCTGCGCTTCCGGCACATCGGGATGCAGCATCGTGAAACCACGCACATGCAATTCGTAGATCAGGCCACCCGGCGCGAAATGCGGCGGCTTGGCAGGGACCGGCGCGTCCGGCGCGGCAACCACGCCTTTCGGCATCAGCGGCGCGGTATCGCCCCCCTCGCCACGCCGCGCCGTCAGTGCCGGATCATAGACGAACGCCCGGTCGATCGCAGGCGCATAAGGATCAAGCAGCAACTTGTCGGGATCGAACCACAGCCCCGCAGCCGGATCATAGGGACCACCGGCCCGCACGCCATAACGCGCCCCTGCCCCGACACCCGCCGCCTCCACATGCCACACGCCATCGCCATCGCGCAGCATCGGCAGCCGCGTCTCCCGATCAGCGTGGTCGAACAGGCACAACCAGAGCTGCCCGGCCTCCGGTGCCCAGATCGAAAAGTGGGTGGCGGTGGCACCGATGACCGGCGCGCATCCGCCCCCGCTCACGCCACCTCCGCCAGCAACGCCCGGTAGAGCGCCGCATAGCGCGCCGCGCTATGATCCCACGACACTTCGCTGCGCATCCCCGCCCGCTGCATCGCCTGCCACACCGGCCGTTGCCCATGCAGCCGCACCGTCCGGCCAATCGCGCCATGCAGCGCCAGCGGATCGGACGGGGCAAAGACGATGCCCGTCGCCGCCCCCGCCGCCACCGCCGCCTCATTGGCGTCGATCACCGTGTCCGCCAGTCCACCGACCCGCGCTACCACCGGCACGCAGCCATAGCGCAACGCATAGAGCTGCGTCAGCCCGCACGGCTCGAAGCGCGACGGAATCAATATCGCATCCCCCCCCGCCTGCATCAAATGCGACAATGGCTCGTCATAGCCGATCTGCACGCCGATCCGTCCACGATGCCGGTCCGCCGCGCCCAGAAACGCGCCCTCCAGCGGATGATCGCCCGATCCCAGCACCGCCAGCTTCGCGCCCAGCCCGACCAGATGATCGATCGCGCCTACCATCAGGTCCATGCCCTTCTGCCAGGTCAGGCGGCTGACGATGGTGAAGATCGGCGCACCATCATGATCCAGGCCAAAGCGGCTCTCCAGCGCGTGACGATTGGCCGTCCGTGCGCCAAGGGCGCGTGCCGTATAAGCCTTTGGAATCAGGCTATCATTTGCAGGGTTCCATATGTCGGTATCAACCCCGTTCAATATGCCATGCAGCCGGTCGACCCGCCCGTTGATCAGGCCATCCAGCCCCATGCCATGGACGGGCGAGCGAATTTCCTCCGCATATGTCTGGCTCACTGTCGTGATAGCATCAGCCGACACCAGCCCCGCCTTCAAATAGCCGATGCCGCCATAATATTCGACACCATCCACCCCCCACGCCTCCTGCGGCAGGCCCAGCGCGGGAAAGATATCCGCACTGAACCGCCCCTGAAACGCCAGGTTGTGGATCGTCATCACTTTGGGCACGGCATGGGCGGGGCCAAAGCGCATATAGGCCGCGGTCATCGCCGCCTGCCAGTCATGGACATGGACGACATCGGGCCGCCAGCCCTTCACACCTTCGGCGGCAATATCCGCCCCGACCCGCGACAAGGCGGCAAAGCGCCGCCAATTGTCGCCCCACTCATTGCCCGCATGGTCGCCATAGGGACCACCTTCGCGCGCATAGAAATCGGGCGCATCTAGCACCAGCAGGTCCAGCCCGCCGACGCTGGCTGCCAGCACCGTGGCGGAGACGCCGAACAGCGCCTCATAGCGCCGCACCACCTTAGCCTTGCCCAGCCGCGCCATCACGGCGGGGTAACCTGGCACCACCGTCCGCACTGCAACATCCTGCGCCGCCAGCGCACCCGGCAGCGCACCTGTGACATCGGCAAGGCCGCCGGTCTTGATCAGCGGATAGACTTCGGACGCGACCGACAGTAATTGCATCGCCACAGGCCCGCTCAAGCCACCAGCCGCTCGATCATCGGCTGCGTCACCAAACAAATGCCGCTTTCGGTTCGGCGGAAACGCTGCGCATCCTCTTCGGGATGTTCGCCGATGATCAGGCCCGGCGGAATGATGATCCCGGAATCCAGCACGCATTTATGCAATCGCGCGCCCCGCCCGATCTCGCAATTGGGCATGATGACGCTGTCGGTGACCGACGAGAAGCTATGCGTCTTGACCCCGGAAAAGAGCAGGCTACGATGCAACGACGATCCCGACACGATACAGCCGCCCGCGACCAGCGATGATGTCGCGGACCCGCGCCGCCCATCCTCATTATGCACGAATTTCGCTGGCGGCGTGACTTCGGAATAGGTCCAGAGCGGCCAGCTTCGGTCATAGAGATCCAGCGAAGGCACCACATCGGTCAGGTCGATGCTCGCCTGCCAATAGGCGTCGATCGTCCCTACGTCGCGCCAATAGGGGACCAGTTCGCTCTCTGCCCGCACACAACTGCTCGAAAAGCGGTGCGCCACCGCTTTGCCATGCTTGACGATATAGGGAATGATATCGCCGCCAAAATCGCGCTTGCTCGCCGGGTCGTCCGCGTCGCGCCGCAACTGTTCGATCAGGAAGCGGGTCTGGAAAACATAGATGCCCATCGACGCCAGCGCCATGTCGGGCTGGCCGGGGATGGCGGGCGGGTCTTTGGGCTTTTCGACGAAGGCGGTGATCCAGTCCTTCTCATCGACATGCATCACGCCAAAGCCTGACGCCTCCATGCGCGGCACTTCCATGCAGCCGACCGTCACGTCCGCGCCGCTGTCGACATGCTGCTGGAGCATCAGCTCATAGTCCATTTTATAGACATGATCGCCCGCCAGCAGCACCATATATTCGGGCGCATAGCTTTCGATGATGTCGATATTCTGGAACACGGCGTCCGCCGTCCCCTCATACCACTGGCTTTCCGACACGCGCTGGCTGGCGGGCAAGATGTCGAAGCTCTCATTGCGTTCGGGGCGAAAGAAGTTCCAGCCGCGTTGCAAATGGCGGATCAGCGAATGGGCCTTATATTGCGTCGCGACGCCGATCCGCCGGATGCCGCTGTTCAGTGCATTGGACAGCGCGAAATCGATGATCCGCGCCTTGCCGCCAAAATGGACGGCGGGCTTGGCGCGCTTGTCGGTCAACTCCGCCAGGCGACTGCCGCGTCCCCCGGCCAGCACATAGGCCATGGCGTCGCGGGCGATCGGCTGGTGTCGTGTCTGCTGCATTTCGGGCCTCTCCTTGGTATTGCCCCGTCCGTCGCCTGCACGCGCCCGTCGGCTTCGTTAAATATCCAATTCCAGCATCAAGGTCGCAAAGGGGGGAATGGTCACATTGGCCCAGCCCTCCTCGTCTGCCGTCACCATGCCCATATTGCCCGCATTGCTGCCGCCATAATCGGCCGCGTCGCTATTCAAAATCTCGCGCCAGCGCCCGCCCGATGGCAGCCGCATCCGGTAACCATGGCGCAGCACCGGGGTAAAATGACTGATGACGACGATCGGCCGGACGCCTGGCGCGCGCCTTACCCAGGCAAAGAGGGAATCGGCGGCCGCATCGACCAAAACCCACTCAAACCCCTCCGGCTCGCAATCGCGCGCGTGCAGCGCCGGGCGGGAGCGATAGAGATGGTTGAGATCGCTCACCAGTTGCTGCACGCCATGATGGGGGGCATGATCGACCAGATGCCAGTCGAGCGCCCGCTCCTCGCTCCATTCGCCGCGCTGGGCAAATTCCTGCCCCATGAACAACAGCTTCTTGCCGGGATAACCCCACATCAGGCCATAATAGGCCCGCAGCGTCGCGAATTTCTGCCAATCATCGCCCGGCATCTTGTGCAGCAGCGACGCCTTGCCATGCACCACCTCGTCATGGCTCAGCGCCAGCACGAAATTCTCGGTAAAGGCGTAGAGCAGCCCGAAGGTGATGTCGTCATGATGATGGACGCGATGCACTGGATCACGCTGCAAATAACGCAGCGTGTCATGCATGAACCCCATATTCCATTTGAAACCGAAACCCAGCCCGCCCGTATGCACCGGGCGCGACACGTCGGGCCAGCTGGTCGATTCCTCCGCGATCGTCATCACCCCGCCATGGGTGCCGTAGAGCGCGGTGTTCAATTGCTGGAGGAAGGCCACCGCCTCCACATTCTCCCGCCCGCCATGGTCGTTGGGCACCCACTCGCCGGGTGCTCGCGAATAATCGAGATAGAGCATCGATGCGACCGCATCGACCCGCAGCCCGTCGACATGATAGCGCTCCGCCCAGAACAGCGCATTATTGACCAGATATTGCGATACTTCGCGCCGCCCGAAATTATAGATGGCGGTGTTCCAGTCGGGGTGGAAGCCCTTGCGCGGATCGGCATGTTCATAGAGCGCCGTGCCGTCAAAATAGGCCAGCCCATGTTCGTCGGTCGGAAAATGCGCCGGCACCCAATCGAGAATGACACCAATTCCCGCCCGGTGCGCGCCATCGACAAAACGCGCAAATCCGGCGGGATCGCCAAAGCGCGCGGTCGGCGCATAGAGGCCCAGCGTCTGGTATCCCCAGCTGGGATCATAGGGATATTCGCTGATCGGCAGAAATTCGATATGGGTAAAGCCCATGCCGACAACATAGGGGATCAGCCGCCCGGCCAGCTCGTCCCAGCTCAGGAAGTCGCCCGACTCGTCCAACTGCCATGACCCGGCATGGACTTCATAGATCGACACCGGCTCACGCCGCGCATCGGCGTGCTGCCAATGGTCCTTATGCCGCGCGTCGCCCCATTTGTGGTCGAGCGGCGCAGCGACGATCGACGCGGTCGAGGGGCGGAGTTCGGACTGGAAGGCGAAGGGATCGGCCTTGAGCGGCAGCACCACCCCGTCCGCGCCCATAATCTCATATTTATAGGCGCTGCCCGGCCCGACATCGGGCAGGAAAATCTCCCACACCCCCGCATCCGCCCGGTGGCGCATCGGCGCGCGGCGGCCATCCCAGCGGTTGAAGTCGCCGACCACCGACACCCGCTTGGCATTGGGCGCCCAGACCGCAAAATGCGTGCCGGTCGCCCCGTCATGGGTCATGACATGCGCGCCCAATTTGTCGAACAGCCGCCCATGCGATCCTTGGGCGAAATAATAATCGTCCATCGGCCCCAGCACCGGGCCGAAGCCATAGGGGTCGACCATCGCATGATCGCCGCCATCGCCATAATGGGCGACATAACGCAGCGGCTGGCGCTTGCGGATTTTCACCTTGCCGAAAAACAGTCCATCCGGGTGGATCGCCGCCAGTTCGCCGACCAGCTTGCCGTCCAGCGTCTGGGCAGTAACCCCGACCGCTTCGGGCAATAAGACGCAGGCGGTAAAACCACTGTCGGCCGGATGCACGCCAAGCGTGGCAAAGGGGTCGTCCTCGCGACCTTGTATCAGCCGGTCAATCTGCTCCGGCGTCAACACCGCTCTATCCTCGCATCCAGGTCATGGCTTTATCTTCCAGATGTCAGTCGCATATTCGCGGATGGTCCGGTCCGACGAGAACCAGCCCATCCGGGCGACATTATGTATCGCCTTCTTCGCCCACAAAGCGCCATCCGTCCAGAGCGCATCAACATTGCGCTGCGCGGCGGAATAGCTGTCGAAATCAGCCGCCAGCATGAACCAGTCATGCTCATAGATGCCCTGGATCAACCCCTTGTAGCGATCCGGGTCGTCGGGCGAAAATACGCCGCTGGCAATCGCATCGAGCGCCTGCGACAATTCGCGGCTCTGGCCGATCACCTCGCCCGGATTATAGCCATTGGCGCGGCGCTCATTCACTTCCTGCGCGGTCAGGCCGAAGATGATGATATTCTCTTCCCCCACATGATCGCGCATCTCGACATTGGCGCCATCCAGCGTGCCGATAGTCAGCGCGCCATTGACCGCGAACTTCATGTTTCCGGTGCCGGACGCTTCCATGCCCGCGGTCGAAATCTGTTCGGACAGGTCCGCCGCCGGGATCATCACCTCGGCCATCGACACATTGTAATTGGGCACGAACTGTAACTTGAGCAGCCCCTGCACCGCCGGATCATGATTGACCGCGCGCGCCACATCACCCGCCAGCTTGATGATCAGCTTGGCGTTATGATAGCTCGACGCCGCCTTGCCGCCGAACAATTTGACCCGCGGCACCCAGTCCTTTTCCGGGTGCGACCGGATCTGGTCATAAAGCGACACCGCCTCGACGATGTTGAGCAATTGCCGTTTATATTCGTGGATGCGTTTGATCTGAATGTCGAACATCGCTGCCGGATCGATCCGGGCGTTGACCTTCTGCCGCAGGATATTGGAAAGCGCTTCCTTGTTGGCCCGTTTGACGCCCAGGAACTTCTCCTGAAACGCGCTGTCGTCGGCGAACGGATCAAGGTCGCGCAGCGCTTCGGGATCGTCCATGAACCGGTCGCCGATCGCCTCGCGGATCAGCGCGAACAGCCCCGGATTGCACTGCATCAGCCAGCGGCGGAAGGTGACGCCATTGGTCTTGTTGTTGATCCGCGTGGGATAAAGATTGTGCAGATCGGCAAAGACCGTGACCTTCATCAGGTCGGTATGCAGCGCCGACACGCCATTGACGCTGTGCGATCCGGCAAAGGCCAGATTGCCCATCCGCACCCGCCGGTCGCCGCCCTCATCAATCAGGGAGATCGCACCGATCGCATGGTCATCAAACTGGCCCGACTTGCGCGCCTCCGCCAGCAATCGGCTATTCACCGCATAGACGATCTGCATGTGCCGGGGCAGCAACCGTTCGAACAAAGGCACCGGCCAGCTTTCCAGCGCTTCGGGCAGCAAAGTATGGTTGGTGTAGCTGAAGGTGCGCCGGGTAATGTCCCACGCCTCGCCAAAATCCAGCCCATGATCGTCGAGCATGATACGCATCAACTCCGCCACCGCCACAGCCGGGTGGGTGTCGTTGAGCTGGATCGCCGCCTTGTCCGGCAAAGTCACGATGCTGCCGAAATATTGGATGTGCCGCCGGACGATGTCCTGCAACGACGCGGAGGAGAAGAAATATTCCTGCCGCAGCCGCAATTCCTGCCCCGCCGCCGAACTGTCGGCAGGATAGAGAACACGGGTCAGCGATTCCGCACGATTGCTTTCGGCCAAAGCTCCCAGATGGTCCCCCGCATTGAATTTGGCGAGCAGGATCGGGTCGATCGGCTGCGCCTGCCACAGCCGCAGCGTGTTGACCCGCTTGCCGCGCCAGCCCGCAATCGGCGTGTCATAGGGGGTCGCGATCACCCGCTCGGACGGACGCCAGTGCATCTGGTTCGGCCCGACATCCTCGCCCTCGGCAGGATCGACCCGGCCGCCAAAGCCGACCTCATAACTCGCCTCGCGCCGTTCAAATTCCCATGGATTGCCATGCGCCAGCCAGGTTTCGGGCAGTTCGACCTGCCAGCCGTCGGAAATCTCCTGCCGGAACATGCCGTTTACATAGCGGATGCCATAGCCATAGGCGGGCACGTCGGTCGTCGCCATGCTCTCCATGAAGCAGGCGGCCAGACGGCCAAGCCCACCATTGCCCAGCGCCGCGTCCGGCTCCAGCGCCGCGATAATGTCGATATCGACACCCAGCGAAGCCAGCGCGGCCTGCATGTCGTCCAGCATTTCCATGTTGGACGCCGCATCGCGCATCAGTCGGCCGATCAGAAATTCCAGGGACAGATAATAGACCCGCCGCCCTTCTTCCTCATAGGTTTTCTGGGTCGAGGTAATCCAGGCGTCGATCACCCGGTCGCGGATCGAGAGGATGACAGCGTGCAGCCAGTCATGCGGCTTGGCCGCGGCGGCATTCTTGCCGATGCGATAGGTCAGCCGCTCGACAATCTCATGGGCCAGGACTTCGGGGTCAACCCGGCGCGGCGCGGGGATGGGAAGTTTGGTCTGGCCCTTGAGGTTCATGCGGCTGGTCCCCCTATTATGTCAGGGCGATGATGGCACAGCGTCCCGGCCCAAGCCAAAGGGTTTTTGCAGCGCAACAAAAAAATCAGCGCGCTGGGATGCACCGACGCTCGGCAATCGAATCCCGGACACCGGCGCGCAGTTCGGCCCGCACCGGATAAGCGCTCGATGGGAGCAACTGGGTCATGAAAATGCCGATCAGCTGCTCGATCGGGTCGATCCAGAAAAAGGTCGAAAACACCCCGCCCCAATAATATTCGCGGCTTTCAAGGCTCATCGCAACGCCCAGGCCAAAGCCCACGCCCTCATAATCGGCCTCGCTGAACATGCCGCTCGACAGGCTGGCCAGATCGCCGCCGCCCGGCAGGTGATTGTCCCGCATCATCGCCACGGTTTCCCGCTGCAACAGCCGCGCGCCATCCAGTTCTCCGCCGCGCAGCAACATGCGCGCTAAGCGGTGATAATCCGCCACGCTCGACACCAGTCCGCCGCCGCCCGACAAAAACCGCCCCTGCCGCCGCCAGCCGCTACGCGCTCCCAGATCGGCGATCACCCGCTGACCATCCTCATCCAGCCGCCAGGCGTCGGTCATCCGATCGACCTGATCATCCCGCACGACAAAACCGGTGTCGGTCATGCCCAGTGGATCGAAAATGCGGGTGCGGAAAAAGGCGTTCAGGTCCATCCCGCTTAGCCGTTCCACCACCACGCCCAGCACATCGGTCGACACCGAATAATTCCACTGCTCTCCAGGCGAAAATTCCAGCGGCAGCTGGCCAAGATCGGCGACAAAATCGTTCGACGTCCGCTTCTGCTGAAACTCGTCCAGTCCCAGCAACCGGTATCGCGCATCAATCGGCGTCTGGCGTTGCAGCCCATAGGTCAGCCCGGACGTATGACGCAGCAGGTCGATCATCCGCATCGCCTGTTTCACCCGCGCCCGATTGCTCCGCCCGACGCGCAAATCGGCAAATTCGGGAATGACGTCGGCCACCGGCGTATCGAGCGCGACCTTGCCCGCCTCCACCAGCATCATGAAGGCGACCGAGGTGACCGGCTTGGTCATCGACGCGATCCGAAACAGCGCATCATCCCGCAACGGCTCCCCGCTCGCCCGCGCCGCACCGCGCGCCATCGACAGCAAAGGCTGTTCATCGCGCGATACCAGCAATTGCATATGCGCCAGCTTGCCCGACGCCAGATAGGTCCGGTCCAGATGGCCGACCAACGCATCCAGCCGATCCGGGTCCATCCCCGCCGCCTGCGCCGCCGCCCTGTCCACGCCATCCGTCATGCCGTCATGCTCCCAATATTCGCCCTGACAACATGCGGAGACATTCACCACATCCGTTCGTCCTGAGCCTGTCGAAGGACTGTTCTTCTTTTCCAGAAGGACGCGGCTTCGACAAGCTCAGCCCGAACGGAAATATTGGCTAGCCGCCCCGTAAACAGCTTGGGCGTTGCCAAGACCCCGCCCGGCCATCTATGGCAACCCGCCAAGAACTGCCCCGCATTGGACATAGACAGGCATGGCCACCGGCCTTTCCGCACTTTTCATGGCAAACCGCGCTGCCCTGCTGCGCTTCCTGCGCGCGCGCGGCGCGGGGGAGAATGCGGAGGATATGATTCAGGACATGTGGATGAAGCTGGAGGCCAAGGATATCGGCCCGGTCGCCGATCCGCTGCCCTATCTTTATCGCATGGCCAATAATCTGATGCTGGACCGCTACCGATCCGCCACCCGGCGCGAACGGCGCGAACAGGATTGGGCGGAAGGGGCAGGCGGCGTGATGGCCGACCCAGCCGATGACATGCCGGTCGACGAACGGCTGATCCTCAACCAGACGCTGGACGAGGCGCGCGAGGTGCTGCGCGCACTTGGCCCGCGCGTCGAGCTGGTGTTCCGCCGCTTCCGTATCGAAGGGGTCGGGCAGCGCGCCATCGCCGACGAACTGGGGGTCAGCCTGACCACGGTGGAGAAGGATCTGCAAAAAGCCTATCGTGCGATGATCGCGCTCAAGCAGAAAATGGATACGGCATGAGCGGGTCGGCGGCGTCAGTCTCTGTAAGGGGCAAAAAATGAACAGGGCTGGAGCCATGATGCAAGAGGAAGCGCTCGGATGGGTTATCCGCACGCGCGATCCCGACTTTGTCGACTGGGAAGCCCTCACCCTGTGGCTGGAGGGCGACCCGGCGCGGGCCGACGTCTATGACGCGCTGATGGCCGCCGACACCGAGCTGGACAATATCATTCCGCCCGAACCCGTCGGCATGCCGGTCGCGGCCAATGATCCGGGTGAGCCGCAACGCCGGACATGGCGCTGGATCGGTGGCGGCGCGATCGCAGCCGCGCTGGTCGCGGCGATTTCGGTGGGCATGATGACCCGCGCCGACATCTACACCGTCTCCACCCGTCCCGGCGAAACGCAGACCATCGCGCTGGAGGATGGCACAAGGATCGACGTCAATGGCAGCACCACGCTGCGGCTCGACCGCAACGACACCCGCTTTGCCGCGCTCGACAGCGGCGAAGCAGCCTTCACCGTCCGCCATGACGAGGCCAACCCGTTTCGCGTGACCGTGGGCGACGCGGTGTTCGAGGATGCGGGCACGGTGTTCAACATCGTTCACACCAGCGACGCGACCCGCATCGGCGTGTCCGAGGGCAAGGTGATCTACAACCCGGAGGCGCAAGCCATCAGCCTGCCTGCCGGACGCGCGCTGACCGACGACGCGCAGGGTTTGCGGGTGATGGATGTCGCGCCTGCCGCAGTCGCCAGCTGGCGGCAGGGACGCCTGGTCTATGCCAATGCCGCCGTGGGTGAGATCAGCGAAGATATTGGCCGGTCGCTCGGCGTAAGACTGACCGCCACGCCCGGCGCACGGGCGATGCGTTTCACCGGCACGATCAGACTGGAAAAAGACCAGGCGCGCTTCTTTGCAGGCGCCGCGCCGCTGATGGGGCTGCGCGCGATACGCACCGGCGACGGCTGGATGCTGAAGGAAGGGAATGGGCCGCAAAGCTGACCTCCTGATCGTCACCGCCCTGGCAATCGCAACGCCCGCACAGGCGGCGGACAGACAGAGCATCAGCATCGCCCCCGCACGGCTGGGCGAGGCCGTGGTGGCGCTTGGCCGCCAAACCGGCGTCAGCGTCGGCATGTCCGACCAGTCGCTGGCCGGGATAGCGACCCCCGCCGTCACCGGCCGCCTGTCGGTGGAAGCCGCGCTCAAACGCCTGCTCCGGGGCAGCGGCGCGACCGCCTGGCGGATCGACGCCACCACCTGGCGCATTGTCCGCGCCCGGCCTGCCCCGCGCCCCAGCACGCCCGCACCAATCCCGGCAGCCCCCTTGGCTGAACAACCGGCAGCCGAGATCATCGTCACCGCCTCGAAACGCGACACGCCTTTGCTCCGCTATGCCGGCATGGTCGAAGCGCTAGACACCAGCCTCTTTTCCAGCGGAGAGGCTTCCGGCGGCACCGCCACGCTGCTGGCGCGGGTCG
The DNA here is from genome assembly GCF_003591655.1 of Sphingobium terrigena. GTDB lineage: Bacteria > Pseudomonadota > Alphaproteobacteria > Sphingomonadales > Sphingomonadaceae > Sphingobium > Sphingobium terrigena. Next base: position 120,880 of record NZ_QVRA01000003.1, read on the forward strand.
CGAGCCTCAGTTCCACCCATGCAGGCGCAGGCCGCAACAAGCTGTTCATCCGCGCCATCGCCGATTCCGGTGTCGCCGGACCGACCCAGGCAACCACTGGCCAATATCTGGGCGACATGCGCCTGAACTATGCCGCACCCGACCCGGACCTCAAACTCTATGACGTTGGCCGGGTCGAAATTTTAGAAGGGCCGCAGGGCACTCTCTATGGCGCGGGATCGCTTGGCGGGATCATCCGCATCATGCCCAACGCCCCCAATCTCGGCGCATTTGGCGGGCAAGTGTCGGCGGGCCTCTCCGCCACCCAGCATGGCGACCCCGGCGGCGACCTGTCCGCCACGCTGAATGTGCCGATCGTCGCGGAGAAGATCGCACTGCGCGTCGTTGGCTATGGCGTGCAGGAGGGCGGCTATATTGACGATGTCAGCCGCAACCTGAACGACGTCAACCGCACCCGCATTTATGGCGGACGGGCCGCTTTGCGCTTTGCCCCGGACGAAAACTGGACCATCGACCTCAATGGCGTGTACCAGCATATCGACGGTCGGGACGCCCAATATGCGACCCAGTCGCTCGACAGGCTCGAACGCGCCTCCAGTGTCGCCCAGCCCTATTTTTCCGACTATCTGCTCGGCAATATCAGGATAGAGCGTCAGTGGGATACGCTGCGCTTCGTGTCCTCGACCGGCTTTGTCCATAACGAGCTGGCCGAAAGCTATGACGCCACCCAGCCGGACGGCCCCGGCGCGCTGTTCCGCCAGCGCAATGATGTCGATATCTTTTCGACCGAAAACCGGCTGGTGCGCGATCTCGATAATGGCCTGGGCTGGATATTGGGCGCGTCCTACCTGCAAAGCCGCTCGAAGATCAGCCGCTCGCTGACCTCCTACGGCACCACCCCTTTTCAGCCGCAGGTCATCCCCGGCGTCCCGATGTTCGGCGACGGGATGCCCGCGACGGCGACCGGGGTGCGCAACAGCGTCAAGGAAGCGACCCTGTTCGGCGAAGCCTCGTTCGAGCCGGTCAAAGGCCTGATCGCCACGGTCGGCGGACGGCTGACCAACAGCCGCCTGTCGGGCGAGGCGCTCGATCCAGTCTCGGCCCTGTCGTCAGCCGATCTCGCCCGCGCCGAAGCCCAGGCGGACCGCAGCGAAACCATCTTCCTCCCCTCCTTCGCGCTGCTGACCGACGCGATTCCCGACATCACCCTCTACGCCCGCTATCAACAGGGCTTCCGGCCCGGCGGGCTGGCGGTGGATGACCAGCGGGTCCGCCGGTTCCAGAATGACCGCGCATCGACCGTCGAGATCGGCTTTCGCAAGGGCGTGCCGGGCCGCGACACGATCGCGATCAGCGGCAACCTGGCCTATACCGACTGGCGCAACATTCAGGCCGATGTGACCGACCGGATCGGCCTGCCCACCACCGCCAATATCGGCGACGGGCGCATCTACACCGTGGAAGGTCGGATCGTCGTGCGCCCGGTGCCGCGCCTGACGCTCGACGGCAGCATCATCTATAATGACAGCCGCCTGACCCAGCCCGCGCAATTCCTGCGCGCGCTCTCCTACGAAGGGCGGTCGCTGGCCCTGCCCAATGTCGCCAATCTGGGCGGGCGGCTGGCGTTTGACTATCGCGCGCCGCTGGGCGATGCGATGGCCCTGCATCTGTCGGGATCGGCCCGCTATGTCGGCAAGTCGCAACTGGGCGTCGGGCCGATATTGGGGCGGACGCAGGGTGATTATGTCGACACCAGCCTGTCCGCCAGCGTGACGCGCGGCCCCGTGCAGATGTCGCTCTCGCTCACCAACCTGCTCGACAGCGACGGCAACCGCTTCTCGCTCGGCACCCCTTTCGACCTGCACACCGACTATTACACGCCGCTGCGTCCCCGCACCGTGCGGATCGGCATCGACTTCGCTTTCTGAATATCGGTTCAGACGGAAATCCCGGTCCGGCACCGTCCTTCCTGCACGCGCGCATAACAATCAGGCGCGGCACGCAGAGGAGACATCATGCGACATCTACTGGCCTGCACGGCCATCGCCCCGGCGCTGGTCGCGCTGACGCTGGCCAACGCCATGGCAGCCACCACCATCGGCACGTCCACCACCACCGCGGTCAAGACATCGACCATCGCGAATGGATCGGCGGACGACATCATCATCAGTTCCGCCGGATCGATCACCCTGACGAGCGGCATCGGGGTCACGCTCGACAGCAATCATGACGTCAGCAATGCCGGCACAATCACGATCAACGACGCGAACAATGTCACCGCCATTCTGGCTGTCCCCGGCACCACCGGCGACATCACCAATAGCGGCACGATCACCCTGACTGAAAATTACACCGCGACCGATACCGACAGCGATGGCGACATAGATGGCACCTTCGCCAAAGGATCGGGCAAGACCGGCATCTGGGTCCAGTCCGGCGCAGCCCATAGCGGCAATGTCGCCCATAGCGGCACTATCACGGTCGAGGGCAACCAGTCTGCTGGCATCCGGCTTGACGGCGCACTGACCGGCAATCTGACGACCAGCGGCACGACCACCGTCACCGGCGACAACAGCTATGGGCTGGTCGCCAATGCCGTCACCGGCAATGTCACGCTGCGCGGTTCGACGTCCGTGCAAGGGGCAAACAGCATCGGCGCGGCTTTGCTGGGCGACATCAGCGGCGCACTCAAGATTCAGGGCAGCATCGCCAGCACCGGCTATCGCTCCACCACCCGCCCGACCGACGTGACCAAGCTGGACGCCGACGATCTGTTGCGGGGCGGCTCCGCCGTCGTCATCGCGGGCGATGTGGGCGGCGGCGTGATTTTCGATGTGCCGCCAACGCTCAGCACCACGGATACCGATGTGGACGATGACGGCCTGCTCGACGCCAGCGAAGGCAGCGCGTCGATCACCAGTTACGGCTCCGCCGCTGCGGTGCAGATCGGATCGTCCAGCGCCAACACCGTCATCGGTGCGGTCTCGGCCGACAGTTCGGGCTATGGCCTGATCGTCAAGGGCGCGATCGGTGGCTATGGCATTTATGATGGGGTCGCCGCCAATGGCCTGACCATCGGTGGCCTCGGCGGCAATGTTACCATCGCCAAGGGGGTCGCGATCGACGGCACGCTCTCCGCCGTATCCTATGACAGCAACGCCACTGCATTGCGGCTGGGGTCCGGGGCCAGCACCGGCACGATCAAGGTCGGCGGCACGATCGGCGCGACCGGATCGGCACTGACCGGCACATCGGCGCGCGCCATCGTCATCGACGCGGGTGCATCGGTCAACGCCCTGACCATCAGCGGCACTGTCGGCGCATCGGCGCTCAGCACGGAAAAGGGCATAGCGATCGCGATCCTCGATTCCTCCGGCACGCTCGCCAGCCTGTCCAACACCGGCCGGATCAGCGCATCGGGTGGCCTGACCAACACCGCGATCGACCTGACCGCCAACAGCAGCGGCGTCACCCTGACCCAGGCGCTCGCCTCCGCGACCGCCGCCGCGCCGTCGATCATCGGCGACATCAAACTGGGATCCGGCAATGACGCGCTCACCGTCTCGGCGGGCAGCATCACCGGCAATCTGACGCTGGGCGCGGGCAATGACAGCATTGCCCTTTCCGGCACGTCCAGCCTCAACGGCAATGTCGGCTTCGGTGTCGGCAATGCCAGCCTCTCCTTGGCCGACAGCGCCAAACTGACTGGCGCGGTCGATTTCGGCAGTGGCAGCGGCACGCTGACATTGGGCGGGACGTCAGCGTTGTCCGGCGCGATCAGCAACAGCGGCAATATGGCGGTGGTGCTGAACGGCGGCACGCTCAATGCCACCAACACCGGCACGGTGTCGCTTGCCTCCCTGTCCGCCAGCGGCACATCGACCCTTGGCGTCACCATCAACGCGGCGACCAATAGCGCGACCGTCTATGACGTGTCGGGTGCGGCCAGCTTTGCCAGCGGATCGCAGGTCAAGGTCAACCTGACCCAGGTCAGCGGATCGGCGGGCGACTATGTCATCATCCGCGCCGGATCGCTCAGCGGATCGCCGACGCTGGCGACCAGCACGCTGCTGCCCTATCTGTTCAAGGGCAGCGTCACTGGTGACAGCAATGCGGGCACCGTCACCCTCTCCATCGCGGCAAAAAGCGTCACCGATCTGGGCCTCACCGGATCGCTCGCCCGCGCCTATCCGGCGATCTTCAACGCGCTCGACAAGGACGCCGCGGTCGCCAGCGCCTATCTCGGCATCAACGACGGCACCACCCTCGCCACCAATTTGCGCCAGATGCTGCCCGATCATGCAGGCGGCACGTTCGAGGCGGTGACGTCGGGATCGCGCGCGACCGCGCGCATCCTGTCGGACCCCAATGGCATTTATCGCACCAAGGACGGGCGGCTGGGCTTCTGGCTGCAACAGGTCGGTTTCGGCGGGGCCAAGAGCGTAGGCGATACAGCCTCCTACGATATCAGCGGCTGGGGCGCTGGCGGTGGCGTCGAATATCTGACCGATCTGGGCGCGTTCGGCGGTTCCTTCGCCTATATCCACGCCAGCGACAGCAGCGGCAGCTCCAACAATGCAGTCGATTCCGACCAATATGAACTGGCGGCACACTGGCGCGGCCAATGGGGACCGCTGATGGCCTTTGCCCGGCTATCGGCAGCCCAAATCGGCTTTAGCGGCACCCGTCATTTTGAAAATGGCGACGTGACCCGGACCGCGGACGGCAAATGGGATGGCAAGCTCTATTCTGCGACCGCCGGGGTCTCCTATCAGTGGCAGATGGGGCGGCTCAGCCTGCGTCCCGCGATCGGCATCGACTATTACCGCCTGAAGGAGGATGGCTATAGCGAGAGCGGCGGTGGGGACGCCTTCAACCTCACCGTCCTGGGCCGCAGCAGCGACGAAACCACCGCCAACGGCACGGTGACGGCGGGCTATGATTTCGGCAGCCTCAAGCCCGAAGATGGCTGGGTCCGGCTGGAGCTGGAAGGCGGCCGTCGCCAGATCATTGGCGGATCGCTGGGCGATACGGTGGCCTATTTCAAGGGCGGCGATCGCTTCACCCTGGTGGCGGACGATCGCACCAATGGCTGGACCGGCCGCGCCCGCCTCTATGGCGGCACCGACACATTCCGCGTCGGCGGCGAATTCGGCGCGGAGGAACAACAAAATCACGTCGCCATCTCATTTAGGGCGACGGTTAACTTCGTGCTGTGACGTCTTGATTGTGAATGGACGGGCCACACCCCACAGACCCCACTCCCGGTCCGTCCGTTTAGTCCCGGCAACATCCCTCCCCCAGGGCGCCGGGCACAAAAAGAGGGGCGTCGCCGGCCCCCCCGGCGGCGCCCCTTAATTTTGGATCAGTTGTCAGCGTCAGTCGTTCGTAACCGCGCTGCTACAAGAGCTATTTTTCTTCGGTAAGGCCTACGCACTGTTTCCAGATTCCGCCAATCGTGCCGAATTGTTTGCGATACTCAATACGGCTGCCGGTTCCTTCCGGAAAAACCGAAAAAGCCATCGAAACGCCGCCATAGCCATTCTTAATCAGAACGACCTTTGAACCATTATCGCGGTCCATTGCCGCAGTGTTGTTCTTGTTCGCCAGGCAGAAGGCAACCTCATTGGCTGATGTTCGCGAATGAAATACTTCGGTCGGTTCCTTGTCCAAAACCTTCTGCGTCGAAGCACAGCCCGAAACCGCAAATGCCGCAGCGATACAGATGACAGCTCTCATTCAAATCCCCCCACTCATATAGTCGGCTATGATTCCGACTTTCATGTCACGATCCGTATCCGAAACGCGAATCAGCCCGCAAGCCCCTTCTTCACCAGTTCGTTCACCACCTGCGGGTTGGCCTTGCCCTGCATCGCTTTCATCGTCTGGCCGACGAAGAAGCCGAACAGCGCTTCCTTGCCGCCGCGATATTGTTCGACCTTGTCGGCATTGTTGGCCAGCACCGTGGCCACTGCCGCCTCGATCGCGCCGGTATCACTGGTCTGCTTCAGACCCTTTTCCTCGACGATCTTGCCGGGCGCGTCGCCGGTTTCCAGCATGATTTCGAACACCTGCTTGGCCAGCGATCCCGACAGCGTGCCATCGGCGACCAGCGCCAGCAATTCGGCGGCCTGCGCGGGACTGACCGGGCTGTCCTCCAGGCTTTTGCCAAGCCGGTTGAGCGCGCCATAGAGGTCCGACAGCAGCCAGTTGGCCGCCGCCTTGGCGACATCGCTCTCGCTCTTCTTCTGGGCGGCAGCGCTCTGCGCCAACAGCGTTTCGAACCAGCGGGCGGTATCGGCGTCGGCGGTCAGGGTCGCGGCGTTATAGGGCGACAGGCCCAGCGCCTGCTCATAGCGCTTGCGCTTGACGTCGGGCAGTTCGGGCAGCGAGGCGCGGCATTCGTCGAGGAAAGCGTCGTCCAGCACCAGCGGCAACAGGTCAGGATCGGGGAAGTAGCGATAGTCGTGCGCATCTTCCTTAGACCGCATCGACCGGGTCTCATTCTTGTCCGGGTCGTAAAGGCGGGTTTCCTGCACGATCTTGCCGCCGGCCTCCAGCACATCGACCTGACGGCTCGCCTCCCGCTCCACCACGGCCATGACGAAGCGGACCGAGTTGACGTTCTTCGTTTCCGTCCGCGTGCCGAGTTCGCCGCCGGGCTTGCGCACCGAGACATTCACGTCGGCGCGCATCGACCCTTGGTCCATATTGCCGTCGCATGAGCCCACATAGCGCAGGATCGTCCGCAGCTTGGCCAGATAGGCCCCTGCTTCGGCGGGAGAACGCATGTCCGGCCGCGACACGATTTCCATCAGCGCGACGCCCGACCGGTTGAGATCGACATAGGAGCTGGTGGGATGCTGGTCATGCATCAGCTTGCCGGCATCCTGCTCGACATGGATGCGCTCGACGCCGATCACCTTGCTGCTGGTTTCGGGGTTCTTTTCGTCCAGCACTATCTCGATCTGCCCTTCGCCCACGATCGGGTGATAGAGCTGGCTGATCTGATAACCCTGCGGCAAATCGGCGTAGAAATAATTTTTCCGGTCGAACCGCGACCATTTGTTGATCTGCGCGTCGATCGCCATGCCGGTGCGCACCGCCTGACGGATGCACTCGCGATTGGGGACGGGCAACATGCCAGGCATCGCCGCGTCGACCAGCGACACCTGCGTATTCGGCTCCGCCCCAAACGCGGTCGCCGCGCCGGAAAACAGCTTGGCATTCGACGTCACCTGCGCATGGACCTCCAGGCCGACCACGACCTCCCACTCACCGGTTGCGCCCTGGATGCGATAGGTTGATTCAGTCATCAGTCGTCCTTTGAAGGCGTGATCAACGGCACGCCGGAAAAATAGCTGCGGTAAAAGCGCGGGTCACGCGTCAAGATGGTCGCGCCGAGAGCCTGCGCATGGCCACCGATCAGAAAGTCGGCGAGGATGGATTTAGCCGCCATCGGTTGCTTTCGACGACGATGAAGCTGAAAGGCTTTCCCCGCCAGAAATGCCCCCTCAGGCATCAAGGGTTCCACATCGATAAGCATCGCAGCCAGAAGAACGCGCAGATCATCCAATGCCTCGAACCTTGGCGCCATTTCGCCAATCACTACCGGGTTTACAAATAGATAGGCACCAAAATGCGGCACGATTGATATTGGCAGCGGACCATTCAAACCAATGGGGATCACGATCCAGAACATCGATAAGCACGTTTGAATCGACAAGGATCACGGTTCGTAATTGCCCCGTATCTCCCGCATATACTCATCCGTACTCATACCGTCAGGATTGGGATATTTCCCGGCGATCGCATTGATCGCTTCGCGCACCCGTCGGCTTCGCTCCGCTGCTTCCTCAGGGCTGAACCCCAGAGGCGCGACCACCACTTGCCCCGCTTCATTCAGCACAACCTTGTAAGGCTGCCCTGGCACCAGACCGGCGGCGTCGCGCATGGCTTTGGGGATCAATATCTGACCCTTGCTCGTCATGGTTCCGGTGTCGATCTTGCTCTGCGCGTTCATTGCCCAATCTCCAGTGTTACCAAGGTAACACTTTGCAACCCTATCTTCAATCGCCGGTTACGCAATGGATGCGATGGGGCGATTCAGTCGTTGATCTTGCTCTAACCTAGCGAAAGGCGTGGCTGGATATGTAAGCCCCAATGAAGAAGATCGCAGCAAAACCAAACAACCACTTAAATGCCGTGACCACTATCCTGTCGTAAGTAACGTCGCCTAGCTTAGCCCGCGCAATTGCAATTGCGCCTAAGACTAAAACAATGACGATTCCGCCACTCATCTCACCACCACTTGTCCGGCCGCGCCACAAAGCCTGCCCGTTCTTCGATCGCCAACCCCGCGTTCAGCACAGTCTGCTCGTCCAGCGCCTTGCCGATGATCTGCAAGCCCAGCGGCAGGCCCTGGCTATCCAGCCCGCCTGGCACGCTCATTGCGGGCAGCCCGGCGAGCGAGGCTGGCACGGTGAACACGTCGTTCAAATACATGGCCAGCGGATCGGCCTGCTTTTCGCCCAGCGTGAAGGCCGCGCTTGGTGCGGTGGGGGTCAGCAGCAGGTCGCATTGTTCAAACGCCCGGTCAAAATCGCGCGAAATCAGCGCCCGGACCTTCTGCGCCTGGGTATAATAGGCGTCGTAGAAACCCGCCGACAGCACATAGGTGCCGATCATGATGCGGCGCTTGACCTCCGGCCCGAAACCGGCGGCGCGGGTCGCGGCATACATGTCCTGCAAGCCTGCGCCATCGGGCAGGTCGCGCTGCCCATAGCGCACGCCGTCATAACGGGCGAGGTTGGAGGAGGCTTCGGCGGGCGCGATGATATAATAGGTCGGCAGCGCATATTTCGTATGCGGCAGCGACACGTCCACCACGTTCGCGCCTGCGTCCCTGAGCCAGGCGATGCCCTTGTCCCACAAAGCCGCGATTTCCGCGTTCAGGCCATCGGGGCGATATTCCCTGGGAATGCCGACCGTCTTGCCGCGCAGGTCGCTGGACAGGTTCGCTTCCCACTGAGGCACGGCCAAATCAAGGCTGGTGGAATCCTTGGGATCGAAACCCGCCATCACTTCCAGCAGCAACGCATTGTCGCGCACCGTCCGCGCCATCGGCCCAGCCTGATCGAGCGAACTTGCAAACGCCACGATGCCCCAGCGCGAGCAGCGGCCATAGGTCGGCTTGATGCCCGAAATGCCGGTGAAGGCGGCAGGCTGGCGGATCGACCCGCCGGTATCGGTGCCAGTCGCTGCCGGGCAGAGCCGCGCGGAAATGGCCGAGGATGAGCCGCCCGAAGAGCCGCCGGGGGCCAGCGCCGCATTGTCACCGCCGCCGCGTTTCCAGGGCGAGATGACATTGCCGAAATAGCTGGTCTCGTTGGACGATCCCATGGCGAACTGGTCAAGGTTCAGCTTGCCCAGCATCCCTGCGCCCGCCGCCCACAGCTTGCCCGACACGGTCGATTCATAGGTTGGCACGAAACCTTCCAGCATGTGCGACGCAGCGGTGGTCTGAACGCCCTCTGTGCAGAACAGATCCTTCATGCCGATCGGCACACCAGCCAGCGCGCCCAGCGTTTCGCCAGCGGCCTTCGCAGCATCGGCTGCACCCGCAGCGGCCAGCGCCTTTTCCGGCGTTTCGACGATGAAGGCGTTAAGCGCCTTGGCCGCCGCGACATTAGCGTTGAAACCTTCGGCCACTTCGCGCGCGGAAAAATCACCAGCGCGGAATCCGTCGCGGATTTCGGCTACGGTCAGGTCAGTAAGATTGGTCACTCGATCACCTTGGGAACGGCAAAAAAGCCATGCTCGGCCTGCGGCGCATTGGCCAGCACATGCTCGCGGACATTGCCGTCGGTCACGGCGTCCACGCGCAGGCGTTGGGTGTTGGGGATGACGGCGGTCATCGGCTGTATGCCGGTGACGTCCACCTCGCCCAATTGCTCCACCCAGCCAAGGATGTTGTTGAGTTCAGGCACCATCGCTTGCGCTTCGGCGTCGGTCACCGAAATGCGCGAGAGGCTGGCGATCTTTTTTACGGTTTGAAGGTCTATCGACATGGCTCCGCCGCTAGCACTCGGTTTAGCGCGCTTCAAGGGGCGACCTGCCGACCATGGTTCATCTTGCGCCGCCGCGGCGGTTGGGCCAGACAGGCGGGCAGAAAGGCGGGACGGGTTCCGGCCAACATCGGAGAGCAGTCGTGGCGCGCAAATTCCTCTATGTCATCGCTGGACTTGTGGTGCTGGTGATCGCCGCGCTGCTGGTCTATCGCATCTGGGGGATGCAGCTGATCCGCACGGTCATGGTGCCGCGCGAGGCGTTTAGCGACCTTAAGCCCCTGCCCGCCGACGCCTATGACGGGCAGGCGATGTGGATCGCCCGGCCCGATATTGTGAAGGACAATCCCGCACTCTGGACGCCGCAGGGGATCAAGGACGCGCCCGTGCCGGAAAAAGCTGCGGTGTTCTTCATCCACCCCACCAGCTACATCACCACCTTTGGCGACGCCCATTGGAATGTCAGGCTGGACGACAAGGAAGCGGCCAGCACCGCGCGCCGCTTCGTCACCGGACAGGCCAGCGCCTTCAACGCGGCGGGCAATGTGTGGGCGCCGCGTTATCGCCAGGCCAATTATGGCGCCTTCCTGACCGACGGGCCGGAGGGCGACAAGGCGCTCGCCGCGGCCTATCGCGACGTGGCCCAGGCTTTCGCCGCCTTCCTGAAAGCCAATCCTACCGGGCCGCTGATCCTGGCCGGGCATAGCCAGGGGTCACGCCACCTGCTGCAATTGCTGCGCGAGCAAGTCGCGGGCAAGCCGGTCGCGGACCGGGTCGCGGCGGTCTATGCGGTGGGCTGGCCGATTTCTGTAGAGGCAGACCTGCCCGCACTCGGCCTGCCGGCCTGCGCGCGGGCAGCGCAGGCGCATTGTATCGTCAGCTGGCAAAGCTATGCCGAACCGGCCGATCCGTCGGCGGTGATCGAGACGTTCGGCAAGAAAACCGGCTATAGCGGCAAGCCGCGCAAGGGCACGCACATGCTCTGCACCAACCCCCTCACCGGCGCATTCAACGGCGCGGCCCCGGCCAGCGCCAATCGCGGCACGCTCGACAGCCGGGAAGAAGGCAAGCCCCCGCGCCTCCTGTCAGGCGTCGTGCCTGCGCGCTGCGACACCAGCGGGGTGCTGATGATCGGCGAGCCGGTGGACATGGGACCGTTCACCCTGCCCGGCAACAACTACCATGTCTATGATTACAGCCTGTTCTGGGCCAATGTCCGCGACGATGCCCGGCAACGGCTGGCCGCGTTCGTCAAATCATGAGCCTGCTGACCACGGACCGCGTGGCGTTTCGCGAGTGCCTGCCCGACGGCGGGCGGCTGATTGGTATGGATGTCGGGACCAAAACAATCGGGCTGGCGCTGTGCGACGATCGCTGGTCGATCGCCAGCCCCGCCCACACGATCAGCCGCGGCAAGTTCACCAAGGACAAGATTGCGATCGCGGCCTTTATCGCGGAGCAGCAGGTCAAGGGCATCGTCATCGGCCTGCCGCTCAACCTGGACGGCACCGGCAGCCCACGCAGCCAGTCGAGCCGCGCCTTTGCGCAGAACCTCCTCGATCTGGGGCTGCCGATCCTGCTGTGGGACGAACGCTGGTCGACCCAGGCCGTCACCCGCACCCTGCTGGAAGCCGACGCCAGCCGCGCCCGCCGCGAAGTGCTGGTCGACAAGCTGGCGGCGAGTTACATTTTACAGGGCGCGATCGACGGGTTGGTGGCGGGGCTTTAGATCGATGCCCCCTACTCCTCGCCTTTAAGGGCAGTGGAATCGCATACGACTTTTCGTTACCCCGACAACGTCATCCTGAATTTATTTCAGGATCCATCATGCCCCAAAAGCCGCCGCTGGAGACGATAAATGGATGCTGAAACAAGTTCAGCATGACGATGAAAGATAGGGCAGTTCGATATGCGATAGCCCCCTCTTTAATGCCTCCCTAATCCCCGTCCCGCCCGTAAACATCCGGCAAAAACTGCACCCCCTGCGCCGTGGGCACTGCCGTCAGGTAGGTGAGGAACACCGGCACCGGTTGCGGCAAAGGCTGATGCTGTTCCGGGGCGCTGCCGTCCGCCACCGGCTGCTTGCCGAAGAACCAGCGGCCCAGGCGCTGGGCATCCTCCAGCCGGACACAGCCATTACTGAAATGGCGCGCGGGTTTGGCGAACAGGTCGCGCGAGGGGGTGTCGTGGAGGTAGATACCAAGGTCGTTGGGGAACATGAACTTGACCCGGCCCATCGCATTGTCGCCGCCGGGCAACTGGCGAACGCGCACTTCGCTGCGCCCCGCCGCGACCGACCGCCAGTCGATGGCGCTCTGGGCGAGTGACGCGGGATTCGCGCTCCAGTCGGCCAGCGCCTCATAATGCATGGCTTTGAGCGACGCCCCGTTCAGGATTTTGGGCGCGACCCGGCTTTTCACCAGATCGGGCGGAATATTCCAATAGGGGTTGAGCGTGGCGTAGCGGATCATCCCCGCCATCATCGGCGTCTGCGTGTCCTTCGCGCCCGCCACGACCTTCATCGTGCCGTCGAGCGAACCCTTGCTGTAATACCAGAGCCGCGCCGATGCGGCATCGACCACGACATGGCGCACCCAGGGACCGGGGAGCAGCCGGGTCCGCTCCATATTGAGCGCCAGTAGCCGCTCATAATAGGTCGCGCCCCGGTTGAGCGCGACGATGGTCTGCGCCCCAGCGACGCCATCAGCGGTCAGGCCATGGTCGCTTTGAAAGCTGCGCACCCGCGCCGCCAGCGCCTTGTCATAGGCGGTGCCGTCGGGCAGGCCGAGCCGATGGCGCAGCAGCGCGATTTCCGGCACGCGACCACCGGGGCGCAGCTTGACGCCTTCCGGCACGGTCACGTCTGGCAGGTCGCCCCACTTCGCCTGATAGTAGGCGCGGGCGGTGCGCAACTGCATGTAGAAGGGACTCATCCAGCCTGCAGTCTGAATATAGTCGGTCAGCGACGGGGTAATGGCGGCGGCGCGCAGCAGGTCAGACGGATCGGGATCGCGCGGCTCCACTTCCGGGTCGAGATAGCGCATCCCCATGCCCCGCGCCGGACGGCGCATGTCGGCGACCAGCGCGGCGAACGCCTTGGACAGGGCCAGGTCAGCGCGGGCGAGCGCCTTGGGGGTGGCGCTGGCGTCGGCTTCCTCGATCAGGCGCTGGAGGCCGCGCGGGTCATAGTCGCGGGGATCGAGGCCATCGACATCGACGCTGGCGATCAGCGCCAGCAACGCGTCAGCCTGCGGCCCGATCGCGTCTTTTTCGACCCAGAGCGGCCAATAGCCACGGGGGGCGTAAAATTCCTTGAGCTTGCCGCTGACGCCCGCGCGGATTTCGGTCGCGACGCTGGACTTCCCTGCGTCGGAGGATGCTACAGGCTGGGCGCGCGCGGCTAAAGGCGTGACGGCGCACGCTGCCAGCAGCAGGGCGAGGGGCAAGGTGCGGACGCGGCGATGATGCCGCGCCCGATCTGTGTTACGGATCAGCCGCGTTCTCCGCGACGGGGTGCGGGCGGCGGGGGCGGCGGCGGGCAAGGCGGACCCTGCACGGCGTGATACATGCCGTCCGACGTATAATAGCCATCGACATAGCCGTCGCCATCGCGGTCGGCGGCAACGGTGCCGGCAATCGCGCCGGGGCCGACGGGCGGCGCGACGGTGACGGGGGCTTCATTCGTCGCGCAGGCGCTCAGCGCGAGCAGTCCGGCAGCAGCCAAAGCCATATGGTTGATTTTCATATCTTCTCCCTGGGCGCGATGGCGGGGATCGCCGGACGCCGCGTTGGACCTCTTGCCGCAACCAGTGCGACGCGACGCCAACGTGCGAACCACGCAAAATAATCCATTACCGGAGCGAAATGACGGCGAATAGTGGCTTAACCAAGATAATGCGTCGAAAGGACCGAAAATCAGTCCTGCACCCAATCGGCGGAGGCAATGCCCTGCGCATAAAGCAGCACCGACAGGTCGCCATGGACGATCTCCGCCGCCGCCGCCGCGCGGGTCTTGGGCTTGGCATGATAGGCAACGCCCAGCCCTGCCCCCTCGATCATCGGAATGTCGTTCGCGCCGTCGCCCACGGCCAGCGTCAGCGCACGGTCGATGCCGCCAGCAATCATCGCTTCCAGTTCCGCCCGCTTGCGCGCGGCGTCCACGATGGGGCGGGAGACAGTACCCAGCAGCGCGCCGTCGGCGATTTCCAGTACATTGGCGACAGCAGCGTCGAAGCCGATTTCTTCCGCCACTGGTCCTGTAAAGCGGGTGAAGCCGCCAGACACCAGCAATGCCCGTGCGCCGCGCGCCTTCATCGTGCGGACCAATGCGATGGCCCCCGGCATGATCGTCACCCGCTCGGCGCGGCAGCGGTCGATGGCGCTGTCGTCCAGCCCCTTGAGCAGCGCGACCCGCTCGTCCAGCGCGCCCGCAAAGTCCAGTTCGCCGCGCATCGCCCGTTCGGTAATCTCGGCGATCTGCGGCTTGATCCCGGCATAGTCGGCCAGTTCGTCGATACATTCGACCGTGATCATGGTCGAATCCATGTCGGCGATGATCAGCGCCTTTTCACGGGTGGCTTGCGGCTGGACGATGATGTCGATCCCCTGCCCCAGACCGGTCAGCGCCGCGCGGGCCGCGACCGGATCGGCGGCGAAGAATATGTCGGCGGCCTTGCCTGCGTCCAGCCATAGGGTATCGCCCGGCTGGCAACCCGCCTTGGCAAGCCGATCGGCGGCCGCTGCAATATCCCCCTGCCCCATCGAGGCGCTTGCCACTAAGGTCGCGACGAACATGCTTACCTCCGAACCACAACAGGGCGAATCCCGCCCACGGGTCGCGCTTATTGCCGGGCCGACCGCCAGCGGCAAGAGCGCGCTTGCCATTGCGCTGGCCAAGACCACCAATGGCGTCGTCATCAATGCCGATGCCAGCCAGGTCTATGCCGACCTTGCCATCCTGTCCGCCCGGCCTTCGCCAGAGGAGATGGGCGATGTGCCGCACCGGCTGTTCGGTCATATTGACGGGGCGGAGGCCTGCACCGCACCGCGCTGGGCGGCAGAGGCGAAGGCGGAGATCGCCGCCGCCCATGACGCGGGCCGCCTGCCGGTGCTGGTCGGCGGGACCGGCCTCTATATTCGCACACTGCTGGATGGGATCGCCCCGGTGCCGGAGATTGACCCGGAGATTCGCGCGACGGTGCGGGCGCTGCCGGTGGCCGACGCCCATGCAGCGCTGCGCGTCGAAGATCCCGAAGCCGCCGCCCGCCTCGCCCCTGCCGACACGACGCGGGTGGCGCGGGCGCTGGAGGTGGTGCGATCGACCGGCAGGCCGCTCAAAGCCTGGCAGCAGCATAAGAGCGGCGGGATTGGCGACACCATTACCCTGTCCCCGATGATCCTGCTGCCGCCGCGCGACTGGCTGATGGAGCGGTGCGACCGGCGGTTCGGGCTGATGATGGAGCAAGGCGCGGTGGCGGAGGTGGAGGCGTTGCTGGCGCGCAAGCTGCACCCCGACCTGCCGGTAATGCGGGCGATCGGGGTGCCGGACATCCGCGGCTGGATCAAAGGCGACACTGAGCTGGACATAGCAATTGAAAAAGGTCGGCTGGCGACACGGCAATATGCCAAGCGGCAATATACCTGGTTCTCCAACCAGCCGCCGCCGGGCTGGGCGCGCGAGAGACGGCATATTGATGACAAAATTATCGATGAATTAGTAATTAAATTACAACAATAGTATTTGACACGTCATTTTGTGTCAGATAGTGGCGGCCTCCTTGCCATTTCGCGTCGCTTGACGCAAAGGGCGCAGCTTGAACAATGCGAAGGAATCTATCGTGGCCGAAAAGAGCGGCGCGGACATTTTGGTCGAATGCCTGCTGGATCTGGGCGTCGAAGTCGTGTTCGGCTATCCGGGCGGCGCGGTGCTGCCCATTTACGACGCGCTCTTCAATCATCCCACGATCAAACATGTGCTGGTCCGCCACGAACAGGGCGCGACCCATATGGCGGAGGGCTATGCCCGGTCGACGGGGAAGCCCGGCGTCGTTCTGGTCACGTCCGGCCCCGGCGCCACCAATGCCGTCACCGGCATCACCGACGCGCTGATGGATTCCATTCCCATGGTCGTCATCACCGGCCAGGTTCCCACGCAGCTGATCGGCACCGACGCATTTCAGGAAGCCGACACGGTCGGCATCACGCGCCACTGCACCAAGCATAATTATCTGGTGAAAGACCCGGCCAAACTGGCGGGCGTCATTCATGAGGCGTTCCATATCGCCACCACCGGTCGCCCCGGCCCGGTCGTCATCGACATTCCAAAGAATGTCCAGATCGCCACCGCACCCTACAAGCGTCCCGAACCGGTCGCCCATGCCAGCTATCGCCCGCAGACCAAGGCGGACGCCGCCGGGATCGACGCGGCCGTCGAGATGCTGGCAGCGGCCGAACGCCCGGTTTTCTATACCGGCGGCGGCGTCATCAACAGCGGGCCGGAAGCCTCCACCCTGCTGCGCGAACTGGCCGCGTTGACCGGTGCGCCCGTCACATCGACGCTGATGGGTCTGGGTGCCTATCCCGCAACCGGGCCGCAATGGCTGGGAATGCTGGGGATGCATGGCACCTATGAAGCCAATTTTGCGATGAATCAGGCGGACCTGATCGTCTGCGTCGGCGCGCGTTTCGATGACCGGGTGACCGGCCGTCTAGACGCTTTCTCGCCGGGCAGCCGCAAGGTGCATATCGATATCGACCGCAGCAGCATCAACAAGATCGTCGATGTCGATGTCGCCATCGTCGCCGACGTTGGCAGCGCGCTGACCGACATGGTGGCGCTGTGGAAGGCACGCGGTCATGAAGCCGCCGACCTGTCGGCCTGGTGGGCGCAGATTGACGGCTGGCGCGCGAAAAAGTCGCTCGACTATGCCGAAAACGCGACCGAGATCATGCCCCAGCGCGCGATCGCCGACCTGTACACGGCGTGCACCGCGACCGGCAAGGACGTCATCATTACTACCGAAGTCGGCCAGCACCAGATGTGGGCGGCGCAGCATTTCGGTTTCGATGCGCCCAACAAATGGCTGACGTCGGGTGGCCTGGGCACCATGGGCTATGGCTTTCCCGCCGCCATCGGCGCGCAGATGGGCAATCCCGACAGTCTGGTCATCTGCGTCGCGGGCGATGCGTCGATCCAGATGAACATTCAGGAAATGGGGACGGCCAGCCAATATCGCCTGCCGGTCAAGATCTTCATCCTGAACAATGAATATATGGGCATGGTCCGCCAGTGGCAGGAACTGACCTATCAGAGCCGCTATTCCAACAGCTATTCCGACAGCCTGCCCGATTTCGTGAAGCTGGCCGAAGCCTATGGCTGGACCGGCATCCGCATCGACGGCCCCGCTGATCTGGAAAGCGGCATCCGCGCCATGATCGACACGCCCGGCCCGGTGATCGTCGATTGCCGCGTGGCGAAACTGTCCAACTGCTTCCCGATGATCCCGTCGGGCGCGGCGCATACCGAGATGCTGCTCGATCCCAGCCAGGTGAAGGGCAGCATGACGGACGAAGCCAAGGCGCTGGTATGAGGATGGGCCATTGAGGATTGGGATGTGACGCAGCACCTCAAACTGCGCATCCACGTCACGGAACCCTGGGATTTCGAGCGGAACGCGGGCAGCGCCGAGCTGACCGGCTGGACCATCGATCATGCCGACCCGGACAATGAGGAATGGGAAGTGCATCTGGACCATGGGTTCGAGCATCATGAGCGGCACATCGGCACGCTGCTGATCGGGCCGCGCTATGTGGGTGAGCATCTGAGCCGGATGTTCGATGCGGTGACGGGCTTTCCCGTCCGCCTCGCCCACCGGCAGGATGGCGGCTGGCACTATGCCTTTACGGCAATGATTTCGCAGCGACCCGACAATGCGGACGGGCACGCAGAGCAGGATAACGGGACAAGCATCTGATGCATATTCAGGAAGAATTGAGCCAGCGGCACGTCCTGTCGCTGACCGTCTCCAACGAGGCGGGCATATTGGCGCGCATCGCGGGCCTGTTCACCGCGCGCGGCTATAATATCGACAGCCTGACCGTGGCCGACATCACCCAGGACCATGGCGTCAGCCGCATCACCATCGTCACCAACGGCCCGCCCAAGGTGATCGACCAGATCATGGCGCAACTTGACCGGCTGGTGTCGGTCCACAAAGTCACCGACCTGACTGAAGCCGGTCCCTTCGTCGAACGCGAACTGGCGCTGGTGAAGGTCGCTGGCGTTGGCGAGGACCGGATCGAGGCGCTGCGCCTGGCCGACGTGTTCCGCGCCAAGGTGGTCGACACGACCATTGAAAGCTTCATTTTCGAGATTACCGGCACCACCGACAAGGTCGATAATTTCGTTGGCCTGATGCGCCAGATCGGCCTGGTCGAAGTTGGCCGCACCGGTGTCGTCGGCCTGATCCGGGGGACAGAAGCGATTTAACCTGAATTCTCCTCTCCCCGGCGGGGAGAGGAAGCGAGACTTGGCAGTCGATTCAGAGGCACGTGACTCTGATCGACTGCCTAGTCGCAGCTGGAGAGGGGGCTGGCACAGCGGTCCCCCTCTCCAACTTCATCTAGGCACGGCTTCGCCGCGCCAAGATTTCGTATCCTCTCCCCTGAAGGGGCGAGGAAAATGGCACGGTTCGAGGGAAGAGACACTCATGAAGGTTTATTACGATCACGACGCGGACATCG
Source organism: Sphingobium terrigena (assembly GCF_003591655.1). GTDB lineage: Bacteria > Pseudomonadota > Alphaproteobacteria > Sphingomonadales > Sphingomonadaceae > Sphingobium > Sphingobium terrigena. The sequence goes on from NZ_QVRA01000003.1 coordinate 139,689, forward strand.
GCCTGATCAAGGGCAAGAAGGTCGCCATCCTGGGTTACGGTTCGCAGGGTCATGCCCATGCGCAAAATCTGCGCGACAGCGGCGTGGCCGAAGTCGCCATCGCCCTGCGCCCCGGTTCAGGCAGCGCGAAGAAGGCCGAAGGTGCAGGCTTCAAGGTATTGCCGAATGCCGAAGCCGCCGCCTGGGCCGACGTCCTCATGATCCTCGCCCCCGACGAGCATCAGGCCGCCATCTATGCCGACGACATCCACGCCAATCTGCGCCCCGGCGCGGCGCTGGCTTTTGCGCATGGCCTGAACGTCCATTTCGGCCTGATCGAGCCGCGCAAGGACATTGACGTCATCATGATCGCGCCCAAGGGTCCGGGCCACACCGTGCGCAGCGAATATCAGCGCGGCGGTGGCGTCCCCTGCCTGATCGCCGTCTATCAGGACGCGACCGGCAACGCCCATGACATCGCCTTGTCCTACGCCAGCGGCGTGGGCGGTGGCCGCAGCGGCATCATCGAAACCAACTTCCGCGAGGAATGCGAAACCGACCTGTTCGGCGAGCAGGCCGTGCTGTGCGGCGGCGCCACTGCGCTGGTCCAGGCCGGTTTCGAAACGCTGGTGGAAGCCGGTTACGCACCGGAAATGGCCTATTTCGAGTGCCTGCACGAACTCAAGCTGATCGTCGACCTGATGTATGAAGGCGGCATCGCCAACATGCGCTATTCGATCAGCAACACCGCCGAATATGGCGACATCAAGACCGGCCCGCGCATCATCACCGAAGAAACCAAGAAGGAAATGAAGCGCGTGCTCGCCGACATCCAGTCGGGCCGCTTCGTCAAGGACTTCGTCCTCGACAACCGCGCCGGCCAGCCGGAACTGAAAGCCAGCCGCATCGCCGCCAAGCGCCACCCGATCGAGGAAACCGGCGCCAAACTGCGCGCGATGATGCCCTGGATCGCCGCAAATAAGCTGGTGGATCAGGAAAAGAACTGAGCCTGAAAAGCCCCTGCCCTGAAGGCAGGACTATCGCAACTGACTTTCCGTTGCCTCTCCAACGTCATGCTGAATTTATTTCAGCATCCATCGTGCCTCAAAAGCCGATGCTCGGAACGAGAAATGGATCCTGAAACAAGTTCAGGATGACGATGAAGGAGGAGACAGTTTCAAATGCGATAGGTCCTCCCCTTTAGGAGAGGTGTTCAAGATGGAACGATCCGTTTCCGGTTACGGCTCTGGAACAATTAAGGGGCGTAGCTTATTCAAGCTGCGCCCCTGACACGTTTTGGAGAGTCCCAGATGAAAAAATATCTCATCCCTGCCGCTGCCCTGATCGCCCTGACCGGCGGCACCGTCCTGATCGCGCAGGGGCCGATGACCGCGCCCGGCACCAAGGATGCCACCAAAGTGACCGGCGGCAGCTACACCGTCGATCCGGGCCATACCCAGGTCGTTTTCGCGTGGGACCATATGGGTTTCACCAGCAATATGGGCACCATCGCCGAACCGACCGGCACGCTAACCCTGGACAAGGCGAACCCGGCCGCATCCAAAGTGTCCGTCACCTTCACGATCGCCAATCTGCGCACCGGCGTCCCCAAGCTGGACGAGCATCTGATGAAGGCGGATTTCTTTGATGCCGCCAAATTCCCGACCGCGACCTTCGTATCGACCAGCGTGAAGCCCGACGGCGCGACCGGCGCAGACATTACCGGCAATCTGACGATCAAGGGCGTGACCAAGCCTGTGACGCTCGACGCTGAACTTTACGGCGCGGGCAAGGCCCCGGCGATGGCGGGCGGCAAGGAAAATGTCGGCTTCGTCGCGACCGGCGCGATCAAGCGCAGCGATTTCGGCATGGGCTATGGCGTGCCGATGGTCGGCGATGCGATCGAACTGAAGATCGTCGCTGCGTTCCAGAAGTAAGGCCATCAATCCACCTCCGTCACCCCGGACTTGCTCCGGGGTCCAGGGCGTCGGGCGCTGTGTACCGGACCCTGGATCGTGACTTTCGTCAGGATGACGGATCTGGGTTGGGCAATAAGCACTGGACGCCCCGCCCCCAAAGCGGCTACAAGCATACCCATCATGCAGAGCGCGACGCTTTTTCCCCTGCTACGACTTACACGCCCTTAGGCGTGGTTTTTGCGCTGCCTTTCGATTATGGGCAGCAACGATACGCCTAAGGGCTTCCTTTTCGCTGATCATCGTTAACCGGGCTGCGCGCCATTCATAGCCGCGCGCCCGTTCGCAAAAGAAGTAGCTGACCCATGATGCTGACCGATCCGTCCCAGAAATATCGCGCCTTCCCCCAGATCGACCTGCCCAATCGCCAATGGCCGGGCAATGTCATCACCTCGCCCCCGCGCTGGCTCTCGACCGACCTGCGCGATGGTAATCAGGCGCTGATCGACCCGATGAATGCGGAGAAAAAGAACCGCTTTTTCGATCTGCTGGTGAAGGTCGGCGTCAAGGAGATTGAGGTCGGTTTTCCGTCTGCCAGTGCGACCGAGTTCGACTTCATCAGCAGTCTGGTGAAGGATGGGCGCATCCCCGACGATGTAATGGTGCAGGTGCTGACGCAAGCGCGTGAGGATTTGATCGCGACGACGTTTGAATCGCTGCGCGGCGCGAAGAAGGCCATCGTCCATGTCTATAATGCGGTGTCGCCTGCCTGGCGGCGGATCGTGTTCGGCATGGAAAGGCCGCAGATCAAGGAGATCGCCGTCACTGCCGCCAAGCTGCTGCGCGACAATGCAGCGGCCCAGCCCGATACCGACTGGCATTTTGAATATTCGCCCGAAACCTTCTCCACCGCCGAGCTGGATTTCAGTCTGGAGTGCTGCGAGGCGGTGATGGACATTTTGATGCCCACGCCGGACAAGCCGCTGATCCTGAACCTGCCCGCGACCGTCGAGTGCGCCACGCCGAACATCTATGCCGACCAGATCGAATGGATGTGCCGCCATATCTCGCGCCGCGACAGCGTCGTGATCTCGCTGCATCCGCATAATGATCGCGGCACGGGTGTCGCCGCCGCCGAACTGGGGCTGATGGCGGGCGCGGATCGGGTCGAAGGCTGCCTGTTCGGCAATGGCGAACGCACCGGCAATTGCGACATCGTGACCGTGGCGCTCAACATGTACACGCAGGGGATCAACCCCGGCCTGGACTTCAGCGACATTGATGAGGTCATCCAGACGGTCGAATATTGCAACCAGTTGCCGGTCCATCCGCGCCACCCCTATGCTGGCGAACTGGTGTTCACGGCCTTTTCCGGCAGCCATCAGGACGCGATCAAGAAGGGTTTTGCGGCGCAAGAAGCGCGCAACGACCTGATCTGGGACGTGCCTTATCTGCCGATCGATCCCAAGGATCTGGGCCGCGACTATGAAGCGGTGATCCGCGTCAATTCACAATCGGGCAAGGGCGGCGTCGCCTGGGTGTTGCAGCAGGACAAGGGCTTCAAACTGCCCAAGCGGATGCAGGCCGATTTCAGCCGCGTGGTGCAGGGCATGGCCGATCAGTCCAGCAGCGAACTCAACGCCGCCGACATCTGGACTGCCTTTCAGGACCATTATCATCTGGGCGGCGAACAGGCCTATCGCCTGATCGACTATCAGGAGGGCGGCGCGGCGGGCGACCGCATCTTCACCGGCAAGATCGTCCACAAGGGCGGCGAACGCAGCATATCGGGGCGTGGCAACGGGTTGCTGTCATCGGTGCTGGCGGCGCTGCGCGACGAACTGGGCGTCGCGCTGGAGATTGCCGACTATAGCGAACATGCGATCGGATCGGGCAGCGACGTGAACGCCGCCGCCTATGTCGAATGCCGCACGCCCGACGGGCGCACGGTGTTCGGCGTGGGGACGGATGCGGACGTTGCAACCGCTTCGGTGCAGGCCGTGCTGTCTGCGGCCAATGCGGTGGCGCGGGGGTAAACTCACTTATCCGTTCGGGCTGAGCGAAGTCGAAGCCCTCCACTGAGCGAAGCGAAGTGCCCTCCCGCTGGTCGGGCGAGCCCTTCGACTTCGCTCAGGGCGAACGGAGATTATGTTCTACTTCGCCAGCGCCCGCAGCACCGCGTCCCACTGCGCCAGCGACTCCCCGATCCCCGCGACCGGCACCCGCTCGTTGAGGCCATGGGCGAAGCCGTCCTCGGCCTTCATGAACAGGCTGGACACGCCGTAACTCGGCACGCCCAGCGCGCGGAAATAGAGGCTGTCGGTCGCGCCTGACGACATGCCGGGCATTACGGTGATGCCCGGCGAACGGGCGGTCACCGCGTCGCGCACCGCCTTCATGACGTCAGCGCGCAGGGGCGATGCATCGCTGGCCAGCGGATCGCCCAGCGTTTTGACAGTCGCGCCATCGTCCGCCACCACTTTCACCAGTTCCGCCTTGACCGCGTCGATCGCCACGCCGGGGAAGATGCGGCAATTGACCATGACCTTCGCGCTCTGCGGCAGCGCATTCAAAGCATGGCCCGCCTGCGCCATGGTCGCGACGCAGGTCGTGCGGACCTGCCCGACAAATTCCGGTTTGGTCGACAGCAGGTCCGCCGCGGCCGCATCCCCCGTCTCGGCATAACGCTGCATCGCCGCGCCGACCTCCCCGCCGATCCGGCCCGCCGACAGGCTGAGCGACGCTTTGGTCAGCTCATTGCGCATCGGCGGGAATTGATAGGCCGCGATCCTGTCGATGGCCTTTGCCAGCCGATAGATGGGATTGCCCGGCGTCGGCGCGCTGCTATGCCCGCCCGGATCGGTAAAGCCGATCTCGAAATCGGCATAGGTTTTCTCGCCCGCCTGCAATTGATAGAGGACGGGCTTCCCCTCCTCATTCAGCAGCCCGCCGCCGCCATCGCCGTTCAGCAGCAATTCGGCTTGCCTGTATTGCGCGGCCAGCGCCTTGGTCGTCACCATCGCGGTCTCTTCATCGCCCGACAAGAGCAGGGTAACGGTGCGGCGCGGGGTCCAGCCCTGTTTTTTGAGCTGCGCCAGCGTCGCTACCATCATCGCGACATCATATTTATTATCCTCCGCGCCCCGCCCGAAAATATAGCCATTTTCCTCGACCGGCACGAAGGGATCGCGGGTCCAGTCCGCCCGGTCGGCTGCCACCACATCCATATGGCCGATCATCAGCAGGGGTTTGAGCGCCGCATCGCGCCCCTTGATCGTCGCGGCCAGCGTCGCCGTTTCGCCGATCGGCGTGATAACGATGTCGGCATCGGCAAAGCCCGCCGCCTTCAACACCGACGCATAATAGGCCGCGAGCTTTGGCACCTGCCCTGCCCCCTCCACCGTGCGAAAGGCGACCGAGCGCATCAATATGTCCTTCGCCACCGCCGGGTCCGCCGCCGCCATCGCGCCATTAGGCAGCATCAACGCCGCGCCCGTCATCGCCACTGTCATGCGCCGCAACATCATCTATTTGCACTCCCTGATGGACCGTGACGCCCTGTGTGGCATAGCGGATTGCGTCGGCCAATGCGTTTGACCCGACGACAGGCGGAAAGAGGGCCACCTTATCCACCTTGTCCCCCCTCAAGATTTGCTTGCGCGCAATCGGCCTGGTCGATCCCATATCGGCGGCCTACGCCCACAGGACGGTACAACATGGCCCTACCCTATCGCAGTTTCGGATTTCAGGTGCTGGTCGGCATGGTCGCGGGGCTGGCGCTGGGCCTTGTCGCGCGCCAGATCGGCGCTGGGCCGGATGGCGATCTCAACGGACTGGCGACCACGCTTAAGACGGTCGGATCGATCTTCGTTTCGTTGCTCAAGGCTATCGTGCCGCCTTTGGTGTTCGCCGCCATCGTCGCGTCGATCGCCAATCTGCGCGCGCTCGACAATGGCGCGCGGCTGGCGGGGCAGACATTGCTGTGGTTCGCCATCACCGCGCTGATCGCGGTCATCATCGGCCTGGCCATCGGCATCATCACCCAGCCGGGCGTGGGGCTGAGCAATGCGGCGCTGGTCGCCAAGCCGCCATCGTCGGTCGGCGGCTGGCTCGATTTCCTCAAAGGACTGGTGCCGGGCAACAGCCTGGCGCTGTCAGGCAGCACCAAGATCGGCGAGGATGGCGCGGCCAGCACCAGCATCAGCTTCAACATCTTGCAATTGCTGGTCATCGCCATCGCGGTGGGCCTGGCGACGCTTAAAGTCGGGGAGAAGGCCGACCCCTTCCTCGCCTTCGTCCGCTCCCTGCTGGCGGTGGTGCGCGCGCTGCTGGGCTGGGTCATCCGCCTGACGCCGATCGGGTCGGCGGGGCTGATTGGGGCTGCGGTCGCCACCTATGGCTGGGACGCGCTGGCGCGGCTGGGTGTGTTCACCGGCGCCATCTATCTGGGTTTGGCGATCGTCCTGCTGATCGTTTACCCCACGCTGCTGATCGCCCATGGTTTGAAACCCCTGCCCTTCTTCGCCAAGGCCTGGCCCGCCATCCAGTTGGGCTTCGTCTCCCGCTCCTCGGTCGGCACCCTGCCCGTCACGGAAGCTGTCACCGAGCGGCTGGGCGTCGACAAAAGCTACGCCGCTTTCGCCATTCCGCTGGCGTCGACCACCAAGATGGACGGCTGCGCGTCTATCTACCCCGCGCTGGCGGCGATCTTCGTCGCGGGCTTTTACGGCATCCCGCTGGGCCTGGTCGATTATGCGCTGATCGCGGTGGTATCGGTGATCGGCTCGGCGGCCACGGCGGGCCTGACCGGCGCGACGGTGATGCTGACGCTGACCCTGTCGACGCTGGGCCTGCCGCTGGAAGGCGCGGGGCTGCTGCTGGCGATCGACCCGATCCTCGACATGGGCCGCACGGCGGTGAATGTCGCGGGGCAGGTGCTGGTGGGTGTGGTCGTCGCCAAACGCGAGGGGATATTGGACGAGGGCGCTTATTATGGCGAGGGGGCGTTGGTGGGGGTTTGAAGGCGGCTTTCGGTCGTTCGGACATCCACGAGCTAGCCACAAAAGCAGACGTCCCGATCATCGATTCCGGTAGACGAAGGCACTTTCGCTCCGAGCATGAAATTTTGCCTTCACGCGCTCGCTATGGTCGCCTAACCTCCTCACATGTTCAGACAAAAAACGACGATCGTTGTGGGGGCGGGTGCCAGCTGTGAGATTGGGTTGCCTTCGGGCGATGGGCTAAAGGACCAGATTGTAAGTTTGCTCAAGCGAACCAATGACAACGCCTATGGTTTCGCCGATGGCACTATGCAGAAGGTCTTGAGGACATTTGTTGGCGCAGACGTCCATTCGTGGCAAAATAAACTACAACCCTACAAAGCTGCGGCAGAACGGATCCTACGTGGTCTACCACTCGCTCTGTCAATCGACAATTTCCTACACTCGCACCAGGACGACCCTTACCTCGTTGATCTTGGCAAGCTCTGCATCGCAATCTGCATACTTCGAGCGGAACGGTCCTCTTATTTATTCGAACGATCAAATATGTATGCCCTTCTGGATGACCGCACTGACATGCCGCGGGTATCTACGCGCAACGAGAAATTGGTAAAGACATGGTATCCGGCTTTTGCACGACTGCTCATGTCGGGCGTCCAGAGAAACAACATGAAGGAAGCGTTCGAAAACGTCCGCTTCGTCATCTTCAATTATGATCGCTGTCTTGAGCAATTTATATGGATGGCACTCCAAGATTATTTCGACATCAACGGTGAAGAGGCGGCCGAGGTGTTGGAAGAAGTTCAATTCACGCATCCATATGGCTCGCTGGGCGTTCTGCCTTGGCAAGGTAATAGCGATGCAAACTTGCCGCTGGGTGGCGGCGATGGCCTAGATTATTGGAAGATCGGAAAAAGGCTCCAGACCTTCACTGAAAGTGTTCGAAGCCAAGTTGCACAAAATGTAGCTGAAGCAGTTCACAGCGCAGACACGCTTCTCGTTTTGGGGTTCGGCTATCTGGATCAGAATCTGCAACTTTTGCGACCGCAAATGAAGGGAAATGCGCAACGCGCCATTAGCACCGCATACGGCGTATCAAATGCGGATCAACGCATCTTGAAGCAAGCTCTACTTACCCTTGGCAATCAATCCGAGGATATGACCCATCTAGAGCCAGGATCATGCAGCGAACTTTTTGACCACTTTCGCCTGATGCTCAGCCTTTCGTAAGTGGTAAAGGCAGCGCACAATCGCCAGTAGCTCTCCAAGCAAAATTCGACCTATCGCCAATCGAATCCTACCTGTCAGCTCGGACCAATAGCACGCTTTCGTGAATACCAGACCCATTCCATGACGGCAGCGTTGAAGGGGGCATTGCGATGAAGAGTGAGGATTTCGACGGGATCATTGCCGGTCTGGCCGATGCGGTTGCCTATGCCAAGGGGGAGAGCGCGCGCGGGCGCATAGTCGCTGGGTCAGACGTCAAAGCTATCCGTCAGGTGACGAAGCTGACACAGGGCGGGTTGGTCAAGGACGCTATGCCCCCTTCTTTGTCATCCTGAACTTGTTTCAGGATCCATTTCTCGTCACGAGCGGAGGCTTTTGGGGCACGATGGATGCTGAAACAAGTTCAGCATGACGAAGTTAAATGCGGTGCGTTCCACTCTCGCACCCACCCCCCACTTCGCAAAAACCCTCCTATTGCGAAGTCCACCCTGCAAAGCCGCACTCCTTCAAAACCCAACCCTACGACACTGTGAACTTCGCAACTTTCGCACCCTCACGCCGCCCTGTCCTACTGCGCTGCCATCGGCTATAGGCCGTGGCCCGAATGGCAAAAATGCGACATCAAGGCGGACCAGTGGCAGACTATCAGGTGCATATTATCGGCGGCGGGCTCGCCGGTTCCGAGGCGGCGTGGCAATTGGCGCAGGCGGGCGTCCGGGTGCGCCTGTCGGAAATGCGGGGTGCGGGTGATATGTCCCCGGCGCATCAGACCGATGGCCTCGCCGAACTCGTCTGCTCCAACAGTTTCCGGTCCGATGATGCCGACAAGAACGCCGTGGGGCTGCTGCATCAGGAAATGCGGCGGCTCGATTCCGTCATCATGGCGCAGGCGGAGCCGGCCAAGGTGCCCGCTGGCTCTGCGCTGGCGGTGGATCGGCATGTCTTTTCGGGCGGCGTCACCCGCGCGCTGGCCGAGCATCCCAACGTCACGATCGTCCGCGAACGGATCGACACGCTGCCTGCCTCCGGCATGACCATCGTGGCGACCGGCCCGCTGACCGCGCCTGCGCTGGCGACCAGCATCGGCCAGGCGGCGGGGATGGAGCATCTGGCCTTTTTCGACGCGATCGCGCCGGTCATCCACCATGACAGCATCGACATGGACCAGTGCTGGATGGCCAATCGCTGGGACAAGATTGGCCCCGGCGGTGGCGAGGGGAAGGATTATATCAATTGCCCGATGAACCGGGAGCAATATGAGGCCTTCGTCCAGGGGCTGATCGACGGCGAAAAGACCGAATTCAAGGAATGGGAGGCCAACACCCCCTATTTCGAAGGCTGTATGCCGATCGAGGTGATGGCGTCACGCGGGCCGGAAACGCTGCGTCATGGGCCGATGAAGCCAATGGGGCTGGACAATCCGCGCACCGGGCGCTGGCCCTATGCGGTGGTGCAGTTGCGGCAGGACAATGCCAGCGGGACGCTGTGGAACATGGTCGGTTTCCAGACCAAGCTAAAACATGGCGCGCAGGTCGAGCTGTTCCGCACCATACCGGGGCTGGAAAAGGCCGAATTTGCGCGGCTTGGCGGGCTGCATCGCAACACGTTCATCCAGTCGCCCAAATTGCTGGACGCCACGCTGCGGCTGAAAAGTGCGCCGCATATTCGCTTTGCCGGGCAGATGACCGGGTGCGAGGGCTATGTGGAGAGTGCCGCGATCGGCCTGCTGGCGGGGCGCTTCGCCGCGGCGGAATTGCAGGGCCGGGCAATGACGCCCCCGCCCGCCGACACGGCGCTGGGCGCGCTGCTGGGCCATGTGACCGGCAATGTCGTGAGCGCCGACTATCAGCCGATGAACGTCAATTTCGGCCTGTTCCCGACGCTGGACGATGTGAAGAAGAAGCAGCGCAAGGAGGCGTACACGTCACGCGCGCGGGCTTCGCTGGGGGCGTGGTTGGGGGAGATAGAAATCGCCTGAGAAACAACGTGCTCCCGCGCAGGCGGGAGCCTAGTTCGGGGCGTGGGACTGGGTTCCCGCCTGCGCGGGAACACATCAGCACCGGCACTTCGGCTTCACCGCCCGTTTCGGCGCGGTCGCGGCAAATTCCACCGGGGTCAGCTTGCCATCCTTGTTGCCGTCCGCCGCGCCGAAACGGTCCGATGTCGCCACCGCCCATTCCTCGAAGGACAGCAGATTGTCGCCATCCTTGTCGAGCGCCTTGAACGCCTTGGTGCGGCTGCCCAGCATTTCGATCCGGGTGATGACACCGTCGCGGTTGCGATCGTAGCGGGCGAAGCGGCGTTGTTCGCGGCTTTGCGGGCTGGCCTCAGCGGGCATGGGCGGGGCGTCGCCAGTGGCGTCGGCATCGCCTTCGGGCAGGCCTTCAATCTGCGGCGGGGGTGGCGGGGCAAGCGCGAGTTGCGGCACCGGTTGTTGGTTCGCCCGCCCCTGCCACCAGAACAGGCCGCCCGCGACCAGCAGCAGCATCGCCATCGCCCCCGCCAGCAATCGCCCCATGCCCCGTTCTCCTGTCGCCGCTTCGTCAGCCCATCCTAGCGCCCGAACAGCGCAACCCGCAACAGCCTCAGGGCAAAGGCGCGGGGCATCCCGACCGGGGCGCGACGTCCGGCCAGCACGTCCTGCCGGGCCAGGGCATAGGCGATCCGCAATGGCTTCCACTGGCGTGGCCAGGCTAGCGGGGCGTCCGTCACCAGCCCCTTCGCCAGCGCCAGCGCTTCATCGGCCAGCCGCTCATCCCCGACATGGCCGGACAAGTCCCACAGCGCCCAGACCTGCCCCGCCTGCACCAGCCAGTCGGGCGCATCCGTCTCCCCAGCCAAAGCGCGGAACAGCCCGCCGCCCCGACCCACCGCATAAGCGCGCAACCCCTCGACATCGATCTCCGGCTCCACGACCAGGATTTCCCAGCCGTCGATCATCGCGACCAGCCCCGGCGCGGCCATCGCCCCCGTCACCCGCATCGCGTCGATCACCGGCTCGCCCTGCCCTTTCAAGCCAGCCGCATCGTCGATGACGTCATTCCACCAGGCCAGCCGCATCTGCCCGATCGTCGGTTCACGGGTGGATCGCGCAATGTCCGCCAGTCGCCCGTCATAGGCCCAGATCGCCCGATGCCGAGCCGCGTCCGTTACGGCATGGGCGCTCAGCAGCGCCGCCAGCGGGGAAAGTCCATCGTCGGGCATGGGGGTTATCGGTCCTTTAACCATCTTCCTCATACACATTCTAACGAGTGTGCCTGCATAGGCGAAACGAGTTGCCCTGCCCGAACGTGGGGGGTGTTGGGCGCGACATGGGTGATTGCGGACAGATGGGCAAGCAAATCGAACAGCGCAAAGGGCTTTTGAGCCGCCTGCTGCACAATCAGGCGGGTAACGTCATGGCCATCGTGGCGGCGGCCATCATCCCGCTTGCCGCGCTGATCGGCGGCGGTCTGGACATGAGCCGCGCCTATATGGCCCGCGCCCGCCTGCAACAGGCGTGCGACGCCGCCGCGCTGGCGGGGCGCCGGGCGATGACAACGTCATCCATGACTGACGCGAACAAGGCGGAAGCAAAGAAATTCTTTGACTTCAACTTCCCCCAAGGGACGTTCCAAGCTGAGACTTTCACCCCGGTAATTCAGAGCAAGCCGAGTGAGACCACGACCGTCCAGGTGTCCGCCACGACGACCATGCCGACCACGGTGATGAAAATCTTTAACTATACGACATTGCCGCTGGAAGTGACGTGCGAGGCCCGTTTCGACATCGGCAATACCGACGTCATGCTGGTGCTGGATACCACCGGGTCGATGGCCCAGTCGATCAGCGACGGCAATGGCGGCACGACCACGCGCCTCGCCGCGCTGAAGCAGGCGGTGAAGGATTTTTACGACACGCTCGGTGCGGGGTCCGACACTACGGGGCGTATCCGCTATGGCTTCATGCCCTATAGCTCGACCGTCAATGTGGGCTATCAGCTTCCCGCCAGCTATCTGGTCGGCGGCACCACTGGCGAGACCTGGACCTATAACACACGCTGGGCGAGCTATTATTGGGAAACCGGATCGAACGACGCGACCTGTTACAAGCGCAACGGATCATCGACCTGCCACGCCACAGCACAAAATGCACTGGATGCAACGGGCGGTACCGATTTGAGCCCCTCCGCCTGCACTACTTGGCAGACGGCAAGTGCCAGCACAACCGGAACAGCGCCGAGCGATACGACGCGCACCGTGTACAGCTATGGCGGCTGGAACAACAGCACCACCAATGCGCCGTCCGGGTCCAACAATCGCGAGTGCGTGCGCAAGGAAGTGACGACCAGTAAAACCTATGCGACGTCTAATTCGCCCGGTGAAGGACGAACGCGTTACACCAACTGGACCTATGCGGACGTGGCGTTCGATACGACGGATTTCGTCGCAGGCAACAGCGTGCAGAACCCTGCCTATGAATGGGGCACCAATTCGACTTGGGCAGGGTGCATCGAAGAACGATCGACAGATAATACAATCACGGCATCGTCATCGACCAGTTCCATTCCCAGCACCGCCTATGACCTTCAGATCGACACATTGCCGATCAATACGGACACGAAATGGCGACCGCATTGGCCGGAAGTCGAATTCGACCGCAGCGGCAACAATCTAAACTCCTCCTCGCGCATCAGCGGCGGTTGGAACGCTTGCCCCAGCCAGTCGCGTCGCCTGACCAGCTATGCCGATCGCACAAGCACGCCGACCGGCCAGAGCAGCAGCTTCAACAGCTATGTCGATAGCCTAGTCGCGGTCGGTGGCACCTATCATGACATTGGCATGATCTGGGGCGCGCGCTTCCTGTCGCCGACCGGCATTTTCGCCGCTGACAACAGCAGTGCGCCCAATGGCTTCAATATCTCGCGTCATATCGTGTTCATGACCGATGGTGACATGAGCGCCTATGACGCGGTCTATGGTGCCTATGGCTATCAATTGCTCGACGGCCGGGTTGCCGCGACCAACACCGACAATACAGGGCTGACCGCGATCCATAACCGGCGGCTGGAAATGCTGTGCAACGCGGTAAAGGGCAAGGGCATCACTGTCTGGGTCATTGGCTTCCGCAACCAGTCCGAAGGCGATATTCAGGCACCATTGCAAGGCTGCGCATCCAGCAGCAATCATTGGATGATGGCCTATACCGCTGCATCGCTGACGCAGAAGTTCAAGGATATTGCCAAGAATATCGGCGGGTTGAGGCTATCGCAATGATCGGAGCCACATCACGCTTCCTCACCCGCCTGCGCGACCACAAGCGTGGCGCGACGTTGATGGAATTTGGCCTGATCGCCGCGCCGCTATGCCTGACCATAATGGGCATTGGTGACCTGGCCTATCAATCCTATCTGCGGTCAGTGACGCGCGGCGTACTGGAGCGGGCCTCTCGTTCCGCCTCGGTCGGCACGCTCAACACGACCCAGATCGACGCCTATATTTCGGCGCAGATGGCCACGATCAATGCCAAGAACGGCACGACCTCGGTGGTCAAGAAAAGCTATTACAACTTCACCCGCGTGGGCAAACCGGAGAAGATCACCACCGATACGGTGCCGCTGGGCAGCTACAATGCGGGCGACTGCTATGAAGATGTCAACGGCAACAACAGCTACGACACCAGCCTTGGTTCCAACGGTTTGGGCGGGGCCGACGACATCGTCTATTATGAAGTGACGGTGTCGATGCCGCGTATGTTCCCCATGGCCAAAATGCTGGGGTGGAGCGCGACCCAATCGGCAACCGCGACCACAATTGTCCGCAACCAGCCCTGGGCCAATCAGGCCAAGCCGACGATACGATGCTTATGAAAACCCTTTCTTTGTCCCTGCGCGGGAAACTGGTCGAGCTGCGCGACGATGCGCGCGGGCTGGCGCTGATCGAGTTCGCCTTTTCGCTGCCGGTGCTGGTCGTGCTGAGCATGGCGGGGCTGGAGACCGCCAATCTGGCGCTGGCCCACATGCGCGTCAGCCAGATTGCGATGCTGGTCGCCGACAATGCCGCCCGTGTCCGCACGTCCATCGACGAGGCGGACGTCAATGAGATCATGACCGGCGCCGAGCTTTCGTCGGATTCGCTCAAGCTGAAAGCCAATGGCCGGATTTTCCTGTCGGATCTGGAACCTAACGGGCAGACCGGCAGCAATGCCGGGCAATTTATCCGGTGGCAGCGCTGCTGGGGCAATGGTGCCTTTACGTCCAGCTATGGGGTGGCCAATGCCGGCGCGACCAATTCCAGCATGGCCAACGGAATGGGTCCCGGCACCACCGCCGCTACCAAAATCCAAGCTGCAAGCGGCAGCGCCGTGATGTTCGTGGAAGTGGCCTATAATTACCAGCCACTGGTCAGCAATACGCTGTTCGGGGCCAAGGTCATACGCTATTCCAGCGCCTTTACCGTGCGTGAGCGGACCGATCAGGCCATCAAGAATGCGGGCAATCTGGCGACGTCAGCCACCGCTGCCTGCACCTGATAGCAAAGGGGCGACCCGCAGGCCGCCCCTTCCCTTTTATTTGTAGCAGACCTTCTTGGCCGCCGCGACGACGCGGGCGGTGTCGATCAGGGCTGCCTTTTCCAGGTTCGCGGCATAGGGCAGCGGTACGTCCTCATTGGTGACGCGCAGGACCGGTGCGTCGAGATCGTCAAAGCCCTGTTCCATCACCACGGCGGCGATTTCCGACGCGATCGAGCAAGTCGGCCAGCCTTCTTCGACCACGACGAGGCGGTTGGTCTTTTTGAGGCTCTCCAGCACCGTGGCCGTATCGAGCGGGCGCAGGGTGCGCAGGTCGATGACTTCGGCGTCGATGCCCTCTGCCGCCAGCGTTTCGGCAGCTTCCAGCGCAAGGCCGACGCCGATCGAATAGCTGACCAGTGTGACGTCGCTGCCCGATCGCATGATCCGCGCCTTGCCGATCGGCAGGACATAATCATCGACCTTGGGCACGTCGAAGCTGCGGCCGTAGAGCAGTTCGTTTTCGAGGAACACGACCGGATCCTGACTGCGGATCGCGGCCTTGAGCAGACCCTTGGCGTCCGCCGCGTCATAGGGCGCGATGACGATCAGGCCGGGGACGGCGGCATACCAGGGGGCGTAATTCTGGCTATGCTGCGCGCCAACGCGGCTGGCCGCGCCGTTGGGACCACGAAACACGATCGGGCAACGCATCTGGCCGCCCGACATATAATTGGTCTTGGCCGCCGAGTTGATGATGTGGTCGATCGCCTGCATGGCGAAGTTGAACGTCATGAACTCGACGATCGGGCGCAGGCCGCCCATCGCCGCGCCGGTGCCGATACCGGCAAAGCCATATTCGGTGATCGGCGTGTCGATGACCCGTTTGGCACCAAATTCGTCGAGCAGACCCTGTGTGACTTTATAGGCACCCTGATATTCGGCGACTTCCTCACCGATCACGAACACGCGCTCGTCGGCGCGCATTTCCTCGGCCATGGCGTCGCGCAGTGCTTCGCGGACCGTGGTTTTGACATATTCGGTGCCTTCGGGAAGGCTGGGATCAGCCACGGTCGCCTTGACCGCGACCGGCTTTTTCGGCGCTTCGGGCGCGGCTTCGACCTTGGCGGGCGCTGCGGCCTTGGGGGCGGGCGCAGCTTCCTCGCCACCGTCGCCCGCCATTTCGGCGATGACGGTGCCGACCTTCACGCCTTCAGTGCCTTCGGCAATCATGATCTTGCCGATCTTGCCTTCGTCGACCGCCTCGAACTCCATCGTCGCCTTGTCGGTTTCGATTTCGGCCAGGATGTCGCCCGAACGGACGTCATCGCCTTCCTTGACCAGCCACTTGGCCAGCGTGCCCTCTTCCATCGTCGGCGAGAGCGCCGGCATCTTGATTGCGATACCCATTAATATTGCTCCACCAGCACGTCTGTATAGAGTTCGGCCATGTCCGGCTCAGGCGAGGTTTCGGCGAAATCGGCCGCTTCGCTGACGATCTTGCGGATGTCCTGGTCGATCTTCTTGAGTTCATCCTCACCCACGCCTTGCGCGGCGAGATAGGCTTTGACGCCCTCGATCGGGTCGGACTTGTCGCGCATCGCCTGGACTTCCTCACGCGACCGATATTTGGCCGGGTCGGACATGGAGTGGCCACGATAGCGATAGGTTTTCATTTCCAGCAGGATCGGGCCATTGCCGCCCTGCACCCATTTGAGCGCTTCCTCGGTCGCGCCGCGAACGGCCAGCACGTCCATGCCGTTGACCTGGATACCGGGAATGCGGAAACTTTCGCCCCGGCGATAGAGCTGGTCCTCGGCCGATGAGCGGTTGACGCTGGTGCCCATCGCGTATTGATTATTTTCGATGACGAAAATGATCGGGAGCTTCCACAGTTCGGCCATGTTGAAGGATTCATAGACCTGGCCCTGGTTGGCCGCGCCATCGCCGAAATAGGCGACGCATACGCCGCCATCGCCATTATATTTGTGGGCAAAGCCGAGGCCTGCGCCCAGCGACACCTGCGCGCCGACAATGCCATGGCCGCCGAAAAATTTATGTTCGACGCTGAACATATGCATCGAACCGCCCTTGCCGCGGGAAATGCCCGCTTCACGGCCCGTCAGTTCGGCCATGATGACATTGGGGTCGATACCATAGGCCAGCATGTGGCCATGGTCGCGATAGCCGGTAATCACGCTGTCCTTGCCGGGCTTGAGCGCCGACTGGATGCCGACCGCGACCGCTTCCTGGCCGATATAGAGGTGACAGAAGCCACCGATGAGGCCGAGGCCGTAAAGCTGCCCGGCCTTTTCCTCGAAACGGCGGATGAGGACCATCTGCCGGTAGAATTCCAGCAACTCTTCCTTGGATGCCTTGTAATCAGTGGGAGTTTCAGGGCGAGGCCGGTTATGGTCCGCGCCGGCAGCGGGTGCAGCCGCCTTTGCCGTTGCGCGTGAAGGACGCGGCGTCGTTGGTTTCGCCAAGGCTCTTATCCTTTTGCGTGGGGTAGGATGGAAGGAAGGGCGATATAGCGGCAGAACCGCCAATAATGCAACGGCGGACCCCGTGGAATCGGGGCATAACCAATGGCAGACGCAAAAATATGATGGGTCGGGGCGCGCTGCGTCAAATGTGAGGCAGTCGCGCGCTCCAACTTTTTATTGTCGCATCGTTTCAGGCGGAAACCCGGTTCCCACTTTTCCGCACGATGCTCAGTTGAGCGGAACGATCACTTCATCATGATGGATGACGCCAAGCTGGCGGCGGATCAGTTCGTCGGCCAGATCGGGATCGACGCGGCGGGGATCAAGCGCTTCGACGCGGTTGCGCAATTCTGCTTGCGCGGCCTTGGTCGTTTTCAGTTCCGCCTTGGCCGCGCGCAGCTGGCGCGAATAGTCGCCCCACGCCAGCACCCCGTTCGACCCCAGCACGACATAACCGGCAAAGACGAGCAGGAGCAGCAGCGCGACCGCCGGGCCAAAGGCCGAGAAAAGAAGGGAACGAAGCTTCGCGATATGCGCCATGGCCAAGATGAATCACAGGGAGGGGCTGGCCGCAAGTAAAAAATGGTTAACTTGCGGCCAACCGAATCCTGACGGATTTTAGCGGAAGATCGAGCGCCCGGCGTAAACCGCGATGTCGCCCAATTCTTCCTCGATACGGATGAGCTGGTTATACTTTGCGAGCCGGTCGGAGCGCGCCAGCGAACCGGTCTTGATCTGGCCGCAGTTGGTGGCGACGGCTAGGTCGGCGATGGTCGCATCCTCGGTCTCGCCCGAACGATGCGACATGACGGCGGTGTAGCGCGCGCGATGCGCCATGTTGACCGCCGCCAGCGTTTCGGTGAGCGTGCCGATCTGGTTGACCTTGACCAGCAGCGAATTGGCCAGCCCCATGTCGATGCCCATGGCCAAACGCTTGGGATTGGTCACGAACAGGTCGTCGCCGACCAGCTGGACCGAACCGCCAATCTTGTCGGTCAGCGCCTTCCAGCCCTCGAAATCATCCTCGCTCATGCCATCCTCGATCGATTTGATCGGATAGTCGGCGCACAGCGCAGCAAGATAATCGGCCATTTCGACCGGGCTGAGCGACAGGCCTTCGCCCGAAATCTCATATTTGCCGTTCTTGAAAAATTCGGTCGCGGCGCAATCGAGCGCCAGCACGACGTCGTCGCCCGGCTTGTAGCCCGCCTTCTCGATCGACAGCATGATGAAGTCGAGCGCGTCGCGGGTCGATGCGATGTTGGGGGCAAAGCCGCCCTCGTCACCGACCGAGGTTGCCAGACCCTTGTCATGCAGGCCTTTTTTCAGGGTGTGGAAGATTTCCGAGCCGATCCGCACGGCGTCCGCGATGCTTTCGGCACCGACCGGCATGATCATGAATTCTTGGAAGTCGATCGGATTGTCGGCATGTTCGCCGCCATTGATGATGTTCATCATCGGCACCGGCAGGACATGCGAGGAAACCCCGCCGACATAGCGATAGAGCGGCAGGCCGCGTGCGTCCGCTGCCGCCTTCGCCACCGCCAGGCTGACGCCCAGGATCGCGTTCGCACCCAGGTTCGATTTATTGTCGGTGCCGTCGAGTTCGATCATCGCGGCGTCGATTTCGCCCTGATCCTCGGCATCATAGCCGACCAGCGCATCGGCAATCTGGACATTGACCGCTTCAACGGCACCCAGCACGCCCTTGCCCAGATAGCGCGACTTGTCGCCGTCGCGCTTTTCCACCGCTTCATAGGCACCGGTCGATGCGCCCGACGGCACGGCGGCGCGGCCGAAGCTGCCATCCTCAAGGCTGACATCGACTTCGACTGTTGGGTTGCCCCGGCTGTCGAAGATCTGGCGGGCGTGAATGTCGAGAATGGCGGTCATGGTCGCTCCCTGAAATATGGCCTGCGCTGCGGCAGGACACCTATTTTCGCGCTCCGCTTAGCCAGCGACCCGGTGCTTTGCAATGCAGGGGGCTTGCATGGGCCGAAAAAATGCCGATGGTCGAAATTGGAACGGCTACGGAACTGTGAGCGACCGCAAAGCATTTGATCAAAATATCATTTGCAGCGTCGCGCGCCCAAGCCGCGCAACCGAAAGGGAGACTTAGGACCATGGCCGACACGCCCGAAACCCCGCCCGCCAAGACCGTAGCGAAGAAGCCGGTCGGTAGGCCGCGCAAGGCCAAGCCGGTTGAAGCGGCTGCTGCCAGCGTGCCTGCGGTGACGCCAGTCAAGCCGACGAAAGTTCGCAAAACGCCCGTGCGCAAAACTCCGGTTGCCAAGACGGCCAAGAAGCCGGGCAATGGCGCAGCCTCAACTGGCTGGGCCGCGCAGATTGCCCCGATCAAGGCGAAGGCTGAAAAGGCTGCCAAGTCCGCGACCGACGCGCTGGGCGCTGTCGATTGGAAGTCGCATATCGACCCGATCAAGGAACAGGCTGGCAAAACCGCCAAATCCGCCGCGGGCGTCGCCAAGGACAAGACAGGCACCGCCATGCAGAGCCTGGCCAAGCTGATTGCCGATACGGCCGGCACGGTCGATGCCAAGCTCGGTCCACAATATGGCGATTATGCCCGACAGGCCGCCGAATCGGTCGCTGGTGCAGCGGACTCGCTCGACAGCAAGGATGTCGATCAGTTGATGACCGAAGCGCGCGACTTTGTGCGCAAAAGCCCGGCGGTTGCGATCGGCGCGGCGGCAGTGGTCGGTTTTGTGCTGATGCGTCTGGCCAAGGGTTCGGACAGCGACGCCTGACATCTGCGCAAAAGCCCCGGCAAGCGGGGCGGAGGGTGATTTGACAGAGATGCCAGCGGAAACGGCGGTGACGCCGCACGCCGACGGGCCGGACGATAGCGCGCCCGATGAATCGGTGCGCGACGTCTTTGCCCGCCTTTATGCCGATGGTCGTGCCTATGCGGCGGCGGAAGCGGACAAGCAGAAGGCGCGCGCTGGCCTGATCGGCGCAGGCGTTCGCGATGCGGCGATCTTTGCCGGGGTCGCGATCATGCTGGTCTTTGCCACGCTGGTCGCTTTCCTGATCGGCCTGATCATCGCGCTGGCGCCACAGCTTGGCCCGCTTTGGGCGACCTTTGCGGTGCTGGGTGCCAGCCTGCTGGTGGCGATCGGCCTGTTGTTGCTGGCCAAGGCGAGGATTTCCCGCATGAAGAAAGCGATTACGCCATGAGCGGTGCAGGGCGCTATCAAGAAGCTGTCGCGCGGGCCGAGGCGGCGAAACAAAGCCTGATTTCCAGCGCTCAGACGGCCAAAGCGCGTATCACGCCCGCCCGGCTGAAGCAGGATGCCACAGCCAAAGTGGTGGATGTTGCCATGGACGGGATGGCCTATGCTGCGGCCACCGCGCGCCAGCGGCCAGCCATGGTTGGCGCGGCTGGAGCCGCCATCCTCCTCTTCCTGGCCCGTCGCCCGCTGGCGGCACTTTTCGGTCGGCTGGGCGTTCAAAATGACGAGACAAACCCCGACCATTCGGAGACTGATGATGGCTGATATTCGCGCCCAACTGAGCCGCGTCCGCGAAGCGGCGAATGATGTCGCGACGAGCGCGACCGACAAGATCAAGGATGGCACGGAAAAGGCGCGCGAAGGCGCGGGCGAACTGATCCAGACCAGCCGGGAAAAGGCAAGCGAAGCCTATGGCGACGCACGCGACCGCACGCAGAAGGTCGCGGCGCGGGCCAACCAGATCGTGCAGGAGCATCCGGTCGTCGCTGTCGCTGGCGCAGTCGCGGCGGGCGCAGTGATCGCTTGGATGTTCCCCAAGAGCCGCGCAGCGATGAAAGCTCTGCCCGGCCTGGCCAGCGCCGCTGGCGCGCGCGTGGTCGAGGCAGCGCTGGCTGCGCGGTCGGTTGCGTCGGATGGCGCGGAAACGATCAAGCAGGGCGCAAGCGATCTGGCCGCCACCGCGCGCAAGACCGCCGCATCGAGCGACCTGCCCGCCAAGGCTTCGCACATTACCGACGATGTCGTCGCGATGGTCAGCGCCAAGGTCGACGCTCTGGCCGAAGCGATCAAGGCGCGATTGCCGAAAAACTAATCGCTACGGCGGCAAAAGCACGCAGTTGCGCCCTTTGCCCCCCTTGGATGGACGTTGCACCGCTGCTAGGGTCAGCGTTCACCCAAGCGAGGATAAGATAACACCATGAGCAAAATGCATCTGGTGATGGGCGGTCGCGTTACCGATCCACAGACACTGGAATTTCAGGACCTGAGCAAGGTCGATCTGGTCGGCGTGTTCCCTGACTATGCGTCGGCCGAAAAAGCGTGGCGCGGGGCAGCACAGCGGACGGTCGATGACGCGGAAATGCGCTATGTGATCGTGCATCTGCACCGGCTGCTGGAACCGGACCTGCCGTCGGCTTGAAACATGGAGTCAAAACCGCTCAAGATTGCACACAGCCCGGTTCTATTCGCCTTGCAGGGCCATCGCATATGGAACGGCCTCCTCCTTCGGTGTCATGCTGAACTTGTTTAGCTGCACTGGCCTTCGGCTCAGCATCCATTTCTCGTCACGAGCGGCGGCTTTTGGGGCACGATGGATCCTGAAATAAATTCAGGATGACGTTGTAGGGATAACGAAAAGTCATGTGCGATTCCCTTGCCTTGCAAGGGAGGATTGGTAATTGCGAAGAACCAATTGATACGACTTCAGTTCAGCGGCTGGGGCGGTTTGCGGAAGCGCCAGCGCAGCAGCGGGCGCGTCAGCACCAGCCCCACCAGAAAGCCGCCAATATGCGCGGCGATGGCGATCTGGCCCAGGTCGCCCAATCCACCCGCAGTCGCGATGCCGATCATCAGTTGCAGGCCGATCCACGCCGCCGCCAGCCAGAGCAGGCGCACGATATTAGCCGATAGCGGCCCGATGCGGCGCACCGTCTGCTGGCTGTAGAGCAAGGCATAGGTCGCCATGATTGCCGAAATCGCGCCGCTCGCGCCAACCATGGGATTGGTCGATCCGGGATCGATCGCCCATTGCGCCGCGCAGGCGCCATAAGCGCCAACGAGGTAAAGGCAGAGCGTACCCCCCTTCCCCAGCACCTGTTCGACCTGCCGGCCGCAAAAGACCAGCATCAGCAGGTTAAAGCCGATATGCAGCCAGCCTGCGTGGATCAGCGCGCAGCTGAGCGGGGTCAGCCAGGCCGGGACCGCCGCCATGCCCTCCAGCAAGGCAGGGTCGCCAATCCGCGCCGGGATGAAGCCGCCAATGATGGCGGCGTCATCGGTGCGGCCGGTGAAATGGAGCAGCAGGAATGCGACGAAAGTGATCGCCGCAATCCCGTTGGTCATCCTGCCTGCGGGTAATTTCACGGTCAGATGAAGGCGATTTTTTCGACCTGGTAGAATTTGTCGCCCGCCGGGACCGACACTTCCACATCCTCGCCCACCGTGCGACCGATCAGCGCGCGGCCAAGCGGGCTGTTATAGGAAATCATGCCAAGCTTGGCATCGGCTTCGGCTTGCCCCACGATCTGATATTTTACTGCCTTGTCATCCTCATCGAGCAAGGTGACGGTCGCGCCGAACACGATCTTGTCGCCCGACAGGCTCTTGGGATCGATGATCTGCGCGCGCGACAGCTTGTCCTCCAGGTCGGAGATGGTCGCTTCGACCTGGCCCTGCCGTTCCTTGGCGGCGTGATATTCGGCATTTTCCGACAGATCGCCATGGGCGCGCGCCTCTTCGATGGCGTCGACGATCAATGGCCGTTCAGCCTTGAGTTCGCGGAGCTGCGTCATGAGCTTGTCATAGCCCATCTGCAACATCGGCATCTTCTCAACGGTCGCCATTATGCAAATCCTTCGTCAAAACTTCCCTTTGGCGGCGACCAACATGGTGCCACCCGCAGCGTGTGTCCTTGTGCAGGGGATCAGGCTTGCGACAGGGGATAATAGGACTGGAGCGACCGCACTTCAAGGGGATGGTCCCGTAAAGCCTCGATCGCGTCAGCGGCGGCGACGCTGGCGGCGGCGGTGGTGAAACTGGCAATCTTCGCCCGTAGAGCCGATGTGCGGATCGCCTTGCTGTCCTTCAGGGACTGCCAGCCTTCGGTGGTGTTGAAGATCAGCTGCACATCGCCGTCGGTGATGCGGTCGACAATGTGCGGGCGGCCCTGTGCCACCTTGTTGACCGTTTCCACCGCCAGGCCATTATCGGCCAGGAAAGTGGCGGTGCCGCCGGTCGCGATGATGCGGAAGCCCATGGCGGCGAGCTTCTTGGCGGCGGGCAGGATGACCTGCTTGTCACCGTCCTTCAGCGAGATGAACACCGTGCCGCTGGTCGGCAACATGGTGCCAGCGCCGATCTGCGCCTTGGCAAAGGCGGTCGCGAAATCGCTATCGATTCCCATGACTTCACCGGTGCTTTTCATTTCCGGTGACAGGACCGGATCGACGCCGGGGAAGCGACCGAAGGGGAATACCGCTTCCTTGACCGCGACATGGTTGATGGCGTTGCGGTCGATCACCGGCAGGTTTTCCAGCATCTCGCCTGCCATCACCCGCGCCGCGATCTTGGCGATGGGGGTGCCGATCGCCTTGGCGACGAAGGGGACAGTGCGGCTGGCGCGCGGGTTGACCTCGATCAGGTAAACCGTGCCATCCTTGACCGCGAACTGGATGTTCATCAGGCCGCGGACCGACAGGGCATGGGCCAAAATTTCGGTCTGCCGTTCGATTTCCGCGATGATATCATTGCTGAGGCTATAGGGCGGCAGCGAGCAGGCGCTGTCGCCCGAATGGACGCCGGCTTCCTCGATATGCTGCAACACACCCGCCACCACGACATCGACGCCATCGCACAGCGCATCGACATCCACCTCGATCGCGTCGCGCAGATATTGGTCGATCAGCACGGGCGATTCGCCCGATACCAGCACGGCGGTGGTGATATATTCTTCCAGTTGCGCCTGCCCGTCGACAATCTCCATCGCCCGGCCGCCCAGCACATAGCTGGGGCGCATGAGGACGGGATAGCCGATGCGGTTGGCAACCGCGATCGCCTCCTCCCGGCTGCGGGCAATGCCATTGTCGGGCTGGCGTAGCTTGAGCTTGTCGATCAGCGCGGCGAAACGCTCGCGATCTTCGGCCAGATCGATGGCGTCGGGCGATGTGCCCAGGATCGGGATGCCCGCATCCTCCAGCGCCTGCGCCAGCTTGAGCGGGGTCTGGCCGCCAAACTGGACGATGACGCCCTTCAACGTGCCGTTCGACTTTTCGATGTCGAGGATTTCCAGCACATCTTCGGCGGTCAGCGGCTCGAAATAGAGGCGGTCCGACGTGTCATAGTCGGTGGACACGGTTTCGGGGTTGCAGTTGACCATGATGGTTTCATAGCCGACGTCGCTCAGCGCGAAGCAGGCATGGACGCAGCAATAGTCGAACTCGATCCCCTGCCCGATCCGGTTCGGCCCGCCGCCCAGGATGACGACCTTCTCGCGGTCGGTCGGGGCGGATTCATTCTCCGCTTCCCCGAAAATCGGCGCTTCATAGGTCGAATACATATAGGGCGTTTTTGCCTCAAACTCGGCGGCGCAAGTGTCGATGCGCTTGAACACCGGGCGCACGCCCAACTTGTGGCGCAGCGCGCGCACCTCATCCTCGGTCACGCCGCCGGTCATCGCCTTGACCGCTTCGTGGATCAGGCCGGACCCGCGCGCAATGCCGCGTTCCATACCGCGCAGATTGGCGGATTTGAGCGCGAGATAGGCGAGGCGCTTGTCGGAAAAGCCCATGGATTTCAGGCGACGCATCCCGTCCGCATCGCGCGGCAGGCCGTTTTCGATGACTTCGCCCTCCGCCTCGACAATCTCCTTGATCCGTTCGAGGAACCAGGGGTCGAATTTGGCAATATTGTGGATTTCGGCGACGGTCAGCCCTTCACGCAACGCCTGCGCCGCGACCAGCAGCCGGTCCGGCGTGGGCTGCGACAAAGCGGCGATGATGTCGTCCTTGGGCGCGCCGACCAAATGATCGACATCGTTAAAGCCGCACAGGCCCGTTTCCAGACCGCGCAGCGCCTTCTGCATCGATTCATGGATGTTGCGACCAATCGCCATGACTTCGCCGACCGACTTCATCGCGGTGCCGAGCAAAGGCTCTGCGCCCTTGAACTTTTCGAACGCGAAGCGGGGGATCTTGGTCACGACATAGTCGATGGTCGGCTCGAAGCTGGCAGGCGTCGCGCCGGTAATGTCGTTGGTGATCTCGTCGAGCGTGTAACCGACGGCCAGCTTGGCCGCGACCTTGGCGATCGGGAAGCCGGTCGCCTTCGACGCCAGCGCCGAGGAGCGCGACACGCGCGGGTTCATCTCGATCACGATGAGGCGGCCATCCTTGGGATTGACCGCGAACTGTACGTTGGAACCGCCTGTTTCGACGCCGATTTCACGCAGCACCGCAATGGATGCGTTGCGCATGATCTGATATTCCTTGTCGGTCAGCGTCAGCGCCGGGGCGACGGTGATGCTGTCCCCGGTATGGACGCCCATCGGATCGACATTTTCGATCGAGCAGATGATGATGCAATTGTCCGCCCGGTCGCGGACCACCTCCATCTCATATTCTTTCCAGCCGAGCAGCGATTCCTCGATCAGCACTTCGGTGGTGGGCGATGCGTCCAGGCCACCGCGCACGATGGTCATGAACTCGTCGCGATTATAGGCGATGCCGCCGCCGGTGCCGCCCATGGTGAAGCTGGGGCGGATGATCGAAGGAAGCCCCGTAAACTCCAGCGCCTCCAGCGCCTCCTCCATGGAGTGGGCGATGCGCGAACGGGCGGATTCAAGGCCGATCTTGTCCATGGCGTCGCGGAACTTGATCCGGTCCTCCGCCTTGTTGATGGCTTCGGCATCCGCGCCGATCATTTGGACGCCGTACTTCTCCAGCGTGCCGTCATTGAACAGCGCCAGCGCAGTGTTGAGCGCGGTCTGCCCGCCCATTGTCGGCAGCACCGCGTCCGGCCGCTCCTTCTCGATGATCTTCGCTACAATCTCTGGCGTGATCGGCTCGACATAAGTGGCGTCGGCAAATTCCGGGTCGGTCATGATCGTGGCCGGATTGGAATTGACCAGGATGATGCGATAGCCCTCCTCTTTCAACGCCTTCACCGCCTGCGTGCCCGAATAATCGAACTCACACGCCTGGCCGATGATGATCGGCCCAGCGCCGATGATGAGGATGGAGGAGATGTCGGTGCGTTTGGGCATTATGATGCTTTCAATACAGCAGCGAGTGCAGCTAAAAAAGTTGCCAATTGAACAATGTTGGCAAAAGCAGGATCACGGATCAAACCAATGATCCCGGATTTAGGCACATCTGGAACGTCAATGAGAATTTTTACAGATTTTATGAATCCGATTACTTGCTGTTTTTCAGAATTTGATAAAATTGATTCCGACAAATCTTCAATTTCGCTAAGAATTTTTTGTATTTCCGCGACCTGTTCGATCGAAATTTCTCTTACTCTCTGATCATCGCCATCACCGGAAAAAATATCTGAAATTTCATGAGCGCCTTTTTCATTGATATGAAAATATTCCGTTTCGTCACGAATAGTGGTGTCAAGATATCCAAAATCTGCCAAGCGACGAAGCGTACGCCTTGTGACTAAACTGTCAGACTTTAAATGGGCTCGTAAGCGTCCGCTTGTTATCCAGCCCGTCGAACGAAGATCATCAAAATACCCATAATCGTGGATATCATCATAGCTTGCTTCTACAATACCTCGAAGCGTTCGTAGCTCCCAAGCATTGAGTTTGGCGTGGACGAGTTCATCCGCCATCAATGCACCGCCCCCGTCCGAGCCTCGCACCCCCAGCCGTCATATTCGACGCCACAGAGTATCTCGATCTGGAGGCACTTCTTCGTCAGCGCGCGGATCGACGCCTCATCTACCGCCTGTTCGCATTCCAGGAAGAGGAACAGGTCGCCATCCTCATCCTCTTCGCGATCGAGTTCGACCATGCCGAACTGGCTGGCGATTTCCAGGACGCGGTCGAAATCCTTGTCGTTGCCCTTGAAGCTGACATCCACGGCGCGCGGGATCATCGCCTTGTCGCCATTGGCGGCGAGGTTGGCGAGGACTTCGCGGTCCGCTTCCCATTCGGCGGCCAGGCGCGCTTCATCGACGGGGGGCAGCTTGATGCTCATGCCGCCACCGCTTTTTTGAGGCCATCGACGAAGCGCTGGAACAGGTAGAAGCTGTCCTGCGGGCCGGGCGAGGCTTCGGGGTGATACTGGACCGAGAAGGCGTTTTTGTCAGTGAGCGCAATGCCGCAATTGCTGCCGTCGAACAGCGAAATGTGCGTCGAACGCACATTGGCGGGGAGCGTGGCGGCATCGACCGCAAAGCCATGGTTCATGCTGGTAATCTCGACCAGCCCGTCCTCCAGCCGCTTGACCGGATGGTTCGCGCCACGATGGCCCTGATGCATCTTGATCGTCTTGGCACCCACGGCAAGGCCGAGCAACTGGTGGCCAAGGCAGATGCCGAACACGGGAATGTCCGCGTCCAGCACCTGCCGGATCACCGGCACGGCGTATGCGCCGGTCGCGGCTGGATCGCCCGGACCGTTGGAAAGGAACACGCCATCGGGGCCAAGCGCCGACACCTGATCGAAGGTCGCGGTGGCGGGCAGCACGGTGACGCGCGCGCCGGCCTTTACGAGGTTGCGGAAGATATTGTTCTTCGCGCCATAGTCGATGGCAACGACATGGGGGCGGCTATCATCCCCCTCCCGCTTGCGGGAGGGGTTAGGGGAGGGCATGTCCGGGGTGTCGGCTGTAACAGCCCCTCCCCCGACCCCTCCCGCAAGCGGGAGGGGAGAAGAATAGCCCACGCCCAGCGTCCATGGTCCGCCTTCCCACAACCGGCTGTCCTTGCCCGTCACTTCGATGGCGAGGTCCATGCCCTCCAAGCCCGGCCAGGCGGCAGCCCTGGCGGCCAGCGCGGCGAGATCGAACGCGCCATCGGGATCATGGGCGATGACGATATTGGGCGCGCCCTTTTCGCGGATCATGCGGGTCAGCGCACGGGTATCGACGCCCGACAGGCCGATGCGGCCATGATCGCGCATCCAGTCGTCAAATGGCTGGACGTTGCGGAAATTGCTCGGCTCGGTCACGTCCTGCCGCACGACGCAGCCCAGCGCGAAGGGCGTGTCCGCCTCGACATCGTCGGCATTGGTGCCGACATTACCGATATGAGGGAAGGTGAAGGTCACGACCTGGCCCGCATAGCTGGGGTCGGTCATGATTTCCTGATAGCCGGTAATGGCGGTGTTGAAGCAAAGCTCGCCCACCGCTTCGCCCACAGCGCCGAAACCACGGCCGAACACGACGGAACCATCGGCGAAAACCAATACCCCTGTCGCTCCTTTGGGCACAATGAGGGTCTTGGCGTCAGCCATGGTCGGGTGGTCCTTTTTTGCTTTTGCGGGGTCCCGTCTGGTGCGGGTTAAACGGCCGGTCACCTATGCCTGTGCGGCGTCGCGGTCAACGCCTGTTAAAAATCTCTTTTGGCACTATATCTGCTCCTTTCCGAATAACGACAGGATTCGCTTCGCCATGATTCGCGATACCATCAAGAGCGCCCAGATCACAGCCATGAAGGCGGGCGACAAGGACCGTCTGGCCGCCGTGCGCCTGATCATGGCCAAGCTGAAGGACCGCGACATCGAACTGCGCGTGGCCAGCAATGTGCCGGACGACGATGTGGTGGTGGTCGAAGTGCTGCAAAAGATGGTCAAGCAGCGCCGCGAATCGATCGACATGTTCAAGAGCGGCGGGCGCGACGAACTGGCCGCCAAGGAACAGAGCGAGCTGGAAGTGATCGAAAGCTTCCTGCCGCAACAGCTGAGCGAGGACGAGACGAAGGCAGCGATCGAAGGGATCAAGGCCGAGGTCGGCGCAGCGAGCGTCAAGGATATGGGCAAGGTGATGGCGGTGCTGAAGGAACGGCACGGCCAGGTGATCGACATGAGCAAGGCCAGCGCACTGGTGAAGGCGGCGCTTAGCTGAACTGAACTGGCGCTTGTGGTTCCCCTCCCGCTTGCGGGAGGGGTCAGGGGAGGGCATGTTTGACCCCAATGGACAAAGGCTATGCCCGCCCCACCGCAAGAGCGCGCGCCCTGCGCAACAATGCGACGGACGCCGAGCGCGTGCTGTGGCAGGCGATCAGCGCGCGCAAACTGTCCGGCATCCGGTTCAACCGCCAGGTGCCTGTCGGCCCTTTCATCTGCGACTTCGTGGCGCGATCCATAGGTCTGGTGATTGAGGTTGATGGCGGCCAGCATGATGATGCCGTCGATGCGGAACGGACGCGCTATATCGAAGCACAGGGATTTCGCGTGATCCGTTTCTGGAACAATGATGTGTTGGGCAATTTGGACGGGGTGATCGAGGACATTATGCGCGTCGTGGCGGACATGCCCTCCCCTGACCCCTCCCGCAGGCGGGAGGGGAGTTCATGTCGCTAACCCCCGCCTTTCTCGACGAATTGCGTGCGCGCACGTCGCTGTCCACGCTGATCGGGCGTACCGTGAAGGTGCAGAAGGCCGGGCGCGAGTATAAGGCGTGCTGTCCGTTCCATAACGAGAAAACCCCCAGCTTCACGATCAACGACGAGAAGGGCTTTTACCACTGCTTCGGCTGCGGGGCGCATGGCGATGCGATCCGGTGGATGACCGATCAGCGCGGCCTGCCCTTCATGGAGGCGGTCAAGGAGCTGGCGCAGGCGGCGGGGATGGATGTCCCCGCGCCCGATCCGCGCGCGGCGCAGCGGGCGGAGGCGGCCAAGGGGCTGCATGATGCGATGGCGGCGGCGCAGGGCTTTTTCGAGGAGCAACTGGGCGGGATCGAGGGCGCGGAAGCGCGGGCTTATCTGGGCAAGCGCGGGATCAGCGATGCGACGCGGCGGGTGTTCGGTTTTGGCTATTCGCCCGATGGACGCGGGCGCCTGAAAACCGCGCTCAAGGAATTTGGCGAGCCGATGCTGGTTGAGGCGGGTCTCCTCATAAACCCGGACGGCGAACGCGACACCTATGACCGTTTCCGTGGTCGGCTGATGCTACCGATCCGGGACATTCGCGGGCGGGTGATTGCTTTTGGCGGGCGGATTTTGGGCGCGGGGGAACCGAAATATCTCAATTCCCCCGACACGCCTTTGTTCGACAAGGGGCGTACCCTCTACAATATCGACCGCGCCTCCCCCGCCAGCCGCAACACCGGCCGGGTGATCGTGGTCGAAGGCTATATGGACGTGATCGCGCTGGCGCAGGCGGGCTTTGGCGATGCGGTCGCGCCGCTGGGAACTGCGCTGACCGAGCATCAGATCGAGCGATTGTGGAAGATGGTCGAAGTGCCGATCCTGTGCTTCGATGGCGATTCGGCGGGGCAGAAGGCGGCGATCCGCGCGGCGATACGCGCCCTGCCCCTGCTGCGCCCCGGTCATAGCCTGGCCTTTGCGACGCTGCCGGCGGGCAAAGACCCCGACGACCTGATCCGCGCCGAAGGGCCAGCGGCGATGGACGCGGTGCTGGCCGCCGCGCAGCCGCTGGTCGACCGGCTGTGGAGCCATGAACAGGGTGCCGCGCCGCTCGACACGCCGGAGCAGAAAGCGGCGCTCAAGCAAAGGCTGGCCGCGATTACCGAGGCGATTGGCCATCCCGACGTGCGCGCTCATTATGCCCACGCGTTCCGTGAACGCTATGACGCGCTGTTTTTCGCCCGTCCTGCCTTCAATAGTGCGCCCCGTGGGCAAGGCACCCGCAATGCCGGGCGGTGGCAGCGCGACAAGAAGGGCAATTGGAAGCCACCTATCGGTCCACCCTTACAAGAGGCGCGCGCCATCGGCGCGACGGGGATGGAACAACGCTTGCTCCGCGCGATTCTGGCCAGTTTGCTGCGCCATCCCGACCAGATTGTCCGCCATCGCGAGACGCTGGCGAGCCTGCATGTGGCCGATCGGGCGCTGGGTCAATTGCTCGCCGCGATGATTGCTGCTTCCTTTCGCAAAGAAACAGTTGAAACCGATGGCCTCCTTACCATATTGGGGCCAGGTGAAGTGTATAATATGGCGAAGGGGATGCTTCGGGCCGACACGTTCACATTCACCCCCCACAGGATGACAACCGACGCCGATCGCGTGACCCGCGATCTGGAAGAGGCCATTGGGGTGATGGCGCAGGGACCGGAGCTGGACGCTGCGCTGGCGGAGGCGACGAGACGGGCGAGGGATGACCTCAACGAGGAAAGCTATGCCGAGCAGCAACGGGTCCATCGACTGAAAATGGACCATGAAAGCCGCCTGGCGGAACTGGCGCAGTCCGACGACATTGAATGAGATGGTCGTTCCGATATGGAACGAGGGATTTATATGATCGCTCCCGCAAGAGGGGGCGGCGGAGTTAAGGCGAATAGATGGCGACCAAGGCTAACAGCAAAAGTGCGGGTGCGGGCGATGGCGGGGATGAAGGCGGCGATGCCCCCCTGCTCGACCTCAACGAAGCCTCGGTCAAGAAGCTGCTCGCCCGTGCCAAGAAGCGCGGCTACATCACCTATGACGAGCTGAACAACGCCCTGCCGCAGGACCAGATGTCCTCCGAGCAGATCGAGGATGTCATGTCCGCGCTCAACGACATGGGCGTCAACATCGTCGAAAATGAAGAAGCCAGCGAGGATGGTGAGGACCAGCAGCGCGAGGATGATAATGACGACGCCAATGAGGCGGCGGAAGAGGATGACGGCTCGCCCCGGCTGATCACCGAGAAGAAGAAGGAAACGGTCGATCGCACCGACGATCCCGTTCGCATGTATCTGCGCGAAATGGGCGCGGTGGAATTGCTCAGCCGTGAGGGCGAAATCGCCATCGCCAAGCGGATCGAGGCTGGCCGCGACACCATGATCCTGGGGCTGTGCGAAAGCCCGACGACTTTCAACGCAATCATCGAATGGTCGACCGCGCTCAACAATGGCGAAATGCAGCTGCGCGAGATTCTCGATCTCGACGCGATGCTGTCCAAGGACCCTGCCCCGGAGAGCCTGGAGGAAGGCGCCGAGGATGATGATGGCGAGATAAGCGAAAAGACCGCCGGTCCCAGCTTCAAGGAAGAGGAGGAGCCTGAAGAGGAGTCCGCCGACGCCGACGAGGATGAGGACGGCAACGAACGCCGCCCCCGCCGGGTCGAAGAGGAAGAGGAAGAGGATAACACCCTCTCCCTTGCCCAGATGGAAGAAACGCTCAAGCCGATGGCGCTGGAGAAGTTTGCGACCATCACGGAGATTTTCCGCGCCTTTTCGAGCATCCAGGCCGCGCGCATGTTGGCCATGGGCAATGGCGACGCGCTGAGCCAGGCGCAAGAGGACAGCTATCACGAGCTGCGCGAAAGCCTGACCGCGCAGGTCGAAAGCGTGCAGTTCCACCAGCAGAAGATCGAATATCTGGTCGATCAGCTCTATGCCTATAACCGGCGCCTGACCGCGCTGGGCGGGCAGATGCTGCGTCTGGCCGAACGGCACAAGGTGCCGCGCAAGGACTTCCTCGACCGCTATGTGAACCATGAGCTGGACGATGGCTGGATGGACCGGGTCGCGGGCCTGGACAAGAAATGGACCGCCTTCGTCGCTGCCGAAGGGCGCGCGGTGGAACGCATCCGCACTGAAGTCAGCGAAATCGCGCAGGCGACCGGCATGTCGCTCAGCGAATTCCGCCGCATCGTCAACATGGTGCAGAAGGGCGAGCGTGAGGCACGGATCGCCAAGAAGGAAATGGTCGAGGCGAACCTGCGCCTGGTCATCTCCATCGCTAAAAAATATACGAACCGCGGCCTGCAATTCCTTGATCTTATTCAGGAAGGCAATATCGGCCTGATGAAGGCGGTCGACAAGTTCGAATATCGCCGCGGTTACAAGTTCAGCACCTATGCGACCTGGTGGATCCGGCAGGCGATCACCCGATCGATCGCGGATCAGGCGCGGACCATCCGTATCCCGGTCCATATGATCGAAACGATCAACAAGCTGGTGCGCACCAGCCGCCAGTTCCTGCACGAGCAGGGCCGCGAACCGACCCCGGAGGAGATGGCCGAGCGCCTCTCCATGCCGCTGGAAAAGGTGCGCAAGGTGATGAAGATCGCCAAGGAGCCGATCTCCCTCGAAACGCCGATCGGCGACGAGGAAGATTCGCACTTGGGCGACTTCATCGAGGACAAGAATGCGATCATCCCGGTGGATGCCGCGATTCAGGCGAACCTCAAGGAAACCGTCACCCGCGTGCTGGCGTCGCTGACGCCGCGTGAGGAGCGCGTGCTGCGGATGCGCTTTGGCATCGGCATGAACACCGACCATACGCTGGAGGAAGTGGGCCAGCAGTTCAGCGTGACCCGCGAACGCATCCGCCAGATCGAGGCCAAGGCGCTGCGCAAGCTCAAGCATCCGAGCCGCAGCCGCAAGATGCGCAGTTTCCTAGACCAGTAAGCTGCTGTTTGTCGGAGAGTATCAAAGGGCGGTCTGGTTGGGCCGCCCTTTTTTATGGCGATCATGTCGTTTGCCAACCCAATATTGGCGTGTTGAACAACGCGCATCCCTCGTTGGCAGAGGATCGTTGCAAAATGCGGATAGCGCACAAATTATCGTCATTCCCGCGCAGGCGGGAATCCATCTCCCAACTTATCATCTTGATTTTAGGTCCGGAGATGGATCCCCGCCTGCGCGGGGATGACGTGAAAATGGGTAGGTCATGAGTTTCGCAATGATGCCCTCTAACAGGTGAGGAGTTTCGGCGCTGGGCTTGCAAAGATCATGATCGCCCTTTTTTCTCGTCCGTAAACCGCTCCTTTACCCCGTTACCCTAGCTTGACCGTCAAATCCCCGCTGGCGGACCGGGGCTGACAGGGAATGGCATATGAGCGAAGCGGCACCACGCTATCAATTTGGCGACATATCGCGGATATTGGAGGCGCTGGTCGCTGCCGATGGCACGGCGGCCCATGCCTATGCCAACCGGGCCGGTGCCAGCGTGGCGCGCGATTCGCTGCTCTCGCTGGGCGACCTTGCCGATGGCGCTTATTATCTTTGCCTGCTTCATGGCCGCCATCCCGGCGTGATTGATCATGCCGCGACGCGATCGGCCGACAATGCCGCCCGTGCCTGGCTGATCGAGGCCGCCGATTCCTTTGCCACCGAACGTGCCTATCTGACCCAGGTTTCCGTCGCCGTCGGCCCTGCCCCCAGCACGGCGGGCCAGGCCGATTGCGAAACCACCGTCGGTCAGCAACGCCATGCGCTCGACATGCTCGCCCAGTCCGACCGGCGCGGTTGCGCCATGGGCGCGGCGATGGCGCTGGTGCTGGACTGGCGCGCGGTGCGCCATATCCTGGACATGGCGGCGATCCGCGCGGGGCTGGAGCCGCATCGCTGCACCCTGCCCGACCGCGCCGCCACGCTGGAGGTCGCGCGTGCGATCGGCGGCGATGATGTGGTGGACCGGGCGATCCAGTTTGGCGCGCGCCAGTTGCTGAACCAGCATCGCGGCCTGTGGGATCTGCTCGCCGCCCGCGCCGACGTGCGCGCACGCCAGCTCTGATCCCTTACCGATAACGCCAGCACGGCTTGCGTCCCTGCCCCGCTTTGCCTAGTCCGAAAGCAGGACAGCAAGGCGGACCAGAAATATGCGTTTTGAAGGCACCCAGGATTATGTCGCTACCGACGACCTAAAGGTCGCGGTCAATGCCGCGGTACTGCTGCGCCGCCCGCTGCTGGTGAAGGGGGAGCCGGGGACCGGCAAGACCGTGCTGGCGCAGGAGATTGCGACCGCGCTCGGCGCGCCGCTGATCGAATGGAACGTCAAGTCCACGACCAAGGCACATCAGGGCCTGTATGAATATGACGCTGTCGCCCGGCTGCGCGATGGCCAGTTGGGCGATGAGCGCGTCCACGACATTTCCAACTATATCCGCAAGGGCAAGCTGTGGGAGGCGTTCACCTGCCCCACCCTTCCCGTGCTGCTGATCGACGAGATCGACAAGGCCGATATCGAATTTCCCAACGACCTGTTGCAGGAACTCGATCGCATGGCCTTCCATGTTTACGAGACGGGCGAGACGATCGCGGCGAAGGACCGGCCGATCGTCATCATCACGTCGAACAATGAGAAGGAATTGCCCGACGCCTTCCTGCGCCGCTGCTTCTTCCACTATATCAAATTCCCCGATCGCGAGACGATGCAGGCGATTGTCGACGTGCATTTCCCTGGCATCCAGAAAATCCTGGTGTCCAAGGCGATGGATATTTTCTACGAGATACGCGATGTGCCGGGCCTGAAGAAAAAACCCAGCACCAGCGAGTTGCTCGACTGGCTCAAGCTGCTGCTGAATGAAGATATGCCGCTCGACGTCCTTCAGAATAGCGACCCGACCAAGGCGATCCCGCCGCTGCATGGCGCGCTGCTCAAAAATGAGCAGGATGTGATGATGTTCGAGCGGCTGGCCTTCATGGCGCGGCGTCAGGGGCGCTGACGATGGCGCATGAAGGCGGATGCCTGTGCGGCGCCGTCCGCATCGCGATCGACGCGGAACCGATGGCGGCGCGCCAATGCTGGTGCCGCCTGTGCCAATATCTGGGTGCGGGATCGGGCACGGTGAATGTCTGCTTCCCCAGCGAGCATGTCACCACAAACGGTGAAGTCCGCTGGCATGACAGTATCGCTGACAGCGGCAATGCGATGAAGCGGGGCTTCTGCCCGACCTGTGGCACGCCACTATTCAGCATGGCCGAATCGCGCCCGCATCTGACCTTCATTCGTGCCGGTGCGCTCGATAATCCCGCGCTGATCGGGCCGCAGGCGGTGATCTGGACCGAAGCGGCCCCCGCCTGGGCGCATCATGATCCCGACCTGCCGCACTATCCGGCGCAAATCCCGCCTGTCGCCTGAATTAGGCTCTTGCGCGCACGCGCTTTGTCTGTAGCGTCTCTGTCATAGTTCAAGGCCGCGCCAAGATGGTCTGTTCTGGAGAGGGATGCCATGCCGAAGCGCGCGTTATTCCTGGTTTCTGCGATCCTGTCCCTGGCCGCACCCATGTGCGCCTATGCTGCGGACGACGCCGAGGCCTGGACGCCTACCGAGACCGCGATCCGTGCCGCCACGGCCGGCATCAGCCTGCCGCAGACGATCGCCAGCCTGTCGCTGACCAAGAGCGGCGAGGCCTCAAACGGCGGGCGCGCGGTGGACAATTATGCGCAATATCTGTCGGAAGATGGCGCGATCCAGGCGACGCTCTACGTCTATCTGCCAACCTATGCCGACGCATCGCTGGCCGCCTATATGACTGACAAGGCGATCATGGAGCGGTTCGGATCGCGCACGCGGCGCACCGCCTATGCCAGCGCGCCAGTGGCGGGCAAGGCCGACAGCGCGATCCGCGCGGTCTATGACGATGCCGCCGATGGCGCGCTGACGACGGCGGCAGGCTTCGTCCATGCCGGGCGCTGGATCGTCAAAATCCGCGTCACCGGGCCGACCGAACGCCGGGCTGACGTGCTGGCGGGGCTGGACGGGATGCTGGCGGGGCTGGCCCTGGATGATCCGGCGTCGTTGCACGCGACCGGCCCTGCCAAGTTCGATAGCTGTCTCGCAGCCGACATCCATGATGCGCGCTTTACGAAGGACGATACCATGATGGCCGCCCCGCAGGATGTGCGCATCCCGCGCGAGGGCAAGGATGCGCTGTGCGTGCGCGGCACGGTGACCACCGCCGATGGTAGTTATGACATGCTCCAGCAGGCCGGGCGGAGCGACGGCGCGATCATCGTTCCGGTGGATGACAGCGGCACCGTGCTGGCGTTCGATCCGGCGGTGCAGGGCAAGGGCTATAAGCTGTCGATCCATATGGTCGGGCAGACCGACCTTTATGGCGTCTATGATCGCGTTCCCAGCCCGCGCCAGATCGCCGCGATTCTGGACGGCAAAGACCCGCAGACCGCCAAGGCCGAGGCGACCGCTGCCTATGCCGCCAATGGCGTCGTCACGATGGTACGGCACTGACGCTTGGCGCCGCTTCGGGCATGATGCCCGATGCCATGGCGATCGGGTTGCGCCTCACCCCGCGGCCATGGCGGCGGCGACCGATGCCTCTATATCCGCCTTGCTCGGATTGGCGCGCAGGGTCAGGCCACCGCTCACCTGAAGATTCTGGCCGGTCATGAAACATTCGTCGCTGGCCAGGAATACGCAGCTGGCCGCGATATCTGCCGACGTTCCGTAGCGCCCCAGTGGATAGCCTTTTTTGAACGCCTCCATCAGGCCCGGCACCGCGGCGGCGTCCGCGGTCATCGGGGTTTCGGTCAGGCCGGGCGACACGCTGTTGGCGCGGATGCCCAGATGGCCAAATTCATTGGCGACGGTGCGGATCATATGATCGGTCCCGGCCTTGGTCGCCATATAGGCGGCATGATCGTGGAACATGATCGTCGCGGTGGCGGAGCTGATCTGGATGATCGACCCGCCGCCGCGCCGCTCCATCGCCGGAATCAGCGCTTGCGCCAGCTGGAACGGGCCGCGCAGTTGCAGCGCATACATGGCGTCCAGTTCGTCCTGCGTCGTTTCAAGGAATGGCTTGAGCAGCCCCCAGCCGGTGGCGTTGACGGCAATGTCCAGCTCGCCCAGCGCCTGTTCGGCGGCATCGACCATGGCAAAGATGCTGGCGCGATCGGTCATGTCGCCGGGAATGGCGATGCCGCCAATCTCGTCAGCCAGCGTCTGCATGGCGTCGATCCTGCGCCCGGCAAGGGCGACGCGCGCGCCTTCGGCAGCGAAGCGGCGGGCGATGGTCTGGCCCATATTATCCTTGCCAGCCGCGCCGACCACCAATGCCGTCTTGCCTTG
Organism: Sphingobium terrigena; assembly: GCF_003591655.1. Taxonomy (GTDB): domain Bacteria; phylum Pseudomonadota; class Alphaproteobacteria; order Sphingomonadales; family Sphingomonadaceae; genus Sphingobium; species Sphingobium terrigena. The sequence continues at coordinate 177,686 of NZ_QVRA01000003.1, forward strand.
CAGACGCGCCATATCATCCTCCCTCAACACAGCTTCTTTGTTGCCGGGATGAAGGGATTAACGCGGGGGGCCAACTCGGCTTTGTGCTAGGCCCAATCGACATTCAGCCCTGACGGCCTGCAAATGGCCGTTTTCCGCGCTTCCGGTGCTCACCTACTTTTAGTAGGCTGCGTTGAAACGAGGCACGTGACTCGTTTCAAGGGTCACGGAAAACGACCATTTTCGGCACGTCATCATCTGAATGTCGATCGGCCCTAGGCGGGCGGGATCAGTCCGCCTCCGCGCCCAGCCCTGTGAAGCCCGCCGCGACGAAATCGACCAGCCGGTCGACCATGGCGTCCAGATCGCTGGAGCTGAAACGGCCGCCCGATTGCCGGTCGAGCATCCCGCTTTCGACCAATATATGCGTGGTCATCGCCTGAAAGAAGAAGAAGCACCAATGGACGTCGCCTTCATCCATTTCCGGGTGGAGCGCGTGCAGCGCGTGGACATAGGCCGCGATCAGATCGTCGAAATGCTGGCGGAAGGGGGAAACAAACGCCTCCCCCTGCGGCAGGTTTGCGACAAGGGCCATCAGCCGGATATAATTTTTCCATCCCGGCCCGCCGCGCATCGATCGATCGACGATCGGGGTGATGAAGGCGCGGATGATGGCGCGCCGGCGGTCGGCACGGCTGCCATCCAGCATCACCGCCTGCGCGAGTGTCTGGGTCATGCCGTCGGCATGTTCATCCGCCCGGCGGTCTATCACGGCGCGGAACAGATCGTCCTTCGACCCGAAATGATAATGGGTCAATGCGACCTGAACCCCCGCCTCGGTCGCGATGTCGCGCAGCGAGACACCGTAGAAACCGCGCTGCGAAAAGAGCGACTCGGCGGCGTCGAGGATGCGGGCTGCGGTCTCCGGCGCACGGCGGCGGTCGGGCTTTGGCGTCGCCTTTGTGCCTGTTTCGGCACCTGACGTTTCCGCTAGTTTTAACGTATTTCCGCCCATTTCAGACCTATGCCCGACGAATTGACAGGCGACAAGTCGCGCCGATATGTTTAGTCGATCGTTCAAATAATGAATGAGAGGCGTGTCATGACGGTGGAATCCTTTCTGGGTCGCGCAATCGCGGACTATGATCCGCCCGTCCGCGGCGACCCCATTACCGGCGAACGCTATCATGCGCAGCGCTGGGCGGATGCGGAATGGCGGCATGTCTGGACCAAGGCCTGGCATATTGGCGGCATGGCGGCCGATCTGGAGGAAGCGGGCGATTTCCTGACCCATGCGATCGGGCGGGAATCGATCGTGATGCTCTGTCAGGAGGATGGGTCGGTCAAAGCCTTTTACAATGCCTGCAAGCATCGCGGCTACCGGCTGGCCTGGACGGAAGTGGGCGGCGCGCCGCTGCTGACCTGCGGCTATCATGGCTGGAAATATGCGCCCGACGGCACGCTGGCCCATGTGCAGGACCCGGATGATTTTCCGGGCGGTTCGCCCTGCGGCAAGGTGAAGCTGGAGGAAATTCCCTGCACGGTGTGGGGCGGGTTCGTCTGGTTCACCATGGATCGCGACGCGGCCCCGTTAAGCGAATGGCTGGGCGCGGCGGGCAAGCAGCTGGAACAGTGGCAGATGGACAAGATGACGCGGGTGATGGCGCTCAAATCCGACGTGCCGTGCAACTGGAAGATCATCCGCGACAATTTCAACGAAAGCTATCACCTGCCCACGCTCCACCCGCAAATTGCCGGGTCGATCGACGATGCGCTGGACGGCACCATTTTCGAGATGAACCCTGAAGGCCATAATTGCATGGTGATGCGGGGCTTGAAGCCATCGGGCCGCTATCCGACCGCTGACATATTGGAAATGCCGCTGGCGCAGGCGCTGGACTATTGGGAGCTGGACCCCAGGGATTTCGAAGGCCGCGCCAGCGAGGCGCGCGAGGCGATATTGGCGCAGAAGCGCAAGCTGGGCGCGGCGAAGGGCTATGCCCATTATGCGCAAATGGGCGACAGCGAGATTATCGACTATCACCATTATACCCTGTTCCCCAACATCACCCTGACCATGTGGCCGGACGGGTTCCAGTTGTTGCGGTCGGAACCCCACCCGACCGACCCGGAACGCTGCATTTTCGACCATTGGTTCATGGCGCATGAAATCCCCGGCAGCGATGTCGTGTTCGGACCGATGGGACCAACGCCGTTCGAGCAGGTGGAGCGCGAGACGGTGGTGTTTGGCACCAAAACGCTGGGTGATGTCGCCGATCAGGATATGAGCGTGGCGATCGGCCAGCAGCAGGGGCTTCATTCGCGCGGCTATACCGGCGGTATGCTGGCGGGGCAGGAAAAGCGGGTGCAGATGTTCCATGAGCGGCTGAACGATCTGTGCGGCATCCATGACTGAGGCGGGCGGTGTCGCGGTGCTGATCGCCAAGCAGCAATTGGCCGAGCTGACCATGGCCTATTGCCGGGGCGTGGATCGCGCCGATGTGGCGCTGCTCCGGTCGATCTTTCATGAGGACAGCATCGTGGAAAGCGGCGTGTTCAATGGCAGCGGAGCGGATTTTGCCGTGGAGATTTGCGCCATCGTCCAGTCCGCCTTTCACCAGACATCGCATATGACCACCAACCAGTGGTTCCGGGTCGATGGCGAGGAGGCGGTCGGCGAATCCTATGTGTTCGGGGTGGCGACACCGCGCCAAGAGGCGGATCGGTCGGTGCAGATGCTGTCGGGCGGGCGCTATCTCGATCGCTTTGCGCGGCGGGACGGCGTGTGGAAATTCAGCGCGCGCCGCTATGTCAGCGACTGGGCGATCCACCAGCCGTCGGGCGGGCCGGACGATATGCTGCGCGCGCCCTATCCGTTGCGCGGCGCGCAGGGGGCGGACGATCCCGTGCATGATCTTTGGAAAGGACCGGGTCAATGAGTGCCACCATGAACCGCCGTTTCATACTGGCGGCGCGGCCGGCCGGGCTGCCGCAGGAAAGCGATTTCCGACTGGAGGATAGCCCCCTGCCCGCGCCCGGCCGCGGCCAGATCGTCATCCGCAACCATTATGCCTCGCTCGACCCGGCCATTCGCGGCTGGCTGGACGATGCGCCAAGCTATTTGCCGCCAGTGGCGCTGGGGGACGCGGTGCGGGCGTCGACCATCGGCACGGTCGAGGCGAGCCATGTCGATCGCTTTGCGCCCGGCGACTGGGTGATGGGGTTGAACCGGATCGAGCACTATAGCGTCGTGACGCCGGACGATTTCATGCACCCGATCGACGTGTCGCTGGCCCCATCAGTGACCAGTTACCTGTCGTCCATGGGCGCGGTCGGGCTGACCGCCTGGTTCGGGGTCAGCGAGATTATGAAGCCCAAGGCGGGCCAGACCGTGCTGGTCAGCGGCGCGGCGGGCGCGGTCGGTTCCATGGTCGGGCAGCTGGCGAAATTGCAGGGCGCGCGGGTGGTCGGCATTGCCGGGGGCGCGGCGAAATGCGCCAGGCTGATCGACCAATATGGCTTTGACGCCGCGATCGACTATCGCGGCAAGGACGTCGCGGCGCTGGCGGCGGACATTGGGGCGGCCTGCCCGCAGGGGATCGACCATGTCTATGAGAATGTCGGCGGCACCTGCCTCGACGCGACGCTGCTGCATATCAATACGCAAGCGCAGATCATCCTGTGCGGGCTGATCGCCGAATATAATGGCGACCCGCAGGGTGCGCGCAATATCTGGCAGTTGATCGTCAAGAGCGCGACGATGCGCGGCTATCTGCTGATGGAATTTGTCGATCGCTTCCCCGAAGGCAGCCGCGCCATCGCGGCGCTGATCGCGCAGGGCAAGCTGGTCTTTGACGAGCATATCGAGGAGGGGATCGACCGCGCCTATCCCGCCTTCATGCGATTGTTCGATGGCAGCAATGAAGGAAAGATGATCCTGAAACTCGCCTGACGGAACCATCAAGCGACTGGATTTGCGCGCCGACTGTCGCCATGCTGGACTGATAGAGAGTTCAGGGGGAGAATGGGTCATGGCGACCGGCATAGAGGACGGCCTGCCCAAACATCATGGCGCGACCCAGAATGAGAGGCTGGTCATAGCCGCCTCCTCGCTGGGGACGGTGTTCGAATGGTATGATTTCTACCTTTACGGGTTGCTGGCCACCTATATTTCGGCGCAATTCTTTTCCGGCGTGAACGAGACGACCGGGTTCATCTTTGCGCTGGCAGCCTTTGCGGCGGGCTTTGCCGTGCGGCCGTTCGGGGCGATCGTGTTCGGGCGGATCGGCGACATGGTCGGGCGCAAGAATACATTTCTGGTGACGATGGGGATCATGGGCCTGTCGACCTTCGCGGTCGGGCTGTTGCCAAGCTATGCCAGCATTGGCGTGGCTGCGCCGATCATCCTGCTGATCATGCGGCTGGCGCAGGGGCTGGCGCTGGGCGGCGAATATGGCGGGGCGGCGACCTATGTGGCCGAACATGCGCCGGAGGGGAAGCGCGGCCTCTATACCAGCTGGATACAGACGACCGCGACCTTCGGCCTGTTTGCCGCGCTGCTGGTGGTGATCGGATTCCGTTTCGCGCTGGGTGAAGAGGCGTTTGCCGCCTGGGGCTGGCGGCTGCCTTTCCTGATTTCTATCCTGCTGCTGGGCGTGTCGATGTGGATTCGCTTGCAGCTCAATGAAAGCCCGGTCTTTCAGAAAATGAAGGATGAAGGCACGGTGTCGAAGGCGCCGCTGACCGAAGCGTTCGGTCAATGGGGCAATCTGCGCTGGGTCATCATCGCGCTGCTGGGCGCGGTGATGGGGCAGGCGGTGGTCTGGTATGCCGGGCAATTCTACGCGCTCTTCTTTCTGGAAAAGACGCTGCGGGTGGATGGCGCAACGGCCAATATCCTGATCGCGATCGCGCTGGCGCTGGCGACCCCGTTCTTCGTGTTCTTTGGCTGGCTCAGCGACAAGATCGGGCGCAAGCCGATCATATTGGGCGGCTGCGCATTGGCGGCGATCAGCTATTTCCCGCTGTTCGGGGCGCTGACGAGCGCTGCCAATCCGGCGCTGGCGGCGGCGCAGGCGGCGGCACCGGTAACGATCATCGCTTATGGGCCAGAATGTTCATTCCAGTTCGATCCGGTCGGCAAGAACCAGTTTGACCGGACCAGCTGCGACGTCGCCAAGGCCTATATGGCCAAGACGGGGGTGAGCTACGCCAATGTCGAGGCGGCAGCGGGCAGCCCGGCTGTAGTGAAGGTGGGCAGCGCCAGCTTTGCCGCGCCCGATGCGGCCACGCTGGCTGGTCCTGACAAGAAAGCGGCGATTGCTGGCTTTCAGGATGCGTTGAAAGACGGTCTGGCGCAGGCTGGCTATCCCGCCAAGGCCGACAGCGCACAGATCGACAAGGTCGCGGTGGTCGCGATCCTGTGGGCGCTCGCGATGCTGGTGACGATGGTGTATGGGCCGATCGCCGCGATGCTGGTCGAGTTGTTCCCCAGCCGGATCCGCTACACGTCGATGTCGCTGCCCTATCATATCGGCAATGGCTGGTTTGGCGGCTTCCTGCCAACGACAGCCTTTGCGATGGTCGCGGCGACCGGCAATATCTATTACGGCCTCTGGTATCCGGTGCTGATCGCGGCGGCGACGGTGGTGGTCGGGCTGCTGTTCCTGCCCGAAACATTCCGGCGCAATATCGACGAGTGATACCAAGATGCGTTGATCGTGACCTACTCTATCTCCTCCCCCTTGAGGGGGAGGTTGGGTGGGGGTGTACTGCCGCGAGCGTGGACGCGCGGCTTCGCCTCGCTCCCCCTCCCCTTGATTGGAGGCACGTGACTCCAATCAACCCTCCCCGCCGGGGAGGGGAGAGGAGTCACAATCAGCGCCTTTTGTTATGAGACAGTAAGCCGGACATAGTGAAACGACTGCTCAGCCGATCATCATCAGGCTGGCATTGCCCCCCGCAGCGGTGGTGTTGATGGAGGTGGAGACCTCCTCCATCAGCCAGTCGAGGCAATAGCCGTCCGGTCCGGGCGCATGGACCGGGACAATGCGGCCGGGCCAGTTGGCGACGTCCTGCACCATGGCGGAGACTATGTCCGGGTCACTGTCGACCAGCACGGCAGCTATGGGCGTGTTGGCGGGAATGGCGAAGCGGGCGGCGACGTCCGTCGGCAGACCGGGGGGCAGCGCCATGCCCTGCACCAGCGCGTCATTGCCGGTGGCGAGGATCGCGGCCATCTGGCGGAACAGGCCTGCGCGGGTCGTGGGGCGCAGCAGCATCGTGCCGCGCGGGTGGAGCGTGTAGAGATTGCGCTCCCCCACCGGGCCGGGCAGCGTCAGCTCAAGCCCCAGGGCGGACCTGTCGCCGGCGCGGCGGGCATCGGCAGCGGCATCCCCCTCCCCCTGCGCGTCGAGCCAGTCGGCAAAGCTGTGGAGCGGGGAGATGAGCGACGTGACCCGCGCCGCGCCGACCGGCGGGGTGGTGACGAGGCGCCCCAGATAGAGCGGGCCGCCAGCCTTGGGACCAGTGCCGGACAGGCCGCAGCCGCCAAAAGGCTGGACCCCGACGATCGCGCCGATGACGTTGCGATTGACATAGATATTGCCGACCTTCACCCGCGATGTGACCCGCGCGATGGTTTCGTCGAGGCGGGTGTGGAGACCGAAGGTCAGGCCGTAGCCGGTGGCGTTGATCGCATCGACGAGCGCATCGAGCCCGTCGCGTTTGAAGCGCAGGACGTGGAGGACCGGGCCAAAAATCTCTCGGTCCAGATCGGTCAGGCTGTCGATTTCGATGATGGTCGGTGCGACGAAGGTGCCGTGCTTGGTTTCGGGCGGGAGCGGCTGTTGCTCGACCTTGCGGCCCAGCGCGCGCATCGCGTCGATATGGGACGTGATGCCAGCCTGCGCCTCTGCGGTGATGACCGGGCCGATATCGACCTTGAGCGCGTCGGTGCGGCCGATGCGCAGTTCCGCCAGCGCGCCCTTGAGCATCGTCAGGGTGCGGTCGGCAACTTCCTCCTGCAGGCACAGGACGCGTAGCGCCGAGCAGCGCTGGCCTGCGCTGTCGAAGGCGGACGCGATGACGTCGGCGACGACTTGCTCGGCCAGCGCGCTGCTGTCCACGATCATGGCGTTCTGGCCGCCGGTTTCGGCGATCAGCGGGATGGGATGGCCGGTGGGCGACAGGCGGGTGGCAAGCTGGCGCTGGATCAGGCGAGCGACGTCGGTGGAGCCGGTGAACATGACCGCGGCAGTCTGCGGCGCGGCGACGAGGGCCGCGCCGATGCTGCCATCGCCGGGGACCAGATGGAGCGCGTCGGTGGGCACGCCCGCGGCATGGAGCAGGCGGACGGCTTCAGCCGCGATCAGCGGCGTTTCCTCGGCAGGTTTGGCGAGGACGGCATTTCCCGCGACGAGCGCAGCGGCGACCTGCCCGGTAAAGATGGCCAGCGGGAAGTTCCACGGGCTGATGCAGGTGACGACGCCCAGCGCCTGCTGCTGCGGGCCAAAGCGGGTGCGGGCTTGGCTCGCGTAATAGCGCAGAAAATCGATTGCCTCGCGCACTTCGGCGATGGCGTTGGGGATGGACTTGCCGGCCTCGCGGACGATGAGGCCAAGCAGGATCGGCATCCGCGCCTGCATCGCGTCAGCCGCGCGATCCAGCGCGGCGGCGCGGTCGGCGACTGGGGTATTGGACCATGACGAGGCAGCTGCACGGACAGCGGCGGTCTGGGCTTCTTGCGGCGTGGCGTCGATGACGGTGCCGACACTGTCGCGATGGTCGGCGGGGTTGCGGACGGGACGCGCCTCCCCTGCCCCGCCTGCTGGCGCAGCGGTCCAGTCGAGCGTGGCGCTGTGCCGGAGCGCCTGGGTCAGGCTGGCGAGCGTGGTTTCGTCGCTCAGGTCGAGGCCAGCGGCGTTGCGGCGGTCGGGGTAGATCGCAGCGGGGAGCGCGATCAGATCATGATGCGCGCCGGGATTTGGCATGGCTTTGACCATGTCCACCGGGTCGGCGATCATCTCCTCGACCGACACGGCGGGGTCGGCGATGCGGTTGACGAAGCTGCTGTTCGCGCCATTTTCCAGCAAGCGGCGGACGAGATAGGCGAGCAATGTCTCATGCGTGCCGACCGGCGCGTAGATGCGGCAGGGGCGGTTGAGTTTGTCAGCACCCACCACCTGTTCGTAGAGCGGTTCGCCCATGCCGTGGAGGCACTGAAATTCATAAGAACCGATGCTGAAATCCGGGCCGGCCATCTGGTAGATGGTCGCCAGCGTCTGGGCATTATGGGTGGCGAATTGCGGGAACACTGCATCGGGCGCGGCGAGCAATTTGCGGGCGCAGGCGATATAGGCGATGTCGGTATGCAGCTTGCGGGTATAGACCGGGAAGTCGGCCAGGCCATCGACCTGCGCGCGCTTGATTTCCGCGTCCCAATAGGCGCCCTTGACCAGCCGCACCATGATCCGCCGGTCGGCGCGGCGGGCGAGATCGACGATCCAGTCGATGACGAAGGGGCAGCGTTTGCCATAGCCCTGCACGACAAAGCCGAGGCCATTCCAGTCCATCAGCGCAGGATGGAGCGCGAGGCTTTCGAGCAGGTCGAGCGAGAGTTCGAGCCGGTCGGCCTCCTCCGCGTCGATGTTGAAGCCGATATTATAGCGTTTGGCGAAGGCAGCCAGTTGCTGCACGCGGGGCAGCAGTTCGGCCATGACCCGGTCCGCCTGCGCGCGGGCGTAGCGGGGGTGGAGCGCGGACAATTTGATCGAGATGCCGGGGCCGGCATAGATGCCGCGTCCCGCCGATGCCTTGCCAATGGCGTGGATCGCCTGCTCATAATCGGCATGATAGCGCGTGGCGTCGGCGGCGGTGGTGGCCGCTTCGCCCAGCATGTCATAGCTGTAGGCAAAGCCCTTGGCCTCCATGACTTTGGCGCGTTTGAGCGCTTCCTTGATGGTTTCGCCGGTGACGAACTGTTCGCCCATCATCCGCATGGCGAGGTCCACGCCGCGCCGGATCACAGGTTCGCCAGCACGGGCGACGAGGCGGGTGAGCGCTGCGCCAAGACCACGATCATCGACGCTACCGACCAGCTTGCCGGTGACGACCAGACCCCAGGTGGCGGCATTGACGAACAGCGACTTGTCGGTGCCCAGATGCGATCCCCAGTCGCCGTCGGCGATCTTGTCGCGGATCAGCGCGTCGCGGGTCGCCGCGTCAGGGATGCGCAGCAGCGCTTCGGCGAGGCACATCAGCGCGACGCCCTCCTGACTGGAGAGCGCATATTCCTGTACCAGCCCCTCAACGCCGCTGCCCTTGTGATTGGCGCGGAGCGCGGTGACGAGGATGCGGGCGGTTTCGCGGGCGGCGGCGCGGGTTTCGTCGGGGAGGGTCGCAGCTTCGATCAGGGGCGCAAGCGCCTCCGCCTCGTCCCGGCGACAGGCGGCGGTGATCGCCTGACGCAGGGGGGATTGTGCCCGGATGGCGGGGGCGAAGGCGGCGAAGGGGAGCTGAGCGGTCATGGCGCGCAGAATATCCCATTTGCGCAAGTCGATCCGTCTTTTAAGATGGCATTTGGTCCATGTTATGACTTATTAATCGACATTGCATAGGTGATATGGATGGATAAATTGACTCAAACAGTCGATCTGGATGATTTCGATCGCAAGATCATCGCCGCTCTGGTGGAGGATGGGCGGATGACCGTCACCGATCTGGCCGTCGCGGTCGGGCTGTCCAAGACGCCCTGCCAGATGCGGCTGCGGCGATTGCAGGAGAACGGGGTGATCCGGGGGTTCCGGGCGATGGTCGATCCGGCCAAGCTGGGGATGGACCATGTCGCCTTTGCCGAGGTCAAGCTGTCCGACACGCGCGAGAGTGCGTTGGCCGAATTCAACGACGCCGTGCGACGTATCCCCGAAGTCGAGGAATGTCACATGATCGCCAGCAGTTTCGACTATCTGCTCAAGGTGCGGACGGCGGACATCAGGCGCTATCGCACCGTGCTGGGCGAGAAGATTTCCAGCCTGCCGCATGTCGCCAGCACATCGACCTTCGTGGCGATGGAAACGGTGCTGGAGGCAGGCGGCAGGCGGAAATAGGCCGCGTCAGTTTGGGCGGAAGGTGGCGAGCGCGGCGCGGGCGCCATCTGTTTCGAGCATGGTCAGCCAGCGGATCAGCGCGGTGCGGAATAGCGGGTTCGCGCCCAGGGCGGGCGGAACGACAGCGTCGAAGGCGAGGATGGCAGCGACCCGCTCCTGCGTCGTGGTCGCCGTGCCGAGTGTTGCGGCGATGGGCGTCGCCAGCGGATCGTCCACGATATAGGGCTGACCCAGATCATCCTGTCCGGCCTGCCAGCGGACCCATGCCGCGACCGCCAGCGAAAGCGCGTCGATCCCCTGCCCCGCCTCCAGTCGCGCGGCGATGGTGGCTAGCAGGCGCTGGGGCAGTTTCTGGGATCCGTCCATCGCGATCTGGCGGGTGCGGTGGCGGAGCGTCGGATTGTCGAACCGGGCCATCAATGCGCGGCGATAGGCGGCGACGTTCAGTTCCGCCGGGGGCGACAGGGTGGTTTCCGCTTCGTCCCACAGCGCTTCGACGAAGATACGCGCTTCGGGCAGAGCAAGGACGTCATGGACATGGTCGATCGCCGCGAGGCCGCCCAGATAGGCGATGCCGCTATGCGCGCCGTTGAGCAGGCGGAGCTTGGCTTCTTCCCATGGGGCGACGGCGGCGGTGATCTGAACCCCTGCGCCGAAATCGGGGCGCGGGCCGCAGAACCTGTCCTCGATCACCCATTGGATGAAGGGTTCGGTCTTGACCATCGCCTGATCCTCGACATCCAGGCGCGCGGTCAGGTCGGCGATATCGTCGGGCGTGGTGGCGGGGACGATGCGGTCCACCATGGTTTCGGGGAAAGCGCCCTCCGCCGCGATCCAGTCGGCCAGCATGGCGTCATGGCGGCGGGCAAGCGCCAGCACGGCGTTGCGCAGGCGCGTGCCATTATGGGGGAGATTGTCGCAGCTGATCGCGGTGAAGGGGGCAAGCCCCGCCGCTTTGCGTCGGGCCAAGGCAGCAACGAGATAGCCGGGCGCGGTCTGGGGGGTGTCGAGTGAGACGAGATCGGCGGCGAGTTGCGCATCATCCCCGATCAGCGCGCCGGTCGCCGGGTCGAGCTTATAGCCCTTCTCGGTGATGGTGAGCGTCACGATATGGGTGTCGGGCGAGGCCAGCGCGGCGATGAGCGCCTGCGGGTCTTGCGGGGCGACGATGACGGCCTGCACCGCGCCGATGATGCGCGCCTGCTCCGATCCGCCATCGCGCACCAGCATGGTGTAGAGGCCGTCCTGCGGCACCATCTGGTCACGCACCGACGGCGAACGGAGCGAGGCGGCGATGATGCCCCAGCGCAGGTCGCCTGCGTTCAGGGTATTATCGAACACCACCGCCTGATGCGCACGGTGGAAGGCACCGATGCCCAGATGGACGACGCCTGCCTTCACCTGCGCACGGTCATAGCCGGGGCGGATGACGTCGGCGGGCAGACTGGCGAGTGTCTGGCTGGAAAGACGGCTCACAGCTTGTAGGCCTGCTTGACGAGGTCATAGGCCAGCGCGCGGGCGACCTCGAACGCTTCATCCTCTTCCATGCGATGTTCGACGACCAGTTGTGCCAGCCAGCCGCAATCCATGCGGCGGGCGACGTCGTGGCGCGCGGGGATCGACAGGAAGGCGCGGGTGTCGTCATTGAAGCCGACCGTGTTGTAGAAGCCGCCCGTCTCGGTCGCGCGTTCGCGAAAGCGGCGCATCCCTTCGGGGCTGTCATGGAACCACCAGGGCGGGCCAAGCTTGAGCGCGGGATAATGGCCCGCCAGCGGCGCGAGTTCGCGTGAATAGACATCCTCGTCCAGGGTGAAGAGGATGAGCGTCAGGCGCGGGTCGGTGCCGTAGAGATCGAGCAGGGGCTTCAACGCCTTTACAAATTCCCCGGCGGTCGGGATGTCCGCGCCCTTATCCTTGCCAAAGCGCGCCAGCACGGCGGCATTATGGTTGCGGTGGACACCGGGATGGAGCTGCATCACCATGCCGTCGGCGATCGACATGCGCGCCATTTCGGTGAGCATATGGCCGCGGAACAGTTCCGCGTCCGCCGCGCTGACCGGGCCGCTGGTGACTTTGACATAGAGCGCCTCAATCTCCGCGCGGGGCAGATTGGCGGTGAAGGCGGAGGGGTGGCCATGATCGGTCGAGGTCGCGCCAGCCGCGCGGAAATCGGCGCGGCGCTTTTCATGGGCGCGCAGATAGCCTGCGAAACTGGCGGCATCCTCGCCCGCAATGGCGCAGAAGCGCTGGACATTGGCGATGAATTTGGGGTCGTCGGGGTCCAGCACCGGATCGGGGCGATAGGCGGTGACGACCTTGCCGTTCCAGTCGCTCGCGCGGATCGCGCGGTGATGGTCGAGCGGGTCGAGCGGACCTTCGGTCGTGGCGATGACTTCGATATTGTAGCGATCGAACAAGGCGCGCGGGCGGAAAGCCGGGGTTTTGAGCGCGGCGTCGATAATGTCGTAATAATGGTCGGCGGTCTCCGCCTCCAGCCGAACGTCAATGCCGAACGCTTCGGCGAACACCCAGTCGAGCCACATGCGCGACGGGGTGCCGCGGAACAGATGATAATTGGCGGCGAAGATGTGCCAGATGGCGCGCGGGTCGCTGGCGGTGGGGCTGCCATCGACGGTCGGCACGCCCAACTCTTCCAGCTTGACGCCCTGGCTGAACAACATACGGAACACATAATGGTCCGGCACGATCAGCAACTCCGCCGGATTGGCGAAAGGCTCGTCATAGGCGAACCAGCGCGGATCGGTATGGCCATGGGGCGAGACGATCGGCAGATCCTTGACACTGGCATAGAGCGCGCGGGCGATGTCGCGGGTGCGCGGTTCGGCCGGGAACAGGCGATCCGGGTGCAGGGTGAGGGGTTTAGGCAAGAATCAGGCTCCTTCGACGCTGGCTATGCCAGCGGTGGCAACGCCCTGATAGCGCGGAATGATCAGATGAATAGTGCAAAGTGCGACTGGATCGATATGATCGGCTCAGCACAAGATTTCGTCGCGGAATGAGGCATGAGAGGCTGAATCGATATCGCGTGAAATTCATCCTGGATTCCCATTCCGGACTCGTCGGGCAAGGTTGGGATGCATGAGGTCGACACTTTGTCATTTTGCGGTTCGCCATATCCCACCGCTTGCGCTAGCACCGCCCGGACTTTGAATTTTACAGAACAAGGTTCGACCCGTTGAGTATCAGCCGCACTTCGCGCCGCCAGCGCAACGCACCCACGATCAACGATGTCGCGCGCCATGCCGGTGTGTCGCCGATGACCGTGTCCCGCGTCATCAATGGTAAGCAAGTGGTCCGCCCGACGACGCGCGCCATGGTGGATGCTGCCATTGCAGCGCTCAACTATGCGCCAAGCCCTGCGGCACGCAGCCTGGCTGGCGGTGAGGAAATGCGGATAGGCCTGCTCTACAGCAATCCGTCCGCTTCTTATCTGAGCGAATTTCTGGTCGGCAGCCTGGAACAGGCCAGCCGCAGCGGTGTGCATCTGGTGGTCGAGAAATGGGATGAGGAAACGTCCGTCAAGTCGGTGATCGACCATCTGTTGCGCGGGCGGATCGACGGGGTGGTGCTGCCGCCGCCGCTATGCGATCTGGATTCGATGGCGCAGGCTCTGGCCGCCGCCAACATCGCTGCCGTCGCCGTTGCCACCGGGCGATCGAGCGGCAATCTGGCCGTGGTGCGGATCGACGATCGACAGGCCGCCTATGAGATGACCCGCCACCTGATCGCGCTGGGCCATAGCCGCATCGGCTTTATCAAGGGCCATCCCAACCAGAGCGCCAGCACCCGGCGGCTGGAGGGCTATGTCGCGGCGCTCGGCGATGCTGGCATCGCGATGCAGGACGATTATATCGCGCAGGGCTATTTCACCTACCGGTCCGGGCTGGATGCAGCCGAACAGATACTGGCGCTGGCGGAGCCGCCGACTGCTGTCTTTGCCAGCAATGATGATATGGCGGCGGCGACGGTGGCGATCGCCCATCGGAACGGGCTGGACGTGCCGGGCGACCTGACCGTATGCGGCTTTGACGATACGTCGCTGGCGACGACGATCTGGCCCGAACTGACGACGATACGCCAGCCGATCAGCGCGATGTCACGCGCGGCGGTGGACGTGCTGGTGCGGATGCTGCGCGCGCAACGAAGCAATGTTGAGGCGGACCCAGCGCATCTGGTGCTGGACCATCAACTGATCCGGCGGCAATCGGATGCGCCGCCACGGGTGAGACCGAAGGCGGGCGGAGTTTAACAACATCCGTTCGTTTCGAGCGCAGTCGAGAAACGCAAAGCGCTGTGCCAGACGTTTCTCGACACGCTCGAAACGAACGGATGTTGGATTGTTACGCTTCGCCGAACACCCGGCGGAAGATGGTGTCGACCTGCTTGAAATGATAATCGAGGTTGAACTTGTCCTCAATCTCCGCGACGGGCAGCGCGGCGGTGACGTCAGTGTCGGCCTTGAGCAGTTCCAGCAGCGATAGCTGGCCGTCCGATTCCCACACCTTCATCGCGTTGCGCTGAACGTAGCGATAGCTGTCTTCCCGGCTGACGCCCGCCTGGGTGAGGGCCAGCAGCACCCGCTGCGAGTGGACGAGGCCGCCCATCTTGTCGAGATTCTTCATCATCCGCTCAGGATAGATGAGCAGCTTGTCGATCACGCCGGTCAGGCGACCCAGCGCGAAGTCGAGCGTGATGGTCGCGTCGGGGCCGAAGAAGCGCTCGACCGACGAATGGCTGATGTCGCGTTCGTGCCAGAGGGCGACATTTTCGAGCGCCGGAACAACCGCGGCGCGGACGACACGGGCAAGGCCGGTCAGGTTTTCGGTCAGCACAGGGTTGCGCTTGTGCGGCATGGCCGACGACCCCTTCTGGCCGGGCGAGAAATATTCCTCCGCCTCCAGCACTTCGGTGCGCTGAAGGTGGCGGACCTCGACGGCGAGGCGCTCGATGGAACTGGCGATGACGCCCAGCGTCGCGAAGAACATGGCGTGGCGATCGCGCGGGATCACCTGGGTGGAGACCGGCTCGATCGCGAGGCCCAGCTTCTCCGCGACATGCTCTTCGACGGCAGGGTCGATATTGGCGAAGGTGCCGACCGCGCCGGAAATGGCGCATGTCGCGACTTCGGCGCGGGCGGCGATCAGGCGGGCCTTGCAGCGGCTGAACTCGGCATAGGCTTCGGCCATTTTGAGGCCGAAGGTGACGGGTTCGGCATGGATGCCATGGCTGCGGCCGATGGTGGGCGTCAGCTTATGTTCAAAGGCGCGGCGCTTGATGACCTCCAGCAGCTGGTCGAGATCCTCGATCAGGATGTCGGACGCGCGGGCAAGCTGGACTGCAAGGCAGGTGTCGAGAACGTCGGAGCTGGTCATGCCCTGATGCATGAAGCGGGCTTCGTCGCCCACCTGTTCGGCCACCCAGGTCAGGAAGGCGATGACGTCATGCTTGGTGACCGCCTCGATCGCGTCGATCGCGGCGACGTCGATCGCCGGATTGGTTGCCCACCAATCCCACAGCGCCTTGGCCGCCGATGGCGGCACCACGCCCAGCTCGCCCAGCTTTTCGGTTGCGTGCGCCTCAATCTCGAACCAGATTTTGAAGCGGGCTTCCGGTTCCCAGAGGGCGGTCATTGCGGGACGGGAATAGCGGGGGACCATGGGCGAATCCTGCATAGGAGAGGGATAAGGTGCCGCGCGCCTAGCAGCGTCCTTGCGCCGGGGCAAATCGCGCCGATGTCATCAAAGAAAATGAAGATAAAGGCCTCAACTCGTCGCACTTGCAACAGCAACGACAGTCGAATCGAGCCGATTCCCAAGACAAGCTGTTGAACATGAACGGATATTCAGGAACTTTGGCGGGTTATCAGTCATTATCCCTTCGTCATTCAACGCCGGACAGAGCAAGTTTTTATGGCTCCGGCTCAAGTAACCAAGGAGATTGTCATGATCCGTACTCTTCTAGTCACGACCGCCCTTGCCATCGCCGCCCCCGCCATGGCGCAGCAGACTGCAACGCCCCAAAGCGCGACGCCCGCAGCGCCCGCAACGCCAGCGGAACCGCAGGCTGCTACGCCGGAAGCGGCAACGCCTGCGACGCCCGCCAACCCGACCAATGCCGTCGCGTCGATCGTCGACACCGAATTTCCGGCCTATGACGCCAATAGCGACGGCCAGCTCGACCAGTCCGAATTTTCCAAGTGGATGGTCGCGCTGAAGGATCAGGAAATGAAGGCGACCGGCAAGACGCTGCCTGCCGAGCAGGTGACAGCCTGGGCGAATGGCGCGTTTACCACGGCGGACGCCGACAAGAGCGTGTCGGTCAGCAAGCCGGAACTGGTCACCTATCTGAGCGGTGGCGCCGGATAAGCGGACACACATTCTCCCCGTCGCGAAGGACGGAGAAGAAGAGCCCGTAAGGGTCGCGCGAATGGGCGGTATGGTGCGAAGGCCATGCCGCCCTTTTTGCATGGGTGGAATTTAGCTGCGCTTGCGGGTGTAGAGCAAAGCCGCGACGATCGCGGCCGATCCGATGCCGACGGCTGCGCCGGTCCAGGCGGCCTTGCCTGCGGATTTGCGGGCGGCGCTGGCAAGATCGCGCTTGTCGTCAGCGGGTATTGCGGGAGTGGCGGATGAGGCGTCGGTGTCCGGCGCGGTCTTTTCAATTTTGCTCATGACATCAGCAGCTATGCCGTAAAGCGGCGGCGGGGAAAAGATCAAAGGCAGTTTTGTGACCACCATCGGTCGCAATTGTCGCTGCGCGCGGACTGCCCCCTGCCCTGCCCCTTGACTTCCGTGCATCGGCATTGTTGGTAACGCTATCAAGTATAAACTGCCAGGAGTTGATGATGCCGGTGGACATGAGCCTGTCCGATTGCCTGCCCGCCGATTGGCGCGATGGCCTGTTTATCGGTCGCGTCCTGCGCGCCGAAGGACCAAGCCCGCTGCTGGTGGCGCAGGGCATCGCCTATGATATGAGCCGGGTTGCGCCGACCGTGGCGCAGCTGATCGAGAAGCTGCCGCTGTCGCCGGACGCAGGCGAAGCGTTGGGCGCGCTCGACGCGCTGGATCTGCCGCTGCTCAGCCCCGTCGATCTGCAATGCGTCAAGGCGTGCGGCGTGACCTTCGCCCTGTCGGCGATCGAGCGGGTGATCGAGGAACGGGCGCGCGGCGATTCGGACGCGGCTGCGGCCATTCGCGGGCGACTGGAGGAGCGGGTCGGCGGCTCCATCCGTGCGGTCGTCCCCGGATCGATCGAAGCGGCGGCGCTCAAGGCCGCGCTGATCGAGGATGGGTTGTGGTCGCAATATCTGGAGGTCGCGATCGGCCCGGATGCTGAGGTGTTCACCAAGGCGCCGGTGCTGGCGACCGTTGGGGCGGGCGCAGATATCGGCATCCGGTCCGATTCGACCTGGAACAATCCAGAACCGGAAATCGCGCTGATCGTCGATGCGGGCGGCACGGCAGTCGGCGCGACGCTGGGCAATGACGTCAATCTGCGCGATTTCGAGGGGCGATCCGCGCTGCTGCTGGGCAAGGCGAAGGATAATAATGCGTCTTGCGCGCTGGGGCCGCTGATCCGCCTGTTCGACGACAGCTTCACGATCGACGATGTGCGCAATGCCGAGGTGGGGCTGACCATCGATGGACCGGAAGGCTATCGGCTGGAGGGGCGCAGCAGCATGAACCAGATCAGCCGCGACCCGCTGGAACTGGTGCGCCAGACGCTGAGCGAACATCAATATCCCGACGGGTTCGCGCTGTTCCTGGGGACGTTGTTCGCGCCGGTGCAGGATCGCGATGATCCGGGGCGCGGCTTTACCCATAAAGTTGGTGATGTCGTCACCATCGCGACGCCGCGTCTGGGCAGGTTGGTCAACCGGGTCGTGACGTCGAAGGATGCCGCGCCCTGGACCTGGGGGCTGAGCGCGCTGATAACCAATCTGGCGCAGCGCGGCTTGCTGGCAGGGACGGATGCGGCATGAGCCGGGCGATCTATCCCAGCCTGGCGGGCAAACGGGTGTTCATTTCGGGCGGTGGCAGCGGCATTGGCGAGGGATTGGTCGAGGGCTTCGTCGCGCAGGGTGCGCGCGTCGCCTTTTGCGATATTGCGCAGGCGGAAAGCGAGGCGCTGGTCGCGCGGCTGGACGGCGCTGCCTTCGCGCCGGTCTTTCACCATGTCGACCTGCGCGATATTGATGCTGTGCAGGCGATGATCGGACGGGTCGAGGCAGAGCTGGGTGGCATCGACATAGTGATCAACAATGCCGCCAATGATGACCGGCACAGCATCGACGATGTCACCCCGGCCTATTGGGACGAGCGGATGGCGGTGAACCTGCGCCACCTGTTCTTTGCGGCACAGGCCGCCATCCCGGCGATGAAACGCGCAGGCAGCGGGGTGATCCTGAATTTCGGGTCGATCAGCTGGCATCTCGGCTTGCCCGATCTGGTGCTGTATCAGACCGCCAAGGCCGCAATCGAGGGGCTGACCCGCAGTCTGGCCCGCGATCTGGGGCGCGACAATATTCGCGTCAACACGATCATTCCGGGCAATGTCAAAACTCCGCGCCAGATGACATGGTACACGCCCGAAGGCGAGGCCGAGATTGTGGCGGCGCAATGCCTGGACGGGCGGATCATGCCGGTCGATGTTGCTGCGCTGGCGCTGTTCCTCGCGTCAGACGATGCGCGTTACTGCACCGGCCATGATTATTTTATCGATGCCGGGTGGCGCTGACGCGGCATAACTGGATTGTCGCAACGATATAAAAGCAGAGAGGACGCACGAGGATGAGTGAGGGCAGCGCGGAGAAGGTCAATATGGCCTTTATCGCCGCGATCGTCGCGGTGGCGACGATTGGCGGGTTCATGTTCGGCTATGACAGCGGGGTCATCAACGGCACGCAAAAGGGGCTGGAAAGCGCCTTTGACCTGGGCAAGCTGGGCATCGGCGTCAATGTCGGGGCTATTCTGGTCGGGTCGTCCATCGGTGCTTTTGGTGCGGGGCGGATGGCCGACATGATCGGGCGGCGCGGCGTCATGATGCTGGCCGCCATCCTGTTTCTGGTCAGCGCGTTGCTGGCGGGGGCCGCCGGGTCGTCGGCCATCTTCATCCTTGCACGGATCATCGGCGGGCTGGGCGTGGGCGCGGCCAGCGTGATTTCGCCGGTCTATATTTCCGAAGTGACCCCGGCGGCGGTGCGTGGGCGGCTGTCGAGCATACAGCAGGTCATGATCATTTCCGGCCTGACCGGCGCGTTCGTCGCCAATTTCGTGCTGGCGCGCCATGCGGGCGGATCGACCGCGCCGCTGTGGCTGGATTATCCGGCATGGCGCTGGATGTTCTGGTTGCAGGCGATACCGGCGGCGATCTATTTCGTCGCCCTGCTCTTCATCCCGGAAAGCCCGCGCTATCTGGTCGCGCGCGGTCGCGATGCCGAAGCTGAAGCCGTGCTGACGCGCCTGTTTGGCCCACGGGAAGCCGCTCGCAAGGTGATGGAGATACGCGACAGCTTGGCCGCCGATCATCATCGCCCCAAGCTGTCCGACCTGATCGACAAGGGCAGCGGCAAGATTCGCCCGATCGTATGGACGGGCATTGGGCTGGCCGTGTTTCAACAGTTGGTCGGCATCAATGTCGTCTTTTATTATGGCGCGACCTTGTGGGAAGCGGTCGGCTTTTCCGAAGATAATGCGTTGCAGATCAACATATTGTCGGGCGTACTGTCGATTGGTGCCTGTCTGGGGTCGATGCTGCTGATCGACCGGATCGGCCGCAAGCCGCTGCTGCTGATTGGATCGGCGGGCATGGCGGTGACGCTGGCGATCGTCGCCTATGCTTTCTCCACCGCAGTCACCGGAGCGGATGGCGGGGTCAGCCTGCCAGGGCATAATGGCCTGATCGCCCTGATCGCCGCCAATCTCTATGTGATCTTTTTCAACATGAGCTGGGGACCGATCATGTGGGTGATGCTGGGTGAGATGTTCCCCAATCAGATTCGCGGATCGGGCCTGGCCGTCGCGGGATTTGCCCAATGGATCGCCAATGCCGCGATCTCGGTCAGCTTTCCCGCGCTGGCGGTGTCGCCGGGGCTGGTCATGACCTATAGCGGCTATGCGCTGTTCGCGGCGATTTCCTACTTTTTCGTGCGCAAGATGGTGCAGGAAACCAAGGGCCGCGAGCTTGAGGATATGGTCGGCTGAGCGGCGGGCCGGTCCTGTTGCGGGCGGGGGCGCTGGAAGCGGCGCTCTCCCCTGCTGGCCGCGGATCGCTGCTGTGGTTGCGTCATGGCGGTGCGGATGTGCTGCGGCGCGCGCCGGTGGAGTGCCGCGATCCGCTGGGCATGGCCAGTTTTCCGCTGGTCCCCTATGCTAACCGGATCGCGCACGGGCGCTTTGCCTTTGCCGGACGTGACTATCAATTGCCGCGCAATTTCGGCGATCATCCGCACAGCATTCATGGCACGGGATGGCAGGCCGCCTGGAAGGTCGAAGCGCAGAGCGCGGACGCTGTGCGGCTGGTGCAGGATCATGGTGGCGGGGCGGACTGGCCATGGGCCTATCGCGCCGAGCAGCATGTGCAGGTGCGGCCCGACGCGATCGACATGCGCCTGATGCTGACTAACCGGAGCGACGCGGCGATGCCTGCAGGGCTGGGTTTCCATCCCTATTTTCTGGCCGATGCCGGGACGCAATTGCAGTTCGCCGCGACCAGCCTGTGGCTTGCGACGCCCGACATGCTGCCCGACCGGGAAGTCACTGCCGATACGCTAGGCGACTGGTCGCGCGGGGCCGCAGTGATCGGCGATACACTGATCGACAATGTCTATGCCGGCTGGGACGGACGCGCGACGATCGTGCGGGGCGACGGCACCCGCATCGTCCTGACTGCCAGCGGCGCGGACTGGCTGCATGTCTATCGCCCGCCCGATTCCGTCACCTTCTGCATCGAGCCGGTCAGCCATTGTCCCGACGCGATAAACCGGGCGGGCGGCATGGCCGTGCTGGCACCGGGCGCCTCCACGCAACTGTCGATGACGATCGCCATCGACAAAAGCGATCAGACGCTTCCGAAAAGCGACGGGATCGCCTAAGCTGCCTTAGTTGAGCAGCAAGAGGACATGCCGATGCAATTTTTGCGGACTGCCTTCTGGGTCGTGATCGCCGTCGCCCTCGCCTTTTTCTGCATGGCGAATTATGTGCCCGTGACCGTCCGCCTGTGGGGCGACATGGTGATGGAAACCAAATTGCCGGTGCTGCTGATCGGCGCATTTCTGCTGGGGGCGCTGCCCTTCTGGATCATGGCGCGTGCGACGCGCTGGCGATTGAAGCGGCGGCTGGACAGCGCCGAGCGGGCGCTGGCCGTCACTGCGGCAGCCACCCCGCCGCCCCCAACCCAGCCCTTGACCAATCCGCCCATCACGCCTGACGTCTCCATCCCGTCCCTGCCCCCTCTCACCCCTACAGGACCCGTATGAGCAGCCCCCTTTATGTCGCGATCGACACGCCGGACCTTGGCAAGGCGCAAAATCTGGCGCAGCAGGTGCGTCATCATGTCGGCGGGCTGAAACTGGGGCTCGAATTTTTCTGCGCCAATGGTCATCATGGCGTGCATGAGATGATGAAGTTCGGCCTGCCGATCTTCCTCGACCTGAAACTGCACGACATTCCCAATACGGTGGCCAAGGCGGTGCAGGCACTGCACCTGCTGGAACCGGCGATCCTGACCGTCCATGCCGCGGGAGGGCGGGCGATGCTGGAGGATGCCAAGGCCGCGGCAGGCATCAAGACCAAGGTGGTGGCGGTGACGGTGCTGACCAGCCTGGACGATGCCGACCTGCTCGACATTGGCGTGGGCGGCAAAGCAGAGGATCAGGTGCGGCGGCTGGCCGATCTGGCGCAAAATGCCGGGCTGGACGGGATCGTCTGTTCGGGCGAGGAAGTCGCGATGGTCAAGAAGCATTGGTCGGACGGCTTCTTCGTCGTGCCGGGTGTGCGACCCGCAGGGGGCTCAATGGGCGACCAGAAGCGCGCGGTGACGCCGCGACAGGCGCTGGATCGCGGCGCGTCCATCCTGGTCGTCGGACGGCCGATCAGCCTAGCGGAAAATCCCGATCTGGCCGCGCGCGAGATTGAGGCGACGCTGTAAACTGGGTTCCAGGCTCATTCCTCCCCTTGTAGGGGAGGTGTCTGGCCGCAGGTCAGACGGAGGGGTGTCGCCCCAACGAGAGGACACCACCCCTCCGTCATCGCTACGCGATGCCACCTCCCCTTAAAGGGGAGGATGACGCAGTTGACCTGCTTTTAGAAGCGCCAGCCGACGCTGGCCACGACCTGATGCCGGTCGGTGTCGATGTCGAATTCGCTGCTGGTTGCGCCGTCCATATAGTCGATATGGGCGCTGTCATATTTGGAGTAGCGATATTCTACCTTGGCAAAGGTGTTCTGGTTGATCGCGCGCTCCACGCCACCACCGATGCGCCAGCCGTCCAGCTTGAACGCGGTGTCGGTGGTTTCGTCGCTGTCGCCCGCCAGCACGTTGAGCTTCGTGTTGGTATAGCCACCCTTCACATAGACCAAAGTGTTGGGGCTGGCGAGGATACCGGCGCGCGCGCCGACATAGAGGTCACGGCCCTGGCTGACGCGGCCGAAACCGAACTGGTCGGTCAGGTCATAGCGATCGCTCTTGGCGGTCGAATCGGTAAATTCACCCTCGACACCGACGACTGCACTGCCCAAATTGACGTCATAGCCTGCGCCAACGCCATAGAGCAGGCCGTCGATCGACTGGTCGTCGCGGCCATTATTATTGTCGACATCGCTGCCGGCACCGACATGATCATAGCCCAAAATCGCTTCGACGCGGGGACCGGTGAAGGTCGGGCCAGTATCCTGTGCCAGAGCAGGTGAGGCGACCGCGGTTCCGGCCAAAAGGGTTGCGACCACTAACTTACGCATATGCTTAACTCCAATTGTCATTCACGCCCCGCAGGGGTGAGACGTTGAAGTCCGGGCAAAGCCGTTGGTTGCATGAACCTAAGATAAACAAGGACTTATGTTGCCAAATTGGCACAGTTGCGACCGTCTCGTCCCGATATTGTGGGCTGAAAAGGATGAGCCGATTGGAACCTGCTCAGCACTCCACCACATTGACGGCCAGTCCGCCCAGCGATGTTTCCTTGTAGCGGCTGGCCATATCCTCGCCGGTCTGGCGCATGGTTTCGATCACCGCGTCAAGGCTGACGATATGGCGGCCATCGCCCTGGAGCGCGAGATAGGCGGCGTTGATCGCCTTGACCGCGCCCATCGTGTTGCGTTCGATGCAGGGGATCTGGACAAGGCCGCCGATCGGATCGCAGGTGAGGCCGAGATTATGTTCCATGCCGATTTCGGCGGCATTCTCGATTTGCCCGTTGGTGCCGCCCAGCACGGCGGCCAGGCCCGCTGCGGCCATGGAGCAGGCGACGCCGACTTCGCCCTGACAGCCCATTTCCGCCGCCGAGATGGACGCGCGTTTCTTGTAGAGGAAGCCGATGGCGGCGGCGGTGAGCAGGAAGCGCCGCTCACCATCGCGATCCGCGCCGGGGACGAAGCGGCGATAATAATGCAGCACCGCCGGGATGACGCCCGCCGCGCCATTGGTGGGGGCGGTGACGACGCGGCCACCGGCTGCATTCTCCTCATTCACCGCCAGCGCGAACAGGCTGACCCATTCGAAAATCTGTGCCGGGCCAAGCGCGTCCTGTTGCAGGCGCAGCCGCTGGTGGATCGCCATGGCGCGACGGCGGACTTTGAGGCCGCCGGGCAGCAGCCCCTCCTGCGCCATGCCCCGGTCGATCGAGGCGCTCATCGCGTCGATCACGCTGTCGAGGAAGGCGTCGGTGTCCGCCTGCGCCCGCCACGCGCCTTCGTTGCGCAGGACCAGCGTGGCGATGGAGAGGCCCGTCGCTTCCCCCTGCGCCAACATTTCCGCGCCGGAGGAGAAGGGATAGGGCTGGACGATATTGTGGCCGAGCGGCGCTTCGGGCTGGGGGCTGCCGGGCAGGACCGCGCCGCCGCCGATGGAGTAATAATCCTGTACTTGGCGATCGTCCTGCCCGTCGAACCAGGCGGAAAAGCGCATCCCGTTGCTGTGCGCTTCGAGAAATTCACCCTTGTGGAAGATGAGGTCGCGCGCTTCCTCAAATGCGATCCAGCCCTCGCCCGACCGGATGCGGCCATCGTCGCGGATGGCGCGCAATATGGCGGGAATCGCATCGGGATCAACGCTTTCGGGGCTGTAGCCCGACAGGCCAAGCAAGATAGCGCTGTCGGTCGCATGGCCGTGGCCGGTCAGCGCGAGCGACCCATAAAGATCGCAGCGGACGCGCGCGGGCCGGGCGGGCAGCGATTCCATGAACATCAAAGCCGCGCGCATCGGGCCGACCGTGTGCGAGCTGGACGGGCCGATGCCGATGGTGAACAGGTCCATGACGCTGATCGCGGCGGCAGCGTCAATGCGCGATTTGGTCACGCTCAATAATCCTTCGACACGCGCACGTTGGCGCTTTCGCGGCCCAGGGTCGAGATTGCACCGAGCAAGGAGAGCCAGCGCGTGACCTGATATTCGATCCGGGTGGCGCTATAGCCCTGCCCGTCGGTGATCAGTTCGACATAGGTTTTGCGGGTCAGATATTTGCCCGCCGCGATCGACGTCCCCTGCCCCTGTGTCGGGTCAGCTGCGATGATGCGCAGCCGGTCGAGGCCCGCCGCCTTGCGCACCGCATTGATCGGGTCCAGCCCGCCGCCACCCTGCAATGACCCAACTGCCGAGGCGAGTTGCAGGGCTTCGGGCGCGGACAGGTTGGTGATCGAGGTGCCGAAGAGGATGCGCGAGAGCAGTTCGTCCTGCGGCAAAGCGGGCACGCTGGTGAAGGTGATTTCAGGTTTCAGGCCGGTGCCGCCGACATGGATGGTGGCGGTCAGATCGCTAACATCGGCCTGCGCGTCGATGTCCAGCGTCGGGTTGACCGGCGTTTTGCCGTCGAACTGGATGCGCCCGTCGCGCAGGTCGAACCGGCGCCCGGCAAATTCATAGCCGCCGCGCACCAGTTCCGCCCGGCCCGCAATCGCCGGACTGGTGACGGTGCCGCCAATGTCGAGATCGGCGCGCCATTCGCTGTCGAGGCCAAGCCCGGTAACGGTCAGGCGGTTGCGCGCGCGAGCCTTGATCGCCAGCGCCCAGGGGACATTGGTGCGGACCCGCTCAATCTCCTCGCCGCGCCGGTTGATTTCCGTGACCGCAAGTTCGGGGATTTGCGCAACGGCAGCGGCACGGCCCAGGGTGAAGCGGCTCCTGTTGAGCGTCAGGTCGCCGCCGATCGTCCCGCCCACGCCGTCGGAGCGCAGGCTGATCGGCCCGGTGACGGTGGCGGCGATATCATCCCGCTCCAGCAGCGCGGCATTATCCGCCTGCATCGCCAGATCCATGCCGACGCCTGCTATGCCATTGAAGGTGAAGCGGCCGGTGCCGCCCACGGTGCCGCCATTTTGCGCGGTCGCAGCGAAGCTGGAAATAACCAGCTGGTCGCCGGAGAAGCGGCCGCGCGCCTTGACATTCTTCAGGCGCATGCCCGTCACGGGGCTGTTGATCGCGGCATTGTCGGTCGCCAGCGATCCGGTGATTTGCGGGTTGCCTAGCGTGCCGCGCATGTCGGCAGAGACGTTGACCGGCCCGCCGATATCGACAATCTCCACGCCGGTCAGCCGCCACAGCGTGTCCGCCGTGCCGCCGTAACGCAGCTGCGCGAAGAAAGGCGCGCGGTTCAAGCGTTCGACCAGACCGCCTTCGCGACCCAACGGATTGAGCAGTGCCTGCGCCCGCCCGATCGTCTTGCCATCGGCGACGAAGATCATGCGGGTGGCGAGGCGATCCGCCGTCAGAGCAGCGTTGAGGCCGACATCGACCGGGCGCGAGCTGAGCGACAGGCCCGACCGCGACAGGCCACGGATGCGCAGTTCCGCCGTGCCGGTCGGCAGGCCGCCGCCGCGCGGCTGGGCATAGCTTAATGACCCGGTCGCCGTGCCGCCCAGCCCCAGATTGTCATAGCCAATGTCGAGCAGGGAGAGCGGCAATTTCTGCATCCGCGCCTCGACATGGGTGGAGGTGCTACCCAGCTCGCCCGCCAGTTGCAACGATCCGCCCGCATAGCTGATGGTCGCGGGCGACAGTTTCCAGCCATCGACGGTGCGGGTCAGTAGCGCCGCGCGGGTCAGGCGGATGGGACGCTTGTCGATGGTGCCGCCAGCGGTCAGGCGGATGCGGTCGGCATCGACCTGCGCTTCGCCCTGTATGTCGAAGATACGGCCGCGCTGGCCCGACAGGCTGCCGCGTATCTTGCCCCGGCCATCGACCAGATCGGCATTGGCGGCAAAGCGCCCTAGCAGCACGCCGCCAACGCGCAGACCCCGCGCCTGCGCCGTGGCGGTCAGCGTGGTGCGGGATAGATCGAGCAGCATCGTCGCGTCCAGCGTGCCGCGCCGCACCGCAATGACGGTCGGCCCGTCGAAACTGGCGTCATTGGCGGTCAGCTTGAGCTGAACCTGCTGGATCGCATTGACAGGTTTCAGGCTGATATAGCCGGTGACGGGACCATTGACGGCCAGCTGCCCATCAAGACCACCCGTCACCGGGCGAATATCGCCGCTGGCGGTGACGCCGGACACGTCGATCCGGGCGATGCGCACGACCGCCTGCCCGCCCTGCGGCAACAGGATGACGCCGCGTCCGGTGAACGGACCAAGGGTCGATCCGCCCGCGGCAGTATAGCTGTAACCGGTCGCATCGGGGATCAGCTTCGCGCGCACGTCGCGCAGGCCCAGCGCCTTCATCGGACTGGCGAGCAACAGGTCGACGGTCGGACGATCAATCTTGCCGTCCAGCGTCAGCCTGACCGGGCCATATTGGCCATGCCGCCCCTGCCCCTCCAGATGCAGCGTGCCGTCGCGGTGACGCAGGCCATTGCCGGTGAGCGTCAGCAACGGCGCGTCGAGCCGCAAATTGGTGAGCGCCAACTGCCCATCGGGGCGGAGCGCAAGCGCGCTGCGCACGGTCGGCAGGCCGCCGCCCAGCGTGCGCAGAAATTCATTGTCCAGCCGCCGCACCCGCGCCAGCGCATTACCGCTGAGGCCAAAACTGCCATTGGGACCGGGCACTGCGCGCAACTTGGAGGTCAGGTCGACAATGCCAAGGCCGCGAATGGCCAGGCCGTTGATCTGCCCATCCAGCCCGAAATCATAGCGACCAGTCTTGAGGTCCGCGAGCATGACCAGCTTGCCGCGCAGCTTGTCGGAGCGCACGTCCATCGGGTTGCTGACGATCTGCTGGCCGTTCAGCTGAAGGACGCCATCGAGCGCAAAATTGCGGATGATGCCCTCGACCAGTTCGCCCTGCCCGTCGAGCCGCGCGGCGCGCAGGCGCAGCGGGATCAGCGCCGGGCCATTCTCCGCCCGACGACCCTTGCCATCCATCCGCACAGTGCTGATCAACGTCTTGTCGAAGGCCAGCTGGCGGGCGGTGAGCAGATATTCATAGCCCAACGTCGCAAAGGGGCCGTCGAGGCGAATTTTCGCCGCGACATCCTGACCGCGCATATTTTTGAGCAAGGCCTGCGGGCGCGCGAGCTTCAGCTGTACCAGCATATTGTCGAGCGCGCTGTTGCGCAGGTCGATCGCGCCGTCCGCGTCCAGATCGATCGCAGCGGAGCGCAGCCAGAGACGACCGTCAATCACCCGATCGACCATCGTGCCATTGGCGCGGACAGCGAGGCGCGGCTTGGCGAGACGCTGGACCAGACCAGTGCCTGCGATCGCGCCGCCCTCGATCGAACCGCGCGCCGAATAAGCGCCGCTGCGCGCGGCCAGCACGAAGTCGGCGACCGGCTGGCTGTCGAGCGTGGCGGACAGGCGCCCGTCCCAGCGGCTCCAGCCGCCCTTGCCGCCGATGCGCAGATTGGCGTCCTGTTTCAGGCCCGCCATGGCCGCCAGCACGCCGCCTTTTGGCGCGTTGACCGTGACGTCGAGGCGGAAGCGGTCATTGTCAGGGCGGCTGTCGAGCGCTACGGTCAGCGCGTCCTGCCCGTTGATCACGCGGGCGGTCAGATCGATGATCGCGCGTCCGCCGCGAATGTCGGCGTCGCCCGCCATCGTCGCCTGCTGCACCCGGCCCGTAATGCCCGGTGCGATCGTCAGCTGCCCGACCGAAAATTGCATCAGGCGGATGTCGAAACCAGGCAGGATCGGTCCCTGTTTCAGGCTGGGGTTGAGTTTGGGCAATTTGTGCAGGGTCGCGCGCGGGATCACCAGCCGGTCGATATCCAGCCGGTTATAGGCCCAGGCGAAAGGCCACCAGTCCAGCTCCACCCGTGGCGCGTCGAAGAAGCGGCCCTTGGGATCGGACAGGGTCAGATTGTGCAGGACCGCCTTGCGATAGATGCTGCCGTCGATCCGGTCGACCTGGATGCGCAGGCCCGATGGCGGCTTGATCGTCGCGATGCGGCTGATGAGGAAGCGATGGCCCGACGACGTATCGAGCCACGCCAGCGCGCCGACGACGATCAGCAGCAGCGATGCGGCGATGCCGAGCAGCCAGCGCTGCCAGCGCCCGTCCCACGCGCGGCGGCGATGCGGCTTGGTGGCGGGGGCGTCGTCCGCCATCAGAAGGCCTGCCCCAGCGAGACATAGACGGCGACGCGCGGGTCGCCCTTTTGCGGGTTGATCGGCGTGCCGACGTCGATGCGGATCGGGCCGAAGCTGCTATAGTAACGCAGGCCAAGCCCGGTGCCGATGCGCAGGTCGCGGAAGCGCGGCAGGAAGGTGGTGGAGATGTTGCCTGCGTCCACGAACGGCACGACGCCGAAATTGCCAAAGCGCACCCGCGCCTCCAGCGAAAATTCCGCGAGACTCTTGCCCCCGACCGGATCGTCATCGACGCCGAAGCGCGGGCCGATCGCCTGATAGCCATAGCCGCGCACCGATGCGCCGCCGCCAGCATAGAAGCGCCGCGACGGCGCGATCTGATCGACCGTCGAGCCAAGAATGGTGCCAAAGCGCGCGCGGGCAGCGACCACGACCTTTTCACCTGCGGGCTGGTAGATACTGCCATCGACCTGTACCTTGGCATAGCCGAAGGTTTTGTCCTGAAAGGAGAGTTCGGGACTGAGCCGACCGCCGAGGCGAAAGCCCTTGGTAGGGTTGAGCAGGTCGTCGCTGCCGTCATAGGTCAGGCTCAAGGGGATCGCGGCGATCAGGAAGGTGCGGCGCGCGCCGCCGCTGAACGCATCGGCTTCGTCCGACGCGATCAGTTCCGCGCCGAAACGCCAGACCCAGTCCTTCTGGAACAATATGTTGGTCTGCCGCTCCAGCCCGCCCGACAGGGTGATAGTGCGCGCGTCATAGGCGTCACGCTTGATGTTGCTGACCGACAGCAGGCCGGTCAATATATTGTCGCGGCGGTGGAAATTGTTGCGGCGATAGGTGAAGGAAGCGGTCTGCTCCTGCGTGCCGACGACACCGCGCACCGTGACCGCGCCTTCGGGCGGGAAGAGGTTGCGATGCTGCCAGCTGACTTCGGCGCGATAGCCTTCGCCCGTGCCATAGCCCAGTTGGCCGGCGATGGTGCGCAACGGTGCGGGGCGGACATCGACGGCGAGATCGACATGGGTGCCGTCGCCTGCCTCTTGGGGCGTCAGGCTGACCGAAGAGACCAGGCCGGTGGCTACGATGGCGCGGCGCAGATCCTCGACGTCCGACGCCTTGTACGGATCACCGGGGTCGAAGCGGGCTATTTCCTGGACATGGTGGGCGCTAAACAGTTTTTCGTCGTTCAGGCGGATCGCACCGAAGCTGCGATAGCCGCCCGGCGTCACGATGATGTCGAGGTCGCCCTTGCGCTCCTCATGGTCGATCCGCACTTCGGGTTCATCGACCCTGGCAAAGGGAAAGCCGGTTTCGGCCAGCACTGCTGAGAGCGCGTCGCGCCCGGCCAGGATCGCATCGGCATCGACCGGATCGCCGATCTTGGGCGGAAAAGCGGCGCGCAGTTGCGCTTCCTTGTCGCCCGTTTCGGCAAGACCAGTCAGATCAACCGATTCGAGCAGATATTGCGGGCCGGGCGTGATGCCGAAGCTGACCGCCAGACGGTCGCTGCCTGCGGGCGGCGCGGCGACAGCCCCCCGGATGCGCGCGGCATAATAGCCCTTGGCGCGCAGCAGCCGGTCGAGCAGTTCGTCATCCTCCTTGATCCGACGGTTGATCTGCGCCAGGTTGGCGGCCTTGCCCTCCCCCAACCGTAATGCGGACAATTCGTCAAAGCGCAGCTTGAAGGTGGCGTCCGCGATCGTGTCGACGCCGGTGAGCTGGACAGTATAGCGCCGTTCCTCCCCTGCGTCAGCGAAGGTCGCGGCTTCCTCGACCGGCTCGGCCGGCGCGCTGGCATCGGGCGCAGCGTCAGGCGTCGCCACCTGCACATCGGCCGGATCGTCGGGCAGCGGTTTCACACTGTCCGCTTGCCCCATGTCGGGCCAGTCCAGCCCGATGTCGGGCATGGTATCGAGCGACTGGTCGATATCCGGCATGGCGTCTGGCGGCGTGACGGACTGCGCCAGCGCCCCGCCCGGACAGGCGAGCAGTATGGGGACAAGCAGGAGCCGTGCGGGGTGCGGGCGGCCAAAAGGGCGGCGAAAGGTCCGCAAACCATGGATCATGGCGATGGTCTAGACCAAGTGCGGGCGAAAGCGCCAGCCTTAGAAAGCGAAGAATGCGGTCAATTGCGCAGATGCGATCAGAAGGCGTTGTGTAAGCGGTCCATCAGCGCGCGGGCCGGGTTGGCATCCTGCATCGTGGCCGGAGCGGTCATCAGGTCCATCCGGTCCTGCAACCGGGCGACCCGGTCGTACAGTTCCTGGCTCGCATCAATCAGCGACCGGGCCGCGAAGGGGAAACCGGCAGCCAGTTCCGGCGCGGTCCGGGTTGCGTGGCCCAGCCGATATTTATCGTCCGCCAGATCCGCGTCGCCAATCTCGCCGCGCTGCCAGGCCCGCTGGCTGAGCAGCCAGGCGATGATGTGCATCAGCCGGGTCGTCACTTTAAGCGATTCGCAGGCGAAGGAGACGCGGCGCAGCGGGTCGTTCATCCCTTCGTCCGTGCTCGTGCTGCCGTCAAAATAGGATCGCGCCTCGTCAGCCATGACCATGGCTTCGAGATAAAGGCCATCGACCAACCGGCGGTGAAGGCCACGATCCAGAAAGGCTGCGCGTTGCATGGAGGATGACTGACATATTATCGCAACCTTGTCAGGTCCGACGGCGCGCTTTTGCGGGGCTTTGTCCCATTAAAGGTCGGTTAGCGTAACATTAACCACAAAATCCTGATGCCAATGCGAATTTACGCAATGATGTCCGGCACCAGGGCGTCCTCCAGCTGGGCGATCTCGTCGCGCAGGCGCAGCTTGCGTTTCTTGAACCGGGCGATCTGCATCTGGTCGCCCGCGCCCGCCTCCATCAACACAGCGATCGCACTGTCGAGGTCGCGATGCTCCACCCGCAACAGCTCCAGCCGACGCATAATATCTTCCCGGCTCACTGCGCCCCCGATCCGTCAACCATGCTCGTCATACGCCCTGATAACCCGCCGCCCGGATGCGGGCCATCGCAAAATTTTCTCATTCAGGCGCAGGGTACGAATCAGGGCGAGACAAGGCGATTATTTCATGATCTACTTCGTCATCCATCACCCCTCATCTGGAGAATGTTATGGAAAACAGCCACATTTCAGCTCTTTCTGCCAAGCACGCAGGTATCGACGCCCGAATCAAGGCGGAGACGAGTCGGCCCATGCCCGACGCCATATTGGTGGCTTCGCTCAAGAAGCAGAAATTACGGTTGAAGGAAGAACTGGAAGCGCAGCACTAAGCATCAGTGCGCGATACGGGAGGAGGCCGGACTCCGGCAGCGACACGCTGTCGGCCCGGCCCATCCTGATCATTTCGGTTCCCATTGTTCAGACAGTAAAAAGCCCCGCAACCAGTTGGTTGACGGGGCTTTTTACTGTCTGGCCGGATCAGCGGCGCGGGATGGTGCGCTGGTGCGCTCGCAGATAATCGGGCACCGCCTGCGGCACTGCGCCGGTCGATACCGGCTTGCGCGCCAGTTGCGGGTCGATCGGTTCATCAAAGGCCAGGCCAATCTTGTCCTCGCGCGCCCAGGCGACCGTTCCCGTCACCTTGCCGACGCCGCGCAGCTCAAATTCGACCTTGGTCCCCGCAGGCACGCCGCGTTCGCAATCCGCCATCAGGCCGGTGGCGGACAGATTGCGGATGCGGGCCTTGCCCAGCGGCACGCCTTCAGGCGTCATGAAGCTGGTGAGCAGGAACAGGCTGTCACGCGGCGCGGCGCGTGCCGGTCCCCGATCGGAAGAATCCTGTTCGTCGTTCATGCCAAGACCCGTGAATAAAATGCCAGATGAATGACCGGCATCTTACGCCCATGGGAATGGAGAAAGCGTTAATCGTCGCGCGAGATTTTCTCTTGTCGCTCGTGCCGTTCCTGCGCCTCGACCGTCATTGTCGCAATCGGCCGGGCTTCCAGTCGGCCAAGCGAGATCGGCTCGCCAGTGACTTCGCAATAGCCATATTCGCCATCCTCGATCCGGCGCAGTGCCGCCTCGATCTTGGAGATCAGCTTGCGCTGGCGGTCGCGGGTGCGCAGTTCGATCGACCAGTCGGTCTCGCTCGACGCACGGTCGTTCAGGTCGGGTTCGCGCAGCGGTTCATTCTGGAGGACGGCCAGCGTCCCTTCCGCTTCGGCATGGATCTGCTTCTTCCAGTCCCACAAACGCTGCCGGAAATATTCCAGCTGGAGCGGGTTCATGAATTCCTCATCGGCGGACGGCCGGTAGTCAGCAGGAAGTTCGACAGTCGATTTGGGCGGCTTATCGCCGTCTTTATCGGAATTCAGGACCGATGCCATCTGGCTCTCCGACTCGGAGGACGCCGGCGCTTAACGTCCGGGCGCCCATGACTTTTCATTGAGGGCGCCTCATAGCGACGGGCGCAGGGCGACACAAGCGGGCAATCTTGCGCGTACACTTCATTCTGTCGGATTTTGCCGGAGGCGGGCAGCCTGCACCGCCGAGTCCGGCCAGCCGCGTGAACAATGAGAAATGGGCCAAGCGATTTTTACCCGACACACGGCAGTCGTTCCATAGTGGGACGTTAACCATTTGCCTTGAGAAGAAGGCAGGAATTCCCTCGACTTGGACCCCATAATCGGGGTTAACACCGTTGCAGTTAACGCTTTCTTTTGCGTTCTTGCGCATAGGAAGTTCCGAACAACCCTTCACTGGATGACGCCAGTGCCGGGTTGCAGGACAACAAGATGAAGAGTGGACCCTATGTCGGTACGGATGGCTTTGGCTAAATTGTGCGCCTGCACTTGCGGCGGGGCGATCATCGGCGGTGGCGCGGTGCATGTCGCCGAAAATGCGCGGCCGGCAGTGGTCCACAGCAGCAAAAGCACCAAGGCGGTAGCGCCCCGGAAACGCTATGCCGTGCGGACAGTGAAGCGCAAGGTGGTGCGGACGGTGACGACCAGCACGCCGCGCACGGTGACGGTCGTCACGCAGCAGGCGCCCATTCCCCTGCCAGCGCCCATGCCGATGGCCGAAATGCCGATGATGTCGGGCGGCGGCGGTGCCGTTCCCATGATCATGGGCGGTGGCGGCGGCTTTGGCGGCGGCGGTTTTGTCGGCGGCTTTTTCGGCGGCGGCGGTGGTGGCAGTGGCGGCGGATCGGTGGTGATCTCGTCGACCAGCAGCTCGACCGGCGGCATCAGCAGCTCGACCAGCTCGACCACGGGCGGCGTGTCCACATCGACCGGTGGCGTCTCAACCTCCACCGGCGGCGTTTCCACCTCCAGCGGCAACGTGTCCACATCGAGCGGCGTTTCGACGTCGAGCGGTAACGTGTCGACCTCCAGCGGCAATGTCAGCAGCAGTTCGTCCTCGTCCAGTTCCAGCTCTTCGTCCTCATCCTCCTCGTCCAGCTCCTCATCGAGCAGTTCGGGCGGATCGAGCGGCGGCAAGCCGGGCAAGCCTGGCCATGGCACATCGAGCGGCGGGTCAGGTTCCAGCGGATCGAGCGGCAGTTCAGGATCAAGCGGCAGCAGCGGATCGTCGGGTAGCTCCGGCTCCAGCGGCAGCAGTTCGTCCTCCTCTTCGTCGTCGGGCAGCTCCTCCTCGTCGGGCGGTTCGTCCAGCTTCGGCAGCACGGGCAGCAGCGGATCGAGCGGCAGTTCCGGTTCGAGTGGTTCCAGCGGCAGTTCGGGATCGAGCGGTTCGTCCTCCTCTTCGACCAGTTCCTCCTCGTCCAGCAGCTCCAGCGGCGGATCGAGCAGCAGCGGCGGCACCGACGTCCCTGCCCCGCCGATGATCCTGCTGTTCGGCGCCGCCGCGGTCGCACTGGTCGCCCGCCGCCGCTTTGCCGAGCGCAAGGGCGACAAGGCGGCCTGATCCGCCAGGCAGCGACGCGAAAAAGGGCGGCTCCCGATAGCGGGGGCCGCCCTTTTTCGTTGGTGCCAAACCGCCACTGTGATGATCGTGATCTGTAAAGCTCCTCCCCCTTGGAGGGGGAGGTTGGGTGGGGGTGTGCTGCCGCCAGCGTGGACGCTCGGCTTCGCCTCGCTCCCCCTCCCCCGACCCCTCCCCGCTGGGGAGGGGAGATGCAGACTGGTCCAGCGCATCTTGCTACAAACCGCTCCCAAATCAATTGTCGGCAATGATCCGTTCGATGTCGGCGATCGGATGGTTGACCAGATCCTTGGCAATCTCACCGGTCAGGCGGCTTTCGACTTCCTTGTGATAATGTTTGCGCATTTCGCCCAGCGTGCCGGGCGGGGCGACGATGATCAGCTTCTCATAATCATTGGCAAAGGCGCGATGCTTGAGGATGTCGGCGGCTTGCGCTGCGAACCGGTCCTCCTCCAGATCATGGAAATTGGTTTCCGACATGGCGCTGCGATGGCCGCCGACCGAGCTGAAGGCGCGGCCGGGCGTGTCCGTCCCTTGATCGCGACCAGCCGGATTATCCTGCTTTTCGACCTGTTCCGTCTCCAGGCTGGGGATGGCGGCGTCGCCCTTGTTACGGAAAAACAGCATCTTGCGGCCGTCGGCCACCAATATGAGCGCGTCCTGGTCTATCTGCATCGCCTTGTCCTTTTCATTTTACGGGATGCTTGCCTAACGGATGACAGCGCGCAGGGTTGCGTGGCCCGTCGCACGGCGGCATAGGACTGGCCCATGCACGACATCCGTTTCATCCGCGAAAATCCCGCTGCTTTCGACGCTGGCCTCGCCCGGCGCGGGCTGGCACCCCTGTCCGCCGAGATATTGGGGCTGGACGAGCAAAGCCGGGCGCTCAAGACCCAGTTGCAGGTGGGGCAGGCCCGCCGCAACGAGGCGAGCAAGCTGATCGGGCAGGCCATGGCGGCTGGCGACAAGGACAAGGCCGAAGCGCTGAAGGCCGAAGTCGCAGCGATCAAGGAAAGCACACCCGCGCTGGAGGCGCAGGATCGCGAGGTTGGCGACGCGCTGGGCGCAATGCTGGCGGCGATCCCCAACCTGCCTGCCGACGATGTGCCGCTGGGCGACAGCGAAGCCGACAATGTGGAAGTGAGCCGCTGGGGCACTGTGCGCGACTTCGATTTCACGCCGCAGGACCATGCCGATTTCGGCCCGGCGCTGGGGCTGGATTTCGAGGGCGGCGCGGCTTTGTCCGGCGCACGCTTCACAGCGTTGCGCGGCCAGATGGCGCGGCTGCACCGGGCGCTGGCGCAATTCATGCTCGACACGCAGACGGCTCAGAATGGCTATGAGGAGGTCAATCCGCCGCTGCTGGTGAAGGACCACGCCCTATTCGGGACCGGGCAATTGCCGAAGTTTGAGGATGATCTGTTCAAGACCAACGACGACCGCTACCTGATCCCCACCGCCGAAGTCAGCCTCACCAACCTCGTCGCCAACCAGATCGTGCCGCTGGCTGACCTGCCCGTCCGGCTGACCGCGCTCACCCCCTGTTTCCGCTCCGAAGCCGGGTCGGCCGGACGCGATACGCGCGGGTTCATCCGCCAGCATCAGTTCGAGAAGGTCGAGCTGGTCGCGATCTGTGCGCCTGACGAGTCGGAGGCTGAGCATGAACGCATGTGCGCGGCGGCGGAGGGTATCCTCCAGGCGCTTGCCCTGCCCTATCGCAAGATGCTGCTGTGCACCGGCGACATGGGCTTTGGCGCGCGCAAGACATGGGATCTGGAAGTGTGGCTGCCCAGCCAGAATAGCTATCGCGAGATCAGCTCCGTCTCCAACTGCGGCGATTTTCAGGCGCGGCGAATGAACGCCCGCTACAAGCCGGAAGGGGAGAAGCAGACGCGCTTCCTGCATACGCTCAACGGATCGGGGCTGGCCGTGGGGCGGACGCTGGTGGCGGTGCTGGAAAATTACCAGCAGGCCGATGGCAGCGTGATCGTGCCGGAGGCACTGGCTCCCTATATGGGTGGGGTGACGCGCCTGACGCCGAAAGCTTAGCCGTTCGCCCTGAGCGAAGTCGAAGGGCCATGCCGAGCGCGAGCGAGGCGGCTTCGCTTCGCTCAGCGGAAGGCTTCGACAAGCTCAGCCTGAACGGAGTTGTTTAGTTTATGCGTATCCTGCTCACCAATGACGATGGCGTTCACGCCCCTGGCCTCAAAGTGCTGGAGGCCATCGCCCGGCAGTTTTCCGACGATATCTGGATCGTCGCGCCGAGCGAGGAGCAGTCGGGGGCTGGGCATAGCCTGACGCTGACCCGGCCGTTGCGCATTCGCAAACATGGCGAGCAGCATTATAGCGTCACCGGCACGCCGACCGATGCGGTGATGATGGCGGTGGGGCATTTGATGAAGGATGCGCGGCCCGACCTGATCCTGTCGGGCGTCAATCGCGGGGCCAATCTGGCCGAGGATGTCACCTATTCCGGCACCGTCGCAGCCGCGATGGAGGGCGCGATTTCGGGGATCAGGTCGATCGCGCTGAGCCAGGTCTATGCGCGCGAGGGAATGGGTGATGCCGTGCCATTCGCCGCCGCGCAGGCGTGGGGGGCGAAGGCGATTGCGCCGCTGATCGCCATGCCGCCATCGCGCCGGATGCTGTTCAACGTCAACTTTCCTGCGATAGAGCCGGACGCGGTCAAGGGCATTCGCGTCGTGCGGCAGGGCTTCCATGATGTCGATCGCACGAAGATTGTCGAAGGCACCGACCCGCGCGGTTACCGCTATTATTGGTTCAGCCTGGGCAGCAGCGACGCGGTGCCGGAGGGGAGCGATCTGGCGGCGATCGCGCAGGATTATGTCACGGTCACGCCGCTCCACTATGATCTGACGCAGGACAGCGCGATGGCGGCGACGGCGGCGGCGTTCGGGCAATAAAGGCAGGGGGTGGCAAGCGCGGCGCGATGCGATAGACAGGCAGGGATGCAACGATCGTCCCTTCATGCCGCCCTGCTGCTCGCCCCGCTGCTGCTGGCTGGCTGCATCCCCGTTGAGACGACGCCGGGCCGCAACGATACCCCCCCGCCTCGGCTGGACGCTGATGCGTCCGCCGTCGAACTGGTCGAGGCGGAACCGGTATGGACCGCGCAGCAGGTTGTCGCCAATGCGCAGAGCGTCACCGGCTCCATCTATGTCGTCCAGCCCGGCGATACGCTGCGCGGCATCGGCAATCGCAGCGGTGCCGGATCGGAAGCGATCGCGCGCGCCAATGGGCTGACGCCGCCCTTCGCCATTCGCGTCGGTCAGAAGCTGACGATACCCGGCGGCCGCTATCATCTGGTGGCGGAGGGGGAGACGGGGATTGCGATCGCATCCGCCTATGGCGTGGCGTGGAGCCGGATCGTGACGGCCAACGGGTTGAGCGAACCCTTCATGCTGCGGCGGGGCCAGCGACTGTTGCTGCCGGGCGACGCACCAGTGGCCGCGCCGGACCTGGAGCAGCGCGCCGCCGCTTTCCGCATCGATATTGACGATGTGCTGACCGGCGGCCAGCCTGCTGCGGCGGAAAATGCGCCGGTGGCCGTCGCATCGTCCCAGCCGCGCCCGCTGCCGACCAATGTGCCGATCGCCCAGCCCGCCAGCTTTACCGGCCGTTTCGCCTGGCCGGTCAAGGGCACGCTGCTATCGCGCTTTGGCCCCGGCGAGAGTGGCGCGAAGAACAATGGCATCGACATTGGCGTTCCGGCCGGCACCCCCATCCGAGCCACGGCGGACGGCGTCGTGGCCTATGCCGGTGACCGGGTGGCGGTGTTTGGCGGGCTGGTGCTGATCAACCATGGCAGCGGCTGGGTAAGCGCCTATGGCCATGCCAGCCGCGTCGATGTCGTGCGCGGGCAGAAAATAACGCGCGGCCAGATTGTCGGCCTGACCGGCGATACCGGCTATGCCAGCCAGCCCAAGCTGCATTTCGAACTGCGCAAGGACCGGGTGCCGGTAAACCCAATACCGCAATTGCCGTCCGCACCATGAGGGTGGACCGGGCGGCGTCGCGATCGACCGAAGGTTTCCTGCGGCGGCGATCGTCCA
The DNA here is from genome assembly GCF_003591655.1 of Sphingobium terrigena. Taxonomy (GTDB): domain Bacteria; phylum Pseudomonadota; class Alphaproteobacteria; order Sphingomonadales; family Sphingomonadaceae; genus Sphingobium; species Sphingobium terrigena. Next base: position 216,425 of record NZ_QVRA01000003.1, read on the forward strand.
TGCCGATGTGGGTGGATTTAAGCTGGCGCGTGGCGCTGGTCGTGGGTTTGATCAGCCTGGTGCTGCTGCTCCACTGGATCGGGCGCGATGGGCTGAAGGACAATCTCGACAATCATATCAGCTTTGTCGATGTGCTCTATTTCACCACCGTCACCGTGACGACGGTGGGTTATGGCGACATTGTGCCAGTGACGCCCGAAGCGCGCCTGTTCGAATCGCTGTTCGTCACGCCGATCCGGCTGTTCGTGTGGCTCATTTTCCTTGGCACAGCCTATTCGCTTTTCCTCCGCAACATCCTCTACAGGTGGCGCATGGCCCGCATACAAGCCGATCTGCACAATCACATCATCGTCACCGGCTTTGGCACCAGCGGGCAGGAAGCGGTGCATGAATTGCTGGCGCGCGGCACCGACCCGCGCGAGATTGTGGTGATCGACGGCAGCGAGCAGGCGCTGGAACTGGCCGAGGCGCAGGGGTGCAATATCTTGTGCGGCGATTCAACCCGCGACCGGACATTGAAGGACGTGGCGATCCACCGCGCGCGCAGCATGATCGTATCGGCCGGGCGCGACGATACGTCGATCCTGATCACGCTGACCGCCCGGCACCTCGCCCCGCGCCTGCCGATCAGCATCGTGGTGCGCAACGAGGATAACGAGCTGCCCGCGCGGCAGGCGGGCGCGACCACGGTGATCAATCCGGTCAGCTTTGCCGGGCTGCTGTTGGCGGGCAGCACCAGCGGCAAGCATATCGCCGATTATATGGCCGATTTGGCCGCGTCGGGTGGGCGGGTGAAACTCAATGAGCGGTTCGTGAAGCCGCAGGAGATTGGCGGGCCATTGTCGGCGATTTCCACCGGCCTTGGCGTGCGTGTCTATCGTGACGATCGGCCCATCGGCTTCTGGGAGGAAGGCGCACGGCAACTCCAGACCGGCGATCTGATCATCGAGATTGTCGAGGGTGATGGCGTCCGGGAGAGCCGCAAACTCGACTGATTGGACCGCTGGAACAGCGTTGCGTGACATTCCGCGCAAAAATCCCTATGTGCGCGACCATCATGGCAACCAAATTTCCTGACGCGCCGAAGATCGGCATGGTTTCGCTCGGCTGTCCGAAAAACCTGGTCGATAGCGAACGCATCCTGACCAAGCTGCGCTCCGACGGCTATCAGATGTCGCCCGACTATGCCGGGGCGGACGTCGTGCTGGTCAACACATGCGGCTTTCTCGATTCGGCGAAGGAGGAATCGCTGGAGGCCATTGGCGAGGCGATAGCCGAAAATGGCCGCGTCATCGTGACGGGCTGCATGGGCGACGAGGCGGAACTGATCCGCGCGAAATTCCCGCAAGTGCTGGCCGTCACCGGCGCGCATCAATATGAGCAGGTCGTCAACGCGGTGCATGACGCATCGCCGCCCGTCCCCAACGCCTTTGTCGATCTGGTCCCCGAAGGCGGGCTGAAACTGACGCCGCGCCATTACAGCTATTTGAAGATTTCAGAAGGCTGCAACCATCGCTGTTCCTTCTGCATCATCCCCTCGATCCGGGGCGATCTGGTGTCGCGACGGATCGACGCGGTGCTGCGTGAGGCGGAGAAACTGGTTCACGCCGGAACCAAGGAATTGCTGGTCATCAGCCAGGATACGTCCGCCTATGGCGTCGATACCCTGCATGAAAGCCGGTCGTGGAAGGGCCGTGATGTCCGCGCGCATATGACCGACATGGCGCGCGAACTGGGGCAGTTGCGCACGGCGGAGGGGCGCGCGCCCTGGGTGCGGCTCCACTATGTCTATCCCTACCCCCATGTCGATCATGTCATCCCGCTGATGGCCGACGGGCTGCTGACCCCCTATCTCGACATTCCCTTCCAGCACGCCGCGCCCACCATATTGAAGGCGATGAAGCGCCCGGCCAACGAAGCCAAGGTGCTGGACCGCATTCATAAATGGCGCGCGATCTGCCCCGACATCACGATCCGATCGACCTTCGTGGTCGGCTTCCCCGGCGAGACGGAGGCGGATTTCCAATATCTGCTCGACTGGCTGGACGAGGCGCAGCTTGACCGCGTCGGCGCGTTCCGCTTCGAGCCGGTCGAGGGTGCGGCGGCCAACTTGCTTGACGGCGCTTTGCCCGAAGAGGTCAAGGAAGAACGCTATCAGCGGATCATGGAAAAAACCGCCGCGATCAGCGCCGCCAAGCTCGCGGCCAAGGTCGGGCGTGTGCTGCCGGTGATCGTCGATGAAGTGGGCGAGCCGGACGAAGAGGATGGCTCGATCGGCGCGACCGCGCGCTCACAGGCTGACGCCCCGGAAATCGACGGCAATGTGTTCCTGCGCGATGTCGGCGAAGGGCGGAAGGCTGGCGACATGTTCGACGTGATGATCGAGGATGCCGACGAGCATGATCTGTACGGGGTGCCGGTTTAGGGGCATACGCTCCGTCATCCCGGCGAGAGCCGGGATCTCCCTTCTTCTGGTTCGAGTGGATCAAGAAAAGCGGGATCCCAGCATTCGCTGGGATGACGGACGCTAATTAATCGCCACAAACCCGTCCTGATACTCGGTCTTGATCGCCTTGCGCATCGCGGCATCGACCGGCAGCGCGACCTCATACGTCCCTTCCGCATAGGGCCCGGCGCTATAGGGGCCGACCACGACGGTGACGCCGTCGATCAGCTTGCCGTCCTTTGACGTCAGCACCAGCACCTGCTCCATCGGGTCGATGCACTGGGTAAATTCATCGTCACCCCGCACCACCGGCGCGCCGCGTTTTTCCGCGCGTTGCTTGTCCAGTTCGGCGCAGAAGCGGTCGCGGATGGCGGCGGCGAAGGCCGCAGGCGTGGTCATCACCGCCTTGACGCTGGTTTCGCGGCTGCGCGCCTTGTCCCATAGCAAGCTGTCATAGCCGGTCATGCCATGCGCGCCGCCAGTAAAGACATAGGTTTGCGACTGGAGCGCCAGAAAGCGCGGGGTGTCGGCGGAGACGCTCCACTCTGTTTCCAGACTATGCGCGTGGAAGGGGAAGCCTGATTCTTTCGCCGCCGCGCTATCCTCCTTCGCCATTTTCAGCGCATCGGCCTTCGATGTCGCCAATTGCTTGCCGAATTTGTCCACCAGCGCGGGGATGGCGGCCGCCTGCGCCGGATAGGCATAGGCGAACTCCAGCAACGCGCTTTTGTCCTTTTGCGCAAAGGGCTTGGCGGGGGGAGCCGGTGGCGGCGTGCCGACCATCTTGTCAGCGAAGCGGGACGCCGCGACATTGGCCGCCGCGTTGCCGCTACCCTCCTCCTGCGAGGGGGTGCAGGCGACCAAGAGCATCGCGGCGATACCCAACAGCCCCGCCGACCGGGCCAGCTCCCTGTATCGCATCAGTCTGCGCCGCATCAGTGCGCCCGTGCAGCGCGGCAGCGTTCGCCGATCGCCTTGCGCGCATAGTCGCTTTGCAGCGCCTGCCCGGCATTGGGCCAGCCTTCGGCGATCAGCGCCTGTTCGACGGCATGGCCATTGTCGAAATGGCCGCTCTCCGCCAGCGCATAAGCGCGGGCGCGGGCGGCCTGGAGGCCGCGGTCATCGGAATGAATCATCGTCTCTCTCCTTGGCATTTTGTGATGGGAATGAAGCTAGGCCTCACCGGCGCGGGACGCAAATGGGGAAAGGGCGACATGTGCGATGCAGGCGATGCAATTTCGTACTTTCCATCACTTGCGCCTTTCTCCTACACCCACGCCATGACCGATTATTCAGCCTTGCTCAAAGCCGACAACAAGCAACCCGCCCGTTCGATCCAGCTGATCGAGGCGACAGGCTATGACGATTGGCTGGCGACCCAGCCGGAGCGGGTCCGCACGATCGTGGCGGCGCAGAAATTTCAGGGCAAGCCGGGCGAACAGGCGATCGTGCCGGGCGAGGCTGCGGGCGACTGGTGGGTGGTGGCCGGTATCACCAGCAAGGCCGCGCCCGGTCCCTGGTGTCTTGCAAAACTCGCAGAGACCTTGCCCGAAGGCACATATCGGCTGGCGGAAGGATCACCCGATGCAGCGGCCCTGGGCTGGCTGACGGCGCATTACCGGTTCGACCGTTATCGCAAGGAGGATGGCACCGTCGGGCCGCGCGTGCTGCTGACCAGCGACGTCGCGCGGATCGAGGCGACCGTGCAACTGGCGCAGGCGATCGCGCTGGTGCGCGACCTCGTCAACACGCCCGCCGCTGACATGGGACCGGCCGATCTGGAAACAGCGGTGGCGCAAGTCGGCAAGGCGTTCGGGGCCAGCGTCAGCACGACGCGCGGCGATGCGCTGGAACAGGGTTATCCGATGATCCACGCCGTGGGCAAGGCAGCGGACAAGAGCTTTGCCCCGCGCCTGATCGAACTGACATGGGGTGATCCCGCCGCGCCGCGCATCGCGATCGTTGGCAAGGGTATCTGCTTCGACAGCGGCGGGCTTGACATCAAGCCATCGTCTGGGATGCGGCTGATGAAGAAGGATATGGGCGGCGCGGCTCATGCGCTGGCGCTGGCGCAGCTGATCATGGGGGCGCGGCTGCCGGTGCGGCTGCACCTGCTGATCCCGGCGGCGGAAAATGCGATCAGCGGCAATGCCTTCCGCCCCGGCGACATATTGCAGACGCGCAAGGGGCTGACGGTAGAGATTGGCAATACCGATGCCGAAGGACGGCTGGTGCTGGGCGACGCGCTGACCCGCGCGGGGGAGGAAAAGCCGGAACTGATCATCGACTATGCCACGCTGACCGGCGCGGCGCGGGTGGCGGTGGGGCCGGACCTGCCCGCTTTGTTTGCCAATGACGAGCAACTCGCGGCGGAGATGGCGGCTGCGGGCGCAGCGGTCGACGACCCGACCTGGCGGCTGCCCTTGTGGGATGGCTATGCCGACATGCTCAAATCCGACATTGCCGACATCAACAATGCGGGCGAAGGCGGCTTTGCCGGCGCGATCACGGCTGCGCTGTTCCTCAAGCGCTTCGTGCCGGACGATGTGGCCTGGCTGCATCTGGATACATTCGCCTGGCGACCGGCGGCGAAGCCGGGTCGCGCCAAGGGCGGCGAGGCGCTGGGATTGCGTGCGGTTTTCCGCCTGTTGCAGCAGCGCTACGGGCGCGATTGACTCCAGCACGATTGTACCCAGCCGTTACGCAACCGGATTGGCCATCGTGCGTTAAGGCCACATGAACGCTCATCCAGCCACAGATCATTCGCCCGCAATCGACCGGCCCGGCCTGTTGCCGCTGACTCACTGGATGCGCACCCTGGTCGATTATGTCCGGTCGGGGAAACCTGACCTGACCAACCGCCAGATGGCATTGATGATGACCGTTTATATCGGCGAAGGGCCTCATACGGTGCGCGGCCTGGCCGAAGCGCTGCATGTGTCAAAACCCGTGATCACCCGCGCCCTGAACAAATTATCGGCGCTCGGCTACCTTCGCCGTGAGCGCGATGTGAGCGACCGGCGCAATATTTTCATCACCCGGACCCCCAAAGGGGCGGAATTTCTTGACGCCTTTCACCTTTTCATCGCAGGAACCGCGCGCGATGACAGGTATGAACAGCCCCGCGCGGAACGGACCGCCTGAAAGAACCCGCTTCAAGCTGGACGGGCGTTCCGTCGCGCTCGACCGCCGCATCCATGCCGCGCGCGGCGACCTGGCCGACCTGGCATTGGCTGGCACATTATTTTCCGCCCATTATGCCCGCGCCGTCGCCCTCACCTGCGTTGCGCCCGGCACGCCTATCCTGAGCGCGCCATCGGCGAGCGGAGAAGCGGTCAGCGAATTGCTGCGCGGCGAGACATTCCATGCGCTGGACGTGATGACCGACTGGGCCTGGGGCTTTTGCGGGCATGACGGCTATGTCGGCTATATCAGGCGCGAAGCACTGGACGTGCTGGAACCTGTCAGCCACCGGATCATTGCCGAGACCGCGCCTTTGTTCCGCGCGCCAGACATCAAGGCACCGATCGCCGATTATTGGCCGGGCGGCGCGCTGTTTTCGGGGGAGGCGGAGGATGGCTTCATCGCCTGCGCCGAAGGCTTCATCCATGCGCGCCACGCCGCCCCGCTCGACGCCCCTGCGGCGGACTGGGTCGCGGTGGCGGAGCGTTATCTGGGCCAGCCCTATGTCTGGGGCGGGCGCGGGCATCGCGGCATCGACTGTTCGGGGCTGGTGCAGGTGGCGCTGGGCCAATGCGGCCTGTCCGTGCCTCGCGACACCGACCTGCAATGCGAAGGGATCGGCAATCCGATCGACAGCGACGCCGTCTTGCAGCGCGGCGATATCCTCTTCTTCCCCCGCCATGTCGGCATCATGATCGACGGCAAGACGCTGCTCCACGCCAATGCGCACTGGATGGCGGTAGTCGCCGAGCCGCTGGTCGATGTGGTCGCGCGGCTGGCCGGGGACCATGCCCAACCCATCATCGCGCGGCGGAGGATCGGCGCATGACCACACAGGTTTTCATCGACGGCGGCCATGGCACCACCGGCATCGAAATCGCCGACCGGCTGGCCGGACGTCCTGAACTCTCGCTGATCCGGCTGGACGAAAAGGATCGCAAGGATGCAGGCGCGCGCCGCGATGCGCTGAACGCCGCGGACGTCGTGATCCTGTGCCTACCCGACGATGCCGCGCGCGAAGCCGTGGCGCTGATCGACAATGACCGCACCTGTGTGATCGACGCATCGACGGCGCATCGGGTGGCGGATGGCTGGACCTACGGCTTTCCCGAACTGGAGCCGGGGCATCGCGAGACGCTGGCCGCCAGCCGCTTCGTTGCCAATCCGGGTTGCTGGCCGACCGGCTTTCTGGCGCTGGTGCGGCCGCTGTCGCTCGCCGGGCTGCTGCCTGCCGACTGGCCGGTCACCGTATCGGGCGCGTCGGGCTATTCGGGCGGCGGCAAGGCGATGATCGCGGAATATGAAGGCGCAGGCGGCGCACCCACCGCGTTCCGCGCCTATGGCCTCAGCCTCGCGCACAAGCATGTGCCGGAAATGACGCGCTATTCCGGCCTGACTCACGCGCCGCTTTTCGCGCCTGCTGTCGCCAACGCCTATCGCGGGATGCTGGTGGAAGTGCCGCTGCAATTGCACGCCATGCCCGGAGCGCCTGCACTGGCAGATGTTCATACCACGCTGGCGGCCGCCTATGCCGGATCGCCAATCGTCAGCGTTGCGCCGCTGGCCGACAGCGACGCCATGGGCGCAATCGAGCTGGAGCAGGTCGGCGCGACCGACCGGCTGCAACTCTTCGTGTTCGGCAATGCGACCAGTGGCCAGGCGCGGCTGGTCGCGGCGCTCGACAATCTGGGCAAGGGTGCGGCAGGCGCGGCGGTGCAGAATCTCAATATTTTGGCGGGACTGCCTGAGACGGCGGGTCTGCGGCTTTAAGCTTTCATCCGTTCGTTTCGAGCGGCTGTTGCCTAAATCAGTGAATCGTCCCCAGCGGCTGGTCATAGGTCAGCAGCACGATGAGCCGTTCGATCTGCCGCCAGTGGCAGAAATGGATATGATTGCCCACGTCCAGACTGCGGTCGGCGCGCGCGGCAGCTTCGTATCCGGCATTGTCACCGAACAGCGCCATCAACTCGGCGGCATCCTCATAGCTCTTTCGACCCGAAAGATATGGCAACTGCATTGCGACCCCCATTTGTTTTTTTGGCGACATGTATTGGTTGGCTACCACCTTCAATCCCCGTGCCATTTCAGTGCCTTGGTGTAGCAGGCGGGATGCGAGGGTGAACGGGGCGTTAGCCAAGTCCCATCACGGGACAGCCATCCCGTAACGGCACGATGCGTCCCGCATCCGCACGCCGTCAAAGCCGCTGGCCTTGCCCCGCCGTCCATGGCAAGGGGCTGGGCATGAGCAATGACAGGAAAGACCCGACCGGCGCGGGCGCGATCATCGCCTTCCTCATCCTGGGGGGTGCAATCACCGGCGGGCTGATGGGCCAGCCCAGCATCGGCCTGCTGGCGGGCGTTGGCGCGGGCATCGTGATCGCGCTGCTGCTGTGGCTGCGCGACCGGCGCAAATAAGCGACGCGGCCAGCCCCATCCGCCTTGCCCGACGCGGCATCGCGACATAGATGAGGGGAATGAACAAGCATCTGATCGCCCTCCCGCTCGTCGTCCTCACTTTGGCCGGCGGCGCATTCCTCTATTTCGCGCAAGGCGACACGGCGCAATTGCCGCCCGGCGCGGATATGGGACGCGAACCGGTGTTCACCGGGCCACGCAGCGAGATGATCCCCACGGTCAATATCGCCGAAGTGAAGCCATGGACCGCCGGCGAAAAGCCGGTGCCGGCCAAGGGGTTGTCGGTGGCGCGCTTTGCCGAGGGGCTGTCCCATCCCCGCTCGCTGCTGCTTCTACCCAATGGCGATGTGCTGGTGGCCGAAACCAACAGCCCGCCCCGCCCGACCGGCGGCATCGTCAACCGGGTGATGAATTATCTGATGAACAAGGCGGGCGCGGGCGATCCGTCGCCCAACCGCATTTCGCTGCTGCGTGACGCCGATGGCGACGGGCGGGCGGAGACGAAAACCGCCTTCCTGACCGGACTGAATTCGCCCTATGGCATGGCGCTGCTGGGCAACACATTGTTCGTCGCCAATACCGACGCGCTGATGGCCTATCCCTACAAGCCGGGCGATACGAAGATCAGCGCGCCGGGCCGCAAGATATTGAACCTGCCCGCGCAGGCGCCCAACATGCACTGGACCCGCAGCCTGACCGTCAGCCCCGAAGGGCTGCTCTATGTCGGCGTCGGGTCGAACAGCAATATCGGCGAAAATGGGCTGGAAAGCGAAGCCAACCGCGCGTCGGTGCTGGAAGTGAACCCCCGGACCGGCGACTATCGCATCTGGGCGTCGGGGATGCGCAATCCGGTGGGCCTGGCCTTTGAACCCAAGAGCGGCGCGCTGTGGGGCGTGGTCAATGAACGCGACATGCTGGGCAGCGACCTGGTGCCCGATTATCTGGCGCGAGTTGAATTTGGCGGCTTCTATGGCTGGCCATGGAATTATTGGGGCGGGTATGAGGATCGCCGGGTCCAGCCGCAACGTCCGGAAATCCGCGAATATACCAAGCGGCCAGACTATGCGCTGGGCAATCATGTCGCACCGCTGGGCCTGACCTTCGCGGACAAGGTGACGCTAGGTGCACCTTATGCCGACGGCGCGTTCGTGGGCCTCCACGGCAGCTGGAACCGCAAGCCGGCGGCGGGTTACAAGGTCGTGTTCGTCGGCTTTGCCGATGGCGAGGCGGGCAAGGCCAAGCCGGTCGATGTGCTGACCGGCTTTCTGGACAAGGATGGCAACGCGCATGGTCGCCCGGTGGACGTGACCGCCGACGCGAAGGGCGCGCTGCTGGTCAGCGACGATGTCGGCGGCATTGTGTGGCGGGTGACGAAGGGGAAGTGATTTGAGGTTTGCGTGCTCCCGCGCAGGCGGGAGCCCAGTTCCAGCCTCTCAACTGGGCTCCCGCCTGCGCGGGAGCACGCTCCATCAAATATGCAACCCGTTGCGCCCCGCCAGTTCGACGACATATTGCCACGCAACCCGGCCCGACCGGCTGCCGCGCTGGGTTGCCCACTGGATCGCTTCCAATGGATCGAAACTGATCCCCAGTTTCGCCGCATAGCCGCCAACGATCGCGACATAGGCGTCCTGATCGAGCGCGTGAAAGCCAAGGCTCAGGCCAAAGCGGTCGGACAGCGCCATCCGGTCATCGACCACATCGCGCGGATTGATCGGGTCATCCTGCTCCGACAGATGGCGCGGCACGATATGGCGGCGGTTTGACGTCACATAGAGGCGCACATTGGCGGGACGCGCGGCGGTGCCGCCCTGAAGCAGCGACCGCAGCGACCGGGCGTCCCCCACGCCTTCGTCAAAGCCCAGATCATCGAGGAACAGGATGAAGGGCCGGCTCGTCCCGCGCAGCAGCGAGAAGAGCGTGGGCAGGCTCGCCAGTTCATCGATCGCGCATTGCAGCAGGGCGATGTCCTGCCCCTCCCCCTGCAACTGGCCGACGACGGATGCGACCACCGCCGACTTGCCGGTCCCGCGCGCGCCCCATAGCAGCACGTCATGCGCGGCATGGCCCGCCGCATGACGGCGGCTATTGTCGAGCAAAGCACCCTTCTGCGCGTCGATCCCGGTCAGCAGGTCATAGTCCACCGGCGCGAACGCCTCGACCGCGCGGATCGCGCGACCGTCCCAGACATAGGCTGGCGACGCGGCAAGATCGGCGGACAGTGCGGGCGGCGGCGCGAGCCGTTCGAGCGCCTGGGCAATGCGGTTGAGGAGTTCGTCGGTCATGGCGCGGGCTTAAACGGCGATGGGCGTTGCGGCAAGCATCCGCGCCCCGATTCCCGCCGCTGTCATGCGACTGACGCAATGGCCTTTTACTCGGTGGGATCGCCGTCTATATCGCGGGGGCCGTGACCATCGCCAATCCAGCCTATTCCACCCGATCCTGCCGTTATGGCGCGGAATCCCTGCGTGAGGCAGCCTTGCTGATCCGCGCCGGGGAGCCGGTGGCGGTGCCAACCGAAACCGTTTATGGCCTGGCCGCCGATGCGACTGACAGCCACGCCGTCGCCGCCATCTACAGCGCCAAGGGGCGGCCCAGTTTCAATCCGCTGATCGTCCATGTCGCCGACCGGGAGATGGCGGAGCGGCTGGCGGATTTCTCCGCTGTCGCCAGGACGCTGGCCGACCGCTTCTGGCCGGGGCCGTTGACTTTGGTGCTGCCGATGCGGGCCGATAGCGGCCTCTCCCCGCTAGTCATGGCCGGCCTGCCCACCGTAGCGCTGCGCCTGCCCGCCCACCCCGCGATGCGCGCGCTGATCCGCGAGAGCGGGCGACCACTCGCCGCGCCATCGGCCAATCGCAGCGGATCGATCAGCCCGACGCGCGCCGAGCATGTGCTGGCCAGCCTCAATGGCCGGGTGCGGATGATATTGGATGAAGGGCCGACCAGCGAAGGCGTGGAATCGACCATCGCCGCGCCGGAACATGACCATGTCCGCCTGCTCCGCCCCGGCCCGGTGACGGCGGCGATGCTGGAGGAAGCGACCGGCCTGCCGGTTATGATCGGCAAGGCCGGGGGCAAGATCGAAGCGCCCGGCCAACTCGAAAGCCATTATGCGCCGTCCAAACCGGTGCGGCTCAACGCGATGCGCGCGGAGCGGGACGAATATCTGATCGGCTTCGGCCTGATGCCCTGCCACATCAATCTCAGCCCGGAAGCCGACGTGCGGGAGGCCGCGGCCAATCTATTCGCGGCGCTTCACATTGCCGACGCCAGCGCGCAGCAGCGCATCGCCGTTGCGCCCATTCCCGAAGAGGGGGTCGGCGCGGCCATCAACGACCGGCTAAAACGCGCCGCGGCTTGAGTTTGAAAATGAGGTGAAACTCCAAGCTCCGTTCGTTTCGAGCGAAGTCGAAACCTGCGTGCCACCGTTTCTCGACTTCGCTCGAAACGCACGGGTCAAGGTGACGTCATCGCGCTTAATCGCAATTGTCGTAACCCGCATCCTCGCACTGGCGGCGGCGTTCCTTGTCCGCCTTCTTGCGCACCTTGCCATCGCGCGCTTCCTGCTCGCGCATCTTGCGGCCATAATTGCGATCGGCTTCATCCTGGCTGGTCGTCGCCCAGTCCGCCGCCTGCGCGCCCGCGCGCACCGGCATCGTCGCGATATCCAGCGCCGTCTTGGCGATACAGCCGGGCAGAGCCAGCAGCATCAGCGGCGCGGCCAGCATCATCATCTTGTTCATCATCAGTCCCCCGACTTGGTTCGCCGCCGTCCTGGCACAGGCCACCTTAACCGCAGCCTAAGCCAAACACAAAAAGCGGCGAAACCTGTCGCGGAAAATCAACCGTCAATCCTGTCGGCAAAGCCCTTGCGCAGTTTCGCGAGCTTTGGCGGGATCACGGCCATGCAATAGGGGTTACGGTCGCCGACCCGGTCCCAATATTGCTGATGATAATCCTCCGCCGGATACCAGGGACCGTCCGGCTCTATCGTGGTGACGATCGGATCGTCATGGTCCGCCTGCGCCCGGCCGATCGCGACCTTGGCCTCGGCCTCCTGTTCCGGCGAACGGGGGAAGATGGCGGATCGATATTGGGTGCCGACATCATTGCCCTGGCGATTGAGCGTCGTGGGATTGTGCGTCGCAAAGAAAATGTCGAGCAGATCGGCATAGCTGATGACGTCAGGGTCGAAACTGATGCGGATCGCCTCGGCATGGCCGGTCGTGCCGGAACAGACCTGCTCATAGGTCGGGTCGGGCTTTTCCCCGCCAATATAACCGCTCTCGACCGCGGATACGCCTTTGAGGTTCTGATACACCGCTTCGGTACACCAGAAGCATCCGCCTGCGAGTGTCGCGATTTCTTGCGCCATCTGTCCATTCCTATCCATGTTGGCCACACAGATAGGAACGCTCAGGCCGCCGTTCCAGCCTCCGCCGTCACGCCGCCGCTTTCGCCCGTTCCTCGGCCACCAGTTCCTTACGGGACAGCTTGCCGACCAGCGTGCGCGGCAGGTTCAGCCGCACCTCGACCTCACACACCCGCTCATGCTTGCCCAGTTGCGGATTGAGCCAGTCTTTGAGCGCCGCGCCGTCAATCTGCGCATCCTCGATCAGCGTCACGAACGCCTTGGGCTGTTCACCGCGATAATGGTCGGGAATGCCGATCACCAGCGCCTCCTTGACCATCGGATGATGATAGAGGACCGCCTCGACCTGGCTCGGAAACACTTTGAAGCCGCCGACGGCGATCATGTCCTTGAGCCGGTCGACGATGCGGACATAGCCATCCTCGTCTATTTCGCCCACGTCGCCGGTGCGGATGAAATCGCCGATGAATACTTCGGCGTCGGCATCGGGCCGGTTCCAATAGCCCTTCATGATCTGCGGCCCGGCGAACAGCAATTCACCCGGCTCTCCGGGCGGCGGTGGCCTGGTCGGATCTTCGCGATCGACCAGCTTCACCCGCGTCCCCGGCACCGGCTGCCCCACCGTCCCGGTCTTGTTCAGCCCCTCATAGGGGTTGGAACAGACGATCGGGCTGGTTTCGGTGAGGCCATAACCTTCGATCAGCTTGGCGCCCGTGGCCGCCTCGAACCGTTGCCGCACTTCCAGCGGCAGCGGCGCGCCGCCCGAAATACAGGCGCGCAGCGAGGAAAAGTCGATGTTGCGGATCGCGGGATGATCCAGCAGCGCCTGGAACATGGTCGGCACGCCGGGCAGCGACGTCGCCTTCACCCGCTGCACCGCCGCCAGCACCTGCGCCGCGTCGAAACGGGGCAGCATCACCATCTCGCCGCCGTTCATCACGGTGCGGTTGAGGGTGCAGGTATTGGCGAATACATGGAAGAAGGGCAGCACCGCGATGATGCGGTCCTCCTCATTGGCGTGCGGGTCGATCGCCTGCGCCTGCCGGGCATTGGCGGTCAGATTCTGGTGGGTCAGCATCGCGCCCTTGGGCGTGCCGGTGGTGCCGCCAGTATATTGCAGCAGGGCGATGTCCCGCTCCGGGTCGATCGGCGGCACGGTGCAGTCGCCCGCATTGGCGATCAGCCGGTCATAGCGCAACACGCGCGGATCGTCCGGCAACGGCACGGACTCGCTCGCCTTGAACAGGCGGAACAGCACGGATTTGACCGGGGGCAGCATCTCCGCCACCGATCCGACGACCAGCTTCTCCAGGCTGCTATGATCCAACACCTGCAAGGCGGTGGGCAGCAGCGCCTTGGCCGACAGGGTGAACAGGATTTTGGTCCCGCTATCCTCGACCTGATGCTCCAGTTCGGCAGCAGTGTAGAGGGGAGAGAAATTGACGACGATCGCGCCCGCGATCAGCGCGCCATAATAAGCCGCGACATAATGGGGGGTGTTGGGCAGATAGAGGCCGACCCGGTCGCCCTTTTTCACACCCATCGCCTGCAAACCACAGGCGATGCGGCGGATTTGCCCGAACATCGTGCCATAGCTGAACCGGCGCCCCATGAAATCGATCATCGGCGCATCGGGGTGGGCCAGCGCACTGGTGGTGACCATTTCCCCCATCGACATCGGGGCGAACGTCCGGTCCCAGACGGTGGGGTGCTGATAATGCTCCCGCCAGATTTTTTCTATGCTCTCCATGAGTGAAGTCTATGGAGAATGGCTGCTTTACGCAAGCGTCAACCACAGCAAAAAGGGCCGCGTCGGTTACCCGGCGCGACCCTTGAAAATGCTGCATTGCAGCGACTTAGGACGGTCGCCGAATGACGCTACGGCATCACACCGCGCCCTTGTTGTTGCTGAACGGATCAAGGATGGTGGCGACGCCGGAAATCAGTTCTGCTTCGCTGCGCAGAGCCTCATCAGCACGCCGCGCATTGTCGTCACGCTCACGCCGCAGCTCCTCGATCAGCGCCGCACGGTCGCCATCCAGACGCGAATCGGTCGGTGCCTCGATGCCCAGCTTCTTGGCGGTCTTGGCCACCAGAGCGTCCAGTTCGCGCTGCGAACACAGGCCCAGCGTCACCGGGTCTTTGGGCGTGATGTTGGAAATGTTCCAGTGGGTCCGGTCGCGGATCGCCGCGATGGTGGTGCGGGTGGTGCCGATCAGCTTGCCGATCGCGCCGTCCGACACTTCGGGATGGTTGCGCAGGATCCAGGCGATGCCATCAGGCTTGTCCTGGCGCTTGGACACCGGCGTGTAGCGCGGCCCCTTGGTGCGACGGACAGGCTCCGGGCCTTTCAGCATCTTGAGCTTGTAGTCGGGGTTCTGCTCGCCCTTGTGGATTTCGTCCATGGTGATTTCATGGGCGCGCACCGGGTCACGGCCGGTATATTTGGTGCTGGCGGTATCGTCGGCGATTGCCTGCACTTCCAGGATGTGAAGCCCGCAAAATTCAGCGATCTGGTCAAAGCTCAGAGCGCTGTTGTCGACCAGCCAGCTGGCGGTCGCATGGGGCATGAGTGGCTGGGACACGGGAACATTCTCCGGCACAAAAACGATAAGGGCCGCCCAAGCAGGGCGGCCGCGACCGTCTGGAGATAGTCGATCATCCCCGCTGGAGCAAGGAAAAGCGTCAGGCCGCGCTATCCAGCCCCAACCGGTCAATGGTGTGCAGCCCCGCCAGGAACTCGCGCGCGCTGCGTTCCCAGCTGAAGCTGCGGCCATAGGCGGCGCAGGCGGCCCGGTCACAGCTTAGCGCTCCGGCAATCGCCTGCCCCAGATCATCCGACAGCGCGCCGCTTTCCGGGGTCACAATGTCCACCGGCCCCGTGACGGGATAGGCCGCGACCGGCGTGCCGCAGGCCAGCGCCTCGATCATCACCAAGCCGAACGTGTCGGTGCGGCTGGGGAAAACGAACACGTCGGCCCCGGCATAGGCACCCGCCAGCGCCTCCCCGAACAATGGTCCCATGAAATGCGCCTCTGGGTAGCGCCGCTCCAGCGCCGCGCGCGCCGGGCCATCGCCCACCACCACCTTGGTGCCGGGATGATCGGTGGCGAGGAACGCCTCCAGATTCTTCTCCACCGCCACCCGACCGACAGCCAGCATGATCGGCCGGGGCAGGTCGGCAAACAGCGTGGGCGGCGGCGCGTCGGGGGTGAAGGCACTCAGGTCCACCCCCCTGCCCCAGGGCCGCACATTGTTCAGCCCATGCGCGCGCAGTTGCGCGCGCACCGACCCGGTCGATACCAGCACCGCCTGCGCAGACCCGTGAAACCAGCGAATATAGCGCCAGAACCAGGCCGCAGGCAGGCCGGTCCGCTGCGCCACATAATCGGGGAAATGGGTGTGATAGGCGGTGGTGAACGGCACATGCTCCCGCAAGCACCAGCGCCGCGCCGCCAGGCAGAGCGGCCCTTCCGTCGCCAGATGCACGGCATCCGGTTGGAAGGCCGCAATCGCCTGCCCCACCACGCCCGGCCGCACCAAGGCCAGCCTTATTTCTGGATAGGTCGGGCAGGGAATGGAGCCATAAAGATCAGGCGAAATCACCTGAACCTCATGCCCCATCGCCTCCAGCTCCGCCCGGATCGTCTGGAGCGTGCGCACCACGCCATTGACCTGCGGGGTCCAGGCATCGGTGACGATCATAATGCGCATTTGGTCACCTCACTCACCATGTTCCCGCGCAGGCGGGAACCCAGTTTAACGGCCGGACTGGGTTCCCGCCTGCGCGGGAACACGCGGCATAATATCTTAGGCGGCAATCCGCGCCGGCTCGTCCCGTGCCTCCCGCGCGGCAATCTCATCCGCCCAGTGCAGCACTTCCATCCGTCCGCCCTCATGCTCGACCAGAGCGGTGCAGCCTTCCACCCAGTCGCCATCATTATAATAAGCGACGCCGCCAATCTCGCGCATTTCGGCATTGTGGATATGCCCGCACACCACGCCATCGACGCCGCGCGCACCCGCTTCATGCGCGACCACTTCCTCGAACTGGGAGATGAAGGATACGGCGTTCTTGACCTTGTGCTTGGCCATTTTGCTGAGCGACCAATAGGGCAGCCCCATGCGCTGCCGCACCGCATTGACCACGACATTCAGCCGCATCAGCGTGGTGTAGGCCGCGTCCCCCACGAACGCCAGCCAGCGGTGCGCCAGCATGATCGTGTCGAATTCATCGCCATGCAGCACCAGCAGCTTGCGCCCGTCGGCGGTGGTATGGATCGCCTTGCGCCTTATTTCCACGCCACCGAAATTCATGCCGGTGAACTGGCGGAACATTTCGTCATGATTGCCGGGAATATAGACGACCCGCGTGCCGCGCTTGGCGCGTTTCATCAGCCGCCACACCACGTCATTATGGCTGGCCGGCCAGTAAAAACGCTTCTTCAGCCGCCAGCCGTCGATGATGTCGCCCACCAGATAGATGGTGTCGCTGTCCACATTGTCGAGGAAATCGATCAGCATCGCCGCGTTGCAGCCGCGCGTGCCAAGATGGATGTCGGAAATCCAGATCGTGCGAAACCGGCGACGCTCGCCCTGCGTCCGTTCGGGCACGGAAAATGGCTCTGCGCCGTCCTCCGGCAGGTCCGCCAGAAATGGCAGGCGCGTGATGGCGTTCATGATACGATCCTACAAAGACTGATGCCCTCAGGACCGGTTCCCTAGCGCCGCAATGTTACAGTTCCGAAGGGATTATGACGGAAATGCTACGGTTTGCGGGGTTTTCTGCTCCCCCTCCCGCCTGCGGGAGGGGGGTGGGGGGTGGGCCAACGCACCCTCAAACCACCAGCACGATCTTCCCGAAATGCTCGCCCGCATCCATCCGCGCGTGCGCCTTGGCCGCCTCCGCCAGCCCGAACCGCTGATCCATCGCCGGGCGCAACTTCCCTTCCTCGACGAACGACCACACCGTCCGCACCAGTTCATCGGCCACCAGGCTCTTGAACCCCACCGACCGCGCCCGCAGCGTCGATCCGGTGATCGTCAGCCGCCGCTGCATGATCGCGGGAATGAATATATTGGCCTTCACCCCGCCCAGCACCGCGATCGACACATGCCGCCCATCCTCGGCCAGGCACTCCAGGTTGCGCGGCAGATAATCGCCGCCGACCATGTCCAGCACCGCCTGAACGCCCTGCCCGCCGGTGATCCGCTTCACCTCCGCGACATAGTCCTGGGTCTTGTAATTGATCGCCTCGTCCGCGCCCCACGCCCTGGCAGCCGCGCATTTCTCATCCGACCCGCAGGTGACGATGACACGCACGTCGAACAGGTTGCACAGGCGGATCGCCATCGTGCCGATCCCGCTGGTCCCGCCATGCACCAGCACCGTGTCACCACCCACCGCATAGGCACGCTCGAACAAATTGGTCCACACGGTAAACAAAGTCTCCGGCAGCGCCGCCGCCTCGACCATGTCATAGCCGTCCGGCACCGGCAGGCATTGCCCCGCAGGCGCCACCGCATATTCCGCATAGCCCCCGCCAGCCAGCAACGCGCAAACCCTCTGCCCCACCAGCAACTCCGCCCCGCGCCCGGCCGCCACGACCGTGCCGGACACCTCCAGCCCCGGAATGTCCGAAGCGCCGGGCGGCGGCGGATATTTGCCCTGTCGTTGCAGCACATCGGGCCGGTTCACCCCGGCAGCAGCGACCCGGATCAGCACTTCGTCATCGCCCGGCACCGGCACCGCGCGCCGCTGTGGCACCAGCGCATCAGGACCACCCGGCACAGGAATGGCAATCGCCATCATCTCGCCCGGTACGCGGTTGCCGTCGGCCATCGTCGCTTCCCCCAAAAACACGCTCATGCTGCACCGCACAAAAATCGACAGGCAGAACGAGCGCCCTTATTGACAGAGTGGCCCGCAGGGTCAACATTACGCTTTATGGACAAGGATGATGATCTCCCCCGCCGGGCTGACGATCCACTGGCCCGGCTGCACGCGCAGGATCTGGACCCCTTGTCCGTGGCTGAACTGGACGCCCGCATCGCCGCTCTCAAGGCGGAAATAGCGCGGACAGAAGCGAAAATGGAATACGCCGTTAACCATAAGGCAACTGCCGAGGCGTTATTCAAGCGATGAACCCGCGCCTTGCCCCACGCACCCTTTTGACGGGTTCTACCGGGTACGGTCAGTCTGGCAATTCCGCAGGTCGGGACGCACGTCTTGATCCGGCGTCGAGCAATGCCGACATAAGGTTCAAGACCGCCCCTTTATCGGGCCAGGAGTAGAACAGACATGCCTTCTTTCGCCCCCGCTCTGGAAACCACCCTGCACAATGCGCTGACCCATGCGTCGGAACGCAAGCATGAATATGCGACGCTGGAGCATCTGCTGCTGGCGCTGATCGACGACGAACATGCGTCCAAGGTGATGCAGGCGTGCGGCGTGGAAATCGGCGAGCTGGGCGACGCGGTCACCCAATATCTCGACACCGAACTCGACAGCCTCAAGGTGGAGGGCGCATCCGACCCCTCCCCCACCAGCGGATTCCAGCGCGTGGTCCAGCGCGCCATTCTCCATGTGCAATCGTCCGGCAAGGATGAAGTGACCGGGGCAAACGTCCTCGTCGCGCTCTTTTCCGAACGCGAAAGCTATGCCGTCTATTTCCTGCAACAGCAGGATATGAGCCGTCTCGATGCCGTGAGCTTCATCAGCCATGGCGTCGGCAAGGGTACGCCCGCGCCTGAGCGTCAGGAGACCAAGGGGGCAGCCGAAGAGGAGAAGAAGGTGCAGGACGGCAAGGGTAAGAAGGACAGCGCCCTCGATCAGTTCACCGTCAACCTCAATGAGAAGGCGGCGCGCGGCAAGGTCGATCCCCTCATCGGGCGCGCGTCGGAGGTGGACCGCACCATCCAGATCCTGTGCCGCCGCTCAAAAAACAACCCGCTCTATGTCGGTGATCCCGGCGTCGGCAAGACCGCTATTGCCGAAGGTCTGGCGCGCAAGATCATCGAGGGCGAAGTGCCTGATGTGCTGAAAGAAGCCGTCATCTACTCGCTCGACATGGGCGCACTGCTGGCCGGCACCCGCTATCGCGGCGATTTTGAGGAGCGGCTGAAAGCGGTCGTCACCGAGCTGGAAAAACTGCCCCACGCGGTCCTCTTCATCGACGAAATCCACACCGTCATCGGCGCTGGCGCGACCAGCGGCGGCGCGATGGATGCGTCCAACCTGTTGAAACCCGCTCTGTCGGGCGGCACGATCCGCTGCATCGGATCGACCACCTACAAGGAATTCCGCAACCATTTCGAGAAGGACCGGGCGCTGCTGCGCCGCTTCCAGAAGATCGACGTCAACGAACCTACGATCGAGGATACGATCAAGATCCTCGCCGGGCTGCGCACCGCGTTCGAGGAGCATCATCACGTCCGCTACACGCCCGACGCGATCAAGGCGGCGGTGGAACTGTCCGCCCGCTACATCAACGACCGCAAATTGCCCGACAAGGCGATCGACGTGATCGACGAAGTCGGCGCAATGCAGATGCTGGTCGTGCCAAGCAAGCGCAAGAAGGTGATCACCCCCAAGGAGATCGAGCTGGTCATCGCGACCATGGCCCGCATCCCGCCCAAGACGGTCTCGTCCGACGACAAGAGCGTGCTGGAATCGCTGACCACCGACCTGAAGCGCGTCGTTTTTGGCCAGGACAGGGCGATCGAAGTGCTGTCCTCCGCGATCAAGCTGTCGCGTGCAGGCCTGCGTGATCCCGACAAGCCGATCGGCAACTATCTCTTCTCCGGCCCCACCGGCGTCGGCAAGACGGAGGTGGCGCGCCAGCTCGCGACCCTGCTCGGCATCCCGCTCCAGCGCTTCGACATGTCGGAATATATGGAACGCCACTCGGTCAGCCGCCTGATCGGCGCGCCTCCGGGCTATGTCGGCTATGATCAGGGTGGCCTGTTGACCGACGCCGTCGACCAGCAACCGCACAGCGTCCTGCTGCTCGACGAAATCGAAAAGGCGCACCCGGACCTGTTCAACATATTGTTGCAGGTGATGGATAATGGCCGCCTGACCGACCATCACGGCAAGACCGTCGATTTCCGCAACACCATCCTCATCATGACCACCAATGCCGGTGCGTCGGACATGGCGAAGGAATCGATCGGTTTTGGCGAACTGACCCGCGAGGATGTGCAGGAGGATGCGGTGAAAAAGCTCTTCACCCCGGAATTTCGCAACCGCCTCGATGCGATCGTCCCCTTCGGCTACCTCCCGCCGGAAATCGTCGCCCGCGTCATCGACAAGTTCGTCCTGCAACTCGAACTGCAACTGGCCGACCGCGACGTCCACATCACCCTGGATCAGGACGCCAAGGACTGGCTCACCAAGAAGGGCTATGACAAGCTCTACGGCGCCCGCCCGATGGGCCGCCTGATGCAGGAAAAGATCAAGCAACCGCTGGCCGAGGAACTGCTCTTCGGCAAGCTGGTCCATGGCGGCGAAGTCCATGTCCATATGAAGGACGAAGCCCTGGCGTTTGAAATCACCCCGGCAGCCCCCAAAAAGGGCAAGAAGGGCGGCAAGGCCAAGACAAGCGAAGCCACCAAATAAGCGCGACGACCAACGCAAATGAAAAGGGCGGCCCGCAAAGGCCGCCCTTTTTATCTTACAAACCTTCTCCCGCCGGCGGGAGAAGGATATGAAGTTTTACCGGCTCTGCCGGTTAGGCGAAGTTGGATGAGGGGGGTTATCGCTCCGTTGGTGTTGCAACCTCGGTAATCGGGGCTAGTTTCCCACGATGCGTATATATGACCGCCTCTATAATCTGCGCCGCCGCTATTTCGGTACTTGGGCCGTTGAAGATCCTCGTCCGATCCATAACGAAGCCCCATACACATTCTTTCTGCCGACCGCTGAGGAGATCATGGCTTTGCGGCCAGGTGACCTCGTTAAACTGACCATCAAAGGCTCACCAGCGGGTCTCGAATATGATGCCGAAAGAATGTGGGTCATTCTTGACTCGCTTGGGCCAGAGGAGTGGCAGGGCCGTCTGGACAATGCTCCGTGCGACATGCCTCAGTTACAACCTGGCGATCGCATCTGCTTTCAACCTCATAATATTATTGACCTTCAATATGAAGGCGAACGCGACGTCGTGGAAACTCCACCAATCCGACAATATTGGGAGCGATGCCTTGTCGATAGCTGTGTCGTGGATGATGGTATCCCAATATATTTTATCTATCGCGAAGAGCCTGAACTGGAGCAGGATGGTGATCGATATCCTGACAGTGGCTGGCGCATCCGGGGGGATTACCGCGATATAAGCGATGAAGAACTCAACACCCGGAAGATGGAATATATCGCAATCGGCAAGGTATTGAACGCGGACGATAGCTGGCTACACCTGATCGATGAACCTGTCGGCTGCGCCTACATTCGCGATTTTTCTACCGGAACATATCATATCATCGACTAGTCGCTCAGGAGTCCCCATGATCCTCACCCTCTACACCAACCCCATGTCGCGCGGCCAAATCGCCCGCTGGATGCTGGAGGAGGTCGGCGCGCCCTATGACACCGTCATCCTCGATTACGCCACCACCATGAAATCCCCCGACTATCTCGCCATCAACCCGATGGGCAAAGTCCCCGCGATCGTCCACAACGGCACCATCGTCACCGAATGCGCCGCCATCTGCGCCTATCTCGCCGACGCCTTCCCCGCCGCCAACCTCGCCCCGCCCACCAGCGCACGCGGCGCTTATTATCGCTGGCTCTTCTTCGCCGCTGGCCCGGTCGAAGCCGCCATCACCAACAAGGCGATGGGCTTCGTCCTGCCCGAAGGGCGGGATCGCAGCGCGGGCTATGGATCGCTCGACGCGGTGCTGGACACGCTCGAACAGGCGGTATCGGGGACGACATGGATTTGCGGCGATCAGTTCACCGCCGCCGACGTCTATGTCGGATCGCAGATCGACTGGGGCCTGACCTTCGGCACCATGCCGGAACGCCCCGCCTTCACCGCCTATGCGGCGCGCCTGCGCGCCCGCCCGGCCTATCAGCGCCAGAAGGAGATCGACGGCGCCCTCATCGCGGCGATGCAGAAACAGCCCTGATCCCACCCACCCCGTACTCCCGCAAAGGCGGGAGTCCAGTCCGGCGCTTGCCCCCCACCACGACCTTCGTGGGATCATCCGCACAAACAAAAAAGGCCCGGCGGAGATCACTCCACCGGGCCTTCCCTTATCTCGCCGTCCGCGCCAATCAGTCGCGATTGCCCATGAAGCGCAGCAGGAACAGGAACATGTTGATGAAGTCGAGATAGAGGTTCAGCGCCCCCATGACGACCGACTTGCCCATCATGTCCGTGCCCGCGACATGCGCATAGATGCTCTTGATCTTCTGCGTGTCATAGGCTGTCAGGCCCGCGAACAGCAGCACGCCGATGAAGCTGATGACCAGATCCATCACGCTCGATTTCAGGAACAGGTTGATCAGGCTGGCGACCAGCAAGCCAACAACACCCATGATCAGGAAGGTGCCGAAGCCCGACAGATCCTTCTTGGTGGTATAGCCAAACAGGCTCAGCCCCGCGAAAGCCGCCGCCGTCGCAAAGAAGGTCTGGCCGATCGACGTGCCGGTATAGACCAGGAAGATGGACGAGAGCGACAGGCCCATCACCGCGGCATAGGCCCAGAACAGCCCCTGCGCCGCCGCCGTCGACAGCCGGTTGATGCCAAAGCTCAGCACCATCACGAACACCAAAGGCGCGAACATGATGACATATTTCAGGATGCCGGGACCGCCCAGCACCTGCAACGCCAGCCCGCTCGACGCAAACAGCACTGCGACGATGCCCGTCAGCAGCACGCCGCTCGCCATATAATTATAGACCGACAGCATATAGCTGCGCAGACCGGCGTCGTACGCCGCGCCCTGCGCGACGCTGCTGCCGCCAAAGCCCGCAATATTGGAACGGGGATCGGACCAGTTGGCCATGAAAATTCTCCTTCGTCGGCGTCACTGTCGCCGCATGATTCATTATCGGCGCTTATGCCCGGATATTCAAGCGCTGTCGTAACCACACTGGCCTAACGCGCGGTAAAGCCTATAGTCGCCGCGTCATGCACCGCCTGTTCGTCGCCATCCGCCCGCCGGCCAGCCACCGCGCGCCATTGCTTGCACTGATGGGCGGAGTCGCGGGCGCCCGCTGGCAACGCGACGACCAGTTGCACCTCACCCTGCGCTTCATCGGCGAAGTCGATCGTCATCGCGCGACTGACATCGCCGATACGCTGCGCACCATCCGCTTCGCTCCGTTCGACGTCAGTGTCTCAGGCGTTGGCGCGTTCGACCGTCGCGGCGTGATCGACACGCTCTGGGCCGGGGTCCAGCCGCGCGATCCGCTCGCCAGCCTGCATCGCAAAGTAGACCGCGCCTGTGTCGCACTTGGCCTTCCGCCCGAAGAACGGGCTTACCTGCCCCACATCACCCTCGCCCGCTTCGGCCGGACGGGGGCGCTGGTCGACCCCTTCCTTGCGACCCATGCCGCGCTGACCAGCCCGCCCTTCACCATCGACAGCTTCGCCCTGTTCGAAAGCCGCCTCGGCCATAACGGCGCGAGCTATCATATCGTTGAGGATTATGGGCCAGGCAGCCCGGCCTGAACGCCGGTCCTAGCCCGCCGTCAATACGCCGCAGGCAATCCGCCCGCCCGCATTGCCCGCCGGGTCACTCCTATTGTCGTCGGCCTGCGCATGGATCACCACCGCGGCGCCATCGGCATCCAGCAAGGGCATCGTCCCGCTGCTGATTGTCCCGCCCGCAATGACATATTCGATCGCGCCGGTGCCGTCCGTCCCGACCGTCATATTTGGCATGTCGCCCATATGCGCGCCCGCCGGATTGTCCATGCCATGCTTGCGCCCGGTCGGGTTCCAATGGCCACCGGCACTGGCAAAGTCGGGCGCGGTGCAGGTGCCGATCATATGCACATGTACCGCATGAATACCGGGCGTCAGCCCCGTCGCCTTGACCAGCACATGCAGCCCGTCCGCCGCCTCGGTCACGCTGGCGGTGCCGCGCGCGGACCCATCGCCTGCCGTCAGACTGGCACTGGCCGTTGGCGCAGACGGGTTCGACCCAGTGGTTGCACAGGCCGATGCCGCGATCGTCAGGGGCAAGGCGAGCAATATCGAGGCAAACTTCATGATAAACTCCCGGAGGTCGGCGAACATAGCAGCGAACGCCGCAACGGCGCATTTGTTGCCGATCACCATCGGCCTGTCACCGCATTTTTGCCCGACAATATCCTACCAAGTGCAGCCAAACATGGTCACGCCAACCACCGTTCGCTTCGAGCGAAGTCGAAAAACCGCAATCGCACTGCCCCCCCTGCGCTACAAACCCGCGCGCTACAAGACGGCCAATCTTCCTGATCCGCACACCCAACGCCATTCAGCGCAACGAAAAAGGGGCCGGTCATTCGACCAGCCCCTTCATCTGCTTTCCATCCTTGCGGAAGGAAAAATCTCTTACATGCCCGAACCGGGACCGTAGGTGATTTCCACGCGACGGTTCTGCAGTTCGCGAACGCCGTCGGCGGTTTCGACGCGGGGGTTCGATTCACCGAACGCCTGGGTCGTCATGACGCCATCGGGGATACCCTTCGAAGCCATGTAAGCCTTGACGGCGTCAGCGCGACGCTGCGACAGGCCAACGTTGTAGGACGACGAACCCGACTTGTCCGCATAACCCGCCAGCATGACCTGGGCGCTGCCGCAGTTGCTGTAGGCCGAAACCGCGTTGTCCAGGATGGTGGCGGCGTCAGGCGTGACGTCCGACTTGTCCCATTCGAAGAACACGATGTACGGTCCGGGGCTGCACTCTGCCACTGGCGGCGGAGGCGGCGGCGGGGGAGGCGGCGGGGGAGGCGGCGGGGGCGGGGGAGGCGGCGGAGGAGCAGCCGGTTCGCCGAAGTTGTAGGTCAGACCCAGCAACAGGCTGTGCGTGCGCAGCTTGGTGTCGGCGGTCGAACCTGCGACGCCATAAGCCGTCGTGTAAGCCGGGATCAGCTTGATATCGTCCTGGTTGAAGAAGCGATATTTCAGCGAAACGTCGACATTGCTGGTAACCGGGTAACGAACACCGGCGATTGCCTGCCAGGCAAAGCCCGTGTCGCTGTCGTTGACGATGTCCGAAGCAATCTTGCCGCGCGAAACGCCGACGCCGCCGCCGACAAAGCCCTGCAGGCCATCATCGGGACCGAAGTCCAGCAAGCCGTTCAGCATGAAAGACAGGGCCGAAGCCGCGCCACCAAAACCGCCACCGGTCTTGTCGAGATCGATCTTGGCGCGCTTGTAAGCCGCTTCGGCTTCCAGGCGAAAACCGCCGAAATCGTAGCCGATATTAGCGTCGACATCATAACCCTTATGATAATCGATCGACGGCACCGGACTACCACCGGCAGGAACTGCCGAGAAGGTCATGTCCTGGTCTTCGACCAGCAGCACACCGGCGTCGACGCCGACATACCAGCTGTCGTCACGTGCCATGGCCGGGGTGGCCAAAGCAGTGGTAGCAAGAGCAGCCGCGAGGGCAAGCTTCCGCATCTGAATTCCCCTTTCAAAAGTGTCACGAAGGACTGCTGAAACCCTGTATCGCCAAGAAAGTTTCATAGCAAGTCCACAAATAGTGAAACCGTTGCAAAAATAACGCAGTAAGGTCCTTGAACCCCCTGGGAGACTAATCGCATGGTTCGTGTCGCTAATAGCGGAGCTGCATGACAAGAAAAAGTAAATTCTGACAAAATCAGCTTTCGATCAGCCCGTGTGTCCTTAAAGCAACGAGAATGGCGGCCAGCGTAGAGCGCGCCTCTGCGTCAATCACCGCCCCGCCAGCCGGCGTGCTGATCGCCGCCTGCCGCGTACCAACCACTTTCTCCCCTTCCAGATACAGCCCATCGGCCTGCACCAATGCGTCCCGCCACAGGCTTCCGTCATGAAAAAGCGCATGGCCCCGGTCCGCCACATCGATCGAAAGCCCGGCCCTCGGCGGAACAAAGCGCCACCCCCCGTCGGTCCAGCAGGCGACCGACCCTGTCTGCCCCGCCCAGTCCCCGGTCGCGCCTGCCGCCACGATCCAGCACTGGCCCAGCTCTGGCGTCGCTGGCGGCGTCGCCACATCAGCGCTCTCGACCCTGCCGTGCAGCAGCGCATCGATCCGCACCAGCGCCTCATTGTGGAAAATTTCCTTCTGCGCCTGCCCCGCAAACAGCATCGGCATCGCCCATCGCGCCGTCATGTCCATCACCATCGCTCCCATCCCAAATCCGACATCGCCCGTCAGGTGGTGATCCCGATCACCCCCGCCCGCCCGGTCGCAAAGGTGCCGAGCTGCCGCACCTCCACGCTCAGCGCACCGTCATGCCCGGCACCGCTATCCGCCGCGATCATCGCCGCGTCATAGGTCCAGCCCGGCACCACCGTTTCGGCACTGCGCACCACGACATCGCCATCCAGCACCCGCACGACATAGCGCTCACTCTCTTCGCCCAGCGGCACGTCACCCCCGCTGCTCCAGCGCCACCCCGCCCGACTCCGCCGCGTCCAGCCAATCGTCCTGCCACCCCCGTCCGCCCGCGCCGTCAGATGCACCGGCGCAGGCGGCATCAGCGCCTCACCCGTCACCGCCACCTCGGCCACGACAGGTTCCACATCGCCCAGCCCGATCGCCGACAGTTGCACCGTCCCGCCAACCTCGCCCGTCCCGCCCAGCGTCGCCAGCGGCTCGACCAGCCGTTCCTCCTCGATCAGCAGGAAGGCCTCGCCCGCCGCATGGCCCGCCATCGCCCATTCCGTCCCGCGCAGCCCCCGGCGCAGGTCGGTCAGCCGATAGCTCGCCTCGCCCGTCTGCACCGCCGCGCCAAACTGGATCAGCTCTTGGCCGAGCAGACACAGGTTCCGCCCCTGCGCCAACGCTGCCTCGTCCGCCGACAACAAATCCATATCCGCCGCCAGCACCGTCACCAGCAGTGCGTTCTGCCCGTCCACCATCGTCACGCTACCCGGCGACAGCGCATTATCGGCCACCCCCAACACCGCCCGCGGCGCGCTCCGGCCGATCGGCACCGCCTCGCCCGTCCCGCTCATCGCAAACAGCGCCGCGCTGCGCCATCCCGGCCCCCCGCTCGCCGCCGCGACCACCAGCGGCGCACTCGCCACCCCGTCGGTCAGGCGCGGCAGGTCAGCCAGCACAAGCGTCGTCACCCCATGCGGCGCATCCACCTGCCGCACGATCACGCCGGACGACGCGCCGCCGGGCATCACCCCGCCAGCCCCCGGCACCCGCCGCAGTGACAGCCGCACCGCCATCGCCTCCCACTCGCGCTCCTCGATCCGCCATAGCCCCGGCGCATCGGCCACCCGCACCACCATGCCCGGCGCCAGCCCCAGCGCCGCCCAGCCGCACCGCAGCACCATCGTCGCCCGCCCGGTCCAGCCACTCGCCAGCCGCTCGCCCGCCAGTCCCCGCGCTGCATCCGCCGCCAGCACCGCAGGCAGCTCGATCCCGCGCTCGCTGCGCCCCGGCCCCGGTCGCGTCACCCGCTGCACCCCCGCCTGATAATCGCGCGCCGCGTCATAATGGCGTAGCGACAGCGCCACCGGCACCCCATCCGCCGCCCCGCCGGACTGCTCGACCGCATCGACCAGCCGCCCATTGACCCGCGCCGCCAGCGCGCCAGAGCCAATCTCGTCCACGCTCTCGCCCGCCGCCATCAGCGTCAGCCCCTGCAACGCCAACCCATGCGCCTCGACCAGCGGCGTGATAGCCTCGCGCACATCCGCCCCGCTCGCGGCATAGCCCGCGACACTGGCCAGTCCGGTCCCGCCGATCCGCCCCGCACTCACCGCCGCCGCCACAGTCTCGATCGCCACCGCCCCCGCGTCCGCTTCCACCTCGAACGTCAGCGACGGGATGCGATTGCCATAATCCTCCAACGCCAGATCCTCGAACAGGACATAGGCCTGTCCCCGATGCGCAGGCGTCTCCCCCACGCCCTGCGCCGCCGCGATCAGTGGATCGACCGGCTGATCCTCGCCCCCGTCATGCACCCGAAACGCAGTCACCGCGCTCTTGAAGTCCCCCGCCGCCCCACGCAGCAAATTGCCATCGGCCCAGATCCGCCCGATCGACCGGATTTTCCGCGCCGACAAAGCCACCGCGAAACTCGCCGAATAGCTATAGCTCGTCACGCTCGGCCGCCCCTTGCCGCCGCCGCTTTTCGTTTTCGTCTCGCGCAGGTCGGTGGCCCAGATCACCGTCCCGGCCACCCGCATCGTGCCGAACAATTGCGGCACCTGTGTCCCGTAACTCGATGTCTGCACCTGCAACTCGTTGAGGCGCGGCCCTTCCCGCCCCTTGGGCTTGAACAGCACGGCATGGTCAATCGCATTGCCGATCAGCGCCCCGATGGCCCCGCCGATCGGCCCGCCAATCACCGTGCCTACCGCACTCAGCACCACCGTCGCCATAAATGTCTCCCAAATCGCATCGTGCTCCCGCGCAGGCGGGAGCCCAGTTCAGGCCGTGGGACTGGACTCCCGCCTTCGCGGGAGCACATTCATATCAAGGCCCACCAACCCATCACCGGCCAGGGCGACGCCCCCGGCATCTCGACCACCCGCCGCAACCCGGCATGGGCATGGACGAAGCCGCCGGGCACACAGATCATCAGATGCAATTGCAAAGGCCCCGGCCGCACCAGCGCCACATCGCCAGGCGCACCGCCCGCCACCGGCACCAGCCCAGCCGCGCGCAGCCAGCCCTCGGCCCGCCCGACATCGCCACTGCGCAACCCGTAAGCATGGGGCGCACCCCGCCCCAGCGCCAGCGCCACCAGCCCGACGCAGTCCACGCCAGCCACGCTCCGCCCATGCAACCGAAACGGCACGCCCACCAGCGCCCGCGCCCGCTCCACCGCGCTCATGCGCCGGGATAGCGGGTCAGCAGATCCATCCCCGGCAGATAAGGCTCACCCCGAAAATTCACCCCATTGCCAAAGCGCCCCGCGCAGGTCGCCATCTGCCGGTCGCATCCTTCCGTCAGCAGCGCCAAAGTCCCCGCCATCACCGCAAAGGCGGGCGGATCAGCCAACGTCACTCCGTCCGCCCCATTATCCACCACCGCCTGCACCAGCCCCGCATTCGCCCCGCCCAGCCAGCGCAACGTCCCGAACGCATAATGCCCCGCCACCAGCCCGGTGACAGCAACCTCGGCACCCTCGACCCCAGCCACCGCCACCACGCGCCGCCGCCCCGCCAGATCGACCCGACACGCCCGGTCGCCCAGGCTGGCGCGACAATCGGGCGACGTCGATGGCGCGACCGCCGCCCCCATCACCGCCGCCGCGCCGATCAGTTCCGCGCTGAACGCCGCCCCCTTGCGCGCCACCGCGCCAATCTCGCCCCGCGCCAGCGACAGCCACAGGTCGCCCGGTGCCTCCCAATGCGTCAGCCACAGCTCCAGCGCCGCGCCATCCCAGCGCCCCGCCATCAAATCCGCCTCGCTGATCGCATCACTGGAAAGCGCTCCCGCCAGATCGCTATCCTCGCCCTCCAGCCCGATCCCGCTACGGATCGCCGATGGCGTCATCCCCGGCGCGGCGCGATAGGTCAGCCCGCCGATCACCAGATCGCGGTCATGGCTCGTCAGCCCGATCGTCACCCCATCCCGCCGCTCGATCCGCCAGCAAAAGGCCAAAGTGACGAGCGGCTGCTCCAGCGCCTCGATCATGCTCATTCGCGTATCTCCACCAGCGGCACCGACGGCGCTTCGCCCGCTGCAAAGGTCGCACGGTTGATGTCCAGCCGATCCTCGGCAAAGCGCACCGGCACGTCAAAACGGAACCCGGCGGTCAGCACCACGCCCTCGCCGGGTGGCTCGTCAAAGGCGATGATCCCCATCCCCTCATGGCTCCACCCGCCGACCATCTCGACGCCATCCGCCGCCACCCGGATCGTCCCCGCCACTGGCCGGGTGATGACCCGCCCCTGCGCATCCTCCCCCACACCATAATAGCGCATCAACTGGAACGCGGCCTGCACCCCGTCCCCCACGCCCAGCCTCTGGTCGAGCGGCCCCGGCGCCTGCCCCATCGCCCCGCTGCGATCGTCATAGGGATCGCTAAACCGGAACCCCCGCGCCGCGCCCCGCCGCGCCCGGAAAAACGCGATCAGCGCCCCAATGTCCGCTTCGGACCGCACCCCCGGCCCGGCATCGAAGGACAGCCGCGCATCCGCCCAGTCGCTGCTCCGCCGCTCATGCCCGGACGGGCTTTCGACAATCTGCGTCGAAAAGACCGGCGAAAGACTCGCCTCCCGCCCAATAGCCAAAGGAAACAGCACATCATCAAAGGCTTGCATCCCATCCTCTCCATCGATCCTGAACGCGACAAAGCCATCGCGGCACACCTGCGGCAGCGCCCAGACAAAGGTCGCCGCCGTCCCCCGCGCCACCGACGCCTGCGCCGCCGCGACAATCTCGCGCCACTGCGCCGCTTGGCTCCCCAACAGCACAAAGCCCGCCAGATAATGCTGCTCCTCCACCGGATAGCCGAGCCGCGCCGTCGCCAGTTCCACGCCCCGCGCAGTCAGCCCCGGTCGCCCCTCGGTCACCCAGTCATAATCTTCCAGTTGCAGCACATCGAAGGCAGGCGACGCCCACCCCACCGGCATATTCGCCCGCTTGGCCTCCGGCGCGCGTGGGTCCAGTATCGTCGGCAAATAGGCCAGCAAATGCGTCACCGCCCCCGGCGCGACCGCCTTTACTGCCGCACACAGGGCCGCCGTCGATGCCGCCAGCACCGCCCCCGCCTGATCCAGCAAAGCGCATTGCGCCCCGTCCAGCGCGCCCCAGATGCTCGCAATCGACACCGGACTGCCGCCAAAGGCCGCCCGCGCCGCATCGTCATAGATGCAGATCCGCCCGTCGCCCGGCACCACCCACCACCAGGGCTCGCCCACCTGAAACAGGATCGGCAGTCCCGCTTCCAACCCAATGAAAACAAAGGCACCAGCCACAGCCTGCAAATAAGCCATCGCCCCGCCATGCGCAGGCGACAGCAGGGTAGACGGCGGCACCCACCCCGTCAGCGCCGGATCGCCATTCTCCGCCCGCTGCTTCCAGTCATTCCAGCAATGCGCATCGAACAATTCATAGGATAGCGACCAGATCACATCGAAACCCAGCGCCTTGGCCCGTGCCGCAAAATCCCGATGCCACGCCGCGCACGGCCCGTTCAGCACGCCACCTGCCAGACTGACGTAAAGCCCAGCCCCAACCCGTTCGAGCCGGAAATAATGGCTCATCCCCACATAATGGTTGATCGCCCCGCGATAGCCCAGCGCATGGATCGCCGCGACCACCCGCTCCGGCGTCTGGTTGAAACAGTCATCATAGCCCGTCGCCATGGCCAGCCCATGCTCCGGCACCATGACGTCACCTGTCCCCAGCACGGCCCCCGCCCCGTCGCACGCCATGTCCGACAGCTCAGCCCAGCCCTCGACCGCGCCAGCAAAGGCCGTATCCCCCGCATCATAGTCTGGCGGCACCAGCGATATGAACATCCGGTCCACATCGCCCGCCCACACCGGATCGGCCTCGCCCGG
Source organism: Sphingobium terrigena (assembly GCF_003591655.1). Taxonomy (GTDB): domain Bacteria; phylum Pseudomonadota; class Alphaproteobacteria; order Sphingomonadales; family Sphingomonadaceae; genus Sphingobium; species Sphingobium terrigena. The sequence continues at coordinate 248,524 of NZ_QVRA01000003.1, forward strand.
CAGCAGGAAGCCGCCCTCCATCGCGGCAAAATTCAGCGTGATAACCGCATCTTCCGGCACACCACTCGCATAGTTCCACAAGCGCACATACCAGGCGCGCGGATTGCCCGCCGCGTCCCGCCCCTCGATCGTCAGCGTCGGCCCATGCGTCTCGTCCAACTGGCGCAGCCCCCCGCTCCGCCAGCGAAACCGCAGCACGCAAGCGCGAAAATCCCGCGCGGTCTCATAGGCCAGCAAAGGATGGCTCCACCCGTCCGCCGCCTCCCAGATCAACCCCGCCAGATCGCCCGACCCGTAGAATAGCGCATCCACCCGCAGCGAGTCCGCCCCGGTCGTGACCACACTCGCCATCATCGGGCGCGGGAAATTGACGGTCCAGTGGGTCGGCGCAAAGCGCTTCATCCAGCGCATCTCCTGCCCCCGCCGCGCATCCGCCAGCCAATAGTCGATGCCCGCCATCAGCCCAGCGCCCCCTTCACCGCCCGCGCCACCTGCCGCGCACTCCGCGCCAGCAACCGCGCCTCGCTCTCCTGCCCGCGCCCATTCACGGCGATGCTCACCCGCACATCCCGCGCGCCACCGCCATGCGCCACCACCTGCCCGCTGCTCGTCGGCACGAACATCTCCGGCCCGCGCTCGCCGACCATATAGGCCCGCCCCGGCGTCACCGGCCCGCCCGTCGCCCGCCCCGGCAGCCCCAATGCCGACGTCAGCAACGAAGCGCCGAGATTGACGAGGCCACCCCCGCCGCCAGCGCTGCCCATCACCCCGCGCAAAGCACTGGCCGCAATCTCGTCCAGCACCGACAGCGCGATCCGCCGCAAATCCTCAAAGCCGAACTTGCCGGTCCGCACCGCCCGCAACAGCCCCTGCTCGATCCGCCTTCCGGCCCGCTCGGCCCCATCACCAAGCGGCCCCTCAATCCCGGCCCGCATCGCCTCCACGTCCCGGCTCAACCCCTGCGTATCCGCCCGAACCCGCACCACCAGCGTCTCGATTTCCTCGTCCACCAGCGCCTCCCGATCAAAAAATCACCTTCTCCCCGGCGGGGAGAAGGATACGAAGCCTTGGCAGCTTGCTGCCTAGGCGCAGTTGGAAGAGGGGGTTCCACGCCAGATCAATCCGGGAACATCGCCCGCAACCGATCCAGAACCACCCCATCGACCCCCGCATCCACAACCTCATCCTCCCGCGCCGCCCGCAGCACCGCCGCCAGCTCCGCCGGAGTCGCGCGCCAAAACTCATCCGGCCGCCAGCCCAGCAGCCATCCGGCCACCCCCGCCAGCCGCGCCGCCCCTTGCGCAAAGCCCGTCATTTCCCCGCCAATATCTGCTGCAAGATCGCCTTCAGCACCGGCGTCACCTTCGCCAGCCCCACCGCCAATATCGCCTCGCCCAGCGTCTCGCGATCCATCCGATCCCGATCGACCAGGCAATGCCAGAACAAGGCCACGAGATCGCCCAGCGACAATTTCCCGTCCGCCGCCCGCTCGACCAGCGCGAACAGCGGTCCCAGTTCCGCCTCTACCGCCACCAGCGCGGCAAAGCTGGGCCGCAACGCCAGCACGTCCCCGCCAATCTCCAGCGCCGCCTCGCCCCGCGCCTCATTCACGCCGCTCATTCCGACACCACCGCGCCGGAGCTTTCCAGGCTCAGCGCATAATTGCGCTCGCCATTATAGTCCCCGGCATAGTCCAGCCGCGTCACCAGAAAGCGCCCGCGCATCCGCTCGCCGCTTTCGAAACTCAGCTCATAATCCTCGATCGTGCCCGACAGCGCATGGTTGCGAATGCGCACCTCCGCCGCCGATCCGGTGAACAGCCCCGCCGCCGATACGCTGACCGAACGCACCCCCGCACCCGACAGCAATTCGCGCCAGCCGCCCGAATCCTTGGACGTGATGTTCACCGCCTCGCCATTCACGGACAATTGCGTAGTGCGCATCCCCGCCACGGTCGCATATGTTGCCGGAATGTTGCCATCCCCCACTTTCAACAGAAACGCACTTCCCTTTTCGACGCCCATGGCGCATCCTTTCTTCCGATAAAGCGTGCAAAACGCTGGTTAAGGAGAGTCTCAATGATCTTCATCGCACCGCTCATGTTGCTGGCCGCAGCCCCCGCCGCAGACGCTGTCGGCCTGGGCCGCAAGGCCTATTCCCAATGTCTGGCCGACCAGATCAAACCGGGCCTGGAAAAGAAGCTGACGCTCGGCGATTTTCAGTCCGACATGAAAAAGACCTGCGCCGCCAAGGAAGCCACCTTCCGCGCCGCGATCGTCGCCGCCGACAAGGCCGACGGCATGTCCGAAAAGGCAGCGCAAGCCGACGCCGACGACCAGATCGCCGAATATGTCGACAAAATCACCGCGGAATATGAGGACTATAACAAGCCGGGCTGACGGGAATCTCTCTCCCCGATTAAGGGGAGCGATGACGCACCACATCTTCCCTCTCTCCCCGCCGGGGAGAGATACGAAGGCTTGGCAGCCTGCTGCCTAGCCGCAGTTGAGAGGGGGCACGACGCTCGGTGCGATACGCCCCCCTACCCCTCCCGCACAGCCCGCACCCGATAATCCACCACCGCCGACCACCCACCACCCTGCCGCGACGCCCGCGCCACGCGCGACCGCACCAGCCGTGCGGTCACGATCCGCCACCCGTCGCGCACCGCGACCCCCGCCAGCACCGGGTCGATCCGCGCGATCATCCCCGCCAGCCGTCCCGGCGTCTCCCCGCCGTCATGCAGGCCGATCGTCAACCGCACCTCGCGCCCCGCCACATCCTTGCCGCCCCAGTCCGCGCCGATGCATTCGCCAACCACGCCATAGGGCAGGCTGGCCCGCACCGGCTCACCATCAAACAGCCCATTCAGCCCGTCCATCAGCGCGCTATCCGCCCGCAGCGCATCGATCACCGCCGCGCGCACCGCCACTTCAGCGCTCATAACCCACCCCTTCCCGCGTCCCTCAGCGCCAGATCCCGCCACCAGCGCGCCGCCAGCCCACGTCCCGACACCCGCACCGCATCCCCCTCGACCGCCACGACCAGCCCAACCTCCGCCAGCGCCGCCGCCACAGCCGCCCGCCTGCGCGCCGCCCGCTGTTCCACCAGCCGCGCCAGCGCCGCCCTCATCGCAACCGCATCCGCCGCCAGGGTCGCCAAAGCGCGCTCACCACCGCAGGCGGCGCGGCGCTCTCCGTCCCGCGCGCAGAAAAATGCTCCGCCGCCAGCCGCACGATCCCCTGCCGCAGCGCTTCGGGCAGCCCGTTCATCTCGCTCGCCATCCCCGCCGCATAGCGCACCATCAACCGCCGCCGGTCCCCCGCCCGCGTCGATCGCACCCATCCCTCGCCCGCCGCATCAATGTCGATCGCATAGGCATCGACCGGCAAAGCCACCGCCCCGCCATCCGCCTCCACCGCCTCGACACTCTCGATCGCGACGACAGGCCGCGCGCCCAGCCTTTGCCAGTTCCCGTCGCCTGCCACCGTCTCGCGCGCACCCCGCACGATCAGCCACTGCCCGACAAATTGCTCGCACAACGCCGCCGCGCTCCGCAGCAAGCCGGCCAGCACCGCATCCTCGCTACTCGTCTCGATCCGCAAATAGGCCTTCAGCTCGGCCAAAGACGCCGCCAGCGCCCCGCTCTCATCCTGCGCCAGCATCACCGTTCCTCCACCCGAAATGTCACCGACCGCTCATCCACCTGCCCGTCGGACAAAGTGACCCGGTTGGTCAGCCGATACAGATGCCCGACCACCCCCCCGCTCACCCGCACGCTGGTCCGCGCCGCCTCGAAAGCCGACGCCTCAATCGTCAGCCCGCCCGCCTCGACCGGCACCACGTTCCACACGCTGGCAACGACGCTTTGCCCCGCCAGATAGGCCGACCAGTCGACGCCATGGTCGATCCGGCTGTCGGCATCCTTCAGATACAGGCTCATCGGATCCTACTCCCCCCGTCCGCCACCGGGCGCTCGTCCGCCCGCCCTCCTGTCACGCGCAGCCCCTGCCCCGGCCGCACCCCGGCCCGCCACGCACCGCTCCATCGGCTCGCACGCGGATCGGACCGCCCGTCGCTGATCGCCCGCGCGCCAATCGCCTCACCCTGCATCATGGCCGTCTCCCGCCAACAGCGCGTCGATCCGCGCCTCGATCCGGTCCAGCCGCCGCCGCTGCCACGCCGCCTCCAGCGCAAAACATTGGTCATAACGCAGCCCCCATCGCACCGCGCCGTCAGGCAAATCATCGCAGCACAGCAGCCCCAGCCGCACCGCCGCCCCCGCGCCCAGCCGCGCGTCGATCGCGTCGCGCACCCCCTGCGCCATCAGCCCGACATGCACCCGCGCCTCGTCACCCTTCGCCGCCACCGCGTCGCGCCAGCGATAGGTCACCCACTGCACATCGCCCCAGGCGTCGAGCAGCGCATCATCCACCGCCGCGACATCGCATTTCGCGCGCGCATCGGACGTGTTGATCGTGCCCGTAGCGGCGTAGATGACCGACCATCGGCTCGCCGCGCTCCCCAATGTCCGCACATTGTCGGTCAGCGGTTGCAGCACCGCATTGACCATCACCCCGGTCGCCGCCGTGATCCGCATCTTCTCGCTGACCGCCACCGTGCCATCGTCGCTGGTCGAAAAGATCAGCGATGATCGGCGGTCGCTATCGGCGCTGGCTTCCTTGTAACTGGCAATCTGGCAGACGGGATAAAAGACCGTCCCGTCCCCCGCCAGCGACGCCGAAAAATTGATCGCATTGCCCTCACCCACACCCAGATCCTGCGACCCTTCCTGCCAGGACAGGCGCAGCGATTCCTGCGGCGTGGTGTTGGCATTGCTCTGCGAATTGGCCCGCGCGCTGACCCAGGCCAGCGGCGCCACGCTCCCCAGCGTCGCACTCGCGCCATTGCCCACCGTCAGCGCCGCGCTGGTGCTGCTCAGCGCCACGCCATGGCCGAACGTCGCCAGCCCGCTCGATCGACTGAGCGTCAGCACCGTCGAAATATAGGCACCGCTGTCGCCATAGCGGTTGAAGGTGAAGTTCGACCCGGCGTCGCTCCCGCTTTCCGCCGCCGCGGTCTTGCCGACATCCCACCGGGTCGATGTGCCGGTCTGATAATAATGCCGGCAATTATAGCCTGCATCGGCGCGCAGATAATGGCCCACCTCAATGGCCTGCCCGACCCGCGTGGACACGCAGTTGCTCGAAAATGTCGTCGTCGCGGAAAAGCTGTTCGCGCCATTGAGCAACGGCACGCTCGCCCCGCTCGTCCCCACCGCCTGCGTCGCCGCCGATCCCAGTCCCAGCGCCGTCCGCGCCCCCGCCGCACTCACTGCCCCGGTGCCGCCATGCTCGATGGCCAGCGTGCCGCCCAGCGTCAGCGTCCCCGCGCCCGTCACCGGCCCGCCATTGACGGTCAGCCCGGTCGTCCCGCCCGATCCCGCCACCTGCGTCACCGTGCCGACAGTGCTGCTCGTCCCCGCGCCGATATAGGCGCGCATCGCCGCCGCATCCGCCTGCACCAGCGCCCCGCGCCCGAACCCGCTCGTCGCCAGCGCCGCAATCGCGTCCAGCTCCCCGCTCGCCGCCTGCTTGCCCGCCAGCGCCGCCGCCAGGCCGCCAATCTCACCGATCCCATGCCCATGCGCCTCGACCGCCGCCAGCCAATCCGCATGGGGCGTCAACACCACCAGCTTCTCGCCCACGGCAAAATCCACCGCCGCGCCACCTGCCGAAGAGGCCGTCGGCGTCCGCGCCAGCCGCCCCTCTACGTCCAGCCCGCCGACGCCGCACTCCCACTCCGCCGGATGGACCACGCTCAAAATCGCATAAGGAAAAGCCGCGCCCGCCCCGACGCTTGCCGCAAATCCCCGATACCCCAGCACCGCCCCACCCAGCAGCAGCGGCCCGGCCCCGCCATCATGGCAGACCTCGCGCACCAGATCGACCATCTCCAACCCCGTGATCGCCACGCCCCTCTCCCCACAAAAAAGGGGGAAAGCCCAAAAGCCTCCCCCCAAAAACCTTCTCCCCTGGGGGGAGAAGGATACGCAGCCTTACCCGCGCAGCGGGTTAGGCGAAGTTGGAAGAGGGGGAACCACCCCCTCGCCCCTCACGAAGCGGCAAACTTCATCAACTTAATCGCCTCGCTATTCGCCACAGCCCCGCCGATCCGCTTGACCGCATAGAAATGCACGAACGGCTTGTTGCTGAACGGATCGCGCAAGATGCTGGTGTCGCTGCGCTCGGCGATGACATAGCCCGCCTGGAAATTGCCGAAGGCGATCGACAGGCTGCCCGCGCTGATATCCGGCATATCCTCGGCCTCGACCACCGGATAACCCAGCAAAGTCGCGGGCTGCCCCGCACTCAGCGAAGGCTGCCACAAAAACGCGCCATCGCTCGTTTTCATCTTGCGGATGGCGCTCAGCGTCGCGCTATTCATCACGAACGACGCCCCCTGCCGATAGGGCGCACGCAGGCTCTGCACCAGGTCGATCAGCTTATTCTCCGGGTTCGACGCGGCAAAAGCCCCCGCCGCGCCCGACGCGACATATTGCAGCGCGCCGAACGCCCGCACGCTGTCCGCCTCGTCCGTGGTCGTATAGGTCAGGAAGCCCTTGGGCTTGTTCGTGCCATTGCCGTTGATGAAGGCCGCCCCTTCCGCCACCGCAAACTCACGGGCAATCTCGCCCGCCAGCCAGCCCTCGACATCGAACTGCGCATCGTCCAGCATCGCCTGGCTGGCCGCCGGATTGGCGAACAATTCGCCCGACGGCGGCGCAATCTCGTTGAAGCTTGGCGTCCCCGTCTCGGCCCGCGCGCCCGTCTCGCTGGCCCAGCCCGACACGATCCCGCCAGCCGTCACCAGCTTGCGATAGCCCGCCGTCCCGGTCCGCACGACATTGGCGATCGTGCGAATGGGCGAAATGCTTTTGAGCGTCGCATCGATCAGCTGATCAATCTCCCGCGGCACCGCATAACCGCCGGTCGCCCCCGAAGCCCCCGAAAAGCTCTTCAGCTCCACCCCCGCTTCCTGCCCCTGCCGCAAATAGCGATCGACGAAGTTGGCGCGCACCGGATCAACCGCCCCGCCCTTCACCCCATCCAATGCCGGCCGCTGCATAGCCACCCGCATCGCGCTCAAATCCGCCTCCAAAGCCGCAATCCGCTCCCCCTGAAGCACCACATCAAAGCTCCCCTCCAGAGCATCCGTCACGCCGTCCGTCATGTCATTCTCCCGCTGCTTGAAACACGAAAAAGGGCGGCCCCGCATGGGACCGCCCTGAAACTCTCAAAAACCTTCTCCCTTGGGGGGAGAAGGATACGAAGCCTTGCCAGCTTGCTGGCTAGGCGAAGTTGGATGAGGGGGAAGCGCCGCTTGCGTCGCTCATCCCCGCACAGCATAAAACCCCATGCCCCTGACCATCCAGACCGACGGCGCGCAACACATCCCCGCCGCCCTCGACGCCACCACCCTCGCCACCATCGAAACCGCCCTAGCGACGCTGCCAAAGGACCGCCCCGGCCAACGCCTGACCGCCCTCGCCGAACTCGCGCCATTTCTCGCGCCAACCGGCCCCATCGGCTGCCACGCCGCCGCCCATCTGGGCAACGCCGCAAAGCCGGTGCGTGCGATCCTGTTTGACAAAAACGAAGCCACCAACTGGGCGCTCGGCTGGCATCAGGACCGCACCATCGCCGTGCGTCAACGCATCGAAACACCCGGCTTTGGCCCCTGGACGATCAAATCCGGCCTCCAGCATGTCGCCCCGCCGCAATCGCTGCTCGACCGCATGTGTACCTTGCGCATCCATCTCGACCCAGTCGACGCCGACAACGCGCCTTTGCTCATCGCCCCCGGCTCCCACCGGCATGGCCGCATCGCGGAAAGCGATGTCCCAGCCATGGTCGATCGCTGCGGCACCGTCGCCTGCCTCGCGTCGCGCGGTGACATCTGGCTCTACGCCACGCCCATCCTCCACGCTTCAGACGCCGCCGCCAATCCCCGCCACCGCCGCGTTCTCCAACTCGACTATAGCGCCGATGATCTGCCCGGCGATCTGGAATGGCTAGGGATATAGAACCCACAAAAAAACCTTCTCCCCTGGGGGGGGGGGAGAAGGATACGCAGCCTTACCGGCTTGCCGGTTAGGCGAAGTTGGATGAGGGGTAGGCGCGCCCCGGGTAAATCACTCCACCGCAATCACCCGCGCCCCATCCTGCATCGGATGCGTCACCAGACTCACCTCCACCAACTCCAGCGCCAGCAATTCGCGCGGTCCAGCCCCCCGCGCCTCGCGCACCCTATATCCAAACGACAGCCCATCCAGCGCCCCCGCCTTCAACCCCGCCGCCGCCTCGCGCCCGGCCGCCGTCCGTGCCGACACGCGCCCGATCACGCGCAAGCCCCGCGCATCCTCCTCCAGCCGCTCGACCGATCCGATCACCTGCCCTGGCCCATGCTGCCACAGCAACGGCACCCCCGCCGCGCGCACGCCACCAAACGCCCCCGCCCGCACCACATCCCCGCCCCGGTCCACCCGATCGAAAATCGCCGCATAGCCCGCAAAGCGCACGTCATCGCCCCTAAAACCCCCGTTCGCCCTGAGCCTGTCGAAGGGTTTGCCTGAGCCTGTCGAAGGCTTCTGACCTCGCTCCGCTCGGCCAAGGGCTTCGACTTCGCTCAGCCCGAACGGAACAGGTGACAGACGCACGCTCACGCCCTGACCAACCCGACCAGCCCGGTCTTGACCGCAATCCCCAGCAACAGCAGCGCCAGCGCGATCCGCACCATCCAGCCGATCACCGCCCCGCGCGCCGCCTTCTTCGCGTCGCGCCAGGCGCGCAGCAATTCGCGCAGCTCCCGCACATCGCCCTCCGCCCGCCGGTCGGCCAGCCCCAGCCGCTCCAGCGCCCGACCCGCGCCCAGCTCGCTCGCCTCTTCCACCAGCGCCCGGATCATCACCATATCCGCGGCCCCCGGCCCGCCATCGGCTTGCGCCACCAACCGCGCCAGCATCTCGCCATCCTGTTTCATCACGCCCTCCAATCCCCTCGCCCCGTGGGGGAGAGGGATACGAAGCCTTGGCGGCGCAGCCGCCTAGGCGCAGTTGGGAGAGGGGGAACCGCCGCCCGCCTCACAGCCCCAACAGCCTCTTCTTCTCCTCAGCCGACAGGAAATCCGCCCCCGCAACCCGCTCCCACAGCGCCGCCCGCTCATCGCTCAGCGCCGCCACGCCATCCAGGTCCGGCTCGATCCGCAGCCCCGGCCACCAGCCGCTCAATCCCTGCCCCAGCCCCGCGCATATCTTCCCCACCAGCGGCAATATCGTCTGCCGCCACAGCGCCTTGTTCGCCTCGCGATAATTGGCGTAGCTATTGTCGCCGGGCAGCCCCATCAGCATCGGCGGCACCCCGAAAGCCAGCGCAATCTCCCGCGCCGCCGCCGCCTTCAATCCCACAAAATCCATCTCCGCCGGCGTCAGGCTCAAAGCCTTCCAGCTCAGCCCGCCCTCCAGCAGCATCGGCCGCCCGGCATTGGCCGCGCCTGCAAAAGCGATCTCCATCTCGCGCTTCACCCGCTCATATTGGTCGGGCGCCATCACCGATCCGTCGCCCGGATCGTAAACCATCGCCCCGCTGGGCCGCGCCGCATTGTCCAGCAGCGCCTTGTTCCACACCGTCGCCGCATTATGGATCGCCACCGCTCCCGCCGCCGCGCCGACACAGCCCAATCCATAATGATCGTCCAGCGGATGCAGGCTTTTCAGATGCAGCACAGTGGTCCGCCCCGCCCCATCTTCGGGCGACAGCCGCGTCACGCTCTCCCCGACGCGATAGAGGTAAGCCGCCGGCCACCCCCGCGCATCCGCCTCCACCGAGACCCGTTCGGGCCGCAACGCAAACAGCTCCGCCGGCATCCCGTCCGCCCCGCCAATCAGCTGCACATAGGCATTGCCGTGCAACAGCAAATGGCAGGCCAAAGTCTCCACCAGGCCCTGCCCCGCAGACGCCCGCGCCACCAGCGCCAGCACCCGCGCCCCATCCGCCACGCCAGCGACTTTCAAAGCCGTCGCCCCCGCGCCTTCCGACACCAGCCGCATCGCCCGCTGCGCCACCGGATTGCCGATCACCCCCGCGCGCAACTGCGCCTCATAGCTGGCCGGCCACTCCCCCAGCGCCACCGCGCCCGTCCCCCAGGCGCGCGCCAGCACCGGCCGCACATCCGCCGGCGCAGCGGCCTTCATCCCAAAAAATTTCATATCCTGTCCCCAAAACGCAAAAACCCTCTCCCTGGTGGGGAGAGGGCTAGTGAAGGTTGGTGGCGAAGCCGCCTACCGAAACTGGGAGAGGGGGATCAACGCCCCCTCACGCTAAATCAAGGATTACGCCGCAACACCCGGTCGCAGGTCGAATTCGTCCCCTCGCTCTTGCCGATCACCCGCCCCGCCAGCGCCCCGGCACCCGCGCCCAGCAGCGTCTCGCCCAAGCCGCCGCCTGCAATCAGCCCGACGCCAGCACCACCGGCCGCGCCAATCACCGTGCCCTTGTCGCGCCCCTTCTTCGCCTGGATCAGGCAATAGCGCACATCATCACGATCCCGCGGCACCGCCCGCGCCACCCGCGCGCGCTCCTTGGCGCTCAACGTCACCGCAATCACCGGCGTCGCCACCAGCGTCGCCCCGACCAGCGCGCCCAGAATTTTGATCGCATTCACAGTAGCTACCTCTCTGGAAATCTCTAATTCCAAACAAGTGATGCGACCATGAGTTCCGATAACGTCATGCCAAATGATAAGCCCGCTCTGCTGCGACAGCGATCGGCATAACTTGGGAGGAACTTACCGAAGCCTTGGTGTCTTTTGCTGTGGTTTCAAGCCAATACATCACAACCCGACGCAAAATTCCGCCTGAAATGGATGTACGCAAACTATCATAAAAAATTGCATAGATAGCAAAACGCATAAATTGACGCGCTTGCCCATCCGACAACTCGTTGATAGCATTAGCAACCTGATCTTGAGTATGGGAACGCTTAAAAACTACCGATACGAGAAGCGCGCGGGTTAAACTTCCGTCACCCGTTCGATGCGACAAAGCCTCAACCAAATCTCCCAAAATCGGATTAAGGCTTTTGTCCTCAAGGAGCACCTGTGCGCTCGACTCAAGGTTTCCCCAAACACGATCTGCAAGAACGAGGCGCACAGTACTGCGGCGCACCCACCATGAGACAAAAAACGGAGCCGCCAGGATAACGGCGGCGATTCCAATCACCCACATATCATCCCTCTCTGTTCATTTCCGTCTGTTCTGCCGATTCGACGTTAATTTTTTCCGACTAATGCCAACACGCTCATCCAGTTTCCGCATTTCGGTTCTGTGAACGATCAACTCTCGGATAACGCCATTGGGCAAGAAACATAGCACAAACGCAATCGCAAGGATAACGCATATAAACGCAATTGGATGCGCTACAATGGTTCCGATCAATTGCTCAACGAAACCAGATGCTTTTTCGGCATCTTCGATTGTTTTGGTAACCCCCATATGTGGTGCGTCACAAGGGTGAAGGATTGAGCCAAGTCGAAACTTGGCCACCCCTCAAAACCCCCGCACCCGCGCCTCCCCCCTCTTCCCCAGCATCAGCTCGGTCAGCGCCCACACCAGCGCATCGGCGCGATCGGGCGATCGTCCCGGCCCGACATAGCCGCCACCCGTCAGCAGCCCGCACATCTCATCCTCCAGTTGCGGAAACGCCCCACGATGCGCCACCCGCCCGGCCTCGTAGAGCGCCGCCACCGGCTCCGCCCGCGCCACCTTGCCGCGCGAAGCATGGACCAGCTTCAGCGGCAGCCGCTCGTCCGCCGCGCGCAGCACGCTGGCGACCATCTCGCCGCCATTATTCGCTTCGGCCACCACCTTGTCCGCGCCATGCACGGTCGCCGCCGCCGCCACCGCCCGCGCCCAGCTTTCCGGCGAACACCCCTCGACACTCGCATCCGCAATCACATAGGCCCGCCCGTCACCGCCGATGCCCGCCACCACGATCCCGCAGGCATCGCCATGCGCCGACGCCGGCGGATCGACCGCCACCACCACCCGGTGCAACGCCGCCCCGTCACCTGCCCCCGGCACATGCGCCACCCGGCACCGCTCGATCAGGTCGCGGCTCCACAAAGCGCCCTCCACCTCCTCGATCAGCTCGCCGTCCAGTTCCTGCCGCCCCAGCCGCGTGCCGCCATAGCTGCGCTCCATCGCCTCGACGAACCCGTCGGCCAGGTTCGCGCGATTGTCCGCCGTCCGCCCGCGCGTCACCACCACGCTCCCCGCCGCTGCATCCGCCACCAGCCGCCGCACCAGCGCCACCGGGCGCGGCGTCGTCGTCGCCATCACCTGTGGCCGCCTGCCCAGCCGCATCGCCATCATCAAATTGTCCCACGCCCCTTGCGCAAAGGGCCATTTGGCGATCTCGTCGGCCCAGCCATGGCTGAACTGCGGCCCGCGCAGACTTTCCGGCTCCGCCGCGCCGAACAGGGTCGCCACCGCGCCATTGGGCCATGTCAGCTTGCGTAGCGCAGGCGCAAAGACCGGGCGGCACCACCAGGGCGCAATCGCCAACAGGCCCGACGCCCCTTCCACCATCACCCGCCGCGCCTCGCCCAGCGTTGCGCCGACCAAAGCGATCCGCGCGGTAGGATCAGCCTCCGCAATTCCGCGCACCCACTCCGCCCCGGCCCGCGTCTTGCCGAACCCGCGCCCAGCCATCATCAGCCAGACACGCCAGTCACCCTCCGGTGCCAGTTGCCCCGGCCGCGCCAGCCAGTCCCATTCATATTCTACCCGGTCGCGGCCCGCCTCCTTGAGCAACCGCCGCACCTTGGCCTGCTGGTCCGGCCACGCATCCAACCATTCGATATGCGAAGTCTCCATCGCCCTCCCCTTGCCGGGGCAGCGACAAACGCGCCCCTATTTGCGCGGCGCCATCCCGCCGAACGTCACGATACTCTCGCTCCCGTCCCTGGCCACCGCCGCCACGCCGATAAAATGATCATCCACCACCACATCTTTCAGCAGCCATTCGGTCGCGCCCGTCACGACGCGGCTATCGGTCCAGTCCTGCGCATCGGCCCGCCGCCAATATACGCGATAGGCCGCCGCCCCCGGCACCGCGTCCCAATACACCCGCGTATCCATCGACAGCGCACCGTCCAGCGATACAGTCGCAGGCGCCGCCGGAGCCTTCGCCAAAGCCCGCAATGCCGCGACATTCAGCGCCGTCACCTTCGCCAGATAGGGAAAGTCCATACCCACGACCGTGTCGCCATAATCGCGCCCGCCCTCGACCCGCAAATCCTGATGTTGCCGGTCGTAATTTTCGATCCCCACCGAAAAACGCACCGCCGGATAGCCCGCTTCCAGCATTGGCGTATGATCCCCGCCCCGCCCGAAACGGTCAGGCCGCCGCACCGCAAACACGTCCAGCCCGATCTGCGGATTGGCCTCGGCAATCGCGTCAATCGCCTTGGCCAGCGCCCGCGAAGGCCCGTCATCCTCGCCGCCGATGCCGCGCCGGGTCAGCCCCGCCTTGGCATCCTCGACGGAGCGTATCCCTTCGGAAAACAGCCGCACCCGATCCGCCACGATGCGCCCGTTCAGCCCGGTCGTGTTGCCGACAATATCATTGTTCAGCATCGCCCGAACCTGCCAGCCGCGCGCCTTGGCCGTACTCGCCAGCAACTTGCCGCCCAGCAACCCCTGCTCCTCGCCGGACAGCAGCGCATAGACGATCGTCCCGTCAAATTTCTCGCCCGCCAGCACCCGCGCCGCCTCGATCACCAGCGCGCTGCCCGACCCATTGTCATTGGCCCCCGGAGCATCGCTGGTTGCATCCATGACGTCGCTCACCCGGCTGTCGATATGCCCCGCGACGATCACCACCTGATTGGGGTCGCCCGTCCCGGTCTGGATCGCCAGCACATCGACAATATCCGCGCCATTGGGCACGCGCGGCGCGGTAAAGCGCTCCGACACGCTCTCGACCTTCAGACAGCCGCCACACCCCTTGGAAATCCGCGCAAACTCGGCCGCCGCCCACGCCCGCGCCGCGCCAATCCCCCGCTTGGGGTCAGTCGCCGACGACAATGTATGCCGCGTCCCGAAACTCACCAGTTTTTCGACCGTCGCCTTCAAACGATCGGCGTCGGGGGCCGGTGCCTTCGCCATGGCTGATGTGGACAGTATCGACGCCACAGCGAATAAAATGTGATTTTTCATGGACGTCAATCTATCGCACCCCCCCGCCCTGTAAAGACGGCGATTGGCAAGAGCGACAACCTCCAAATCGGATCAAACAAAAAATTCATCTGCTGCGGCTGCCTTGCTAACCCTATAAAAACAGACATCGTTTCGGAAACGATTCAATCATGAAGGGAACCTCGATGCCCCACCGAATATATGAGATCGAGCGCCACATGACAAAATTAGGCATCAACCCGGACGTTGTTGCCAATATAATGACTATGATCCGCAGCCATGCAAAACCCGACATATCTGATGATCCGAGCATCAGCCCGACGGCAACCGAAGCGGAGATTGGAGAGATTGCGCGACAATTTCACCGCTTCTCTCTGCGCCGTAGCGAAGCGCTTGGGCAGCCCGTCTCAGACCCTGGCTGGAACATGCTGCTGGCGCTTGTCGCGGATATGGCGGAATATCGGCCATCCTGCGTTACCTCGCTATGCTATGCCAGCGGCGCTCCGATGACCACCGCGCTGCGCCACCTTGCCCGTCTGGAAAGCAGCGGCCTGATCTACCGGCGTGAACATCGTCATGATTCCAGGAAATCCATTATGGAAGCCGCCCCCAGGACAATGGCGGTGATGTACGACCTCATTCTCAGCTTTTGCGTCGCGCCACCATCTGGTCTGAATGCTGCGCATGGCGCGTCTCCGTCGACCGCCATCCACCCGCGCAGCATCCGTCATGGCGAACTTGATCCCGAAACCCCGTTTCGACCGCTGGACCCGGCTCGTGCCGGCAAATCGACGCAAAACCACCGCAGGCCGGACTGATCGGCCACTCGTGACTTCGGGCGTTGCGATCGTGCAAACGCCCGCTTTACTTTTGTCCGGCGAAGATAGTTTCAGCGGCCAGCCCCCGGACAACTACCTAGAGACCACAGCGTCACCCCGCCGCATAATCCGCTCATACCCATCCTCCTTATGGAGACGACAGAATGAGCGAACATGGCCATGATCTCCACAGCCTGTTTCCGCACGCCACCGACCGGCTGCACCATCTCAAACTCACCGACGCGCATTTCCGCAATCTTGCCGATCGCTATCATGATCTGGTCAGCGAAATCAGCCGGATCATAGAGGGGCTTAGCGCCGCATCGGACGCCCGGCTGGAGGATCTCAAGAAGCAGCGCCTCGCCCTGCTCGACACGATCGGTGCGATGATCGCGCCCGAACGCACGGCCTGAGCGCGCGCCTCACGTCCCCGTCGCCGCCCGCATCCGCTCCACTTCATCCCGCGCACGCCGCACCCGCCGCACCACCGCCGGGCTGTCGGGCCGCTCCTTCCCCGCCGCCGCGCTCGCACGATAGGCCAGCACCCGGTCGCGATGCCGGGTCAGCAGTTGCAGCGCCAATTTCAGGTCATGCCCGCGCCTGACCTTGCGGCTCTTCACCGCGCCCTCGCCGTCCAGCACAATCTCCTCGCTCTCGCTGCCGAACAAGGCCTCGCGCATCAGCATCGCCTCTATCTCGGCATAGCCGATATCCATCGCCCGCTCCCAGTCGGCGGCAAAGCGGCGGTTGCGCTGCCTGCGGTCATAGGCGCTGGTCCGGCTGACCCCGGCCACCCGCGCTGCCTCGCTGGTGTTGCAGGTCGTCGCCAGCGTCTGCAAAAACAGCCGCTCCTGATCCCTGGTCCAGCCGTCCTTGCGCGGCGCACGCATCTGCACCTGATCCTCGCCCGCGCGCCTTCGGCGCATCGGTTCCAGGTCGCGCCCCTGCGCCTCCACCCCGTCCGCCATGCCTGTGTCCCCCGCCCGCGCGCCACAGCCCAACGCAAAAAGGGCCGACCCGCCCGGATCAGCCCCCGCTGCGTCGCGCCTTGGCGACTCACATTTTTCCACTGTGCCTATCTCTGCCAGAACAGCGTGACGCTGTCAAGACAAATGTTCCATATAGGTTATTTTTTGGCCATCATTCCCGCCACGATCGGTGCCTCCAGCGCCAGCGCATCCGCCACGCTGGGCCGCGCCTTCACTGCTCCGATCCACGCCGCCACCCTGGGCCAGCGCCCCGCATCCAGCCCGTCCGAACAATAGGTCACATTGATGATCGGGCAGGCCGCCGCCAGATCGGCCAGCGTGAAACGATCCTCGACCAGCCAGCCGCTGTCGGGCAAAACCCCCTCCAGATAGTCGTAAAGGCGGGGCATTTCCTCCGCCTCCGCCCTGTCCGCTGCCGCCAGATCCTGCGGCGCCTTCAGCGCCTTCGCCACCACGCGGTTGAAAAATATCTTCTGGCCCACCGGCTGCACGACGGTATCGCCAAATTCCTCATACCATATCGTCCGCGCTCGCGCCCGCGGCTCTGCCGGAATCATCTCGCTGCCCGGCCACAGCGCATCCATATAGGTTATGATCGCGGTCGAATCGCACAGCAGGAAATCGCCATCCTCCAGCACCGGAATCTTGCCGAAGGGCGATCCCTTCAGATAGCCCTCCGCCCCGCGCCCGAACCCGGCCGACTGCACCTCGACATCAATCCCCTTTTCCGCCGCAAAAACGATAACCTTGCGCACGAAAGGCGACGGCCGCGCACCATGGATGATCATGCAATCTCCCCCTACCTGTCAGCGCGGCAGGATGGCGACCAAGTCTCAAAATGCAACTATTTTATGTGCCCTTCTGCCATCAATCCCCGATTTGTACTTTGCCGATGGAAAGACGGAAACCTCCTGCCACAACGGAGCAACTTTGGCGCAAATGCCGTTTGCCGTTCCGTTACGTGCAAGTAATGATGCAGCTTCTGGGAGGGCAGGAATCATGCATATGTCGTTCAAGACTATTGGTCTGGTCGCAACAATTTCCATATTATCCGGTTGCGCCAATGATGGACGGCCCACTTTCATTTCGGATCGCGGCGTCACCAAAGAAGTCATCGATGCAAATGGCGTCAGCCCTATGGGCGACGGACTTCTGTATCAGTTCAAACTTGCCGCAGCCGAAGCCAGTCCATTTACCAGCGGCGCGACCATTGCCCTCAAAACCAATGATCCCGTCAAGCAGCGCGCCTTCATGGACGCCGGCTTCGCCCTCATTCAGGCGCGCTGCAACATCTATATCCTGTCCAAGGCCGACAATCAGCGCCGCGTGAATGTATGGCGCGATACTTTCGCCCCGATCACCGCCTTGCTGACCGGGGCAGTCGCACTGATCGGCAAGGGCGACGACACCAGCAACGACGCACTGACCGCCCTGTCGCTCGGCACCAGCGCCGCATCGGCCGGTTTTCGCATCTATGAGCAACGCTACCTGTTCGGGGCCGAAAATGTAAACTCGGTGCGCCTGCTGATTCTCAAGGCGCTCGCCGACAATGCGATGGAAGCGTCAAAGACCGCCGACGCGAAACTCACATATTCCCAGTCCGTTACCCACCTGCTCAACAATCAGGCGGTCTGTTCGCCCGGCCATATCCTGCAACTGGTCAGTGAAGCCATTGAGGCTGGAGAGGTCGAATCGACGACAAGCGACACCCCATCTGCCGCGCCAACGGAAACCGCGGCGGAAAAGGAATTGAGGGAGGTGAAATCCGTGCTGGAACAGCTCAAGCTGGACAACGCGATCACGGACCAGCAAATCACCGCCGCAAAGGCCAAAGTGACGGTCACGCCGCCTGTAGCCGCAGCCCCGTCCAAGGGACTGGAAATGGTCACCACCCGCGTGCAGAACAGATGATGTTCGGCGCATAAAATGCCCGCGCGGCTGTCCTCCGATAAGGATAGCCGCACGCACCAGCAACCTCACTCGCCGCCCGCGCCAGCCCCCGCACTCACCATCGTGCGCGTATAGTCGATCCGTATCCGCACCCAGCTGCCGACCAGAACCTTGCCATTCTCGCGCGGCGGCAGCACCAGAAACTGCCACGCCGCCAGCCGCACCGCGCGGGCAAAGCCGGACCCAAGCGGCGATTCCCCCAGCGTCTGGCAATTATCGACATGATAATGATCGACCGTCTTGCACGCGACCATGCCCCACCCATTGGGCGGCGCATTGGCAGGCAGGAAGGGGGAAAGCTCGGCATTGGTGGGTCGCCGATACCATTCGGCATTGAACAATTGCACGCCCCCCGGCCCCTCGCCCGGCCCCGCCACCGCCGCACTATTGCCCTGCCCAGCGGCATTTGCCCCCTGCGCCGCCCTGGGCATCTGGCCGATATCGGCTGAGGCCATCTGCTCGCGGTTGAGCGTCAGGAAGGGGAAAGGCGATGGCGGCTGCTCGGCGGGCTTGGCGACCGGCACGGGTGGCCGCACCACCGCCTCGGCCTGTTTGGGCGCCGCCGCATCCTCCTTCTCGCGCCGCTCCGCCTTGGGCGCGCGCTTTTGCTCGGTCTCCGCCTTCTGCCCGGTCTCGACATCGAACGTCACCGGCATCCGGTCATCGACCCGCTTGGGTTCAGGCTTGGGGGCCAGCGTGAACAGCGCAAGCAGCAGGATAGCGTTCAGCACCAGCGCAAACGCCATGCCGCCCGCGCGTTGCCGCAATCTGGCCCAGGAAATGGTAGAAAATGTCAAACGCGCCGACCGAACAGGACTGATGATGGCTCATGCCCAGACGCCGCCGCCGCGTCAACGCCGTCGCGTCAAAGCGTGCGATCATGTCCCGCAAATGAGGCACCAAAATCCTCCCCTAAAAGGGGAGGGGGACCGCACCCGAAGGGTGTGGTGGAGGGGTGTCACCCTATCGATAGCATGACACCCCTCCGTCTGGCCTGCGGCCATCCACCTCCCCTTAAAGGGGAGGATCGGCCTTGCACCCTACATAATCGCCTTCAAACAGGCACTTCCTCAGCACACATCCGCTTCCTGCACCACGGGCCTGCTCTCCCGCGTCGCGCGCATCCGGCTGGCCTTGTCGTCCACATTGCTGGTCAGCACGACATGATCGTCATGCACCTCCAGCAGCACGCCCGCGAAGGGAAACCCCTCCAGGCTGCCGGTCACGCGATAGCTGACCGAATCGCCGACCTTGAACGTCGCCGGATCGGTATTGAATTCAAACGGGCAACCGCCCTCACCCATGCCCTGCATCTGTTTCTCCTTTGTCGGACGGTCCTACCCCCACTCGCACCAACCAATCAAGCGCAGCCCGCGCCTTCACCTATCGCCCGACCGGCAAAAGGCGCTGGCGACCGGCCTTCATCTCGGCTAGGGGTCAGGTCGAATTTCCGGTCAGGCCGAGGCGAAAATGATGTTTTTTGAGAACCGGAGCGCAGCGTGCTGCCAGCACGTGAGCACCGGAAGCGGAAAAAGGCATCATTTGCAGCCCGGCATCACCGGAAAGTCGGCCTGACCCCCGCCCGATGCTGACACGCCTTTACCAATGGATGCTGGCGAAAGCCGCCCACCGCCACGCCGAACGCTGGCTGTTCGCCTTCAGCTTCATGGAATCCAGCTTCTTCCCCATCCCGCCGCACCCGCTGCTCGGCCTCATGTGCCTCGCCCGCCCGGAACGCGCGCTGCGCTTCGGCGTCATCTGCACCCTCGCCTCGGTGCTGGGCGGGCTGCTCGGTTATGCGATCGGCTATTTCCTTTATGAAACCGTGGGCCAGCAACTGCTCGCCGCGCTTGGCCTGGCTGCCAAATTCCCGGTCGCGGCCTGCTATCTGCGCGAGTTCGGGGCGGAAATCATCCTGATCAAGGGCGCAACGCCGATCCCGTTCAAGCTCATCACGATCACCGCAGGTTTCATCGGCCTGCCGCTCTTCACCTTCATCTGGGCCAGTATCCTGTCCCGCGCCTTTCAGTTCATGGCTGTAGGCTTCCTGTTCTGGAAATTTGGCCGCCCGATCAAGGCGTTCATCGAAAAATATCTCGCCCTCCTGTCCGGCCTGTTCCTTGTCCTTATCGTCGGCGGCTTCATCGCCGCCTCGATGCTGACCGGCGGCCCCGGCAAGAGCGACAGTTGCAGCGCCGCCACCATGGCCACGGTCCGCTAATCCCCGCGATGCAAAGCCTGATCGCCCGGCATGTCAGGTCCTGGCCCCGCCTCGCCGCGCTGCTGGCGGGCCTGCTCAGCGCCACCGGTTTCGCGCCCTTAAACCTCTGGCCCGTCACCCTCGCCAGCCTGGCGCTGCTCATCCACCTCGTCCAGCACGCCCCCGACCGCCGCGCCGCCTTCACGCGCGGCTGGCTCTTCGGCGTCGCCCATTTCACCCTGGGCCTCAACTGGATCGCCCACGCCTTCACCTTTCAGGACTCGATGCCCCATTGGCTGGGCTACCCCGCCGTGGCGCTGCTGTCCCTCTATCTCGGCATCTATCCGGGCCTCGCAACGCTGGGGACATGGTGGATCACCCATCACCCAGTGTTCCCGCGAAGGCGGGAACCCAGTCCCGCCCTCTCGTCTGGGTTCCCGCCTTCGCGGGAACACGCAACCCCAACATCCCTCCTCCTCTTCGCCGCCCTCTGGCTGGCAACGGAATATTGCCGCGCCACCCTCTTCACCGGCTTCGCCTGGAACCCGCTTGGCGTCACCTTGCTCCCGACCGGCATCGCCATCGCCGCCACCCTCATCGGCACTTATGGCCTTGGTGCGCTCACCATCCTCGCGGCAGGCGCGCTCCTCCTCGCTCTCCAGCGCCACTACCGCCCCGCCGCCGCCCTCGCCGCGCCACTCGCCCTCCTCGCGCTCTGGGGCCATCTCGCGCCCGCCCCGCCGACCCCGCCCGGCGCGCCGCGCGTCCGCATCGTCCAGCCCAATATCGGCCAGGACCAGAAATATTCAGTCGAAAACGAAGTCGCCAATTTCCGCAAGCTCGCCGCCCTGTCCGGCCAGCCCCGCCCCGCCCCGCGCCTTGTCTTCTGGCCCGAAGCCGCCATCCCCGCCTATCTCGACATGGAACCGGGCTGGCGCGCCCGCCTCGCCAGCCTGCTTGGTCCCGGCGACCTGCTGATGACCGGCGCGGACAAGGTCTATTTCAAGCCGGTCGAACAGGACGGCTTCATCACGCAAAAGCTGGCGGGCGCGAACAACAGCGTGTGGATCGTCACCCCCGACGCCCAATTGCTCGGCCGCTACAGCAAGGCGCATCTCGTCCCCTATGGCGAATATCTGCCGATGCGGAACATCCTCACGCCCCTCGGCCTTTCCCGCCTGGTGCCGGGCGACGCCGATTTCTGGCCCGGCCCCGGCCCGCAAAGCCTGCCCCTGCCCGCCACGCTCGGTCGCCCCGACCTCAAAATGGGGGTGCAAATTTGCTATGAAATCATCTTCTCCGGCCAGGTGATCGACCGCGCCAACCGCCCCGCCTTCCTCTTCAACCCCTCCAACGACGCCTGGTTCGGCAGTTGGGGACCGGTCCAGCATCTCGCCCAAGCCCGCCTGCGCGCGCTGGAGGAGGGCATCCCCGTCATCCGCTCCACCCCCACCGGCGTCTCCGCCATCATCGACGCGCGCGGCCATGTCGTCCATGCGCTGGGCCTCAACCGCGCCGGTTTCCTTGATTCCGGTCTGCCCTCGGCGCTGCCCCCCACCCTGTTCGCGCGGCTCGGCAACTGGGCGTCCTTCGCCGTCATGGCATTGCTCGCCGGACTGGCCCTTGCCTTGCGCCGCGCCAGAAGCTAATAGCCATATAAACTATTCTTTATATCGTTTTCCGGTTCAGCCGTTTACGGGAGTCCCATGCGTAACCAATTCCTCTTCACCTCGGAATCCGTGTCCGAAGGCCATCCCGACAAGGTTGCAGACCAGATTTCCGACGCCATCGTCGATCTCTTCCTGTCCAAAGACCCCGAAGCCCGCATCGCCTGCGAAACCCTGACCACGACCCAGCTCGTCGTCCTGGCCGGCGAAATCCGCTGCAAGGGCGTCTATGAGGACGGCGCATGGGCACCGGGTGCCAAGGAAGAGATCGAAGCCGCCGTGCGCGCCACGGTCAAGCGCATCGGTTATGAGCAGGACGGCTTCCACTGGGAAACCTTCCGCTTTGAAAACAACCTCCACGGCCAGTCCGCCCACATCGCGCAGGGCGTCGATGAAAGCGGCAACAAGGATGAAGGTGCCGGCGATCAGGGTATCATGTTCGGCTATGCCTCGGACGAAACCCCTGACCTGATGCCCGCCACCCTCTATTACAGTCACAAGATACTGGAGCGCATGGCCGCCGATCGCCATGGCAAGGTCGTCGATTTCCTCGAACCCGACGCCAAGAGCCAGGTGACGCTGGAATATGTCAATGAAAAGCCGGTCCGCGCCACCGCTCTGGTCGTCTCGACCCAGCACGCCGCAGGCATGGACAATGACGACAGCCGCGCCAAGCTGCGCGACTATGTCAAGGGCGTGATGGCCGACGTCCTGCCACAGGGCTGGCTGCCCGGCGACGAGAGCATCTACGTCAACCCGACCGGCCTGTTCGAAATCGGTGGCCCAGATGGCGACGCAGGCCTGACCGGCCGCAAGATCATCGTCGACACTTATGGCGGCGCGGCCCCCCATGGCGGCGGCGCGTTCAGCGGCAAAGACCCGACCAAGGTCGACCGCTCGGCCGCCTATATCACCCGCTACCTTGCCAAGAATATCGTCGCCGCCGGCCTCGCCCGCCGCTGCACGATCCAATTGAGCTACGCCATCGGCGTCGCCGAGCCGCTCTCCCTCTATGTCGATCTGCACGGCACCGGCACTGTCGAAGCCTCGGCGATCGAAGCGGTCCTGCCCACGCTGGTGCGCCTGACGCCCAAGGGCATCCGCACCCATCTCGGCCTCAACAAGCCCATCTACCAGAAAACCGCCGCCTACGGCCATTTCGGCCGCACCCCCGAAGGCGATTTCTTCCCCTGGGAAAAGACCGACCTGGTGGACGCGCTGAAGGCCGCACTGGCCTAAGCCAATCAAAAGGGGCGCAGAAACAAATGTTTCCGCGCCACCCTTTTGTCTCCCCTCCCGTAAACGGGAGGGGCAGCGAGACTTAATGACCCCGGCCCTTTGCCGGGGGAATTTAGTCGCAGCGGGGTGGGCCAGCGACGCCCGCTCTGGCACATGACCGATCAACGCATCGCTCCTCTTCTCCCCTCCCTGAAAGGGAGGGGAGAAGAACGCGCCTTCCTGAATAGCGGGGCCAAGCTCCCCCTTGCCCCCACTCCCGCGTCCCGCTATCCGCGCACCCCATGACAGCGCATAAATCCGGCGATCCCACGACGCTCAACCGCCTCTATGGCCGCCAATCGGGCCACAAGCTGCGGCAGGGGCAGCAGGAACTGGTCGACACCCTCCTCCCCGCCATCTCCGTGCCGGAAGAGGGCGAAGTCACCGCCGCCTCGCTCTTCGGATACGACCGCCCGCTCCATTTCGAGATCGGCTTTGGCGGCGGCGAGCATCTTGCCTATCGCGCCGACATGCTGCCCGACCATGGCTTTATCGGCTGTGAGCCGTTCCTCAACGGTGTCGTCACCGCGCTCGGCCATATCCGCGAAGGCGCACTCGGCAATATCCGCCTCCATATGGGCAATGCGCTCGAAGTATTGAGCCGCCTCCCCGACGGCAGCTTGAGCTTCGTCTATCTGCTCCACCCCGACCCCTGGCCCAAGGCGCGCCATGCCAAGCGGCGGATGATGAACCCCGGCCCGGTCGCGATGATCGCGCGCAAGCTCAAGCCCGGCGGCGAATTTCGCTTCGGCACCGACCATCCCATCTATCTGCGCTGGGCGCTGATGGTGATGAACGGCCATCCCGATTTCGACTGGCTGGCCAGCGACCCCGCCGACTTCCTCACCCGCCCCGGCGGCTGGCCCCAGACCCGCTACGAAGCCAAGGCCCGGCAAAAAGGCCATGAAGTCTGGTATTTCCGCTACCGGCGCAAATAGGGCGATGGCCTGATGACCGTGGCAGCACAACACCCATCACAATGGGCTTGAGCTACTCCGCCGCCACAGGCTTCTTCGCCCGCTGTTCCGCCAGAAATTCGCTGATCGCCTGTCCGCTGGCATTGAGCAGCGGGAAGGTCCGCGCGTCGGACAGCCAGTCGGGACGGCGCGCGCCGCTGCCATACATGGTGTCATAAACCAGGCTGAAGGCGAGGAAGATCAGGGTTGCGCCGATCAGTCCCTTGACCGCGCCGAAGCCGCCGCCCAGTACCCGGTCGACCGGACCCAGCACCGACTGACGCGTGCGACGGCCGATGGCGTGGGCGACCAGCTTGCCCGCTGCAAAGGTCACGCCAAACACCAGCACCAGCGCCAGCACCGCCGCCCCGCTCTTCGTGCCGACAAAGGCGCTCAGCAAATCGGTCGCCGACGCATGGAACAGGCGAATGGCAAAGATCGCCAGCACCCAGGCCATCAGCGAAAGCGTTTCCAGCACGAAACCGCGCAGCAGACCCAGCACGGCGCAACCGCCAATGGCGAGCAGGACGAGAATATCGACGGCGTTCATCGCCAGCGTGGCTATCCCCTGCCCAGCATCTGGTCAACCAGTTGGGCCAGCGTGCGGAAACCATTGACCGCAATCCCCTTCACCCCATCGGCGGCGGCAGCCGGGATGAAGGCGCGGTTGAACCCCAGCTTGGCCGATTCGCGCAGTCGCAGCGGCGCATGGGCGACGGGCCGGATTTCGCTCGACAGCGCAATTTCGCCGAACAGCACGACATCGGCAGGGACCGGCTTTTCCGACAGGGCCGACACCAAAGCCGCCGCGACCGCCAGATCCGCCGCCGGGTCCGACAGGCGATAGCCGCCCGCGACGTTCAGATAGACTTCGCAGGTCGAAAAACTGAGGCCACAGCGCGATTCCAGCACCGCCAGCACCATCGCCAGCCGCCCGCTGTCCCAGCCCACCACCGCCCGGCGCGGCGTCGCCCCGCTCGACAGGCGCACGACCAGCGCCTGTATCTCGACCAGCACGGGTCGCGTCCCTTCCAGCGCCGGAAACACCGTCGCGCCGGTCACACTTTCGTCGCGATGGGTCAGGAACAAGGCGGACGGGTTGGAGACTTCCTCCAGCCCTTCCGCCACCATCGCGAACACGCCAATCTCGTCGGTGCCGCCAAAGCGGTTCTTGATCGCGCGCAGGATGCGATATTGATGGCTGCGCTCCCCCTCGAACGCCAGCACCGTGTCGACCATATGCTCCAGCACGCGGGGACCTGCGATGCTGCCATCCTTGGTGACATGGCCGACCAGCACCAGCGCGGTGTTGCGCTGCTTGGCGAAGCGGATCAACTCCTGTGACGAGGCGCGCACCTGACTGACGGTGCCGGGCGCCCCTTCGATCAGGTCGCTATGCATCGTCTGGATCGAATCGATGATGAGCAAGGCGGGCGGCTCCCCCTCCCCCAGCGTCGTCAAAATGTCGCGCACCGACGTGGCGCTCGCCAGCATGACCGGCGCACTGCCCAGCCCCAGCCGCTGCGCGCGCAACCGCACCTGATCGGTCGCTTCCTCGCCGCTGATATAGACGACCGACAGCCCGCGCGCCGCGACCCGTGCCGCTGCCTGCAACAGCAATGTCGATTTGCCGATGCCCGGATCGCCGCCGATCAGCGTCGCCGATCCCGCCACGATCCCGCCGCCCAGCGCCCGGTCGAACTCGGCAATGCCGGTGCTGGTGCGCGGCGGCAGCTCGATCTTGCTGTCCAGGCCAATGAGCGTGATCGCCCGCCCGCCAGCGTGCAGATCATGCCGCGCGGAAAAGGCCGTTTCCGGCGCCTCCTCGACAATGCTGTTCCACTCGCCGCAATCCTCGCACTGCCCCTGCCACCGTGCCGCCACGGTGCCGCATTGCTGACAGACATATTTGCGCTTTGCCTTGGCCATGGCGAAGATATGCCGACCATGCGTGAACATTGCAAGAACATCCCGCGATACACTGGAAACATCCGTTTCGCTCAGGCATTAAGGCCGCAATGAAAAAAATCCGCGTTGCCAGTTACAATATCCGCAAGGCCATAGGCACCGACCGGCGGCGGATGCCCGAACGGGTGCTGGAGGTGCTGGGCGAGGTGGATGCGGACATCATCGCCCTGCAGGAGGCAGACCGGCGCTTCGGCGTCCGATCAGCCGCCATCCCGCCCGCGCTGATGGAACGGCTGAGCGATTACAAGCCGGTGCCGCTCAATGTGCAGATCGATTCGATGGGCTGGCACGGCAATGCGCTGCTGGTGCGAAAGGCCGCGCAGATTGACCTCAGCGATGTGCTGCACCTGCCCTATCTGGAGCCGCGCGGCGCGACCATGGCGGAAGTGACGCTGGGTGGCCTGTCGCTGCGCATATTCGGGATGCATCTCGACCTGTCGGGCCTGTGGCGACGGCGGCAGGCCGCAGCGGTGATCCATGCGGCGGCGCAGGGCGCGGCTATGCCGACCGTGCTGATGGGCGACCTCAATGAATGGAGCGCCAATCGCGGCTGCCTCGCTGACTTTGCCCATCATTATAGTTTCGCGCCATGCGGCCGCAGCTTCCATGCGCGCCGCCCGGTGGCCCGGCTCGACCGGATCATGCACTGCGCCCGCCTGACGCTGACCGACTGCGGCGTCCATGACAGCGCATCGTCGCGCAAGGCGTCGGACCATCTGCCGATCTGGGCCGATTTCCGCGCCTGACAGCCTCTCGACAAGCCGCCCGCGCTCTGCGACGTTCGCGCCATGAAGGAGAGGGAACTCAGGCTCGGTCTGGTCTGCTATGGCGGCATCAGCCTGGCGATCTACATGCATGGCATCACCAAGGAGGTGTGGCGATTGGCGCGCGCCAGCCGCGCCTTCCATGATGGGGTGCCGCCGACCACGGGCAGCGAGGCCATCTATCACAAGCTGCTGGCAGACATGGAAACCGCCAGCGGGGTGCGGCTGCGCGTGCTGCCCGACATCATCGCCGGGGCCAGCGCAGGCGGGATCAACGGCATTTTCCTGGCGCAGGCGATCGAGACCGGCCAGTCGCTCGAACCGTTGACCGACCTGTGGCTCGACAATGCCGATGTCGACAGCCTGCTCGATCCCGACGCCCGCCCCGCCCGCGCGCTGACCAAATTCTGGGCGACGCCGCTCGTCTGGATGGCGGCGCGGCGACCGGGCGACGCGGTGGAACGGACGGTCGCGCCAGATACGCGCGAGGAAGTGCGGATGAAACTCTCCCGCTTCATCCGATCGCGCTGGTTCGAGCCGCCCTTTGGCGGGGAGATTTTCACCACCCTGATCCTCGACGCCTTCGACGCGATGGCCGCCAGCGAACGCGGCCCCGTGCTGCTGCCCGACGGCCATCCGCTCGACCTGTTCGTCACCGTCACTGATTTTGAAGGCCATCCGCAAAGCCTGACGCTCAACAGCCCGCCCCAGGTGATCGAGACTGAGCATCGCCTGTCGATCGGCTTCCGGGCGCGGGGCCGGGGTCAGGATGGGGGGACGCGCGATTTCGCCGATACCGCCGAACTGGTGTTCGCCGCGCGCGCCACCGCCAGCTTCCCCGGCGCCTTCCCGCCCTTCACCGTGCGCGAACTGGACAGGGTGTTGAAGCGTCGCCATCGCAACTGGCCGACGCGCGACGCCTTCCTGGCCCGCGCCCTGCCCCGCCACTGGGCGCGCGGCACGGCGGAGGACGCCGTGCTGATTGACGGATCGGTGCTGGCCAACGCGCCCTTTGCCCAGGCGATCGGCGCGCTGCGCAACCGGCCGTCGCGGCGGGAGGTCGACCGGCGCTTCGTCTATATCGACCCCAAGCCCGGCCACCGCACCATCCAGTTGAACCGCCATGGCGATCAGGTCGCCGTGCCGACCGGCGAAGATGCACCGCTGCCCGGCTTCTTCCGCACCATCTTCGGCGCTTTGAGCGACATTCCACGCGAACAGCCGATCCGCGACAATCTGGAGGCGATCGACCGCCACTCCGCGCGGATCCGCCGGATGCGCCGCATCCTGAACGCGCTGCGCCCCGGTATCGAGGCGGAGGTGGAGGGGGCCATCGGCGGGATGCTGTTCCTCGACCGCCCGACCCCTGCCCGCCTGTCGGCCTGGCGCGCCAAGGCGCAGCAGCGCGCGGCCAGTTCGGCGGGTTTTGCCTTCCCGGCCTATGGTCATCTGAAACTGTCGGGGATCGTGGAATCGCTCGCGACCCTCTTGTTCCGCCTGTCGGGGGAGGACAGCCGGATGCTGCGCGAAACCTACCGCACGGCGATCTGGGCGCAGGTGCGCAAGGATGGCGCGGATCAGCTGAACGAGAGCGGCGGGTCAGGCTCCGCGCCCGTCACCTTCTTCCGCACCCACGATCTGGCCTTCCGCATCCGCCGTCTGCGCTTTCTGGCGCGGCATCTGGCCGACACGCTGGAAAGCGACGGCGCGGCGGAGGATGAAGCCGTGCTGGCGATGCATGACGCGATCTACCGCGCGCTGGCCCTCTATGCCGCGTGCGAGGAAAGCGATTTTCACGGGGCCGCCATGCTGGCCGCCGCGCGCAACGTGCCGGGCGACGCCGCCGCCGCGCTGGAGGCGGTGGCGCAGGACCGTGACCTGCGGGCGCGGGACGAAAACGCGGACCTGATCCTGGCCGAAGCCTTCGCTGCGCTTCCCAAGGCCGGTCGCCGCTCCATGCTGCTCGCCTATCTGGGCTTTCCCTTCTACGACATCGCCACCCTACCGTTGCTTCAGGGTGACACTATGGATGAATATGATCCAGTGAAGGTCGACCGGATTTCGCCCGAAGATTGCTCCGCGATCCGGCCCGGCGGCGCAGCGGCTACGCTCAAAGGCATAGAATTCAATAATTTCGGGGCTTTCTTTAGCAGGGTCTATCGGGAGAATGATTATTTGTGGGGTCGCCTGCACGGGGTCGAGCGACTGCTGGACATCGTGATTTCGGCCATGCCCGCCGCAAGCCGCCTTTCCCCCGACGCGCTGCGCGACTATAGGCGGGCGGCTTTTCTGGCGATCCTGGACGAAGAAGAGTCGCGACTGCCCCATGTCGCGGACCTGATCGCCAGTTTGCGGGAGGAAATCGGGTGAGCAGGCGGTTAAGGCTGGTTCCGATAGGCATGATGCTGGCGCTCGTCGCGGGCTGCGGTGACTCGTCGCCGCAGGTTACCCAAGCCGACCCCAGCCCCGCCAAGCCCGCCGCCATGGTCGCTACCCCCGCGCCCGTCGAGCCGCAGCCCGCACCGGTGGTCAGCCCGCCGCCGCCCAAAGCTGGTCCCGTCGTCACCGTCCGCGCCCAGCCCGCGCCCTGGAACTCGCTCGACCTGCCCCCGTCCGACGTCGCCGCCAGCGCAGACCCTTTCCCGCGCGAAGTGACCCAGTTCATGGTCGCGCGCGACAGTTGCGACCATTTCCGGGGCGAAGAACCCTATGACGCGGAACGCCGCGCCTATATCGAGGAAAATGTCGCCGAACTGTGCCACGGCTCCGACGCGACCCTGGCCATGCTCCGCCGCCGCTACGCCACCGACCCCGCCGTCACCGCCGCGCTGCACAGCTATGAGGACCGGATCGAGGGGCGGGCGGAGGAGTAGGGACTCCCCTCACCCGTTCGCCCTGAGCGAAGTCGAAGGGCTCTGCTGAGCCGCAGGCGAAGCAGCTTCGCTTCGCTCAGCGGAAGGCTTCGACTTCGCTCAGCCCGAACGGTGCAGCTATTACAACAACCCCTCCACCTGATGCGCCAGATCAATGTCGCGCTGCGACAGGCCGCCCGCATCATGGGTGGTCAGAACCATGTCCACCCGGTTATAGACATTGCTCCATTCGGGATGATGGTCCGCTTTCTCCGCCACTATCGCCACCCGCGTCATGAAGCCGAACGCCGCGACGAAATCGGGGAAGGTGAAGCGGCGCGATATGCCGTCCGGGTCGGCCACGACCGTCCATTCGGGCAGGTTAGCCAGCGCCAGCGCGCGCGCCTCATCGCTCAGCTTCTCGATCATGTCCCTATCCTCTGAAAATAGTTTCGCCTATGTGGCAGCCATGTCGCACAACGGTCAACCGCCCCGCTTAGCTCCCACCGCGCAGGATATTGAGGCGCTGGCGCTCGAAGCGCTCAGCCGCCTGCCCGCCCCTTTCACCGACCATCTCCACAATGTCGTCCTGTTCGTGGAGGAATTTGCCGACGCGCAAGTCCTGAAAGAGATGGAGATTGACGACCCGTTCGGCCTGACTGGCCTCTACACCGGTCGCCCCGTCGGGCAGGAGGCGCAGACCGGGGATGCGCCGCCCACCGTCCACCTGTTCCGCCGCCCGCTGCTTGACGAATGGGTCGAAACCGGAGTGCCGCTGGACGCACTGATCACCCATGTCGTCGTCCATGAAATCGGCCATCATTTCGGCCTGTCCGACCTCGACATGCATGTGCTGGAGGATATGGTCGCGCCATGAACGGGGCGGGGCTGCATCTGTCCGATGTCGCCTGCCTGCGCGGCGGCCGGATGCTGTTTCGCGGCGTCAGCCTGTCACTGAATGCGGGTGCCAGCGCCCTCTTGACCGGCCCCAATGGCGTCGGCAAGTCCAGCCTGCTGCGGCTATGCGCCGGACTGCTCCCCGCCTTTTCCGGCACGGTCATGCGCCACGGCGCGGTCGCGCTCGCCGATGAGCGGCTGGCGCTCGACAGCGAATTGCCGCTGGCGCGCGCACTCGATTTCTGGGCGCGGCTGGACGACAGTGCGAACGGCGCGGTCGCCGCAGCGCTGGACGCCATGGCGCTCGCTCCGCTGGCCGATGTGCCGGTGCGGATACTCTCGACCGGGCAGCGCAAACGGGCGATGCTGGCGCGGGTGATCGCCAGCGGCGCGCCGGTCTGGCTGTTGGACGAGCCGGGCAACGGCCTCGACACCGCCTCGCTCGACTTGCTCGGCACGGCGGTTGCAAAGCATCTGGCAGGCGGCGGCATCGTCGTCACCGCCTCGCACCAGCCGCTCCCGCTCGGCGCGCCGGTCATCCTCTCGCTGACCGACCATCTGCCCGACCCGCCCCATCTTCTCTATCCGGGGGAGTGGGACGCATGAGGATGCTCTGGCTGCTCGCCTCACGCGATCTGGCGGCTGCCTGGCGGTCGTCGGGCCTGTGGTTGCCGGTCGCCTTCCTGCTGCTGGTCGCCAGCCTCTATCCCTTTGCGGTCGGGCCGGACCTGACGCTACTGCGCCGCACCGGTGGCGGGATGCTGTGGATCGCCGCGCTGCTCGCCAGCCTGTTGCCGGTCGACCGGCTGATCGCGCCGGATCGGGACGCGGGCGTGCTGGACCAGATCGCGCTGCGCGGCATAAGCGATGAAATGGTCGTGCTGGCCCGGCTGATTGCCCATTGGCTGGGCTTTGGCCCGCCACTCATGCTCGCCACTTTGCCCGCCGCCGCCTTGCTCAAGCTGGATGGCGGCACGATAGCGATGCTGGAGGCGGGCCTGCTGGTGGGAACCCCGGCGCTGGCCGCACTCGGCCTGCTGGTCGCGACGCTGACCGCGGGCCTGCGATCGAGCGGCGCGCTGGCGGGGCTGCTGGCCCTGCCGCTGGCGGTGCCGCTGCTGATCTTTGGCGCTGGCACGCTGGGCGATGGCAGCGGCGCCGCCCTCAAATTCCTCGCCGCCGCCTCGCTCCTGCTGGTCGCGATCACGCCCTTCGCTGGCGGGGCTGCGATACGGGCGGGGCGGGAGTGACACGCTTCCACTGAAACCCCCAACACCGTTCGCCCTGAGCCTGTCGAAGGGCCGTACTTCTTCTCGCAAGGAAAGACGGGGCTTCGACAGGCTCAGCCCGAACGGATAAAGAGAATTGCCCTTTGCCGAGGCCCCTCCCTATCCCTTCCGCCACTCGACATCGCGTTGCGCCTGCGCCAAAGCCGCGACCATGCTTGCTTTTGCCGCCTCCGCCCTGTTCGTCCTGATCTGGTCCACCGGCTTCATCGTCGCCCGCGCGGTGGTGCCGCATGGCGCGCCGGAACTGGTGCTGGCGATCCGCATGACGCTGGTCGCGCTGCTGCTCTGCGGTGCGGCGCTGTACGCGCGGCAGTCCTTCCCCACTGGTCGCCGCCTCGGCCTGCATCTGGCCGCAGGCGCGATGCTGCATGGCGTCTATCTGACGGTCAGCTGGTGGGCGGTCAGCCGGGGGATGCCCGCAGGCGTCATGTCGCTGCTCGGATCGCTCCAGCCGTTGATGGTCGCGGTCGCCAGCGTCGCCCTGCTCGGCGACCGGCTGCCGCGCCGCACCTGGGCGGGGCTGGCCATCGCGATCATCGGCGTCGCCTGCGTCCTGCAGCCCGCCATCGCCCGCACCGGCACCGGCTCCATCACCGTTGGGCTGGCCATAGCGGGCATCGTCGCGATCATCGCCATGACCGGCGGCACGCTGATCCAGCGCGGCGGACTGGCGGACGATCCGATCCTGGTATCCGGCGGCGTCCAGAATATCGGCGGCGCACTGGTCGCCATCATCGCCACGCTGATCGTCGGCGAATGGCGCTGGGACAATGATCCTCTGCTCTGGGCGGCGCTCGGCTGGTCGGTCCTTGGCCTGTCAGCCGCGGGCCTCAGCCTGCTGGTTTGGCTGGTGAGGCATCAGGGACCAACCGCCATGTCGATGCTGCTGCTGCTCGTCCCCCCACTCGCCGCGATCGAGGCCTGGCTGCTCTTTGGCGAACGGCTCGGCCCGGTGCAGCTGATCGGCTTCGCGCTGGCGCTGGGCGGCGTATTGCTCGGTCGATCGGCCCCCGCGAAAAAAGCGGACCTGACCGAACCGGCGTGATCAGCCCTCCCGCAGCCTTTCATGGTGGCGGATCACTTCGTCGATGATGAAGCGCAGGAATTTCTCGGTGAAATCCGGGTCCAGATTGGCGTCCAGCGCCAGCTGGCGCAACCGGGCGACCTGCCGCTCCTCCCGCCCCGGATCGGCGGGGGGCAGCGCATGGGTCGCCTTATATTCGCCCACCGCCTGCGTCACCTTGAACCGTTCGGCCAGCATGAACACCAGCGCCGCGTCGATATTGTCGATGCTCTCGCGATAGCGCTGCAATGTGTCGGTCACGTCCGTCCTCCGCTCAGTCGGCGCGCTTTTTGCGCCATATGGCCTTTCAGGCAAGCTATTCCCGCTTGCCATCTGCATTTTGCCCCGCCAAGGGACGCAGGTCATGACAGCACCCGCCCCCGGTAACGTCCATCCCATCGGCCGCGCCAAAAGCGCGCCGTCGCTGGCCCCCATCATGAACCTGGTCGCCGACGGCATGAACCAGGTCAATGCCGTGATTCTGGACCGGATGCAGTCGCGCATTCCGCTGATCCCCGAACTGGCCGGCCATCTGATCGCGGGCGGCGGCAAGAGGCTGCGGCCGATGCTGACTTTGGCCTGCGCCGATCTGGTCGGCTATGCCGGATCGCGCCATTACAAGCTGGCCGCCGCGGTCGAATTCATCCACACCGCCACGCTGCTGCATGACGATGTCGTGGACGGATCGGGCCTGCGCCGGGGCCGCAAGACCGCCAACATCATCTGGGGCAACAGTGCCAGCGTGCTGGTCGGCGATTTCCTCTTCTCCCGCTCGTTCGAGCTGATGGTCGAGGCTGAGTCGCTCAAAGTCCTCAAAATCCTGGCCAATGCCTCTGCCGTGATTGCGGAGGGCGAGGTCAACCAGCTGACTGCCCAGCGCAAGATCGACACCAGCGAGGACCAGTATCTCGACATTATCGGGGCCAAGACCGCTGCACTCTTCGCCGCCGCCTGCCGCATCTCCGCCGTGGTCGCCGACCGCGACGAGCGGGAGGAACAGGCGCTCGACGTCTATGGCCGCAACCTCGGCATCGCCTTCCAGCTGATCGACGACGCGATCGATTATGAATCGGACGGCGCGACCATGGGCAAGGATGCGGGCGACGATTTCCGCGATGGCAAGGTGACGCTGCCCGTCATCCTCGCCTACGCCCGTGGCAGCGACGAGGATCGCGCCTTCTGGAAGGCGGCGATTGCCGGCCACAAGATTGGCGACGATGATCTGGCCCACGCCACCGCCCTGCTGCGCCGCACCGGGGCCATCGCCGACACGCTGGCCCGCGCCCGCCACTACGGCCAGCGCGCGATCGACGCGCTCGGCATGTTCGACAATGGCAAGGCCAAGGCCGCGCTGACCGAAGCGGTCGAATTTGCAACGATCCGCGCTTATTGAGGATCAGCCAATTCTCGTTCGTTTCTAATCCCGTTCGCCCTGAGCGAAGTCGAAGGGCCATGCCGAGCGGAGCGAGGCACCTCACTTCGCTCGGTAAAGCGCATCGACTTCCCCCGGATCACGTCTGGGGCTGAACGGATAATTATCCATGATCCTGACCCCCGAAACCCTCGCTTTCCTGCTGGCCGCCGCCCTCATGGCCGGGTGCATCGACGCGATGGCGGGCGGTGGCGGCCTGATCACCCTGCCCGCGCTGATGGCCGCAGGCATTCCGCCGGTGCAGGCGGTTGCGACCAACAAGTTGCAAAGCTGCTTCGGCACATTCGGCGCCTGCCTCGCCTATGCCCGGCGCGGCCATATGGACCTTAAGACTTACAAAGCCCCAGTGATCGCTGCCTTCATCGGGTCGGTCGGTGGCGCCTGGCTGCTCCAGCGGGTCGATCCGTCGATCCTGGCCGGACTGATGCCTGCCCTGCTCATCACCATTGCCGCCTATTTCACCTTCTCGCCCAAGCTGGGCGAGGCTGACCGGCACGCCCGCGTCGGCATCGGCGCACTGAGCGGCCTGATCGGCGTCATCGGCTTCTACGACGGCTTTTTCGGTCCCGGCGCTGGCGCTTTCTACACCACCATCTTCCTGGCGCTCGGCGGCCTGTCCATCCTGCGCGCCACCGCCCAGACCAAGGCCGCCAATTTCGCCAGCAATGTCGCGGGCCTGCTCACCATGGTCGCGGGCGGCCATGTGCTGTGGATCGCAGGTCTCACCATGGCCATCGGCAGCGTCATCGGCGGACAGGTCGGCTCGCACCTCGCGATGCGGTTCGGCTCACGCTTGATCAAGCCGCTGCTGATCATCATGTCGCTGGCGCTGACCGCCAAGATGCTGATCGATCCCAAAAATCCGATCCACCAATATCTCTTCGGTTGATCTTGCCCGCAGCGCGAATTGGCCCGATGGAACGGCGATGACCGCCCTGCCCATCCATGCCGTCCTGCCCGACCTGCTCGCCGCGCTGCGCACCGGCAGCAACGCCGTGCTGGTCGCGCCGCCGGGGGCGGGCAAGACAACGGCGGTCGCGCCCGCCCTGCTGGACGAACCATGGTGCAGCGGTCAGGTCCTGCTGCTCTCCCCCCGCCGCCTCGCCGCCCGCGCCGCTGCCGAGCGGATCGCCGAAATGCTGGGCGAACAGCCCGGCGGCACGGTCGGCTATGCCACGCGGATGGACAGCAAGTCGTCCGCGCGCACCCGGCTTCTGGTCCTGACCGAGGGCATATTCGTGCGGCGGATTCAGGACGACCCGGAACTGGCAGGCGTATCGGCGGTGCTGTTCGACGAAGTGCATGAGCGCAGCCTGGACAGCGATTTTGGCCTCGCCCTCGCGCTCGACGCGCAGGAGGCACTGCGCCCGGACCTGCGCATCATACCGATGTCGGCGACGCTGGACGGCGCACGCTTCGCTGCGTTGCTTGGCGACGCCCCGGTGATCGAAAGCGAAGGCCGCATCCAGCCGCTCGACCTGCGCCATATCGGCCGCAATGCCGAACGCAGAATCGAGGATGAAATGGCCGCCGCCATCCGCCGCGCCATCAGCGAGGAAACGCAAGGCGACCTGCTGGCCTTCCTGCCCGGCGTGCGCGAAATCGAGCGGACGGCAGAACGGATCGAGGGCGGTCCCTATGATGTCCATCTGCTCCACGGATCGCTCGATCCGGCAGCCCAGCGCGCCGCGATCCGGCCATCCCGGTCGGGCGCGCGCAAGGTCATATTGGCGACCAGCATCGCCGAAACCAGCCTGACCATCGACGGCGTTCGCATCGTCGTCGATAGCGGACTGGCGCGGCGACCCCGTTATGACCGGGCGGCAGGCGTCACGCGGCTGGTCACCGAACGCGCCAGTCAGGCGTCGGCGACCCAGCGCGCGGGCCGCGCCGCGCGCCAGCGCCCCGGCGTCGCCTATCGCCTGTGGGAAGCCGCCGCCAGCGCGGGAATGCCGCCCTTCGATCCACCGGAGATGTTGGAAAGCGACCTCTCCAGCCTGCTGCTTGACTGCGCTTTGTGGGGGGTTAGCGATCCGGCGACGCTGCGCTGGCTCGACCCGCCGCCCGCTGCAGCCATCGCCGAAGCGCGGACGCGGCTGACCGCATTGGAAGCACTCGACAGCGACGGACGGATCACCCCGCATGGCAAGGCGCTGGCGAAACTGCCGCTCAGCCCGCGCATCGCCCATATGCTGGTGCGCGCGGGCGAGATGGGTCTGGCGCAGACCGCCGCCGAGATCGCCGTGCTGCTTGGCGAGCGCGGCATTGGCGGCCAGGACACCGACCTCACCCTGCGCCTGCAACGCTGGCGCCGCGAAAGCGGCAAGCGCGCCGACGCAGGCCGCGCGCTGGCGAAACGGTGGGCGAGACTGGTGGCGACGCCCAACCATCTTGCTCCCCTCCCGCTTGCGGGAGGGGTCGGGGGAGGGTCTGTAACAGCTAATCTAGCGACACGCCCTCCCCTAGCCCCTCCCGCAAGCGGGAGGGGGACAGTCAGCGCGACGGAAGCGACCGGCCTCTGCCTCGCCCTCGCCTTCCCCGACCGCGTATCCAAACGCCGCTCCGCCGATGGCGCGGACTGGGCGAGTGTGGGCGGGCGCGGCTTCCGCCTCGATCCCCTCTCCCCATTAGCCCGTGAGGAATGGCTGGCGGTGGGCGAGGTGCAGGGCAGCGCCGCGGGCGCGCGCATCCTCTCCGCCGCGCCGATCAGCGAGGCGGATGTGCTGGCGCTATTCCCCGACCGGATCATGACCAGCCGCACCGTCCGCTTCCGCCCGGCCAATGGCGGGATAGAGGCGCTGCGGGAACGGCGGCTGGGCGCGGTGCGCCTGTCGTCCGGCTCCGACGACCGGCCCGATCCGGCGGCAGTGGTTGCAGCATTGCTGGACGGCGTGCGGCAGGGCGGCCTTGATCTCCTCCCCTGGTCGGAGGCCGCGCAATCGCTGCGAATGCGCGCCGATTTCGCCGGGGTCGAGGCACTGTCGGACGCGGCGCTGATCGCCAGCCTCGACGAATGGCTGCCACCCCTGCTAGCTGGCAAGCGCCGCCTGTCGGACATCGACCGGTCGCAATTGTCGGGCGTACTGGACGGGCTGATCGGCTGGGATGGCAAGCAGCAGGTGGATCGGCTCGCCCCGCCCGATTTTCGATCCCCGGCAGGCAGTAGCCACGCGATCGACTATATGGCCGATGGCGGCCCGCGCGTCGAATTGCGGGTGCAGGCGCTCTACGGCCTGGCCGAGCATCCGACCGTTGGCAGCGCGCGCATCCCGCTCGTCCTGTCACTCACCTCGCCCGCTGGCCGCCCGATCCAGACGACCCGCGACCTGCCCGGCTTTTGGGCGGGCAACTGGCGCGACGTCGCCAAGGAAATGCGCGGTCGCTATCCCCGCCATCCCTGGCCCGACGATCCGACCGCCGCGCCGCCCACATTGCGCACCAAGCGCGCCGATGCCCGCAGCCGCTCTTGACTTCACGCCGGACGCTGGTGCAACGCAGCATCACGATTTACCGGAGTCTTTCGCGATGAGCGCGCGCATTTACCAGATCCAGAAGAACGCCCTGCAATCGGGCAAGGCGCTGACCCATAAATGGGTGCTGGAATATGCGCCCGCCGAAGCCAAGCAGGCCGATCCGCTGACCGGCTGGGCTGGCTCTGGCGACACGCAGCAGCAGCTCAAACTCAACTTCCCGTCGCAAGAAGCGGCCATCGCCTATGCGCAAAAGCAGGGCGTGGCCTACACCGTCATCGCGACCCCGCCCAAGACGCTGAAATTGCAGGCCTACGCCGACAATTTCCGGTAAAGGCGCAAAAGCACCGCGCAAATTCGGGCGCGATGCTGCCCGATTGCCGCCTTATTCCCTTGCCATAGGGCAGGCCGAGGCGGCAAAAGCCGTGCTTTACGGAAAGACAGAAGCAAAAGATGACGGATCGCACCGAAATTTTCGACAGCGTCACCGCGCAGGTCGCCCCTTTCAATAAAAAGGGCGTCGCGCTGACCGAAACCACCACCTTTGCCGGCGATCTGGAATGGGACAGCCTGACCGTGATGGATTTCGTCGCTGCGATCGAGGATGAATTCGATATCCTGATCACCATGAACATGCAGGCGGAGATCGAGACGATCGGCCAGCTGGTGGATGCCGTCGCAAAGCTGAAGGCCGCGTAAATAGGAACAACGTCCGTTCGCCCTGAGCGAAGTCGAAGGGCGCTGCTGAGCGAAGGCGAAGCATGAGGCCTCGGCTCCGCTCGGCACAGGGCTTCGACTTCGCTCAGCCCGAACGGCTTTAGGACCATGGATATTATGACCGACACCGCCATCGCCGCCGACACCCGCGACCTGCTCTCCAAATTCGATCCCCTGATCGCCGAGCGCCAGGCGCTGCTGGACACCGGCGTGCGCGATCCTTTCTCGATCGTGATGGATCAGGTGCTCTCGCCAACCCGCGCGATCATCAAGGGCAAGGAAACCATCCTGCTTGGCACCTATAATTATATGGGCATGACCTTCGACCCCGATGTGGTCGCAGCGGGCAAGAAGGCGCTGGACGAATTTGGTGCTGGCACCACTGGCAGCCGCGTCCTCAACGGCACCTATCAGGGCCATCGCGAAGTCGAGGATGCCCTCAAGGAATTTTACGGCACGTCATCGGCCATGGTCTTTTCGACCGGTTATCAGGCCAATCTGGGCGTGATTTCGACGCTGGCCGGGCGCGGCGATTATGTCGTGCTGGACGCCGACAGCCATGCGTCCATCTATGATGGCTGCTTCCTGGGCGACGCGGAAATCGTCCGCTTCCGCCACAATAGCGTTGAAGATCTGGACAAGCGCCTCGGTCGCCTGCCCGCCGACGCGCTCAAGCTGGTCGTGCTGGAAGGCGTCTATTCGATGCTGGGCGACATCGCCCCCCTGCCGGACATGGTGGCAGCGGTGCGCAAGCATCAAAACTGCATGATCCTGGTCGATGAAGCCCATGGCATGGGCTTTTTCGGCCCCAATGGCCGCGGCGTCTATGAGGAACAGGGTGTCGAAAAGGACGTGGATTTCGTCGTCGGCACCTTCTCCAAATCGGTCGGTACGGTCGGCGGCTTCTGCGTCTCCAACCATCCCAAGTTCGAAATCATGCGGCTGGTCTGCCGCCCCTATGTGTTCACCGCGTCACTGCCGCCCAGCGTGGTCGCGACCGCCGCGACCAGCATCCGCAAGCTGATGCACGCCGGCGAAAAGCGCGCCCATCTGTGGAAGAACAGCAAGCGGCTGCACAAGGGGCTGACCGACCTCGGCTTCACGCTGGGGACCAAGACGCCGCAATCGGCGATCATCGCGGTGATCCTGACCGATCAGGCCCAAGCCGTCGCGATCTGGCAGACGCTGCTGGAACTCGGCCTCTACGTCAACATGGCCCGCCCGCCCGCAACCCCGGCTGGCACCTTCCTGCTGCGCTGTTCGCTTTGCGCGGACCATAGCGACGAACAGGTCGAACAGATTATCGGCATGTTCAAGGTCGCGGGCAAGGCAACGGGCGCAATCGCCTGACCGGTGCCATTGATCGCGATCGTTTCGCTGCTATCCTTATTCGGCTAGTGTGACGAGTGATGGCGGACAGCGATATTATGGACGATCAGGAAAGGGGCTGGCGCATGGCGATACGGCGCCTGTTGCCGTTCCTGCTCGGTATCCTGCTGGTCGGGTCGCTGGGCGCTTTGCTCTACAGCGCCAGCAATGCCTCGCGCGATCATGCGCAGGCGCTGGCCGAACAGCAGCGCAGCTTCGAGATTATCGCGCTGGCCCGCGCGTTCGAGGCGCAGACCGCGCGCGCCGAAGTGACGCTGGCCCGCTATGTCATTGGCCTGAACCCGGACACGGGTCGCCTGTTTCAGGATCAGTGGCGCACCGCCGGCGCGCAATTGAAGGCGCTGGGCTATGCGACGCGCGGCACCGGCTGGCAGCGCGGCAATGTCGAGGCATTGCACCATGCCTATATGGCGCGCGGCAAGACGCTGAACGAAATCGGTCTGCGCACCACCTATGACCAGAAGATGGCCGCGCTGGGCCGCTTTCATGAGGCAGGCACCTCGCGCGACCTCAAACGCATCACCGCTTTGCTCGACCGGGTGATCCAGGCGGAAAATCTGCGCCTGCGCGAACGCAGCCTGGCGGTGACGCTGGCGGGGGATCGCACCGAATGGATGGGGCAGACATCGCGCCTGCTGGGGCTGGCGATGCTGGTATGCGTCCTGTTCGCCGCCTGGTTCGCCCATGTCGCCTATAGCGACCGCCGCAACGCGCGGCGGCTGGCGGAGGCGGAGGCGGAGCGCGCCGACCGGCTGGATCTGGCGGTGCGCACGCGGACGGCGGAACTGACCGACGCCTATGAGCGGCTGAAACAGGAATCGATCGAGCGCGCGGCGGCGGAGGAAAATCTGCGCCAGATGCACAAGATGGACGCTGTGGGTCAGTTGACCGGCGGCATCGCCCATGATTTCAACAATATGCTGGCCGTTGTTGTCGGCGGGCTGGAACTGGCCAAGCGCAATATCCGCTTGAAGCCGGCAGAAGCATCCCGCCATCTCGACAATGCGATGGAGGGGGCCAATCGCGCCTCCGCCCTCACCCGCCGCCTGCTGGCCTTTGCCCGGTCCGAACCTCTGCTGCCCAGCGCGGTCGATCCCGATGCGCTGGTGTCGGGCATGGCCGAACTGATCGACCGCACCATCGGCGACCAGATTATCGTCGCGCTTGCCCCCAAG
The DNA here is from genome assembly GCF_003591655.1 of Sphingobium terrigena. GTDB lineage: Bacteria > Pseudomonadota > Alphaproteobacteria > Sphingomonadales > Sphingomonadaceae > Sphingobium > Sphingobium terrigena. The sequence goes on from NZ_QVRA01000003.1 coordinate 289,655, forward strand.
GCACAGGGCTGGCGCATCTTCGTCGACCAGCATCAGATGGAAAACGCCATCCTGAACCTGTGCGTCAATGCGCGCGACGCGATGGACGGGCGCGGGCGGCTGACCATCGGCACGGGCCAGGCGGTGCTGGCGGCAGGCGAAGTGGGCGATTGCGTCGCGGGCGATTATGTCGTGCTGACCGTCGCCGACGATGGCTGCGGCATGAGCGCGGAGGTACTGGCCCGCGTGTTCGAACCCTTCTTCACAACCAAACCAGTCGGCAAGGGCACCGGCCTTGGCCTCAGCCAGATCTTCGGTTTCGTGCGCCAGTGCGAGGGCGAAATCCGCATCGAATCCGAACCCGACAAAGGCACCAGCGTCCATATCTACCTGCCCCGCCGCATGGGCAGCGCCGCCACCGATGCGGTCGATGCGGCATCACCGATGCACGCCGCGACACTGCATCCCCCCACCCGCATCCTGGTGGTGGAGGATGATCCGCGCGTGCTGAACCAGACGATGGCGGCGCTGGCGGAGCTGGGGCACCTGCCCATCGCCTGCGATCATCCGTCGAAGGCCGCCAAGCTGCTGGCCAACAACGGCGACATTGGCCTGATCATGAGCGACGTGCTGATGCCCGACCTCACCGGCCCGGAAATGATCCGCGCGCTGCCCGCCCAATATCGCCATCTGCCGGTGCTGTTCGTGACCGGCTATGCCGGGGACGCGACCGCCAGCGCCGATTTTGTCGGCCATGAAGTGCTGCGCAAACCCTATACGCTGATGGCGCTGGCCAATGCGCTGTCGACCGCGCTCAACGGATCGACCCAGAGCGGAACAGTCGCGGCAGCAGAGTGAGCGCGCCCAGCAGCGGCCAGCGCCGCTGCCAGGGCTTGATGACGATCGCGGTCCCGGCATGGCGGTTGATCTTCCACGCCAGATAGTCGATCCCGCCCGCATAGGTGAAGCTCGCCTTGGCCAGCCGCACCACCGACAGCCACTTGCCGCGCCGCTGGAGCTGATGCCAGCGCCGGGCAGCCTGTTCGGGCGACGGCGGCAGGCCGTCCGCCAGCGCCGCCTCACCGAAACGGCGATAGCGATCCGGGTCAGCATCCACGATCGAGAGCGACCGCCCCTTGCGCTCGGCCCGCAACTCGGCGCCGTAAGTCAGGGTGAAGCCTTGCTTCCACAAGGATAGCGCATCCTGCCCTTCCGCCATCGGTCGCGCCAGCGCCAGCAAAGTCGGCGCGGCCTGTGCCACGGCGGCAATGGCGCGTTCCCGCGCATCCTCATCCGCCACCCATAACAGCCGCGAAGGCTGGGCAAAGCGCGCCCACACCGACACATTGTCCGCCGCGGGACTGCACAGCCGGGCAAAGTCCGCTTCGGACAACACCGCATATTTGGCGATCAAGCCATTATCTTCAAACGGAAACACATTGGGCGGGATCAGCGCATTGGCCCGCGCCAGCCAGCTTTTGCCATAGGCGGCGCGATAGTCCGACACGATCAGATAGAAATCGAGCATCAACCCGTCGAGATTGGCCTCCCGCAAGCACGAGCCATAGAATAGCACCGCCCGCGCCGCCGACGGATAGCGCGCCGCCAGCGCCCCGGCCATCGCCGCCGCGCGCGGATCGGCGGGCTGGAGCAATTCGGCGGTTACGAGGGGAAGGAGTTGGCTGGACATTGCGCTCCCCTTATCCGTTCGGCCTGAACTTGTCGAAGGCCCGTTCTTGCTCGCTGGATAGTAATACCAAGATGCGTTGAAAGTGACCTACTCCATCCCCTCCCCCTTGAGGGGGAGGTTGGGTGGGGGTGCACCGCCGCCAGCGTGGACGCGCGGCTTCGCCTCGCTCCCCCTCCCCTTGATTGGAGGCACGTGACTCCAATCAACCCTCCCCGCCGGGGAGGGGAGAGGAGTCACAATCAACGTGATTTGGTATAAAGCGCTTCGACAGGCTCAGCGCGAACGGATTTCAGCAGGTCTCTCGCCGGAAAATCACCGACAGATTATTCGCCGCCATTTCGACCAGCCGGTCAAAGCGCAAACCCTGCGCCTCCGCCGCCGCCACGACATCCTCCAGCCGCCGCACGCCCCAGCGCGGGTCGCGCGCCTTGAGCGAGGCGTCGAACGCCAGATTGCTGGACGCGGTCTCCACATCGTCGCGGATATAGGGACCATAGAGATAGAGCAGACCGCCGGGCGGCAATGCCCGCCCTGCCCCCTGCATCAACCCCAGTGTCGCGTCCCACGGACTGATATGCACCATGTTGATGCACAATATCGCATCAACCCGGTCCACCGGCCAGTCACCCGCCGCGTCGAGCTGGATCGGCGCGCGCAGGTTCGCCAACCCCGCCTCCGCCTGCCACGCCGCAATGGATGCCAGCGCCGCCGGATCGGGATCGCTCGGTTGCCACTCAAGCGCAGGCAGCGCGGCGGCGAAGTGGATCGCATGTTCGCCGCTACCACTCGCCACTTCCAGCACCAAGCCAGCAGGCGGCAAAATGTCGCGCAGGATCAAAAGAATGGCGTCCCGGTTCCGCAGCGTCGCGGGGGCGTGGCGTTTCTGCGCCTCGCCGCCCGCTTCGCCCGGAACCCAGAGCGTCATTCCGCCGCCTGCGCCAGCGCCGGCGCTTCCCAGGTCAGCACCGGCTTGCGCGCCGCCAGCGTTTCATCCAGGCGACGGCGCGGCGCATGATAGGGCGCGCCCTTCAAGGCCTCGTCCCCTGCCTTGGCCCGTTGCGCCAGGCTGCGCAGCGCCATGATGAACTGGTCGAGCGCGGCCTTGCTCTCGGTCTCGGTCGGTTCGACCAGCATCGCACCATGGACGACCAGGGGGAAATACATGGTCATCGGGTGGAAACCCTCGTCGATCAGCCCTTTGGCGATATCGAGCGTCGTGAAGCCCTCGGCCAGCCCCTTATCGCTGAACAAAGCCTCATGCATACAAGGGCCGCTGCCACCGAACGGCGCGTCCAGCACATCGTCCAGGCTGCGCAAGATATAGTTGGCATTGAGGACCGCATCCTCCGCCACCTGCCGCAGCCCGTCAGCGCCATGGCTCATGATATAGGCCAAAGCACGGGTGAACATGCCCATCTGGCCATGGAAGGCGACCATGCGGCCGAACGTCCCGGCATGATGATCCTGCGCCGATTCCTCCTCGATCAGGACGAATGTGTCGCCCTGCTTCTCCACGAAGGGTAGCGGCGCATAGGGTGCCAGCGCCTCCGACAACACGACCGGGCCGGAGCCGGGACCGCCGCCGCCATGGGGGGTGGAGAAGGTCTTGTGCAGGTTGATGTGCATCGCGTCGACGCCCAGATCGCCGGGGCGGACCCGGCCGACAATGGCGTTGAAATTCGCCCCATCGCAATAGACGAACGCGCCCGCCGCATGAACCGCGTCGGAAATCGTCTTGAGGTCGCGCTCGAACAGGCCGCAGGTATTGGGATTGGTGATCATCACCGCCGCCACATCCGGCCCCAGCCGCGCCGTCAGCGCCGCCAGATCGACCCGGCCTTCGGGCGTCGCGGGAATATCCTCGACCTTGTAACCGCAGAAAGCCGCCGTGGCGGGATTGGTGCCATGCGCGCTTTCGGGCACCAGCACGACGCTGCGCGCGTCGCCCCGCGCTTCCAGCGCCGCGCGGATCGCCAGCAGGCCGCACAATTCCCCATGCGCCCCAGCCTTGGGCGACATGGCGACCGAATGCATGCCCGTAAGCGTCACCAGCCATTCCGCCAGCTCATGGATCACCGCCAGCGCGCCCTGCACCGTCGATTGCGGGCTGAGCGGGTGGAGATCGGCAAAACCGGGCATCCGCGCGACCTTTTCGTTGAGGCGCGGATTATGCTTCATCGTGCAACTGCCGAGCGGAAACAGGCCCAGGTCGATGGCGTAATTCTGACGGCTGAGGCGCGTATAATGGCGCACCGTTTCCTGTTCCGACAGGCCCGGCAGGCCGATCGCCCGCCGCTCCAGCCCGCCAAGACGGCTGGCCACCTTGGGCGCGGGCGCGAAATCGACGCCGGTCGTGTCGGTCGATCCAATCTCGAAGATCAGCGCCTCTTCCAGCATCAGCGCGCGGTTGCCGGTAACGGTCGCGGGGGCCATATGCGCGTCCTTGACGGGGACGGGGGCGGTGGGGCGGCCTTCCTTGAGCATGGTCATCTTAGAAATCCTTCCCACAAATAAGCCGTTCGCCCTGAGCGAAGTCGAAGGGCATCGCCGAACGCAGTGAGGTGCCTTCGCTACGCTCAGGCGAGGGCTTCGACAGGCTCAGCCCGAACGGAGAAAGAAAGAAGCTCATGCCAGTTCCTCCTCCAGCGCCTTGGCCAGCGTTTCGATATCCTCCGCTATGACCGTCTCGGTCACCGCGACGACCAGACCGTTGCCCACGGACATGTGTTGCGGGAACAGGCGACCCAGCGACACGCCCGCCAGCACGCCCTTGTCGGCCAGGCTGCGCACGACCTCACGCGCGTCCTTGGTCAGGACCAGTGTGAACTCGTTGAAGAAGCTGTCGTTCAGCAGCGTCACCCCCGGCACCTGCGCCAATCGATCGGCAGCCTGCACCGCCAACCCATGATTGAGCGCCGCCAGTTCGCGCAGCCCCTTTTCCCCCAACAGGGTCATGTGGATGCTGAACGCCAGCGCACAAAGCCCTGAATTGGTGCAGATATTCGACGTCGCCTTTTCGCGGCGGATATGCTGTTCGCGGGTGGAGAGGGTCAGCACGAAACCGCGCTTGCCCGCCGCGTCCACCGTCTCGCCGCACAGGCGGCCCGGCATCTGGCGGACATATTTCTGCTTGCACGCGAACAGGCCAAGATACGGCCCGCCGAACTGGAGGCCAACGCCGATCGACTGGCCTTCGCCCACCACAATGTCCGCGCCCATCTCGCCCGGCGGCACCAGCGCGCCCAGCGCCACCGGCTCGGTGACCACCGCCACCAACAGCGCGCCTGCCGCATGGGCCGCTTCTGCCAACGGGGTCAGGTCGGCAATGCGCCCCAAAATGTCGGGATATTGGACGACGACGCAGCTTGTGTCCTTGTCGATGCCCGCGATCAGCGCCTCGATATCGGTCGCGGCGCTCAGCGTCGGCGCGTCATGGAGCAACTGGTCGCCGGTGAATTTCGCCATGGTGTTGGCGACCGACACATAATGGGGGTGCAGGCCCGACGACAATATCGCCTTGCTCCGCTTGGTGATCCGCCGCGCCATGCCGATCGCTTCCCAGCAGGCCGTCGATCCGTCATACATGGATGCGTTCGCCACGTCGCAGCCCAGCAGGCGCGCCACCTGCGTCTGGAACTCGAACAAGACCTGCAATGTCCCCTGCGCGATTTCCGGCTGATAGGGGGTGTAGGCGGTCAGAAACTCGCCGCGCTGGATCAGATGATCGACGCTGGCCGGGACATGATGCCTGTACGCCCCCGCGCCCAGAAAGAAGGGCGCTTCCCCCGCCGACAGATTTTGCCGCGCCAGCTTGCCCATATGGCGCTCGACCGCCAGTTCGCTGGCATGGTCGGGAAGCCCGGCGATCTTGGCGGACAGCCGCGCTTCGGCTGGCACGTCAACGAACAGATCGTCGATCGAGGCTGCACCGATGACGGACAGCATCTGCTGCCGGTCAGTGTCGGTCAGGGGTAGGTAGCGCATGTCAATACTCCCCCCTCGCCCCATTATCTCCCCTCCCGCTTGCGGGAGGGGTTAGGGGAGGGCATGTGACGGGGATGGCGCGACACGCCCTCCCCTAACCCCTCCCGCAAGCGGGAGGGGAACGAAAGATTAAAGCGCGGCCACAAACTTCTTGTAGGCCGCTTCGGTCATCAACCCTTCCAGCTCGGACGGGTCGGTCATGCGCAGCTTGAAGAACCAGCCATCTTCCTCGGCATCGCTGTTGACCAGCGCGGGTTCATCCTCCAGCGCGCCATTGGCCTCGATCACTTCACCCGAAATCGGCGCATAGACGTCGGATGCGGCCTTGACCGATTCGACCACGGCGGCGTCGTCGCCCTTGTCGAACGTCGTGCCTTCAGCGGGCAGTTCGACGAACACGATGTCGCCCAGCTGCTCCTGCGCATAATCGGTGATGCCGACCGTGGCGATCTCGCCCTCGACGTCGATCCATTCATGTTCGTCGGTGAAATAACGGCTCATGGATATACTCCCCTCGAAAAACTCAGGCCTTGCGGCGATAACGGTGCGGCACGAACGGCATGGGCGCAACCACAGCGGCGATACGCTTGCCGCGCACCTCAATCTCCAGCGCGGTGCCGATGGCGCTATGGGGCAGGCTGACCCAACCCATGGCGATCGGCGCACCAACACTGGGCGCGAACCCGCCGGAGGTGACATCGCCCACCTGCACATCGCCGACATAAATCTGCGCGCCCTCACGCGCTGGCAGGCGCCCTTCGATCGTCAGGCCCACCCGCTTTGCGCCCGGACCATCGGCCAGTTCCTTCATCACCCGGCCATGGCCGATAAAGCCGCCTTCCTCGCGACGGCGCTTCTGGATCGCAAAGCCCAGATCCGCACCAATCGTGCTGACCGCGGGCGTCAGGTCATGGCCATAAAGCGGCAAGCCCGCCTCCAGCCGCAAGGAATCGCGCGCGCCAAGGCCGATCGGCTTGACCTGCGGCAGCGCGCACAAGGCGTCAGCAAAAGCGACGGCGGCGTCCGCTGGCAGGCTGATTTCAAACCCGTCCTCACCGGTATAGCCCGACCGGCTGATCCACAGCGGCACCCCGTTCCACTCGAACGCACCGCACTGCATGAAGATCAACTCAGCGGTCCCAGGCACCAGCGCGGCCATAGCCTCGCCCGCTTCCGGTCCCTGCAACGCCAGCAGCGCCTGATCGGCCATATGGTTCATCACGACGTCGTCGGGCAGATGCTCGATCATCCAGCCAATATCGTCATATTTGGTCGCGCCGTTGACGACCATATAGATCGCCGCATCATCGAACGCGCCGTCCGCGGGACGGGACACCATCAGGTCGTCGAGTATGCCGCCATCGCGATCCAGCAGCATCGAATAGCGCTGGCGACCGGGCTTCAATCCCCTGATGTCGCTGGGCAACAACAGTTCCAGCGCCTCGTCCACGCCCTCGCCGGAGAAGGTCAACTGCCCCATATGGCTGACGTCGAACAGGCCCGCATGTTCGCGGGTCCAGCCATGTTCGGCCATGATGCCGTCATATTGGATCGGCATATGATAACCGGCAAAACCGACCATCCGCGCGCCACGCGCGCGATGCCAGGCGTCGAGCGGCAAGGCCTCCAGCGGCAGGGCGTCTTCCAGCGTGGCGATAGTGTCATTGGCGGTCATAAGACGGCCTTTCCGTAAGAGGGCACAGCGACGATCAGCCCGGCCCGCAAAGGACCGCCTTGTTCGTCACCCCCTCTGTCACGGGAACCTGAGAGCTTTGACCGTCCTGAAGCCAGGAAACGGCTTACCCCTTCGGTGGGACAGGTTTCCCCCGTCCGCTTTCCAGAGTGTCTGCGCGCGATGCGGTCCTTTGGCCTGAGAGATTCCGGGGCGGTTGCTCCTTCGGCGACGGGCCTGGCCTGAAAGACCGCCCATGCTCTCCCGCATCGTGCCCGGCACCGAATCCTCAGCGCCGGAGACATGTTGTGCATTGCGTCAAACGCACCGGCGCGTCAATTGCCTATGCACATCCTCCCTTGGAAGGGCAGGGCTATCGCATATAAAACCATGCTCTCCTTCATCGTCACCCTGAACTTGTTTCAGGGTCCATTTCTCGTCACGAGCGGAGGCTCTTGGGGCGCGATGGATGCTGAGCCGCAGGCCAGCGCAGCTAAACAAGTTCAGCATGACGTTATAAAAATACAGAACCCATATGTCACAACCCTGCGCGCAGGGTAGATTTTACCTTACCCAAATATCTCCGCATGGCGCTTTTCGGCATAGCGGTCGGTCATCCCGGCGATGAAGTCCGCGATATGCCGGCTGCGGTCGGGTTCTTGCCTGACGCACTCGTCGCGCCATTCGTCCGGCATCAGCGCGGGATCAGCCTGATAGGCAGCGAACAGGTCGGTGACGATCACTCGCGCCCGGTCGGCAGCGGCCAATTGTTCGGGATGATGATAGAGGCTGGCATACATGAAGCGCTTGAGGTCGCGTTCTTCCGCCGCCAGTTCCGGCGAGAAGGCGACCAGCGTGCGGCCCAGCGCGCGGACATCCTCCACCGTCTCCACCCCCGACTCCGCAATATTGGCGCGGGTCGATGCGATCAGGTCATTGGCCATTACGCCAATCTGTTCGCGCACAAGTTCGCGCAGCAGCCGGTCCTGCGCAACATCGGGATAACGCGCCCGCACCCTCTCCCAGCAGCGCGCCACGAACGGCACCTCCAGCAACTGGTCAAGCGTCAGCAGCCCGGCGCGCAGCCCATCGTCAATGTCATGATTGTCATAAGCGATGTCGTCCGAAATCGCCGCCAGCTGCGCCTCCAGCGAGGCATGGCTGGTCAGGTCCAGCGGCAACAGCGCGTCCAGTTCGCGCATCGCCCAGCCGGGATTGGCGATCGGCCCATTATGCTTGGCCAGCCCCTCCAGCATTTCCCAGCTGAGGTTCAGTCCCGCAAAGCGCGGATAGGGGCTTTCCAGCAGCATCAGCGTGCGCAGCGTATGGGCGTTGTGATCAAAGCCGCCATGCGCCTCCATCGCCGCCTCCAGCGCATCCTCCCCCGCATGGCCGAACGGCGGATGGCCGATATCATGGGCCAGGCACAACGCCTCGGTCAGATCCTCGTTCAGCCCCAGCGTCCGCGCGGTGGTGCGGCCAATCTGCGCGACTTCCAGACTATGGGTCAGGCGGACGCGGAAATGATCGCCATCGGGCGACACAAACACCTGCGTCTTGTGGCGAAGCCGCCGGAACGCGATCGAGTGGATGATGCGATCACGGTCGCGCTGGAACATGTCACGCGGACCGCGCACCTCGCCCCCTTCTTCGGGGTGGAGGCGACCCCGGCTGGCGTCCGGGTGGCAGGCATAGGAAGCAAGGATCGTCATGAGACGCCCCTCTACTCGCCGCCCAGCCTTTCGACTACCTCTCCCGCATCGCTTTGCCAGGCAAAAACGTCCGCGCCCTCGCCCTTAAGCTTGGTTTCAAGCGTTTTGGCGCGGGTGAAGCTGGCGAAGGGACCAACGACCAGCCGGTTGGTCCGTCCCCAGCTGGCGACCCAGGCGCTTTGCGGGGCCAGCGCATCATATTTCTTGCGCATCGTCTTGAGGGTGAAGCCCAGCGCACTCTTGCTCGCGCCCGTAGCAATCTGGAGCCAGCTGCGCGCGGGATTGTCGGCCAGGCGCTTCTTTTCCTCGGCTTCCTTCTTCGCCTTGGCGTCAGCCTCCGCCTTGGCCTTGGCAGCGGCGGCCTTCTTCACCTTGTCGGCAGCGGCCAGACGCTCGGCCCGGCGCGCGGCCTGGATCTTCTCGATCTCGGCCAGATCGACGGCGGCGACGCTCGACTGCCGTTCGGTTTCCGGCACGTCGATCGCGCGGATGATGTCGGCCAAAGTCCGGGTCGCCTGCGGATCGGGCTGCGGCGGTGATGGCGCGACGGCTGGCATGGGCGTGGGCTGCACGACGGGCGACGGTGGCCCCATGGATGGCGACGGCGCAGGAACCGACGCCTGCGCCAGCGTGATGGCGTTGAGCTGGGTCGCAGGCGCTGGCTGGCTCGCGGCCGGGGCAGCCGTCTGCGCCGTATCGACCGATTCAAAGCCCGGCGCTGGCGGCCCCTGCACCTGCGGGGAAGCAGCGGCGACCTGCTGCGGCGGCGCGGTCTGGACCGGCGCTGGCGCGGCGGGCGTCGGCTGAACCATCTGCACCTGCGCGGGTGGCGGCTGCACCGGTTGCGGTGCCGGTTGTTGAGCGACGGATGGCGGCGCTGGTATGGGTATGGGTATAGGTGTGGGCGTGGGCGTGGGTGCCGCTGCCGGTTGCACCACCGCCGGGCGCACCGTCTCGGCCCGCGCCAGCCGGGTCGCTTCGCGGCGCTGGCGTTGCTGCTCGGCACGCCGCGCGCGGCGATCCTGCGCGGGGCTGGTCGGTGCCGCCGCCACGACGACCGGCGGCGTTTTGGCGACAACCGGCTGGCTATAGCCGGGTGCCGGCGGCGTCGGCACGATGGCCGCGATGCTGGTGCCGATCTGGGTCGGGAAATGGCCGAAATGCACCGCCGCTGCCTTTTGCGCCGGGGTCAGATAGGGCATTTTGCGCATATAGGGGATGATCGCCGTGGCGAGTTGCGCAGGCATGGTCTGCTCGGCAATCTTCTGCGCATCGGCCTGCCGGTTGTTCATCGCCAGAATGAAGGCGCGATAGCGCCAGGCGGCCCGGTCGCTCTTGTAGAAGAGCGGCTGCATCACCTTGTCCGCCGCCTCGACCTGCCCGGCGATCCCCAAAGACGCCGCATAGCGCCGGATCAGCTCCGCATCGTCAGGCGTGCGTTGCAGCGCCGCCTGATAATCGCGCTGCGCCCCGGCCTGATCCCCGGTCATGTCGCGCGCCAGCCCGCGATCGGCCAATATGGTCGCGTCGGGATAGCCCAGCCGCGCTGCCTGATCGAACAGGCGCAGCGCTTCGCCGGGATTTTGCAGCTTCAGCATCACCCGGCCAAGCCCGGCCTTGATCCGGCCATTGCCGCTGGCAATCGCATCGGCGCGGGCGAAGAAACCGGCGGCGGCGCGCGGATCATCCAGCGCCAGTGCCGCCTCCCCCGCGCCGATCAGCGCCGCAACGTCGCGCGGATTGGCCGACAGGCGGGCAAGGTATGTGTTGAGGTCAGCCGCATCGGGCGGACGCACCAGTTGCGACTGATCGACCTGCGCCCGCGCCCCGCCCGAAAGCATCAGTGCGGCAAATATCCAGGGAAGAGAGCGTTTCACATCTGGGCCTTATACCATATCGCGATGATCGCGCCGTTATCTCCCCTCCCCGGCGGGGAGGGGTCGGGGGAGGGGGAGCGAGGTGAAGCCGAGCGTCGACGCTGGCGGTAGCACACCCCCACCCAACCTCCCCCTCAAGGGGGAGGAGCCTTACAGGACACAATCATCGCGTTGCTATTAGCCCATGCCGTCCTGAATAGGAAATGACCCCCATGAAAAAGCGCGCCCGGTTGCCTCAGGGGACCGACAGCGCGCTTCTGGTTGGGCAAAAGCCCGTATGAGACAATCGCTTACTGGTTGTTCTGGCGATTGAGGAAGCGCGGAATGTCCAGACCCGGCGCAGGCTCGTCCGCGCCCGGTGCCTTTTCCGTGCCACGGGTCAGGCCCGCCATCCGCTCGAACAAGGTGCCACCCGATGCGACACGCGGCGCGGGTTCCACAGGCGCAGCCGGGGCAGCGCTTTCGACGCCCAGCACCAGTTCGTCCTCGGCCGGATCTTCATCCGAAAAGACAGCCGCCGGACGCGGTGGGGCGAAGGGTGCGGGCGCTGCGGCTTCCACCGGTGCGGGAGCAGGCGCTTCCGGCACGTCCAGTTCCAGCGTTTCGGGTTCCGGCGCGGGCGCAGGCGCTGCCTGTGGCGCGGGTGCTGGCGCAGCGGCCTTGGGCGCTGCCGCCTGCGGCACCGACACGGCGGGGCGGCTGGCGAAGCTGAACGGCTGGGTCAACGGCGCGGCATGATTGCCGATATCATTGTCGATCCCGGTGGCGACCACCGACACGCGGATCTTGCCATTCAGATTGTCGTTGAACGCGCTGCCCCAGATGATGTTCGCGTCCGGGTCCACCAGTTCGCGGATATGGTTGGCGGCTTCGTCCACTTCCATCAGGCGCATATCCTCGCCGCCCACGATGGAGACGATCACGCCCTTCGCGCCGCGCATCGACACCCCGTCGAGCAGCGGGTTGGCGATCGCCTTTTCCGCCGCCTGCAACGCACGACCGTCGCCCTCGGCTTCGCCGGTGCCCATCATCGCCTTGCCCATTTCGCCCATCACGGAGCGGACGTCGGCAAAGTCGAGGTTGATGAGGCCGGGCATGACCATCAGGTCGGTGATGCCGCGCACGCCCTGCTGCAACACTTCATCCGCCATCTGGAACGCTTCCTTGAAGGTCGTGTTCGGGTTGGCGATCAGGAACAGATTCTGGTTCGGAATGACGATCAGCGTGTCGACATGCTTTTGCAGCTCGTCAATGCCCGCTTCCGCCGATTTCATGCGGCGATTGCCCTCGAAGGTGAAGGGCTTGGTCACGACGCCAACGGTCAGGATGCCGCGTTCCCGCGCCGCCTTGGCGATGACGGGGGCAGCCCCGGTGCCAGTGCCGCCGCCCATGCCAGCGGCGATGAAGCACATATGCGCGCCGTCCAGCGCCGCTTCGACCATGGCGATGGTTTCTTCCGCCGCTGCCTTGCCGATTTCGGGGCGCGACCCGGCACCCAGACCCTCGGTGATTTGCGGGCCAAGCTGGATGCGGCGCTCCGCGGGCGAGGCGTTCAGCGCCTGCGCATCCGTGTTCGCCACGATGAAGTCCACGCCCTCGACATGGGCCGCGATCATGTTTGCGATGGCATTGCCGCCCGCGCCGCCGACACCGATCACCGCGATGCGCGGCTTCAGTTCATCCACATGCGGAGGGCTGATCTCAATGCTCATATATTCTGCTCCCTCAGCTTCCTCGTCAGGAAGCGACAACCAACACCAAATGTTAACACCAGAAACTGGAGTATTTCACCAGCTATTTTCGTCTTACTCTAATTTCGTTCAATAGTTGGTCTTTATCGCCCGCATCATCCGTTGCCACCACAAGGGTGCGCCCAGACGATGCACGGTTTGCGGCGCGGACGCCATCGTGCGGAGATCAACCGGGTTGGAAGCGCCGTAAAGCGCCAGTCCCGCCAAAGTCGCGAAGGCCGGGCCACTATGCGCTTCGGGCATGGCCGACAAGCCCCGTGGCCGCCCGATCCGCACCGCCCGGCCCAGCGCGCCTTGCGCATAATCGGCAATGCCCTTCATTTCCGCGCCGCCCCCGGTCAGCACCACCTGCCGTCCGGTCGGCGAATTAAAGCCCATGCCCGCCAGCGCCGCATTCACTTCGGACATCAGCTGGTTGAGCCGCTCGCAAATGACGCCCACCAGCGCAGCGCGAGTGATCTTGCCCCCTTCGGCATTGGGACCGGCGCTCTGCCCCGGCACCGCCGCATCGCCATGGGGCGTTGCAATCTCGATCATCTCGCGAAAATCGCGCCGGTTCTGCATCGCGGAGCCATAGAAGCATTTGATCCGCTCCGCCTGACTACGGCGAATACCAAAGGCCGACGCGATATCGTCGGTAATGTCGGACGCGCCGATGGGGATCGAATGCAGCCCCACCAGCATCCCGCCCGCATAGAGCGACACATTGGTCACCCCCGCCCCCAGTTCCACCAGCGCCACGCCCAGATCGCGCTCTTCTTCGGACAGGCAGGCCAGCCCGGTCGCGATCGGCGATGCGACGATGGAGTTGACGTTCAGATAAGCGCCCCGCACGCACAGGTCCAGATTGGCGAGCGGCGCTCCATCGGCCAGCACGACATGAATATCCACGCCCAGCAGGTCGGCGTGCATCCCGGCGGGTTTTTTGACCGGCACCTTGCCATTGATGGTGAAGCAGGTCGGCTGCGCATGCAGCACGACCCGGCCATCGGGGTCGATCCCCTGCTGGCCGGTCGTCAGCAAATCATCAATATCGGCTTGCTCGATGCGGTATCCGCCCATGTCGCGCTCGACCGTCACGACATCGCTGACCAGGCTGCCGCCCGAAAAGCTGACCCAGACATCCTCGATATTGGTGCCGGCAACCCGCTCGGCCTGCTCGATCGTTTCGCGCACGGCGAGTTCGGTGCGTTCCATATCGGCGATGAAGCCGCGCCGCACGCCCCGGCTTTCGCGCTGGCCGGTGCCCAAAATCGCCAGCTCACCCGTGTCGGTCCGCCCCGCGATCAGCGCGGATACCTTCCACGATCCGATATCGATCGCGGTGATCAGCTTTTCGACCTTGGGCTGCGCCATGGGGCTTAGCCTTCCTCGCCCAGCGCAAGGGCGCTGGCGGCGGAATCCGCCGCATCATCCACCGGCTTCTCCTCGACCCTGCCCTGCGGCAGGCGCAGCACGAAGCGATCGGGATCGCGCATGTCGAACTTCACGATGCCCCGGCCCAGCAGCCGGTTGACCCCGTCCATCCGCGCGAAATTGACCAGAGCGGCGGCGGAAATCTTGTCCCCTTCGGGCAGCGACAGCGTCTCGCCCGACTGGAAGCGCAAATCCCAGCGACGATTGCCGACCCAGGTCGCGCCCGCCAGCATCGGCTTCAACGCCGGGGCATTTTCCATCAGCCGGTTAAGGCCCGCCGTCTGCCGATTGGCGTTGGGACCAACGACCAGCGGCAGGTCCGGCATGGCGCTCGCCGACACCGGTTGCAGCACCACGCCCGCCACGTCGATCAGATGCAATTGCCCGCCATGCTGCCACACCGCGACCGGATCACGCTCGACGATATCGACCACCAGCGTATCCGGCAGGCGGCGGGAAATGCGCGCATCCTTGACCCAGCCGAGCTTCAGCATATCGGCGCGAACCTTGGGCAGGTCGAGCGAGAGCATGGAGCGATCCACCTGCCCCAGCGCGATATTATAGACCGGCAGCTCGTCCATCCGCTCGACGCCGCGCACCTCGACCTTGTCGACCTCGAAACCCGCGCGCGCGGCGATCAGCGCCGCCTGCTGCTGCGCCATGGCAGGCAGGCCAAAGAAAATCGCAAAGCCGACCAGGATCGCGCCGAAAATCCCCACGATCGTCCAGCTGGCCAGCCGTTGCAGCGTCGCTTCGCTGACCGGCAGTGCCTCGATCAGCCGGTCGAGCGTCGACTGGCGCTTGAGCGTGCGCCCCCGCGCGCCCTTCGTCGCCCTACCCTTCGCGCTGCTCAGTCGCGCGGCACCGCCGCGCCGGATCCGTGCCTCAGCCATGTTTCTCACCCCCGGCGCGGTGCAGCGCCTCCTCGACAATAGTCTCCACCAACTCGGCATAGTCAATGCCCAGCTTCGCCGCCTGTTCGGGAACCAGGCTCAAAGGCGTCATCCCCGGCTGGGTATTGACCTCCAGCAGGAACAGCCCCTCGATCCCCTGTTCATCATCCCAGCGGAAATCGGACCGCGACGCCCCCTTGCATCCCAGCAACTGGTGCGACCGCAGCGCCAGCGCCTTGCACGCGGCAGTGATCTCGTCGGGAATCTCGGCAGGGCAGACATGTTCGGTCATGCCGTCAGTATATTTGGCGTCGAAATCATAAAAGCCGCTCTTGGGCCGCAACTCCGTGACCAGCAGCGCCTCATCGCCCAGCACAGCGGTCGTCAGTTCACGCCCGCGAATATAGGGTTCGGCCAGCAATTCGGGGAAATCCTGCCATGGCCCCACACTGTCGCGGGCGATCGGGTTGCCATAATTGCCCTCGGCGGTGACGATCGCCACGCCGACCGAACTGCCTTCGTTGACCGGTTTCAACACATAGGGACGCGGCAGCGGATCACCCGCAAACAGGCTCTCGCTCTGCACGATATGCCCGCCGGGCATGGGAATGCCGTGCGGCACCAGCGCCTGCTTGGTCAGTTGCTTGTCGATCGCGATGACAGAAGTGGCCAGACCCGAATGGGTGTAGGTCAGCCCCATCAGGTCCATCATCCCCTGCACCGTGCCATCCTCGCCCGGCACGCCATGCAGCGCGTTGAACACCACGTCCGCTTTTGTTTCCGCCAGCCGCGCCGCGACATCACGATCCATATCGATCCGCGTAACCCGATGCCCGCGCGATTCCAGCGCCTTGGCCACGCCCTCCCCGCTCATAAGCGAAACCGGACGTTCCGCCGACCAGCCGCCCATCAGGACAGCGACATGCCAGGGACCACGGGTCATGGATAACACTCCGAAATATTACGCACCGTCATCCCAGCGAAGGCTGGGATCTCACTGCCTTTTGACGCAGCGAGAGAAGAAAAGAGGGATGCCAGCCTCCGCTGGCATGACGGGAAGTGGGACTGGTTCACTTCACCAACCCCACAATTCCCGTTTTGGCGTCGTCGGCAAACATGCCCACCCGCTGAATTTCCCATTCCAGTTCCACGCCGCTCCTGTCCTTCACCCGCCGCCGCACTTCCTCGCCCAGCGCTTCGATGTCGCTGCTGGTCGCGTTCCCGGTGTTCAGCAGGAAATTGGTATGCTTCTCACTCACCTGCGCGCCGCCCAGTTGCAGCCCGCGACAGCCCGCCTCATCCACCAACTGCCACGCCTTGTGCCCATCCGGGTTCTTGAAGGTCGATCCGCCGGTCTTGCTGCGCAGCGGCTGGCTTTCCTCGCGCGCGGCGGCGATGCGGTCCATTTCCGCCTGGATCGCTGCCGGCTCGCCGGGCAAGCCCCGGAATGTCGCGCTGACCACGATCGCGCCATCGGTCAGGTTCGAATGGCGATAGGTATAATGCAGGTCGCGGTTGAGCAACGTCACCTGCTCGCCCGATCGCAAGACGACTTCGCACTCGACCAATATGTCGCGCGTCTCGCGGCCATAGGCGCCGCCATTCATCCGCACGAAACCCCCGACCGTGCCGGGGATCGAGCGCAGAAACTCAAGTCCTGCAATCCCGGCGTCGCGCGCGGTCGATGACACCAATATCCCCGACGCCCCGCCGCCGCAGGTCAGCGTCACCTCGTCCTGGGCCTCAACCTTGGCGAATGGCTTGCCCAGCCGCACCACCACGCCCGGCACCCCGCCATCGCGCACGATCAGGTTGGACCCCAGCCCCAGCGCCATGACCGGCACTTGCGGATCGAGCATGGCGAGAAAATCAGACAGGTCGTCGGCATCCTTCGGCTCGAACAGCCATTGCGCCGCCCCGCCCGCCTTGAACCAGACGAGCGGGGCCAGCGGCGCATCCGCCTTCACACTGCCGCGCACCGGCGGAAGGGCGATCCTGTCGCTCAACCGCGCACGCCCCACAGGCTCATCCAGCTTTTCATCGCCTTCAGCCCCGCCTCGCCCGCCTGATTGGCGGCCATCCCGGCCTTGGCATTTTCCTGCGCCGCCTGCACCATGTCGCGTGCAGCCTCCACGCCCTGCATCTGGACGTCGATCATGCGCTTCTGCATTTCCAGCCCTACGGCGAACAGCTCGAACATCAGACCGATTCCTTGACCTTGGTGGAGACAGCAGCCGCCAGCCCCGCCGCCCATTTGGTGATGTCGCCTGCCCCCAGGCAGATCACCATATCGTCCGCCTGAATATCCGCCGCCAGCGCGCTCGCCAGTGCATCGGCATCGGCTATGGTTGAGGCATGGCGATGCCCGCGCCGCTTCAATCCCGCGACCAGCGCCGCACTGTCCACATCCTCGATCGGCTGTTCGCCCGCGGTGTAAACGGGCGCTGCATAGACGATGTCGGCGTCGTTGAACGCCTGCTGGAAATCGTCCATCAGGTCGCGCAGCCGGGTAAAGCGATGCGGCTGGACCACGGCGATCACCCGCCCCTGCGCGCCCTCACGCGCCGCCGCCAGCACGGCTTTGATCTCCACCGGATGGTGGCCATAATCGTCGATGACCGTGGCGGAACCAGCACCGACCGCAATCTCGCCAACCTTGGTAAAGCGCCGCTTGACCCCACCGAACTTGGCAAAACCCGTCTGGATCGTCGCGTCGTCAATCCCCATGTGCAGCGCCACGCCGATCGCCGCCATCGCGTTCAGCACATTGTGGCGGCCCGGCATCGGCATTTCGATGCCCTCGATCTTGCGGGTCGATCCGTCCCGCTCACGGATCTGCACGTCGAAGCGATTGCCGCCGGGGAAGCTCACCACATTGTCGCCGCGAATGTCCGCCTGCGCGGAAAAGCCATAGGTCACGATCCGCCGGTCCTGCACGCGCGGCAAAATCGCCTGCACTTCGGGATGATCGAGGCACAGCAGGGCCGCGCCATAGAAAGGCACATTGCCGACAAATTCGACAAACGCATCCTTCACCCGGTCGAAACTGCCATAATGGTCCAGATGTTCGGGATCGATATTGGTGACGACCGCGATCGTGCCGTCGAGCCGCAAGAAACTGCCGTCGCTCTCGTCGGCCTCCACCACCATCCAGTCGCTATTGCCCAGCCGCGCGTTGGAGCCATAGCTGTTGATGATGCCGCCATTGATGACGGTCGGGTCCACCCCGCCCGCGTCCAGTAACGCCGCGACCATCGACGTCGTCGTCGTCTTGCCATGCGTTCCCGCCACCGCGACGGTGGATTTGAGGCGCATCAACTCGGCCAGCATTTCCGCCCGGCGGATCACCGGCACGCGCGTTTCCAGCGCCAGCTCAACCTCCGGGTTGCCACGCTTGATCGCGGTGGATGTCACCACCACCGCCGCATCGCCCAGATTTTCTGACCTGTGGCCGATCATCACGCGAATGCCCTTGGCCCGCAGCCCCTCGACCACATAGCCTTCGGCGACGTCCGACCCCTGCACATCATAGCCCAGATTATGCATCACCTCGGCAATACCCGACATGCCGATGCCGCCAATGCCGATGAAATGGATCGTGCCGATGTCCGTGCCGACACCCTTCATGCGATAATCTCCGAAACAACACCGTCATCCCAGCGAAGGCTGGGATCTCTCTTTTCTTCAAGAGCGACGGAGAAAGAAGAAGTGGGATGCCAGCGTTCGCTGGCATGACGGAAGAGGGAAGCCATCAAGCCGGAACCCCCGCCAGATTGAGCGTCGTGGGCGTCGGCCCGACCCGCACCGGATCATTGACGATCGGCGCATGGCCGATGCTTTCCAGCAAATCCGCCATATCCCGCGCCGCATTGGGACGGCCGCAGCCGCGCGCGCGCTTCGCTGCATTCTGCAGAGCGCCCGGCTCCATCGCCATTTTCTGCATCTGCTTGGCCAGTTCCACCGCGGTAAAGCGCGCCTGCGGGATCGTCCGCGCACCGCCCGCCTCGGTCATTTCGCGGGCATTGGCGGTCTGATGATCGTCCATCGCGCTCGGCAGCGGCACCAATATCGCAGGCCGCCCGGCGCAGGTCAGTTCCGCCAGCGTAGACGCCCCCGCACGCGCGATCACCAGATGCGACCAGCCCAATTTCTCCGGCACATCGTTGAAGTAAGTGGCGAGGTCCGCGGGAATTTCCATCTCCGCATAGGTCTTGCGCACCCGCTCAATATCCTCGGCCCGGCATTGCTGCGTCACCTGCAAACGGCGGCGCAGCGCGACCGGCAGCATCGACAGGCCTTCAGGCACCACGCTCGACAGGATCGACGCGCCCTGGCTGCCGCCGATCACCAGCACCCGGAACACGCTTTCGTCGGTCAGCGCGGGGAAATCCTCCTCGCGCAATTGCTTCACTTCCTCCCGCACCGGATTGCCGATCAGGTGGACCTTGGCAGCATATTTATCCTTCAGCCGTTCAACCCCCGGATAGGCGGTCGCGATCGCATCGACCCTTCCGGCCAGCAGCCGGTTGACCCGGCCCAGCACCGCATTTTGCTCATGCACCGCCGTCGGCACGCCATCGGCCAGCGCCGCCAGCAAAGCGGGCATCGCCGGATAACCGCCAAAGCCGACCACGGCGGTCGGACGAAACGTCTCATTCAATCGCCGCGCCATTGCCCGTCCCGCCAATATGGCTTTGAGCGCCCCCGGCCAGCTTTTCGGATTCTTGGTCATGCGGCCCGCTGGCAGCACATGGACCTGCGCCTTGTCAAAAATGCCGGGGATCTTCGCCCCCCGCTCATCGGTGACGAGCGCGACATGATGGCCGCGCGCCATCAGCTCCTCAGCCACGGCATGAGCCGGAATCATATGACCACCCGTCCCGCCGGCGGCGAGGACGAAGTGACGGGAAATGCTCATCGACCACTCCATTTGACGACCGTATGCCGACCCATGAAGGGGTTGCGTCGCGTGAAGGCGAGCAACAGGCCGACGCCGATGCAAAGCGCCAGCATAGAGGAGCCGCCATAGCTGATAAAGGGCAGCGTCATCCCCTTGGACGGAAATATCTGCGCATTGACGCCCATATTGATGATCGCCTGCAATCCGAACTGCGTCGTCAGCCCCGCCGCTGCCAAAATCGTGAAACTATCCTCCTCGTCCAGCAGCCGCAGCAGCACCCGCACGACAATGGCCAGATAGACAAGCGCGATGGCGATGCAGGCCAGCAGCCCGAACTCTTCGCCGATGACCGAGAAGATATAGTCGGTATGCGCTTCGGGCAGGCGGAATTTATGCTGCCCGCCCCCCGGCCCCACACCGGTAAAGCCGCCATGGGTGATGGTGCGGAAGGCCAGATCGGTCTGGTCCGGCCCGGCGTCCTGACTGACGCCAATCCCCAGAAAATCATTGATCCGCTGACGACCATTTTCGTAAAACATATAGACCGCGACCAGCCCCGCCAGCCCCACGCCCCCCAGCGCCGCGATCCAGCGCATCGGCAGGCCCGACAACAGCAACAGGCACCCCCAGCAGGCGAGGAAAATGACGGTCTGGCCGAAATCGGGCTGCCGCATCAAAATCGCCGCGATCAACAGCGTCAATACGCCGGTCAGCGGGATCACCGGCAGGCTCGCATCCTTGCCGCGCAGCGACAGCAGCCAGGCCAAAGTCACCACATAGACGGGCTTCAAAAACTCCGATGGCTGGAAACGGAAACCGGGCAGGTCGATCCAGCGCTTGGCCCCGTTCACCGTGCTGCCCAGCAATGGCACGAACAGCAGCATGACGAAGAAAAAGACGCACAGAAATGTCGCCAGTCGCCGCGCCTGCGGGCGGGGCAGCATCGATATGACCAGCATGATCGGCAGGCCCAGGCCGACAAAGACGAGCTGGCGGTAGAAATAGTTGAGCGGATTGACGGTGATCTGCGCCGTCGACCGGTCGATCGCCGCCACCGGCGAGGCGGCGGCGACTGCGACCAGCCCGATCGCCATCAGCGCGACGATCAGCGACAGGAGGACGCGGTCAATCTCCCAGAACCAGATGGCGAGCGCGGTGCGTTCGCGCGGCACGGTGCGGGTGCGAAACCCCTTCACCAGTTCGCCTGCCCTAGACATGTGCCCCGTCCCTTCCCTGCTGGTCCCGCGCCATCACCCTATTCCAGCGCCGCGACGGCGGCGACAAAGGCATCGCCGCGCGCCTCGAAATCGCGAAACTGGTCGAAACTGGCGCAGGCGGGCGACAGCAGCACCACATCGCCCGGCTGCGCGATCCGCGCGGCGCGGCGCACGGCGGCGCTTAGCATCTCGCTATCATCCACCGCCATAGACCCGCGCAGCAGGTCAGCGAACATATGCCCCGCCTCACCGATCGTATAGGCATGGGCGACATTGCCGAAATGCGGAACGCACTCGTCCAGATTGTCCGACTTGGCGACGCCCCCCAATATCCAGTGGATGCGTGGGCGTCCGTCGATCGCAGGCCATGCGGCCAGCGCCGGCGCGGTCGAGGCCGCATTGGTCGCCTTGCTGTCATTGACGTAGAGCACGCCGTTACGTGTGCCGACCGCCTGCATCCGGTGGGGCAAGCTGGCGTAGCTGGTCAGCGCATTGGCGATGGTGGCTTCATCAATGCCCAACGCTTGCGCGACAGCAATCGCCACCGCAGCATTTTGCGCATTGTGCGGGCCTTGCAAAGCTGGCCAGGTCAGCTGGGCGACGGGATCGATGTCAGTGGACGCCACCCTCACCACGCCGTGCTCCCGCGCAGGCGGGAGCCCAGTCCCAACCGTCGCCTCTGGGCTCCCGCCTGCGCGGGAGCACAAAGTTTCGGCAATTGCCCGGCTCGATTCATCCTCCGCCGCAATCACCGCGACATGGCCCGCCGACTGCATCGTAAACAGTCGCGCCTTGCTCGCAACATAGCCCTCAAACCCGTCATAGCGGTCCAGATGATCGGGCGTGATATTAAGCAGCACCGCCACATCGCAGTCCAGACTATGCGTCAGGTCGATCTGATAGCTCGACAGTTCCAGCACATAGACGCCCACGCCATGCAGATTCGGCTCCAGCGGCGGCTGGCCCAGCACCGGCAGGCCGATATTGCCGCCCATGACCGTGGGATAGCCAGCCTGCTCGATGATGTGGTGGATCAGCGCTGTCGTGGTCGACTTGCCGTTGGTGCCGGTAATGCCGACCACCTTGTGCGGCGGCAGCGTCGGGCGGGCCAGCGCGAACAGTTCGATGTCACCGATGATCGGCACGCCCGCCAGCTTGGCGCGCATGGTGATCGGGTGACGGTTCAGCGGCACGCCCGGCGACACGACGATGCCGTCAAAGCCTGTCAGGTCGATCTCCATCGGATCGCCCAGTTCCGCCTTGCCCGCGACCGCCGCCCGTGCTTCCTCACGCCCGTCCCACGCCACAACCCGCGCGCCGCTGGCCGACAGGCAATCGACGGTGGCCAGGCCGGACCGCGCCAGCCCCAGCACCGCATAGGTCTTGCCCTTAAAGGCGTCCGAAACGATCATCGCAGCTTCAACGTCGCAAGGCCGGCCAGCGCCAGGATGAAGGCGATGATCCAGAAACGGATCACCACGGTCGGCTCGGCCCAGCCCAATTGCTCGAAATGATGGTGGATCGGCGCCATCTTGAACACGCGCTTGCCGGTGCGCTTGTAGAAAAACACCTGGATGATGACGCTCATCGCCTCCACCACGAACAGCCCGCCGATAATGCCCAGCACGATTTCATGATGCGCGGTCACCGCGATCACGCCGATCGTCCCGCCCAGCGCCAGCGACCCGGTGTCGCCCATGAAAACCGCCGCAGGCGGCGCGTTGAACCACAGGAAAGCCAGCCCCGCACCGATGATCGCCCCGCAAAGGATCGTCAGGTTGCCCGCGCCCGGCACATGCGGAATCCCCAGATATTCGGCAAAATCCGCGCGCCCCACCAGATAGACGATCAGCATGAACGCCAAACAGGCGATGATGACCGGCATCGTCGCGAGACCATCCAGCCCATCGGTCAGGTTCACCGCATTGCCGAACGCCACGATCACGAAGGCGGCAAACAGGAAATAGAACGGCCCCAGCTCGATCGCCGGGCCATTGTAAAAAGGCACATAGAGCGCGGTATTGCCATGCTGCGACACGATCAGCCAGGCGGCAAAACCCGCGATCAGAAATTCAAACAACAGCCGCGCCTTGCCCGACAGCCCCTTGTGGCTGGCCTTGGTCACCTTGTCATAATCATCCAGAAAACCGATCGCGCCGAACCCCAAAGTCACGAACAGGCAGGCCCAGACATAGGTGGAGTTGAGGTCCATCCACAACAGCACCGACGCCACCATGGAAGTGAGGATCATCAGCCCCCCCATGGTCGGCGTGCCGCGCTTGGCCAGATGGGTCTGCGGCCCGTCGCTGCGGATCGGCTGCCCCTTGCCCTGCCGCACCCGCAACCAGCCAATGAATTTGGGACCGATCAACAGGCCGATGAACAAAGCGGTGAAGATCGCCGCGCCCGCGCGGAAACTCAGATAACGGATCAGGTTCAACCCGCCCGCAAAGTCCATATTCTGGGCCAGCCAGTAGAGCATCAGTTGGTCTCTCCGTCGCGGGCGCGTTCGCCAAGCGCCGCGACAAGCCGGGACAGCCCGATGCCGTTGGAGCCTTTGACGAGAATAGCATCGCCCGCGCGCATGTCAGTGGTCAAAAGGGTAATGGCGCTCGCCGTATCAGGCACATGGGCATAGGCAATGCTGCCGTCCAGCGCATCGGCCAGCGGCGCCATTTCCGCACCGACCAATATGGCATAATCCACCTGCCCCGCCTCCAGCGGCCCGGCCAGACCGGCGTGAAGCTCCGCGCTGCGCGCACCCAGTTCACGCATCCCGCCCAGCACGGCGACCCGCCGGTCGGCCGTTTCACGCCCCAATTGCTTGAGCGTCGCGGCCATGGACAGCGGGTTGGCGTTGTAACTTTCATCAATCAGCAGCGCCTCGCCACCCGTAACAGGTAGAACGCGCCGCTCGCCCCGGCCCGGCAGCCCCGGCATTTCCGCCAGCGCCAGCCCCGCCGCCGCCAGATCGCCCCCGACCGCCGACACCGCCGCCAGCACCGCCAGCGCATTGGACACCCAATGATCGCCCGGCGCAGCCACGGTAAAGCAGAGTTCCGCGTCCGGCAGCTTCGCCGTCACGAGCGTCCCGCCACCGGGCGCAGGCACGGCCTCGCACGCATGAACGTCCGCCTCGGCACTCATGCCAAAGGTCAGGATATTGGCAGCATGGCGCTCCGCCTTGTTATAGAGCAGCGCCACATGCGGGCTGTCATAGGGGATGATCGCGGTGCCGCCCGGCTCCAACCCCTCGAAAATCTCCGCCTTGGCCTCGGCGATCTTCGCCTCCGTGCCGAAATATTCGATATGGGCGGGCGCGATGGCGGTGACGATCGCGACATGCGGGCGCACCTGCCGGGTCAGCGCGGCCAGTTCGCCCGCATGGTTCATCCCCATCTCGAACACGCCAAAGACCGTATCGCGCGGCATCCGCGCCAGGCTCAGCGGTACGCCGACATGATTATTATAGCTTTTGACCGACCGATGGACCTGCCCCGGATGGGCGCGGTCCAGCGCCTGAAACAGCGCTTCCTTGGTCCCGGTCTTGCCGACCGATCCGGTGACCCCAATCACCTTGCCAGCCATCCGCGCCCGCGACGCCCGGCCCAAGGCGTCGAGCGCGGCGGCACTGTCCTTCACCAATATATGCGGATGATCCACCGGCTCGCTGACGAGCGCGCCCGCCGCGCCCTGCGCAAAGGCCTTGCCGATAAACTTATGCCCGTCGGTCGCCTCGCCCTGCATCGCGACGAACAGGTCGCCGCCGGTCACTTCGCGGCTGTCAAACGCCACGCCCGAAACGGCAAACGGCGCCGACGCGGCGCCGCCCGTTGCCTTGGCTATCTCGGCGGAGGTCCACAGGTCCGCCATCACTCGCCCCATCCGTTCGGCCCCGGACTTGATCCGGGGGAAGTCGAAGCCCTCCACTGAGCGGAGCGAAGTGGCCTCCCTATCGGTCGGCCGAGCCCTTCGACTTCGCTCAGGGCGAACGGAATTGAGAACCGCATCAACCCGCGCACTCCCGCGCCACGGTCACGTCATCAAAGGGCAGCACCCGGTCGCCGATGATCTGGCCCTGTTCATGCCCCTTGCCCGCCAGCAGCACGATGTCGTCAGCGCCCGCCAGCGCAATGGCAGCGGCAATCGCCGCACGACGCCCGCCAATTTCTTCAGCACCCGCCGCCCCCGCCATCACGGCAGCGCGGATCGCAGACGGCTCCTCCGACCGCGGATTATCGTCGGTCACGATGACATGATCGGCCAGTTCCGCCGCAACCTTGCCCATCAGCGGCCGCTTGCCCGCATCGCGATCCCCGCCCGCGCCGAACAGCGCGATCAGCTTGCCCTTGGTATGCGGCCGCAACGCCTCGATCGCGGCGCGCAGTCCGTCGGGCGTATGGGCATAATCGACATAGACCGGCGCGCCCGCCTTGCTGATGACCGCCCGCTCCAGCCGCCCGCGCACCGGCTGCACCCGGCCCAGCAGTTCCAGCACCTTGGCCACGTCCCCGCCGGTCGCGATCACCAGCCCCGCCGCCGTCAGCGCATTGGCCGCCTGATAGGCACCGATCAGCGGCAGATTGACCTTGAAGAGCTTGCCATCCGCTTCGATGCCCAGCGTCTGCCCCAATTGCGTGGGCGTGCGCGTGACGAGCCGCAGCGCCTCACCCTTCTCGCCGACGCTCAGCAGGCGCAAACCCCGCGCGGCAACCCGCGCCATCACCTTGTCCGACCAGGCATCATCCGCCCACACCACCGCCGCGCCATCCGGTGCCACGACTTCATCGAACAGCCGCATCTTGGCGTCGAAATAGCTGTCCATGTCGCCATGATAGTCGAGATGATCGCGCGACAGGTTGGTGAAGCCGCCCGCCAGCACCGGCAGGCCTTCGGTGCGATATTGCGCCAGCCCATGGCTCGACGCCTCGAACGCGGCATGGGTGATGCCTTCGCGGCGCAGGCCCGACATGTTCGATAGAAACGTCACAATGTCCGGCGTGGTCAGCCCCGTCGACACCTGATCGACCGACGTGGTGACGCCCAGCGTGCCGATCGACGCGGCATGATGCCCCATCATCCGCCACAATTGCCGGGTCAGTTCGACCGTGCTGGTCTTGCCATTGGTGCCGGTCACAGCGACCGTCACATCGGGAAAGGGCGCAAAATAGCGCGCAGCCAGTTGCGCGAACAGGCGGCGCGGATTGGCGTGGGCGATATGGATCGCGCCCTCGACCTTCGCCTCAGGCCGGGCGACGACAGCAATCGCCCCCGATTTCACCGCATCGGCAATATAATCCTCACCATTGACGCGCAGCCCCTGAAACGCGCCGAATATGGTGCCGGGCGCAACCTTGCGATTGTCGATGGCAAAGCCGGTGACATTGACGTCCAGCGCCGCGCCGGCGCTCACCGCCGCATCCAGCCCGTCGATCAGACCGCCCAGGCGCGTCATTCAGCTTCCCCCTTGGGCTTCCACAGCAAGGACGTCAGGTCCGAAATATCGACGTCGCGGCGCTCGTCCGGCATCACCCCCAGCATCGGCCCGGTCCGCTCGATCACCCGCTTGACCACCGGCGCGGCGGTCCAGGCGGCGGTGCGCAGGCCGATCGCGCTGGTCGCGCCATCCATCATGGTCAGCACGACATAGCGCGGATTATCCATTGGGAAAGCGGCAGCAAATGTCGTCACCAGCGAACTCTTATTATAGCGACCATCCTCAGGTTTCTCGGCGGAACCTGTCTTGCCGCCCACCCGGAAACCCTTGGCGTCGGCGCTACGCCCTGTACCCGCCGCGACGATCAATCGCAACAGCTGGCGCATCCGCGCGCTGGTGGCGGCGGAATAGACGCGCTGTCCCTGCGGTGCCTCACCCGGCTCCAGCTTACGCAGCGTCGCGGGGCGATAGATGCCGCCATTGACCAGCGCGGCATAGGCGCTGGCCAGATGCAGCGGCGTCACCGCGATGCCATGGCCATAGGATACGGTCATGGTGGTGATCCGCCCCCAATTGCTGGGCCAGATCGTCCCGGCCTGCTCCTTCAACTCAATGGGCGCGCGCCCGTCGAAATGCAGGGCGCGGAAAATCTGCTGCATCGGTGCCGCGCCCATTTCATCGGCGATCCGCGCGGTCGCGATGTTGGAACTGTGGACCAAAGTTTCCGGCACGTTGATCCAGCGGCCCATCGCATGATCGTCCTTGATGCGAAAGCCGCCGATCGGGATCGGCGCGGTCGCATCATAACGCTTGCTCATCGACGTGACGACGCCATGGTCCATGGCCGCAGCGATCGAAATCGGCTTGAAGGTCGACCCCAGTTCGTAGCGCGCCTGCACCATCTGGTTGCACAAGGGCGACTGGCTGCACGATTTGCCCGCATAATTTTGCAGCTTGTTGGGATCGAACACCGGGATGGAGGCCATCGCAATCACTTCGCCCGTATTGGCATCCAATATGATGCCGCCCGCGCCCTTGGCATGTTGCGCGACCATCTGCGCATAAAGCTCGCTTTCCAGCGCGCCCTGCACCCGGCTGTCGATCGAGATGGCAAAGGGCTGGCCGCGCAACGCCGCATCGGTCAGCCGGTCGTTGAACGCGGATTCCACGCCCATGCCGCCAACGCCATCGGCATTGGGCGCAAAACCCAGCACATGGGCGGCAAGCGTGCGCTGCGGATAGAGCCGCTCCTTCTCGCGCGGAAATTCGATGCCGATTTCGCCCAGCGCATTCACCGCCGCAACCTGCTCCGGCATGGCGCGGCGGCGCAGATAGGCCCAGCCCCGACCGGTCAGCTTCTTGTAAAAAACAGCCTCGGCCTCATCGGGGAAAATCTCGTGCAGCTTGCGCGCCAGTTCGGCCGGTTCGCCGATCAGCTTGGACGGGCGCACCGCCACCGAATAGGCGTCCATCGTCCGCGCCAGCGGCACGCCGTTGCGATCCACAATATCGGCGCGCGCAGGCAGGAAGGCCGACAGGGCATCATCCCCGGTCGCGCCATGCGCAAAAACGCCGACCCACAGGAGCCGGCCGATCAGCACCGTCGTCACCGCCATGAACAGGATCAGCAGCAACATCAGCCGGTTATGGGCGATGGCGGTCAGGCTGACCCGTTGCCGTCCCGCCCGCGCCCCGCCGGGCTGGACGATGATCGTGGCCATATCAGCGTGCTCCCTTCTTGCGCTCGCGCGCCGCCGTGGCGCTCAACTCGCCCAGCGTGCTGTCGTCCAGCAGCTTGGCGTCCAGCATCGCCATCCGTTCCGCCTTGCGCGCGACCGGATTGGGCTTCGACACGTCGGCATCGGCCTTGGCCTGCACCGCCGGCGTGCGCGGCGCGGGCTTGGCCAGCTTCTCGACATTGTCGGCCGCGTGCGCCTCGCGGATCACGGCAATGTCGCTGCGGATCTGGGTCGCGGCGGGGCTGGCGGGCGCTGCCTGCGGGGCGGACGGCAGGTCGGCGGGGGTCTCGACCATCGCCACCATCACCGGCGGCGCGACATAGTCCGGCCCGTTGGGCTGCACCCCATCGAGCTGCGCCAGCGCCCGCTCTCCGGCCAGATATTGGCCAGCGGTCGGCGTGCCATACATGAAGTCATGCTGGTTCCAGCTTTCCAGCTGCCGCATCGACGCGCGCGCGCTGAACTCGGTCTCCAGATAGCGAATATCGCCCTTCGCCCGCGCAATCTGCATCCGCACCTGCATCATTTCATTGCGCTCGGTCGCGACCTTCAGGGACACCAGATAGGCGCCCAGCGCGCCCAGCGCGACCAGCAAGACCCAGATCAGGCTCTGCAACCTTTTGACGGCGATCATGCGCGGGGACTCCCGGAGGACGAAACAGGGGCAGATGTGCGCACGGCGCTGCGCAGTGTGGCGGATCGGGCGCGGGGGTTGCGCGCCAGCTCCGCCTCGCCCGCGCGCACCGCCTTGGTGGGCTTGGCAAAGGTCGGCGCGTCGGCGGCGCGCTTTTCGGGCATGTGCCGCGACCAGCCGCCCTCGCCCCCGCTGCGGTTGCGCAGGAATTGCTTGACGATGCGATCTTCCAGACTGTGGAAGCTGACGATGGCCAGACGCCCGCCTTCCTCCAGCAGCGCCTCGGCTGCCTCCAGCGCGCGCTCCAGTTCCTCCAGCTCGCGATTCACATGGATGCGGATCGCCTGGAAGGCGCGGGTCGCGGGGTCTTTCTTGTCGTGCGGCTTGTGGCCCAGCGCACGACGGATGACATGGGCCAGCTGCCCCGTCCGCTCCAGCGGGCGCGCATCGACAATGGCATGGGCAACCCGGCGCGACCGCGGCTCCTCACCATAACGGTAGAGGACATTGGCGATCTCCTCTTCCGACGCATTGTTCAGGAAATCGGCCGCGCTCATCCCGTCCTGGCTCATGGTCATGAGCAGGGGACCATCGGACTGGAAGGAAAAGCCCCGGTCGGCCCGGTCGAGCTGCATCGAGGATACGCCGATATCGAGCGTGATGCCCGACACTTTCTTGATGCCGCGCTCCGCCAGCAATTCCGCCATGCGCGAAAATTCGCCCGCGATCAGGGTGATGCCATGCGCGTGCGCCAACGCCTGCCCTTCGCGGATCGCATCGGGATCGCGATCCAGCGCAAAGACGCTCGCGCCCGCCAGCGCCATCGCCCGCGAATAGCCACCCGCGCCGAACGTGCCATCCACATGAATCTCGCCAGGGGTTATGGCAAGGGCGCGGAGAACTTCGTCGAGCAGAACCGGAATATGCGGCGCAGCATCAGTGTCGGGCAGGCTCACTTGCCGCCCTCCGCTGCGCGCGCGTCGAGCCAGCGCTTCACCTTGTTGCGGATCAGCGCCGGGCGATCAGGGCTTTCGACCAGCGCTTCAGGCTTCCAGATCTGGAAATAGCGGCCCACGCCATAGAAGAACGCCACGTCGGTGATGCCGGCTTCATCCTTGATATCGGGGTGCAGGAAGAAGCGGCCGCCATCATCGAAATTGACGTCCTCGATCGTGCCGAGGCGATTTTCGCGTTCCAGATCGCCGTTGAAGGGCCGGTTCGCCTCGCGCGCCAGCCGTTCCAGTTCAGCGACTTCATCGAACAGGAAGCGCTTGTGCGACAGGCCAAAGCCGGTGGCGCAGCCATTAGCCATATGGACGGACAGGCACAGGCGATTTTCATCGCCGCTGGCCTGACGAACCAGCTTGCGCATCTCCAGGGGCAGCACGAAACGGCCCTTGCCGTCCGCGACGCTGAACGCGTTGCCCGAATAGAGAATGACGTCCGACACGCTGGAAATTCGCCCCTTTCATGCGGGGCACAGGCCACCCGTCGCCGGAATCACTGGATGGACATCCGGCACGCAGGAATCGCCAACACCTGATTAACCCCAATTGCCTGATTACCTATCAAGCATGGGGCCGAGTGAAAAGGGAAAAGTCGGGAGAAACTGGGATAGAGCGTTAGAAAATGGGTCTAACTGATTTTCATCGGCATTTCCAGCATATTTTCATGCTTTGTTCTCATCAATCTCATTGTTCAACTCGCTGTCTGACTCGCCGCAACAGCCCTGTTCCCACCAGTGCCCATATTGTCCCAAAAATCAGCGCCCAACGCAGCCCCAGAACCACGTCGCGCCCATCTCGCAACCAGCGCCGCCCATCATCCATCGTTCCGCCCAGCCATTGCGCCACCAGCGCAGGCGTATCCGCCGCCCATACCCGCGGATCGAGCGGACGCGCCGGATCGGCCAGCCAGAGCCGGTCATCGATCAGGTCGGCATCGCCCACCAGCACGACGCGCCCCTGCCCCACCCGGCAGCGGACGATCGCGCCACCCTGCTCCGCCGCACATGCTCTGCCTGCCTTGAACGATTGCGTCCCGGACAGAGTGACAAGCCGCCCATCGTCCAGAAACTGCCGCGTCTCCGCCTCCACCAGCGCGTCCGGCACCGCGCCCCAATGGGTCAACAGCGGACCGATCAGGCTGGCCGATGGCGGACGCCGACGATCGCTCAGCGGCAAGTCGGACGGCCAGCGCAGCAACGGATCGGCCAGCACCAGCGCCGTGCCGCCACCCCGCACCCAGGCGTCGATCGCCACCAACTGGTCGGGCGTCATCACGCGCGGCTGCGCCAGCAGCAGGGCGCGCGCACCAGAAGCCGCCAGTGCGCGGGGATCGTCCAGCGGCTGAACGGTGAAGCGTGTCCGCAGCAGGGAGACGATCGGCGCGTCAGCCAGTCCCGCCTTGTCCCAAAACAAGGGCAAAGCGGTGATGACAGCCAATGCTGGCCGCTCAGCCACCGGCGCGATCGGTTGCGCCGGGCCACGCCATAAGATCAGCCCCGCCAACGCCAGCAGCCCGACCCCGATCAGCCGCTTGCCCGGCACGCGCAGCCCCCGACTGCCAAACCCCGCCAGCAGCGTCACAAGTAGCAGCCCAACAGCCGCGAGAGGGTCAGGCGCACGCGCAGCCGCGATCGCGCACAATATCAGCGCCGCCCCCGCCGCGCCCATCGCGATCCACACCAGCCACCGTCCCAAATCCTTGGCCAGCAATTGCGCCATCAGCGCCACCATCAGCGCAGCGGGCAAGGCCCAGCTCCACGGATCGGCCTGCCCGCCCGATCGCCAGGCACGCGCCAGCCCCGCCATCAGCGCGGCGAGGACGGGCAGCAGCAACACCAGAAAAATCGTCAGGCGGCGCGGCACCCTCATCCGCCCATCACTCAGCGCTGCTGCGGATCGCGGTCCATCGGCTTGCGCAGATTGGGATCGGGCTGGAGATCAGGCACGACCGGTGCCTGTTCCGGCGCGGGCTGCACGCCCAGTTCGGCGAGCGGATCCTTGGGCGACACGGCATTGGTGGACGACAGCGTCGGCACCACCGGCGGCGGCAGCGCGGCATCATCCTGCCGCGCCTTGTCGATGACGATATTGGCGAGGCCCACCAGCAATATGACACCCGCCAGACCGGTCAGCCCGATCTGGACGCGCTGCAACCCTTCCAGTCGGCGGGGTGTTTCAGCCATGCCTGCGCTCTTATGCTCTTCGCCGCGACCCGTGTCGGCGATCATGCAGTCTGCGCCAGCCAGGGAAAGACCGTCAAGCCCTTAGATTCCAGCCATTGCCGGTTGTAGAGGGTCGACAGATAGCGGAACCCCGTGTCGCACAATATCGTCACGATCCGCTTGCCCGGTCCCAATTGCCGCGCCAGTGCGACCGCGCCCGCGACATTGATCCCCGATGAGAGACCCAGGCACAGCCCTTCTTCGCTCAGCAACCGGCGGACCCACTCCAGCCCTTCCTCGTCGGAAATGCGGAACTGCGTGTCGATCGGCGCGCCTTCCAGATTGGCGGTGATCCGCCCCTGCCCTATCCCTTCGGCGACCGAACTGCCCTCTGCCTTCAACTCGCCACAGGCATAATATTCGTACAGCGCCGCGCCGTGCGGATCACTCAGCGCAATGGTGATCGCCTCATCCTTGGCCTTGAGGCCCAGCCCCACGCCCGCAATCGTCCCACCAGTCCCCGCCGCGCAGGTGAAGCCGTCGATCCGGCCCTCCATCTGGGTCCAGATTTCCTCCGCCGTGCCGACGATATGCGCCTTGCGATTGGCGATATTGTCGAACTGATTGGCCCAGATCGCCCCTTCCGTCTCCTCCGCCAGACGGCGCGACGTATGGACGAAATGGCCGGGGTTGGAATAGGCTGCGGCCGGCACCGTCACCAGCTCGGCCCCCAGCGCGCGCAGCGTGTCCATCTTCTCGCGGCTCTGGGTTTCGGGCATGACGATGATCGTCTTGTAGCCCTTGGCATTGGCGACCAGCGCCAGGCCAATGCCGGTATTGCCCGCCGTCCCCTCGACAATCGTGCCGCCGGGCTGGAGCAGCCCTTTTTCCTCGGCATCATTGACGATGAACAAAGCGGCGCGGTCCTTCACCGACGCACCGGGATTGGCAAATTCGCACTTGGCGAAAATATCGCAGCCGGTCGCATCGGAGGGACCGGCGAGGCGCACCATCGGCGTATTGCCGATCAGCGCGAGACTATGGGGTTGTAGCAGCATCCCCCACGCATAGCGGACCCCGCGCGCCTTTGCCAAGCAAGGGAATGATGGCCGCTCAAAAGAGCGCGTTTCATACCTTAAAATCCTCCCCCTTTGAGGAGACCTTTGCAAAACCGATCAGATGTGATTCTGTTTTGATTGTGGGAGGGATGGTCGATGCATCGTTCAAGTGGTCAGGGGGATTTGGGTGGAGCCTGGTTGTCGCC
>NZ_QVRA01000030.1 GCF_003591655.1 Sphingobium terrigena
GAAATTACCGTGATCTGACTCATCGCACCGTCCTTAGTATCGGTGCAAACACCGGCGCTTGCACCGGTGCCATGTCAAAATATCAGCCAATCACCGCAAGGCGGCCCTCACCGGAGCGATACGCACAAGGCCCGTGCCGGAATGCAGCAGGCCGTAGCGCAAGGCTATCGCATCAGTTGCGTGTTCATGGGGCCAACCGGGGGGCGCGCCTCCATGGAAATATATGCCAAAGGGCATCATGTCACCAACCCCATCGACTTGAACGAGATCAGTCAAGCAGACATCACGCGGCTCGTTCGGGACGTGTGGCGCGAATATTACGCGCGATAGTCTCGCTCGGTCTGCCCCCACTTAACCAATCCCGGAGATTCATTATGGCCGAAGATCCGCGCGTAAATGCGCATAATGACAGGACTCGCATCGAGCGTGAGAACGCGGAACGCGAAGCCATTGCGAAAGCTGGCCGAAAATCGCGTGATGCCATGCAGCGGCAAATAGAGGCTGACGGACGGAAGTTGCAGGATGGAAACGGCACCAAAAGCGGCTGCTCGGTCGTCGTGATTGCGCTGCTCGGAATTCCCGCTGCGCTGAGCGCAGCATATCGCATCATCGCTTAAAGCGGTCGGGGTGGTGCGGGCGTAAGGTGGATGCTTTCATTATCCAGTTCAAATCCGGTGACTTTCCCGGTTTCGATCGCACCACGGTCGCCTGCGCTGGCAAGACGATTGTATTTTTGGCTATCCGCCCGAAGGATTTCTGCCTCATTCGCGGCCACGGCATCCGCCGCGATTATTTTCGCTTCGTTGCGCTGCGTCTGGTAGGCGGCTTCGCCTAGCTGCTGCGCGCCAAGCACAGTGGCAGCACGGCGCTCCGCCAGAATGCGGGCTTCGCCAGTGTCGGCATGTTCGATTTCGGCGCGCGCTTCGACCACGGCCTCACGTTCCTGCACGACCTCGCCTCGGCGCTTCATGCGCTCGTTCCATTCCTCTTCGAGGTCGCCATTCTCGCGGTCTAGCGCCTGACGGCGCAATGTGAGATCGGCAGCATCCATGCGGGCAATCTCATCCGGCGACAGTCCAGCATTGCGGGCAAGGCGCAGGTGCGCCGGATTGTTCGGATCGAACTTCCCGCTGCGCTTGAGGCGGGTCAATTCGTCCAGCGCTTCCATCTGTTCGCCGATGGCTTCCTGACGTTGACGGATTTCCTCCAGCCGCTTGTCGATTGCGGCAAGCTCTGCATCCAGCGCCGCCAGCTTGCGATCAAGGTCCGCCCGATATTGGTCGAGCGCAAACTCCCAAGCATCGTGCTCCTCATGCTGGCGCTTTTCAGCGTCGATTGTGCGGATAGCAGCAAGACCGCCGGTCAACCGAAAATTGGGGTTAGCGGTATCGGGATTGGCGGCAACATCGGCAAGGAAAGCCATGCCGAGATTGTGTCGCTCAAGTTCGCTGTCCCGCGCAGCACCTGTCTCATGTACGGGATCGACGTGCGCCTCGAAGCGATGGGACAATAGGCCGCCCGCATTACGCGGCGGCCTGTGCATATCTGGAACGGCGGCTCTGAGCCGCTCTATTTCGCTGGCATCCAATGCCATGTGCACCCTCATTATGGCCCGGTTCTCGTTCTGCTTTTGCGGGCACAACCATGATATGCGGGAAAATCTAAAAAATGGTTAACAAAACCCTAATCGGCGTTGGTGTCCGACATACCTATCCCCCCGTATAGGGTCGCCGCACGTCCTAAACTCCCGGCCATGGCGGACCATCCGGCTCCGCCCGGCTCATCGGGAGAAAGGCAATGTTCGGACAGCATAGGGGTGGTGGCGGTAGCATGGGCGGCGGCAATCCCACGAACTGGATCATCAAATGGTTCTCGATCACGATGGCGGTCGGTTTCACCTTCGTATTCACGCCGCAAATTCATGGGGCGACCGTGGATTGGGCCATTGGCTATATGGAAGTGAACTATGGCGCATGGATGGTGGCCATCGGCTGGTTCTTCTGGTGGATCATCGTTGCGATGCTGACATTCCTGTTCAGCGCGCTGGTCGTCATGCTTGCCCTGATGGCGGGCGAATTCCTGATGCTGACGCTCGGAAGTGGCGGCGGTCGGCGATAACGCCGCCCCAAAAAGAAAGGCCTGAACTTCATGGGGTCGCGCCGATATGGCGCGGCCCCAATTTTTGTCGCCTTACCGCTCGATGTCAGGACCGCGATCCGCATGGTCCCGGTCTTTATTCTGTTCGAGCCATTTCACGCGCTCGTTGAAGTCCGACGCGATGTCATGCCGCTTCTGTTCAATATCCCGGTGCGTCGAACGCTGCCGTTGCTCGAACAGCCATGAAAGACGTTCCTCATCCCGGTCGGGCGTAGCCTCCCTTGTGTTCGATTGCTGGCTGGCCAGCCATTGTTCACGCTCCTGATCCTTGATGTGCTGCTGCTGTTCCAGCCAATCGCGGCGGTCGTCCTGTTCGCTGCGCTGTTGCGCTTCCAGCCAAGCCCGCCGGGCATCGTGCTTGTTGCTGCGGTCGGCGGCAAGCTGCGCGGCAAGGTCGCGGTGCAGTTCGACGACACGGTCGCCATGGTCCTTGCGAACATCGACGATGCGCTGTTGTAGCTGGCGACGCTCGGCAAGCTGGGCATCAAGGAGTCGCTGACGCTGTTCGCGGTCGCGCTGGAGCGCGGCCCACGCCTCGCGCTCATGCTCCTCGCGGAGTTTCGCATAGCGGCCCGTAATGCGGTCGAGAACACCGGCAAGGCCATGACGCAGACGTTCGGCGCGCTGGCGCTGTTCGTCCTCATGCCGCTTCCTGAGCCCCTCATCGAGGCGCTGGCGTTCCTCCGCATGATCGACCTTCATCGCCATGCGCTGCGCGTCGAGAGGAGCAAGCCGCTCGGTCTTCTGACTGTCGGCTTCCCCGATCAGCTTTTGCAATGTCGGCGCGATATGTTCGGCGACATGAGCGCGCGTATCGTCGAGGCTGCGAAGTTCCTCGGCGCTGCCGAGTCGTTCGCGCACCTCCTTGCTTTTCCTGTCGAGCAAGCGGGACAGAGCGATGACCTCGCCGCGCCAGGTCATCGCCACATGGCTGCGACGGTCGCCCTTGGCGAGATACAAGCCGCGCGCCTCCAATGCCTGCTCGAAGGACGCGCGATTGTCGGAGAGCGCCCATGCTTCCTTGGCCATCAGCTTCAACTGCTTGGGATCGATGCCTTCGCGCTTGGCTTGCTGGTAAAGCGTCAGGTCGAAATTGCGCGGGTCGCGCTCGGTCCTGTCGATATAACCCTGCGGCAGCTTCCATCCCTGTTCAAGATAGATGTCCTTGGAGATCGCCATCAGCCGCTGCTTGTAGAAGGGCAACGGAATGACGGTCATGCGCTCAGCGTCGATGCGCGACCACACGGCATGGGCATGTCGCCGCCCTTCCTTCTCGTGGAAGATGACGACGCGCGGCTGGTCCTTCAGACCGACAGAAAGCTCGATGTCGGCGATGGCCTTTTCGAACACGGCAACGTCAACGCTCTGGTCCTGCGGCGGAGAAAGGGAGACGGAAAATAAGGTCTGGCGGGATTTGACGCCCTGATCCATGGCCTGCTGCTCACGCATGGCGGCCATGACATCCTCGGCCATGAAGCCGCGAACATCATGCTGTTCGATCTGGTCATTGTCGCGGTCGTTGAGCAAATGGCGCGCCAGCGCCGTTGGATTGCCGCGTGTCGATGCTTTGATGATCATGGGGCATCTCGCGCATCGAGGCCGAGCGCCTGCACCAGCATCCGGCGTATCTCGGCGAGGTCGCGGCAAGCGTGATGCAACTCGGATTCGGTTTCGGGGGTGACGGGAAGGGAGCCGCTGTTGGCCGCCTTGGCGAGTTGGTTGACGTTGGAGGACAGGCGCGATTGGCCCAGAAGAGCCATAAGCTGCGAGAGAAGAATATGGTCACGCACCGGAGCCTTGCCGCGTGTGCGCGGCGGTGGTCGGTCGGGGTCGAACAAGCGCCACTTTATATATGCGCCCAGACTCATGCCAGCCGCGTCACGCTCAAGGCGCGCGCGTTCGTCACGCGATAGCCGCAGCGAAAGCGGCGCATCGCGTTTTTTCTGATCAGGCATGGGTCACGACAAACAAAGGCGCACCATTCCCGCGCGAGTGAACACGCGGGTATGATGCGCCGGGTTGGAACGAAGTTCGGGGGTTTACGGAATCAGGGCCGCGCCATCATGGGCCGGGTGGTTCCGGGCCATCAGTCGCCGGGAGATCTTCCAAGGCATCCAGCGGCATAGCAGCCAAAAGCTGGTTCCAGTCCGCCAAGGTCGAGAAAAGTTGGTTCAAACTTTCCCCTTCAAGGCGCACCATTTTTCTTACGCCTCAGCCAGCATCGCGTCGATGACCGCCTGCCAGACGGCGAGCGCTGGCGCGTCCATCGGCAGGCCCGGATCGCGGATCGTGGTTAGAACGACGCGGGCGTTTTCCCGATACATGCGCCGCATCGGTTCCGCGTCGGGATCGGCCCAGTCCCAGTCGGGCGCGATATTGGCGTACATGGCACGGGCGGCGCGTTCCACGGCTTCTGTCACAGCCATTTGAGTTTCCTGAAGCGGGCGTAGAGCAGGGTGCAGATGATGCTGATTACGCTCAGCACGACGAAATAGCCGTAGCGGGTGCGCAGTTCGGGCATATGGTCGAAATTCATGCCGTAAATGCCCGCGATCGCTGTCGGCACAGCCAGGATCGCGGCCCAGGCGGCGAGCTGACGGGTGATGACGCCGGTGCGCTGTTGTTCGAGCAGATTGCTGAATTCAAACACCGACGTCAGGATTTCGCGCAGATCCTCCACCATTGTCTGGACCCGGCGGACATGGTCGCGCACGTCGCTGAAATAGGGGCGGGCTTCAGGGTCGATGCAGGGCAGTTCCTGCTTGACGAATTTGGTCGCGACCTCCTGCATCGGGGTCAGGATGCGCTGGAAGCGCAGCAACTGGCGGCGCAGGTTGAAGATGCGGGTGATGTCGTCGCGGCCCAGGAAAGTATCGACCGTATGCTGCTCCATCGCCAGCACCTCTTCCTCTATCCCCTCGATAATCGGCAGATAGCCATCGACCACGAAGTCCAGGATGGCGTGCAGGACATAATCGACGCCCTGGGACAGGCGGGCAGGCACCGCCTCCAGATCCTGCCGCAGGGCCAGGTGCGCGCGGGCCGAACCGTGGCGGACGGTGATGATATGGCTGTGGCCCACGAAGATCGCGGTTTCGCCATAGCAGATGCTGCCATCCTCGACATGGGCGGTGCGGGCGACGACGAACAGCTGGTCGCCATAGAGATCTACCTTGGGCAACTGGTTGGCCTTGATCGCATCCTCGACTGCGAGCGGATGCAGATCATAGGTGCGCTGGAGCGCCTGCATTTCAGCCAGCGTCGGGTCGGCGACACCGATCCAGACAAATTCGGATTTGTCATGAGCGCAGTCGATTCGTTCGTCGATCGACACTGCCCGGACACGGGCACCATTGCGATAAAGATAGGCAGCAACGACGGTCATAAGCGGGTCCGGTTGAGGCAAGATGATTGCCGATTAGCAGATGCCGACGCTCTACCCCAGTCGGGCCACGACTTGCATGATTTTTCGTCAAGAGGGTGGCGGCTGACTTTGGCGTGACATAGTTGGGGACGACAGGGGGGTATCGAAAATCGCGCGAAAGCGGAGACGGTTCTACCCATGTTTGCCATAGATTTCGAGGCGTCCTGCCTGCCGCGCCATGGACGGTCCTTTCCGATCGAGGTCGGACTGGCGGGCAGGGACGGTGCGCGCAGCTGGCTGATTCGGCCGCACCCTGACTGGTCGGGGTGGGACTGGACGGCCGAGGCGGAGGCTTTGCATGGGCTGAGCCGGGCGCGGATTGAGCGTGACGGCCTGCCCGTCCATGTCGTGCTGGATCAGCTGGACGATGCGGTGGGCGGGCAACGGGTGGTCGCCGACAGCCTGATCGACCCCTATTGGCTGGACACGCTGGCAGCGGCTGCCGGACGGGCGGCCCCCTTTGCGATCGATCATGTCGCAACCCTGATGGATGAGCGGCAGGTCGATGAAGCGCAGATCAGCGCGGCGGTGCGGATCGCCGACCAGCGCTGTCCGACGCGACATTGGGCGGGCAGCGACGCCTTGTGGCTGGCAAGCGTGATGGCGCAGCTATGGCCCGATGTGACTGGCTATCCCGCCGCCCGGATGCCGCTGATGTCCCGGTAGCAACAATTTGTTACGTCCGGCAAATTTCGGAGACATTCGCCGTCCCTAATTCGGGCGCTCCGGTTCCGCAGGGATCGGATGCTTTCGCCTGAGCAGGAGTTGCGATGATGACGGACAAAGGTGCGCCGGAAGGCCCGCAATGCCGGTAACCGCGCCGCTGATCATGGTCGCCGAGACGCAGCCGGACCTGCGCCGGACGATCCGCGAATTTCTGGAGGAGAGCGGCTTTCGCGTCCTTCCGGCCAAATCCTCCGATGATGTCTTTCAGGCATTGGGCACAATGCCGGTCGGTGTCGTCGTGCTGGATTCGGCGCTGCGCGGGGCGGACGGGCTGGACCTGTGTCGCGACGTGCGCGAACGCAGCGATGTGCCGGTCATTCTGGTCGGTGCCAACAGCAGCGAGGTTGACCGGGTGGTCGGGCTGGAGCTGGGGGCGGATGATTATATGGCCAAACCCTATTCGGGTCGCGAACTGGCGGCGCGGGTGCGGGCGGTGCTGCGCCGGGGGCGTAGCGACCGGTCGCTGGGCCTTGGCCGCCAGACCGAAGCGCTGTTCGATGGTTGGGTGGTGCATTTCGGGCGGCGGGAAGTGTTCGATCCGGCAGGCCTGCCCGTCAATCTGACGGCGGCGGAATTTACATTGCTGGCTGTGTTGCTGGATCATCCACAGACGGTGATTGCGCGGGCGCGGCTGATGGAACTGGCCGGGGTGCGGGACGCGCCATCGTCCGATCGCAGCATCGACGTGCTGATCAG
The DNA here is from genome assembly GCF_003591655.1 of Sphingobium terrigena. Lineage (GTDB taxonomy): Bacteria > Pseudomonadota > Alphaproteobacteria > Sphingomonadales > Sphingomonadaceae > Sphingobium > Sphingobium terrigena. The sequence continues at coordinate 7,004 of NZ_QVRA01000030.1, forward strand.
CCGCCTGCGCCGCAAGCTGCGCCATGGCGACCGGCCCGCGCCGATCGTGACCGCGCGCGGCGTCGGCTATATGTTGAGCGCGACGGTCGATCGCCGCTGAAATCGGGCATTGTCGCGCTGGCGTATCAATTCAACGTCCAGACATACTATTTAACAAAGCCGCTGCGACGCAGCAAAACCGCTCTCCTATCTAAGCTGGCAGGCCGGTCCGCCCCCAGACCGGCAAAGCAACAAAAGGATAGACTCCATGAACGAGCTTATCGGTCGCGTTTTCAACTTCGAAAAGCACACTTTTCCGAATGAAAGCGCGCTTTACAATCGACTCGCCAGTGACGGCCAGAGCCCCAAGGCGCTGATGATCTCCTGCGCTGATTCGCGGATCGTGCCCGAACATATCATGCAGGCACAGCCCGGCGATCTGTTCGTATGCCGCAATGCGGGCAATATCGTCCCGCCGCACGCGACGCAAAATGGCGGCGTGACCTCGACGGTCGAATATGCCGTCATGGTGCTGGGCGTGCGCGACATCATCGTGTGCGGTCATAGCGATTGCGGCGCGATGAAGGCTTTGTCCACCGAGGCTGACCTGACTGCCATGCCCAATGTTGCCGCCTGGCTGCGGCACAGCCACGCCGCGCAGCAGGTTTGCCGCGAAAGCTATCCTGCCGATCTGAGCGACGCGGAAAAGCTGCGCAATATGGCGCTGGAAAATGTCGTGGTGCAGCTGGCCCATCTGCGCACCCATCCATCGGTCGCGTCGGGCATCGCGCGCGGTGAGATTGCGCTGCATGGCTGGTATGTCGACATTCACGCCGGTCTGGTGATGGGCCTTGATGGCGAAACCGGCCGCTTTTCGCCGTTGCGCGAAGGGCAGCCACTGCCGGTCGCGTTACCCCATGGTCGTCGCCTCGCGGGCGAAAGCCATTATGCCCTGGCGGCGGAGTAAGCCATGTTGAAAGCCTTTTCCGGTGGCACATTCAGCCGCGATTTCGTAGCGTCGATCGTTGTCTTTCTGGTGGCGATGCCGCTGTGCATGGGCATTGCGGTTGCATCCGGCGTACCGCCGGAAAAAGGCCTGATCACCGGCATCATCGGCGGCATCGTTGTGGGGTTGCTGGCAGGTTCGCCGTTGCAGGTCAGCGGTCCTGCGGCGGGTTTGGCCGTCATCGTCTTTGAAATCGTCCGCGAACAGGGGCTGTCCGCCCTTGGTCCCATCCTGATCCTGGCAGGCGCGATCCAGGTCGTCGCTGGCCTGTTGCGGGTCGGCGGCTGGTTTCGTGCCATCTCGCCTGCGGTCGTCCACGGGATGCTCGCGGGCATCGGCGTGCTGATCGTGGTCGGCCAATTCCATGTGCTGTTCGACGACAAGCCGCTGTCGAGCGGCCTGCAAAATCTGATCGCGATGCCGGGCCAGATTTTCGGGCTGAGCAATAGCGATGCGGCGACGGCCTTTGCGGTCGGCATGGTCACCATCTTTGGCATGTTGGGCTGGGAGAAATTCCGTCCCGCCTCGCTCAAGCTGGTGCCTGGCGCGCTGGTTGGCGTGGTTGCGGCCACGCTGATAGCGTTCCTGCTCGGCCTGCCGGTTGCGCGAGTCACAGTGCCCGAATCGATTGTCGGTGCCATAGCTCTGCCCGACGGTGGCTTGCTGGCGCAGTTGCTCAACCCGACCGTCATCACGACCGCCATTGCCATCGCCTTCATCGCCAGCGCCGAAACATTGCTCTCAGCCGCCGCGGTCGACCGGATGCATGACGGCGTCCGCACCGATTATAACCGCGAACTGAGCGCGCAGGGCGTGGGCAATCTGCTTTGCGGCTTTGCCGGGGCGCTGCCGATGACCGGTGTTATCGTTCGTAGTTCCGCCAACGTGCAGGCAGGGGCCAAGACCCGCATGTCGGCCGTGCTGCATGGCGTATGGATATTGGGCTTCGTCGCGCTGCTCCCCTGGTTGCTGCGTGAAATCCCGATGGCTGCGCTGGCGGGCATATTGGTCGTCACCGGTGTCCGTCTGGTCAGTGTCGATCATGTTCGCCATCTGCTCCACCGCTATGGCCCATTGCCTGCCGTGGTGTGGGCCGCGACGCTGATTTGCGTCGTTGCGACCGACCTGTTGACCGGCGTGCTGGTCGGCATCGGTCTGTCGATGCTGGAACTGGTACCGCATCTTAGCCGCCTGCGGCTCAGGATGGAGGAAGAAAGCCGGGGCGACGCGCATGAAGTCGCGCTGCGCGGGTCTGCGACCTTCCTCAACCTGCCCAAGCTGTCGGCCAAGCTCGATTCGCTGCCGACCGCTGGCCTCGTCATCCTGAATGTCGAGCGGCTGGGGCATATCGACCATACATGCGCGGAAATGGTGCGCGAATGGGTCGACCGCCGCCGCGGCGCGGGGTCGCCCGTTGAACTGTTTGGCGCAACCGGACGGATGCGCCAGCTCGTCGCCTGATCATCCCCCCTCGACCAGGTGACAAAAGGTGCCGCCGTGTCCCCCGACACGGCGGCATTTTGCGCTTTGGCGTCGCCATGTGCCGGGAATTAATAGTTACTTTTATGTCACAGCGATGAGCATCATCTCGCATCTGCGAGAAAATCCTGTTTGCCTGACGGGCATTTGAGAATTAGGCAGACCTCGACCACCGGTACTGGAAGCGCAAGCAACAGACTTTCGGACCAGAGTGGACGCAGGACGGAACATTCTTTCGTAAAGGGGAATGTTCATGAAGTATAAGATCGCTACTGTCGCCCTCGCGCTTATTTCCAGCGTACCGGCTTTCGCGCAGGAAGAACCTGCTAGCCCCGTCACCGTTACGGGCAGCGTTGCACTCGTTTCCGACTATCGTTTCCGTGGCGTGTCGCAGAGCGACAAGGGCATGGCCGTTCAGGGTGGCATTACCGCCACGCATGAAAGCGGCGCCTATGTCGGCACCTGGGCATCGAACCTGGGTGGCTGGGGCCGTTTCGGTGGCTCCAACATGGAACTCGACCTGTTCGCCGGTTACGCCATTCCGTTGGGCGGCGCGACGCTGGACGTCGGTCTGACCTGGTATATGTACCCGTCGGGTGCGGACATCACCGATTTCGCCGAACCCTATATCAAGCTGTCCAGCACGATCGGCCCGGTCAAGGGTCTGGTTGGCGTTGCCTACGCGCCCAAGCAGGAAGCCCTGGGTAACTGGTGCAGCGATGCGGCTTGCACCATCTTCAATCCGGGCGACAAGGAAGATAACCTCTACGTCTGGGCTGACGTGAGCGGCGCCATCCCCAACACGCCGGTTTCGCTGAAGGCGCATCTGGGTTGGTCGAATGGTAACCCCGGCCTTGGCCCGAACGGTACGTCGATCGCGCCGACTGGCAAGTATCTCGACTGGATGGTCGGTGCGGACGTCGCCATTCCCGGCACGCCGCTGACCCTGGGCGTGGCCTATGTCGACACCGACATTGCCCGCGTCGAGGAAAATTATCTGCGTCCCAACTTCATGGTTTCGGGCGATAGCAAGGACGTTGGCAAGTCGATTGCGCGCAGCCAGGTCGTCTTCTCGCTGACCGCAGCCTTCTGATCTAATATGCCGGGCCTGTTCATGCAGGCCCGGCATAACCTTGCCTGTCGCAGTTGCGCTGGCATGACAAATTGTTGCTGGTGCGGCTGCGGATCGTTTCCCAAGCGTCTCATGGTTGACCCCTGTTAAGGGCGACCCTATCCCTGCTGACATGACCAACGCTCTGTCGGCCCCATCATGACTGCCCCCACCATCATCCTGGTCGAGGATGACCCGCCGCTCCGCACCCTGACCGCGCGAGCGTTGCAGGAACATGGCTATCAGGTTCGCCCTGCCTCTTCGGGACCGGAAATGTGGGTCGCGTTTGATGCCGGGCCGGTTGATCTGGTCGTGCTGGACGTCATGCTGCCCGGCACCAACGGCATTGACCTGTGCCGCCAGATCCGGCGCAAGAGCGACGTTCCCATCATCTTCATCAGCGCCAAGGGCAGCGAGACCGACCGGATCGTCGGGCTGGAACTGGGCGCGGACGATTATCTGCCAAAGCCGTTCGGCACCCGCGAACTGATCGCCCGCATCCGCGCCATATTGCGCCGGGTGGGGCTGGAGCGCGGGCCGGACGATCATCGCGAAAATGAAGCGCGCTTCGACGATTGGGTGGTCAATTTTCCCCGCCGCGAACTGCGATCGCCCACCGGCGCGATCGTTGACCTGACCGGTGCGGAATTTGATCTGCTGGGCAGCTTCCTCAGCCATCCGCAGCGGGTGATCGCGCGGGAGCGGCTGATCGAACTGTCGCGCACCCGCATGGGCGACAGCAGCGACCGCAGCATCGACGTGCTGGTCAGCCGCCTGCGCCGTAAGCTGACCACCGAAGATCGCCCCGCGCCGATCACTACCGTGCGCGGCGTCGGATACATGTTCAATGCCGAGGTCAGCCGCGCTTGAAACGGCATTTCAAAGGATCGCTGGGGCTGGTCGGCCGCATTTTTGCGATCCTGTTGCTGACGGTCATGCTGGAATTTGCGGTCGGCACGCTGATGTACGAACGCGCCAGCCAGCTATCGTTGCAGGATGATGAGGCGCGGCGCCTGGCCGAGCATCTGGTGATCGCCCGCAAGCTGCTGACCGAACAACCGGTCGAGGAGCGCCGCACCATGGGTGTGCAGCTGACCACGGATCGGTACGATGTCCACTGGTCGCCCGCTGCGCCGCCGCCGCCGCCGCTGTCGCCCGAACTGGAACGGATGCGGCAACAGATCATCGCCTGGGAACCCAGTCTGGAACGGTCGCGCCTGTGGCTGCGACTGGCGTCGCCCGGTCGCCATTCGGAAATCAATGGCGGGCTGCAATTGCCCGATGGCAGCTGGCTCTATTTCGGGATGCACCATGGCGGGGGCAAATGGGCCTTCACCATCGGGCGGATGGGGATGGCGCTGATCCCGGTGCTCGCTTTGTTGATCGCAGGCTGGGTGCTGATCCGCAAGACGCTGGACCCGCTGCGCGACCTGACCCGCGCGACCGAGCAGATTGGCCTGGGACGGGAAGTCATCTTGCCTGAAGCGGGCACCAATGATGTGCGCAACCTGATCCGCGCCTTCAACGTGATGCAGACCCGCATCCATCGCCTGATCGACGAGCGGACCGAGACGCTGGCGGCGGTCGGCCATGACATGCGGACCCCGCTCGCCCGGCTGCAATTGCGGCTGGAGACGGTGCCGGATGGCGAGACGCGCGCGGCGATGGACGGCGATCTGGAGGAAATGGGGCAGATGATCGAATCGCTGCTCGATTTTCTGGGTGGCGAGAAAGATCCCGAACCCGCGGTGCGCACCGACCTGGCCGTTACGGTGGCGACGATTGTCGATGCGTTTCAGGACCATGGCCATGATGTCGATTATGCCGGGCCGGACCATCTGGAAATGGCGGTGCGGGCGCTCTCGCTCCGCCGGGCGGTGCGCAACCTCATTGAAAATGCGCTTCATTATGGCAAGCGCGCGCGGGTGAGCGTGGAACGCAAGGGGAATGAGGTGCTGATCCGGGTCGATGACGATGGCCCCGGCATCCCGCGCGACCAGTTGGACGCCGTGCTCAAGCCCTTCGCCCGGCTCGACACCGCGCGTCAGCGTAATACGAGCGGGCTGGGGCTGGGACTGGCGATCGTGCAAAAGGCGGTGGATGCCGAAGGGGGTAAGCTGACGCTGGCCAATCGGCCCGAAGGGGGCTTGCGCGCCGAAATCTGCCTGTTCCTGCCCGCCAGCAAATGAGAAACTGTCCGGCTACAAGCAAAACTCGTTTATCGCCAAGTCCCTGAACAGGCTAAGCCTGCGTCATCAAGGAATGAGGCGCATATGACGGCGGACGTGGACAAGCCAAATAGCGAGGTTGACGGTTACTGGGATCTGGATCGGCTGGTTGCTGATCTGGGCGCAGTGCGCGGTCGTTGGCGGCGCGAACAGCAGCATCATGCCGAATATGGCGCGGAGGGTTTTCCCTCGCGCGCCAATCTGACGAAAATCATGCAGGCGCTGTGCGGCGCGCTGTTCCCGCTGCGGCTTGGCCCCGATTTCGTGCGGCTGCATAATGAGGATAGTTTCGTCGCCGAGACGCTCCAGACCGTGCTCAGCCGCCTCTACGGCCAGATCAGGCTGGAGCTGATTTATGCGCTTAAGGACGAACCGGCGACCGCGATCGACGCGCAGGCGACGCGGATCATCAGCGGCTTTGCACAGGCGCTGCCCGGTTTGCGCGAATTGCTCGATACCGATGTGGAGGCGGCGTTTCTGGGCGATCCCGCCGCGCGCAGCGTGGACGAGGTGCTGATCTGCTACCCCTCGATGCTGGCGATCATCCACCATCGGCTGGCGCACCGGCTGCACGAACTGGGCGCGCCGCTGGTGGCGCGGATCATCTCCGAAATCGCCCATGGCAAGACCGGGATCGACATTCACCCTGGCGCGAAGATCGGTCCCAGCTTCTTCATCGATCATGGCACCGGCGTCGTCATCGGCGAAACCGCGATCGTGGGACAGCGGGTGCGGCTCTATCAGGGCGTGACTCTGGGCGCGCGCAGCTTCCCGTCGGACGAGAAGGGTGCGCTGGAAAAGGCACTGCCGCGCCATCCGATCATCGAGGATGATGTCGTCATCTATGCCGGCGCGACGGTGCTGGGGCGGATCATCGTCGGCAGCCGGTCGGTCATCGGCGGCAATGTCTGGCTGACCGACAGCGTGCCGGCCGACTCCAACGTGCGTCAGGCCAAGGCGCAATATGAGGTGACCAGCCGGGTCGAGGTATCCGCCCCGCACCGCGTCCATGCGATGGTGCAAAGCACGGACGGGGTGGGGGAGAATATTTGATCCTACCTCCGTTCGTTTCGAGCGTGTCGAGAAACGCTGGCTGAGGTTTCTCGACTTCGCTCGAAACGAACGGAGGTTGGGTGTTTGATCGGGTTTATTGCGCCGGGCAGCTGGTCCCTTCGCCCGCCACCAGATCCAGGCAGCGGCCGTCAATCTCGCTCTTGGCAACCGGCAGGGCGATCAGCGCCGCCAGCGTGGGCATGATGTCCACCGTCTCCACGCCCAGTGGCTGTTCGAAATGGATCAGCCCCTTGCGCCAGAAGAGGATGGGGACGCGGCGGTCATAGTCCCATGGGCTGCCATGGGTAGCGACATAGCCTTTGGTCGGATCGGGGATCGGGGTCACGCGCGGTTTCAGCAGCAGCAATATGTCGCCCGACCGTTGGGCATCGAAGCTGGCGCGGGCTTCCTGAAGCAGGGTCCAGCTTTCCGGCGGGCCGGAGGGGGAGGGGACGGCGGCGATCTGCGCCTTGGTATAGGCCGCCTCGACCTGCGGATGGGCGCGCAGCAATTTGAGCGTTTCGGCCTCTACCTTCGCGCGCTGGGCGGCGGTCAGTCCTTTGTCGATATACAGGTCGCCCGCCGGGCCGTCGCCCCAGATCAGTTTCCTGCCAGTGAGGCCGGTCTTTGCGCCGATGGTTGCGGTCAGCGCCTTGGGCGTCAGCGCTTCATCGACGCGCGCGTCCATCGGCATGGCATTTTCCTGATGGCGTTCGGGCAGGTCGTGGCCGCCATGGTCGGCAGTCAGCACCACGGCATAGTCGATGCCATCCTTGTCGAGGCGATCGAAGAAAGCGCCCAGTTCCCGGTCGAGCCGGTCGATCTGGATGCAGCTTTCCGTGCCTTCGGTGCCATATGTGTGACCGACATAATCGGTTGCCGACAGGCCGATCGAGATGATGTCGGTCTGTGCCTGCTTGCCCAGCGCCATGCTTTCGATCGCGCCGGCGGCCAGCACCAGCGTCATTGCATCCTGTTCGGGCGAGGCGCGGAAGGCCTTGAAGTCACCGGCGGCGCGGGCGAAGCGACCGGTGCCGACACTCTTGCCAGCGCCGATCGACACGGGGAAATCCTTGGCCATACATTGCTGCGGCAGCTCAAAGCCCGGATTGGGCTGGGCCAGACGCTGGGCGAAAGCTTCGTTGATTTTCGCGACCAGCGGCGGGGTGGCGACGCCCTTGTAGCTGACAAAGCCCTGCGCGCCGCCGATCCACCAAGTCTGGTCGGCGGTCGGCCCGCCCATCATGATCGCGGCGCGATCCTTCCCCGCGACCGACACGACGCGGGTGGCGGGGTTGGCGATCTTCATTCGACCGCCCAAAGTCGGGACTTTGAGGTGAATGGGGGAGGCGACATAATCGCCGCTGTTGCTGCCGGACACGCTTTCATCCTCGGCGCAATAGATCGCCTTGTCCTCCCGCGCGGTCGACAGGTCGAACCAGGTGTTGGCGATGATGCCGGTGCGCGATGGGCGGCTACCGGTCAGGATGGTCGAATGGCCGGGGCAGGTTTCGGTCGCCGCATGGCTTTGATAGCCTTTGGGGAACACGACGCCCTGCGTCAGTCGCTTGAGGCCGCCGCTATAATATTGGCGATATTCGCTGAACAGGTCGGCCGAAAACTGGTCGACCGAGATCGCGACGATCAGCTTGGGCGGCGTCGTTTGTGCGGTCGCGGGGGTTGCGGTGGCGAGCAGCAGGGCGGCGGCGACTTTTCTCAACATCTACTGTACCTTCTCCAGCCTTGACGGCGAACGCCACCGGACCTAGCCCGCTGACATCCACCCGACCAGAGGCCCGATGCGGATTTTTCATGTCATAGTGATGACGCTGGCGTTGCTGGCCGGGGTTTCAGGCGCGCAGGCGCAGGGCGCTTTCGGGGGCGGCGCGCCGCATATCGCCGCGCGGCTGGTGGCCGAAAGCGCCACGCCCGCACCGGGCAAGGCGACGAACATAGCCTTTGCCATGGTGCCGGAGGCGGGGTGGCACGGCTATTGGGAAAATCCGGGCGACGCTGGCCTTGGCATGACAGTGAGCTGGACATTGCCAAAGGGCGTGAGCGTCGGGCGTCTGCGCTATCCGGTGCCGGAAACGCTGCTGATTTCGGGCCTGATGAACCATGTCTATGAAGGCACCTATGGCGTGCTGGCGACCCTGACCGTTGCGCCCGACGTCGCGGCTGGCACGCGCCTGCCGGTGCGGGTGAAAGCACAATGGCTGGCCTGCACCGACAAGGTCTGCGTCCCCGAAAGCGGCGAGATGGCGCTCGATCTGGTGGCGGGCGACGGGCAGGTCGCAGCGGCGGATCGGGCGCGGTTCGACGGGTGGCGCAGCCATCTGCCCCGGCCATTGGGGTCGGAGGCGACCTATGCGATTGCGGGTGGCAAGCTGCGCCTGTCGGTGCCGTTCCCCGCCGATGCGCAGGCCAGCAATGTGCATCTTTTCCCGCTTGCCGAAGGGCTGGCGCGCTATGCCGCGCCGCAGCGCGTGACCCGCGATGGCGACCGGCTGCTGGTCGAAACCGACGCGGGCGAGGGCGGCAAGGGTGGCCCGGTGCAGGCGGTGCTTGCGACCGGGGACCATGTCGGCTTCCTGTTGACGGCCCGCCCCGGCGCGGTCGCGGCGTCAGGCGGCACGATGCAGGCGATCATGATCGCGCTGGGTGGTGCGTTGCTGGGCGGGCTGCTGCTCAACATCATGCCCTGCGTTTTTCCGATATTGGGCCTGAAAGCCATGAAGCTGGCCAAGGCGGGCGGCGATGAGCGCACCGTCCGGCGCGAGGCGTTGGCCTACGCCGCCGGGGTGATCGCCACCTGTCTGGCGCTGGGGGCGGCGCTGCTGGCGTTGCGCGCGGCGGGGGCGGCGGTGGGCTGGGCGTTCCAGTTGCAGGACCCGCGCATCATTTTGACGCTGCTGCTGCTGGTCAGTGCCATCGCCTTCAATCTGGCGGGGCTGTTCGAATTGCGCGCGGTTGGCGGGGGCGAGGGGCTGGCGGGCAAGGGCGGTATGGCGGGCGCGTTCTGGACCGGGGCGCTGGTCGCCTTCGTCGCGACGCCCTGCACCGGGCCGTTCATGGGCGCGGCGATGGGCGCGGCGATGGTGCTGCCGCTGGCAGCCGCGCTGGCGGTGTTCGCCGGGCTGGGGCTGGGGCTGGCGCTGCCCTTCCTGCTGCTGGCCTATATCCCGGCGCTGCGCACGCGGCTGCCGCGCCCCGGACCATGGATGGGGCGGTTCCAGAAGATATTGGCGATCCCGATGTTCCTGACCGCGCTGGGGCTGGCCTGGTTGCTGGGGCAGCAACGCGGCGTTGTGGGCATGACCATTGGTCTGGCTGCTATGCTGGCCTTTGTCCTGCTGCTCTGGTGGCTGGGCAGTCGGCAGCGGGCCGGACGGGGCGGTGGCTGGATCGTCGCGCTGGCGGGGCTGGCCGTGCTGGGCGGGGCGGTGGCGTTGCTGCCGTCGCGCGCGCCCGCCGCTGCTGCGCAGGAGGGGGCGGCGCTCCCGTTCGACGAAGCGAAACTGGCCAGCCTGCGCGCCGCCAACAAACCTATATTTCTCTATTTCACCGCCGACTGGTGCCTGACCTGCAAGGCCAATGAGGCCGCCGCGATCGACCGTGCCGAAACCCGCGCGGCGTTCGACAAGGGCGGCGTCACGGTCATGGTCGGCGACTGGACCAATGCCGATCCCGCGATCACCCGCTTTCTGGAAGGGCAGGGCCGGTCGGGCGTGCCGCTCTACCTCTGGTATGCGCCGGGCAGGGAGGCGCAGACGCTGCCGCAATTGCTGACGCCAGCCACGCTGACGGCGCTGGTGCGCTGATGGCGAAAATTCGTGCCGACCAGTTGCTTGTCGACAATGGCCTGGCGGAAAGCCGGGCGCGGGCGCAGGCGCTGATCCTGGCGGGCCTGGTCTTTCTGGGCGACCGGAAGATCGACAAGGCCGGGCAGCAGGTCGCGCTGGACGCCGAACTGGACGTGCGCGGGCGGGACCATCCCTGGGTGTCGCGTGGCGGCATCAAGCTGGCCCATGCTTTGGCCGAATATGCGATTTCCGTGACCGGCATGGTGGGGCTGGACGTGGGCAGTTCGACCGGCGGCTTTACCGATGTGCTGCTGACCAATGGCGCGGTCCGGGTCTATGCGGTGGACAGCGGCACCAACCAGCTGGCGTGGAAATTGCGCAGCGACGATCGGGTCATTGTCCATGAACAGACCAGCGCGCGCATCCTGACAGCGGCGCACATCCCCGAACCGATCGACATCATCGTGTGCGACGCCAGCTTCATATCGTTGGCCAAGGTGCTGGAGCGGCCCTTGACCTTCGCCCGCCCCGGCGCGGCGCTGGTGGCGCTGATCAAGCCGCAGTTCGAGGCGGGGCGGGATGAAGTCGGCAAGGGCGGGGTGGTGCGCGATCCCGAAATCCACGCGCGTGTCTGCGAAGAGGTCCGCACATGGATACAGGCACAGGGCTGGACCGTTATCGGCATCACGCCCAGTCCGATCACCGGACCGCAGGGCAATGTCGAATTTCTGCTCCATGCCCGGCTTGGTGGATAAACGCCCTATGTTCGTTATTTGGGACGTTGTTACATCTTGCGACAAAAGGCCATGTTGTGTCGTACTGAAAGGCCCGATAGCCCTCCACCATGCGCAATTCCCTGTTTCTTTTCACCGCCCTTTGCCTTGCCGGTTGCAGCGGCGACAAGGCACCCAAGCCGCGCCCGGCCGCGCTGGTCGAGGCCGCGCCGATCGCGACTGCCGATTTCGCCGATACGCTGGACGCGGTCGGCACGGCGCTGGCCAATGAACAGGTCATCCTGTCCGCGCCAGTGACCGAGCGGGTTACGTCGATCAATTTTGCCGATGGCGGCTATGTCGCCAAGGGGCAGGTGATCGCGACTATGGCAATTGCGCAGGAGCAGGCGGAACTGGCCGCGGCGCAGGCGCAGGCGTTGCAGGCCGGGCAGCAATTGCAACGGGTGCAGGCGTTGAAGGCGCGCGGCTTTGCCACCGCCGCCTCGCTCGACCAGCAGCTGGCGCTGGCCAATGCGGCCAAGGCGAGTGCCGACCAGAGCCGGGCCGCGATCAGCGACCGGGTGATCCGCGCGCCCTTTGGCGGCTGGGTCAGCCTGCGCACCGTATCGCCCGGCGCGATCGTGACGGCGGGTACGGCGATCGCCACGGTCAGCGATATTTCGCGGATCAAGCTGGACTTCACCGTGCCGGAAACGCGCCTGGCCACCATTCGCGCGGGTCAGGCCATCCGCGCCGTCTCCGCCGCCTGGCCCGACCGGCCCTTTACCGGCACGATCGCGACGATCGACCCGGTGATCGACCCCGCCACCCGCGCCGTCCGCGTCCGCGCGATCCTGCCCAATCCCGACCGTGCGTTGAAGCCGGGCATGTTGCTGACCGTCAGCATCGTGTCGCGCCAGCGCAAGTCGCTTGCGCTACCCGAACTGGCGGTGGTCGGCGATGGTGAGGAACGCTTCGTGTTCGTGCTGGAGGATCGCAAGGCCAAGCGGGTCAAGGTTGATACCGGCCTGCGCCAGAACGGGCTGGTCGAGATTTTGGGCGGGGTGAAGGCCGGGCAGATGGTCGTTACCGATGGCGTCGTCAAGCTGAGCGATGGCGCGCCGGTGCGGCTGGCAGGGGACAAGCCCGCGCCATCAGCCAAGCCCGCAGGCTAAGTAGCGCCATGCAGCTGTCCGACCTGTCCGTCCGCCGCCCGGTTTTCTCCGCCGTCGTCGCGGTGCTGCTCTGCATCGTCGGGGTGGTCGGCTATCTCAGCCTGTCGGTGCGCGAATATCCCGACACTGATCCGCCGGTCGTGTCGGTCGAAACCAGCTACACCGGCGCTGCCGCTTCGGTCGTGGAAACCCGTATCACCCAGCTGATCGAGGATGCGGTCGCGGGCGTGCAGGGCATCCGCACGATTACGTCGACGTCGCAGGACGGTACGTCCAACATCAGCATCGAATTCGATCCCTCGCGCGACATAGACACCGCGGCCAACGATGTGCGCGACCGGGTGGGATCGGTGGTGGAGGATTTGCCGGAGGATGCGCTGGCACCCGAAATCCGCAAGGTCGATGCGGATGCGCGACCGATCCTGTTCCTGGCCTTCTCCCGCCCCGGCTGGAGCGCAATCCAGCTGAGCGATTATATCGACCGCAATATTGCCGATCGTTTTTCCGCGATCGACGGGGTGGCGCGCGTGACGATCGGCGGAGAGGCGCGGCCATCGACCCGTGTGTGGATGAATGCGGAGCGTCTCGCGGCCTTCGCCCTGACCCCGGCCGATGTCGAAAATGCGCTGCGCGCGCAGAATGTCGAGCTGCCCGCCGGGCGGTTTGAGTCGAAGGATCAGAACCAGACGCTGCGTGTCGATCGTCCTTTCGCCACGCCGGAGCAATTTGCCCAGCTGGTCGTTGGCCGGGGCGACAATGGCTATCAGGTGAAGCTCGGCGATGTCGCGCGGATCGAGGAAGGAGCGGAAAACCCCTATAGCAGCTTCCGCTCCAACGGCGGGACTGGCATTGGTCTGGGGATCGTGCGCCAATCAGGTGCGAACACGCTGGAGGTTGCGGACAGGGCCAAGGCATTGGTCGAACAATTGCGCCCAAGCCTGCCGCAGGGGATGCGGGTGGCGGTCGGCTCCGACGAATCGCTGTTCATCAGCCGGGCGATCGACAATGTCTATGATACGCTGATCGAGGCGGCGCTGCTCGTCATCCTGGTCATCTTCCTGTTTCTGGGGTCGGTGCGGGCGACGATCGTTCCGGCGATTACCGTGCCGATCTGCCTGCTGGCGACCTGCGCGGTCATGTGGCTGCTGGGCCTGTCGATCAACCTGCTGACCCTGCTCGCCTTCGTGCTGGCGATCGGGCTGGTGGTCGATGATGCCATCGTCGTGCTGGAAAATGTCTATCACCGCATCGAACAGGGCGAGGATCCGCTGGTCGCTTCCTATCTCGGCACGCGGCAGGTGGGCTTTGCGATCATTTCCACCACATTGGTCGTGTGCGCGGTGTTCGTGCCGGTCATGTTCCTGGCCGGGCAGACCGGTTTGCTGTTCCGCGAACTGGCGATCGCGATGATCGCCGCCATCGCCTTTTCGGGCTTCATCTCGCTCAGCCTGGCGCCGATGCTCTGTTCCAAACTGCTCAACAATGCCGAGCGCGGGCGGCTGGCGCGCTGGGTGGATGCCCGGTTTCAGCGGCTGGAGCGCGGTTATGCCCGCTGGCTGGACCATGTCCTGCGCAAGCCGCTGCTGCCCTTGATCGGGGTTGGCCTGTTCCTGTGCCTCGCCGGTGGACTGTTCTCATTCCTGCCGAGCGAACTGGCACCAGCGGAAGATACTGGCGTGGTCGACAGCCAGATCAGCGCGCCGGAGGGCACCGGCTATGACCGGATGCTGACCTATATGCGCAAGATCGAAACCGGGCTTGCGCCGCTGCGGGAGGATGGGACGCTCCAGAATCTGATTGTCCGCACGCCAGCAGGTTTTGGCACGTCGGACGATTTCAATAGCGGCAATGTCATCGCCTTCCTGCGCCCGTGGGAGGACCGCACGATCACGACGGCGGAAGTCGCGACCATCATCAACAAGGTGATTGCCGACCAGCCCGGCGTTCGCGGCAATGCGGCACCGCGATCCGGGCTGGGGCGCGGGCGCGGTCTGCCGGTCAATATCGTGCTGGCCGGATCGACCTATGAAGGGCTGGTGGCGGCGCGTGATCGCATCATTGCCACCGCGGCCAGCTATCCGGGGCTGATCAACCTGGACAGCGACTATAAGGAAACCAAGCCGCAAATGCGGATCGACGTCAACCAGCAGCGCGCAGGCGACCTGGGCGTGTCGGTCAACGACATCAGCCAGGCCCTGCAAAGCCTGCTGGGGTCGCGGCGCGTGACCACCTATGTCGACCGGGGCGAGGAATATCGCGTGCTGGTGCAGGCGGAACAGGAAGGGCGGCAGACGCTCGCTGATCTGGAGCGGATACAGGTGCGCGCGACCAATGGTGCGCTCGTGCCGCTGTCGGCGCTCGTCACGGTGCGCGAAGTGGCCGGGCCGCGCCAGCTCAACCGCTATAACAAGCTGCGCGCGATTACCCTGACCGCTGCACTGGCCCCCGGCACGTCGCTGGGACAGGCCCTTGCATTCCTGGAAAATGAAGCGCGCCAGTCGCCCGAAGTGCTGGCGATCGGCTATCGCGGTGAAAGCCAGTCCTTGCGCGAAACCGGCGGTTCGATCTGGCTGATCTTCGGCCTCACCATATTGATCGTCTATCTGCTGCTGGCGGCGCAATTCGAGAGCTTCATCCACCCCGGCGTGATCATCGCCACGGTGCCGCTGGCGGTGGCCGGTGGCGTGCTGGGGCTGATCGTCACCGGCGGGTCGATCAACCTCTACAGCCAGATCGGCATTGTCATGCTGGTGGGGCTGGCGGCCAAGAATGGCATATTGATCGTCGAATTCGCCAACCAGTTGCGTGATGAAGGGCTGGAGGTGGCGCAGGCTATTCGCGAGGCTGCGACCCGTCGCCTGCGACCGATCCTGATGACGTCGATCGCTACCGTCATCGGCGCGGTGCCGCTGGTGATTCGCGGCGGCGCTGGCGCGGCGGCGCGCAACTCGATCGGCGTGGTCATCGTCTTTGGGGTCAGTCTGGCGACGCTGATCACCCTGTTCCTGATCCCCATATTCTATTCGCGTGTTGCGAAGCGCACGCTTTCTCCGCAAACCGTTGGTCGCAAGCTGGATTCGGCGTTGAAGGATTCGCCCGATCCGGCCGAATAGGATGAGCGTGGAGAAGCGTTGCCGATGAACGAAATCGCGTCCCCCGGCCAATTGCGCCTTGCCTATCTGCGCTGGGCGCTGGTGACCGTGCCGGTCATCGTCCTGCTGGGTTTCCTGTCGGGGCAGTTCGCCAATAGCGGCTTTGGCAATCGCTGGTTCGACGCGCTGGTAAAGCCCGCGCTGATGCCGCCGGGCTGGGTGTTCGGCGTTGCCTGGACCATCCTCTATATCGCGATGGCACTGGCACTGGCGATCGTGCTGCACGCGCGCGGGGCGAAGGGGCGGGGCGTGGCGATCGCCCTGTTTCTGGTCCAGTTTGTGATGAACCTTGCCTGGTCGCCGCTCTTTTTCCGGGCGCATCAGGTCGGTAGCGCGCTGGTGCTGATCCTCGTCCTGTTCGTGCTGGTGGCGATCACGACCTGGCTGTTCAGCCGCATCCGCCGCGTCGCGGGCTGGCTGCTGCTGCCCTATCTCGCCTGGCTGGCCTTTGCCTCCTTCCTCAATTATGAGATTAATCGCCTGAACCCGGACGCGGAAACCCTTGTCGCGCCCGCGCTCCAGACCCAGATATGATTTTTGGCGCGGTTGCCGCGCCAGTTGAGAGGATGAGCATCATGCAGAGCGAGAACCGCTTTTTCGACGATCTGGCCAAGCTCGTAAATGGCGCGGCCGGGACCGTGGCGGGCATGAGCCGCGAGTTTGAGGCCAATGCGCGCGAGAAGGCCAAGGAATGGATGGGCGGCGCGGACTTTGTGTCGCGTGAGGAGTTTGACGCGGTCAAGGCGCTGGCGGCTGCGGCGCGCGAAGAGGTGGAATTGCTCAAGGCCCGCATCGACGCGCTGGAAGGCAAGACGTCGGAACCTGTCAAAAAGACCGTCAAGGCCACCAAGATCAAGCCGACCGAGGCGGACTGATCCTGTCTGTCCTTTCGCCGTGCGCGGTGTTAAGGCGCGCCGATGATGGATAGCGACGAGTTTGAGCATGGCGGCCAGGAAGCCGCGCCGATCGACATGCTGGCGGCCTTTTTCGAGGCGCATGGCTGGACCTACGAGCAGGTTGGCGAGGATGAGATCGTCGCCAATACGCAAGGCAGCTGGGCGCAATATGAGCTGCGCGGCATCTGGCGTGACGAGGATCAGGTGCTGCAATTGCTGGCGCTGCCCGACATTCGCGTCACCGACGAAAAGCGCGGCACGATCTACGAGACGCTGGGGCTGATCAACGAACAGCTGTGGCTCGGCCATTTCGAACTATGGTCGTCGAGCGGCATCATCCTGTTCCGCCATGGCGCATTGCTGGGCGCAGGCGGCACGCTGACGCTGGATCAGGCGCAATTGCTGGTCGAGACCGCGATCGACGAGTGCGAGCGCTTCTATCCAGTATTCCAGTTCGTGCTGTGGGGCGGCAAAAGCCCGACCGAGGCGATTGCCGCCAGCCTGATCGAAACCCGCGGCGAGGCCTGAGCGCGTGGCGATCCGTTGGCCCGATCATCTGTTCCTTAGCGGCTGCGGCAATATGGCCGGGCAGATGCTGGTGCGATGGCTGGACTGCGGGCTTGATCCCGCGCGGGTGACGGTGCTGCGGCCAAGCGGGCGTCCGGTCGCGGATGGCGTGACGGTGGTGACGGATTATCCTGCGACGCTGCCCGCCGGGACGACCGTGCTGCTGGGCATGAAGCCCTATCAGATGGCCGATGTCGCCGCAGCGCTGGCGCCCTTATGCGGGGCAGACACGCAGATCGTCTCGATCCTCGCTGGCACGCCGCTCGCTGATTTGCGGGCGCGTTTTCCGGCTGTGCGCGACATGGTGCGGGCGATGCCCAATCTGCCCGTGGGACTGGGCGAGGGTGTCACGGCACTGTTTGCCGATGACAGGACATCGGCGCAGGCAAAGGCCGATGTCGCGGCACTTATCGAACCGCTCGGCCTGGCCGAATGGATCAGCGATGAAGCGCTGTTCAATCAGGTGACGGCGCTATCGGGCTGCGGCCCTGCCTTCCTGTTCCGCTTCATCGACGCGCTGGCGCGAGCGGGTGAGGCGCTGGGCATCCCTGCTGATCAGGCCGCGCGCATGGCGCTGGCGACGGTGCAGGGTTCGGCCAATATGGCTGCGCGGGCGAGTGCCCTCACCGGCGACAGTCCGGGGGTGCTGGCCGACCGGGTCGCCAGCCCCGGCGGCATGACGCGCGAGGGGATGAATGTGCTGGACGCCGACGACCGCTTGCTGACGCTGCTGACCGACACGCTGACCGCCGCCCGCGATCGCGGCGAAACGATGGCGCGCGGCGCGTAATTATTATCGGAGCCTTGCCATGCTATCCCCCGAAACGCCCATATTGATTCTGACGACCGGCGGCACGATCGACAAAATCTATTTCGATGCGCTGTCCGACTATCAGGTCGGTGAAACGGTGATGGCCCGGTTGCTGGACGTGGCGCGGGTCATGCGGCCCTTCCGTATCGAGGAAGTGGTGCGCAAGGATAGTCTGGAACTGGACGATGCCGACCGCGCGCTGATCCATGCCCGCGTCGGAGCCGCGCCGGAAAGCCATATCGTCATCACCCATGGCACTGACACGATGACCGACACCGCCAAGGCGCTGGCCGATATTCCCGGCAAGACGGTGGTACTGGTCGGTGCGCTGGCCCCGGCCCGCTTTGGCGAGAGCGACGCGAGCTTCAATCTGGGCATGGCCTTTGCGACCGTGCAGGTGGCGGAGCCGGGCATCTATATCACGATGAGCGGTTCGGTGTTCCGCGCCAACGCCGTGATCAAGGATCGCGCCAAGGGGGCGTTTGTGCCGTTGGACGAGTGAGCCGCCGTCACCGCCCGGAACCGTCCCAACCCGTCGTGCATTATCCGCCCATCTGAACGATGAGGAGGAGAGTTTCATGGCCGACTATCAGGAGCGTCCTGCAACGACGACGACCACGGTGATCGAAAAGCGCAGCGGCGGGGGCATGACCTTTGCGATCCTGCTGCTGGTGGTCGTGGTGGCGGTCGCCGCTTTCTTCCTGGTCAGCAGCGAGACGAGCAAGGATAATGCCGTCACCAGCGCTGCGACAGAGGTTGGGCAGGCTGCCAGCGATGTCGGCGATGCAGCCAAGGATGCGGTCGGCACCAAGGGCGAATAAGCCCGCGCATTACCCCACGAAAAAGGGCGCGCCTTTCGCAAGGCGCGCCCTTTTTTGCGTCAATGGCTGATGTCAGCCTTCGACCTTGGCATATTTCGGCGCGGCTTCGTTGAGGATCGCGAGGATCTTCTTGAGCGCGGCGGGTTCGTCCGTCTCTTCCATCGCTGCCAGTTCGCGGGCGAGGCGGCTGGATGCAGCCTCGAAAATCTGGCGTTCGGAATAGCTTTGTTCGGGCTGGTCGTCGGCGCGGAACAGGTCGCGGGTCACTTCGGCGATCGACACCAGGTCGCCCGAATTGATCTTCGCTTCATATTCCTGCGCGCGGCGCGACCACATGGTGCGCTTGACCTTGGGCTTGCCCTTCAATGTTTCCATCGATTCTTCGAGCGTCTTGTTGGACGAGAGCTTGCGCATGCCCACGCCTTCGGCCTTGTTGGTCGGCACGCGGAGCGTCATGCGCTCTTTTTCGAAGCGGAGCACATATAGCTCCAGCTCCATGCCGGCGATCTGCTCCTTTTGCAGTTCGATCACACGGCCCACGCCATGCTTGGGGTAAACGACATAATCACCAACGTCAAAGGACAGCGCCTTGGCAGCCATTTGGAACCTTTCCAATCAACCGGGGAACGGGGCCGTCGCGGAACATATGCGCAAGGGGCATATGCATGGGGGGTCCACGGCGCCACCGTCAGGACATGAAGCTAATTCTCCAGGGACGGACAGGAGGGTGTCCGACCGTTGGAACACTGCATAGCAGATTCGTAACAAAATTACCACCCCCGGACATAATCGCCGGGAGTGCAAGGCAAAACGGACGGGAAGCGGGCGGCGCAGGGCCGCCCGGATCAGTCGCCGGAACCGGGTTCGGGCGAGAAAAACTTTTCCAGCTTGCCTTCCACGCCCTTCATGGCGTCGGCGTCGGCAGGCGCTTCACCCTTGACCGTGATGTTGGGCCATTCAGCCGAATATTTGGTGTTGAGTTCCAGCCATTTTTCCAGGCCATTCTCGGTATCGGGCAGGATGGCCTCGGCCGGGCATTCCGGTTCGCACACGCCGCAATCGATACATTCGCTCGGATTGATGACCAGCATATTTTCGCCCTCGTAGAAACAGTCCACGGGGCAGACCTCGACGCAATCCATATATTTGCAGCGGATGCAGTTGTCGGTCACGACATAGGTCATTGTCAGGGCACTCTTGGTTGGAAAAGCGCGGTCCTGCTATGCGCAGCCACGCGCAAGGTCAATGAGGATAATGTTGGCCGGCGCGTAGGGGTGGTTTTGCGTCGGGCGGGGTGGGAGTTCATGCTGTCGTTGGGGTGAATGAAGCGGGCGTGCAGGACAGGCTATTTGCTCTGACTTTCCAGACGTTCGGCCAAACGCATCATCAGGTCCATCCGCTCGTGCAGCAGAGCGACGATAAGGGCTGGGCTGTTTTCGCGCATAAGGCAGAAGATGTAATGGTGTTGGCATCGGATCATGCGAAGGCCGGGATGCAGCGCGTCCATATCGCGAGATACGCCGCGACCGGTCGCTACGGCGTTCATGCAATTGACGAGTTTGGCGGAATAGAGGCCTGCCTGACGGTCGCCCCAGCGCGTGTAGGTGTAAGAAACAATATCGCGCAATTCGGTCGCCGCCGTCGCGGTCAGGACATAGGCTGGCGTCAAGCGTGCCGGTTCCGGCTCAATTCATCCGCGATGATATCCTCGGCGTTCAACGGCGAAACATTGCCCGCAAGGCCTTCCGCGATCCGCTGTTGCAGCAAGTCGCGCAATTCGTCCCATGCCTGGTCGCCGTCGTCAATCTGCGACGGGAACAGCCGTTCCAGCGTATATTGCTTGATCGTCTTGCCTTGCAGCGCGGCCATGGCCTTCAGGCTTTGATGCTGCTGGTCAGTGATGTCGATCGTCAGGCGGCTCATTCACGCTCTATAGCTGCCTGCCTACATTTTTACAAATGTGGGCAGCGAATTTCTGAGACGGGCCGATGATTCGTGTCGATCTTGTCCCTCACCCCCCGATCGTCAGCTCCTCATAGCAGCCCTGTGCCTCGACCGCCGGGCCGCGTCGTACCGGCAGTTGCGCTACCCGCACTACGCGCACGCCCTGGCCATGGGGGAAGGTGATGAGGTCGCCCACGCGCACGGCGGCGTGAGCGCGTTCGATGCGGCGGCCGTTCACGCGGATGTGGCCGTCCTCGGCCAGTTTCTGCGCGCTCGACCGGCTGGGGCAGAGCCGGACGAACCACAGATATTTGTCGATGCGCAGTGTCGGGCCATGGCCGCCCACCGCGACCGGATCAGCCATTGCGGCCGAGCAGCGCGGCGAGACCGGCAAAGGCGTTGTTGGCGGGGGGCGCTGGCGCTCTGGCGGGCGTTGCGGCGGCGGGGCGGGGCGCGGGCTTGCCGCGTGGCTTGCCGTCGCGCGCCGGAGCGGGCTGCTGCTGGGGCGGGCGCGCTTTTTGGCGGCCCTTGAACACCCAGTTGGGCTTGCCTTCCTCTGCGCCCTCCACGGCACGGAAACCGGCAGCGCGCATCAGGGCGAGAAACGCGGCTTCGGACAGGCCCAGCGAGACGATCTGGGGGCTGGTGGTGGTGAAGGCTTCGCCCTTGGCAATGGCTTCATGCGCGGTGCGGGCCATGCGTTCGGCCATGTCGATGCGCAGCATCTGTTCGCCGAAGGTGCGGAAGCCTGCGATCCGCGCGCCCATCTGGTCGAATTTCTCGCCCGCCGGGATCAGGGTGAGGCCGGGCAGGGGCAAAGGCAGGCAGGGCTTGCCGATCCGTGCCGCGAGCAAGGCACCGCGCCAGCGTGCCGCGCCGGGTTTGAGCAGGCCGGGATGATAAAGGTCCAGCACGCCGATATCGATGCCGGCGCGGCGCAGTAAATGGCGCTGGTCCTTGTCCAGATGGCCAAGCGCCGAATCGAGATCGGTGCGCGGGCTGACCCCGCCTGCGTCTCCCAGCTGCGCGAATACGGCGCGCACGACCGGTGGCACCTGCGGGTCGGCGGCGCTTTCGGCCATCTTGACCAGCGGCAGCAAATGCTTCTGCTTTTGCGCATCTACCCAGTTGGTCAGGCGCGATGTCACCTGTTTCTGCACATCCTGATCCAGCGCCAGAATCGCGCGATCCAGCCGGATTTCGGGCGTCAGCAGGGTTGGCCCCGCCAGCAAGGCGGCGACCGGCTTACCGTTCCACGCGATGCCGGGCGCGTCGCCCGCAGCGTCCAGAAGCGCGAAATCCACGTCCGCCGCGCCGATCAATTCGTCTGCCTTCACCCGTAATACCTTTCCAAGGCGCCTTTCCGCCGCAGCCAACAGCAATTTCCTGTCCTGATGGCGCGTAGCGGGATCGACCGAGAATCGGAAGCCGTCAAGTCGACCGATCGCTTCCCCATCTACACAGACATTGCCGTCGGCCTCTACCGTCACGGGCAACTGGTTCACATTCTGGCCGATGTCACGCAACAGGACGGTGGTGCGCCGGTCGACGAAACGCTGCGTCAGCGCGGCGTGCAGCGCGTCGGACAATTTTTCCTCCAGCGCGCGGGTGCGTTCGGCCATCTCTGCGGGGTCAGCCAGCCAGTCGGCGCGATGGGCGATATAGGCCCATGTCCGCGCCGCCGCGATCCGGCCCGACAGCGTGTCTATGTCGCCCTGCACCGAATCGAGCCGGGCGAGTTGCTGCGCGAACCAGTCGCGCGGGATATGGCCGGCTCCTTCGGACAGGAATTGCCAGATGCGGCTGACGGTGCGGGCATGATGGTCTGCGCCCAGTTTCTGAAAATCGGGCAGGCCGCAGGCGTCCCAGAGCCGCGCCACCTGCCGCTGGCCGCGCACCCGGTCGATGACTTGCGGGTCGGCGGCCATGCGCTTCAAGACAGCGAGATCGACCGCTTCGGGCGCGGCGCGCAGTTCGGGGCGGTCGGGCCGTTCCTCCAGATCGGCGATCAGGGTCGCCAGACTGTCCAGCCGGGGTGCGCCATCGCGCCAGTAGAGATGGTCGATCGGCGGAAAGCGGTGCGCCTCTATCGCCTCAATCTCTTCCGGGGTGAAGGCCGCATTGCCATCTTCGCCGCCCAGACTGCCGAAGGTGCCATCCTTGTGGTGGCGGCCTGCGCGCCCGGCGATCTGCGCCATTTCCGCGACGGTCAGGCGGCGGCTGCGACGGCCATCGAACTTGCGCAGCGACGCGAAGGCGACATGGGCGACGTCCAGGTTCAGCCCCATGCCGATCGCGTCGGTGGCGACGAAATAATCGACCTCGCCATTCAGGAACATCTGCACCTGCGCATTGCGGGTGCGGGGGCTGAGCGCGCCCATCACTACTGCCGCGCCACCACGAAAGCGCCGCAGCATTTCGGCCACGGCATAGACTTCCTCGGCGGAGAAGGCGACGATGGCGGAGCGTTTGGGCAGGCGGGACAGCTTCTTCGCGCCCGCATAGGAGAGGGTGGAAAAGCGCGGGCGACCGATAATATCCACATCGGGAATGAGCGATTTGACGAGCCGGGCGATGCTGGCCGATCCCAGGATCATCGTTTCCTCGCGCCCGCGTGCGCGCAGCAGCCGGTCAGTGAAGATATGGCCGCGTTCCGGGTCCGCGCCGATCTGTGCCTCGTCCAAAGCGACGAAGGCGTAATCGGACTGTAGCGGCATGGATTCGGCGGTGCAGAGGAAATAGCGGGCCTGTGGCGGCACGATCTTTTCCTCGCCCGTGATCAGCGCGACCTGCGCCGGCCCCTTGATCGCGACGACCCGATCATAGACTTCGCGGGCCAGCAGGCGCAGCGGAAATCCCATCATGCCGCTGCTATGGCCGCACATGCGTTCGACGGCCAGATGGGTCTTGCCGGTGTTGGTCGGACCCAGAACGGCGGTGACGGGCGAACGGGTGAACTGGACCATGGCCCATTCTGTCGGGCAGGACGGGGCCGGGGGCAAGCGGATTTAGAGGTTCCCTCCATAGCCACAATCCTGTCGGACCGCTGGCACCGTTCGTCGCACGGCTGTGTGTCACAGGGCCGTCTTAAATTGACTTTAACCTTGGGGGTTCACAACAGAGGGGCTCGACGCACGGCGCGCGGGGCCGTTGCGGACGCAATGATAAAAATGCCCTGGGGGTCGCGGGTTTGTTTCAGGAAAGCCAGTTCGGTTCGCAACAGGGCGGCGCGTCCATGTCGCTGTGGCTGGCCGATTCGCTTGCCCGGACGCCGTTAGCCCCACCACCGCAGGACTGGCGCGCGCGTTTGCGCGAGTGGTCGGACGAGGTGGAACTGGTCCCCGACCTTGGCCAGCGCGTCGGCAGCCTGACATGGTTTCGTGGCCTTGCCACCTGTATCGGCCTGTGCGCCACCGCCCTCTATTTGTCTCCCGGTTTTCAGCCGGTGCCGGGTGCGCCGGGTGCGCTGCTGGGCGACAAGCAGTTTGACGAAGTGCGCAGCCAGATGATCACGCCGCTGGCGCTGGGCGCGGATAGTGGTCATCGCATGGGGTCCACCGATGCGGTGCAACCGCTGCGCCAGACGCCCGAACGGCCGCAGATCGAATTGAATGCACAGGTCGGCAGCAGCGATACGCTGTCGCGCGCACTGTCGCGCGCTGGTGTCAGCGGTGGTGACGTCGCGACGATCAACGCGCTGGTCGGCGGGGACATTGCCGGCGGGGTGAAGCCCGGCACGCGCCTCGACATCATTTTGGGCCGCCGCGCCAGCCGCGACCGGCCCCGGCCGCTCGACCGGCTGGCGTTCCGCGCGCGGCTCGACCTGGGGCTGGAACTGACGCGCACCGGTGGCGTGCTGTCGGTCAAGCGCATTCCCATCCGCGTCGATGATACGCCGCTGCGGATTCAGGGCGTGGTCGGCGACAGCATCTATCGCTCCGCCCGTGCAGCCGGTGCGCCGCCCAAGGCGGTGCAGGCCTTCCTGCGGGTGATCGCGGGGCAGGTCGATCTGGGCGGGATCGGGGCGGGCGACCGCTATGATATCGTCACCGCCTATCGCCGCGCGGAAACCGGCGACGTTGAGGTGGGCGATCTTCTCTATGCAGGTCTGAAGCGCTCCAGCGGCAAGTCGGTCGACATGCTGCGCTGGACCAGGGATGGCCGCACCGAATGGTTCGAAGCATCCGGCGTGGGCGAACGACGCGGCGTGCTGTCATCCCCGGTCGCGGGGCGGATGACGTCGGGCTATGGCCAGCGGCGGCACCCGATATTGGGTTATACCCGGATGCACGCGGGCATCGATTTCGCTGCGCGCTACGGATCGCCCATCTATGCCGTGACCGATGGCATTGTCGCCTTTGCCGGTCGCCACGGCGGGCATGGCAATTATGTCCGCATCCAGCATGGTGGTGGCCTCGCCACAGGTTACGCCCATATGAGCCGCATCGCCGCTGCGCCGGGGCAGCGGGTCCGCCGGGGGCAGGTGATCGGCTATGTCGGCTCCACCGGCCTGTCGACCGGGCCGCATCTCCATTATGAACTCTATCGCAATGGCGGGACGATCAACCCGCTGTTGGTGAAATTCACGACGACTGCGCAACTGGCGGGTGCCGAACTGGCCGCGTTCCGGGCGAAGCTGGCCCAATATAAGGGGCTGCATGTCGGGCAGCAGGACCGCTTCGCGCAAAAGGCGGTCGCGCCGGTGGCGAGCGGGAAATAATCACATTTATCCATTCCTCCCCTTTAAGGGCAGCGGAATTGCACATGACTTTTCGTTACCCCTACAACGTCATCCTGAATTTATTTCAGGATCCATCGTGCCCCAAAAACCGCCGCTGGAGACGCGAAATGGATGCTGAAACAAGTTCAGCATGACGATGAAGGTGAGGGCAGTTCAATATGCAATAGCGCTGCCCTTGCAGGGGAGGAATTCATCAACATCCGGGTTTCCGTCATGCCCCTGCTTGGCTAGAGGGCAGGCATGACGATGCCCATCACCGCCATCCTGCTCGCCGGATCACGGCCAACGCCCGATCCGCTGGCGGTGGCTGCGGGGGTGGGGATCAAGCCGCTGGTGCCGGTGGCGGGCGAGCCGATGATCAACCATCCCGCGCGAACGTTGCTGGCGCATCCGGCGGTGGGGCAGGTCATCATCCTGACCCAGTCGGCCGATCCCTTTGCTGCCGATCCCGCGACGGCATGGTTGCTCACGCACCCGCATGTCCGTTTCGAGCAAAGCGGCGCAGGGATTGCTTCCTCGCTGCTGGCGTTGCTGGAGCGGGGTGATGTGCCGTTTCCGATTTTGCTGACGACCGCCGACCATGTGCTGCTCGATAGCGCGATGCTCGACCAGTTCACGCGCGAGGCGGCGGGGGCGGACATTGCCGTCGCCATGGTGGAGCGGCGCACATTGCTGGCGCGCTATCCGGGGTCGCGCCGCACCTGGCTCAAATTTCGCGATGGCTGGTGGTCCGGGGCCAATATCTTCTGGTTCGGCAGCGACCGGGCACGGCCCGTCATCGCGCTGTGGCAGGAGGTCGAGCAGGACCGCAAGAAGGGCTGGAAGATCGTGTCCGCCTTTGGTCCCGTCGCGCTGATCGGCACGTTGTTGCGCATATTGACGTTGCGCGGCGGTATCGCGCGGATCGGGCGGCGCTTCGGGCTGGTGGCGCGGCTGGTGGCGATGGAGAAGGCCGAAGCCTGTATCGATGCCGATAAGGTGGACGATGTGGTGCTGATCGAACGGATCGTCGCCGCGCGGGGTTAGGCCGCCTTGCGTGCGCCGTCGAGCTTGCCCAGCAGCGCCTCGACATCCTGCGCCGGGATCGGGCGGCTGAACAGATAGCCCTGGATCTGGCCGCACCCTTCTGCGCGCAATATGTCGAGCTGCTCGCTATGTTCCACGCCCTCGGCGGTGGTTTCGATGCCCAGCGCGTCGGCCAGCGTCGTGATCGCGCGGATGATCGCGGTTGCGCCCTTATGCTCCAGCAGGTCGACGATGAAGCTGCGGTCGATCTTGAGCTTGTCGAAGGGGAAGCTGCGCAAATAGCTGAGCGAGCTGTAGCCGGTGCCGAAATCGTCGAGCGCCACGCGCACGCCCAGCGCGCGCAGGCTGTGGAGCGAGGAGAGCGTCGCCTCGACATTCTCGATGAACAGGCTTTCGGTGATTTCCAGTTCCAGCCGGTTGGGCGCAATGCCCGACCGCGCCAGCGCCTGCAGCACCACGGCGGTCAGATTGGGGCTGCGAAACTGGATCGGGGATATGTTGACGGCAACGCGGATATGGTCGGGCCAGGTCGCGGCGATCCGGCAGGCTTCGTGCAGCGCCCATTCGCCGATCGGGATGATGAGGCCGGTTTCCTCCGCCAGCGGGATGAAATTGACCGGCGACACCATGCCGCGGGTGGGATGCTGCCAGCGCAGCAGCGCTTCGAACGCGGTAACGCGATTTTGCGACAGGCCAAAGAGCGGCTGAAAATGCAGCGCCAGCTCGCCATTGCGCAGCGCGTCGTGCAGGTCGGTTTCCAGCGCGCGGCGCGCCTGCGCCTCGGCATCCATGGCGCTTTCAAAGAAGCGATGGCTGCCCTTGCCCTCGCTCTTGGCCCGGTGCAGCGCGAGTTCCGCATTTTTGAGCAGGCTGGTCGCGTCCGCGCCGTCCTGCGGACTGAGCGCGATGCCGACGCTGGCGCTGACGATGATGCGGTGGCCGTCTATGTCGAAAGGCTCGCTCAGCGCCGTGACGATAGCGCGGCCAATCTGGTCGGCGGTCTGCCCGCCTGCGCGCAGCTTGACCGCAAACTCGTCGCCAGCCAGCCGGGCGACAAAGCCGCTGGGGCAGGTCGCGGCCAGCCGCGTGCCGACTTCACACAGCAGCGCGTCGCCAATCGGATGGCCCAATGATTCGTTGATTGATTTGAAATTGTCGATGTCGATGCTGAACAGCATCAGATTGCCGCCCTCGGCACGGGTCAGGCCCAGCGCGACCTGTTCGCGCAACATTGCCCGGTTGGGCAGGCCGGTCAGCGCGTCGTGGAACGCCATATGCGCAATCTGCGCCTCGCGCGCTTCGACGGCATCGACCATGCGGTTGAAGCTTTGCGCCAGCCGCCCGATTTCATCGCGCGTCTCCACCTTCACCTGGGCATGTTCGCCGGCGCTCACCTTGCGCGCGGCGGCCTCCAGCGCGACGATCGGCTGCGTCAGGCGGCGGGAAGCAGCAAATGCCCCGGCCACTGCCATCACGGCGCCAACTGCGCCAAAGCCGAACAAGGCCCACAGGATCGGCGCATAGCCCGCCATTGCCTTGGTCAGACTATATTCCAGCACCAGCATTTCCGGCGCAGTCTCGATCAGCGTTTCGACCGATCGGGTCTGCACCAGCATCAGTTCGCCATCGCGCATGACTTCGCGCAGATTGGAGTCTTTGGCCTTGGCAGAATGTGGGGCACCGGGCAGCGGCATGAGTTGCGGATGCAGGTCGATCGAGGAGAGTTTCGCCAGCGCATTGAGGTCGGCTGGACCCATGTTGCGGGCGAACACGACCCAGCCGGTCAGCATCGGCACGCGCACCGGTGCAGCGGCCGCGATATGGCTGTCGCTGCCCCATCGCACGACGCCCTGCGTCCGCCCGGCGTCGAGCGCGTCGTAAAGCTGATCCTGTTCCGGGCGGCTCAAATCCTTGATGTCGCCCACCACCGTGCCATCGACGCCGACGAACAGCGCATGGTCGAGCTGGAAGCGTCCTTCCAGACTGTGCAGCGCGGATTCGATCGTCGGGGCGTCACCGGTGCCGACAGCCTCGCGGAAGCCGAAATCGCTGGCCAGCACGTCGGCCCCCTGGCCAAGCTGGCGCAGCTGCATCGCCGAAATCCGGTCGAACAGCGCGCTGCCGACATTCATTTCGCGGCGGATGACATTTTCGGCATAGCTTTCGATGGCATTGCGCGTGCCATAGAGCGTCAGGCTCGTCACGCCGATGAACAGCGCGCCGTAGAAGAGCGTCATCCTGATCGTCAGGGTGGACTGCACTGTGCGCTGCCAACGCAGCCATAGCCGTTTGAGTTTAACCAGGCGCGTCATTTGGAGGCGCGCAACGCCAAAGGCACGCTTTTGCTCACCGTGCCGCTGCCGGAAATGGGCAGGTTGATCAGCATCTCATTATCCTTGCCCTTGAGCAGGGGGTGCCAGACCGTGACCTGCGCCGTGCCGGTCGCCAGCCCGTTGATCCGCGCTTGCCCTGCGGCATTGCTCTTGGTGGCAAAGGGGGTGTCGACCACCTTGATGAAGCCGCTCATCGAGTCGTGAATATTGCAGCCCAGCGCCACCGCGCCCGCGCTGGTGAATGTATAGCTGCGGCTTTCATCCTGCCCGAACAGCTTGATTTCAAACTTGGCGGGTTTGGAGAAGGAATAGACATGGTGCCGCACCTTGTCCTTGTTGGGGAATTTCACCGTCGCGCCTACCGGCACGATCAGGACATGGGGGGCAAAGGCGATATTCTGCTGCACCATGGTCGTGCCCCATGGAAAGCGGATCGGCCCGGCAGGAATGCCGCCGGCGGGACGGACGGTGACGACCGCGTCACTGACAGGGCGACCAGCGGAATCGACGATCCGAAGATCAAGGTCGCCCGCGATTGCCGGGCTGGCGATCAAAGAGAGGGCGGCGAGAAGAAGGCGTGGCTTGTTCATGGTTGATCGTGGTAAACGGAAATATTGAACAAATGTTTAGTTCATTTTGGACCATATTTTCGGATGGGTAGGGTGGTGAACCCGATTTTAACCATGATCTGCCTAACAGCCGATCATGACCTATGTCCGTCCTCTCCTGATCATCGCCCTCACGCTGGCCGCTGTGTCGCCGCAACAGGGCATGGCCAGACCGATCCGCAATGGCGGCAAATTGCTGCTGACCAACGGCATCACGTCGCTTGAAGGCGCGTCAGGCGGTGGCCTGACCCCCTGGGCGGTGATCGCAGGCAATGAAACATCAGACGGCATCGGCCTGTCGGCCCATGGCACGCTGGTCGAGGTCAAGGATTATGACTATCAGAGCGCGGGCGTGGCGATCGGCATTCGCGACCGGATCGAGCTGAGCTACACGCATCAGGATTTCAACACGAACGAGATTGGCGCGGCGCTGGGGCTGGGCAAGGATTTTGCCTTCTCGCAGGATATTTTCGGCGCGAAGGTCAGGCTTGCAGGCGATCTGGTCTATGACCGGCTGCCCGCCATCGCGGTCGGCATCCAGTATAAGAACAATAATCAGGGTGCAGTCGTCCGCGCGGTTGGCGCGAAGAGTGACGAGGGCGTCGATTATTATGCCTCCGTCAGCAAATTATTCCTCTCCCGCTCCATCCTGCTGTCCGGCACTGCGCGGCTGACAAAGGCGAACCAGATGGGGCTGCTGGGCTTTGGCGGCGGCAAGCAGGGCGGGCATACGCTCCAGTTCGAAGGGTCGGCGGCCTGGCAATTGTCCCGCCGTATCGCCATCGGTGGCGAATATCGGCGCAAGCCCGATAATCTGAACATTGCGCGGGAGGATGACTGGTTCGATGCTTTCGCCGCCGTCGCGATCAGCCGCAATGTCACCGCGACGATCGCCTATGCTGACCTCGGATCAATCGCCACGGTGAAGAAGCAGCGCGGCGTGCTTCTCCAGTTCCAGACCGCCTTCTAAAGGACGCAACTCCATGTCCATCATCCTGTCGCTGCTGCTGTTGCAGGCCCCTCATGCGCTGCCGGGCGAAACCGCTGTCGATCCCTATGTTGCGGATAACCGCCATGCCGGGGCTGCGCCGTTTGAGGGGGACGGCATGGCGCGCGCCTTTGGCGGACAGGAGGGTATCCGCCGCATCGTCGACCGTTTCGTCGCGATCAACTTTGCCGACCCGGTGATTGGCGAGATTTTCGCCAATCATGATCAGGTTCGCCTGAAGCGCACCTTGTTCGAGCAATTCTGTTTCATCCTGAACGCCGGGTGCAGCTACACCGGGCGGGACATGGCCAGCGCGCACAAGGATCTGGGCGTGCAGAAGGCCGACATGAACCGCCTCGTTGAAACGCTCCAGCGGGCGATGGGCGAGGAGGGTGTGAGCTTTCCGGCGCAGAACCGTTTTCTGTCCAAACTCGCGCCGATGCGCCGCGATGTGATTGAAAACTAACGTTACGCCTGCGGTCCGACGGAAACCCTTTCTCCATGCGCTCGTTTAACATGTGGAAATCACGCAAGGAGTAAATCACATGGGTGAAGCAACCGACAAGCTGAAGGCCGCTGGCAACAAGGCCGCTGGTGCCGTCAAGGAAGGTATCGGCAAGGCGACCGACAATGAGCGTCTGGAAGCCGAAGGCAAGGCGCAGAAGGCCAAGGGTACGGCGCAGGACGTCGCCGGTTCGGTCAAGGGCGCACTCGGCGACAAGATCTGAATTTGAGTTGCTCCCAAGCAGGAGAAAGCCCCGCCCTTATCCGGCGGGGTTTTCTTTGTCCGCCAGATAGGCGCGCACGTCCCGCCGCAACTCGCCTGCGCACAGGTAGAGTGCGATGACGTTGGGGATGGCCATCAGGAAGAAGCTGCTGTCGACGATGCCGACGACGCGGCCAAGGTCGATCGCGGCGGCGGGCGGCAGGGCGACGATGTACAGGATCTTGTAGGTCCATTGCGCCCTTGGGCCATGGCCGAACAGATAGCCCCATGCCTGCAAGCCATAAAATCCCCATGCCACCAGCGTCGAGTAAGCGAACAGGAACACGACGATCGCCAGCAGCCAGGGAAACCAGGGCGACACTTGCGCAAAGGCGGCGGACGTGATCGCAATCCCCTCCAGCCCGCTATTCCATGTTCCGGCAACGACCAGCGCCAGTCCGCCGAGCGCGCAGACGATCATCGTGCCGAGCAGGGGTTCGAGCAGCGCGACCAGACCTTCGGACACCGGATGCCGCGCCCGCGCAAGGCTGTGCGCCATCACCGCTGACCCGACGCCCGCTTCACTGGCAAACACCGCGCGGCGCATCCCCGCGACAAACGCGCCCACCGCGCCGCCAGTCGCCGCCTGACCGCTCCACGCCCCGTCCCAGATCAGCGCCAGTGCGCCCGGAATCGCGTCCAGATGCAGGATCAGTATCGCCAGCACGCCCGCCAGATAGACCGCGACCTTCAGGGGCGTCAGCCGCTTGGCGACCTCCCCCAGCCAGGCCGCGCCACCCAGCGTCACCAGCGCAACGGCTCCGGCCAGGAACACGCCATAGGCCCAGCCATTGGTGAGGCCGGTGACGACCTTCACCTGCGCGAAACTCTGGTTCACCTGCACCATCGGGATCGCGCCGAACAGGGCGAAGAAGGCATAGGCCCCGCCCAGCATCATGCCGATCCTTGGCCAGCCCCGCGCCGCGCCCACCGCCTTCAAAACATACATCGGCCCGCCATGGACATGACCCTGTGCGTCAAACACGCGATATTTCAGGCCCAGCGTGACCTCCGCCATCTTCACCGTCATCGCGAACCAGCCGATGATGAACATCCACAAGATCGCGCCCGGCCCGCCCATGGTCAGCGCCACCGCGACGCCCGCGATATTGCCAAGGCCGATCGTGCCGGACAGCGCCGTGCTGAGCGCTGCCCACTGGCTGACATCGCCCTGCGCTTCGCCCTTGTCCGGCTGGGTGCGCAGGATGCGGATCGCGCGGCCGACCTGGGTGATGTTGGGAAAGCCCAGCCAGAGCGTAAAGAACAGCATCGGCAGTGCCAGATACAGCACGATCAGTTCGATCTGCGCGCCCGCCACCGGCACCTTGAAAAACACCGCGCCCGAAAGCGCGTCGATAAACTCATTGAAACTGTCCATCGCGCCGGGATGCCGCGAGGCCGCTGGAAAGTCGATCAAGAAAAACTTGGGCTTTCTCCCATCCCGTTCGCCCTGAGCGAAGTCGAAGGGCTCGACCGAGCGCAGCGAGGTGCCTTCGCCTCCGCTCAGGCAAAGGCTTCGACTTCGCTCAGCCCGAACGGTTCAGGGGTTGATACGGGGCGCCTCCCCGGTGCATGAGAAACGCATGACCAGACGATATTTCGGCACCGACGGCATACGCGGGCGCACCAACGCATGGCCGATGACGGCGCAACTGGCGATGCAGGTCGGCATGGCGGCTGGCACCCATTTCCAGCGCGGCGACCACCGCCATCGCGTGGTGATCGGCAAGGATACGCGCCTGTCGGGCTATATGGTCGAAAATGCGCTGGTCGCGGGCTTTACCGCCGTCGGCATGGACGTGGTGCAGTTCGGGCCGATCCCGACGCCCGCCGTCGCCATGCTGGCCCATTCGATGCGCGCGGACCTTGGCGTCATGATATCGGCCAGCCACAATCCCTATTTCGACAATGGTATCAAGCTGTTCGGCCCGGACGGCTACAAGCTGTCGGATGAGGATGAGCTGAAGATAGAGGCGCTGATCGACCAGCAGGTGCCGCTGGCCGCGTCCAAGGATATTGGCCGCGCCCGCCGGGTCGAGGATGCGCGTGGCCGCTATATCCATGCGGTCAAATCCAGCTTCCCCGCCGACCTGCGGCTCGATGGCCTGAAAATCGTGGTCGATTGCGCCAATGGGGCCGCCTATCAGGTTGCGCCGTCCGCCTTGTGGGAACTGGGCGCGACCGTCGTGGCGGTCGGCGTCAATCCCAATGGCACCAATATCAATGATGGCTGCGGATCGACCGCGCCTTTGCTGTGTCAGGAAACCGTCGTGTCGTCGGGCGCGGACATCGGCATTGCGCTGGATGGTGACGCGGACCGGCTGATCGTGGTCGATGAGAAAGGCCAGATCGTCGATGGCGACCAGATCATGGCGCTGATCGCCGCCAATTTCGCGCGCGCGGGGACGCTGCGCGGGGGCGGACTGGTGGCGACGGTGATGTCCAATCTGGGGCTGGAGCGCTTTCTGACCGGGCAGGGCATTGGCCTGGAGCGCACCAGCGTGGGCGACCGCTATGTGCTGGAGCGGATGCGCAGCGGCGGCTTCAATGTCGGCGGGGAGCAGTCGGGCCATATGATCCTGTCCGATTATGCGACCACCGGCGACGGTACGGTTGCGGCGTTGCAGGTGCTGGCTGCACTCGTCCGGTCCGGCAAGCCTGCCAGCGAGACGCTGCACCAGTTTGATCCGGTGCCGCAGCTTTTGAAGAATGTGCGCTTTTCCGGGGGCAAGCCGCTGGAGCATGACGACGTCAAGCGCGTCATCGCGCAGGCGGAGGCGGAGCTGACCGGAGTTGGCCGTCTGGTCATCCGTCCGTCCGGCACCGAACCGGTGATCCGGGTAATGGCCGAGGGCGACCGCGAGGAACAGGTGCGCGACGTGGTGGAGCGCATCTGCGCGGCGGTCGCGAAGGCGGCGGCGTGATGCCATCCCTTCATCGTCATGCCAGCGAAGGCTGGCATCTCTCTTCTTCTGTTGTGCCAGAGGGCAGTGCGATCCCAGCCTTCGCTGGGATGACGGAGAAAATGGATGCTTGAAATGCGCCCCGATTGCGAACGCTGCGGCACGGACCTGCCAGCCGATGAACCCGGCGCGTTCATCTGTTCGTTTGAATGCACCTTTTGCGCGCCCTGTGCCGAGGCGCTGGACGATCGTTGCCCCAATTGCGGCGGCGAACTGATGGACCGGCCCAGCCGCACGGGCAAGGCGCTGGCGGGCAATCCGGCGTCCATTACGCGCCATTACAAGGGATGAGGATCGCGCGCATCCTGATCATTGCCGGGTCCGACAGTGGCGGGGGGGCTGGTATCCAGGCGGATATCAAGGCCGTGACGATGCTGGGCGGTCACGCCATGACCGCGATCACCGCGATCACTGCGCAGAATACGCTGGGGGTGCAGGGCGTCCACCCGATCCCGACCGATATGGTGTTGGCGCAGATGCACAGCTGCATCAGCGATATTGGCGTGGATGCGGTGAAGATCGGCATGATCGGATCGGCGGACACGGCGATGGCGGTGGCCGAACTGCTCACTGGCTTGAGCGATGTGCCGATCGTCTTTGATCCGGTGATGGTCGCGACCAGCGGATCGGTGCTGGCCGACGCGGCGACGATTGCGGCGTTCGAGAAATTGATGGCCATCGCCACGCTGGTGACGCCCAATATCCCCGAATTGGCGGCCCTTGGCGGCGAAGGGATTGCCGCGCGGTTCGGCACGCATGTGCTGGCCAAGGGCGGGCATGGCGTGGGTGCGCTGCTGGTTGACCGGCTGGTCGGGCCGGAGGGGCTGGTCACCGACTGGACCGACCCGCGCATCGATACGCCGCACACCCATGGCACCGGCTGCACGCTGGCCAGTGGGATTGCGACCGGACTGGGGCAGGGGATGGCGCTGGGTGCCGCGATCGCGCGGGCGCGGGCCTATGTGCGCGCGGCGCTGACGATCGCGCCGGGGCTGGGCGGTGGGCATGGGCCGATGGGTGCGCCGCCGGAATTTCTTGCGCATTTTCATGCCTGATTTTGCCCATGAACTGCGTCATCATCCAGGGCTTGTCGCCGGAGTGGATGAGGCGGGCAGGGGACCGCTTGCCGGACCGGTGGTTGCGGCGGCGGTGATCTTGCGGGCGGAGGATTGCCCCGAAGGCCTCAACGACAGCAAGAAACTCTCGGCCAAACGACGCGCGGCGCTGGAGGGGGAGATCAAGGCGCGGGCGATCTGCTGGGGGCTGGGGCTGGCCAGTGTCGAGGAGATCGACCGGATCAACATCCTGTGGGCAACGATGCTGGCGATGACGCGGGCGGTCGAGGCGCTGGGGCAGGATTGCCAGCATGTGCTGGTCGATGGCAACCGGGTGCCGGACTGGCGCTGGCCTGCCACGGCGGTCATCGGCGGTGATGCGCTATGCCTGTCGATCGCCGCGGCCTCCATCCTGGCCAAGGAAGCGCGGGACCGGATGATGCTGGAGGCCGCCATCACCCATCCGCATTATGGCTGGGAGAGCAACAAGGGCTATGGCAGCGTGCAGCATCTCGCCGCGCTGCGGACCCATGGCCCGACCCCGCTGCACCGGCGCAGCTTTGCCCCGGTGGCGCAGATGCTGCTGATTTAGGCGCATCTCCCCTCCCCAGCGGGGAGGGTTGATTGGCGTCACGTGCCTCCAATCAAGGGGAGGGGGAGCGAGGCGAAGCTGAGCGTCAACTCCGGCGGCAGTACACCCCCACCCATCCTCCCCCTTCAAGGGGGAGGAGACAGAAAGGGCGAGATATTGCCCCTTTCCCCCTGTCCCAAGTCGGGACCGTTGCGGTAAAGCGCCTGGCTCCCCTCTGGCGCGCGGCGGGCTTATGGTTAAGAAAGGCTTATGCTTTTCCCCCGGCTGTTCGTCCTGCTGTGCTGCCTGGCTATGGGCGTGCCGTCCGCGCGGGCGGAGCTGGCGGATTTGCCGCTGGCACCGGGCGCGTTTCGCTGGGCCGATGATGGCGCCGGCGATGGGGCAGGGGTCGGGGGGCCGCTCTATTTGATCGTCAGTATCGCGCGGCAGCGTGTGCATGTCTATCGCGGCGACCGGCTGATCGGCGCGGCCAGCGTGTCCACGGGGACGAAGGGCCATCGCACCCCCACCGGCAGCTTCCCCATCCTGCAAAAGCGCCAGTGGCACCGCTCCAACCTCTACAGCAATGCGCCCATGCCGTTCATGCAGCGGCTGACCTGGGACGGCATTGCGCTCCACGCCGGGCATAATCCCGGCTACCCCGCCAGCCATGGCTGTATCCGCCTGCCCTATGCCTTTGCCCGGCAACTCTTCGCGCTGACGCAGATCGGCACGCTGACCGAAGTGACCACGGACCGGCTGAACGCCGCGATCCTGCTCGACCCGTTGGTGCTGGGCGACAAGGGGAGCAGTGTGGTGACGTTCGGGATGGGTGGCGGCGATATGCGGCGCGGGAGTGGCGCGCGGGTGCCGCTGCTGGAGATCGACCCGGACATTTTCGGGGTGTGGGGCCGGCGGTAAGGGGGCGGGCGGGGCTTATGCAGCCTTGCCAAATCAGCAAAGTTCACACCATCGCAGGCCACGCAAAAGCGTGGGAGCAGACTCCGCTTATGGACTTCGCAATAGGATATTTTTTGCAAATTGTGCCGCGACGCCCGTAGGCGCGCGGAGACGATCAACCGGACGGAGAGAAAGAGCCGGGGGGTATGGCATCGGGTGGGGGTGTAGGACAGGGTAAGAATTACATATGACTTTTCGTTGTTCCCCCAACGTCATCCTGAACTTGTTTCAGGATCCATCGCGCCCCACTAGCCGCCGCTTGCGACGAGAAATGGAGGTCGTGTCCCACGGGGTGGTGTAGGAACCGTCGATCCACGGCAGGATCGGGTTCGGGTCAGGCGGCCAGAGCTGGCAGGCTGACGATTGGGTTATGGCTCACCGAGCCGATTGTTTCCAGC
>NZ_QVRA01000031.1 GCF_003591655.1 Sphingobium terrigena
ATGATCGCGCCATTGGCCCGGTCCTCGCGGCCTTCATGCCGAAAACGACCGCCGTAATATGGATGCCAGCGATAATGAAACTCTACCATCTGCCCGACATGGGCAGAATGACCCTGCGATGGCTTTGGGAAGGAAGTCGTGGCTCTTCGCCGGCTCAGATCGCGGCGGACAGCGTACCGCATTCATCCTCAGCCTGATCGCCACGGCAAAACTCAACGACATCGATCCGCAGGCTTGGCTCGCCGATGTCCTCGCGCGCATCGCCGATATCCCGCAGAACCATCTCCACGATCTGCTCCCCTGGCATTGGAAAGTCCTTCATCAGGTGGATCAGGAAGAGGAGCTTGCAGCCTGATGCAGCGGAACAAGGTCCACGCAGTGACAACCCTCGCCAAGGTCGCTCAAGACCTGAATGTGGACGAAAACCTGCTCCACGATCTCACCGAACAGATGGATACCGAGGACGGCGTTATCTGGGTTTACGGTATCGAAGAGCATGCTGTGCTTGCCCTATCACAAGACGGCATCGACTGCCTGCGGGACCTCCTTGCCGAACATAAACGGACTCACGTGTAGCCCCGCGCGGCCTTCACCGAATGCATACGCACCTGCTTCAGTCGAAGCGGTACGGTAAGCGCCTGAGGGCTTTTTAGCCCTCGCAAGGAGATCGACTGACGATTATGCGGCAAGGACTTCAATGTTCAGGACGTGGAAACCAGTCCCGGGGCTCGAGCATAAAAGCTCGCTGAACCGATGTGGACCGCGTTCTTCGAACTGCATACCGGCCCGTGGCAACCTTCAGGCCACAACAAGAGGCCTGACACACGAGCGATAGAAGCGCCAAGCCACCATTACGTCAGAAAATCATCTTGCAAAACTGGGGGCATCCACACACGCCCCTCCCACGGCAGTCGCGCAGACCTGGAAGCTGCGCTTGGCAAGGTCGATCGCAAGAATGTGAACGTCAGTCATGTGCTCCTCCTTCTCCAGCGCAATGTCGCGCCGGTCAGGCATCATACGATGCCGGGCGAAGGGGGCATCCACCCCATCAGTTCAATGCGCCCCGCCGTCAGTAGTTAAATGTCAGCGTCGCGCCATATTGGCGTGGCGGACCAAACGTACCGAAGGCGATGCGATTGCCGCGCTGCGTGTAGACGTGGGTCCCCCAAGCCTTGTCGGTGAAATTCTTGACCCAGCCCTGCACTTCCCACTTACTGTTCTCGCTACGCCAGGAAACCCAGGCATCGCCAAGCGTGTAGCTGCGGATGACGTCCAGCCGGTTGTTGTCGGCGTTGGTGAACACCTTGCCTTGGTAGCGACCGCTTACGTTGGCAGTGAGCACGTCGCCCGAAGGTAGTTCATGGCTGAGCTGAACATAGGCGCTCCAGACGTTTTTTGGCGCTTGACGCATTCGGTTGCCGGAGAAATCCCCATTGCCGCTTATGTCCGGAGTGCCGAAAAAGTCCTTATAATTTGCGTCCAGATACGCGTACGTGCCGCCGAATTCGAGCCACTCGATCGGCCGTGCGGTCAATTCGACCTCAATACCCTTGATCTCCGCGTTGGCCGCATTCTCGGTTATGAACTCACCAAACCCGGAAGTCGGCGGTTGAAAGAAGCGTGTAACCTGAAGGTCAGAATAATCAATGTAGAAGGCTGAAGTGTTGAGCCGGAGACGACGGTTCAACAGGTCGAGCTTAGCACCGACTTCGTAATTGGTTGCTTTCTCCGGATCGAAGGAACTGGTTGCACGTAGAGCCGTAGTCGCGGTCCCGGTGAAACCGCCGCTCTTAAAGCCGGTGGAAACATTCGCATAGATCATGACGTCGTTGGACGGGCGGTACTGGCCGCTGATCCGCCACGAGAAATTAGTCCAACTGTCTTCGCCCCTCGTTAGACCAAACGGAGCCAGCAACAGCATGATATCCGGCGAGCCAAGTACGTCGTTGCGCGCGCCGATCTCTTTCTTCTCATAGGAGTAGCGCGCCCCGCCCGTAATTGTCAGCGTGTCGGTGATGTCAAAGCTCGCCTGACCGTAGCCAGCGATGCTCTTGCCCGTGAAGAACATGCTCGCAGCGACGAGGTTGGGATCGAGCGAAACGCCCGAAAGAGCGGGGAAACCAACTGTCTCGGTGCGATCTATGTCTTCGCGCGATGCGAAGATGCCGGCGACCCATTTGAATCGCTGGGCGGCCGGCGAAGTGAGACGAACTTCGCCCGTTAGCTGCTCACCCCGCTCGTCGACAATGTCGATAGAATCGAACGTGAAGCCGACATTCGCCGGCGCTGTAAGTTTGATGTTCGGGTTGCCGTGCGCGCCGGTCAGATCAATGATCGGGCTGGGCGGAAGGCCGGCTGAGTCAAGGGCATTCTTGAACGTTGAATCACGATAGGCTCCTAGCACGGTCAACGTCGCAAAACCGAAATCATGATCGAGCTGCGCCATCCCGCCAAAGATGTCGCGTTTAGAGAAGCCCAATATGTCGCCGGCATAACTATAAACTCCGCCGTGCTTGCCGCTGGCACCGCCGACCGCCGTATTGACCGCGACCGGATCAGACGCGCACCCACAATTGTGCAACGGCCCGGCCGAGCCTACCGGCTCGCGATTGTCCGTGCCGAAGTCATCATTAGCGCCATCGAGCGAGATTAGCAGCGAGGTCGCGTCAGACGGCTCCCATTTGATTGCGGCGCGCCATGCGAAGCGATCGGCAAAGCCGATGTCGTCAGCGTCTTCAGTGCCGAACGGAAGAGCCGGCGTACCG
Organism: Sphingobium terrigena; assembly: GCF_003591655.1. GTDB lineage: Bacteria > Pseudomonadota > Alphaproteobacteria > Sphingomonadales > Sphingomonadaceae > Sphingobium > Sphingobium terrigena. The sequence continues at coordinate 2,766 of NZ_QVRA01000031.1, forward strand.
ACGTCGACGCGGGTCAGGTAGCCGTCTGTCGCGCGGCGGCTGAACGAAAGCCGGACAGCGAGCGTGTCACCGATCGGTATATTCACGCCGGCACCGGTGTCAAACGTGCCGAAATTCCCAACCGATTGGCGGACCTTCAAATCGAACTCGCCGAGGGTCGGCTTCTTGGTGACGTAATTTATCACGCCAGCTATCGCGTTCTTGCCGAACAGCGTACCCTGTGGACCCCTTAGCACCTCGACCTGTTCCAGATCAAAAATGTCGAGGTTGGTTGCAGTGCGGGTCGCGAAATACACGCCATCGACCATCACCAGGGTAGAATCGGAAGCACCGGCACCATCCTCCTTGGTGCCGACCCCACGAATAGCGATCTCGGGCTGGCCGGGGCTGAACGAGTTGATCACCAGGCCCGGGGTACGACCCTGAAGATCCTGGAGTGACGAAATGTTAGCGTGCTCAAGGAGTGCACCGTTGAATGTACTGATCGCGATCGGAACGTCTTGAACATTCTCCGCACGCCTCTGAGCCGTGACGACGATGTCTGCGATCCCGTCGGCCTGGTCGGTCGACTGACCAGTTTCCGTTGCTGCGACCTGTGCATTCGCCGCTGTCGACAAGAGCGCGGCTCCAATGAATGCGCCCGAACTAAGCCACTGCGCTGCCTTATTAAGCATATATCCCTCCCCATTTTTTTTGATTGAACTACATTAGATCATTCTGGTCAAGTGGTCAGTCAGATTGGAAGTTGAACTGGGTTACGGTGTCGCCTGAAGCGCATCGGACTGGCATCACTGGTGCTAAATGCCTATTTGTTCCAGGGGAAAAGCGCTGGCTGTGCGGCAAGCGCCTGGCGGACTTGCGCTTTCTGCAATTTCCCTGTCACGGTGCGGGGAAGCGGCTCAGAGACAAAGTGAAAATGCTTTGGCACCTGGACGTGATTGAGCCGTGCACGGCAGAAGTCGCGCAACGCCTCGACATCGGCAGCCTCGCCCTCGCGCAGACGCACCACCGCGACCACCGCCTCCCCCCAAACCGGGTGCGTGATGCCGACGACGCAGCTTTCGGCAATCGCACGATGCTCGGCGAGTGCCGCTTCGACCACGACGGGATAGACGTTGATGCCACCGCTGATGATCATGAATTTGCGGCGATCGAGCAGATAGAGATAACCTTCATCGTCGAGCTGGCCTACGTCGTTGGTGCGCATCCAGCCGTCGATGAGCACATCGGCGGTTTCGTCCGGCAGATTTAGATAGCACAGCATGTTGGCTTCGCTGCGCAGCCACACTTCGCCAGCTTGCCCTACTGGCAGGTCGTGGCCTTGCTCGTCACGAATGGCGATGTCGAACAGGGGCGATATCTGACCGACCGACTTCAGCAATTCTGGCCTGTCGGCGACGCCGCGGCGGATATCGCCCGGCAGCAGGAACGAAATTCCGCCCCAGGTAGTCTCTGTCATGGCATAGCAATTGAGCAATTCGCAACCGAACACCTCGTGCGCGTTGCGGATCAGTTCAGGGGTGGAGGGCGACGATCCGAACGCGATCAGGCGCAGCGCGGACAGGTCCTGTTCGCCCTTGCGATGCTCCTCAATCGCCCAGCCGAGCATTGTCGGTGCGAGCAGGGCAATAGTTGCGCGGTGCTTCGCGAGATCGGGCAGCAATTTGGGCAGTTCGAACAGGCCGCCCTCAGGCAGGATAGTGGTCATGCCGTTGGCCAGGCCAAGCATGCCCAGCACGATCGCCACCCAGGCGTTCGAGGTCGCATGGTAGAATTTGTCCTCGCGATTGAAGCCGAACTGGGTGACGGCGTGGGTTATCGAGCTGACGAGCCCTTGTTGGGTGAGCACCACCCCCTTGGGCAGGCCGGTGGTACCTGACGTGTAGGAATAGAATGCCGGATGCTCGGGATCGATATCCGGATAATCAGGGTGCTCGGCCGCTTGGGCGATCATCGTTTCGAGGTCGAACGAAAGATCGTGCTTGCCGCCGAAACCTATCAGGTGGAGACCTTCGGTGCCGCCAGCATCACGCAATTTTTCGAGCAACGGCATGCAATCGACGTGGACTGCAAGCGATGTGAGGCGCGCATCCCGGATGACATGGATCAACTCGCGCACCGCGAGACGTCGGTTGATGCCGACGCGGATCGCACCGATCTTGAGGCAACCGAAGAAATGCTCATAGACTTCGACGAACTCGCCAGCCAGCATGCCCACCGCATTGCCCTTGCGCGTGCCCAGCGCCTGAAGCGCGGCAGCGATCCGGTCCGAACGTGCGTCCATCTCGCCCCAGCTGCGCGAAACGTCACCCGCGACATAGGCAGGGTGCCGGGGATAATGGTGGCCGCAGCGTGCGATCTGGTCGCGGGGCAACCGGTAATCACTGGGGGCGGCAGGGCCAGAGGGGCCAAACCTAGGCTGCGACCGACCGGAAGTGGAATCCGCCATTTTCGAACTGCGCGGCGACTGGTTGTCCGCCATATGCACTCTCCCAAAAGCCAATGTATGGGGCCAATAAATGTGGCCCTTCTTCTAGTTTGACCGATGCTATCAGAAACGGCGCTGGTAGTTCCAGAGTATAGGAGACGCTCATCTCAACCACGCAGCGAAGCTCTGCCTTGCCCGATGCTTTGCGCCAGCGGATCTCCGGTGATCCGCAGACAGTGCAATACCGCGCGCTGTAGTCGAGCACGGCCTCGCAGGGGCTGCAGGACATCACCATCAGTTCGCCGCGCGCTAAGCCGACACGGAAGCCATCGGGTTCATCGGTTGCGATCGGGTTGCTCATGTCAGGCTCGCGTGCGGGCTGAGGATCAATGCGCCATGATGTTCCTGGCGGCCGCCGAGACCGGTTGCCAGCACCACATCATTGGTGACCTGGCGTTGTCCGCCTTCACCGCGGGTCTGGATCACCGCTTCGCAGATCGAAGTCGCGCCCTGCAGGTAGAAGCCTGACAGCATGCCGCCGCCGGTGTTGACCGGAAGCGTGCCGCCGGGCGCAATATTGCCTGCGGAGACGAAACCCGCTCCCTCGCCGCGCTTGCAGAAGCCATAATTTTCAAGCGCGACGATACCAGCGCAGGAGAACGGCGCATAGAATTGCGCGCTTGAGACGTCGACGGGGCCAACGCCTGCCATCGCATAAGCGATCCTGCCCGCCATCGCGGCACCATTGTCGAACTCCGGCTCGTGATCGCTGAACGCGGGGCAGCCGGAATGTCCTTGGCCCATGCCGTGGATATAAACCGGCGGGCGCGCCGCAGCGGCGACTTCTACCTTGCCGACGATGAACGCGACCGCGCCGTTGACCGGATAGGCACAGTCGAGCATTCGCAGCGGCCGGGCGATCGGGCGTGACGCGAGATAGTCGTCCATCGACAGCGGCTTTTTCAGGAAAGCGCGCGGATTGAGCATTGCCCATTGGCGCTCCGCGATTGCCCAATTACCGAAATCCTCTGGCGTGGCACCGTAAAGCGCCATGTAACGGGCGGCGACTAACGCAAAGGCGGGTGCCGCGCCGAGGAAGCCGATCTCGCTTTCCCAATCCTCTATCCCGGTAATCGGCAGCGCGATGGCGAAGGTTTTCCCGGCATTGACGTTGGCCGTGATCGGCGCATCGGCAAACACGCATGCGACACGCTCAGCCATGCCCGCCTGTATCGCGAGCGCCGCATATTGGATCATCTGGACAACCGAACTGCCCTCACCCTCGATTGAGGCAAGCAGGCGCAAGTCGCCCAAGCCGAGATCGCGCCTGACGCTGAGCGGCAAGGTCTCAAACGGCTCAATCGGGCTGCGGTTCAGCAACAGCCCGTCAATCGACGATAATGGCAGGCCACCGTCAGCCGCCGCGTCACGCACCGCATCACAAGCTAGGCGGCGTACGCTCGAACCGGGTTTGCGTGACAAGGCACTGAAACCAAGGCCGGTGATCGCTGCGATGGGATGGCCGGTCATGTTCAGCTCAGATGATGAACGGCAGGCCCGGAAGCGCGTCCGAGGCAGAGACAAGATACACGCCCTTGAAGCACATCTTCAGACCATCGCCGTGTCGACGCAGCCGATATTCGACCCGGGCCGGCCAAGTAGCCAGTTCGCGGGTCGACTGGATGCGGTATTCGTAGAGGATTTGGGTGCAAAATACCGTGTAGGTGTCGGCGCTGGTAGCCTCGATCAGAAAATTGGTCTGCGTGCGGACCATCGGTGAAGCCGGCACCTGGGAATGTCGCTTGCCAGTATTCAGCTGGCGAATCCGGGTCGCGACCCGCTGGCGATTGTCGAAAATAATCGATATCTTGTCACCCGGCGGCAGAATAGCACCTTCGGCGGTTGGCACCCAGTAGACCATGTCGTCATCGACCAAAGCTTCCCAATCGCTGTAACGCGACTCGTCAGCAAATCGAGCTTCAAGCGCCAGAAATTCCTCGATCTCCAGACGCTCTTCAACCGACACGTTCATTCAGCCCTCCTTAATTGTTCTTTTCGGCAATCCAGCAACCTGACTGTTCCAAACGGCCAGGTTACTGGATCAAACCAACGTTATCTAAAGTCAGGCAGCCTTGACGATACGCGCAGGCTTGGGAGCGGGGGCCATGACGGTGCGATAGTGATGCCAGAAACCGCGATTGGTCAGTTCGTCGGTCAGATGACCAACCATCACACCGTCCTCCTCATGTTCACGTTCCATGCCGCGGCTGAGATCGAGCCAGCCGCCGGACTGGCCGAAAGCTTCCTGCGCGCGCTCAGCGATCACTGCATCGTCGGCAAGCAAGAATGCTGCCGGACCCATCGCCCCTTCGGACTGCCGCTTGAAGCGGTCATTGACGCCCTGTTCGACGTTTTCGAGCTGCATCGGAGTGTGCCAATGGATGCATTCGGTCGGGCTGATTGGCTCGAACATGCCAATATTCCCCTCAGCGAGAAACAGGTTCGGAAAGATGCAGGCGTGGGGTGGCCCCATCGTCATCCGTTTGCGCGCGCCCTCATCGCCATAGGACTTGACCATGTTGGCGACATATTCTGGATAACGCTTCTCATCGCAGCCGAACCATCCGAGCACGGACTTATAGGCCTTGCTGAAGTCGATCTCGGTGTGACCCATGCCCCAGTAGCGCGCCTCCGAGACAAGATCCTCCTCGCTCTGGAGGAGGGCAGCTTCGTCATAGCGGGTGCGGATCGCCTCCGCGAACGAGGGGTGGACGAAACTGACGTGATAGCCGTCAACGTCATTTTCCGGGAGCATTTTCCAGTTCGATTTGAAACGATGCTGAACCCAGCCGCCGTTGAGCTTGAGCTTGCCGGTCGGTGACATCTCGCAGGCGCGGTCAATCAGCGCCGCCGACTTGCCGAGATGCTCCATCAGAGGCATGACGTTCTCGTTGAAACTGGCAAAATAGAAGCCACGGTACTGGTCGATCCGGGCCAGCTTAGTAAGACCGAGCCCTTTGCGGTCGGCGGTGAGGCCTGCCGGATAGGGGACATCTACCAGATCACCCTGCAGATCGTAGGCCCATCCGTGATATTTGCAGACGATCGCCCGTGTCGAACCCCTGTCCTCAGCACACAACAGGTTGCCACGATGTGCGCAGCGATTGACGAACACGTTGATCCGCTCGTCGGCGGCGCGAATGACCACGACCGGGTCGCCCGCGATGCGGCGCCGAACGAAATCGCCACGATTGGGAATTTCCGATTCGTGAGCCACATAAACCCAGCCTTCGCGGAAGATGCGCTGCATCTCGTCCTTGAACACGGCCTCGCTCGTGTAGAGCGATCCATGGATGCGGTCCTCCTGAATCAAGGCGCTATAATCCGCATGAGCCTCACTCGAACTGGTATTCATTTCTTGAAACGACATCATCCGTCTCCGTTATCCAGCCTACAATTAATAGCTACCTTAGTGCTGATCAATCAATCAGTCAAGGAATTGCCAGACAGGAACGCTGCTCGGGAGACTTCAGTTTCCTTACGCAAGAGCGAACGAAGAGTGTCTACGGTTTGGTTGAGGGTAGCCGCGCAAATCTGCTCAGCCAACAAGGTGCGAGAGTGTTGGTCAGGCAGAGTTGCCCAGGCGGTGGTCCAGTTGAGTGCTGGCAGCAATAAATGCCGCACCGTCGCCGGGTCCGCCTTGATATGACCGTCCTGTGCCAGAGCGAAAAGCAGATTATCGAGCAACTCGCGATATTGCTCGGCCAACGGACGCAGACGCACCCGTGCTTCTTTAGGTAACCGATCCCATTCACGCAGCCATACATGGTGTACGTGACGAAGATCGCCGTGAACGACGCCTATATGAGCGGTGACCAATGCAAGGAAGCGGGCCAGTGATCCAGACTCGGCACGGCGCAGCGCCTCGGTCATGAGTTGGAAGCCGTCATCGACCCCCTTTTTGATCACTGCCTCAAGCAGATCGTCCTTCGTTTTAAAATGGTAGAACATCGTGCCGGATGTAAGGTTGATCGCTTGGGCGATATCGCGAACAGACGTCCGGTCATATCCTTTCTCCGCGATGAGGCGAGAGGCGGCATCGATGAACTCGGCGATACGCGATTTATCATTAGTGGTACGCATTGGATCAGGTGACATTCGCAAAGCTTTCTAAGAGACGTTCGAGCAGGACTGATCTGCCCCCACCGAGTGGACCGGTTGGTTTGTTAGTGGATTATGTTCGCCGCCGCCATATCCGGGTGGAGGTGGAGGTGGAGCGAAGCGGAACCGAAGCTCCCGTCGCAAATGGTCGATACAGCGTCATCGAATCCTTCAACGGCTCGCTGCGCGATGAACTGCTCAACGAGGAACTGTTCGACAGCCTGGCCGATGCCCGCCGGAAGCTGGCTATATGGCGCTACGATTACAACAATGTCCGGCCCCACTCGTCGCTGGGAAATCGGACGCCTGCACAAGCGCGTCGGGCGTTCGAGCAGGACGAGAGCATCACGCCCGACGCGCTTGTGCAGGCGCAGGAGCCATCGTATTTAACCGCAAGACTCTCGTTATGATCGAGGGACTGACGGGGGGCAGGTCATATCCAATGGTTCGAATGCCGCCAATTTCCGGATGAGGAATGAGCTTTGCAATGAATGACATGGCGATAATCAATGACGTGCCGACGGACATCGATCCTCTTTGGGCTGGCGATGGTTCGCAACTGCCCGAATGGTTCGTCTCGGCACTAAGAGTACCGCGCGAAGAGGGTTATGTGGAGATCGATGGCGCCAGGGCGCACTATTTCCGCTGGGGCGACCGTGACAAGCCAAAGGTGTTGATGACGCACGGCCTTCTTGCCCATTCACGTTGCTTTGCCTTCATTGCACCATTTCTTGCCGAAGATTACGACGTGGTAGCGTTCGATCTTGCCGGCATGGGCGACAGCGACATGCGCGGGCAAGCGGACACCGCAGCAAGAGGGCGTGAGTTCCGCGAGATCGCCCAGGCCCTAGGCATGTTTGCCGATGGCCAAAGGCCGACGATCATCGCGCACAGTTTCGGTGCGAGCGTCGCGTTGACTGCTGTTACTGAGGCGCCCGATGCATTTGGTGGTGTGGTGGTTTGCGATCTCATAACCATGCGGCCCGAAGTCCTCGAGCAATATTGGAAACTCAGCCACTTTGCGCCTGGATCCGGCGACCCAGATAAACCTAACAAACGCTATACCAGCTATGAAGCGGCGCGCGCGCGATACATCCTGTCGCCCCCACAGCCGGTCGGTCAGCCATTTCTGCTGGAGTATATGGCTTATCATTCCATGCGACGCGAAGGCGAGGATTGGTCTTGGAAATTCTCACCCGAGGTCTTCCGGCGGAACAGCGACCCCGACGAATGGCTCGCCATTGGCCAACGCCTGGTGCAGGCACCGGGCCGCAAAGCAATTGTGCACGGCAGCAAAAGTCAGCTTTTCACACGGGACTCCGTCGAATACGTCCGTGAACTGGGCGGACACGACATTGTGATGATCGCCGTACCGGAAGCACGCCACCATCTGATGCTCGATCAGCCCTTGGCCTTTGTAACAGCGCTTCGGAGCATTTTATCTATTTGGGAGATGGGGTAATGATTTCCTTGGGGCGTCACGCTGATAATCAAAAGCGCCCTCCGGCGCTCGGATCGCTTTGCGGATGACCTTTCGCGACACATGCAGATCCGGCGCGATCGCCTTGATCGCCTTATTCGCGGATGCTTGGGCGTTATCCTTGATCCTTTCGCGCTGTTTGATGATGGCTGGAGCCCTGCCGAGGTCGGCGTCGGCGGATATCTCTCGTGGTAGCGCTGGTGGTACTGCACCTCCTTGGCATGCATGTAACGGGCGCTGATCGGACGAATGTAGCTGGCCCAGTTCCGCTCGCGCATGTGAAGGCCATAAACACATGTCGGCCACTGCTGGCACGACCGATCGCCAGAAGCGCATCTCTGCCGTAGAATGGGCAACATCCGGCCCTATGGATGATGTACCGGCGAACACGCTTTCGATTTCCGCCAGCGTCACACCATGCTGCTGGCATTTGGCCTTGACCGATATGGTACGCCGATCCGCTTGTGCGCCGTGTCACGGCGACGCAAGGTCGCGAAGATATGGCGATCTGCCGCCGCGCGATCGGCAAAAGCATGCCGCTGTGCCTGACCCAAGGCACCGATCCGGCCCCAGCGGGTTTCCACGACGATCATGCCGAACAGGTCGAAGCTGGCGGTGATGCTGTAACGCCGCCAGATATTGCGCGCGGGATCGAGCGCTACCAGCTCGATCGGATCAGGGAGAATGGCGCCATTCATGGCGCAAGCCTACAGAATGGGCCAGTCAAAGTCCGATGACTTATTTGAATCACTGGCACGACATTGACCAAACCGATGATTATAGCCCTGCCATGCTCGACTGGATCGCAACCTATCGGGAAGCATGCTCTCCCTTCACAGCCGACAACATTTCACGGGTAGGATCGCATTGATCCGCGCCTGGTAGCCCTTTCCCTGGGACTTGAACCAGGCCAGCACATCGGCATCTACGCGTGCTGTGATCTGCTGCTTGATCGGCTTGTAAAACCGCCCGCGCTCGGCCGTCTGCCAGAAACTCTCCGCCACAGGGGGAATGTCGCTATAGTCGATCTCGCTGTCCGGCTTCGCCTGCAAGGCCGCCAGCTCGGCCTTCTACGCGTCGGTCAGGGGCGGCAGATTGGCCGGATCGACCGCAAAGCGCACAATATCAGCGTCCTTCTTCATAACGTCGCCTTTCCTTCCGGTCGGCCGTCGAGCCGAAATGATATGGATGACCTCGACCGGCTGTCCCGCCTCATCGTCCTCCGCCACGGTATGCGCTACCAGCAGCAGCAGATGCCTGTCATCGCCCAAATATGACTACAGTTTTATAATTATACAAGTCGGCGGCAAGCCCGCGCCTATTCCGCAGGCTTGACCGTGATCGTACAGCGGGCGGTCTTTTTCGCCTTGGCGGCGGCTTCGCGGCAGGTTTCGATTGTCTCGCGATTATGTTTGACCAGGTTCGCCGCCGCGACGATCGCCTCCCAGCTTGGCGGTGACGCGCGCGCCATCAGATAGGCGCCGGCATCCCACGGGGTCGGTTCGTTGACGATACGGGCGGCCATGCGCTCAGGCCACAGCCAGTGTGCCGGCGCGAGGCGCGCGATCGGTCCCGCCATCAGCGCACAGAGCGCCAGCCCTGCCACCAGGCCGCTGGCGGCGGCGATAGACAGCAAGCGATTTTGCTCGTCTTTCCGCCGCGCGGACGCAACCATGTCCTGCAAGTCGTGGGTGGCCGCTGCCATCGTCGATTTCGCCGATTGGACCTGGTGCTGTAATTCGCGGGTCGCATCGGCGACAGAAGCGTTTAAACGGCCTTCCATATTTTCCGGCGTGAGGGTCATGGCGGGACTGTTCCGAACCGCGTCGATCTGCCGCACCAACAGGCCCAGCACCTTTTCGGTGCGCTCGAGCGTCGGCTCATAGTCGGGAATATCAATGGCCTCGCGCGCGCCGGTCATCCCCTCGACCGCACGGCGCAACAGCGCCACCTCGCCGCGCAACCGCTCGAACGCCAGCGCCGGATCGTCGCCGGCACCGGCCTCGTCGCGATACTCGTCCATCATCCTCTCCTACCGGCTGAGGCCGCGATCACGGCCGATCCCAAGCTCGTGCGCCAACTGGCGACCAAGCTCGCCGCCGCCCATGACGCGCGCGCGGTTCATGCCGATCTCGAGCCCCAGCTCACGGGTGCGCCCGCGCAGGATCGATTCCACCTGGGGGTCGCGTTCAAGGCTTTTCGCCATGCCGGCCATTTCCTTGCCCGCCTTCTCGCGGCCCGCCATGTCGTCGGCGCGATAAAGCCGTTCGCGATCCTGGGAGAGCTGTCGCCAGCGCTCCACGAACCGATCCGCGCGCAAGGCAGGATCGGCACGCATGCGCGCTTCCTGCGTTATCGCGTCGAGCAGCGGGCCACTGCGCCCCGCCGCCGCTTCGCGCAGCAAGGCGGGATCGCGCTGCATCGCCGCCGACAGGTGGCGCGCGGCTCCCGGCCTGATCCTGTCGAGCGCCTGGGTCGCGCGCTCGAGCGCGACCTTCTGATGCTCCAGCACCGGCCTGCCCGATGCACGCGCCTGCAACACCGCCTCGGCTGAACGCGACGTGCGCTCAAGCGCACGCGCGAACGCACGATCCTCAACCCGATCGGCACGCGCGGGCGGGCGTTCCGTGCCCTTCGCCGGCTCGGTAGGCAGCTTCAATCCGTCGAACATGCCACGCCGCGGCGCGCGGGGCGTTTCGCCCAAGCGGATCTCGCCCGCCAGGCCGCGCCGATCGGCAAAGGCGCGGGCCTCGGCGTCGCGGTCCCGAACGTAATAATCCGACGCCATATCCTTCGCCCGCTCGCGCCCCAGCGTGCGGACGAGCTTCGTTTGATCGGCGAAGTCGTCGCGACCGTAATGGAGCTGCACCCCATCACGATGCCGCGACAACCCGACATAGGCAGCGTGGCGGTCCATCCCCGGCGTCGCCAGCACATGCGCCCGATCGACCGTTACACCCTGCGATTTGTGAATGGTAGCGGCATAGCCATGATCGACATGGGCATAGTCTTTCAGGTCGAACGCGATCGATCGCCCGTCATCGAGCCGCACCGCAATGCTATCGGGCGATACGCGCTCGACCTTCCCCAGCGTGCCGTTCTTCACCCCTAGCCCGCGCTCGTTCTTGAGGAACATGATGCGGTCGCCGCTCGCGAACGCGCGCAATCCCCGCTCGGCCGACACGCGCACGTCCTCGCCCAGCTCCCCGCTGGCCCGCATCCGATCGCGCGCGGCCAGGTTCAGGTCGCGGACCTCGGCATTGGTGTGGGTGAGGATGATCCGGGTCTGATCGGGGTCGGCGCTGCGCTGCGCGTCCCAGCGGTCCACAAGGTCAGCGCGCGCGATCTCGCGCGTCCCGGCCACCTGCACCATGCCATGGGCTTCATAGGCATGGACCGCCTCGCCGGTACGGCCCGTCGCCAGCGCCCGGGTCGCGTCGCGCTGCCAGTCCTCATGCTGCCGGCGTATCATGGTGATCTCGGCCGCACCGTGGCGCTCGGCGAGCGCGCGGAACGCCGCACCAGCCTCGATCGCCTGCAACTGCTCGGGATCGCCGACCAGCACAACCTTCGCCCCCGCCTGTTCGGCGCGCGACAACACCCGCTCCATCTGCCGCGTACCGATCATGCCCGCTTCGTCGATCACCAGCACGTCACGCGGCCCCGGCAGCTCGCGGCCCTGTTCCCACTGATACTCAAGGCTGGCGATCGTCCGCGAGGGGATAGCAGAGCCGCCTTCCAGATTCTCCGCCGCGATTCCCGACAACGCCGCACCGCGCACGATGTAACCGGCGCGCTCCCATTCGTCGCGGGCGACGCCCAGCATGGCCGACTTGCCGGTGCCGGCATAGCCGATGACGATTGAAAGCCCTCTGTCACCAGCTATATGGTCCAGTGCGGCCTGCTGCTCTGCCCCGAGCACGAGGCCCCCACTCCCGGCGGCGCGCCCCTTGCCAGGGGTCGCCGCCGGGAGACCATGCCCCGCCCTGTCAGCAAGCCGATCGGCGGCACGTTCAAGCCTTTGCTCGGTCTCGATCATGTCGCGCGAAGTGAACCGATCCTCGCCGCGCCCGTCCTTCCCCAATGCGACCAGCTCGGAGCTGGCGCGTACCGCCCCCATCACCTGGTCGAACTGGTCTTTGCCGTCGCTGTGCCGGAACGCGAACTGCGCCAGGTCGCGCCGCGTGAACGTGGCCTGTTGGCGCGTGATCGCGTCGAGCGCGATCTCTGGCCTGGCGATGATCTTCTCGCCATTCTCGCGCGCAATCCGGGCATGGTCCTCAACCCGCTCGGCATCCTCGCCCCGACCGAACCGGCGCGATCCTGCCGGCCCGATCTTGTGCTGCGGCTCAAGGTCGATGCCCTGCGCCTCCAACGTGCGATGATCGATATGTGCATCGATATCCAGTTCGGCCAGACGCGCGTTGACATGATCGGCCCACGCGACCCGCCATTCCTGCAACAACGCGTTGCTGTTCCAGTCGCGCACCTTCTGCCCGAACCCTTGCGCGCCAACCTCGCGCATCGACAGCATGACATGCGCGTGCGGCTTGGGTTCGCCGTCCTTGCCCCTGTCCCAATGCACGTTGAGGTCCGCGACCATGCCCCGATCGACGAACTGCTTCTCGACGAAATCGCGGGCGAGCTGCACGCTCTGAGCCGTGTTCATTTCGCGCGGAATTGCGAACTCAACCTCACGGGCAAGCTGCGCGTCCTTGCGCCTCTCCTCCGCCTCGACCTCGTTCCACAAGGTCGAACGATCGTTTAAGCGCTCCGGCGCGCCCTCCGGCAACATCACTTCCGAATGGACGACGCCCGCCTTGTTGCTAAAATCGTGATCGCGTCCAAGCCGGTCATCGTGCAACTCGGATGCTGAACGGTAGGCGGCCGACGCAACCGCGCTCGATCCGTTGGCGCGGCTGATGACCTTGGCTGAGAAATGGTAGATCGCCATGATGGCTTCTATACTGCCTTGTCAAGCGCATGTCGGCAACGACGTATAAGCGCGCACTCACACTCTCTGCCGTTCGCATGATTGACTTCGCCGCATTTTCTGATCCGTCCAGTTTTGTCGCACGCATGCTGTGCTACGCTGCGGCTTCTGCTGTAGGCGCGAGGGAGAAGATGATGCGCAAGGTGCGCGACTATGACGCGGAGCTGAAAGCGCTCGGCGACAAGGCCAGGACGTTGAAGGCCAGGAAGATACAGCAGCTCGGCGAACTCGTCGCGTCCACAGGGGCCGATGCGCTCGATCCCGAAGTGCTGGCCGGTGCGCTGCTCCACATCGTTGCGCAAGCGCAGGTTGAGGGAAACCGGGAGGCGTGGCGCTCCGATGGCGCTGTCTTCTTTCAGGGCGGGCGTAAGGCTGGTAAAGGCGATGCAGGCAACGGCCAGGGCGCAGACAAAACTGGCTCAGGCGGTTCACAGGGCTGAGGCCGGACAGCGCCGCACCGATACGAGGGGATGGGTCGTGCAACGCCGGGAACGCACCCGCCATTTGATCGAGCTGGGCGGCCTCGTCCACAAAGCCGGCCTCGTCGATCTCACCGACGACGATCGCGCCACCCTCTACGGCGCGATGCTCGAACTGGCAGCGCGCGCGCAAGGTGACGATGGTGACACCGTTCTGGCGCTGTGGAAGCGGCGCGGCAAACGCGCGTTCGACGCGGAAGCGGAAGGGAGTGAAACAGCATGACCAGGCTCGATGTCGTAGCTACGGCGGCCCCGCCGGCGACGACACCCACGGCTCGGGCCGCTTCGCCAGCGATCGCGAGACACGGCCATTCGTCCAGGGCGGCGACGGCCTGCTGATCGGCCGTGATCGCAAGTCAGGCAAGCCGCTGCGCTACACCGACCCCGCCCATCTGCTCACGATCGCGCCGACGCGCACCGGCAAGGGCGTGGGCACGATCATACCCAATCTGCACGACTATCCCGGCCCAGTCGTCTGCATCGACCCCAAGGGCGAAAATGCCCGCATCACCGCCCACTACCGCGCCAGGTTTGGCCCGGTCCATGTCCTCGATCCGTTCGGGGTGACGGGCATGGTCGAGGCCGCGTTCAATCCGCTCGCCCGTATCGACCCTGTCGGCCTCGATCTCGCCGACGATGCCATGAGCCGCCCGCAAATCGCGCCTGTGGCAACGTTTCCCTTTCCCTTGCCCTCTCAATCGGATCGCCATCCTATCCGCCCGGCTTTTCTGGAAAGCCAATTTGCGATGGTGCCGCTGGCGCTGTGGTGGCGGTGTGGGCGCAGCGTTTAAATGATTCTAGTAAAACAAATAACGTACCGGCGTAGCCGGCTCATCATGGGGATGCCGGGTGGGAGGATCGCTTTAGCGATCCGGGGCGGCCGATGGCCGCGAGCCGGCGGGGGCGAAGCCCCCAAGAGGCGGTGCTTTTCTTCTTTTCGGTGTTGTTGCTGCATCGGACGCAAACTTATCCACAGGCAGGGCTACCCCAAAACTCACCCTTCGCCTTCTAATTCAATACTTCTTCTTAGATTCAAGATTCAAGGGCCTTCAAACCCGCAGAAAACCTAGGGAAATGACCGTGAAAAGTGAGCGTTGGGGTCGATTCGCGTGAGTTTTGGGGTAGCCTTCGGTGAGTTTTGGGGCCGGTAAAAGTGAGTGTTGGGGTCGAGTCCGGTGAGCTTTCGGGTAGCCGCCCGATCGACGGTGAGTTTTGGGGTAGCCCCTCACCGTTCGCTCGAACGGCGAGTTTTAGGAATTGCCTGGCTCACCATTGGTGGTAAGGTGAGCGCATGTCCCATGCAACCTCACCTTTGGACGGCGCCAAGGCACAGCTTGCCTTGGTCGATACCCCTGCCCGCACCCTCGCGCAAAAAGGGCGCGGAAACCCGTTCGATCCGGCCAATTACGGGGAAATCGTCAAACCCGGCGAGCTGGTCGATATTGTCGAGCTGACCCCCCTCAACCTCACCGATCGCCGAATCTACAATCTGCTGATCGCCAACGCCTGGGAGCGCATCGGCGAGCCGGTCATCCATCGCATCGCCAAGACCGCGCTCAAGGGCACGCACCAAGGCAATGAGCGCATCGAAAGCTCGCTGCTGCGCCTGATGGGCACCATCGCGATCGTCACCATCCGCAAGGTCGGCAAGAGCTACAAGCGCCGCGTCCAGCTTCTCGGCCCCAGCGATGAAAGCCTCGAAAAGGACGGCTTCCTGCACTACCGCATCCCCGAGGAACTGATCGAGATACTACGCAACAGCGAGGTCTATGCGCGCCTCAAGACTCAAGTGATGTATTGTTTCGAGTCGAAATACGCGCTGTGCCTCTATGAGATGATCGAGCGCCGGATCGGCCTCGAATACAAGCAAAGCGAAGAGTTCACGATCGCGGAGCTGCGCGGACTGCTCAACGTGCCCGAAGGCAAGCTTGAACGCTTCGCCGATCTCAACAAATATTGCCTCAAGGTCGCCCAGGAGGAAATTAACAAGCTCTGCCCTTTCTATGTTGATTTCACGCCGATCAAGAAAGGCCGCAAGGTCGAAAAGGTCGCGATGCTGTGGATGTCCAAAACATCGAGCGGTCGCCGCGACGCGCAAAACCTGATCGATCAGCACAGCATCGTCCGCCGCGCGAAGATGCGCGGCGGTATTCCCGAAATGCCGGTGCTCGTGGACTTCAACCTGCCCGCCGCCGAACGGTGAGCCCCTACCCCAAAACTCACCTTTCGCGCGCCGCGCTACGATCCGCTGCGCTTCACCCTTCGCCGGCGTCGAGCGCCCTGCTCACGGTGAACTGAATCCACGCGCTGCGGCTGATGCCGCGCCGCTTCGCGGCGCTATCGACCTTCGCCAACAAGGCGCGGTCGAAGCGCAGCATGACCGGCGACTTGCGCGGGCCATCCTCGGCCGCCGTCTCGATCGTCGGCGTCGCGGGTTTGGCGGCCCCGGCAATGAAAGCGTCCGCCGCATCGTCATCGACGGGGGGTTTGGGCTTGCTGTTCGGTTTACGAGCGATAGCCATCGAAACTCACTCCGCTATCATCATGCTATACAAATACCGCGCCGATCAGCGCGGTCAATTCGTCGATCGCTTTGGCGTCGCGCGGGATTTGCTCGACCACCCCCCTGCCCTCGGCCGCCGCGTTCGGGAACGCCTTGCGGCGCACGATCGAGGTGGGCAGCACCTCGATCCCCTCGATGTCGCCGATCATCTGCAGGGCCGCCTCATTGTCGCCGCCCTGCGGGTCCGCGCCGTTGAGGATCGCGACGGCGCGCAGTCCCTCGTTGATCTCGCGCGCCTCGGCCACCAGCGTCGCCACCTGATCCAGCGCCCACACGTCGAAGCTGCGCGGCTGCACCGGCACCAGCAGCGTGTCGGCCACGGTGAGCGCGGCGCGCAGTGCGGACTTGTAACGGTTTTGCGCCGGTCACCTGAGCGATTAGAGCTCGCAACAGGAGACCGACGAGATGATCAAGCACACAGAAGAGTTTAAGCAGGAGGCGGTGCGGATTGCACTGACCAGCGGGCTACCCCGCGACCGGGTTGCATCGGATTTGGGGATTGGGAAGTCGACACTGGGGAAGTGGGTATCGCAGTATCGGCCTAGTGATCTGGTTTCAGCGCCGCAGGCAGATTTAGCGCGTGAGAATGAACGCCTTCGTCTTGAGAACCGTGTGCTGCGGGAGGAGAGGGAAGTGCTAAAAAACCGTCGCCGGCTGAGCCCGCCTGTGCGCGGTAGAAACGGGCCGTGCTATGGTGCAGCCGGGAGGGTCGCGGCCGATGGCTTATTGGAGGCATGATACCCCGTTAAAAAACGTGGCCCGTGGGTGTTTGCGTACTTGAGAGTGGTGACGCCGTTTTGCGGCGATCCCGGTTAGGAAGATGACGTTTAGCATCGCCCATACCCTCCTGTTTTGAAGGAGGACTTGGAATGGAACGATCAAAATCCGGCGCGTTGTCTATGGTCAATCCACGCGCCGCTGCCATCGACATCGGGTCGACCATGCATATGGCGGCCATAAATCCGAACGCCGATGATGATCCGGTACGAGCGTTTGGCACATTCACCGGCGATCTCCATGATATGGCCCGCTGGTTCAAGACATATGGCGTCACGACTGTCGCGATGGAATCGACGGGTGTTTACTGGATTCCGGCCTATGAAGTGCTTGAAGGACACGGCTTTGAGGTGGTCCTGGTCAATGCGCGATATGCCAAGAATGTACCGGGTCGCAAAACCGACGTTAGCGACGCTGCATGGTTGCAACGCCTTCATAGCTACGGGCTGTTGCGAGGGAGTTTCCGTCCCGAGGCGGGCGTGGCGACCATGCGTGCCTATCTGCGGCAGCGCGAGCGGCTGATCGAATATGCCGCCTCACATATTCAGCACATGCAGAAGGCGCTGATGGAAATGAATGTACAACTTCATCACGTCGTCTCCGACATCACCGGCGTGACGGGCATGCGGATCATCAGGGCCATTGTGAGCGGGGAACGTACGCCCAACACACTGGCGCAAATGCGCGACGTCCGCTGTCATGCGACTATTGAGACCATTTGTGCGGCATTATCGGGGAACTGGCGGGACGAGCATATCTTCGCGCTTGGCCAATCCCTGGCCCTGTTCGACTTCTACCAAACCAAAATTCTCGAATGTGATCGAAAGCTTGAGGTCGCGCTCAAGGCGCTCGAAATCGACGAGGGACATGATGTTCGCCACCTCGCAAAAGTCCGGACCAAAAGGCGACAGGTGAACGCGCCTGACTTCGAGGTCCGGTCCGCGCTCTATCGCGTGCTGGGCGTAGATCTGACGCAGATCCACGGAATCGGCCCGTCGCTCGCGCTCAAACTGGTTGGCGAGTGCGGGACCGATCTTGCCGCATGGCCCAGTTCAAAGCATTTTACTTCCTGGCTGTGCCTGGCGCCGGGCAACAAGATATCCGGCGGTAAATTGCTGTCGTCCAAAACCCGACGCTCCTCAAGCCGCGCAGCTGCACTCCTGCGCCTGGCAGCAACCACCATTGGACGAAGTGACACGGCACTTGGGGCGTTCTACCGTCGACTGTCGGCACGCGCCGGAAAAGCTAAGGCAGTGACCGCGACCGCACGCAAAATCGCGGTTCTGTTCTATAACAGCCTGCGCCACGGCATGGCGTATCATGATCCCGGCGCCACACAATATGAGGAACGCTATCGCAGCCGGGTGATCGGAAATCTGCAGCGCCGTGCCAAGGCCTTCGGCTTCATCCTGCATGAAATGCCTGCGGAGCCTGATATGGCTGTTTCTTAGGAAGGCCACGCAGTTCTTCGCGCGCCAAAGGCCGTGAAGTTCGCATTTGTGCATAGCTGGCGACACCGGTGGCCCGTTGAACTGCTCTGCCGTGTCATGGATGTTAGTGAACGCGGCTAGCCGACGTGTCGTTGGTTGGGCAGTAAGTGACAGGATGAAGAAGGACCTGGCGATCAGGGCGTTGGATATGGCGGTGCGCCTGCGCCAGCCTCCAGAGGGCTGCCTTTTCCATTCGGATCGCGGCAGCCAATATTGTTCTTACGATTATCAGAAAAAACTGCAGGCCTATGGCCTGCGTCCCTCAATGAGCGGCAAGGGAAATTGTTACGACAACGCCTCCGTCGAGACCTTCTTCAAATCCCTGAAGGCCGAACTCATCTGGCGGCAGAGCTGGCCGACGCGGCGTCAGGCAGAAGCCGCCATCTTTCAGTACATCAACGGGTTCTACAACACCCGTCGCCGACATTCATATCTGGGCGGCATCAGCCCGCTCGCCTTCGAAGCCAAGGTGGCTTAATGAGATAGGTGACCGGCGCAAAACCGTTACAAGTCCAACCTTCACCCACGCCTCGCCGTCAGGGCTGCGATATTCGATCGGCTTGAGGCGCTTGCGCTTCTGGAGCGAGAAAAACGGCCGCTCCATCACCTCCCGCTGATCTTTTAGCGGAAGGTCGTTCACCAGCGGAATGAACAGGTCAAACGTGGGATTGGGATCGCGGCGCTTGTTCACGGGGCGAACCGGGTATGGCCTCGCGACACGAGATATTGCCGCAACAGCCGCTCGGTGACGACGGTCAGCGGCTCGCCCCCTTCCTCGACGCTCAATTGCCGCAAGGTGCGGTGCATATCCTCGGGGATATGGATCAGCACGGGTTTCTTGCCCGGGTGACTGCTGCGCCGTGCCGGCGCGGCGCTGGATGCGCCGCGCGCGCCATCCCCTGCCCGCTTAGGCCGTGATCGGGCTGCGGGTTCCGGTTGGGGCACCGGCTCGGGCGCTGGAACGGGCGTGGGCGATGCCTCGGGTTCGGGATCATCGAAGATTCCGGCCAGGGCGGAGGATTTCTTGGCCATCAGGCTACCTCGCTTAGTGGCTTATTCGCATAACCGCTTAGTCGCTTAGCCTCCGCGTAGGCGGCGCGCAACTCGGCCGCCGCCTTGCTGTCCGGTTCCAGTTCGACCGCCGTCTTGCCGATCGGCGTCGCCTTGTAGAAGTCCTTGCGGAAGTGCAGCACGGAATCGAACACGGCGATGCCCTTCGCGGCGAAGCCCGCGCGGGCCTCGGCCCCCTCCCCGCCTTGGTGCGGCACTTGGGTCAGGATCACCGCGAACGGCGTTCCCGCCTGCTGCACCTGCTTGACGGTCTGGAGAACCGAATGAACGTCCAGCCCCCTGGGCGCGACCGGGATCACCACGAAATCGGCCTGCTCGGCGGCCAACATGGCGATGTCCTTGGAGTTCGCTGGCGTGTCGATGATGATAAGGTCCAGCTTGCCGCTCTCGCGCCCACGCGAGACGTGCAGCGGCAAGCCCGCGACGCTGCTGTCCTTCACCATCACATCGTCTGTATCGCGCCGCTCCGACCAATAGAGCGCGGACCCTTGCCGGTCGTCGGCATCGAGGATCACAACGGCCGCCCCTTCGCAGGCGGCCTCGACGGCGAAGGCGGTGGCGATGGTCGTTTTCGACTGCCCGCCCTTCTGCGCGATGATGGCCCAAGTTTGCATGACGGCTCCTACTAAGCGACTATGCGGCTTATATCGCTTAGTCGCTTAGTAAGCAAGTCATGCCGCTTAGTGGCTTAGTGGCTTAGTGGCTTAGTTTTCCTCCTCACTCTCGTCGTCGTCCAGCAGTTCATGCGCCATGACCCCATGATCCTCGATCGGACAAAACGGCGCTCCGGCAGTTCCAGCCATCTGCGCGCGGTCCTCACAGTATAGCCGCACGTCGCGCACGCGCATTTGAGCATCCGGGTTTTCTGCTTCTTGGGCGCGGTCGACTCCCCCGCCGTGTCGAGACGGGCATGGGGAAGGGGGCCAACATCGGCGAGGATCGGCGCGATGGTGGCAAGGAAGACGTCGCCGGGAGTGGTGGCGCGCATCGGCCCGACAAGGCCCAGCCCAAGCGCGAGGATGGCCGCGATCTGCGCCGGCATGGCGTCGGGCGCGTGGGCGAGGTCCGGGCGGATGAAGATTTCAAAATGCCCGTCCGCGCTGAGCCGGTTGTCCCAGCACTCGCCGATCGCCTTGCCCTGGCTCCCGCGCTGGTGAAGCCGATCGCCACGCGCACGCGCGAGGGCAGGGGGGCGTCCAGCGCCTCAAACGGCGGAGCCATGCCCAGCGCCACCGCATTGAGCCAGCTTTCGCGGGTTTCGTGGGTCATCGTCTTTACTCCCTTCAAATCGCCTGTCCGGCGATGGCCAGGCCATCGGCCGGAACACGGACGCCCAAGAACGCCGGTGGGAGAGGGGGCAGCGGGAGTCGACGGGGTGGAGCGGCCGCAGCGCAGCGAGGCACGGCCCGTCTATTCCCGTTGCTGGGGAGAGGGGGGCGGAACGTCCTCTCCCCACGGAGCGAACATCGACGCCGGCGCACGTCGGCACACTGCCCGCGAGATCCGCGAGCGGTTCTCGCTCCCGCCATGTGGATCGTCACCTTGGGCCAAGACCGCTTGCGGGCTTGGGGAGCGCGAGCGACTAGAGCCACGGTGCCGCGCCAGCGGCAGGCGTTTAATAACTTAGTCGCTTAGTCGCTTAGTCATTTTGGCTGTTAAAATTTCGGCCTTGAAAGTAATGCTATTCTGCATTATATTTACTCGATACGGAGGTAATAGCCATGACGACATTAAGCGTAACCGCGCGGGGCCAGGTGACTTTCCGGAAGGATGTTTTGAAGCATCTAGGTATCCGGCCCGGTGACAAGATCAGGCTCCACCTGCTCCCTGATGGCAAGGCGGAGCTGAAGGCCGATGAACCCGATGGCTCCTGGGACGATCTGCGAGACTTTTTCGCCGGAAAGACGAATGGCGCCCGGCTGTCGATAGAGGAAATCAACGACGCGATCGCCGAAGCGGGCGCTGCCGCTGGGATGACCGGCATGGACAAGAAATGAAGATTACCGCTGATACGAATGTGCTGCTGCGCCTTGTCGTTCCCGGCGATGAGGTGCAGCAAAAGCTCGCGATCGAAACGCTCAAGGAAGCGGATTCCGTGGCGATCAGCGTCCATTCCCTCTGCGAACTCGCATGGGTGATGGAACGGAGCTACCATGCGGCACGGCTCGACGTTGCCGCCGCGATCCGATGTTTTATGAACACGCGCAATGTCGTGGTGAACCGCCCTATTGTCGAAGCAGGCCTTGCTGTCCTCGATGCTGGCGGCGACTTCGCGGATGGGGTGATCGCGTTTGACGGCCGATTCCAAGGCGGCGAAACGTTCGTGTCGTTCGACAGGAAAGCGGTGAAGCTGCTGAAAGGGCAGGGGACCGCCGCCCGACTGCTGAAATAGGCGTTAAGGCGATATTCATCCGCCACGGGTAACGCTAGGGTGCCGTGTCACGATCTGGCGACGATCGAGCGGGTAGGGCTTCATTGGAATGGTGGCCGCTGGGAATGTGCGCCAACTATGGCCGCCTAAATCAACACCCGCTCCACCTCGTCCAGGGTCACGTCGTCGGGCCGCCGATCATAGAGCTGGGTGGTGCGGGTCGAACTATGGTTCGCCATCGTCGCGGCCGTCTCCAACGTGCCGCCGTTCTTCAAATAGGTGGTGATCCCGGTCGCGCGGAACGAATGGTTGCCGATCGCCGTGCCGATCTCGGCCGCCGCCGCGCGCCGACGCACCATCGCGAACGCATTGGCTTGGGGCAGGGGGGTATCGCTTAGTCGCTTAGTGCCGCGCGCGATCGTGCGGAACAACGGCCCCTTGGCCTGCCCGCGCAAGCCGCAGCCGTCGATATAGGCGGTCAGATAATCCTCAAGGTTGTGGTGACAGGGCATTTCATGGCGCTTGCCACCCTTTTCGTGCAGGCGAACCCATAGCCGCCGATTCTGCATGAACACGTCCTCG
The DNA here is from genome assembly GCF_003591655.1 of Sphingobium terrigena. Taxonomy (GTDB): domain Bacteria; phylum Pseudomonadota; class Alphaproteobacteria; order Sphingomonadales; family Sphingomonadaceae; genus Sphingobium; species Sphingobium terrigena. Next base: position 25,161 of record NZ_QVRA01000031.1, read on the forward strand.
ACACGCATGGAGAGCGCCGCGCCGATCCGCGCGAACGAATAGACCATCAGCCCGATCAGCGCGCGGTCGCGCAATCCCGCTGGCGTCGTCATGTCGATCGTGTCGAGCAGCCGCCGCGCTTCTTCGGGGGCCAGCACCGGCGTCTTGCCGCGCCGCTGACTATGCGCCGGTCCGCGCACCGATGCGGCGGGGTTCACCGGCATGGCCTGGCCCATCACCAGCCAGTCGAACAGGCGGCGTACGCCGGCGAGCTGCTGCTTGACGCTGGGCGCGCTCATCTCGCCCCCCAGCGCCTCGATCCACGCCCCGATGTGGAGCGGCTGCACGGCCCCAAGCGACGTCACCCCGCGCGCCGCTACCCAAGCCAGGAAGTCGCCGGCCGCGCGCGCATAGGCGCGGCGCGTATGCGCGTTGCGGATGGTGACGGCGAAGAACTCAAGGAAGCGCAGCCGCGTGGCATCATCGGCCGACGCGATCAGCGCCGGCAATGCCAGCGTAGGGGAGGGGAGGGGGGCGACCTGGTTCATCGCGCGCTCTTCTCCCAGCGCGCCGGTTCAGGGCGCGGCTTCGCCATGTCCCGGCGCAGCTCGTCAAATACTTCGTCGATGGGACGACCTGGTTCCAGATCGGCACGGGCTGCGTCCAGCATCCGGCCGAGCAGCGCATCGCGCAGATCGCGATGCGGCTCAAGTTCGCGAAAATTCTGGACGATCGCGAACACCGCCTCGGATGGATCATGAAACAGGCCGCGCTCTATCCGCTCCAGCAGCCAGTCGGCCTGGTCGCCGGTAAGATACGCCTCGAAGCGCAAGCCGCCCGCGCGTGCCTGCTCGCGCAGCGCCCTGGCCTGGGCGCGCTCGGCATGATTGTCGGCAAAGCTGTCGTCATCGTCCTCGGTCATGGCCGGCCCCGGACATGGGCGGCGGGATCGATCGTGATGGCATCGCGTGAGCCGTTAACGACGGCATCGGCGATCCCGAAGATCTCGACACGGCCGCCCTCGTTGTAGATGCGGCCCGCAACGGTGCCGTGGACGATCGCGCGCGCGCCGGTCTCGATCGTCAGGTTGCCCGCGATCGTATCGTGGAGAATGAAGCGGATGCCCCGATGCAGCGTCGCGTCACCCGCGACCATGCCATAAAGGTCGATGTCCTCCTTAATGGCGAAGGGGCCTTCGATCTTGTCATGCACCGCGCGCATTATGCCGCCGCCTCTATGTCCGTCAGGGCAAAATCATTGCCCTTGAACAATAGCGGCTCGCCGGTCGCCTTGGCCAGCGCATAGGAAAAGCAATCGCCGAAGTTCAGCCCCGCCTTGTGCCGGCCTTTGCCGAAATCGAGAAACGCCTGTCGCGCCAGCTCGCCATGATCGAGCGTAACCGGTTCGATCGTGATGCCGGCGCGGCGAAAGAAGGCTTCGGCCTGGCGCATCCCTTCGGGACCGAGCTGGCTTTCGATGACCATGGACAGTTCGACATAGCTGGCGACGCTGATGCGGCAGGCATCGGCATCATGGATGGCTTGCGCAAAGCGCGTCGCTTCGGGTTCGCGATACAGGATCGCGACCAGGGCCGACGTGTCGAGGATCATGCCGGCAGGCCGCTTTCGTCGTAGAGTAGGTCCGCATGATCGGCGTAGGGGCGTTTCACATATGTGGCGGCGCGGTCGGCGATCGTTAGCAGTTCCGCGACGCTCGCCTTGCCCTTCTGACGCTCGATCGTGGCGAAACGCTCGCGCAGCGCCTCCGTCACCACGCGAGTCATGCTCTGGCCGGTCGCCTGGGCGATGGCCTGCGCAAGCCGGTGCGCTTCGGGATCTTTGACATTGAGGCTCATGGTGCGCCTTTCTGGAAAATTGGCCACCTTTCTACCAGTCGGCGCGCCGAAGGGGAAGAGTATATGATAAAGGACATTATCACATATAGAAGGTGGTGTGAATCTTTAGGAGTGTCGGCCTTATAAAGCTATTGACATTACCTATTGATCAGTTGATCAAATGAGCAGCAAGGTTAGTTTCAGAAGTGCACGGGCCATATGATCACATCGGCTCACGCGTGGCTCCCGAAATCTCCTGAAGCCGATTTGGGCAAGAGTGCTGAATGATCTAGCGCTTCAAAGCCTGAACATAGAGGGGAATGCATATGGTCGACGAACCCGTCGTGACTCGTGAGATCAAAGACAACCTAGCGATTATTGCGCTTGATCGCCCAGAGAAGCGCAACGCGCTGTCCAACGCGATCTTCGTGGGGCTGCAGGAAGCGTTCACCGATATTCCCGACAGCGTTGACGTTGTAATCATCACTGGCAAAGGCGATCATTTCTGTGCCGGGCTCGACCTAGCCGAGTATAAATTGAAGCCTGCCTATGAAGGTATGCTGTATTCGCGCTGGGGGCACAAGCTTTTCGACTCGATCCAGTACTGCGGTCGGCCGGTGATCGCGGCGATGCAGGGCGCCGTAATCGGTGGTGGCCTCGAACTCGCCTCTTGCGCACACATCCGCGTCGCTGACCGGACCACTTTCTACCAGCTTCCCGAGGGGCGGCGCGGGATTTTTCTGGGCGGCGGCGGCACGGTGCGGATCGCACGCCTGATCGGCGTCGGCAGGCTGACGGAAATGATGCTTACCGGACGGCGGATCGACGTCGACAGGGGTGAGCAGCTTGGCCTTTCGCACTATGTCGTGGATCCGGGTAAGTCGATGGAAACCGCGCTTGAGATCGCCAAGAACGTTGCCGCCAACGCCAAAATATCCAACTACATGATGCTTAACGCGCTGAGCATGATCGAGGATATGCCGGCGCAGGCAGGGCTGTTCGCCGAAGCGGTCGCGTCAGCTCTTACTCTGACTTCGCCTGATGCGCAGCAGGGCATCGACGCCTTCCTGACGCGCAACAAGAAATAGTTATGCTGCGCAGCGAACCGCAGGAAAAAGTCCGATGTGTTTAACGCGTTCAACAAACCCAAAAAGGAGACGCCGCCATGGCGCTGCGTGACAATGCGATCGTCGCTTATGCCGAGGCCAAGCACGTTATGCGCAGCGGCCGAGACGTCTGGGATTACGCGGGTGAGATACTAGATGCGCTGCTCGAGCGTTCCGGGCTTGAGCGCGCCGAGATCGACGGGGTGATCTTTACACCGTCGGCGACCGGCGCAAAGACGCCGATGTGGTCCCAGTCCTGCCTCGACTATCTCGGTTTGGAGACCAGTTTCACTGATACCACTGATCTCGGCGGATGCTCCGCTACAGGCGGAGTCGCGCGCGCCGCAGCGGCGATCGATGCTGGCTATTGCGAGACGATCGTTCTGATCAACGCCGACACACCGAGCACGGAAGACAATCTCATCATGCGTTCGTTCCACCATGAATGGGCTGATCCCGAAGGCCTGCTTGGCCCGCCCGGGGCGTTCGGACTGCTGTCGCGCCGTTACGACCATCTCTATGGGCTCGATTCCAGGGCGCTTGGCAAGATGGCCGTGGCGCAGCGCGAACATGCCGTGCTCAATCCCAATGCGGTAGAGAAACTGCGCCAGCCGATCACCGTAGAGGATTATCTCAATTCGCGGATGATCGCCGATCCTTTGCGCCTGCTCGACTGCGTGATGATGTGCGACGGCGGCAATGGCTTCGTGATGATGAGCAAGAAACGTGCGAAAGAAAAAGGTTATTCGCGCTTCGTCGTCCCGACGGGTTACGGCGAACGCACCAATTACAAGCTGTCGGAGAACGGCCTCGAGCCGACTGAATCCGGCCATCGGGTAGCGGGTGAGAAAGCGTTCAAGCAGGCGGGAATCGGCCCACGCGACGTAGGCTCGTTCCACCCCTATGACGATTTCCTGATAGCGATGATGATCCAGTTCGAGATGCTTGGCTTCTGCAAGCCTGGCCAGGGAGCTGCTTTCATTCACGAGACGGATCTGCGCTTTGATGGCGATTTGCCGCTTAACACCAGTGGTGGCCAAATCTCCGCGGGCCAGGCGGGACTCGCCGGCGGCGGTACCAACCTTGTCGAGGCGGTGCGTCAACTGTTCGGCGAAGGGGACGCGCGGCAGGTGAAGAACATCGGCAACGCCCTCGTCACCGGCATCGGCTGGATCCCCTACGGACGCAATTGGGGGAGCAGTACCGCCCTCGTCCTGACTCCAGACGCGTGAGGCCCGACATGAGCAAGCCCGCCAACGACACGCTTTCGGTTCCGCGCGATCCGATCCGCCACGCCAATTTCAGCATTCCCTTCTGGGAGGGCACGCGCGATAAAAAGGTGATGGTGCAATACTGCCCGCGCGCGAACCAATATCAGTGGTTCCCGCGCCCCGTCAGCCTGTTCACTGCCCGCCGCGATCTGGAGTGGCGCGAAGTGTCAGGCCATGGCGAGATATTCAGCTATACGATCGCGAATGTCGGCAATGGCCCGTTTCGCGGTCATGAACCCTATCTGATCGCGCTCGTCCGGCTCGACGAAGGCGTCAACATCATGGCCAACGTCATCAAATGCAACCTCGACGAGATCTCGATCGGCATGGAGGTCGTGCCGTTCTGGGCGCCCCTTGCCGACGGCACAAATCTGCTCATGTTCCAGCCAGCCGGCGCCTAAAAGCCCATGACAACGACATTTTTGAAAGAGGATAAAGTGGGAGAGAAGAACAAGGCAACCGCAACGGTTGGTCAGGTGAAGCTGCACACTACGGGTATCGAGCAGATGATGCGGCCGCGCTCGGTCGCGATCATAGGTATGTCATCCAAACCGGGTACGCCGAGCCATACTGTGCTCAAGAACCTGCTGAACAGCGAATTCAAGACGAATATCCATCTCGTCGGCCGTAGCGGCGGCGAAGTCGAAGGCATTCCCTGCCTCACCAGCATCAACCAGCTTCCAGAGGGCGTCGATCTGGCGATCTTGATCACGCCCGCCGAAACGGTGCGTGAGACTGTCGAGGCCTGCATCGCGCGCAACGTGAAGAGCGCGGTCTGCTTTTCGTCGGGCTTTGCGGAAACCGGAGAGCAGGGACGCAAGGAGCAGGAGGAGATTGGCCGCATCGCACGCGAAGGCGGCCTAGCGTTGGTCGGTCCCAATTGCGTCGGCTATTTCAATTATGTCGACGCTTTTTCCGTAATGCTGGTCCCCACCGAGCTTCAGCGGTCCGAGGACAGTAGCCGACCGGGTGTGGCTATCGTCTGCCAGAGCGGCGGCATAGGCCACCATATCGCCTACACTCTGCAGCAGCGCGGCGTGAACGTTTCCTACATGGTCACCACCGGCAACGAGGCGCATCTTGGGATCGCTGACCTCGTCGGCTTCTTCCTTGCCGACGAGAGCACTGCCGCTGTCGTCTGCTATGCCGAGCAGATCCGCCGTCCGGAGGACATGCTTGCGGTCGCCAAGCTCGCGCGCGATCACGGCAAGAAGATACTTCTGCTTCACCCCGGCAAGAGCGCCAAGGCGCAAGCTGCGACCGCCTCTCACACCGGGGCGCTGACTGGTGACTATAAGGTGATGCGCACTTTGCTCGAAGACGCGGGCATTGTGATGGCCGATGCGCTCGAAGAACTGATCGATGTCTCACAGATCCTGACTCGCTATCCGCAGCACAACGGCGAAGGGCTCGGCATCGTCACAATGTCAGGCGCGCTGTGCGGCATCGCTCTGGATTACGCGGCCGAGATTGGCATCGATATCCCGCCGATGTCAAAGGAGACCGTTGACAGCCTCAAGGGCAAGCTACCCGATTTCACGCCGCCGCGTAATCCGTTCGACATGGGCACATTGCCAGCCTGGCAGCCCGATCTGCTGCGGGTTGGTGCCGAAGCGGTACTCGCTGATCCTGCGGTCGGCAGCGTGATGATCTCGAACCCGTCGGTTGGTCTGCCGATCTCGTCTACGTTCGCGGCGATCGCGTCGACTCTCCCGGCGGACAAGCCGCTCATATATGTTATCCATAGCGAGGACTGCCCGATCCCTCAGGAAACGAGAGATATCCTCAAACAGAACCAGATGGTGCTGATGCGCTCGCCGGAACGCGCGATGCGCGCGCTTTCGGTTCTTACCCGCCACGGACGCCAGCGGCGCGGTTGGAGCGAGCCTGTCACCCAGCAGCCCTTCACCGATCTGCCCACGCTGGGCAGCGGCACCCACCCCGAATGGCTGGGTAAGCAGGTCCTGGCCAAGATTGGGATCGCGGTGCCAGAAGGCGGGCTTGCCAAATCGGTCGATGAAGCGATCGCGATTGCCACGAGGATCGGCTTCCCGGTTGCTCTCAAGGCGCAGGCGGCCGCGCTCGCGCACAAGAGCGATGTGGGCGGGGTACTACTCAATATCGCGGACGAGGCAGCGCTCCGCAGCCAGTGGGCCACGCTCTATGCCAGTATAGAGCGTGCCAAGCCGGGCCTAGTGCTCGACGGCGCGCTCGTGGAGAAGATGGGGGAGCGCGGCGTCGAGCTCGTGGTCGGCGCACGCCGGGATCCGTCCTGGGGCCCAGTCCTTCTGGTCGGCATGGGCGGGGTCTGGATCGAGGCCTTGGGCGACGTCACGTTGCTTCCCGCGCTCGCTTCCGAGGCGCAAATTGTCGAGGCGCTCGGCAGCCTCAAAAGCGCGAAGTTGCTGCGCGGCTTCCGCGGCAGCCCGCCGATCGATGTGGCGGCGGTGGCGCGCGCTGCGGCGCAGGTCGGGCGGCTGATCGCTACCGATCCCGCGATCACCGAGATCGATGTCAATCCGCTGGTTGCCTACGGCGAGGGGAAGGGAGTTGTTGCACTCGACGCCCTCATCGTGACGCAATGAGATCGGCAGGCAAAACACCCGCTCGCACCAGAGCTGAGGAGGCGTACGTGTCATGCTGAGCTACGATCCACCAGTCGCCGATTATATGTTCCTGTTTAAAGAACTGATCGACCTCGACAAGCATCGCCATCTGCGCGGCTTTGCCGACCTCGACTTTGAGGTCATCGAAGCCGTACTCACAGAATCTGGAAAGATCGCGAGCGAGGTCATGCTTCCGCTTAGCGCCAGCGGGGATCGCGAAGGCTGCACCCGTCACCCGGACGGCCGCGTCACCACGCCGAGCGGTTTTTCCGATGCATATCGCGCTTATGCCGGGGGTGGGTGGGCCGGTCTTGCCGCGCCGACGCAATATGGCGGGCAGGATTTCCCAAGAACCTTTGCGACCGCAGCGATGGAATTCCGGAGCGCGTCCAACCAATCGTTCGACATGTACACCGGATGGGGGGAGAGCATTGCCGAGATTATGATGGCGCACGGCACCGCGGACCAGTGCGACACCTATCTTACCCGATTGATCAGCGGCGAGTGGTCCGCGACGATGGGACTGACAGAGCCGCATTGCGGGACCGACGTGGGTCTGCTGCGCACCCATGCGGTGCCGCAGCCCGACGGAAGCTACAAAGTTACCGGCACGAAGATCTTCAACTCGGGCGGCGAACACGACCTCACCGACAATATCATCCATTTCGTGCTCGCGCGGATCGAGGGCGATCCGCCGGGAAGCAAGGGTATCTCACTGTTCCTGATGCCCAAGCTGCTGCGGGACGAGAATGGGAGATTCGACCTGCACAATGCTGTTTCGTGCGGCTCGATCGAGCACAAGATGGGCCTGAAGGGCAGCGCTACTTGCGTGATGAACTATGACGAGGCGACTGCCTGGTTGGTGGGCGAACCCCGACAAGGCCTGATCGGCATGTTCAAGTTGATGAACGCTATTAGGCGGCGCACCGGTACGATGGCAGTAGGAGTTTCCGAACTGGCAACCCAGAATGCTGTCGCCTACGCCAAGGAGCGCCTGCAGGGCCGCGCGCTTGCAGGGGCGAAAAGACCGGAGGCGATGGCCGACCCGCTGATCGTTCAGCCCGACGTTCGCCGTACCCTGATGAAGCTCAAGAGCTTTAACGAAGGCGCACGCGCATTGCTCGTCTGGTCGGGGCTGATCGCCGATATTGTCGACCGCACACCTGACAAGGCGGAGGGTGCCGCAGCAGAGGAGCGCCTTGCGCTGATCACCCCGGTCATCAAGGCTTATCTAAGCGATGAAGGCTTCAACAATACGGTTGGCGCTCAGCAAATGTTCGGTGGCCACGGTTATATGGCTCAAACCGGCGTCGAGCAACTCGTGCGCGACAGCCGGATGCTCGCGATCGCCGAAGGTGCGAACGGAGTCCAAGGCGTCGATCTGGTGCTGCGTAAACTCGGCCACAATCAGGGTCAGTCAGCGTTCGACCTGATCGATGAGATCGTCGCGCAACTCGCCGCCAACCGCACCTCGACTCCCTCACTGTCGCTGGTCGAGGCGATGGCCCAGGCGCTCGACGACATGCGGGAGGCGACGACCTATCTGGTCGGGCTTGGCAGCCGGGATCGCGAAGCCGCCTGTGCGGGCGCGACGGATTACATCCATCTGATGGGCCTGGTGCTGGTCGGCTACATGTGGCTGCGCATTGCCGAGGCCGCGACGCGGCAGATCAAAGAAGACCGCGACGAGAGTGGCGAGATGGCCGCCAAGCTGATGCGTGCGCGCTTCTTCGCCGAGCGCATGTTGCCGGAAACTTCGCTCCGTCTGACCCGGATCAAGGCGAGCGCGGACAGTGTGATGGCATTGGAAGAGCAATGGTTTTGAAGGGCTGAGCGATGGAATTGGAGGGATCATCTCACGCGGGAGTGACAGCGCATGACGCTTAACCTGCACGGTCGCGTCGCGATCGTCACCGGCGGGGGTGCCGGGCTTGGGCGCAGCCATGCGCTCCTCCTCGCGAGCCGTGGAGCCAAGTTGGTTGTCAACGGCCGCGGTCACACCGAGAGCCGCGCGCGGGTCGATGCCGTTGTTGAGGAGATACGCAACGCGGGCGGAGACGCTATCGCCAGCTATGACAGCGTCGAACAAGCCGAAGGAGGGGCGGCCATGGTCGCCACCGCCATCGCAGCCTATGGCAAGGTCGATGTGCTGATCAACAATGCCGGTTTCTTGCGCGACCGCAGTTTCCTCAAGGTGGAACTTGAGGACATCGAAGCAGTGATCCGCGTCCATCTAATGGGCACGATCTACTGCACCAAGGCAGTTTGGCCCCTGATGAACGAACAGGGTTATGGACGGATAATATTCACCACCTCGATGGCTGCGACATCGGGCAATTTCGGGCAATGTGCCTACGGTGCCGCCAAGGCCGGGGTACTCGGCCTGATGAACTCCCTCGCGCTCGAAGGGCGAAAGCAAAACGTGCTGGTTAACGCGCTCTCGCCGGCCGCTGCGACGGGAATGACCGAAGGCATGTTCGACGAGGAAACCGCCAGGGCCTTCCGCCCCGAATTGGTGTCGCCCGCCGTTGCCTGGCTATCGAGTGAACGCTGCCACGTCAGCGGACATACGATCACCGCGGGCAGGGGCGCTTTCGGTCGGGTTCATTATTTCGAGACGGCGGGCGTCCGCTTCGGTGTAGGCGAGCCGGCCACCGTCGAGGCTTTCGACGCCCAGTTTCAGGCAGTCGATGCCCTCGCGGGGGCCGAGGAGTGCGCGATCGGGTCGAGAATGCGGGCGGCTTTTCCAGCGTAACGGTCATAAGCCAATTAAAACTAAGTATAAAACAAGGAGGGAAATGCAATGCTTACGAAAGGATGGTCCAAATGGCCGCTACTGGCCTGCACGGCCGTGAGCGCGGCTCCAGCCGTCGCGCAGACGGGAGCAGATGTTGCGGAGGCGCAAGACCGGGCGAGTAAGCCATCCGCCGAGCAAACCGGCGGTCTCGAAGATATCGTCGTGACCGCCACGCGCCGCGAAGAGCGCCTGCAGAACATTCCGGTGACCGTCAGCGCCATCACCGCCAACACATTAGGTGGCGCAGGTATCGTCGAAGTGCGCAGCCTTACGCAGGTCGTCCCTGGCCTTAACGGCGCTCGTAACCTCAGCGTCAACTTGCCCGTCATTCGTGGCGTCGGCTCAAGCGGCGTCACTGTAGGGGACGAATCCAACGTTGCCACCTACATCGACGGCATCTATCAGGCCGATCCTTTTTCGACCTCGCTGGAGCTGGTTGAGGTCGAACGGGTCGAAGTGCTCAAGGGGCCGCAAGGGACGGTATTTGGCCGCAACGCGACGGGCGGTCTGATTAACATTATCACGCCTGACCCAAAATTCGAAGCGCACGGCCGAATCTCCGCCAAGTACGGCCGGATGCGCGGCGATGCGAATGACTATGATTTGCGAGCCTATATCACTGGACCGCTGACCAGCACGATCGCCGCCGATCTCGCCGCGCTGTATCGAAAGAACGACGGCTATATCAAAAACCTGGCCAGCGGAGGTTATCTCGGGCGGACAAGGGTGATCGACCTGCGCAGCAAGTTGCTATTTCAACCGAGTGACAGCGCGCGTATTATCCTGACCGGTCAGTATGCAGATTCCAACGATCAGACCACTGCGGCTCAGCCCTTTAACAACAACTCCGCCGGCTTGTTCGATCCACCACTGGTGGCGGGCGGGGCGCCTATCCCGGTCCCTAACGTAATCCTTCCCACGCGACCGTGGCAGACTTCGCTTAGCTTCACCCCGCGCACTGATTATGAACGTTACAATCTTTCGCTGCGTTCCCAGTTCGAGTTCGACGGCTTTAACCTTGAGACCTCGACCGGTTACATGAACGCCAAGAATGCTCAGGACGCAGATTCCGATTCCTCGAACATCTACCGCGGCTCGACCCTCATCACGCTCAAGTCTGATACTTTCAGCCAGGAAGTCAGGCTGCTCTCGAACGGCGCCGGACGGCTCAAATGGATCGTCGGCGCATATTATTTCAACCTCGACGGCTCTATGGATATCGCGCTCGGCGGGGCGCCGCGTTCAACTGTGCCGCCGTCGTTCACCTTTCTCGCCCCCGAGGTAAAGACGACGTCCTGGGCTGGCTTCGCCGAAGGCACCTATGAACTCACCGATACATTCTTCGTGACGGTGGGCGGACGCTACTCAAGCGAGAAACGCAAGTTACGCCAAGCCCTCAACGGCGTGTCTCTCGTTGCGCCGGCCCCCGGTTTCGACACGGACGGCGTGGCGAGGAAGTCGTTCAACAAATGGACCTATCGGATCGCGCTCAGGTACAATTTCGCCGACGATGCGAACCTCTATGCAAGCTATGGGACGGGCTTCAAGAGTGGCGTTTTCAACGGTTTAGGTTTTTCGGGCGTGGCAACCGATCCAGAGGAAATCAAAGCTTGGGAAGTCGGCGTGAAGGCCGATCCCCTCCCGTGGCTGCGTACCAACATCTCGGCTTACTATTACGACTATACTGACCTGCAGGTGAACGCGCGTGCTCCCGGCGGCCTCGCTTTCCTGCTCCAGAATGCGGCCACCGCAGAAATCTACGGTGCCGAGCTCGAAGTCACCGCCGCGCCGACCGACGATCTGCAGATCCGCACTGCCATCGCATACACCCATGCTAATTATAAGGACTTCCCGGATTCACCGCTGTTCGTCGCTTTACCGCAGGGTGGCAACCTTCAGACCACGACCGATGCATCGGGCAACCAGATGACCAGAGCACCTCGCTTCACGTTCAACCTAGGTTTCAATTGGGGGCGGGACTTCGCTGGCGGTCGGATTGGCATATCGGGCAATCTGTTCCATAGCGCCAAGGTCTATCATGATTTTGCGAACACACTGATGCAGAAGTCTCACCAGTTGCTGAACGGGGAAATCAGTTGGACGACGCCTGACGAGAACTTGCGGTTTTTCCTGTGGGGCACCAACCTCACGAACGCTAAGGTGGCGCAGCAGATTTCGCCGGGGGCTCTCGGGACCTATGTCGTATATGAACGGCCAAGGCGGCTGGGCATTGGTGCCCAGTTCAAATTCTAGAGTATCGTGGAGGGGGCTTCAAGGTTGTTACTCAAACAGCAGTAAGCGGAACGCTTAGTGAGGCCCATCTAAGGTCTGAACTGATGGGGTGGATGCCCCCTTCGCCCGGCATCGTATGATGCCTGACCGGCGCGACATTGCGCTGGAGAAGGAGGAGCACATGACTGACGTTCACATTCTTGCGATCGACCTTGCCAAGCGCAGCTTCCAGGTCTGCGCGACTGCCGTGGGAGGGGCGGTTCTATTCAACCGCATGGTTTCGCGCGCGAAGCTCGAGACGGTTCTGCGCGAGCAGACACCCTGCATTGTTGCGATGGAGGCCTGCGCGACGAGCCACTTCTGGGGACGGTTTGCGCAAGGACTCGGCCACGAGGTGCGGTTGCTTCCGCCAATCTACGTGAAGCCGTTCGTCAAACGGCAGAAGAACGACGCGGCGGACGCGGCTGCGATCGCCGAAGCCGCCCTGCGGCCGAACCTGCATTATGTGGCAGTCAAAAGTGCGGAGCATCAGGCCCGGGCAGTCGCATTCCGGACCCACCAGTCCTTCGTCGGGCAACGTACCCAGCTTATCAACGCCATGCGGGGACATCTTGGCGAGTTCGGGCTGGTCGTTCCGCAGGGGCCGACAGGCCTCAAGACCGTCGCTGGCATGATCGACGACGATGCGACCGAACTTCCTGACGCTGTTCGCGATATCGTTCGCCTTTACCTCGACCAAATCGCGATGCTCACGCAAAAGATCGACGAACTGCACTTCAAGCTGCGCGCCGCGACTAAGATCGATGACGCGATGCGGCGGCTGTGCACGGTCCCCGGTGTTGGCCCAGTAACTGCGGGTGCGATCATGGCGTTCGCGCCAGATCTGCGCACCTTCGCCAGCGGACGCAACTTCGCCGCTTGGCTCGGGCTAGTCCCGCGACAGCGCTCGACTGGCGGTAAGACCAAGCTCGGCGGGGTCAGCAAAATGGGCCAGGCCGATATCCGCAAGCTGCTGATCGTGGGTGCTATGAGCCGGATCCGATGGATCGTGCGCAAAGGCGTGTTGCCCGACAACTGGCTCGGACGCGTGCTGGGGCGCAAGCCACGCATGGTCGCGGCGGTCGCGCTGGCCAACAAGATGGCGCGCATGATCTGGGCGATGATGACACGTGAAGAGAATTACCGGATGGCGTGAACGCACCTGCGTACGCCTCCGGTGAGGGCCGCCTTGCGGTGATCGGCTGATATTTGGAGATGGCACCGGTGCAAGCACTGGTGTTTGCACCGGTACTAGAGACGGTGCGATGGGTCAGGTGACGATAATTTCGGGCGTTGAGCGGCGGCGGGTATGGTCTGACGACCAGAAGCGGGCGCTGGTGATGGCGGTGTCGCAACCCGGCGCGAACGTGGCGGAGATCGCGAGGGAGGCGGATCTACGGCCGGGCCAGATCTATCGCTGGCGGCGACAGATGTTCGGTGATGCGAACGGTTTTGCCGCCGTTGCGGTGAAGCCTGATCCAGCGCCGCCGACGGGGCCAGCGGTTGTCGTGGAGCTGGGCAGCATCACGGTCCGCATAGCGGCGGATACGCCGCCGGATTTGGCTGCTGCCGTCCTGCGGTCGCTGCGGCGGTGATCCCGGTCCCCTCGGGTGTCAGGATATGGATCGCGACCGGGCATACCGATATGAGGAAGGGTATGCGATCCTTGGCCCTGCAGATACAGCAGAGCTTCAAGCGGGACCCCCATGCCGGTGATCTCTATGTCTTCCGAGGGCGCCGGGGCGATCTGTGTGCGTATTTCGTAAAAACGGGACATTCGTTTCGCTAAATCGCGGACAGCGGTTTCGCTAATTCCGGGACAGCTGGAGGTGTGTTTTCCGTTTGCCTTGTTGAAGTCGGGTTGGCTGATCGCGCGGCTTTGCTTTGAGGTCAAGCCTGAGGTGGTTTTTGCTTGCGCATGCTGTCCCCTTCGAGGGTGATGCGGTGGGCATTGTGGATGATCCGGTCGAGTATGGCATCGGCGATGGTGGGTTCGCCGATCATGTCGTGCCAGGCGGTCACAGGGAGCTGGGCGGTGATCAGCGTGGATTTTCGCCGATAGCGTTCCTCGAAGATTTCGAGCAGATCGAGCCGCTGCTGATCGCTCAGCGAGTGGGTGCCCCAGTCATCGAGGATAAGCAGTTCGACCCGCGCCAGCCTGTCTGCCAGACGCGGGAAGCTGCCGTCGAGGCGTGCAAGAGCGAGCGCGTCGAACAGGCGCGGCATGCGCATATAGAGAACCGGATGATCGAGCCGGGCAGCTTGCCGCCCAAAGGCGCAACCCAACCATGTTTTTCCGGTTCCGGTCTGGCCGGTAATGATGAGATTCTCATGAGCCTTGAGCCACGCCCCTTGCGCGAGCGACAGGATAGCGCGGCGGTCCATCCCGCGGTGCGCGGTAAAGTCGATGTCCTCGATACAGGCATCGGCAAAGCGCAACCGCGCGGACCTGAGCTTGTTGCCTAGACGCCGGTCCGCACGGACCGCCATTTCGCGGTCGAGCATCAACCCGAGCCATTCCTCGCGGGCAAGATCCTCGCCGCTGCCTTGTGCGGTCATCTCGCGCCACGCGGCGGACATTCCGGCGAGGCCAAGCGCATGCATCTGATCAAGGGTGGGATTGTTCAACATGGGAGTTTCCTTTCTTCATTGATAATAGCCCCGGCCACGGATGTTCGTGTGCGCAGGCGTGGGTCGTGCCGGCTCGGTCGCCGGCCTGATCCGGTCGAGCCCGGATTTGAGGATCGCGGCGACCGAAGAGTAGGAGACCGCGTTGATGATCAGCGCGCGTTCGCATGATGCTTCCACCCGGTCCCGCTCGTAGCGCCGGGCCAGCGACAGAACGCCCATCGCCGAACGATAGCCCTGTTCAGGATGAGGCCGGTCGCGCATCAGCCGTTCGACCAGGATCGCCGCGTTGACGCCGATCTGGTCGGCTTTGCCGATCAGGCTGGCTGGCGTCATGTTGGCATAACGCTGATGGGCCTTGGGCATATGCTCGCTCACCGTCACATGGCCCCGGCGCTGGGACCGCCGGACATGGCTCGCCACCCGCTGGTGATCGTGGAACAACTCGACCACCCTGTGGGTGAGCCGGACATCGACCTGCCGCCCGATCAGCCGGTGCGGGACCGAGTAGAAGGTCTTGTCGACCTCGACATGATAATCGGGATGGA
>NZ_QVRA01000032.1 GCF_003591655.1 Sphingobium terrigena
CACACCTTCGACACCGGCCGCCAAAGGCCCCGAAATGCCGACGACCGCCTGCCGGTCCAGCACCATCGCCGTGATCGCGCCGAGTGCCTCGACATGCAGGCGCAACTGCACCGTCGGGAATTCGGCGGCGAAAGCGCGTAGCACCTTGCCAAGCCGCTCGGACGGCAGCATCACATCGACGGCAAGATCGACCTCCGCCTCCAGCCCATCGAGCAAGCCTTTCACCTTCGCCCGCAGCCCGTCCATGCCGTGCGATATGCTGCGTGCTTCCGCCAGCAACGCCCGGCCAGCGACCGTCAACACCGGCTTGCGCGTGCCCTCCCGCTCGAACAGCATCAGGCCAAGCTGCGCCTCCAGATTGGCGATGCCATAGCTGATGACCGACACGGCGCGGTTAAGCCGCCGCCCGGCAGCGGCAAAACTACCCGTATCCACGATCGTCAGAAATATGCGCAGTTGGTCGAAGGTTGGCGTGCCTGGCCTGTTCACTTTTCGATTTCCTCGAACGTTTCGTCCGCTTTTATCCCTCTGAGCATAGATGTTCGCAAGCGGTAAAAACCTCCCCAACAGGGCGGCCATCGCCACCCACATTGGAGATACCGATATGATCGAACTTCGCCCCTTTGACAGCCTTGGCGGTGCCAATCATGGCTGGCTCGACGCCAAGCATCATTTCTCGTTCGCGGGGTATCACGACCCTGCCCGGATGCACTGGGGCAATCTGCGCGTGTGGAACGACGACACGATTGCGCCCCAGACCGGCTTCCCGCCGCACCCCCATCGTGACATGGAAATCATCACCTATGTCCGCGAAGGCGCGATCACCCATGAGGATAGCTTGGGCAATAAGGGCCGGACCGAAGCCGGAGACGTACAGGTCATGAGCGCGGGCACCGGCGTGCGCCACAGCGAATATAATCTGGAGGACGTGACCACGAAAATCTTCCAGATCTGGATTGTCCCTACCCGTGACGGCGAAGCGCCCAGCTGGGGTGCCAAGCCCTTCCCCAGGGGCGAGCGGTCGGGCCAGTTCGTGACGCTGGCGTCAGGCTATGAGAATGATAACGACGCCCTGCCGATCCGCACCGATGCCCGCATCGTCGCGGCGACATTGAAGGCCGGTGAAAGCGCCGAATATCCGCTGGGCCGGGACCGCAAGGCATACCTAGTGCCCGCCACCGGCGCGATCACCATCGACGACGTTCGTGTCAATGCGCGCGATGGCGCTGCGATCAGCGACCTCGACGTGATCCGCGTGACAGCGATCGAAGACAGCGAAATTGTACTCGTCGACGCCGCTTGATAAAATGAGGGCGTCAGCGCGCCTAACTTGCGCGCTGACGCCAGATGCCGGTATTCCGACCCTTTGTCGCCATTCAGACACCAATTTTGCATCCCTAGGTCCGGACTGTCCGCTAACCGGAAGGTCGCGACCACCTGCCGACATTCCGGCACGGCCGAGCGTACATCGGCTTACGTCAAAACCGGTCACTCGCAAGTTTGACGGCTGCCGATCGGCTACGCGCCATTTGTCGCCGTTCCAAAGCTGAATTCTATCTCCCAGAAGCGGTCATTTGACCATGTTCGAGCGGCCAATCCGACAATGAAGAAGCGGACGATCGGCCGTCCAGCCATCCTGGTTATAACCAAAGGCGATTTAAATCAGGCAACGGTTTCCATTTCGGAAAAGTTGGGATCGCCAATATGAAAGAGTTAAGTGGCCAGCAGATGGCGCCTTGCCTTAGTACGCCGTCACCGGATTGACGAATAACAGCGCACATCTACGGTCGGTGCGAACGCTAATTACAGCGCGGGCCGTCAATCGCCCGGCAATCATCGTCACCGGCTCATGCAATGCCGGGACGCCTTTCCCTGAGAACACCACGCCGTGTTCAGTGACCCTGTGAACCGTGATCGGGCTGACGACAGGGCCATATTGGACCTCAGCGTTCAGCGTATGGGGGTTGGTTTGAAACTCAGATAGGATGGACGCCGCGTCCACATTCGCCTCCGCTGGATAAGCTACCACAAAGCGCTAAGGCTGCTAAACTTATGGTGCATCGTTATGGTTAATTGCACGGCAGGATCTTTCCGCGCGGCCATTTATCGAGGTTATGCAATTCCAATTTGCGTCACTTTTCGCCGTGCAGCCACTGAACTTCAATTCTCAGGTGCAGAAGGTCCACTGCAGCAACAGGTGTTGACCAGCAGCGGCCGCATTAGGCGATCAGGCCGCGGCGAAGAACAAGTTCCTGTTTGACGGCGATCCTTCCGTTATACCGCACGTAAGCTCAGCAGGCACAGCATGGAAACCGAACAGTTTCGGCAGCGCCAGGAGGCTCAACGCATAGCCGATTATGGCGCTGCCGCCATAACCCAAGATCGGCGTTGGATAGTTGGCTTGGCTATGGTAGCCGTCATGATGATGGCGAACGAGGCCGCGCCCGAAGCGGCGCAGGTGGCGCGGTTGTCGGCATCACAGCTCCAACCGAAGATAGCTGGACTAGGAGCAACGCCACGCCCCCTCCAACACCGCCAGACCTACACCACGTCAACGTCGAAGGGCAAGTTGAGGATTTGGTGGATATAAGGTACTGCCGACAGCGTATCGGCACGAGCCAACGTTACCGCGAAACCGGTGAGGCTCGCGCCCGGTGTCAGGGCGATATGCTTGTCACGACATATAATGGCGAGAGCGGCAAGGCATAGTGCAAGCATTCCGGCCATGGCCCGCCGCGCGGAAAGTCGCAGCCCAAATGGTGGCGATAATCCGTAACTGACTGATCATGCATCATGAATTGGTCTCAGTGATCGTCCTGAGTTCACTTAGTAAGGCTTGGCGCGCGTTGGTAATCTGATCGCCACGTCGCAGGACGTCCTCCAACTGAGCAGCAGCCATGCCCAATTCATTCAGGCCTACCGTCCCTGCCATCCCTACAATGCGATGGGCTATGTGCTGAAGATCCTGCGCTGTGGTATCGTCTGCCTCGACCATGGCCAAATCGGCTCGGCATCGCGTAATGAATCGTTGCCGCAATTGCGCCAGGCGATGATCCATATCCGTCATAGAAATTGCCGTGCTTCGGCTGCCAGCGTCATTGGATCGAATGGCTTTGCCAGTACGCCCTCGGCACCCAGCGCCAGCAAAGTGGCAATGTCACGATCGGAACTGCGCGCGGTAATGAAGACGATTGGAATGTTACGCGTTTCAGCTTGCGCCCGTAATGCATGCAGCGTTGCCGGACCATCCATGCCGGGCATCATGAAGTCGAGCATGATGAGCGCTGGCCGCCAGGTTGCCGCCAGCGCTACGGCATCTTCTCCCGATGCACAGAGCCGCACGTCAAGGTCGGGGTCCAGGCTCAACGCGATGTCGGCAATTTCGCGAATGTCGGCGTCATCATCGACATAGAGAATGGATATCATCGTTCGGATTCTTCATCGCCTTGCTGCCACAGATGATGGACCGTCTTCACCAGTCGTTCAATAGGGGTGCGCGATTTGGTCAAATACGCTTCTACTGATGCCGCGACATCCGGATCGGCATCTTGGGCGGAAAAGATGATGACCGGGATCGGGATATTGCCCGATACCCTCAGGTCAGGCAGGAGGTCCAGGCCGCACCCGTCTGCCAGACCAAGGTCCAATATGGCCATATCGAATGCACGATCTGACAAGGCGGTCCGCGCCGTCTGCACGCTGCTGACCGATGTCAGGTGGACCTGTCCTTCCAGCGCTGCAGCGACCAGCCGCAGCACATCGGGATCATCATCGACATGCAGAACGTGAGGCTGGCCGTCACGTTGGGGCCGGTGGACCATCACCTGACGGACCGCAGTGACGAGCAGATCGAGCGGTAAGGGCTTTTGCAGCCAATCGACGATCCGCAACGCTTCCGCTTCGATCCCGCCGTGGCGGCTATCCGCCGAAATCATCAGTATGGGTATCGTTGCCATGCCGGGTTGTCGGCGCAGGTCGCGAACCAGCCCGATGCCGCCGCCGCTCGGCAGGTTGGAATCTACCAGGACCATCCGGTAGCGCCGGGCCTGTGCCCGTTCCATGGCCGCGGTCGTCGTATGAACGATTTCACAGGCCAGTCCGACAGCCTCCAACGCTTGTGCCATTTGTGCGGCCAGTGTCTGGTCACGTTCGCAGATGAGCAATCGATCTACGGGCCCTTCGGCTTCGTCCGGTCGTGCTGCGGGCAGGTCGACGTGAAATTGCGACCCTTTGCCCCGCTCGGAATCGAAACTGATTTCGCCGCCCAATTTGGTGACGATTTCGCGCACGATACTAAGTCCCAGTCCGGTACCGCCCTTTTGCCGGGAGTCGGAAGAATCGGCTTGTGCGAACCGATTGAAAATGCGCGAGCGAAAGGCCTCGTCGATGCCCGGTCCCCGATCACAGATGCTGATCCGGTGTCGGTTTGCGTCCGACCGTGTTACGATATCGACCGTCTCGCCCGGTGGCGAAAATTTCGCGGCATTGGAAATGAGATTGGCGAGCACCTGCATCAGCCTGTCGGAATCGGCCCATACATAGACGTTCGGCTGCACTGGTTCGAGGTTGAGCGAAACCTGGAATCGGTCGGCATAACTCTGATTCTGATCGACGGCCTGCCGCAGAATCGCGCCCAGTTCGACATAGTGATTGTTGAAGGTCATTCGCCCCGCATCAATTTTCTCGATATCCAAAATGTCGTTAATGAGGCGCACGAGCCGTTCGGCGTTGTCATGGGCAATAGTGATCAGCCGCTGTGCGCGATCAGGCAGCACGCCACCCACGCCGCCAATCAGTAATCCGAGTGATCCGGCGATCGATGTCAGTGGTGTGCGCAATTCATGGCTAACGCTGGCGACAAATTCCGACTTGAGCCGTTCCACCCGCTTACGCTCGCTGATATCGCGCGCGACCACGACATAATGGATGCCATCGGCCAACCAGACCGCCGTGACCGCGACGTCGCAAGGAAACACTGTGTTGTCGGTGCGACGGCCTGGTATTTCTTGAATATGGCCCGGTTCACCTTCCACCAGCCGCATACTGCGCAAATAGGCAGCGACCTGGCCTCGCGGTGGGGGATCCGCGAACAACATACCCACGTCACGCCGCAGTAGTTCTTCGGATGTGTAGCCATATATGCGGGTCGCTGCCTTGTTGGCCGCTTCGATACTGCCACTGGGGTTGAGAATCAGGATAGCATCCATGGCGCTGTCGAGAATGGCCTGACGCCGCCGTGAAATATCGTCCAGCCGCCCCAACGCCACGGCGCGGGCGCGAAAAGCCCGAAAGATGATCAGCCCGCTGATGCACAGCAGCGCGGCCAACAGACCCAGGAGCAGGAAACTGCGCAGCCGTAATGTCGCCTGCGCCTGCTCCGATTTTTGAGAGAGCATGACCAGGCGTTGTTCCTCAGCCTGGCGCTGGTGTCCTATCTCTGCACGGATGCTGTCCATCAGGCGCTTGCCTTCGCCGCCAACCACCATCGCTTGCGCCCCAGCGGCATCACCGCGCTGTCGCACCATGATGGTCCGGGCAGCAAAGGCCAGTTTTTGCCTGGACAGTTCGCGCAGCCGCCTCATGTCGCTTCCGGCGATGGCCGGCATCGGCAATTGCTCGACCTTCGACAACGTCGCGCTCATCTGGCGACGCGCATTCAGATAGGGGTCAAGGAAGCTGGGGTCGCCAGACAAAAGATAGCCCCTTTGACCGGTTTCGACATCCTGATGTTCCGATAAAATGGTCTGCAACATGGCACGGCGCTGATGGGACAGGTCCACAATGCGCCGCAATTCCTTGGCTTCGTTTGCCTGCACGATCAACATCACAGCGACAGCTACAATGATGATTGGCACGCTGATCGCTGCGACAATCGCGCTCAGGCGTCGCCATGGCAGGGCATGTATCATTATCTCGTCCCTTGATAGATACGGACATAGTCGATTTCCATCCGGGCGGGCAGAGCCATATCGTCAATGCCCTGCGCGCCGCCCCATAGTCCGCCGATCGCCAGATTTAGGATCAGGAACATCGGTCGATCAAATCGCGTCCCCAGTTCGGCCGGACGAACGATGAGTGCCGATCGATCATCCACTCCGATCCGAATGAGGTCAGGGGTCCAGTGCAGTTGGTAGCGGTGGAATTGCGTACAGGCGTCCGCCATCGCCGTGGTGGCGGTGGGGTGATCGCCACGCTGGAAATTGCGGTTCGCGGTCTGGATGGAATGATGCACCACTCCAGCATCGGTACCGACATGCTCGGCGATGTCGATTTCGCCGCCATGCCAGCGGCCATTTTCCAGTATGGGCAACAGCCAAATGGCTGGCCATGTTCCCCGTCCGCACGGCATCCGTGCCCGAATCTCGAAAAAGCCGTACGTCCAGCTTTGCTTTCCGCGCGTGATAAGGCGGCCGGAACTATAGGATTGGCCACCCCAGTCGGGAAAGGCGGCACGATCCAGCGTCTCGGCATGGGCTTCGATGACCAACATGCCGTTCATTATCCGAACGTTGCGAGGCCGTCGGCGGGCATAATATTGCGCTTCCCCATTGTACCAGCCCTTACGATTGCGGTGCGTATCATAGGCCCAGCGGCGCGTATCCGGTTCGATACCGCTATCGAACTCATCGGCCCATGTCAGCCGATAGTGGGATGGCGCGGTCAAAGGTACCGATAACGGAACCGATAGCCGCTCACCGGTGGACCGGGGTAGCTCGGGCAGGCAACCAGTCAGGAGGAATAGTCCGATCCAGCGCAAGGCGCTCCCATGTCCGTGCAGCGCCACGCGGCCAGCGGCCTAAAAGATGCGGCTGACGCCCAGCGACACATAGGGTCTGGCCTTTCGTCCGGCCTGCTCGCTCGCGCCAGCGGAAATCTGCCCCTCCCATCCTTTACCCAGCGGCGTGGCGGCATGGCCACCCAGACTGGCGCGTGTGTAGGTGGGATCGCCCTGCAGGATGCCCTCCAAGCCGATACGCGTTCCGCTGCTGGCGCTGACCAGCCGGGTCAGTCTTAGCTGCCCGATATAGGATTCGTTGCGGACGCCCCACGATCCAAACCAGCCCAGTCGCCATTGATTGCCCAGCGCGCCGTCCGTCTGCAATCCGGCATCGAACCGGGTGCCTCGCAACTTGTTACCCAAATCGTTGGGGTCCAGGTCGGTATCTGTAATGCGCGGTCCGGCCGATATATTGGCCCATCCCCAATCACCTGACATCTGATAGACTAGCGCGATCTCTGCGCCGACGTAGGTGGCCTCGATGCGCTCGCTGGAACGATAGCGATAGGTGCCGCCGTTGATCCCGGCCCGGATTGCCAATCCGTTGCCCAGAGAGTTGCCTGGCAGGGCCAACAATCCTCCGGCATAACCGCCCGCGCCGTCGCCCGCGCCGCCGCCAGCGTAGATCACACCACGGTCTTGCGCGTGGACGGGGGCGAGGCAGGATAATGATAGCGCCAGGCCGCATACAAAGGATCGCGTCATTAGATCAGGGCTCCACATGCGCGCAGGACATTTACTCTTCTCGTTGAACATAACGGCAAGGCGCAGCCGCGCGACAGATTATTTTTACTTAAGAGTCGATTAGGCGTGTTTCTCGCAAGATCAAGCGATTCAAGGCTTTTTCCAAACAGTTTGGCAGCTAAGGTAAGGTAGGTCCACCGTTGCAGACAGGGAGGCGGCAATGATGACATCCTCCGGTTCCCGGCATACCGAACGGCCGCTCGACGTGCTGCTGGTCGACGATGACGATCTGTTTCTGGACTATCTGACGTGGGAACTGGAGACACTCAACTGCACCGTGCAATGCGCACTGGATGCCGAAAAGGCGCTGGCCCTGTTGCAGGACCGCGCATTTGATGTGGTCGTGACAGATTGGCAGATGCCGGGGATGGATGGCGTGGCGCTGGTCGAGCGTATCCGCGCGCTACATAGCCGGGACCGCTTTCTTCATGTGGTGATGACCACAGCCAGGGGTGACGGCCATACGATCCGTCACGCGCTCGATGCGGGGGTGGACGACTTTCTTTTCAAACCGCTGGACGGGCTTCAACTGGAACTGGCCATGGCGTCTGCCCGGCGTAACGTCGCGCTGCATTACCGCCTGCAACGACGCAATCACCATCTGGCGGCTGCCCATGCCCGTACGCGCGAAGCCTATCGCCGGGTCCAGGCGGATCTTGACGCTGCGGCTGATCTGCACCGGCGGCTTCTGCCCGACCGGGACGGCCGTGGCCCTTTGCAGGTCGCCTGGGCATATCGCCCGGCGCAGCATATCAGCGGGGACACGATCGGCCTGATCCCCTTACGCAACGGAGCGCATCTTTTCTTCCTGGCCGATGTGCAGGGCCATGGCGTCCCTGCAGCGCTGGCGTCGTTTCACATCCATCACCGGCTTTCGCAACTTGCGCCCGACACGCCTGCGGCCCTCTCGCAAGCGATTGGCGACCTCAATCGGGAGATTGAGGGGCAGAAGTCGGAAAGCTACGCCACGTTGATATGCGGGCTGATCTTTCCGCATAGTGGGGATGGCTGGGTCATCTGCGCGGGCCATCCTCCCCCGTTCATCATGCATATGGGAAAGGTTGCATCAGTCGCGGTCGAGGGCGCATTTCCGCTCGGTTGGTTCCCCGAAGCCGACTTCAAACCCCTGCCATTCCAGCTTCTTCCCGGCGCCCGGCTCATTTTATATTCCGACGGTGTGACGGAATGTAGCGACAAGGACGGGGTGATGCTGGAACAGTCAGGCCTGCAAGCTTTGGTGGAGGCCGCCAAATCGCATCCGATCGAGCGCATGGTGCAGCAGATCGACACAGCGCTGCGGGCGAGACATGGTCCAGCGGGGCTGGAGGACGACATTTCGCTCCTTGCACTGGAGATATCGACAGGCCAACCAAAGGAGACGGCGTGACCACTATTACATTCGACGGAAACATGGCAGTCATCAAGGTAAAGGCCGGGCGCCTGGATGCCACCGCGGGACCGGCTTTCAAGGCGGATCTTCAGTCGCATCTCAACGGGCGGGCCAACCGCGCCCTTCTGGACCTGCACGATGTGACCTTTATGGATAGCACGGGACTGGGTGTGCTGGTCTCGCTGCTCAAGATGCTGGGGAAGGATGGCGCACTCGCAGTGGCGGGTGCGCAGCCGTCGGTGCGCCGCCTGTTCGAATTGACCCGGCTGGATACGGTATTTCGTCTAACCGACAGCGTAGACGCTGCCAGGGAGGCACTCAGTGAATGACCATCCTCCCCTCAAAATTCCGGCGCGGCTGGAGGCGGTGGCGCAGCTTGCAGACTATCTGAGGGCTAGTTGTGCCGATGCCGCGGTAGCACCCCAGGCGGCGATTGACCTGGAATTGGCGCTGGTCGAAGCCGCGAACAATATCATCCTGCATGGCTATGCCGGACGGAGCGATGGTACTATCGGCCTTTTGGTACGGCAGGGGGAGGGGGTCGTGGAACTTGAGTTGACGGACTTTGGTTTGCCGATGGACGACGGGCAGATCATGATGTGTCGCCCCTTCTCGCTGGACGATGAAAGTGGGCGCGGTATCCAGATCATCCAGTCCTGCATCGACCTGATCGACTATCGTCGCGACGCAGGTGTCAACTGTCTGGCGATGACGAAGTTTTTCGATCCCCCCGCACCAACTGACATTCTCTCCGCTGGCTGACCAGTCGCTGGCAAAGCGGCATTGCGTCGTGCTTGGTCAACGGTCCAAGTTGCAGCCTATAGAATTTGCGGAAAGCCTCGATTCGCACGCTTAGGCCCGCAGGGTCACCCAATTCACGCAGGGCCTGGCGTCCTTCGCGGGCCGCGCGGGCTTTGCTCTGATATGCCCCGATCTGAACATAGATATGCCTCACGTCGGAAGCGAGCGGCATGGGATGCGTTGCCGCCTTGCTCACCGGACGCGGCGTTTCGTTCGGTCTAACGCTTGATTCAGCGGAGGATGCGCCGGGATGTAGCTTGCTGTTTGTCTCCTGTTTCAGCGTCTCATCTTCGATATTGACGACCAGCAGGCCACCGGCCGCCAGCACGAGCGCAAAGAGCAGATGGCTTCGCCCCTTACGCAGGCCGTCCCGCCAACTCATGCCTCATGCTCCGGTTTCCATAGCGCTGCGCGCACCATAATTGACATGGCGAGGATG
Organism: Sphingobium terrigena; assembly: GCF_003591655.1. Lineage (GTDB taxonomy): Bacteria > Pseudomonadota > Alphaproteobacteria > Sphingomonadales > Sphingomonadaceae > Sphingobium > Sphingobium terrigena. The sequence continues at coordinate 10,153 of NZ_QVRA01000032.1, forward strand.
TTATTCACCCCCCACAGGCCATTGGCGATCAGGCCACCCAACGTGTAGTCGCCTATGCTGAGCCACAAGGCCAGTGCTGCCCAGGCAAAGCTGATAACCGTCAAGACCATGATCGCAAACTGCGGCCAGACCAGATGCAGAAAATTGCCGTCCTGCCGTTCCTTAGGCGTGACCGGAAACTTGATTCGCTGGTTGCGCAGAACAGCCCATAAGGCGCGCAGGGAAATGGGAAAGGACGCCAAATAGCTCACCTTCCCCTTATAGCCCGACATGCCCCATGTTCCGGCCAGGAACGCCAGTTCGTTCGCGATTAGGAAAGGCAGCGCATGTCCGAAGAAATCACCGGTATAGGCGCTTACGGGTGCGATCCCCAGGAACAGATAGATCATTGGCGCGAGCAAAAAAATGCAATTCCACACCGCGCCCAGATAGGACCAGAAAGTAGTGAGGTACATCAGCCGTTGCCCGAGCGACATGCCTGGCGCGGTGACGGGGTTGTCATGGAAGAAGATGTCGAGGCTACCGCCGGCATATTTGAAACGCTGGATGGTCCAGGTCAGCAAATCCTGCGGCGATAGCATTTTCGATTCGACATGCGGGTGAAGTACGGATTTCCACCGGCGATGACGGTCCTGATGCAGTATGATGGAAGTATAGATGTCTTCGGACACATGGAATTTATAAGGTGTGAGTTCTTCCGCCTGTGCCGCTTGCCAGCGCGCCAACGCCTGGGCTTCGGCGCTGTCGCTGCGCCGGGTCAGGCGCGCCAGACGCGATCGTGTCTCGCCGCTCGTCTTGGCAATCGCATCGCCATAGGCTTTGAGCGCCACGAACATCACCGCCTCGCGCCGATGGAGCGATGCGGCACCACAACAAAAAGCAGCGTTGAAGACGTTACGTCGCCGCTGGATAATATCATAAAATAAAGCGGGATCATTGGCAAAGGGGTCTTCGCCCACCCGGATTTCGCCGAACGTCCATTCGATCGCACTACCTAGCCATCGCCCCGCACGCCCGATCCGTCGAGCCATCCAGTCGGTCAACGTCTGACCTTCGGGCAGGTCGTAAAACCATTGCGGCGTTTGGACGAACGCTACATCAGGGTCCCGGAAATAGCCCAGAGTGCGTTCCAACAATGTCGGGAAGGGCCGCGTATCCGCGTCGCAAATCAGTATGAAGTCGCCGCTCGTCTGTTCCATGGCGTTGCGCAGGTTGCCGGCCTTGAAGCCGACATTATTGTCGCGCGTGATATAGCCCACCCTTTCTTCCTGCGCGACGGCCTGCATGGTGGCACGGCGGCCGTCGTCCAGCACATGGACGCGCAGGTCGATCGGATGGGGATATCGCATAGCCTTGGCATCACGGATGCTCAGGCGGACGAGTTCCTCTTCCTCATTATAGGTCGCGATGAAGACATCAACGACTACGGCATGCTCCCGATCATCGGAACCCGTGACGCATTGGCTGATCCATTCGGGCGGCGGCAGAATAGGATAATCTTTTATTTTCCATAGATTAAGCGTGAACAGGATCAGCCCGAAATAGGCGCAGCTCTCTGCCAGCAGCAGCGGGATGGCGAACCACAACGCATCCCAGTTGAGCGATTGCGTCCAGCGCCAGTAGATATACCAAGCACCCAGTGCGAGGCTGGTAACTGCCAGCATCTGCCAGATCTTCTCTCGCACAGGAGAGTGGGGCAGCGGGGGGGGAGGACGGCGATCCTCGAATTGGCTAAAATAAAAGGTCAAATGCGCGCCCTTCTACGCATATTCGATCCGATATTTCCCAGCCTGCTTCTGATCATCGACATCTCGGCATTTTAGGTTTTTGCGTCGAGTAAACAAGGCTCGAACAGGGTTGACGACACTGTCATGAGACGCTTGCCTGTCATCGAATGCTGGGTATCGTAAGCTTTCGTGCGAGATTGCCAACCTATCGCTCCGCGCTAATTGAAGCTGGTGCAGGGGATAGAGGCATTGCCGGGTTTCCAATGAAACGCCGGTTGCTAGTTGTACCTCTGCGCGTACGCTCGCTACGGACACGGCGGCAACGTCGGCATCAAAAGCCGCGATCCATCGGATTACCGCTTCCCACCCATCCCCGCTATTTGGTGGGATGAAGGGTGTGGCAAGAACGGCGATGACCTCGTTATTCGCATTGGACGCGAACAGACGTGGCCGCTTAATGTCCATTTTCCTTCACTCCAAATTCTCCGATGGTCCCCGCATTGAGTTCCTCACCAATCCATACGTGAGCACACTTCTGGAAGCATTTATGGCAGCAATATATCCATATAGCCTGACATGATCGTCTGCTTTGAGGGAATGTCTGTTGGGCAGCGAGCGTGCATGAATGGTCGATGGGCGACAGGCAGCTATTTGCGCCCACGATCGTGTCGCCTGCCCTAAAGAGGACTGGCGGCTATCCCCTCTTACCCGCCGGTAAGGCGACATTCCGAAATCGGCCCGTTATGGGCGTATAGGATTGTAAAACTGACTATTCGCGCCGCCTCTGGAATGAATGCGCGCTCGCGGGTGAGGCTTGGGTTCTGGGCTATCGCTTCAAGCAATATGCCCCCCACTCATCCATCAGCTTTCGTCTTTTTTCAAGGAGGTTGCCGCGCCGGTATGCAGCTTCTGTTTTGTCCTTGACCCGGTGCGCCAAGGCAGCCTCCGCTATTTCACCGGGGTGTTCGGTTTCCTCGCTGACCCAGTCCCGAAAAGCCGAGCGAAACCCGTGGGCCGTCACGTCCTCCTTCATCTCTCGGAGCAATTTTGTGAGCGTCATGTCGCTCATCGGCGCGTCACCTCTGGCTCCAGGGAAGACAAGCGAGCGCGATCCGATCCGCAGTTCCCGGCATCGCTCAAGAATTGCAAGCGCCGGTGCAGACAGGGGAATGACATGTTCGCGCGACGCTTTCATGCGTGTTGCCGGTATGGTCCAGAGCTTCTCGCCCAGGTCGAATTCTTCCCATACCGCCCCTCGAACTTCGCCGGATCTCACGGCGGTCAGGATGGCAAAGCGCAGTGCAAGACGACTGAAGGATTCTCGCTCCGTCAGTTTGACCATGAACGCGGATACCTTCGTATAAGGCATAGCCGCGAAGTGCCCATCCTGCTTGGGCTGTCGTGGAAGCCCCTTCGTGATCGCGCGCATCGGCGCTTCTGTCTCACGATAGCCCGAGGCGTAAGCCCAATCGAGAACGGTGCCGATACGCTGCCGGACCCGTCGCGCTGTCTCTGGCTTGGTGAGCCAGATGTCGGATAATAGGTTCCGGATCATCGGGCCGGTGATCTCATGAACCTGAAAATCGCCGATCTGAGGAAACACGTAGGTTTCGAGCGTCTGAAGCCACTGTTTCTCATGCTTCTCGTTCCGCCATGTCTTGCTGTTGGCGGCAATCACCCTGGCGGACGCCTGCCGGAATGTGGGAATTCCCCGCACTTTGCGCCGTTCAAATATCGGGTCCAGCCCAAGCTCGACCCAAGTGCGGATTTCCCTCGCCCGTTCCCGGGCTGTCGCCAGCGAAACCTTGGATACACTGCCCAGACCAAAGTCGCGCCAGGTGCCATTCTTCTGCACCCGACACACCCAGCTTTTGCCGCCGCTGGGCTGAATCACAAGAAACAGGCCGTCGCCATCGCCGAGCCGTCCGGGGCGCGTTGCTGCTTTCACAGCGGTAGCGGAGAGCTTTCCCATGCCACCAATTCTCCCACATTCTTTCCCACATTTCCAATCGGTCACCGGTGGACGGGCAGGGATGCAAGTGGATGCGAATCACGCTGTAAGCCGCAGAAATGCTGGGCTTTCGTGATTCGTAACGGATGTGGAAGGACAGGCTATTGGCGGAGAGGCAGGGATTCGAACCCTGGGTACCGTCACCGGCACGCCGCATTTCGAGTGCGGTGCATTCGACCACTCTGCCACCTCTCCGCAGAAGGCCGGGACATGCGGCTTTTCACACAGGAAAAGTCCGTCCCAACCGGGTCGAGCGCGGCCATTAGCGAATGATTCCCGCCTTGCCAAGCAGCCTTGTTGGTATTTTTCTTGTATGACCGGCGAACACTCCTAAATTGGACATATGAGAGACACGATTCAGATTTTCGGCACCGGTGTAACTGCCCCGCCGATTGTCCATGCCCGCTTCAGCATTGGCGATGTCGTCAAGCACCGCCTGTTCGGCTTTCGCGGCGTCGTGTTCGACATTGATCCGGTGTTCGCCAATAGCGAGGAATGGTATGAGGCCATCCCCGAACATGCGCGGCCGGACAAGCAGCAGCCTTTCTACCATCTGCTCGCCGAAAATGGCGAATCCAGCTATGTCGCCTATGTCAGCCAGCAGAATCTGGTCAGCGACGACAGCGACGAGCCGGTCGATCATCCCGCCATTACCGGCATGTTCGGTGCCTATGCGGACGGCAAATATCGCCTGCGCCCGCTCCATCGCCACTAGGGCGATCGCAGCCTTGCTGCTGGCGCTCGCGCTGCCCGGGGCGGGCGGCGCGCAGGCGCAGGACCGGCCGCCCAATGCCGACCCGGCCTTCCCCTTCGCGCGGGAGATTGAGGCCTTTGCCAAAGCCAATGCCACCAGCCCGCCAGTGGACGGCGCGACCTTGTTCCTGGGCAGTTCCAGCATCCGCCTGTGGGACATAGCGGCCAGCTTTACCGACATTCCCACCGTCAATCGCGGCTTTGGCGGGGCCAGCACGCCCGATGTGCTGCGCAATTATCGCCGCCTGCTGCCGCCGATCCAGCCGCGCACGATCGTCGTCTATGTCGGCGAAAATGATCTGGCCGCAGGCGCGAGTCCCGACAAGGTGGCCGACGACATATTGACCCTGCTCAAGCGGCTGCGCACCGATTATGCACGCGCGCCGATCGCTTTCCTGTCTTTGAAACCCAGCCCGATCCGCTGGACGCTGTGGCCCAAAATGGCAGCGGTCAATCAGGCGATTGCCAAGCGCGCCGGGGCGGATCGCTTCACCTATCTTGATGTCGGGAGCGTTTTGCTGGCGCGTGACGGCCTGCCCGACGCCTCGCTGTTTCGCCCCGATGGGCTGCACATGAACCCGCAGGGTTATCGGCGCTGGACCCAGTTGATCGACAATTGGCTCGATCGCGTAGCCCCTGCGGCCAGCGCCACCAGAAAGGCCAGTTGAGCCACCCGATCGCACTTTCCGATTGATCCAAAACCAAGCAACATTATTACAAGTCGAAACGACAAGCGCCAAGCCAAGGGGATTCAGGGTGACAATGGAGAAGGCACAGGCCAGCGCGATGGCCGAACTGACGCTGCGCGGGGTCATCCTCGGCGCGCTCATCACCCTGATCTTCACTGCCGCCAACGTCTATCTGGGCCTCAAGATCGGGCTGACCTTCGCCACCTCGATTCCTGCCGCCGTCATCTCCATGGCGGTGCTGCGCCTGTTCGCCACCGGCACGATATTGGAAAACAACATCGTCCAGACCATCGCATCGGCCGCCGGCACCTTGTCCGCAATCATTTTCGTGCTGCCGGGCCTCGTCATCATCGGCTGGTGGCAGGGTTTTCCCTACTGGCTGTCCGCCTGCACCATCGCCTTGGGCGGCATATTGGGCGTCATGTATTCGGTGCCGCTGCGCCGCGCGCTCGTCACCGGATCAGACCTGCCCTACCCCGAAGGCGTCGCTGCCGCCGAAGTGCTCAAGGTCGGCGCCGGATCGCGCCTGGGCGAAGAAGAGAATAAGCGCGGTCTGTCCGCCATCCTGCTGAGCGCGCTCGCCGCCGCCGCCTTCTCCATCATCGCCAAGACCAAGTTGCTGGCCGAGGAAGCCGCTACCTTCTTCAAATTCGGCGCTGGCGCGACGTCGATGTCGACCAGCTTCTCCATGGCGCTGATCGGCGTGGGCCATCTGGTCGGCCTGTCGGTCGGCGTTGCCATGTTCGTGGGCCTGCTGATCAGTTGGGTCGGCATCGTCCCCTATCTGACCACGCCCGTCCCCGCTGGCGCGGACCTGGCAGAGCTGGTCGGCACCACCTTCCGCATGAAGGCACGCTTCATCGGCGCAGGCACGATCGGTGTCGCCGCAATCTGGACCCTGCTCAAGATTCTCGGCCCCATTGTCAGCGGCATCCGTTCCGCGCTGGTCGCCAACGCCACGCGCAAGGCGGGTAATGCCGGGCTGCTGGAACTGACCGAACGCGACCTGCCGATTGGCATTGTCGGCGGCACCATCATCGCATCGATGCTGCCCATCGGTGTGCTGCTCTGGATTTTCGCGCAGGGCGGCCCGATCGCGGCCAATCCCATTCCGGTGATCGCGCTGACGCTCGCTTATGTGCTGGTCGCGGGCATCGTCATCGCGTCGGTCTGCGGCTATATGGCGGGCCTGATCGGCGCGTCGAACAGCCCGATTTCGGGCGTCGGCATCCTCGCCGTGCTGGGCGCGTCGCTGATGCTGGCGGCGATCTACGGATCGGGCGGCGACCCGGACCGCAGTCAGGCTCTCGTGGCCTACGCCCTGTTCACCACCGCCATCGTGTTCGGCATAGCCACCATCTCCAACGACAATCTCCAGGACCTCAAGACCGGCCAGCTGGTCGGTGCGACCCCGTGGAAGCAGCAGATCGCGCTGATCCTGGGCGTGCTGTTTGGCGCGCTGGTGATCCCGCCGGTGCTGGACCTTTTGAACAGCGCCTTCGGTTTCGCGGGCGCTCCGGGTGCCGGGCCGAACGCACTGCCCGCCCCGCAGGCCGCGCTTATCTCTGCGCTGGCCAAGGGCGTGCTGGGCGGCGATCTCGACTGGGGGCTGATCGGCATTGGCGCTGGGATCGGCGCGGTTGTGGTGCTGGTCGACGAACTGCTGGGCAAGGCAGGCAAGCTGCGCCTGCCGCCGCTCGCGGTGGGCATGGGCATCTACCTGCCGATGGCGCTGACCCTGCTGATCCCGGTCGGCGCGGTGATCGGCCATCTCTACAACCGCTGGGCGTTGCGCCAGTCGCACCCCGAATTTGCCGAGCGGATGGGCGTGCTGATGGCCACGGGCTTCATCGTGGGCGAAAGCCTGTTCGGCGTCGCCTTCGCCGGGATCGTCGCGGCGACGGACAGTGACGCACCGCTGGCGCTGGTCGGGGAAAGCCATTGGGCGGTGCCGCTCTCCATCCTGGTCTTTGTGCTGGTGATCGGCGGCCTCTACGCCAAGCTACGCCGCTGGGCGTCCGCTCCCCTGTCCTGAAGGCCAAAACCTGTCCTAAAGGGAAGCGGACATGGATCGCCATTTGTGCATTGCTGATGCTGTAAGAAGACTCAGCAGACGGGCGCAACGATGATCAACGACCAAAGCCAGGCAGGGCCGCCGGACGCCAGCCACGTCTGCCTGGATGATGCCGAGGCGGTCGATTACTGGACCCGCCGGTTCGACGTGTCGCGCGAGGAGCTGGAGGAAGCGGTCGATACGGTGGGCGACAGCGTCGATGCCGTCGCCGCCTATCTCAACACCGCCGCCTGACGCAAAAAAGGGGGCTGCGTCCGCCGCAGCCCCCTTTCCTGTTTTGCAGAAGCAGACCGATGATCAGAAGGCGTAACGCGCCATGATCTGGAATACGGGTCCGGCCTTTTCGCTTTCCAGCTCATATTCGTCGAAATCGCGGTCGATCTGGTCGGCCAGATTGTCGAACTTGTTGAACGTCTCGCGCTTGGCGCCGTTCAGCAGGTTGGACCCGACCGCGCGGATCGTGAAGGTCTTGCCGATCCGTTTTTCCACGAAAATTTCCAGGTCCGCACCATAGGTGGTGGTCACTTCCTCCGCGATCACCCGACCAAAGGCACTGCCCTGCTTGCGATAGGTCGCGCCGAATGCCGCGCCTGCCTGCGGGAAATCCTGGATGAAGCCGAAATTATAGACATATTTCGACTGGTCGTTGAACCGACGCTCGCCCAGCCCATCGGTAATCTTGCTGTCTAGCAGGGAGAGATTGCCGAAAATGCCGGTGTTGGGCAGGCCGACAAAGCCCAGATCGGTCGACAGGTCGAACTCCACGCCCCACACCTTGCCATTGCCGACATTCATCGGCTGATAGACGAATGTGCCTTCGCCTTCCGACCCTTCTTCGCCGGTATTGGTCAGCTCGATCAGATCCTTGACGTCGCGATAGAAGAAGTTGACGCCGAAAATGCCGCCCGACCCCATGCGATGTTCATAGCCGATATCGAAGCCCCAGGCTGTTTCCGGGCCGAGTTGTGGATTGCCCAGCAGATCGCTGTCGCCCACTTCCTCTTCCAGCACGGCTGGCGTCAGATAGTTGAATTCCGGGCGGCGCAGCGTGCGGGCAACCGACCCGATGATGCGGTCATGGTCGGTCAGCGAATATTTGAACGACGCGGACGGCAGGAAGGCGTCATAGTCGCTTTCCTGATCGGCGATCGCGGCCGCGACCGTAAAGTCGCTGATGCGAACCTTGGTATGTTCATAGCGCAAGCCCGCTTCCCATTTCAGGCTGCCGCTATCCCCTTCGATCAGGGCGAAGCCGTCGCGGCGCTTTTCCTTGATGCGGTTGTCGCCGCCATCAATCGCCTCGACATCGTCAAAGGGGGTGGCAAGATCGGTGGGGTTCTGGGTGAACTGGTCCCATGCAAAGCTACCCGTGCCTTCCTGTTCGGCCTCAAAGATGCCGGTACGGCGATTCTTGTCCTGATAGAAGCCACCGAACACGAACTTCATCGTGTCGTTCAAGGGGATTTCATGCTCCAGCTTGACGGAAAATTCCCGATCCTTGATCGCAGTGCTGGTCAGCGCACCCTCAAATTCCGGGTCGTCGCCCTCATCGACATCGAAACCAATCTCATATTCGGTTTCGCGGCGATCCTCGATAAATTTGGCATAGCCCACGCGCAGCGATGTCTTGCCCGCCGCCCACTGCTGCGTCAGCTTGCCGTCGATCGAAAAATTCTCCTGATCGATCTTGGCGACATTGGCATTGTCGGTCAGCAAATTGCCGGTCGGCACCGGGCCGGTGATGGCGGTGGCGTCGTCATATTCGAAGCTGCGCTCGGTCTCGGTCCGGTCGGTGCGGACATAAAAGCCGTTCAGCTTGAAATTGGTGTCGCCAGCGTCAATCTCATATGTGCCGTTGAAGCTGTAATCCTTGCCATCGCGGGTATCGCTCTGATCCTCGCGATTGTCGAAATCGTCGGTGGCGTAATCGGCGTTGTTTTCCGGCGAATCGCCATAGCGCAGGCTCTTCTTCTGCTTGGGGTTATGCCGCCCCTGCAAATTCGCGCCCAGCAGCAGGCGACCCGGACCGACCTGACCGCCCCAGACCAGGCCCAAGCTCGGCTCGATTTCCTTGTCGTCATAATAAAGCCCGCCCGCGCGGACATAGCCGCCATTCAGCTCATAGCCGTCGCGCAGGTTGATGTTGAGCGTGCCCGCAACCGCATCACCCGTGCGGCGCGCGGAGGACGAGCGGACGATCTCGACGCTGGAGATCAGCTCTGCGGGAATACGATCGAGAAAGAAGCTGCGGTCGGCGGACGATCCGGGGACGCGCTCGCCATTGATCAAAATCTGGGTATAGCCCGGCGGCAGGCCGCGCAGGCGCGGCGCGTCGCTTTCGATCACGTCGGACAGGAAGGTGACCGAAGGGACGCGCTTCAGCGCATCACCTGCGGTCAGCGGCTCGAAGCGCTGGAAATAGCCGGTGCCATATTTCAGCACGGGTTCGGGCGTGTCGGTGCGGTCGCGATAACCGATCCCGGCGATAACGACGATGTCGGCGGCCTGGGTGATCGGCCCGTCGGTCCGCGCAACTTCATCAGCGGCAGCAGGTGCCTGCGCACCGGCAGGAGCCGACATCAGTGCAAGCGAAGCACAACCCAGCATCAGCCACTTATTCGCGACCATATAGTCCCCCTGTCATTTAACAGATACATTGACGATCGGACTATCTCTTGTATCTAGCCCGTCTGAATGGGCCGCTAGGAGGCGTTGGTGACTATATCGCGAAATAAATATTACAGTTCGATGATTTCCTGTTTCACTTTTATTACATTATCGGCCTGTACCACTGTTGAAACCGAAGTGCCTGTCGCTGTTCGCATCGCCAATGCCACGCCTGCCGTTTCCGTAACTGCGCGCGGCGAAACCACCCCGGTCGGCACCACCAATGCCGATGCGGCGGACGATCCGGCGATCTGGCGCAACGCGGCTGATCCCGCCGCCAGCCTGATCGTGGGGACCGACAAGAAAGCGGGCCTCTATGTCTATGGCCTCGACGGCAAGGTGCGCGATTTTCTGGACGCGGGCCGGGTCAATAATGTCGATCTGAAGGATGGGGTGAGCATCAACGGCCAGCGCGGCATCCTGGTCGCCGCCAGCGACCGCAACGCCGTCACCAGCGCGAAGATCGCCCTGTTCCGGCTCGATCCCGCGACAGCGAAACTGACTGCGCTGGGCAAGGTCGATGGCGGCGCGGGCGAAGCCTATGGCATCTGCATGGGGTCGGATACCGCCGGGCTATATGCCTTCATCGTGCTGAAGGACGGCACGATCAATCAGGTCGCGCTCGATACGTCCGGGGCGACGCCCACGGGTCGCATCGTCCGCACCTTAAAGCTTGGCACCCAGTCGGAAGGCTGCGCCGTCGATGACCGCACGGGACGTCTCTATGTCGCAGAGGAAGATGTCGGCCTGTGGCGCTTCGACGCCCGCGCGACCGGCCCGACCACGCCAGTGCAGATCGCGGCGGCGGACGGCAAGAATCTGGTCATAGATGCCGAAGGCGTCGCCATCGCCCCCATGGGCGAGAAGGACGGCTATGTCCTCGTCTCCAGCCAGGGCGACAATGCCTATGTCGCCTATCGCCTGTCCGACGACGCCTATGTCGGCCGCTTCCGCGTGGTCGATGGCGCGATTGGCGGATCGGAAGAAACCGACGGTATCGATCTGATGCTGGGCGATTTCGGCCCGCAATTCCCCGGCGGCCTGTTCATCGCACAGGACGGCCACAACGCGGCGGCTGCGCAGAATTTCAAGCTGGTCGCGTGGGAGGATATCGTGAAAGCGCTCGGCCTGCCGCAATGAAGGTGGCACCCGTATCCCCCTAATGATGGATTGCGCTCCCCGACTCATCAGTCGACAAGGCGCAGATGAGCCGGGGAGAAGCCATGACGATCGACAACCTCTACACCGCAAAAAGTATGACGGCGGACCGGGCCGTAGCGCTGATCCCGCACGGCGCGAAGATCGTCGCCGGTCTCGCCGTCAGCTTCCCGCCTGCGCTGGCGGCATCGCTGGCCGACCGGGTCCGCGCCGGCGCACTGGGCGACGCCATCCTCTATGCCATGCTTGCGCCAGCCGCGTCCGCCGCGGCCATCCTCGCCCCGGACCTTGGCGACCACATCCGCCGGGTCAGCCTGTTCCATGGCGGTCTGGAGCGCGCCAATGACGCGCTGCTCGCGGGCGGCACCGCGCCCTTCACCGAACTGCTGCCGGTGCCTTTCCACCAGATACCCCGCGCCCTGACCGAGCATATCGGCGTCGATACGCTGATCACGACCGTCTCGCCAATGGACGCCAACGGCTATTTCAGCCTCGGCACCGACACCGACTATGCGCTGGCGGTCGCCCGCAGCGGCGCACGGCTCATCGTGGAGGTCAACCCGGCCATGCCCTATGTCCATGGCGATTGCCTGGTCCATGTGTCGGACGTGACCGCCCTGGTCGAACATCATGCGCTGCTGCCGCAAATCCCCTCCCTCCCCCGCAATGCCACGGACGAAGCGATCGGCGCGATTATCGCCACAATGGTGGAGGATGGTGCCTGCCTGCAAATGGGGATTGGCGCAGTGCCCGATGCGGTGTGCGCCGCGCTGATGGGCCACCGCCGCCTTGGCATCCACACCGAACTGCTCTCACCCGGCCTCGTCAGCCTGATCCAGGCCGGGGTCGTCGACAACAGCGCCAAGACGCTGCATCCCGGCAAGTCGGTCTTTACCTTCGCCATGGGCGACCAGCCACTTTACGAATTTTTGCACGACAATCCCGCGCTCGAAGCGCATCCGGTCGAGCATGTGAACGCCCCCCACATCATCGCGCAGAATGACCGGATGCTGTCGGTCAACGCCACGCTTCAGGTCGATCTGAGCGGTGCATGTAATTCAGAATATATGAACGGTCGCCAATATAGCGGCACCGGTGGCCAGCTCGATTTCGTGCGCGGCGCTTATGCTTCAAAGGGTGGCCGGTCGATCATCGCCTGCCATTCCACCGCCGCCAAGGGCAGCGTGTCGCGCATCGTACCCTGGCTCGACGGCCCGGTGACGACGCCGCGCACCGACACTCACATCATCGTCACCGAATTTGGCTGGGCCGACATGAAGGGCAAAAGCCTGGCCGAACGCGCCCGCGCGCTCATCGCCATCGCCCATCCCGCCTTCCGCGATGATCTGGAACGCGCCGCCCGCGAACGGCGCCTGTTCTAAATCAAAAAGGGCGGTGGATCGCGCCACCGCCCTTCCCGCTTATTTCTTTGCGGCAAACCAGGCCGCCAGCGGTGCCTTGAGCCGCGTCCGCGTCTCGATCCGCGTCTTGATCGCGGCGATCGAGCGATCGACCACCTTGCGCGATTCGGGCGTCAGATATTGGGTCGCATAGGCGTCCAGCTTGGTCGCCATCGCCGGGTCGGCCGACCCGCCGCCCAGCCGCGCCAGCGCCTGGCTCCGCGCCGACACGTCGATCAGCGCTTCATATTGCGCGCGGTGCGCCAGCACATAATCGACCGCCAGCATCGGATGCTCCGCCCCGACCTGCGCGATGATCGCCGCGCTGGTGGTCTTGCCCGGCTCGTCGGTCAGCGCCAGGTCGAGCGCCTTGGCACCCAACCCTTCATCCTTCGCCGCGCCCAGCAGCGCGAACAGGCTGCTCTTTTCCAGATCGCTCTTCGCGCCCTTGGCCATCACCCGCAACTTGTCCCAGGTCGCCTGATCGGCATTCTTCGCGATGATCGCCAGCCACACATTGCGCAGCGGCCCGTCGAGCGCGGCAGGGTTGGTTGCCAGCGCGGCAAAGCGCCGGTTGGCCTCCGCCACCACCGCCTTGTCGCCCATATCGCCCAGCGTGGAGATCAGCGCGGAGCGCAGCACCGGCACCTGCGCGCCCTCGCCCGCCTTGGCGTCATAGCCGATCGCGCTCAGCGCCGGGGTCAGCTTGGCCGACGTATAGGCCGCAACCTTGGCCTGCGCCGCCTTGTCGCTTTCCAGCATGGCATAGGCGCTGTCGAGATAGCCCGGCACCTCCGCCAGCACGGCGGGGCTGGCCGAAACCGGCACCGCGTCGATCAGGTCCAGCGCCAGCCCGATCGGCTGATAGCCGCCCAGCCCCAGCTGGAAATTATCCGCCAGCAATCCGGTCTGGTCGATCGACGCCAGCCTGGTGAAATCCTTGGCCAGCGCCTGCACATTGGCGGCGGGGTAGAGCGAGCGATAATAGCCTGTCTGCCCGGCATTGACGACATAGGCACCGCAACCCGGCAGCACCATCTGCCCCTTGCCCTGCAAAATCAGCCGCTGCGGCGCGCCGCCAATGGTCTGCGCCATCACCGGCACATTCCATTTGAGCGGCGTCTTGCCCTTGGCATCACGGCTATATTCACCCTGGCTCAGGCTCAGCACCGTCTGCCCGCTTTGACATTGGGCGCTCTCGACCGTCACCAGCGGGATGCCCGGCTGGCTGGTAAAATCATGGGCGATGCTCACCAGCCCCTTGGCTCCGGCACCCTCGACCGCCTTCCACAGATCGTCAGTCACGGTGTTGCCATAGGCGTGCGCCTTCATATAGCTGCGGATGCCGTTCTTCCACACATCCTCGCCGGCAAAGCCCTCCAGCATGGTGATGACTGCTTCACCCTTCTGATAGGTGATGGCGTCGAACGCCTGGTTGACCTGATCGACGGTAGTGATCTTCTGCACCACCGCATGGGTGGTGCTAAGCGAATCGAGGCTCATCGCCGCCTCGCGCCCGTCCACGCGGGTCAGCAGCATTTCCCAGTCGGGTTGCAGCTTGTCGGTCACCTTGGTCGCCATCCAGCTGGCGAACCCTTCGTTCAGCCACAGGTCGTCCCACCAGGCCATCGTGACCAGATCGCCAAACCATTGATGCGCCATTTCATGTGCGACGGTTTCGTAAATGCGGCGCTTGGTCGCTTCGGAGGTGAAGCGCGGATCGACCAGCAGCGCGCGCTCGAAAGTGAAGATCGCGCCCCAATTTTCCATCGCGCTGAAAAACTGGCTCTGGCCCGGCCCTGCGACATTATCCAGCTTGGGCAGCGGATAGGGGGTGCCGAAATAATCGTTGAAATAGGGCAGGATGCTGGCCGACGCATCCAGCGCCAGCGCCGCCTTGCCGCTATTGCCCTTGCCGGTGATCACGCCCACTTCGGTCGCGCCCGACATCTTGGTCGCGCGCTCCAGTTCGCCCAGACCAAAAAAGAGCAGATAGGACGACATTTTGGGTGACGTGCCAAACGTCACCTGGGTCTTGCCACCGCCCAGATCCTTGGTCGTCTTGACCGGCATATTGCCGACCGCCAGTTCGCCCGTCGGAATGATCGCGCTCAGGTCGAACGTCGCCTTATAGCTCGGCTCGTCCCAGCTCGGCACGAAACGGCGGGCATCGGGTGCCTCGAACTGGGTGAACAGGGCGCGCTTCGCCTGCCCCTCATTATTGGTATAGTCGAGTGCGAACAGCCCGTTCGCCTGCGTGTTGATGACACCGGCATAGGCGATGGCGAGCTTATATTGGCCCGGCACCAGCGGCTTGCCGAAATCCAGCGTCACCGTCTGCGCGTCCGCATCCACCTTGGCGCTGCCCTTGATCGCCTTGCCCTTGGCGGGGGTCAGCATGACATCGCCAAAAGTCAGGTCTGCGGCGTTCAGCACCAGAGCAGGCATCGCCGTGCTGACCATGACGTCGATCGTCACCTTGCCGGTGAATTTCAGGTTCGCCGCATCGGGCGTCACTTGAATCGCATAATGGCTTGGCACCGCGCCGCGCGGCAATTGGGTGGTGATGCCAGCGGCGGGACCGGCGGCAGGACCGGGCTGCGCCAGCGCAGGCGTGGCAAGGGCGATGGGCGCGGCTGCGATCAGCAGCGGCAGGATTTTGGCAAGCGACATAGGGTTTCAGACTCCGACACGTCAGGCAGGCTTGGGTCCGATCGGACCGGCACCGTGATGAAACGCGGAATAACCGGTTTCGCTGCATCGGTCACGCCATGATATGGTGTCTCAATGTCGCTGGTCGAACATTGTTGTGCGTTCGTCCAACAGGAAGCGCGCGCGATGCTCCCTCAACACCCGTTGGTTTCGAACGGAGGGGGTTTTACCCCCGCCCGCGATAGCCCGGCACATCCTGCGCGGGCAGCCATAAATCCTGCGGCGGCGCGCCCGTTTGCCAGAACACGTCGATGGGAATGCCCCCGCGCGGATACCAATAGCCGCCGATGCGCAGCCACACCGGCTTCATCTCGGTAAACAGCCGTTCGCCGATGCCCACGGTGCAATCCTCGTGAAAGGCGGCATGGTTGCGGAACGACCCCAGAAACAGTTTCAGCGACTTGGATTCGACGATCGTGTCGCCGGGCGCATAGTCGATCACCAGATGGGCAAAATCGGGCTGGCCGGTCACCGGGCAGAGCGAGGTAAATTCCGGCGCGGCAAAGCGCACCAGATAGGTACGGCCGGGCCGGGGGTTGGGGACATAGTCCAGCACCGCCTCTTCCGGGCGGGTGGGCAGGGCGCTGGTCTGGCCCAGATGGAGCGGGGTCAAGGCAGGGTCGGTCATGCCGCTCCCCTACGCGATTGCACGGCTGGTGTCATCGGCTTCTCATTGTTCACTTGCGGTTCAGCCGCTCTTGTGCCTTGGCTCGACCCATGGGGTATCATCGTTCGTTCCTGTTCGCCGCGCCGTTGCTGCTTGCGCTGCCCGCTCATGCCCAGCAGGCGGAGGAGGCCGCGCCTATATTCACCCTGCCGCCCTCCAGCGCGCCGCAGCTCGCCAATCCCCGCCAGCAAGGCCCGGAACTGGATGTGTTCCGCGCGCCCGCGACGACTACGCCGCCGGTGATCGCGCCGACGGTTACGCCAACACCGACACCCGCGCCTGCCCAGCCTGCGCCACAAGTCCCGGCGCAGCGCGCCGCGCCAGCGCTCACGCCACGCGCCACCGCAGCCCAGCCCGCCCCCCGCCCGGCAGCGGAAGCGGAACGCGCAGCCCCCGACAATCAAAGCAGCCCGGTCACGGCCCCAGCGCCAACACCACAGTCCGCGCCGGAGCCTGCCCCCACCCCTGCCGCTGCGGTGCCTGAGGAAGCGCCACTCTCACCCGCGCCGACCAACGCCACCCCCTGGCCCTGGATCATCGGGGGCGTGCTCGCGCTGCTGGCCCTCGTCGCAGCCCTCCTGCTGCGCGGCCGTCGCCAGCCCGCGCAGGACGAAGCCGAAGTCGAGATCGCGCCGCCCGCACCGGTCCCCGTTCCAACCCCGCCCAAACCTGCGCCAGCCCCACAGCCCGCGCCGGCACCCGAACCCGCGCCCGTAGCCGCTATCCCCGACGCGCCCGACCGCCCCTGGCTCGACATGGCGCTGGACCTGACCCAGGCGCGCTATTCGCTGATGGGCATGACGGTCGGCTATATTTTGCTGCTCCACAATCGCGGCGACACCCCGGCGCAGGATGTGCTGGTGCGCGGCATCATCGGCAATGCAGGGGCGCAGCAGCAAGCCTTGCTTCAGAGCTTCTTCGCCCAGCAAAGCGGCCTGCCGCTCCATGCCGCCGTGTCGATCATGCCCGGTGAAACAAGGCGGCTGATAGGCGAGTTGCGGCTGATGCCCGACCAGATCGTGCCGGTGACGATGGGCCAGCGCAGCCTGCTCATCCCGCTCGCCGCCTTCGACGCCAGCTATCGCTGGGGACCGGAGGAGGCTGAACCGCTCGGCCATGGCCGCACCGCCCGCGCCTTCATATTGGGGCAGGAACAGGAGCCACCCGCCGAACGGCTCGCCCCCTTCCGCCTGGACCAGGGACCGCGCCAATATCGCCGCGCCGCCACCCGCGCCGCGGGTGAACTGGTCCCGTCCTGACCCCCCTTCCCTGCCTGTCCTGCGCGTTCTACAGATAGGAAAATCAGGCCAAAGGGCATCGCATGGACATTCTCGTTTCGACCGACTGGCTGGCCGCTGAACTGGGCAAGCCGGACCTGTGCATTCTGGACGCAAGCCTGTTCCTGCCCGGCACCCCGCGCGATCCGCGCGCCGAGTTTGAGGCCGCCCATATTCCCGGCGCAGCCTATATGGACTTGCCCAGCCTCAACGACCCCGACGATCCGACGCCGGGCATGGTGCCACCCGATGCGCTGATGACGCAGCGCGCGCAGGCGCTGGGGATCAACGCCGACAGCCGCATCATCGTCTATGACAACAGCCCGACCCACAGCGCCGCGCGCGGCTGGTGGATGATGCGGCTCTATGGCCTTGGCGTATCCGCCGCGATCCTCGACGGCGGCCTGCCCAAATGGGTCGCCGAAGGACGCCCCACGGAGACCGGCCTCGTCACCCCCACGCCCGGCAACGCCGTCGCCCGCCGCGCGCCCGGTCAGGTCCGCACCAAGGCCGATTTGATCGCCAACCTCACCACCAGCCAAGCCCAAGTCCTCGATGCGCGGGGCGCGGGCCGCTTCACGGGCGAGGAAGCCGAACCGCGCCCCGGCATGGCGTCGGGCCATATCCCCGGATCGCGCAACCTGCCCTCCTCCGCTCTCTTCAACCCCGACAACAGCATGAAGAAGGGCGACGATCTGCGCCAACTCGTCACGGACGCGGGGATCGATCTCGACCGCCCGGTCATCACCACCTGCGGCAGCGGCGTCACCGCTGCCATCCTGCTGGCGGGCCTAGAACTGCTGGGGCAGCGCGACGTCACCCTCTATGACGGCAGCTGGTCCGAATGGGGTTTCGATCCCGCCACGCCCAAGGCCACCGGCCCGGCATGAGCGACGACGATAACCGCAAGCCGCTGACCAGATTGGCGCAGGCGGGGCGCAAGCCCGAATGGACCGGTATGCCCGGCCAGCCCGGTGCCATCGTCAGCCCGCCGGTCTGGCGCGCCTCGACCATCCTTTACGATGATGTCGCCCATCTGCGCCGTGCCGCGGGCAGCAGCACGCATGAACGGCTCTTCTACGGGCGCAAGGGGACGCCGACCGCCTGGAGCTTGGCCGACGCGCTCACCGAAATGGAGCCGGGCGCGGCGGGGACGATGCTGTTCCCGTCGGGCGTCGCGGCGATCGCCTGCGCGCTGATGGCGGTGCTGAAGCCCGGCGACAAATTGCTGATGGTCGACAGTGCCTATGACCCGACCCGCAATTTCTGCACGCAAATGCTGAATGGTTACGGTATCGAAACGATATTTTACGATCCCTGTGACATTGTCCAGCTCAGTGTCGGGTTAGCCGATGAACGGGTCCGCGCCCTCTTCCTCGAAAGCCCCGGCAGCCTGACCTTCGAGGTGCAGGATATCCCCGCCCTCACCGCCCTCGCCCGCCAGCATGGCGTCGTCACCCTGGCGGACAACACCTGGGCGACCCCGCTCTATTTCCCGGCCCTGTCCCACGGCGTCGACATCTCCATCCTCGCCTGCACCAAATATATCGTCGGCCATAGCGACGTCATGATGGGCAGCGTCACCGCGACCGACCATTGGTTCGGCAAAATCCGCCAGACCGCCTATCTTTTCGGCCAGATGGTCAGCCCCGACGATGCGTGGCTCGCCTCGCGCGGCCTGCGCACTTTGGGCGTGCGCCTGAAACAGCATCAGGACAGCGCCCTTGCCATCGCCCATTGGCTAAAGGACCAGCCGGAGGTAGCCCGCGTCCTCCACCCCGCCTTGCCCGACTGCCCCGGCCATGCGCTGTGGCGGCGCGATTTCAGCGGATCGACCGGCCTGTTCAGCTTTGTACTGAACGGCGGGGACGACGTCGCCCGCGCTGCCCTGATCGACGGTCTCGCCCATTTCGGCATCGGCTATAGCTGGGGCGGCTTTGAGAGCCTGGCCCTCCCCGTCGATCCCGCCCGCTACCGCAGCGCGACCGTCTGGCAGGCGCAAGGCCCGACCGTCCGCCTCCATATCGGGCTGGAAGATCCCGCCGACCTGATCGCCGATCTCGACGCCGGTCTCGCCCGCTTCCGCGCCGTCCGCGACGGGGGCTAGGGATGATGCCCGGCATCGACTGGTTGCTGGCCCATGTGCCGGACGACAGCGGCATCATCCATCCGCTGATCGCCCTGGCCCTCGCCTTGCTGCTGCACCTTGCCGCCGCGGGCTTTGCCCGCTTCATCGCGCCGCGCCTGCATCCCCGCACCCATGTCATGGGACCTGCCTTCACCCAACGGCTGCGGGCGATGCTGCGCTATGCGCTCTCGGCGCTGCTGATCGGCGTGGCCGCTGCTTTCTGGCCGCACAATTCGGTTGGCCACCTCATTCTGGGCATCGGCCTTGGCCTCTCGGTCGCACTGCTCGCCGCCTATGCGTTACGCACACTGGCCATTCCGCGCTGGGCCGCGCTGCCCCTCGCGCTGCTGCTGTTCCTCAGCATCGTGTCCGGCACCAGCGGCGGCCTCGCCCCGGTCGGCGCGATGCTCGACACGGTGGGCATCAGCCTGGGCAAACGGCGCGTCACCCTGCTTGGCCTGCTGTCGATCGCCGCCACCTGCGTTGCCCTCTTCGCCCTCGTGCGCCTCGCCAACCGGCTGATCGGCCGGTCGATCGACCATACCGACGGCTTTGATCCGACCCAGAAGCTGCTGGCGCAAAAGCTCGCCGCCATCGCCGTCATCGTCGCCGCCTTCTTCATCGGCGTCGATCTGCTGGGCATTGATCTGACCGCCTTCGCCGTCTTTTCCGGCGCGCTGGGTCTGGCCGTCGGTTTCGGCCTGCAAAAAACCTTCGGCAACCTCATCGCCGGGATCATCCTGTTGATGGACCGGTCGATCAAGCCGGGCGACGTCATCGTGGTGGGCGACAGTTTCGGCTGGGTGAACAAGATCGGCGTCCGCGCCGTCAGCGTCATCACCCGCGACGGCAAGGAACATCTGATCCCCAACGAAAACCTCATGACGCAGGAGGTGGAGAACTGGTCCTATTCCGACCGCAACGTCCGCGTCCGCATCCCGGTGGGGGTCGGCTATGATTGCGACCTGACACTGGCGCAGAGCCTGATGCGGCAAGCCGCGCTCGACTGCCAGCGGGTACTGCGCGAACCTGAACCCAATGTCTGGCTGATCGGCTTTGGCGACAGCCGCGTCGATCATGAGATTTTGGTATGGATCAGCGACCCGGAGGGCGGCGTCAGCAATGTGAAGTCCGACGTCCTCAACCGACTGTGGCACCTGTTCAGGGATAATGGCATCACCATCCCCTATCCCCAGCGGGTGATCCACACCGCACCCGTGCAGCCGACCGCCCCCGACCTTTCGGCCACCCCGTAGCTTTACGGGTCGCGCCGTCGCCCCTGCCCGCCTATATGGATGCCATGTCGATCCTGCTGCCTGTCCTCGTCTTTATCGCCACCGTCGCTGCGATGGAGGGCTTTGCCTATGTCATGCACCGCTGGGTCATGCACGGGCCGGGCTGGTTCCTGCACGCCAGTCACCACCGCCCGCGCTTGGGGTTTTGGGAAGCCAATGATCTCTATTTCGTGATCTTCGCCCTGCCCTCGATCATCCTGCTGCTGGGCGGCGTGCAATGGGGCTGGGGCAATCTGGCTACCGCGTGCGGCGCGGGGATCGCGGCCTATGGCGCGATCTATTTGGGCTTCCACGACATTATCGTCCACCAGCGGGTGAAGAACCGCTACGTCGCCCGATCCCCCTACATGAAGCGCATCGTCCAGGCGCACCGGCTGCACCATGTCGTGGAGACCAAGGACGGCACGGTCAGCTTCGGCTTCCTCGTCGCCCCGCGCCCGGAAGATCTGAAGCGCGAGCTCGCCCGCCGGAACCGGGCGGGGGTGCGGGCGGCGAGCGGCGCGGCGACACGCGGCTAACACAACATCCGTTCGTTTCGAGCGTAGTCGAGAAACTTGCGCTGAACGTTTCTCGACTACGCTCGAAACGAACGGAACAATGTCTATTTACTCTACCCCGTCCGGCAACGCCCGCAACGCCTCCGCCGACGCCGGATCGCGCACCAGCGCATCGACTGGGGCCAGCTCTTCCAGTTCCTTGCCGCCCGTCTCGATATTGAGGTCGCGCAACTTGCGCCCGGTCACCAGCACCCGGCTCTCGAAGCTGCCGACAAAGGCGTTATAATCGCCCACCGCGCCATGCAGCCGGTTGCCCAGCTTCTTGAGCGATCCCGCCGCCGCCGCCAGCCGCTCATAGAGCTCCTTGCCCAGTTGTCCGACCTGCCGCGCCTGATCCTGCAACTTGGCCTGCCGCCAATGCCCCGCCAGCGTGCGCGCCAGCGGCAGGAAGGTCGCCGGGCCGCAGATGATGACCCGGTTCTTGGCCGCCCGTTCCCACAGGTCCATGTCCGCTTCCAGCGCGGCGGTGACGAAATTATCGCCCGGCACATACATGATGACGAAATCGGGCGCCTTGTCGAACTGCTCCCAATAGGCCTTGCGCCCCAGCGCGTCGGCATGGGTCCGCATCGCGCGGGCATGGTCGGCCATATGCGCGTCGCGGATCGCCGGATCGACCTGATCGACCGCATTGAGATAGGCGACCAGCGAGCATTTGACGTCCACGACCATCTGCTGGTCGCCGGGCAGGCGGATGATGAAGTCGGGCCGCAACCGGCCATCTTCCACCGTGACCGACACTTCCTCGCTGAAATCGACGAAGGGGGAGAGGCCGGCCGTCTCGATCAGATTCTTGAACTGCTGCTCACCCCAGCGGCCCCGCGTTTTGGGTGCGGCGCGCAAGGCATTGACCAGCTTGGCGGTCTCGTCACGCACCTGCCCCTGCCCTAGCTGCACCTGGCTCACCGCCTCGCGCAGTTCGGCATAGCTGCCGACGCGGTCCTTCTCGACCCGCTGCAACCCTTCCTCATAGCGTTTGAGCGTCGTTTCCACCGGCGACAACAGGGTCTTGAGCTGCGCCTCGCTCTTCTCGTTCGCCTGGGCAAAACGCTGGTCCGCACGGTCGAGGAAAGTCTTTTGCGCTTCCCCCAGCAGCTTGCCGCCAATCTCGCTGAACTGGGCCGACAATTGCTCCTTGGCATCCTTGAGCGCCGCGATCTGCGCTTCGAACGCCTCTGCGCGCGCCTGCGTATCGGACTGGAGCGCCGCCAGCTCGCGCAGCGCCGCCTCCCGCTCGGCCTGCACCGCGTCGAGCCGCTGGGTCAGCGCGGCCTGCGCCACCTCCAGCCGCTGCGCTGCCGCTGCCGCCTGCGCGACCCGCTCCTTCTCCACCGCCAGCTCGCTGATCGCACCGTTACGCTGGCTGGTCGTCAGGTCCAGCCGACCCGCCAATTCCGCCTTCTCCGCCATCATGGGACCAAGCGCCTTGCCGCGCAGCAGCCAGCCGACCGCCAGTCCGATCAGCAGCGCAACGATAATCAACAGGATCGGCAGGATTTCCATGAACACCCCTTCTGGAACGAACAGGGAACCTAGCGCCCTTCGCCACCCGCCGCAACCGCCCGTTGGCGAAACGCGGCCAGCCGCGCTACCGCTTCATCCAGCACCGCGTCCGCCTTGGAAAAGCACAGCCGGACCAGATGGGTGACGGGTTCGTCGGGATAGAAAGCGGAGATCGGAATCGCCGCCACCCCGGCCTCATGGACGATGCGCTCACAAAAGGCGACGTCATCCATGGCGATGCCGCTGGCGGGCAGATCGACGCAGACAAACCATGTCGCTTGGGCGGGCAGCAGGACGAATCCCGCCTCCGTCAATCCCGTCACCAGCCGGTCGCGCGACGCCTGATAGTCCGCGCGCATCGCGTCGAACCATAAGGCCGGCTTGGCCAGCCCTTTGGCCACCGCCCATTGCAGGTTGGGCGGTGTCGTGAAGGTCAGAAACTGGTGCGCGCGCGCCAGCAAAGTCGCGATCGGCGGGGCGGCGCACATCCAGCCGACCTTCCAGCCGGTGAGCGAGAAAATCTTGCCCGCCGACCCGATCTTCACCGTCCGCTCGCGCATTCCCGGTTGCGCCATCAGCGGATGATGGCGCACCCTGTCATAGGTCAGATGCTCCCACACTTCGTCGCATATGGCGATCAGATCGCGATCGACGCAAAAACGCGCCAGCAGCGCCAGTTCGCTCTCGCGCAGGACGATGCCGGTAGGATTGACCGGATTGTTCATCAGCAGGAAGCGGCTGCGCGGCGATGCTGCTGCCTCCAGCGCCGTTTGCGTAATCCGCCATTCCGGCGGGGTCAGCCGCACGACCTTCGCCACGCCGCCCGCCCGCTCGATCAACGGCAGATAGGCGTCGTAAAGCGGAGCCAGCAGCAGCACCTCATCGCCCGGCTGCACCAGCGCCAGCAGGGTCGCGGCAATCGCCTCGGTCGCGCCGGATGTCACGATGACCTCCTGCGCGGTCAACGCCAGCCCCTGATGCGCCGCATAGTGGCTCGCCACCGCCGCGCGCAATTCAGGCAGGCCGGCCATCGGCGGATATTGGTTGGACCGGCTCAGCAGCGCGTCGGCCGCTACGTTCAAAATGTCCGCTGGTCCCGGCGCGTCGGGAAAGCCCTGCCCCAGATTGATCGCCCCCGTCTCACGCGCCAGCGCCGACATATGCTCGAAAATGGTGGTCGGCATGTCCCGATAGACGAGGTGGCCGAGATCGGCGCTGGTCATGTCAGTCTCCATCGCTGCGGCGACTTGCGCCGCCGAGTAAATCGGATGGCCGTCCCCCGGACTGCCATTTTATCCGATTTACTCCCATCATGATCGACGTGACTTGGAAAGACGTAATTGTCCAGCGTTCAGAGTGCGCTGAGAAAGAGGTAAAAGTCCGTTTCGTCCGCTCATCTGCGGTTGCTGAGTTCGTCGATGATCATCTCGCGCAGGACATGCTTCTGGACCTTGCCCGTGATCGTCATCGGATAGGAATCGAGGAATATCACATAGCGGGGTATTTTATAGTGAGCGATTTGCCCGCGGCAGAAGGCGATCATGTCCTGCTCGGTGAGGTGCTTGCCGGACCGGATTCGCACGCAGGCGCAAATCTCCTCGCCAAATCTTGCATCCGGAACGCCGATGACCTGCACATCCTCGACAGCATCATGGCGATAGAGATATTCCTCGATCTCGCGCGGATAGATATTCTCGCCGCCGCGGATGATCATATCCTTCAGCCGCCCGACGATGCGCCCGTACCCTTCTTCGTCGATCACGCCGAGGTCACCGGTATGCATCCAGCCGTCCTGAATTGCTTCGGCCGTCTGATCGGGATCATCCCAGTATCCCAGCATGACCGAATAGCCCCGCGTGCAAAGCTCGCCGGCGGTGCCTCTCGGGACAGTCACGCCCCTCGCAGGATCAACGACCTTCACCTCAAGGTGAGGCTGGACTCGTCCAACTGTGGAAACGCGCCGCTCCACCGGATCGGACGGTGCGGACTGGAAGCTGACCGGGCTTGTCTCGGTCATTCCATAGGCGACGCCCACGTCCGGCATGTGCATCCGGTCCATGACCTTGCTCATCACCTCGATGGGACAGATCGCGCCGGCCATGATTCCCGTGCGCAATGACGAAAGATCGTAGCGTTCGAAATCCGGATGCTCGAGTTCGGAGATGAACATCGTCGGCACCCCGTGGAGCGCCGTGCAGCGTTCAGCTTCGACCGTCTCCAGAACGGCAACCGGGTCGAACCCCGCCGACGGGTAGACCATGGTAGCACCGTGCACGAGGCAGGCGAGATTGCTCATCACCATACCGAAGCAATGGTAGAGGGGTACGGGAACACAGAGCCGATCCCCTTCCTGCAGGCCCATGCCGATGCCCACGAAATAGGCATTGTTGATCACGTTGCGATGCGACAGCGTCGCCCCCTTGGGACGACCGGTCGTCCCGCTGGTGAACTGGATGTTGATTGCGTCGTTGGCATCAAGTCCGGCGGCAAGGGCGGAGAGCTCACCGGGCGAGCGGCTCTGCCCCATGTCGATGACATCGGCAAAAGTCAGCCAGCCCGGCCGTTGCGCGCCACCGATTTTGATGACGTGCCTCAATGCAGGAAGTTCGACAGAGTGGATCGGGCCATCATGCAGCGCGGGTACGAGTGTCTCGACCATCGCGACATAGTCGCTCGACTTGAAATTTTCGGCACAGACGAGCGCCTTTACGCCGACCTTGCGCAGCGTGTATTCCAGCTCCGCCGTGCGATATGCCGGGTTGATATTGACCAGGATGATCCCGGCGCGCGCCGTCGCGAGCTGGACGATCGTCCACTCTGCGCAATTGGGTGCCCAGATCCCGACGCGGTCTCCCGCTTCTATCCCCAAGCCGATCAGTCCGAGGGCGAACGTGTCAGCGGCGTGCTTCAACTCGAGCCAGGTGAGGCGCACATCCTGGTGACGCGACACGAGAGCAGGCTTGCCGCTCCACCGCTCTGCTGCACGTTCGAGAGCCTCCCCGATCGTCAACTCCAGGAGCGGTGGCTTTGAGGTGCCAACGACATGACTGATCTTTTCGTGATTCAACAGCACGATCTCCGCAGGCGAGAGGAGAAATGAGGCCCCGGCGCGACCCCAATCTCCAACAGCTGGTCAATAACAGGCCGACCGCGCCCTGTCGCTCGGCCTTGCTTCGCGGGAATTGCGCTCCGCACTTGGCGACCGTGTCAACTCGCCTGTGTCAGTGGCTTTTCCGCAACCGGACGCCGAACAGCTGCAGCTTCATTTGATGCTGGCAGTCAGGCGAAGGCCGATGGTCCGGGGGAAGGGGCCCGCGAACTAGGTGGAGTTCCGCACGAACGTCGGGCGCCTGTTGTCCCCCAGATTTTCTCCGAACAGAGACAGTTTCCAGTCGCCCTTGCGCACCCCGATCGATTCCGCGAACAGTGTCGAGGACGGCACGATCTAGCCATCGTTCATCAGGCGATTGCCGCCCGTGGAGGCGGATGCGTTCATGACCAGATCGAGATCGTCACCGATCGGGTGGTTGTAGTCCAAATCGACCCGCGTGTTGAATTTCGCGGTGTTCAACATCCTGCCATCCTTCCGGATCGCGCCGGCGCCTGCCGCGACCAGCGGATTGACGTCCAGGAACTTGGAGTCATTGACATTGCCGGTGAAGCCAAGCGCCAGTCCCTGGACCGGCGTTTTCCAATGGATTTCCAGATCGATGCCGTTGGACCGCGCATCGCCCAGTGTTGCGAAGCCCGGAATGAAGGGCGTGGACGTATTCAGGCCCAACTGCAGGTTCTTGTACCTGACGGAGTAGAGATTGAGTCCGACCTGCAGATCGTCGCCCGCCAGGCGGGATTTGAGTCCCAGTTCGTAGCTGATCAGCCGGTCCGGCCGCACGCCCTGGCTGGAAATGATCCCGTCCTTTGCCAGGGCATCGACCTGGAACTGCGACTGGACGATGCCGCTGCGAAAGCCGGTGCCGGCATTGAAGAAGATGGTGAGATCATCGTTCGGATAATAAGAGAGGTTGGCGCGCCAGGTGGTGATCCTAGCCTTGGCGCCGCCCGGATAGACGGCGCGCGTTCCGAGCACAGTCTGGTCATTCACCGATCGGCGATCATCGTTGAAATAGCGTAGCCCGACGAGCGGAACGAGCTTGCCGTCGAAGAGATCATAGCTTGCCTCGCCGAACACCGCCCAGCTCTTGGTCCGTGTGATCGTATCGCCGAACACGAATGGAATGCCGCCCAGATTGAGGTCGAAGTTGAAGGTTCCCTTGGCCTTTGAATAGATCGAGCCGATGAACCAGTGCAACGGTCCGGGGCCGTTCGAAGTGAGCCGTGTTTCCTGCGAGAAATTATAAGATGGATAGCGATTGACGAGCGGCGAGTCGGGCGCCACCGCAGCGAGATATCCGGTGTTCCCGTTCAGATAGCATGTGCTGCTCGAAAGGGTGGCGAAGCCCAGATCATATTGCATACTGAGGCTGTAGAGCTCGAAATTGCTCTGCTCGAATCCCTTGACGCCGCCATAATTGGTGATGACCGGCGGATTGAGCGAATTCAGGCTCTGCGTATATCCCTGCCTGCCTTCGAAATGCCAGATCTGGGCGCGCGCCTGGAACTTGTCAAAGGGTTTCCACAGCAATGTCGCGCGGACGTCGCTGTTGTTGATGTAGTTGGCATCCTTGGCCCGCGGCGCCCCAGTACGCCGCGCCACTATAGACGTCGACATAGCCGGCCCGATGGTCGTAGCCGCCGCTCACGCGCAGCGCGAGTGTGTCTTTCACGATCGGGACGGATACGGCCCCTGCAATTCCGTAGTTCAGTCCGCCCGCTTCCCTGGTCGTGGACAGGTTCGTGTCAAACTGCGCCTCCGCGCGCCTCAGATTGGGGTCGCGCGTGTGGTAGATGATCGTGCCGCCCATTGAACCCTGCCCATAGAGCGTACCCTGCGGTCCGCGCAGAACCTCGATCCGGTCGAGGTCGAGGAAGCGCACCGGCGGCGCGAAGCCAATATTCGGAATCGCGAATGGCGCGTCGTCCAGATAATAGCCGATCAGGGGATCGCCGACGGCACCGCCCGCGCCCGACCCCCGCAAGGAATAGGCCCTCAACAACGAACCGACCTGCTCCAGCGGCGCGGCACCGGGGATAAGCGCGATCAGTTCTCCGTTGTCCTTGACGCCTTTCAACGCAAGCGCCTCACCGCTGAAAGCCTGAATGGCAAGCGGCGACTTCTGCAGCGTCTGCTCGCCCTGCTTGGATGCCGTGACGATGATCTCGTTTGCGGAACCGGTTGCATCGGCGTTGGCAGGCGCCTGCCTGTTCCCGGTCTCGACCAGGCTGCCTGCCTGGGCATTCGCCGCCGTAGCCAATGACATCATAGAAACGCAGCCTGTCAGTGCCAGTGCGAGTCGCATCCTACATCCTCCCTTGGAATTTGCCGCAGTTCGGCATTGCAATGGATTGCAAGCGGTTCTGTGATCGCATTGGATCAAGACTACGGACAAGGCAGATGGGGTTAGGATGACGGCATCGCGTGGAGACAATGGGGAGGGAGATACCTCTAATGCGCAGGAGCGGGTCTCAATGCACTGGTCGGAAGAGGGCATCGCCGCCGCTGCGGCGCGACCTGGCAGTCGGATACCTCTAATCGATCCGGCCGAGCAGAAGGCGGTCGTCGCAGGACTGGACGTGTGGGACATGTGGCAGCTTGCCTGGCCTGATGGGTCCACTGTGTCGGTCGACGGTCGCACTTTCTGGTTCTTCCTTGCAGCCGCACAGCAAAGCGATCCTGAAGGTCGCCACGACGTCGCGCGCATCCGCCTGACGAGTCGGGTGACCGAGGGATGGACGGATCATGGATGGGTGCTGCCGGAAAATCTGACCCCGGGCACTCGTGAATGGTCCGGCTGCTCGATCCTCGATGATGACAGGCTGACGCTCTATTTCACCGCCGCAGGCCGCCGAGGTGGCAACCACAGCTTCGAACAACGTCTGTTCGAGGCACAGTGTCGCTTTCAGCTCGATCGCGATCAACCGGTTCTTTCGGACTGGACCATGCCTGTGGAATCTGTGGCGGCTGACGGGAACTGGTACAAGATTGCGGATCAGGCCACGGCTCCGGCGCATGGCATATGGGGATTTCGCGATCCGGCATATTTTCGCGATCCGGCCGATAGTGTCGAACACCTTGGACTTGTAACGGTTTTGCGCTGGTCACCTATCTCATTATGCCACCTTGGCTTCGAACGCGAGTGGGCTGATGCCTCCCAGATATGAATGGCGGCGGCGGGTGTTGTAGAAACCGT
>NZ_QVRA01000033.1 GCF_003591655.1 Sphingobium terrigena
ACGCCGCCGATGACATCGACATGTTCGCCGATCGAGATCTGGTCCTGCACATAGAAGGCCGTGGCGTCGGCATTTGTCCGGATAGACCGGTAGCCGGTGTTGGCGGTGGTGCGCAGCGTGACTAGCGGCACCGTGATTTGGTCAGCCAATGCCACAAAGACGCGCCGCCCTCCATTGACGATATCACCACTTCCGAAAAAGCCATTGATCCGCTGGTTGCGCGTGCGCTGATCGCTATATTCGAAGCCGGCGAGCAGCACGTGGCGGACGGGGCCGGTGGTGACGGTCCAGACGAGATCGTTCTGGTTGAGCAGGTTCTTGCGCGTCGTGGGATCGCTATATGCCTCGAGGCCGACGCTCTGGACGGCGTCGCGCGGGGTGGCCGGGGTTACCGCAAAGGCGTTCCGATAGAGCTTGTCATAATCTCCGTAGAGGACCCGACTGGTTACGGTCAGGTTGTCGCTAAACCGATGCTCGATGCGCCCGCTCAGGACCTTAGCCTCGAAATCGCTGACGTTGAATCCCGGCACACCAAAAAAGGTATCGCGAAAACCGGCAAGGGGGCGTGACGGGCTCGTCAGAGAGCCTTGCGTAGCCGAGGGAACGCCTCGATCGATCGTGCGCTTGTCATTGTTGTATTCGAAGCCCAGGTCGATCCGTGTGGTGCCGCCTAGCGATACGGCAAAGGTCGGATTGATCGCGAGCCGGCGTCCGTCGTAGAAGTCCCGGTTGCTGTTGAACTCCTCATAGACGGCGTTCAGTCGAGCCGAGGCGGACTGGCTGATCGGTTGGTTGATGTCGGTGTCGATATACCATGCGCCATATGTATCCGCCGAACCGCTGCTACTGATGAAGGCGTTGGCACCGGGGCGCTTGGTGACGCGGTTGACGATCCCACCCCCACCACCGCGCCCGAAGATCATTGCGTTGGGACCTTTCAGGACCTCGATCCGCTCTGCGTTGTAGAGGCCGCGGTAATATTGCACGTCGTCACGCAGGCCATCGACAAAGAAGTCCGCGGTGCTGTTGTTGCCGCGCAGAATGATCTGATCGCGGTGACCCTCACCCTGAGATATCACCGCGCCGGGGACATAGCGAAGCACGTCGGCGATCGAGCGCATAGCTTGATCGTCAATCTGCGCCTCGGTGATGATCGATGCCGCCTGTGGAACGTCCTTGAGACTGGTCGGAGTGCGGGTGGCGGTGCTGGTCGCATCGACCTGGTAGCCGTCCCGGACGCCGGTGACGATGATTGTTTGGCGGGCATCCGTCGTCGGGGGAGCTGGCTGATCCTGGGCCGCTGCGGGCACGGCCATTAATCCAAGGCCTAACGCGCCGCTCAATGTACTTTTTTTCATTTCACCCCCCTTGCGAATCGTTCTCAATGTGTGCGCCGCCCTATAATATATGCAACTGCTTCGCAATAGTAATGCGTACTCGAAAGTTGCAGTTGCATTTCAAGGAAACACCGACACTCCAAAAGAAACTCGCGACGACGAGCTATTCCTTTCTGCCATCGGCACCCTAGCAAAAGGGCAGCGTGGAAAACAGCTACGGTCGCATACGGCGCTTCCTGCCGTCTGAGAGACCTCTGTGGTTGCCGCCCGTGAGGCAAGAAGTTTCTGAACCGGTGAACAGGTGATCGAGCGCGGTCTTCTGTCAGGCCTTTGATTGCAGCGTTTTCCAGAAGACGCTGGCCGGTATGGTGATCCGCGGATCAGGTCCAAATCTGATTCACGAGCTCGAAGCTCGGGACTCTTAACTGGTTTTCCTGATCCAGATCTGTTCGATCATTTTGCCCATTCGGGTCGTCGCCTTCTCACTCCCCCTTGCCAGCTGGGGCCTTGCGCAGCCTTTCTATCAGGCGGCGATTGCCGTTGCCGGGGTTCGATAATCTTCCTGTTTCGTCAACATCGCCCAGATCATCCGGGCCATCTTGTTGGCCAAGGCGATTGCCACCAGCATCCGTGGCTTGCGCGCCAGCATGCGGGCTAGCCACGGTGTTTCTGGGATCGATTTTCGGCCCATCCAGTTCAATCGCGACATTGCGCCCATGATAAGCAGCTGCCGAATGTCGCTTTGCCCAGCCTTGGAGACACGGCCATGACGTGTCTTGCCTCCGCTCGAATGCTGTTTCGGCACCAATCCCAGCCAAGCGGTGAAGTCCCTGCCGCATTTGAAGCTCTCCATTGGCGGGGCAAACGCTTCGACCGCCAAAGCCGGCATCGGCCCCACTCCGGGCATGGTCTGTAGCCTTCGGGCCATGTCTGCTTGTCCTGCCAGGTCCTTGATCCGGCGGTCGCTTGTCGCAATCCGCACGGTCATTGCTTCGATCTGCTCCAGCAAATCGCGGCATTCAATCCGGGCAATCTCAGGCAGATCACTGTTGGACTCGGTGATGATCGCGGCGATCCGGGGCAAATTATTGACGCCTTGCGGCACCACATGACCGAGCTCGTAAAGAAAAGCGCGCAGCATGTTGACCAGTTCGGTGCGCTGTTGAACTAGCCGGGTCAGTTCGGATCCTGCCACACCCCGCCGCCGCAGCCTCGGACTGCTTTCCCTCACGGTTTTCAACGCCCGGTCGATCGTCGCTGCGCTCATCTGCAACAACTTCGCCTTGATCGCAGGTTCCAGGTCAAGATGGCCATGGCCTTCCATGGCCTCAATCAGGATCGGTATGAGTGGCCGCAACCGCTTACCGCAGAGGCGGTCGCTCGCTTCCCACAATAGGATCAGCGCGGTTCGCACCGCCTCGGTATAAATCCTGCGCTCGGGACGCGCCGTCTGCCGCGACGGCGCCTTCCCTCGCAAAATCCGCATCGCATGCTTGCGGTGCAATCCTGTGACTGCGACGAACTCGTCGAGAACCTTGCCCTTGCTCGTTCGATCAGCCGCGCGATACCGCTCGCCAACCGCTTCAACCAATTCTCTCCGCGTCGCCATGCTCACCTTCCTCATCGTTTACTCCCTGCCACCGTCGGGAGCATTTTAGATGAGGCAACTGGACAACAATCGGGAGCAATTCAGGCGAGGCAATGCGCTGGCTGTTCAGTTCGTCACGCTTCTTGGCGGCAAGGACGTATCCGCGCTCGATAAATGGCTCGAACAGGCAACTGACAGTGAACTTAGCAGCTTTGCGGGCGGCATCACACGGGACATTGATGCAGTCAGGGGCGGGATCACGACCCGTTGGACGACGAGCCCGGTCGAAGGTCAGATCAGTAGAGTCAAAGCCATAAAGCGGCAGATGTACGGACGAGCAAACTACCAACTCCTGCGACAGCGAGTGTTGCTGGCCGCCTGATCATCGATCAGGCCTCCAAAGGCTTCCTCGAGCAGACTGCACCAAAGATGCGGAAGAACCCCTGATCGTCGCGCAACACAAATTTGACGAACTTCTGAATCGGGCTCTGAAACGGACCTGGCGTTGCTATTGGATAGGGAAATCCAGGCCGTTGCTGATCGCTTCAACGGTACACCTCACAAGCCCCTGAACTATCGCCGCAGCAAATAGGGGTAATTCTTGTGTCCGGGCGCTGGCCCTTCGACAAGTTTGTCTGTGGAAAATGGTGTATTCACGAGGTGCCTGAGCGGGGTGGCCACCCCGCTCAGGCGGCGGATGTGAAGCCGTTCGACAGGCTGACGACCGATCGCAATGCCCTCCTGCCGGAGAAGATCGCGCAGCATCCGACCGCCGGCGAATGGGAACTCCATATGCAGCTCGTCGATCCGCCGCATGATGGCCAGATCGTTAGCCGACACCGGCTTGGGCAGGTAATAAATGCGGCCGCGACTGATCTCCAGCTCCCGGGCCTGCCGTCCTAACGGCAAAGCGTGCGAACGATCGATCATCGCTTTGTGCTCGGCAATAGTCCCGCCTTCCCGAGCCCCTGACAAAAAATTGTTCACCAGCGTCAGTTCGCCAATCTTGGCGTGGAGCGTCTTCAGGTCAATCGTCGACTCCATCTCCTCGCTCCGCGTCTCACTGCCAAATACACCGGCAGCCCCTTCCAGAAGCTGACCACGCCACTGCGTGATCTGATTAGGGTGAACGTCAAACTGCTGCGCCAGTTCAGGCAGCGTCTTTCGCCCTTAACGGCGGCCAATGCCACCTTTGCCTTGAAAGCTGGGCTGTGCTTCTGGCGGGGTCGTTTGCTCATCTCTACTCCTGTCACGCGGCCCCCATGGCCGCCAGGCAGAAAATCCACTTATCGCACTGTGCAGTTTTGTTCGGCCACCTCTATCCGATCAAAATGGCCTTTTCCAAACTCAAGGCAATCCTGCGCAAGGCTGCCGCACGAACTGTTGCCGACCTGTGGGATGCGATCCGCGACGTCCTGCCGCGCTTCACCCCAATGGAATGCGCCAACTACTTCTCTACCGCCGGATATGAACAAGAGTGATCGGATTCTGCTCTAGCGCTGTTCGCGAGGCGACTGAGCGCCCAATGTCTAGACTGCTCTCCCCTGAGCAAATATTCCGGCGGGCGTCTCGACGGCAC
The DNA here is from genome assembly GCF_003591655.1 of Sphingobium terrigena. Classification (GTDB taxonomy): domain Bacteria; phylum Pseudomonadota; class Alphaproteobacteria; order Sphingomonadales; family Sphingomonadaceae; genus Sphingobium; species Sphingobium terrigena. The sequence goes on from NZ_QVRA01000033.1 coordinate 4,505, forward strand.
CGCTGGGCGTAGGGCTGAATGGAAACGTTCTCCAGCGGCGCACCATTAGCCTCAACAAATTTGCAAGGTTTGACGACAACGATACCGCATCTGTTCCCAACGCGAACATGGCTCCAACGATCAAATTATGGGCGAGCCAAAATGGAGCCCCCACGAGGAACAGACCCTTCATACGCGTCGTCGATGTCTGCAAGCGGGCCAGACTACCCAGCGAACTGCCGGTCAACGCCAGCGCGGATGGTATTCCGTGCCATGTTATGACCGATAGGAAGGACAACACAATGAGGCTGGCCCCATAGAGTCGCACGACGACATAGCGGTCACGCACCGATGCCGAGACGAGGAGTTGCGCGCAAGAAATGAGGCATGCCACCGCCGCAGTGGGCGATCCCAACATTAAAAAATACACCGCAAACGCGGCAGCACCCACGCTCTGAATTTTTACGACTGTCCTGTAGTCGCTGAAGAACGGCCAGATAATGACGCAAAAAAGCGCCACGCAACCGAAGGCGGTGGCAATCACGACTGCCACCGCTCGGTTCTTCCAATTTTGATCTGCGTTTCGCGCTCAACCTGTGATTTTCTCATGGCTGAAGCGTGAAGGAACGAGGTTAATTAGCCTTTAATGGGCCTTATAAAATCCCCTGCTTAAGGCTTCTTTTGGATCGCTGTTACCTCACCGGCGCTGCCCACAAGCGTGACATCAAAATCGACCTTGTCGCCCACCTTCGCCGCGTCGGATATCGCAGGCGCGGCCTTGAACGCCATGGTCATTGCCGGCCAGTTGGCTTCCGGGATCGGGCCATGGTCGAGCGTGATCGTGCCAGCGGTCTTGTCGATCGCGGTGACCGTGCCATGACCCTTGGCCATGATCGGCGCAGTGGCAGCTGGTGCCATCGCCATATTGCCCATGTCACCGCTCATGGCGGCGGCGGGCGCCGCCTGGTTGGTCTCGGCCGCAACCGGCGTTTCCGCTTTCTTACCGCACGCAGCGGTCAAGGCGGCGAGGCCGAGGGCAATAGTCAGTCGTGCATGCTTCATGGTCTTCTCCTTCATGAAATAAGAGGTTGAGGTGTGGGCTTGCTCTTCGGCCGCCGGAGCAGAAGATAGGCCGCAGGAAGTACGAACATGGACAGGAGCGGCGCGGTGAGCATGCCGCCGATCATCGGCGCGGCGATCCGGCTCATCACTTCCGAGCCCGCGCCAGATCCCAATAGGATCGGCAGCAGGCCGGCGAGGATAACCGCGACCGTCATCGCCTTAGGCCGGACGCGGAGCAGCGCACCTTCGCGCACCGCAGCCTCGACCTGAGTAGCATCGGGACCGGCGCCGCGTTCTTCCAGTGCGTTCTTGAGGTAGATCAGCATCACCACGCCGAACTCGGCCGAAACGCCGGCGAGCGCGATAAACCCGACGCCGGTCGCGACCGATTGGTTGAAACCTAGCAAATAGAGAATCCAGATGCCCCCTGTGAGCGCGAACGGCAGCGTGCCCATGATCAGCGCGGCTTCATCGAACCGGCCGAAGATCATGTAGAGCAGCACAAAGATGATCAGCAGCGTTGCAGGCACAACCAGCTTCAGCTTGTCGACCGCACGCTCGAGATATTCGAACTGGCCGGAATAGGCGATGCTGACGCCCGGCGAGAGCTTGACCTGCTTCGCCACCGCGCGCTGGAGATCGCCGACGACGGAGGCGAGATCGCGCCCGCGAACATCGACATAGACCCAGGTGGAGGGGCGCGCATTTTCGGTCTTGAGCATCGGCGGCCCTTCAGCGATCGATATGTTCGCGACCGTGCCGAGCGTGATCTGCTGCCCCGATGGCGTCAGGACCGGGAGCGTGCGGAGGCCTTCCAGGCTGTCGCGCACCTCGCGCGGGTAGCGCACGCTGATCGGGTAGCGGGCTAGGCCTTCGACCGTTTCGCCAATCGTCTCGCCCCCGATCGCACCCGAAACGATCGCCTGCACATCGGTGATGTTGAGCCCGAACCTGGCGGCGGAAGCCCGATCGATGTCGACATCGACATAGCGCCCACCGGTCAGCCGCTCGGCCAGCGCCGAACTGACGCCGGGCACGGTCTTCGCCACCGTCTCGACATCATGGGCGATCCGGTCGAGCTGGACGAGATCGGACCCCGACACCTTGACCCCGATCGGGCTCTTTATGCCGGTCGCCAGCATATCGATGCGGTTGCGGATTGGCGGAACCCAGACATTGGCGAGGCCGGGGAGTTTCACCGTACGATCCAGTTCTTCAACAAGCTTGTCGGGTGTCATCCCCGCCCGCCATTGGTCGCGGGGTTTGAACTGAATGGTCGTCTCGAACATCTCCAGCGGCGCCGGATCGGTGGCGGTCTCGGCGCGTCCGGCTTTGCCGAATACGCTCTCGACTTCGGGCACGGTCTTGATCAACCGGTCGGTCTGCTGGAGCAGTTGCGACGCTTTCGCCGCCGACAACCCGGGCAGTGCTGACGGCATGTAAAGCAGGTCGCCTTCGTCCATATTGGGCATGAACTCACCGCCGAGGTGGGTGAGCGGCCAGGCCGTGGTCGCGAACACCAGAGCCGCGATAAGCAGTACCGTCTTGGGCCGCCGCATCGTCCAGTCGATTGCGGGCCGGTAGATGTTGGTGAGCCAGCGGTTGACCGGGTTGGATTGCTCGGGCGGGATCTTCCCGCGGATCAGCAGACCCATCAGGATCGGCACCAAGGTCACCGATAGGATCGCCGCCGACGCCATCGCGTAGGTCTTGGTGAAAGCGAGCGGCGCGAACAGCCGCCCTTCCTGTCCTTCGAGTGTAAACACGGGAATGAAGGAGAGCGTGATGATCAGCAGGCTGAAGAACAGGGCGGGGCCAACCTCTGCGGCGGCTTCGGTGATGACAATCCAGCGCATCTCGCCCTCGAGATGCTTGCCCGGATGATCCTGTTCCCAGTGCTCGATCTTCTTGTGGGCATTCTCGATCATGACGACGGCCGCATCGACCATCGCGCCGATCGCGATGGCGATGCCGCCCAAGGACATGATGTTGGCATTCACCCCCTGGAAGCGCATCACGACGAACGCCGCCAGCACCCCCAGCGGAAGAGTGAGGATCGCGACCAGCGCTGAACGGACGTGCCAGAGGAACAGGCCGCAGACGATGGCGACGACGATGAACTCTTCGACCAGCTTGTGGGTGAGATTCTCGACTGCGCGATCAATGAGCTGCGAACGATCGTAGACCGTCACCACCTCGACGCCGGGTGGCAGGCTCTTTTTCAGTTCGGTGAGCTTGTCCTTGACTCCGGCGATCGTTTCGCGCGCGTTCTTGCCCGAACGCAGGATCACCACGCCACCGGCGACCTCGCCTTCGCCGTTCAGCTCGGCGATGCCGCGTCGCATCTCCGGGCCGATCTGGATGGTGGCGACATCGCCCAACCGCACGGGCACGCCACCGGCGCCGGTCCTGAGCGGAATCGCCCGGAAATCGTCGAGCGTCTTCAGATAGCCCGAGGCGCGAACCATATATTCGGCTTCGGCCATCTCCAGCACCGAGCCGCCCGCTTCCTGATTGGCTTGGCTGATCGCCTGGACCGCTTGCTGATGGGTGATCCCATAAGCGGCCAGCTTCACCGGATCGAGCAGCACCTGATACTGCTTGACCATGCCGCCCATGCTGGCCACCTCAGCGACGCCGGTCACGGTCTTCAGCTCGTAGCGCAGGAACCAGTCCTGAATCCCGCGGAGCTGCGACAGGTCGTGGCGGGCGGTGCGGTCGACCAGCGCATATTCATAGACCCAGCCAACCCCGGTGGCGTCCGGTCCCAGCGCGCTGCGGGCGCTTGCCGGCAGCCGCCCCTGCACCTGATTGAGATATTCCAGCACGCGGCTCCGGGCCCAGTAGAGATCTGTGCCGTCCTCGAAGATCACATAGACGAAGCTGTCGCCGAAGAAGGAATAGCCGCGCACCGTCTTCGCGCCGGGAACCGACAACATGGTCGTGGTCAGCGGATAGGTGACCTGGTTCTCGACGATCTGCGGCGCTTGGCCGGGGTAGCTGGTGCGGATGATGACCTGCGTGTCGGAGAGATCGGGGAGCGCGTCGATCGCGGTCGATCGCACCGCCCAGACGCCCACGCCAATGAGCGCCAGTACGCCGATCAGAACGAAGAAGCGGTTCCTGACCGACCAGCGGATGAGATGGGCGATCACTGGCCAGCTACCTTCGCCATGCGACGCACCGTCGGCCCAGCCGGAGGTTGATCGAATCCGAAACGGACCCGATCGCCGGTCTTGAGGCCGCGCGCGACCTTAGGATCGGGAAGCTGGAAGGTCATCGTCATCGCTGGCCAGCCGATAGCCGGCACCGGCTCGTGACTCAGTGTTACCGTATTGGCGGTGATCTGCTCGATCTTGCCGACAGTCTCGTAGAGTCTGCCGATAACGGCGGGATTGGCGGCTATGGGCGCGCCACCCCCGATCGGCCGCGCCTGGACTCCGGACAGGCTCGCCTCGGAGTCTATCAGGAACTGGCCCGACGCCACGATCTTCTCACCCTCGCCCAGGCCCGCCAGGATCTCAGTCTGGCCCCCGGATTCCCGCCCGGTCTGGACCTCAGCCGGCCGATAGCGGCCCTTGTCGAGCGCGAGCATCACCAATGTCCGCTTGCCGGTACGGATCAGCGCTTCGGAGGGCACCAGCAGCGCCGGTTGCGTGACTCCGCCAAACGACACGGTGGCGAACATGCCGGGACGCAGGCGTCCGCTGCGGTTGGGCAACTCAATCCGGACGGTCAGCGTCCGGCTGTCGGCTTGCGTCTGCGGCAGGATCGCTGAAACGCGGCCTGACAAGATCTCGCCGGGAAATGCCGCGAGTGTCGCCCGCACGGTTTGCCCGGGTTTGAGCGGTCCGGCGATCGCCTCGGGCACGGCGGCATTGAGCCAGACAGTGCCGAGACCATTCACCTCTGCGAGCGTCTGTCCTGCCGTCAGTGTCATGCCGGCCCGCACGCCCAATGTTTTGACAACGCCGCCGATCGGCGTGGAGATCGTGATGACATTGTGCGGACGGCCGCCGCGCTCGACCGACGCGATGGTGCCAGACGGCATGCCAAGCAGCATGAGTCGCTGGCGGGCCGCCTGGGTCAGTGCTGCGTTGCCGGTGCGGCGCACCGCGAGAAACTCGGCCTGCGCCCCGCCCCACTCCGGCACCAGGATATCGGCGAGCGGCGCCCCCGCGCCGACCACGTCACCCGGCGCGCGACCATAGACTCGCTGCACGAAGCCCCCGGCGCGTGCCTGGACGACCGCGACATCGCGTTGGTTGAAGTCGATTGTGCCGGTCGCGGTGAGGCTGCTAGCCAGCTCGCCGCGTTGCACCGTGGCGATCCGCAGACCGAGCGCCTGCGAGGCGGAAGCGTCGACCGAAATGCCCGGCACCTGCGCGCTTGCTCCGCCCTCGTCCGCATACCGAGGGATCGTCTGCATCCCCATGGATGAGAGACCGGGGCCCTCATGGTGCTCGGCCGGTATCATCGGATCGTACCAATAAAGAATTTTGCGCGCTGCCGGCTTTACGGCCCCACCATCTTTTGTGCCCTGGAAGCCCGCTAGAGCGAACCCGAGACCGCCGGCAGCAAGCGCAAGAGCAGCAGCTGCGCCAAAGAGCCACCCGCGGGCTATCATAACCTGGCTCATCGATTTTCGCTCCGGTAGGTGAGTGTCAGCCGCGCACCGTCCGCGGTGACCAGGGCTTCACGATCAAGAGTCGTGATGGTGGCATCGGCCAGCGCGGCATAGGCGTCGGCGATATCGACGAGACTGGCACGACCAGCCGCATAACTGGCGGTTTCCAATTTCACGCGCTGCTCAGCGAGCGGTTGCAGTGTGCTCTGCGCACGCATCCATTGCTCATGGTGCATGACATGGTCGGCGATATCCGCATCAAGGTCGGCGGCGAGCGCGCGCCGCGAGGCCTCGCGTTCAGCCAGCACTCGTCCGGCATTTGCCTGGGCTGCCGCGATCCCGGCATTCTGGCGACTGCGCGTGAAGAACGGCAGGCTGACTGTCACACCGGCCGAGACATAGTCGCCGAACCGGGGATCGCGGCGCTGGTAGGCCAGGTTGACACCAAAATCGGAACGCCGGCCGGCATCGGCTACGCGCACATCGGCATCCGCCTGCCCGGCCTGGGCATCGATCATCTGGATGGTGGGGTGGCGGTCGAGTCCTGCGCGCAGACCCGCTGCGTCGACCGCAAAATCGGGGATCGGTCCGGCGATCTCCGGCGCGGGGTCTCCGGTCCAGCGGGTTAGCGTCGCGCGTGCCCGCGCCACGTTCGAGACGAGTTCACTGCGGCGATCCTGCATCGCGGCGACGGCTTGGCGCCCTGCAAGGGTCTGCGCCGGGCGCGCGCCTCCCGATGCGACCGCACCTGGCGTCGTTCCCACCACACGCTCGAGACCGGACAGAATATCGTCGAGCACGGCGAGCCTGCGCTCGGCATAGGCCAAGTTGATCCAGGCTAGCGCGGTGCCAACCTCGACCGTGCGCGCCTGGACTGCGGTATCAGCCTCGGCCGCCTTTATGTCGCTGTCGGCGCGCGCCTGTTGCGCATGGCGCTTGGCGAGATTGGGAATGTCCTGGGACACGCCGACCCGCGCCATGCTGAAATTGTCGCGCTGCGGCTCGAACGCGAGCGGTCCCGATACCGGGAAACTGTCGATCCCAACTGCAAGCGTCGGATCAGGCAGGGCGCCGGCCGCGCCGCGCACGGAACGGGCGGCGTTGGCACCGAGCGCCTTCGCCTTGAGCGACGGCGCTTCCTGCCGGGCGCGCTGGAGGGCCGCGTCGAAGGTGAGCGGCTCGGCGAAGGCAATGCCGGGGATTGCCGCTAACAGCGGCATACACAAAAATAATCGCATGGAGATCTCCTGATCGGAGGTTCAGGCAAGCGTGGCACACCAGGCATGTCAGTGGCGGCAGGAAGGGGTATCCCGCCGCCACTGCTGGCCTAGCCGTCTATGCGACCTGAAGCGGCCAGAACCTGCTGCTAGCCAGCCGAGGCGCCGGACGGAGACATCATGCCATGCATCTCCTTCATACAATCCGCGGAGCTCATCTTCATCATGTCGCAGTCGCAGTTGGCCATCTTCGCGGTATCAGGCACCCAGACGCGCCGCTGAGCCGGTCCCGTGGCGCGCGGGCCATATTGGGGAACCGACTTCCACTCATAATGACCGGATTGTTGGCTGTGGTCGGGCTGGCCGGCGAATGCGGCGGCAGGCGCGGCAAGGGCTACGCCCAGCAGGGCGTAGAAAACACGGTTTTTCATGACTGTAATCCTTTGGCAAATCATCGTGGTAGCCGCAGATCGGACAGGATGTTTGAGTGCGCGATAGGCGCACCGATCCTGTCAGCCTGACGGCTGTGGTCGATCAGCCAAGGATAGTCGGTGGTTCAGGCTCGGGGGTCAGATCACTGCCATGCAGGGTCGACGTCGTGGTCCAGAATGCCATAGCTCCGTGAGCCACCGGCGATGCCGGGACGCGCGGCGCGTCGCGCAGAACCATCGGAACGACACAGCCCATTGATGCGACGCAGTCGAGCGTCAGCCCCTTGCAGGGCTTGCCCGAGGGCTGTTGTTTCTGAGCCATCGCATTCATGCAATCTGCGCTCATTCCCGAAATCGCCATCGGCGCGGAAACCGGGGCCGGGTTAGAGGCATAGGCCGCCGCTTGGCCCATGAGGCCAACCAAGGCTCCCAGCAGGAGGAAGAGATGCAGTACCCGTTTCACAGCCGTTACTTCTTACACCCGTCCTTATCGTAGAACAACGACATCATCGTCCGCCATGACGCGCAAAGACATGCTGTCCACCTGGACCGAAGGCGACGACATTATAGGGGTCCACGTGTTGCCCCGGGACTTCCATCCCCGGCGAGCCCATCGGCATCCCGGCAACCGCAAGTCCACGCACGCCGCGCGGCTTCTGGGCAAGGACGCGCTTCATGTCGGTAATCGGGACATGACCCTCGAATGCCATGCCGTCTACAATCGCTGTATGGCAGGATGACAGGCCCGAAGGAACGCCTTGGGTCCGCTGGAAGCTGGAGCGCTGGCGATCGTCGATGATGGTTACTTGGCGCCCGAACTGCTTACGCACCTGCGCCGCCCACTGCGCGCAGCAGCCACAGCCCGGATCGCGGTGAACCACGATAGGCGTCGCCGCCGCGCTGGCGACAGACACCGATGCGGGGATCAACGATAATGCGAGTTTCAGTTTCATATCATCCTTCACCGCACTCACTCATCAAGGCGACTGTTCATATTACGCACGAGTACCGCTTACCCCTCAAAAATGGCAGACGGTCGACGGATGACCATGGCGATCACGAACCGGCGTTTGTGAATGGGCAAACCAGGGTCTTTGCGGACCTCTCGCACTCGCGTCGATTTATGCAGTCGAAAAGCATTATTGCACCCGAGCAGGCCGCATTTCACATCTCAGCGACCCGGTCGCACGGCCGTAAGTTGACCGTTCGGAGTCCCGCATTCCCAACAGACGTGACGTATCTTTTCCTGTTCAATTCCACGTCGAGCAGAGCGACCCTCAGATCACATATTTGTCCCAGCTCGCATAATGTTCAGCGCTGCGCTTGCCGCGCGGAAGGCTGAGACCGACGAGGGCGAGCCCTATGATCACCGAAACGATCGTTCCCAGGTGGCCGGCCCCCGTCAGCAGGAAAGGGGCAGCAACCAGCCAGGCGCCGAGCGCGCCATTGATGAAGCGCACGGCGCGGGCAACTTCGGCGGTGGCGATGATCGCGACGGTGATGACCAGGGCACCAATGACATGGTCGCTGTTCGCCATGGCGCCCTCATTGCCCAGTGTCACCCGCGTGAGCATGAGGAATGCGCCGAGCGCGATACTGACCGCCAGCGTCCACGGCAGGGTCAGCCCCCGCTTTGCATCGGCCCAAAATGCGGCAGGCGACGACATCAGGTCGGAGGCGTCCTCACTGCCGGCCTCGCTCGCGTCGCCCTGGAAGAAGGTGCGAATCAGCGGCTTGCCGCGGCATTTCGCCCACACAAGGAACTGACCCATGGCGATGACCTCGTCGAGCGCGAAAGGGATCATGATCAGCATGGCGAGGGCGGCGATCAGCGCCAGCGTGCTCCAGGTGCCAATGACGATGGGCTGGCTGATGATGAAATAGATGCTGACCACGCCGAGTGGAATGACCAGGATGCCGAAGAAGGTCACCATCCACGGCATCGTGCGCCAGCGGTCGCGGGTGCCCATCACCGCCATCAGGATCTCGAGCACGTAGCTGATGGTGCCGAGACCGCCGTCGGGAATCGGCCACGCCTTTGACATGTTAGACGTGATGATCTCCTCGGTACCATTGCGCGGATCGCTCAACGAGCCGACAAAGAAGGGTTCCCAGACGCTATCGATGTGGCCCAGTTGGTATGCCGTCAGGATGCGCGAGGTAAGAAGACCTATCAGACCCATCACGACGATCGGCAGCCGCTGGGCATCGGTAGACGGGGAATAGGTCCAGCCGGGTGGGATGTTCTTGGGGTCCATCATCCCTGCCATGCTCATACCCGGCATCATCGGCACGAGCACCGACAGCGCGATCACAGCCGAGCCGATGAGCAAATCGTTGTTGTACTGCGCCGCGCTCGGGCTCCAAAAGATCAACGGCGCGAACAGCAGCCAGATCCCAACGAATGCGACCGCCCACTGAGCCCACGTCTTGGTGCGTGGTACAAGCGACAGCGCACCGAACAGCGCGATGGCAAGCCCGCTGACAAGATCGCTTACGGCCAGCGCGCTTGCACGCCACTCGATCGACGGCAGACCGCGATCGACCGTTACGAACCGCGCCGCCTCACCGACGCGCTGCGCGGTCATGGAGTCGTAGATGAGCGGGCTCGAGGCGAGCCACAGACCGAGGCCGATGTTGGCGTAGAGCGCCCAGCGCGCACGGCGCTCGTCGCGGTCCATCATGGCCATGTGATCGCCATGTGCACCGTGGCTGGACATCGCCATGTCCCCAGCCCCGTGCCCCACAGCGGCATGATCCATGTTGCCATGGTCCTTAGCTCCGTGCTCCATGCCGGGCATCGCGCCGGCTGCCGCTTCAGGCGGGTTATGGTCCAGCTCGGCCGGCTTCGGATCGGACTTGTCGTTCCAGGCGACGAGGTTTTCGTTGAGCTTGTTGTTCCGGTACCAGGCGCGCGGGTGGCGCTTCAACGCCGCAACGATCGTCGGAAGCGTTTCGCGAAGACTGTGCTTCGGCTCCCATCCAAGTAGCGACCGTGCGCGCGAGATATCGAGAATGTAGTGGTCGTTGCTGCTGTCGATCATCCAGGGCTGGATGAAATCGTCGTCGCCGAGTGCCTCGTTCTGAAGAACGATACCAGCCTTCGCGAGCGGCTGCGGGATGCGGATCGTCTTCCAGCCCTCGCCGTGGAGCGCCTCGCCGACGATGTCCTGGATTTCGGCGTAGCCGGGGGCATCGGGTTCGCCGATGAGCAGGGGCAGTTCAGACGGAAGATCGTGCCGCCGATCGACCAGGCGCACCACGGCTTCCGCCAGGTCATCGCGGTGCACCGATGATTGCGCCGCGCACAGCATGCCAGGATAGAAATGCGAGATCAGGCGGTGCTCGTAGATCTGCGATATCTGCTGTGCGAGGAACGCTGAGCGTCCCTCGTCGGCATAGACTCCTGCGGGTCGCAGGTAGACGACGGGTATCCGTCCGTGACGCTCGTGCAGCAGCGCCTCTGTGTCGACTTTGGACTGCGGGTACGCCCAGGAGGCACCGATCGGCGATTCCTCGTTGATGCGCTCCTGCGGAGTGGCGGTCGGTTTATGGACCAGCATCGTGCTGGCGAAGACGAATTGCTCGACATCGAACGACTGGAGTCCGTCGATCAGCCGCCGTGTCCCTTGGACGGTTACCTTGTCGTAGAGCGGATTGGGATCGCCAGAAATGTCATAATACGCGGCGAGATGAATGACGGAAGCAATGCGGTTGCCGTATCGCGCGCGAACCTCCTCGAGCGCAGCGTGAACCGCTTCATCCGAGCCGACATCAATGTCGATAGCGGCGGCGGGCGGTGGTGGCTCGGGCGGACCGGCGCGATCGAGACCGACGACCGTGTAGCGCTCGCCGAGCCGGGCGATCAGGGCCGCGGCGATAAAACCGCTCGCTCCGGTGACGAGGACGATCTCAGAAGCGCCTTTGGCGCCACTCGGACCGCTGCGCTCGATGTCGGTCATACTTCCACCATCCTGCTTCTTTCGCGAAGAGCGTCGATCGCTGGATATTTGAGCAAGATGCGCATGACGAAGCCTTTCCGACAGTACCCGATCATGTGCCCATCCTGTTTACTTCGAAGAACACACCTCAGGAAATCGGCTTTCGTGTATCTATTCCGGTGCTTTCGTCGGTTTGCGGTGGCGGGGGCGACGCACCGCGATCGCGATAGGAGGGCAGGTCCGGAGCGCCATCCGGCGCCGGGTTAGCTTGCAGGCGCGCGATCATCTGTTTCATTTGGGCGATCTCGCGTACCTGCGCGTCGATGATGCCATCGGCCAGCTTTCGAACCTCGGGGTCCTTGATGTGCGCGCGCTCGCTGGTCATGATCGCAATCGAGTGGTGCGGGATCATCGCCTTCATGTAGGAGACGTCGTCGACCGTTTCCTGGCTCCGCACCAGCCAAAGCGCTAAACCAAAAATGGCAGCGCTACCGAGCAGGATGCCGATATTGAGGCGGGTGTTCTTGTACATGCCCCACATGAAACTGAGCATGATCACCGCCATGACCGCGCCCATGACGAGCGCCATCCAGGTGCGCGTCTGGCTGAACTGGACATGGCTCAGCGCATAGGTGTTGAGATACATCAGCCCGAACATCACGACCGTAGACGTCGCAATCATCGCCACGAACCGGCCATAGCCCATGCCTATGCCCATGCCATTCTTCTTGTCTTCCATTGACCGACTCCGTCCTACCTCTAGGCTCCTCACCCTCCTCGGCTGCCAAGGGGGCATGCCTGCAACTCACTTCATACCCAAAGGGATCCAAGATCACCTGGAGTATGACCGGGAGGATGGACATTCAACTTTGATCATAGCCGGGTTTCCGCTGCGCCGTACCTCTGCATTGTTCAGCCAGGCTCTTGGGCGGCGACGCTTAACCGGCCAAGTTCTGAGGGCGCCCTGATGTCGACCGGCTTTGTCGCTATCAATTCCTTGAGCGGCCCGAGCAGCTATGATGATCCTGTTGCATACTGCGGGCGTGAGTGATTTGATCCTTGTACCGCCCGACGGCACCCTGGACCGCGAGAATCGCCCTAATTTACAGGCCATCGAGTACGCGTACCCCTTATCGCCAGAGCACAACCCGCTAGTAGCGGGAGCGTATCAAAAGATGCGATTAGTGCGACGACGTTTTGGCACGGGGTTTGCCCGGAGCTTTGATGGGGCTTCGTAACATTACGCATATTGAGTCGGGAGCCGGGTCCATAGTCTTGGTGGCGAAGAAAGGTTCTTCACCGCCAGTTTTCCTCGGCGGGTCTTGTAAACTCAGCCAAGGAGGCTTCCACCATGTTGCTCAAGAAGAAGATCACCATCGCGCTTGCAGGCCTCGCCGTGCTCGGCGCCGCGCCTACCTACGCCCAGGGCATCGGCCACAGCTTTTTCATGCGTGGATCGATCGTCGGCAAGGACACGACCGGAACGGTCGTTTGTGTGGGTAAGGCCGACGGCGCGACCGTAGGCCAGGTCCTCGAGGTCTACCGTGTGGAAAGCACACCTGGACCTTCGAAGACCCCCGGCGCGGGCTTCCGGCGCGTGGCCGTCGGGCACGTCAAGATCGATCACATTTTCGATGACCATTTCGCGCATGTGAGCATCGCCGACGGCACGCCGAAGGTCCACGACATCGTCGAACTCCGCAGGAAATAAGTCGGCAGCGGGGACGGCGACCGCCGTCCCCACCATCAACGCCACCTCGCTGCAGAACGAGACCGGCACGATCGCTCGCAACCAAGCGACGAACACCGGCCTGGGTGCACGAGACATGAATTGAAAGGAATCGAGATGCGCTTCAAGAAGTCAATATCGATGGCCATGGCGAGTATCGCCCTCGCCGGCGCGGTCCCCGCTCTGGCGACCGGCATCGGCCACAGCTTTTTTATGCGTGGATCGATCATCGGCAAGGACACGACCGGAACGATCGTGTGTGTCGGCAAAGCAGATGGCGCGACAGTCGGACAGGTGCTTGACGTCTATCGCGTGAAGACGCTGCCCGGCTCCGGCTACAAAGGAAGCGGCCCCGCTTATCGCCGAGACCTCATCGGCCACGTCAGGGTCGATCATATATTTGACGACCATTTTGCGCATGTGAGCGTCGCCGACGGCGCTCCCGCAGTTCACGACATCGTCGAGCTCCGCAAGAAATAAGGGCGTGCCGGGGAGGGGCTTGCCGCTCCCCATGATGCCTGATGGCGGCCGCAAGCGACGAAAAGTCGCGCGGCCTTTGAGCGGACAGGAGAGCGGCGATGATCGACCGACGTCCAAATATTTCTCTTGACCCTGGACCTAGGTCCAAGCGGCACTGTGCCTCCGAGACTTGCCATGTCACGGCTTAGAATCGGTGAGCTGGCCGAGGCTGCCGGCGTTCGAAAGGACACCATACGTTATTATGAGCGCACCGGCCTGCTCCCCGCTCCGCAACGGACCAGTGCAGGATACCGCGTCTATCATCCTGCAGACGTCGAACGCATCAAGTTCGTTCGCGCTGCACAGGGGCTCGGTTACACCCTCACCGAAACGCACGCGCTCCTGCTGGTGCGGGCCGGAGACGCCCTCGCCGGGTCGGATATCCTCGCCGTCACGCGGGTCAAACTGCGCGAAGCACTGGTCAGGGTGGAACAGCTCAAGCTTATCGAAACAGGCCTTGAGCAGCTGGGTGAAGCGCCCTCGCACGAAGCCGAAAGCGACCCTTGCCCGATCCTCTTTCTGGTTCGGGACGGGCGGCTGTCTCAATTGGCCGCAGATCAGCCAGAACAAATGTCCGTGGGAGAGGACCACACCACCTGCACAGGGAAGGACTGAACATGAAATACTCTATCTCGCTGGGATTGCTACCACTGGCGCTGCTCGGCGCTTGCGCGACCCTTCCGCCGACTAGCGCGCAGATCGCGAGCTGCAAGGCCATGGAAGACAATATGGGTCTCGCGACGCCCCATGATCACAACGAGATGAAGGGACAGGGGCGCAACCCGATGAATCTCTCGCACGATCGCTGCCTGCAGATTCTCAAGCAGCAATGACACCCTGATCTGTCGGTCGAGCACGCTTATCAAGCTCGTCCGACGGGATTTGCGTTCGACCGCTCACTCTCATTCGGAGACACATCATGAAGACTCACCTCACGAATACGTCCGGGAAGATCGTCTCGGGGCTCACAGCCCTTGCGCTTCTCGGAACGCTTGCTGCGTGCGGCAAGAAGACGGACGGCACGCAAAACCAGGCTGCCTCCAATGCCTCTGCAAGCGCGCCCGGCGCTCTTGAAAACGACACCGCCGCCGCCACGGACTCTGTCGGGACCGACAACACGGCGGCCGATATGGATGAGCGCCACCGTCAGGATATGGACCACAGCGACATGCGCCGGGGTGGGCCGATGATGCCCAATGGCGCCCCGCCTACGAGCACGCCCGACAACAGTCAGTCCGCCCCGATGAAGGATATGTAAGCCGAGCAGGCTGAAAACCCCGGCACTGCCCGACCTGAGCAAGACCAATTCGAAGGAATAATGCCGCGACCTTTCGAATGGTCGCGGCAACGGAGACGCGCCATGACATATTTCACGATCGGAAAGCTGTCGCGTGCGCTCGGCATCCGTCCCGATACCATCCGCTATTACGAGCGCAACGGTCTGCTTCCTCCGCCCGCCCGGTCTTCTGCCGGTTACCGCACCTATGGCGACGCCGATCTCGAGCGCGTGCGGTTCATTCGCAAGGGGCAGCAGCTGGGTTTCACGCTTCGCGAAATCGGAAGCCTGCTCGATTTGCGCGCGTCCGACACCGCGACAACCGCCGATGTCCTGGCCATCACCGAGAGCAAGATAAATGAAGCGACCACCCGTATCGATGATCTGACCCGCATCAAGACCGCCCTGTCCGCCCTGTCCGCCCAATGCTCGATCGACATTCCCATCGCGGATTGCCCGATCCTCGCGCATCTCGCGAGCATTCCCAGGGGAAGCCCACCTGGCGACGGCGACCCTCATGCCGCCCGCGCAGTGAAGGCGTCCATATGAGACCTGTTTTGCAGCGTTTGGGTTTACTGCTGCTTTGGGCAAGTCGGCGCCAAGCGCGCGCGCTCCTCAGCCGAGCAAGTTTAGCCTTGGCTGTTATCGCTGCGGTTGGCGGCCTGGCCCAGCCTTCTGTTGCCGAGCATCTGCCCGGTCAGCATTTGGGCTCGAAGACGGATCTCATCGGTATCTGGTCATTCGACGCCCGGTCCGGGTGCAAGACCGGTACAGCCTGGGAGTTCCGGGCGGATGGATCTTATAATGAGATCAGTTTGCCCGACCGTGCACCGCAGGCCACCGGGACGTGGTACGAACGCGGTGACATCATCTTTTATTCCCTGGCGCGGCCAGAGACAGTCGCCCCGGGGCGGCCTGACAAACGCATGGTGATCATCGAACGCGAACCCGATCGCCTCGTCGCATTGGGAGGTCGCAGAGTTCGCCACGTGATGCACAGGTGTCCGTGATGACCGAGAGCCTCATTGTGGAGGGCATCCACTGGATCACGCGTGCCATCGAAGTCACCGGGACGGCGATCATCGTCGTGGGCGCCGGTTCTTCGCTGATCAGATTCCTGCAGCAATCCCTGAAAGGTCCGATCGACCAACATGTCGTCGGCAACTTCAGGTCGAGCCTCGGTGAAGCCATTCTTCTCGGACTCGAATTCCTGGTTGCGGCCGACATCATCAACACTATCGCGATCCAGCCAACGCTTAGCAGTCTCGCGGTCCTTGCCGGCATTGTGCTGATACGAACCTTCCTGAGTTTCTCGCTAGAGGTCGAGATCAAGGGTCGTTGGCCCTGGCAGCGGGCGACGGGAACCCCGCGCGATGATTGAGCATCGGCGCCGGCTCCGGGCGCCCGGGCGACAACGCCGGGGAAACAGGAAACTACGTATATTGGCGAAAATCGATTTGTGGTCCCTCGGGGCCGTTGCCAGCCGGATGTTCGGCCGGTCATAGCAATGGAGTATTGATCATGATCATGACGCGTTCTTCCCGCTTGCGCGCGCTCGCCCTAGGGGGTGCAATCGTGCTGTCGCCCGCCATCGCCTCGGCCCAGGGGCAAACCACCGGCCATCCGTCGACCCAGTCTGCGCCCTCCGCCAACGGGTCGATGCCGGCAGGCGGCATGGAGAAGCACGACGCGATGCCAGGCATGGCCGGCATGCCGATGCAGGACGACAAGATGCCTGCGGCCATGCCTCCGATGGCAAAGAAGGCCGGATGCTGCGGCATGAAGAAGATGCCGATGGCCAAGCACAAGGCAGCCCCGCACCGCCGCCATGCGAAACCCGCCACCGCGAAGCCGGCGCCGATGCCCGCGGACAAGCCGATGCCCATGAAGGATGACATGTAAGGAAGTCCTCAGGTGACGCGCCCTCACAACAACATCACCGGCCTCAAGCTATCGCGGGCTTTGAGGACGAGCGGTATCGCACTCGCGCTGGCGATGATCTCCGGATCACCGCCAGCGTCGGCGCAGATGGCCGAGTCAGAGCACGCGTCGCATCATCCAGCGGGCGGAGCCGCCGCGCCAGCGGCGATGCCAGCGGGCAACGTGATGGGGGCAGCAGCTCCGGCCGCGGCGAAAGCTGCCGATCCCATGGCGGCGATGATGAAAGGGATGATGGTGCCGTCGCCGGGTACCAAAATGGGCGCGGGACCGGCGGGATGCTGTGGAAACGGCGGCGCCAAACCCTTCTACCCCTCGCTGATGGACTGGCCCGTCCTGACCGATGAGGCACGACGGACGGTACGCGCCGCGGCTCTCGCCCGCCTGGGGTCGGGCGCCGAGGTCCTGACCGCGGAGCAAGCCCGGCTTCACCACGCTCTCATGTCGAACGACACGAAAGGAGCCCAGGATGCGATCAGGGGCGCCCGCGAAGGCCTCGCACTCGCGGACAGCGGAGCAGGCGCGCTCAGGGGCCTCGAAGAGGGCCGCCCTCCCCGGCAGATTGCCCTGAGCTGGTTCAAGACCCAGTCGGGTTTTGCCGTCAGCGACCAGATGGCATACGGAAACGAGCTGGCGGGCCTTTCCTGGTGGCACCTGATCGCGATGGCGCTGCTGGCGGCGGCTCTGGTTGCGGCGCTGCTACTCCGATGGGCGCGGCTGCGCCGCATCGCAAGCTTGGTGGAGCGGCTCGCACCAGGCGGGGCTACACCACCGGCCAGTCCGGCCACCTCTCCGGCCCCGGCCCCCATCGTGCCGGCGCCCGCTGCTCCTGCAGGCGCAGCTACGCCCGGCAGCGCCACGCCGGCAGCGCCGCGCCTGTGGAAAGGCGTCCTGCGGATCACCGCGATCTTCGACGAGACCCCGAGCGTCAAGACGTTCCGGCTCATGGAACCGAACCGCGGGCCGATGCCGTTCACGTTCCTGCCCGGCCAATATGCCTCGATCACCTCGGAGATCGAAGGCCAGAAGGTCCGACGATCCTACACGATCTCGTCGTCGCCCACACAGCGCGACTATATCGAGCTCACGATCAAGCGCGAACAATATGGGCTGGAATCGCGCCATCTCCATGATCATGCCGCTACGGGCGACCTTCTCGAGATTGCGGCGCCCGCGGGCCGGTTCTTCTTCACCGGCAAGGAAGCCGAGGGGATCGTCCTGATCGCCGGCGGAGTCGGCATCACACCGATGATGAGTGTGCTGCGCAGCCTGACGGACCGCTCCTATGAACACGACATCTACCTCCTCTACGGTGTCAACACGCCGACGGATCTGATCTTTCGCGAGGAATGCGACTATCTGGCGCGGCGCCACCACAAGCTTCACATCGTCTCCATCGTCGCAAAGCCCGAAGGGACCGACTGGGCCGGGCCTTCCGGTTATTTGACGGCCGATTTCATCGCCGCTTCCGTTCCCGAAATCGCCAGCAGGCGCGTTCACCTGTGCGGCCCGCCGCCGATGATGGACGCGGTGAAGGCGGCGCTTGCGCAGCTCAAGGTGCCGGCGGAGCAGGTAAAGACGGAGGAATTCGCGCCCCCCAAGGGCGGACCCGTCCTTGAAGATGAACCGGCGGAGACCGCGACCGACAGCTCGGCATCGGCCGCCCCGCAGACGCCGCCCGCCATTCCTTCCGCGCAGGCGACGATCGCTTTTTCGAAGTCCGGCAAAAGCGGTGCACTCGCACCCGATCAGTCCGTGCTCGAGGCGGCGGAGGCCATTGGCGTGGCCATCGACTATGAATGCAGGGTCGGCATCTGCGGAAGGTGCAAGGTCCCGCTGCGGCAGGGCCAAGTGACGATGGAAGTGGAAGACGCTCTCGCCGCCGACGAGAAGGCCGACGGTATCATCCTCGCCTGCCAGGCAAAATCGGTGGGCGATCTCGTGGTGGACGCTTGAGATGACCGAAACCGAGAAAGTAACGGTCGGCGCTCTCTTGACCGCTCTTGCGCTGCTGGTCCCGGCCTTCCTGCTGCATTCCGCGCCGCGGTTCCCCGGGAGCCTGGCGGGAGGCCTGTTCGGCATCGCCGCCGCCCTGCTTTTCGTGCTCCTGCTCGTCTACAGCATCGTGAAGCGGCAGGCGTGGGTCAAGCAGCGCACGCAGCGTCTCGTCTCGCTTGGCGGACTGCTCAGTTTCCATGTGTATGCCGGCGCGATCGGCGCGCTGCTCGGGATTATCCATTCAGGGCACAAGTTTCAAAGTCCGATCGGCATCGCCCTCGTGATCGCGATGCTGACAGTCGTCGTCACGGGCTTCATCGGCCGATATTATCTGGCGCAGGTCGGCCAGGAATTGCGGTTTCAGCAAAAGGAACTCAAGGTCCTGCGCGACCGCTATGACGTCCTGGCGGCCGTATCGGCCGATCTGCACGGTCAGAACATCGTTGATCCATCAGGACTGCCGCTGGACTCGCTGCTCGGCGCGATAGCCGATCTCGAATTCACGATTACCGCACGCGACGTCATCAAGGCCACGCTCGACAGGTGGATCGTCGTGCATATCGTCGCGGCGATCATCATGTACGGATTGCTGACGATGCACATCTGGAGCAGCATCTACTTCGGCCTGCGGTGGTGGCCATGAACCGGACGACCATCGTCTATCTGATCCTTGCGACGCTCGCGGTGGCCGCCGCGATCGCCGTCCCCCTCACCATCTACCGCTCGGGCAGCACCGCGCTGCCGCAATGGGCGTCGTCGGTTCGACCCGGGCCGCTATCGAACGCCCATGCATTTCTCGAAGGCAAGTGCGAGAGCTGTCACACGCCCAATCGCGGGATCAAGGCCGAAACCTGTATTGCCTGCCATGCGTCGGCGCCGGAATTGCTTATGAAGCCGGAGACCGCCTTCCACGTTAACGTCACGGAATGCGCCGGCTGCCATGTCGAACATCAGGGGAGAGACATTCGGCCGGTCCGCATGGATCATGCCGTACTCGAGAAGATCGCCCAGCGTGGCATGAACCATCCCGCGGGGCTCGACTGCCAGTCCTGTCATGCCCCCCGGGACACGCATAAGGGCTTCTTCGGCACGGACTGCGCCAGCTGCCATCTCACGAGCAGCTGGAAGATCAGCGGATTTCTCCACCCCAGCCCCAAATCAACCGAATGTTCGCAGTGCCACAAGCCGCCGCCGAGCCATAACATGATGCACTTCGAAATGATGGACAAGACGATCACCGGCGAGAAGAGCGCCCGCGTGGAGCAGTGCTTCGCGTGTCACCAGACCGACTCATTCAACAATATCAAGGGTGTCGGCATGGTGAAGGTCCATTGACCCGTCATAGGGGTGTACCGGCAACAGTCGCTACGCGCGCTTTACTCCAGCCCGAAAGAGCAATTCGAGGATTTCCCGGAGTTGGAAAGGGCGCTGCCCGACAGCTTTTCCTCGCGCCACGTCCGTTCGCGCGAAAATGCCGCTGCCCGCAGACCACATTCACGAAACCGAACTCAAGGATCCGTAACCGGCCGACCAAAGAACTGGAAAAATGGGACCAGCGTGCACGAGAACCCCGTTGGCGCGCGAGCCGGATTCCCAACAGGACGGCCCTTTGATGAAAGCTCCACGCCCAAAGGCGTCTCGCACCCGCCGATTGCGACGCATCCGCCAAATATTTGGCCCAGGATTTATTGCCGGAGCCGCCGACGACGATCCCAGCGGGATTGCAACCTATGCGCAAGCCGGCGCGGCTTATGGATATATGCTTGGCTGGACCATGCTTCTCACCTGGCCGCTTGCCGCGGCCGTGCAGGAGATCTGTGGTCGAATAGGGCGAAGTACCCGCGCCGGGCTGGCTGAAACCATTCGTCGTCGTTGTCCATCACCCGTTCTAAGGCTCGTTGTCCTCCTCCTGTTCATCGCAAATATCATCAATCTCGGGGCCGACCTGGGTGCAATGGGCTCGGCGATGTCTCTCATAGGCGGCGGTCCCCCGCACCCCTGGGTGATCGTCTTTGCGCTTGCTTCAACATTGCTCGAGACGTTTGTGGACTATCAGCGATATGCCCGGCTCTTGCGATGGATGACCCTGGCGCTCCTGGCTTATGCGGCGACGGCATTTGTGGTGCATGTATCCTGGGGCTCGGTCTTGCGCGGGCTTGTAGTACCAGCCATGCCCGGCTCGGGAGCGTGGATGCTGGTGGCGGCGATCTTTGGCACCACGATCAGCCCCTATCTTTTCTTTTGGCAGGCCTCGCAGGAAGCCGAAGAAGCGGGCCTGGCCAGCGCTGGTGATGCGGAGCCAGGGCCAGACTGGCAAGTGCGCCGTATCCGACTGGACAGCTGGCTCGGAATGCTGTTCTCGAACGTCATTGCCATCTTCATCATCGTGACGACGGCCGCAACTCTGAATGTCGCTGGAACCACCCAGATTGATACGGCTGCTCAAGCGGCCGAGGCGCTTCGACCGCTTGCAGGCGATTTTGCCTTCGCGCTTTTCGCTGTCGGAATCATCGGGACCGGCATGCTCGCCATTCCGGTGCTCGCCGGCTCTGCGGCCTATGCCGTTTCTGAAGCATTTGGTTGGCGGACCGGCCTTGCGCAAAGCGCTGGGCGGGCCAAGGCCTTCTATGGCGTAATTGCTGCCGCGGGGTTGCTGGGTGTGCTTGTGCACTTCTCCTCGATCGATCCGATGAGGGCATTGCTATGGAGTGCTGTCGTCAACGGCTTTGTTGCAGCCCCACTTATTGCCCTGGTGATATGGCTCGGCTCGGATTCCGAAGCGATGAACGGCCAGCCCATTCCTCGGCGGCTGCAACTGCTCGGTGGCGCAGCCTGTCTGGTCATGGTCGGTGTTGCCATAATGACCACAGTTTCGTGGATCGCCCCGACCGCGCGATAAATGATGATGATCCCCTGGCGATCCAGCGCTCGCACGCACAGATCAAGCTTGGCACGAGATTGACGCGTTCCGCCCTCAGCAATTTCAGCATCGTGAATCCGGCCGACGCGCGGCCTGGCTCAGGCGACGCCGGTCAGCAAGTCCTGCGCACATTACGTAACGCGACGTGTGTGTGCTTGCCATAAATCGAAGAAATGCAAGCCAATCGCCCAAGTCACCGCGCCAGCATTAACGCCGTCAGGCCGGCGCGGCCGCGCAATCCTGTGTCCAAGCTGCTCAGGCGTGGAGACAGAATATTGGCCTTGACTCTGGACGGTGGTCGAAGCCCGACAACATGGTCGGATCATGAACCCCATTGCTCGGCAACCGTCGTCTTGCCGCGGCGCGAACACGAGGGAGCAGCGGACGCGGCCCCCAAGGCGGCATGAGCCGCTCTGAGAGATATTTTCATATTTGAGGTCGAGCATGAACCACTCTGTGATCATTCCCCCGCTCAAGCGTATCGCTGTCGTAGGAACCTGCATTCCAAGGCAGTGTGGCATCGCCACCTTCACCAACGATCTGCAGCAGGCGTTGAAGAACTGCGATTCCGATCTCTCTTCAATGACGATCGCGTTGACGGACGATGCCAACACTTACGCCTATCCGCCCGATGTCGCCCTGGAGATCCAGCAGGCCTCGCCCGCGTCCTATGCAGTCGCCGCCGACTTCCTCAACGTGTCGAACGTCGATCTCGTTTCTCTTCAGCACGAGTTCGGGATCTTCGGAGGTGAGGCCGGTGAATTCATCCTTGGCCTTCTCAGCGGCCTCAACGCTCCGATCGTCACGACGCTGCACACCGTACTGGCCAACCCCAACCCTGCACAACGTCGCGTCATGGATGGCATCATCAAACACTCATCCCGCCTCGTCGTCATGGCGGACAAAGGACGGCGCATTCTGCAGGACGTCTATGATGTCCCGACCGAGCACATCGCCGTGATACCCCACGGCGTTCCGGACCGCGCCTTTATCGATCCGGCGATGGCGAAGCACAAACTGGGACTTGCAGACCGGACCTTGTTGATGACCTTTGGCCTGCTTGGTCCAGGCAAAGGTATCGAAACGGCAATTCGCGCAGTGCCGGCACTCGTTCGCGACCATCCCAATCTGCTCTATATGATTGTCGGCGCGACCCACCCCAACCTCGTTAGGGATGAAGGCGAACGCTATCGCGATAGCCTCGTTGCACTCGCAACCGAACTCGGCGTCATCGAGAATATTTGCTTTGTCGACCGTTATCTCTCACTGGATGAGCTGCTCGACCATTTGGCTGCATGCGATATCTACCTATCGCCTTACCCCAATGAAGCGCAGATCGTTTCAGGAACGCTCGCTTACGCTGTTGCCCTTGGTAAAGCGGTCGTCTCCACGCCCTTCTGGTATGCGCAGGAACTGCTCGCCGACCATTGTGGCGTGCTGGTGCCTTTTTCGGAACCGGATGCACTCGGAGCTGCCGTCGCTCGATTGATCGTCGATGGCGCGTCGCGTAGCGAGATTAGAACCCGCGCGTACGAGCGCGGTCGCGCGATGATCTGGTCGAGCGTGGCGAAGCAGTACCTGAAAGTCTTCTCCGATGTCCGATTTGAAAGACGCTCCGGCGCTTCTCGGGCTATACGTCCTGTAAATGACGAAGCCTGGAACAGGGCGCTTCCACCGATAAACACGGACCATCTCGCCGCTCTTACCGACATGGTCGGCGTAACCCAGCACACAAAATTCGCGGTTCCGGACCGGAGACACGGCTATTGCCTCGATGACAACGCGCGCGCGCTGTTGCTTCTCTCCGAACTATCGACGCTGCGTTCTCTTACTCCACACGAGGAGCAGCTTGCGTTGACATATGCCGCATTCGTTGAGCACGCCTGGTCGCCAAAGGATAACCGCGTCCACAATTTCATGGGGTTCGACCGCACATGGCTCGACGATGCGGGAGCCGACGACGCGCATGGCCGCACGGTCTGGGCGCTGGGGGCGGTCGCAATGCGAAAAGACGATCGATTCCTGGACGGATGGGCCGCCGCGCGCTTGCTGGAGATGGCGCCGGCGTTGGTAGCGCTGACCACGCCGCGTGCCTGGGCCTACGGGCTGCTCGGCATCTCAAAGCTTCTCCGGCGCTTCCCGGGCCATCGCAATCTGGAACAGCTGCGAGGAGAACTGTCCAATCGCTTGTTCCAACGTTGGTCTGACGCCGCCGCGCCCGACTGGATCTGGTTCGAAGACAGGCTCGGCTATGACAATGCCCGATTGTGTGAAGCTCTCATCGAAAGCGGCCATGACACTGGCAACGAGTCTCACCTTGATGCCGGCCTCGATACGCTGCGCTGGCTGATGACGCTGCAGACGGCTGAAGCTGGGCACTTTCGGCCGATCGGAACCGAAACATTTGGAAGCGACAGGCGGCGCCCGCAGCCGTTCGACCAGCAGCCTCTCGAGGCTTGTGCAGCGGTGAGCGCATGCCTTACCGCGGCCCGAGTCACCAGCGACGTCCGGTGGAAGCGCGAAGCGCGCCGGGCCTTCAATTGGTTTCTCGGGGCAAACGACCTTGGCATCCCCGTCGTGGACGTCGAACGAGGCGCCTGCTTCGATGGTCTCCATCCAGACCGGCGCAATGCCAACCAAGGCGCTGAATCGACGCTCGCATATCTTTCCGCACTGACCGCGATCCTGAGCACGGCCGAACAGGATAGCTCGTCGAGCAGAGCGGCACGCGTAGTCGAACTCTGCGCGGCCGGTACTAAGCCTCTCAGGCGGGTACCCAACGGGGTCCGAACAGGTCTTCCCGAAGACCGCCCAGAAGCTCAGCTTTCCTGTGGATGCCCAAATCCATGACGACGGTATCGGCTCAGCCGGCTGAAAAGGCCCGAGCGCTCAAAAGGTCCGCGACCGACTCCATCGGTCCGTTGGCGATGGATGCCGTACAGAAAGCTGAGGCATGAGCAGATGCGTATAGCGATGATCGGCCTCGGCAGGATGGGTGCCAATATCGCGCGCCGTCTGATGCGCGGCGGTCACGAGATCGTCGCCTATGATCGGAACCCGCCGCTGGTGGCCATGCTGGCCGGCGAAGGCGCGACCCCCGCCGCTTCGCTTGAGGAGGTCGCAGCCACGCTGGAGGGGCCGCGCATCTTCTGGGTGATGCTGCCAGCCGGACCGCCGACGGAGAGCACGATCGAGACGCTGATGGGCCTCGCCTCCCCAGGCGACATAATCATCGACGGCGGCAACAGCTTCTACAAGGACGACATCCGCCGGGCGAAGCTGTGCGCCATGAAGGGGCTCCACTATGTCGATGTGGGCACCTCAGGCGGCGTGTGGGGCCTCGACCGAGGCTATTGCATGATGATCGGAGGCGATGCTGCGACGCTCGTCAGTCTCGATCCTCTCTTCGAGGCCCTGGCACCAGGCTTCGGGACGATCGCACGCACGCCGGATCGCGGCGATCCCAACGAGGATGCCCGTGCCGAGAAGGGCTATATCCACACCGGTCCCGCCGGCTCGGGCCATTTCGTCAAGATGGTGCACAACGGCATCGAATATGGCTTGATGCAGGCCTATGCTGAGGGGTTCGACATCCTGAAGGGCAAGTCATCGGCCAAGCTGCCGGAAGACGAGCGCTTCGACCTCAACCTGACGGACATCGCCGAAGTTTGGCGTCGCGGAAGCGTCATCTCCTCGTGGTTGCTCGATCTGACCGCAACGGCGCTCGCGAAGGACCAAATGCTGGAACAATTCTCCGGCCAGGTCGCGGATTCCGGCGAGGGTCACTGGACGATCGAGGCGGCAATGGAGGAGGCAGTCCCTGCCTACGTGCTCTCAGCGGCACTGTTCGCGCGCTACCGCAGCCGCGTCGACACAACGTTCGGCGACAAGCTGCTCTCGGCGATGCGGTTCGGCTTCGGTGGCCATGTCGAGATGCCGCAATGAGCGATGCTCCGACTGCGCCCTCTGCCACCTTCGTTATCTTCGGCGCACTCGGAGACCTCGCCCGCCGCTTGCTGATACCCGCGCTCGTCAACCTCGCTCGGGCCGACTTGCTGAAGGAGGATTTGGCGCTCGTCGGTGTCAGCCATCATGACATCGACGACGAACAGCTGCGCGCGGCGCTTGACGAAGGCGTGGAGGACGATGCCAACTGGCAATGGCTCCGCAGTCGTATCCGCTATTTGAAAGGCGATTTCGCCGACCCGGCAATGTATCAGGGTCTCGGCCGCCAACTCGCCGGCAACGCGATATTCTACCTCGCCACCGCGCCGACTTTCTTCGGGACCGTCGTCAATCAGCTCGGCGATGCAGGACTGCTCACCGAGACCGATGGTTTCCGCCGCGTCGTGATCGAAAAACCGTTCGGGACCGACCTTGTCTCCGCGCAGGCGCTGAACCGGCAAATCCTTTCCCGCGCCAGCGAGTCCCAGATCTACCGGATCGATCATTTCCTTGGGAAGGAGACCGTGCAGAACATCATGGTCACACGCTTCGGCAACACCATGATGGAGGCCGTCTGGAACAACCGCTACGTTGACCATGTCCAGATAACGGCGGCCGAGGCAGTGACCGTCGGCACCCGCGGCAGATTCTACGACGCCACCGGCGCATTGCGGGACATGGTTCCCAATCATCTCTTCCAGCTACTGGCGATGATAGCGATGGAGCCCCCGATCAGCTTCGATGCCGATGCGATCCGCACGGAGAAGGAGAAGGTGATTGCCGCCATCCTGCCGATCGACCCGGCCGAGGCCATTCGCGGGCGCTATTGCTCGGGCTCAGTCGCTGGCAAGGCCGTTCCCGCCTATCTCGACGAGCCCGACGTGGACCCTGCCAGCCGCACGGAGACCTTCGCCGCACTCAAGTTGCACGTAGAGACATGGCGGTGGTCGGGCGTGCCCTTTTATCTACGCACCGGGAAGGCGCTGGCGACCCGTGATACCGAGATCGTCGTCCAATTCCGCGACGTGCCGCTGGCGCTTTTCCAGGAGACGGTGGTGGACCGGCTGCCCCCCAACCGTCTTGTGGTGCAAATCCAGCCCGACGAGGGCATCAGCCTCGAGTTTGTGGTCAAGCGGCCTGGGCTCGTCGTGAACACTGCGCCAGTGGCAATGGATTTCCGCTACCGTGACCATTTCGACGTTGGCCACCAGACCGGCTACGAAACTTTGCTGTATGACGTGCAATCCGGCGACCAGACGCTGTTTCAGCGCGCCGCGCAAATCGAAGGTGGCTGGCGCGCTGTGCAGCCGCTCCTCGATCTGTGGACGCAGGGCACTCCCGAGGACTATGCCGCAGGCAGCGCCGGCCCAGAAAGTGCGGATGCGCTGATGCACCGCTCGCATCGACGCTGGCATCACCTGGGATGAGCAGCCCTATTCGCCTGATCGTCTCCGATATAGATGGCACGCTCGTCCGCCAGGACAAAAGCCTCTCCGAAGGCGTCATCTCTGCAGTTGGACGCGCCAGAGCAGCTGGTATTGCGGTGAGCCTGATCAGTGCTCGCCCGCCCAGCGGCATGCTTTGGATCGCGAGACGGCTGGAACTCCCGGGCGTCATCGGCGCTTTCAATGGCGGCACGATCGTCGAGACGGATGGGGCTGTCATCTCGGCCGACCAACTCGATCCCGAGTGCGCCGCGCGGACGCTCGCCCTGCTCGAGCACCCAGCCGTCACGCCCTGGCTGTTCACGGGCGGCCTCTGGTACGCACGCGCGGCCGACGATGTGTACGTTCCGCGCGAGCGCCGCGCGGCAAACATCGAGCCGATAATCAGGGACAACTTCGCGGGATTGCTCGCACACACTGACAAGATCGTCGGCGTCAGCAACGACCAAGCACTCCTCGCGCGACTTGACGGCGATATCGCGGCAGCGCTCGGACGCTCTGCGACTGTCGGCCGTTCACAGCCTTACTATCTCGACATTACCGCCGCCCAGGCCAACAAAGGTGATGGCGTCGCCGCCCTGGCAGCCGCGATCGGAGTGCCGCTCGCCAACGTTGCCGTCTTGGGGGACGAGCGCAATGACCTTCCAATGTTCGCGCGCGCTGGCCTCTCAATTGCGATGGGACAGGGTCCCGACGCGGTCCGCTCAGCCGCTGACCAGGTGACTGTGTCGAACGAGGAGGACGGCGCTGCCCAGGCGATAGACAATATCATCCAGACGGAGGCTGCGAGATGATCCAGCCATTGTCGGTCGCGCCATCGATGTGCGCGACGAGGTGGCGCGCAAAAAATGTGCAGCGCCGCACGAGCCGGGCCAAAGGCGGATCCGCTGCGGCATCTTGGAAAGGCGCATCGCGTTCGGAGATCCACCAGAGCCGGCGATCGTGCCTTAGCGCCGCCTACCTGCCGAGCGACCGCACCCTGATTGGAGTCCACCGATGAAGCGACTTTTCGCCTTCGATCTCGACGGCACGCTGGCTGAAAGCAAGCAGCCGATCGACCAGAATATGGTCGAGTTGCTTGCCGCGCTGCTCGATCTCGTCGGCGTCGCGGTTATCTCCGGTGGCGACTGGCCGCAGTTCGAAGCGCAAGTCGTGTCGCTGCTGCCGAGCAGTGCCAACCTCCGGCAGCTCTTCATTATGCCGACGACGGGCACCAAACTCTACCGTTTCGAGAGCAGCTGGAAACCAGTCTATGCTGATGTGTTCGACCCCGACGAACGCCAGCGCATTCTGCGCGCGTTTGAACAGGCTCTGGACGAGATGGACCTGGCGCACGAGAAGATATGGGGCGAGCGGATCGAGGACCGCGGAAGCCAGATTACTTTCTCTGGACTTGGACAGGAGGCGCCGCTCGATGCAAAGAAAGCGTGGGATCCCGACTTCGCCAAGCGCAAGGCACTGCAGGCGGCGCTTCGATCACGACTGCCGGAATTGTCCGTCAACGTGGGAGGATCAACCTCCATCGACATTACTCGCCAAGGTATCGACAAGGCCTACGGAATGCGCCGTCTTTCCGAGGAATCCGGCATTCCGCAGTCGGCCATGCTGTTCATGGGGGACGCGATCTATCCCGGTGGCAATGACGATCCCGTTCGCGCAGCCGGAATCGACGTAATCCCCGTGCGAGACGTGGCGGAGACCCGAACCGCGATCATGGCAATCCTCGCTTGCCTCGCGCCTGATCCCGCTCTGGCCGAGCAATAACCACAGGTGCGAGATGACCCGCCGCCCGGGCGCGTCTCACGCCGGCCGGAACAAGAATTCTCCACCCGGCGGCCGACTATTCCCTGTGAGCCAAAGTGACCTACTCCATCACATCGAGGAGATTGTCGATCGATGCCGTAGCGAAGGCAGTAAAGCTGTCCGCCACGCCATAAGGGAGCAACATCGTCCGACCCTGAACAATCGCACCGCAACTGTAGACGACGTTGGGCACGTAACCGTCTCGCTCGTGGGGACTGGGGAAGAGCACCGGGCGCGGCGTGCGGGCCAGCAGCTTCGATGGGTCGTTTTTGTCGAGCAGACACGCGCCGATGCAGTAGTTTCGCACCGTGCCGACACCGTGGGTCATCACCAGCCAGCCTTCGTCGAGCTCGATCGGCGACCCGCAATTTCCCACCTGCACGAATTCCCAGGGGAACTTTGGCGTAATGAGCTTTTCGCCCCCTTCCCAGTTCAGCAGCTCATCGGAAAAATGTAGCCAGATGTTCTTGCTGTCCTGACGCCCAAGCATTGCGTACTTGCCCGCGATGCGCCGCGGAAAGAGGGCCATACCCTTTCCGCTCGAGGCGCGACCGCTCAGAACGCGCATGTCGAACGACCGAAAATCGGACGTCGTCAGCAATTCCGATCGCACTTGGCCCCCGCCGAACGCGGTATAGGTTCCATGATAGATCATGCTGCCGTCATCTTCGCAGAAGCGGACGAGGCGCGTATCTTCGATGCCTTGCGTTTGGCTTGGCAGTACCGGGAACAGCACGGTCTCCGAAATCGACCTGCCACCAGCGCAGCAAAGGCGCGCCGCTACGCCCTCACCTCTCGGACAGGTATCGATAAGGGGCGCTACCGATGTCGGACTGGCATCATCGACGACGAGCGCTCCTCCCGGCGTCCAGGTGCCAGTGCGGAACGTCACGGACGACACATGTCCCTCGCCAATTCCCCGCAACGAGATCACGAAACGGATGGTGCCTTCGGCAAGACCCGACTGGTCGGGATGGAGTACCGCGCTTGGATTGAACAAGGCGGCCGCCTCATATGCAAATTCCTCGCTGCAATAGGCACCGATCAATCGTCGTTGCGCAGCGTTCGTCCGATCAGCGCCTTTAATCCGACCGGCGATATCGTCGAATTGGCGAAGCAGCATGGCATCAACATCACGATGGTTCTCGTCCAGCGACAGCGTCACGCCTTTCAACTGGCGGGCCAACTCAGCCTCGTCGAGACCCATGATCAGGTCGACTGTCTCCTGCGTGCGGGATGGACCGTCGTCGAAGCCTCTGGGGTAACTCGGCTCAAATGGCCGGACGACAGTGCGTGATGGATCGGGTCGAAGCACGCGGTCGTAAAAGGTGAGCTTGGCGCGTTCGGTCATGCCGGCCGGTCTCCACCCAGGGCGCTGCCGCGACCAAGGAGATCTATGACCGCTTTGTGCCGGTCCCACGGTACGAGAAAACTCGCCCCGGGGTCGCGGCACGTGACCCGCCGACGTCGAGAGCCGAGGCTAACTCGATGCGAGAGCGGTTGTTCCGCGCAGGCTTTGAGCGAGCGCGCCGTCACTGGGCGCCGCCCTCGAAGTCGATCACGATCCGGCCTTCGATTTCGCCATGATGCATGCGCGCGAAGATGTCGTTGATATTCTCCAGCGTGTCCGTCGTGACGGTCGCGTGAACCTTGCCCTCGGCGGCAAAATCAAGGGCTTCCTGCAGATCGAGGCGAGTGCCGACAATGGAGCCGCGAACGGTGATCCCGTTGAGGACCGTGTCGAAGATCGACAGCGGAAAGTCGCCTGGCGGAAGCCCGTTCAACGCCACCGTGCCGCCCCGCCTGACCATGCCGAGTGCCTGCTTGAATGCGATCGGCGACACGGCGGTGACAAGTGCGCCATGGGCGCCCCCGATCTCCTTCTTGATGAATGCCGCGGGGTCGACGTTGCGCGCGTTGACGGAGAGATCTGCGCCCAGTCGCTCCGCGAGCGCGAGCTTGGCGTCGTCGATATCGACGGCCACGACATTGAGCCCCATCGCCTTGGCATATTGCACGGCCATATGCCCGAGACCGCCGATGCCCGAGATCGCCACCCAATTGCCGGGCCGTGTGTCCGTGACCTTCAGCCCCTTGTAGACCGTCACGCCGGCGCACAGGATC
>NZ_QVRA01000034.1 GCF_003591655.1 Sphingobium terrigena
CTGGAAACAATCGGCTCGGTGAGCCATAACCCAATCGTCAGCCTGCCAGCTCTGGCCGCCTGACCCGAACCCGATCCTGCCGTGGATCGACGGTTCCTACACCACCCCGTGGGACACGACCTTTTCGCTATCCGCCATGCACGAAGAAACCACGCTTTTTGTTATGTCGCAAGTCCGCTCATGTTGCTTCAGATCAAGGCACGTCTGATGCAAGCACCAAAGTCTAAATATCACAGGTCCCGGATGGCCGCGCTTACAAGTTGGTCGCTTTGCGGGCTGAGCGAACGGCCGTTTTCAGGAATATCGGCTATAGTGTTCAAGGTCTGGAATTCGGGCGCATACCTGTTGGTCGGCTTTGCGCCGCGCGAGTGGCTGGTTCCGGTGGCAGCTGCCGTCCAAAACTCAATGAGTGAACGATGCATTCTGGTCGCCTGCCGCAGGGAGCGATCACCTAATCGCAGGAACTTCCCTGCCCCCCTGGTCCGATTGCCAAATGTCGTTTCCCGACGCGGGCAGAAGTAAAGTTCATTATTGCTGCCAGAAGGTCAGCAGATGAAATTCTCCCAACTCGGAGCATCCTTGGGCTGGCCCGCCTCCACCCATGCGAGCTTCCTGCCAAGAAAGTCGAGGGCTGACTCGAGTTCGGAACGCCGCTCCTCGAGTTTCGCCATCTGCGCCCTCAACACTGCTGCGGTCCGTGCAGGCGAGTCCTCACCCGCACGGTACTCGGCACCCAGTGCTGCGATTTCCCGCAGCGAGTAGCCCAGCGATTGCTGCAGCCGAATCATCCGCGCCGCCGTGACATCCTGCGCGCCGAAAACCTGATAGGGGTTCGTACCGCCTTTGCCGTTCCGCCCTGGGTTCAGCAGCCCCTTGCGGACGTAGAAGCGAATCGTGTCGAGCGACAAGCCGGTCGCTTTGGAAAACTGGGAAATCAGCATCGCGGAAAAGCTCTTGACCATTGACTAAAGTCCACGGTTATAGGGCTGGCCTGTCAGAAACTGGAGACATAAAATGACCGGCCTTTCCTCTCCACTCCCGCAGGTTCCACTCGGCCAGGACGGCCCCCTCATCGGCGTCCAAGGTCTCGGCTGCATGGGCATGAGCGAATTCTACGGTGAGACCGACGAGGTTGAATCACGCGCCACGCTGGAGCGCGCCCTGGAATTGGGCGTCACCCTGTTCGACACCGCCGACATGTATGGCATGGGGGCCAACGAGACGTTTCTTTCGCCCTTCGTACGGGCGCACCGGGACCGCGTGTTGATCGCCACCAAGTTCGGCTACGCCCGCTCGCCCGAGCGTCCAGACGACTGGAGCCTCGACAACCGGCCCGAATTCATCCGCGCGGCGGCTGAGCGCTCGCTCCGACGGCTCGGCGTCGACACCATTGACCTCTACTATATGCATCGGCGTGACCCTGCGGTGCCGCTGGAGGACAGCATCGGCACGATGGCCGACCTCGTCGCCGAAGGAAAGGTCCGTTGGCTGGGACTCTGCGCAGTCGATGGGGCCGAATTGCGTGCGGCGCATGCCCTGCATCCGATCGCGGCGCTGCAATCGGAATGGTCGATATTCACGCGCGACATCGAACGCGAAGTGATCCCGGCAGCGGCGCAGCTCGGAGTGACGGTCGTACCCTATTCACCGCTGGGACGCGGGATGCTGACCGGGCGGGCCTTCGGCGCCGCATTGAGGGCGGACGATGCGCGCCAGAATTTCCCGCGCTTCTCGGCGGAGAATGTCGATGCGAATGCCCGGCTCGTCGAACGGATCGAGGGGATCGCCACCGACATGGGGGCCACCCCGGCGCAACTCGCGCTGGCGTGGCTCTATGCCCGGGCGACTGAACTCGGCGTCGCCTGCGTGCCCATTCCGGGTACTCGCAAGCGCGCGCGTCTCGAAGAAAACCTGGCCGCAGCCCTGATGCGCCCGAATGAAGCGGCGATACAGGCGCTCGAACCGCTCGCCGCCGCCGTTAAGGGCATCGCGGTTTGATCGGACGAGTATCGCCTGTAAGCGGGACATGCAACTGCCTGCCACTCACACTTCGGAACAAGGAATGCCCATGCCGATAACGGGAGGGTGCCGCTGCGGCACGATCCGATACGATATCGCCCTAGACGCCCTGCCGCTGGTCTATGCCTGTCATTGCCGGGACTGCCAGACATGGAGCGGCAGCGCCTTCGCGCTCCACGCGATGCTACCCGAAGCAATCCTTTCGCTGGACCCGGGCGCGCATCGCTTCCGTTTGGACGATGTGGAGCAGATGCCGTCCGAGCATCTCGGATGCGCCCGGTGCATGACACGCATCGCCAACCGCAACAGCGCAGTTCCGGGCATGATCATCCTGCGCGCGGGAACGCTCGACCGCAGCAACGAGGTTGTGCCCGCCATTCATATCTGGACCAGCAGCGCCCAGCCTTGGGTGACTTTGCCCGATAAATCCCCCGCTTTCGAGAAAACGCCAACTCCTGCAGAGTTCCAGGTCGCGCTTGCGAAGTAAGCTGCGGCAAGCGTCGAGCGATGATTCTTTATATTCTGGCAAGCCGCTGCTCGGGACAAGCGATGCTAAGTGTATGACTGGTTTCGGCGCGACCGGACACTTTTGCCGTGGTGACGGAACGGCTTGAGTTGGTCGACAGGCGCTTCGGGGCCTTCCTGCTTATCCGACGCCAAAGCGTTCTCCGGAAGGCCACTCTGGCCATCGGAGAATGATCATGGAGATGCCTGAAACTGAACCCACCACCACCAAACGCCCCGTATGGAATGCGGGAAGAACCGTCGGCGCGAAGCGCGCGCTGAAACCGAAGCAAATTTGGGAGATCCGGTTCTACCTCAATCAACGCCGCCGCTTGCGAGATCGGGCGCTATTTGACCTGGCGATCGACAGCAAACTTCGCGGCTGTGACCTGGTGCAGATGAAGATCGGCGACATCGTCAGCGGCGGGCAGATTCGAACGCGTGCGATCGTCATGCAGCAGAAAACAGGTCGACCCGTTCAGTTTGAACTGCTCCCCGACGCTCGGGCTAGCCTGCTGGCCTGGCTCGATCGGCGGGGTGGCACGGTCGACGACTACGTCTTTCCCAGCCGGGTTGACCATAATGGGCATCTTAGCACCCGCCAGTACGCCCGGCTCGTCGATGAATGGGTGACAGGGGTCGGTCTGATGCGAAGCGACTATGGCACGCACTCACTTCGGCGAACGAAGGCATCGATCATCTACAGGGCAACCGGAAACCTTCGTGCCGTCCAGATCCTTCTCGGGCATAGCAAGATCGAGAATACGGTGCGCTATCTCGGGATTGACGTGGAAGATGCGCTTGCCCTCGCCGAGAATACCGAAATTTGACCAATCGGCTCCTCGCCTTCGGCGAGGGGCCAACTTCGCGGCGCTTGGGACTTTCCTGCCGTTCCGACGTAAGGTGTCTAACGGCGGAGCTCGCCAATACCCGACGTCCGGTCCTTCCCCGACTGGCCAACTAAGCGCGATCGGATAGGCTTTCTAAATTGGCTGAGAACGCAACTGGTCGCTTGCTCCGATCCCACACTGCCTCCACAAGCGTCCTCGTAACGATAGGGAGAGAGAAATTGTTATTCCACACGATGGTAGGCTCCAATGACATCGAGCGATCGCGGCGGTTCTACAACGCGGTTTTGGGTGTTCTGGGTGTGCCAGAGCCGATGATCAACATCGCTGGAAGCGGACATACGCGCCTCTTCTACCCGAACCAGGGCGGAACCAACTTCATCGTCACCCAGCCGATCAACGATGAACCTGCCACCGTGGCGAACGGGAGCACCGTTGCTTTCTCGTGCAATTCGCCCGAGCAAGTTCAGCAATTTCATGATGTAGCCGTAGCCAACGGCGGGACGTCAATCGAAGACGCTCCTGGCCCGCGGGAGTCCGCGATGGGAACTATCCACCTGACTTACGTGCGCGATCCCGACGGCAACAAGCTTTGCGGGATCCACATCCCCGGATAGAGTTTTTTACCCTTCTATGTACCGGCCCACCGAGCAATTGGGCGTGGCGCAGGGCCGGTCAACCTCGACCCATAAGTTGGTCAAAAGTGCCGCCGATGTGCTATCGGGAAAGGGGCGTGGCGGCTTCAGGCGTAGCCAGAAATTCAATTTGGAACCGCGAACGACTGGGTCAGGGTCGGTTGCCGCCGGCGCCCTCTATGTCTGCGTGGTCAGTTCGCGTTTCTCGATCAGCGCAACTGACTGTCTTTACTGCCTCTCCGGTTGATTCCTGCAGTTCGCATCTGCCGGTCACGCATAGACTGGCAGGAGATGCACGTACGAATGCCAGCCAGCGCCGCGCGACGCGCCTTTGGAATCTCCTCTCCGCAGTCGTCACAGTATTCGGTGCCATCGCCAATCGGCAAGCGTGACCGCGCGCTGAGCACCGCGTCCTTAACCGTATCGTCGATTTGATCTTGAATCGCACCATCGCGCGCCCAGCCGTTCGCCATTGTAGCGTCTCCTCGTTGTGAACTGGGCGCTGACCGAACACCGGACCCCAGATGGTTCTGGCCGCGCCTCTCTATCTGACCTTGTGAAACAAGATTAGCGCGTCTTCGCCGCCCCTTGGAATGCTATCATCGCCGGACAGCCAGGAGACCTCTTACTGGCTGGCCAGCCTCACAGCGTATGTGGGGATCATCCTGCCGCTTGGCAACGACTCGGTCAGCAGCGTCGCACGCGACCGCCGACCGCATTCGCGACGCGCTTTGTGTTCGGCGCGCAGGGGCGTATACGGCATGGGCCATGGCCTAGTGCTGTCGCTGAGCGGAGTACAGGCCATCCATATCACCATATTTGCGCCCTCCAAGGTGCACCTGCTCGAAATCGCCGGTATTCGCGATGCGCTGTTCGAAGCCAATTGCAAGATCGGGTCAGGACCGCATTACACTGTCGAGCTCGTAACCGAGCATGGGGGCGTTGCAGCCACCGCTTCTGGCGTAAAATATGTGGCTGATGCCAGCATCGACACTGCGGCGCCGACCTGCGACACGCTGATCGTCACCGGGCCTTATGGGTTGCCGACGCGCCCGAGCGGCCCCGCAATGCGATGGCTGCAGGATCAGGCCCGGCACTCCCGGCGCTATGGATCGACCTGTACCGGTGCTTTCCTGCTCGCGCACGCAGGATTGCTGGCAGGACGCCGTGCCACGACGCATTGGGAATATGCGGATCGTCTGGCGACCGACTTTCCCGCCATCGAGGTGGAGCCCGACCAGATCTTCGTCCGCGACGGACCCGTGTTCAGTTCAGCCGGGGTGACGGCCGCGATAGATCTGACGTTTGCCCTGATCGAAGAGGACCATGGCCGGGCGCTCGCGCTCTGGGTGGCACGCCGCCTCGTCGTCTTTCTCAAACGCCCGGGGGGTCAGTCGCAGTTCAGCGATGCCCTGACCGCTCAATCAGCCACGAGCAGTCCGATCGACCGGATCAAGCTGCACATCCTCGAATATCCCCGCGGGGAACTGGCCCTCGAAGCGCTCGCCGAGGTAGCAAGGGTGGGACCGCGCCAGCTGTCACGGCTTTTCCACGCCGAGCTGGGCTCGAGCGCAGCTACCTATGTCGAACTGACGAGAATCGACATTGCCCGGCGTTTGCTGGAAGACAGTAGCGCGCCGCTCAAGACGATCGCATATGCCGCTGGATTTGGATCGACGACAACCCTGAGGCGCGCTTTTGTGCGCCGGATCGGTGTCACCCCGACAGAATATCGCCAGCGATTTCAGACTGCCGGGTCTGGCGTGGCGGCCAAAGACGAAAGTGCCGCCGATTTGTCCTGAAGCGTCGCTCTGCGGTCATTGAAGGTTCGGCTGGGGGTTCGCATTGTCGAACCTGGAGGCCAGACAATGCGAAATGATCGCTCTGCTTTTAGCGCAAATACCAACCGGACCGGACCGGATTTTTCAACGGTATCGGCGGCGATCCCTGGTCGTGCCGTGGCGCATGACCGAGACGACAATAAGGGCCCACCGCAGGGGGATTGTGGATTCAGGCCCAAGCAATGGGACTGCCTGAACCGGCCATCGGACGATTCCGATTCCATTTTGGCTGCATATGGGTTGGCCCTGGACCACGTCGGTGATGGCGTGGTGGTCGCGGACATGCGTCAGCGTGGGCACCCCATCATCAAGGTCAACGCCGCGTTCGAAGCGATTACCGGCTATACTGCAGCTGAGGCCATCGGCAAGAATTGCCGCTACCTTCAAGGCAGCGACCGCCTGCAGCCCGAAATCGCCGAAATCCGAGCTGCCCTGACCGAAGGTCGCGCCTGTTCTGTGACGCTGCGCAACTACAAGCGCGACGGCACGATGTTCCGTAACGCGCTGCGACTGGTGCCGCATCGGGATGCATCCGGGCAGATCACGCACTGCGCCGGCCTGATCCGCGATGTCACCTACGCGTCAGGCGTTGATCGCCTGACCGGTCTGCTCGACCGCTACGGCCTGCTTGATCGGCTGGCGTCGATAAGCGTTCCCGCAGGATTCGTGGTGCTGCTGCTCAAGCTCGACATCATGCGGTTTCACGATGTCAACAATGGCTTCGGCTATGATATCGGTGATGCGCTCTTGCGAGCGGTCGCTGGGCGCCTCGCAACGTTGCCATCGGTAGCCTTGGCGCGCGTGGGCACAAACAGCTTCACGCTTGCCTTCGAGCTTGGCGATGCCCAACGCGCCGCGGACTTGGTCGACGATGTTCTGAACCTGTTGCAGCCCCGCTTCATTCTGCCCGGCGCGGCAATGACGACCCAATTCGGCGCGGGTTTCACGGTCGGATCGATCGGGTCGGATCCACTTCAGCTCGTTCGCCAGGCTGCCGCAGCCTTGCAGCGCTCGAAAGCGATGGCTTCACACCCGCCGCATCGCTTTGCTGCGGCGGACGAACGCGACGCCTCCAATCGCATCCGGTTGGCAAATGATCTGCAGGCTGCAATTCCGAACGAGGAACTGCTGTTGCATTATCAGCCTCAGTTGGATCTGCATTCGGGAAACATTGTGGGTGCCGAGGCCTTGGTTCGATGGAACCACGGCGTGTTCGGGCTGCAGTCTCCAAGTCGGTTCATTGGCGTTGCCGAGGAGACCGGCGCGATCCTGGACATCGGAGCATGGGCTTTGCGAACGGTTGCTAAGCAGGCGATGCGCATCAACGACGGACGACGCACACCCATACGTTTTTCGTGCAATGTGTCGGTGCTGGAATTCACCCGCAGGGACATGGTGGCGTTTGTCGAGCAGGTGGTCGCCGAGACCGGCTGTCGTCCTGAATGGCTGACCCTTGAGCTTACCGAAAGTCTCATGATGCCCGAGCCGGCGGAAGTCCTGCGCGTATTTCGCGACCTGCGCGGCTTGGGTGTTGAAATCTCTATCGACGACTTCGGTACCGGATACTCGAATCTGCGGTACCTGGAACGATTTCCGCTGACCGAGATCAAGATCGACCGCAGTTTCGTGCGCGATGTCGTTCACAGCCCTGCCAAGCGGGTGATCGTCGAGAGCATCATAAAGCTAGGCGGGGTGCTGGATATCCGTGTCGTCGCCGAAGGGATCGAGACCGACGCGGAGCTCTCCGTTGTGAAATCCCTCGGCTGCTCAGTCGGACAAGGTTATCTCTATTCTCCCCCGCTCGATACCACAGCGTTTGACGCTTTCATCAAGTATCACGCGATCTCGCACGACCAAGCACAGCAGGGCCGCCTTCTGACGACGCTCAATGACAATCGTGCTTCGCACACGGGAGGTCTTCCGGAATGAGGATGTTTCAATCAGAATGCTTACCTGCATCGGCGTCGGAAACATACCGCTGTCTCAATTTAACCTAAGTCAACTGCACCTCAACGGACGTCCGCTGTCGGTTGCACGAACCGCAGCTTTGCAAAAATGTTATACAGGATCAGCCTCCTTCTTCGCGGCGTGGATAGGACAGCTTTTAATAAGGAGCAGACATTCACGTAGCCTGTTTTGAATGACTGCGACTGGTCGCGAGCCTCCGGAACCGGACAATCTGCACATGGAGAGCAAAAATTGGCCCTTAAGTTTCCGGGAATGGTCGCTGTTGCCTCAAATAAACGCTAAAGCTAATCAAGTGGGAACCGAACCCACGTCCAAAACCTGAGGATTTCTCGATGTTTGGATGCAGGCGGCCAGAAATGGATACTTCCTTGCCAAATTCTTCAATGAAATTATAAGCTTAGAATAAGCTCAGAATCATCATATGACGCTCGTGGTATATTTTGCGGTATCTCGCTGCGCCGGACGAGCAATGAAGATTTTGAAATCAAATCGTTATTTGGTTTTTTGGATTCCGTCTCCGGCACCAGTTTCCCCTCATGCTAATCTTGCCACCCACAGCCAATCTGGCAGCGGGCAATTGCGCCAACCGTGCGGCGGCTTTAGCCTTTGGGGCCGTGCCCCTCCCTGCCGCGAGTGTTCGTCTGTCGATGCGTCTGTTTGTCCGTTGCCTTGCCATCCTGTCAGCCCTGCTTTCGTCCAGTTTTGCCCATGCGGCGCCTGCGAACCGACCGACGCCCGGCTATATCCGGGTGGCGATCGAGACGTCGGCGGGGACGATCATCGTCGCGCTCGATACCAGGCGCGCCCCGCGGACGTCGGCCAATTTCCTGACCTATGTGGATGACGGGCGGTTCGATGGCGTGACTTTCTATCGCGCGGCGCGGCGCAAGAGCGATCCCAAACAAGGGCTGATCCAAGGCGGGATCGATATGGATGTGCGGCGATCGCTGCCGCCGGTGGTGCATGAGCCGACCAGCCAGACCGGCATCCGCCATCTCGACGCCACCCTGTCCATGGCCCGGCCCAACCGGACCAATTCGGCGATGGGCAATTTCTTCATGACCGTTGGCGCGACCCCGACGATGGACGCGCGCGAGGGGTCCATCGGCTATGCCGCGTTCGGCCATGTCGTGGGCGGGATGGCGGTGGTGAAAAAGATATTGGCGGTGCCGACCTGTTGCGGAACGGGTCCGATGCGGGGGCAGATGATCGTCAAACCCGTCCAGATCCTGCGGGCGCGGCGGATGGATGGAACGGCGAAACCGACGCGCGGGGTCAAGCCATGGCTGATCGGCTTGAAAAGGCCGACAGTGAGATAGACATAGGTAACGCAATGTTGCGCGGGAGGTCGGGATGGCGGGGCGGATCAGGATCGGCATTGGCGGCTGGGTGTTCGAGCCGTGGCGCGGGACTTTCTATCCGGCCGGACTGCGGCAGAAGGATGAACTGGCCTATGTCGGACAACATCTGACCGCGACCGAGATCAACGCGACCTATTATAGCACGCAGAAACCCGCGACATTTGCAGGCTGGGCGAAGGCGGTGCCGGATGGCTTCCAATTTGCGGTCAAGGCGTCGCGCTATTGCACCAACCGCAGGGTGCTGGCGGAAGCGGTCGAGTCGGTCGGCAAATTTGTCGGACAGGGGATTGCCGAACTGGGCGACCGGCTGGGGCCGATCTTGTGGCAGTTCATGCCGACCAAGGCATTTGATCCCGACGATTTCGGCGCGTTCCTGGAACTGTTGCCGGCCAGTGTCGATGGCGTACCGCTGCGCCATGCGCTGGAGGTGCGGCACCCCAGTTTCGATGACCCTGCCTTTCTGGCGATGGCGCGGGAGGCTGGTGCTGCGGTCGTGCTGGCGGATCATGAGACCTATCCCGCAATTCAGGGCGCGGACGTCGGGTTTTCCTACATGCGGCTGATGCGGGCGCAGGAGGATGAGGTGACCGGCTATGGCGCGGCGGCGCTGGCGGACCGGGCGGCATGGCTGCGGACGCAGGCGGTGACGGGCGATGCCTATGCCTTCTTCATCAGTGGCGCGAAGGTGCGCAACCCGGCCGCGGCGCTGGCATTGAGTGCGGCTATATAGTCACAGTCTGTTGCATTTGTTGCAATCGGTGCGCCGCGCTTTGCGATTGTTACAATAGCATGACGGGCGCATAGGCCCGGTCCGCCCGCATGAGGCGGCAATGAATGACCATATTGGAGTTATATATGCGACAGGCTTTTCAGGGCGCTGCGCTGGTGGTTGCGGTCGGCGTGCAGATGCTGACCTTCTATTCGGTGCTTTACGCCTGAGCGCAATCCGCGCTCATCTCTACCCCGACTCGTCGGGATATTAAAAAGCCGCCCATGGCATAGGCCGGGGCGGCTCTTTTATTATGCGCTGACTTTCAGCTATCTCGCCATCAGCTTACCCTTCCGCGAGCCAGCCAGCGAGCAGATAGGCCACAACGCCGACCGGGCCGAGTGCGCACAGCGTCAGCAGGACGGTGGCGACGCGGATCAGCGTGACGTCCCATCCGGTGCGGTTGGACAAGCCCGCGCACACGCCCATGATCTTGCCGTGGCGACGGTCGAGGGTGAAGCTGTTGTTCATGAGTCTGGCCTTCTGATTTTGGGATTTTGGGGAAAAATGCGGGTCGATCAGGCGATCGGCACGACCGGCACGGCGGCACCGACGAACAGGCTGGCGACGATGAAAGCGCCGACAAGGGCGACGGCGGCACTGTGGAACTTGGCGATGGACATGGTAGAAACTCCCTGATTTTTGGCTGGCCGGGCGATCCGGCCTTGATGCCCGACAGGATTGCAGGAGCCGTGCCAGTTTTGCTTTTCCGCAGAAATTCGCGACTTTCAGGCGCTGTAAAGCGAAATATGCCTGCGGGCATTTCTATCAGTTGGGGAAATTTGCCATTTATCGGGATAATTTCCATGGGCGTGACATGAGCAGCGCTTTACTGTTCGCCTATGGCACGTTGCGGGCAGGTTTCGACGGGCCGATGGCGCGATGGCTGCGCAGCGTGGCGCCTATCGTGGGACGAGCGACGGCGCGCGGTGCGCTGTATCGGGTCGATACGTATCCGGGCTTCGTGCCGGGTGATGAAGGGGTGGTTACGGGCGATCTGTTTGCCCCAGCCGATCCGGCCGCACTGCTGGCGCAGTTGGACGAGTATGAGGAATGTGCTGCGCATTTCCCGGAGCCGCATGAATATCGGCGCGCATTGGTGACGGTGCAGGGGGCCGACGGGCCGGTCGAGGCCTGGACCTATATCTACGCGCGCGATGTAGCGGGACTGGCGCGGATTGCGGGTGGGGATTTTTTGGGGGAGTGAATGGCCTTGGAGGCAAACTACCCCGTTCGTCGTTCGTCCTGAGTAGCCATTGAGCGAAGTCGAAATGGCGTATCGAACAGCGCATAATGCTTCGATACGGGCCTTCGGCTTCGCTCAGTCCCCACTCAGCACGAACGGCGTTTTTTTTATTTCT
This sequence comes from Sphingobium terrigena, assembly GCF_003591655.1. GTDB lineage: Bacteria > Pseudomonadota > Alphaproteobacteria > Sphingomonadales > Sphingomonadaceae > Sphingobium > Sphingobium terrigena. The sequence continues at coordinate 11,307 of NZ_QVRA01000034.1, forward strand.
GCTTCATCGCCTGCACTGCTGCCAAAGTGGTTTTGACATGTTCGGCATAGTTCATTTCGGAATGGACGAAGGCGATGCGGCCTGACGGGGCGATGACGTAGGAGGTGCGGTCGGTCATGCCCGGCCGCATTTTGAGCGCCACGTCATAGCCCGACACGATGCCCGGCCCGGCCGACGCAACGGCGAATTTGCCCGCACATTCCTTGGTCGAAAAGGCGACCAGATCATCGACCGGGTCGGCGGACATGCCAATGACGGTGGCCCCTGCCGCCTTGAACTTGTCGATATTGTCGGCAAATTCGCGCGCTTCGGCCGAACAGCCCGGCGTAAACGCCTTGGGGAAGAAATAGAGGACGACCGGCCCGCGCTTCAACTGGTGCGACAGTGTGAGGGTGAAGGTCTTGCCCGCCTGCGCGCCGCGCGTGGTGAAATCGGGCGCCTTGGCCCCGATGGCAAGGGCGGCCATCGCCCCGCTCGATCCCAACAGGGTAGCGGCGGCGGCAAGCAACAGGGACAGGCGCTTCATCATCAGGCTCCTTAAAATCACGGTCAGGCGGCGGGCGCGGGCGGCTCCCACAATTCGATGGCATTGCCTTCGGGATCATGAATGCGGGCAAAACGCCCGACATCGGGATGATCCCATTCGGCATTGGTGATGACGGCAATGTCAGCGTCCCGCAAGCCGGCCAGAAGGGAATCGAGATCGGACACGCGCAGGTTGATCATGAACGCCTTGTCCGCGGCGAAATAGTCGCTGTCCGCCTTGAACGCAGAAAAGACCATCGGTCCGCCCAATGTCCGCCAGGTCCATTCGTCGGGCTTGGCATCGGGATCCGACACACAGCCCGCGCCCACGCCCAAATGGGTGCGATACCAGGCGTTCAGCGCGTCGGGATCACGCGCGCGAAAAAATAATCCGCCCATTCCCAGCACCGGCATGACATGCTCTCCCTCTTTCACATCGGCGGAGAGAATAGCATGGCGACGGCAGTCGATCACGATCAGGGACAGGAACTAGGGGACGGCTCGCCGGTTCTGTTGTGATGCGCCTTGTCCTTGCCCTGCTACCGCTGATCGCCCTTGCCGCCTGCGACAAGCCTGCCGAAAAGCCGGAGGTGCAGCCAAATGTGGTGGCGAATATCAGCGACCGGACGGAGCCTGTGCCGGACAAGCCGCAGCCAGTGAACGCCACGGTTCCAACGCAGTCGCCTGTGCCGGAAAAGCAGGCATCCGGGCCGATCCCCGCCGCCTTGCAGGGTCGCTGGACTGGCGTGAGCGATCAATGCGGAGACCGGATGGCCGATCTGGAGTTGAACATCCTGCCGGACCAGATGGTCTTTCATGAAAGCGTCGGCATGGTCGAAGCAGTAACGCCCGATGCCGACGGCCAGTTGTCGGTCAAGGCGGCCTTTACTGGCGAGGGGCAAAGCTGGACGCGCACGCTGGTGCTGCGCCCGGCGGCCGATGGCGCGACGCTGACGATTATCAATGATGGAACGGCGGTGACGCGCAAGCGCTGCTAAACGCTTTCCCGCGCGCGCCGACCCGGCTACAGCCGGGCGATGATCGGCCGCCTGACCTTGAGCGATTTCCGCAATCATGCGGATGCGCTGATCGTACCCGATCATGGCTTCATCCTGCTGACCGGCGATAATGGCGCGGGCAAGACCAATATATTGGAGGCGGTGTCGATGCTGGCGCCCGGACGCGGGCTGCGTGGCGCGGCGTTGCGGGCGATGGCGCGGCAGGACGGGCCGGGCGGTTTCGGCATCGCGGCGGAGGTGGATGGCGTGGTGCTGGGCACCGGGGTTGCCGCCGCCACGCCCGACCGGCGGCAGGTGCGGATCGGCGGCGTTGCATCGTCCGCCAACGCACTGGCCGATCATCTGTCGATCGTCTGGCTGACCCCGGCGATGGACCGGCTGTTTCTCGACAGCCCCGGCGGGCGGCGGCGCTTTCTGGATCGGCTGACGCTGGCGCTGCACCCGGCCCATGCGGCGCACAGCGCGCGCTATGATGCGGCGATGCGCGCGCGCAACCGGCTGCTGGCCGATCCACGCCGCGCCGATCCGGCCTGGCTGTCCGCGCTGGAGGCGCAGATGGGCGAACATGGCGTGGCACTGGCGGCGGCCCGCTACGATCTGGTCGCGCGGATGAACCTGGCGTTGGCGCGGCAGCCCGATGCGCCCTTTGCGCGACCGCTGGTAACGATAGAAAGCGAGGAGGATGACAGCGATTTGCCGCTTGCCGAGCGGCTGGGGCGGGAACGACGTCGCGATGCGGCGGCTGGGCGAACCCTGTCCGGGCCGCATCGCCATGACCTGTCGGTGATCCACATTGCCAAGAACCAGCCCGCCGCGCTCTGTTCGACCGGCGAGCAGAAGGCGCTTCTGCTCTCGATCCTGCTGGCTCACGCTGCACTGGTGGCCGAGCATCGCGGCCAGCCGCCGGTGCTGTTGCTTGACGAGGTGGCGGCGCATCTCGACCCGTCGCGACGGGCCGCCCTGTTCGACCGATTGGGGCAAACGGGCGGGCAGGTGTGGATGACGGGAACAGAATCCAGTCTTTTCAGTGAGTTATCGTCGGCCACTCGACTGACGGTAACGGCGGGGCATGTTTTTCGTTCCGCGACATAACCCGCCCCCGCAACGACTCGTCGCCCCGCGCTTTTCAATGCGCCTTCGCTCTGCCCTAAAGCCTTTCAACGGGGCAAAAAGCCTGAAACAAGGTCGGGGTCGCATTCGCATGATCATTGGTTTTCAACGGCTTATCGCCGCTGCTCTTTGTGCGCTCTCGTTCCTGATCGTTTCGCCTGCGACCGCAAGCGTGCTGCAATGTGCGCCCTTTGCCCGTCAGGTGTCCGGCATACAGCTGCATGGCAACGCCAACACCTGGTGGAACCAGGCGCAGGGCCGTTATGATCGTGGTCATGAACCCCGCGTCGGCGCTGTCCTGTCTTTCGCCTCCAGCCGCGCCATGCCGGTCGGCCATGTCGCCATGGTCAGCAAGGTGGTGAGCCCGCGCGAAGTGCTGCTGACCCATGCCAACTGGTCCTATCGCGGCGGCATCGAGCGCAATGTCCGCGCCGTCGATGTGTCGGCCAACAACGACTGGTCCGACGTGCGCGTTTGGTATGGCCCGATCGGTAATCTGGGGCTGCGCTCCAACCCGGCCAACGGCTTCATCTATGCCGATCAGCCCAAGACCATCGACCAGCCGGTGCTGGTCGCCATGGCCGACCAGAGCGTTACCGGCGCTGCCCGCTCCGCTTTCTAAAGCATTTAACCGCTTCATAACAGGTCAGGAACTAGGGTCGGTCCCGGTGGGGCGATTCTTTGGGTTTCGGGATCGCATATGGTTCGACAGTTTCGCTGGGCGGCAATGTGCCTGCTGTCCGGCCTGAGCGCTGCGCCCCTATGGGGTGCGACGGCGCTGCAATGCGTCCCCTATGCGCGCATCGTGTCGGGGGTAGAGATTCGCGGCGATGCGCTGACCTGGTGGGACCAGGCGGCGGCGCAGTATAAGCGCGGGCAAAAGCCGAAGAAGGGCGCGGTGCTGGCCTTTCGTCCGGCAGGCCCCATGACATTGGGGCATGTCGCGGTGGTCAGTCGCTTGCTGGACGACCGGCGCGTGCTGATCCGCCATGCCAACTGGTCAGTGCCCGGCGCAATCGAGGAAGATGTGCTGGCGATCGATGTGTCGGATGCGGGCGACTGGAGCCAGGTGCGGGTGTGGCATAGTCCCACGGGGCAGATGGGCGCGCGCACCAACCCTACTTTCGGCTTCATCTATCCCGCAAAGGCCAAGCTGCGCGAGTTCACGCCCGATCCGGCGCTGGGAAGCAGCGTGCGCTTTGCCCGTGTCGATCGCGATCAATGGGACGAGGAGCGGCTACCTGCGGCGATGGCGACGCGCGGGGCCGCGCCCGCCTATGCGCGCGGCCCCGCGACGCTACCGCAACGCAAGCCTGTCCCGAAGCTGGAGGCCGATCCCTTCATCGTCGAATATGCCGACAGCGCACCGTCGCAGCGGACGCTGAGCGCGATCATCGCCGATGTGAAGCGGGAGACGAGGCTGAACTGATTGGTGCGACGTGCGCCGATGCGATCATTCGGCGTCGGCGGGCTTTTCTTCGGACTCTGCCGCCGGAGTCTGGAACCAGGCTTCGACCGGGCCGCTCAGCTTGATCGTCAGCGGGTTGCCGTGGCGATCGCGGGTCTTGCCGGCGGCGACGCGGATCCAGCCTTCGGAAATCGAATATTCCTCGACATCATTGCGCTCACGCCCCTTGAAGCGGATGCCGATGCCGCGCTGAAGCACATCCATGTTGAAATGGGGGCTACGCGGGTTGGTGGACAGATGATCGGGGGGCGTATCGCTCATGGTCAGATATTTCCTGCAAGGTTGCGCCGCGCCTAGCCGTTTGCCCGTCCTGCTGCAACCCGCCTCCGATCGGCAGCGGGTTGCAGGCTGGTCATGCGATCAGCGGCAGATGCGCACGCGCACGTCGCGGTCGCGATAATAATCATAGCGCCATTCAGTCCAGCAACGCTGGCGATAGCCGCGATAACGCCAGTCGCGCCGGTCGCCGCGCCAGTGGCGGCGATTGTCCCAGCGCCGGTTGTCCCAGCGGCTACCATTCCAGTGATGGCCACGGTCGCCGCGCCAGCCATCGCGATAGCCGCCATAATATTGCGCTTGTGCCGGGGCTGCCATGCTGAGGCCCGCAATAGTCAGGCTGAGTGCCGCGGCACCTTTCCAGATGATGTTCATGTCGCTCTCTCCTCACATGTCCCGCCGCTCCAGAGGCAGGACCATGAGGGGGACAATGGCCCAAGCCGACTGAACCGTCCGCGAACGCGCCATTTAGCGGCGGTTCAGCCAGTCAGCGGCCCTGGAGAGCGGCCTCCGCCTCCTGCATATAGTCGCGGGTGATCGGCAGGGTGCGGCGGTTGCGGGCATATTGGACCTGATAATTGACCATGCCACCATGTTCGAACACGGTCGCTGCGCCCGCCAGATAGAAGGTCCAGAGGCGAAAGAAGCGCTCATCATAAAGGGCGATGATGTCGGCGCGGTGGGCCATTGCCCGCTTGTACCAGTGGCGGATGGTCAGGCCGTAATGGAGGCGCAGCACCTCCACGTCCGTCACCATCAGGCGTGTCCCCTCGCTGCCTGCGATCATTTCCGACAAAGCGGGAATATAGCCGCCGGGGAAGATATATTTCTGGGTGAAGGCGTCGGTCATCCCCGGCCCGCCCATGCGGCCAATCGTGTGAACCAGCATCACGCCATCTGCGGTCAGGAGATCGTGGCATGTGTTGAAGAAGGTGCGGTAATGGGCGGTGCCGACATGTTCGAACATGCCAACCGACACGATCCGGTCGAACGGTCCGGTCATGTCGCGATAGTCGATCAGCTCGAAGCGGACATGATCGGCCACGCCCGCGTCGGCGGCGCGCTGGCGCGCGATCTTGAGTTGTTCTTCGGACAGAGTGATGCCGGTTACATCGACGCCGCAGGTGCGGTGGAGATAGAGCGCCATGCCGCCCCAGCCGCAGCCGATATCCAGCACCTTCATGCCCGGCTTCAGCAGCAGCTTGGCGGCGATATGGGCCTTCTTGTCCTCCTGCGCCTGATCCAGGCTGATGCCTGCATCATTGTCGGCGTCGGGCCAGTAGGCGCAGCTATATTGACGGTCGCGGTCGAGGAAGAGAGCGTAGAGCGCAGCCGACAGGTCGTAATGATGGGCGACATTGGCCCTGGCCCGCGCCTTGTGATTGGCGCGCCACAATTTTTGCCGGGCGCTGCCAAACCCGCGAGACAGCGCGCTTTTCGCGTCGATCGAGCGGCCGCTCTCCCACGGATTATTGGCGCGGAGCATGGAGAGAAATTCCATGATGCCGCCACCCTCTATCGTCACCCGTCCGTCAATATAGGCTTCGGCCATGCCCAGCCGCGGATCGCGCACTATGTCGAAGGCGACCCGCTTGTCCTGCAACCGCAGCGCAAGATCGGGAAAGGCAGGGTCGGCCTTGCCGACCGTGAAATGGGTGCCGTCCGGGGTGTAGATCGTCAATTGGCCATGGGTGACCAGTCGCCGCAGGATACGCTCGAACATCGTCATGGCGATAATCTGTCACCCCGGACGGCGCAGGTCAAATCCCGGCATACCAGTCATATCCGGCATGATCCTCCCAGAAGCCACCCTTCCCCTTGCCGATGCCGTCAAACGTTGCGACCGCTTCTATGCCCATCAGATATTTGGCCTGCTTATAGCCCAATTGCCGTTCGACCCGCAGCCGCAGCGGGGCGCCATTGGCAACGGTCAGGGGGCGATCGTTGAGCGCATAGGCCAGGATCGTCTGGGGATGGAAGGCGTCGAACAGGTCGATACTCTCATAATAGGGCCGCCCCCCGCCCATATCGTCGGCGCAGCGAAAGACGAGGTAGCGGGCGCTGTCGCGCAATCCGGCGGCCTCCAATATGGGTTTGAGCGGCACACCGCGCCATTTGCCGATCGCGCTCCAGCCCTCGACACAATCATGGCGGGTGATCTGGGTGCGGTGGTGCATCGCCTGCAATTGCGCAAGAGAAAGGGACAGCGGGCGCGTCACCAGCCCCGTCACCGGCAGTCGCCAGTCGGCAAAGCCGCCCCGCCACAACGCCTTATAGGCTGGCGTATTAGGGTTGGCGGTGCCATTGGCGCGGAAGATGGGCGATATCTGGTCGGGGCGAAACTCCTGCGCCAGTGCGTCGCGCGCCATCAGGCTGCGTTGCGCCCAGCGGTGGAAATTTTCAGCCGAAAAGAGGGCTTCACGCACGCTTTCATGCCGCCCCAGCCGGTCGCACCCCGCCAGCGTTGCGGTGACCCCCAGCAACAGGGTGCGGCGGGTGAGAATCATGGCCGTTCCTCCGGCACGCGATAGCGGCCTGTGATCATGGATCGCACCTCGTTCACCGGCCCGGCCAGCAGCACCATCAATATATGGATAAGGAAGAAGGCGACCAGCGCAAAGGCGGCGATGAAGTGGAGCGAGCGCGCCGATTGCCGCCCGCCGAACAGATCGACCAGCCAGGGCCAGGCCGCGTTCATCCCCGGCGCCATGGTCAGGCCGGTCATGATGATGAGCGGCAACAGGATGAAGATCACGCCGATATAGCTGGCCTTTTGCAGCACATTATAGCGCAGCGCCGCGTCGCCCGTGGGAAAACGCAGCCGGGCATGATCCTTGATATCCTGCCAGATATGGCGCGGGGCAAGATCATCGCGACGGAAAGCGAGGTCGCGAACGATGTGCCGGTTGGCGAGGCTCCAGAGCATATAGAATAACAGCGCGAAGGCGAAGATCGGCGCGGCGGCCAGATGCCAGTGGCGCGACATGGCCAGGCTGTAGAGCGCAGGCAGGGTCAGCCAGCCGGGAAAGCGATCAAGCTCCAGCCAGGCCGCGTCCAGATTCGCACCATATTGTCCCCAATAAAGGCGGGGATGGGCGTTGAAGATGCCAAGCCCGCTGGTGAACAGGACATAGAGCAAGGCCGCGTTCAGCCAGTGCCACAGCCGTGTCGACAGGCGGTGCCGCCTGACGGTGCCGTTCGCCTTCGGGGTCTGACTGTCCATGCGAGCTATCCTAACCGATCACGCCGCCTAGTCCACGGATGTTCGCGATGGTGCGCGCATAGCCATCCCATGTCGTTGTTACACTTTTGCAACAGAATATTGAAATCATTTGAAATAAAGACCTGACCCCTTTGCAAACCAAAATGCCCAACCTAGATGGCGGTTGCGCGACGCCGATGCCGATCGCGGCCATATATTCCCCAGACAAGGTGGAGATATGGGCAGGAGGAGTTGTGTTATATTATCCATGATTTCTTGGCATCGAACCTGAACGCCGGATGAATTTCTCTATTCGGCCATGAATATATATATCGAGGACTTTATGAAAACTGTGATTTTCGCAGCGATTGCTGCTGCCTGCGTTTCGGCCCCTGCTTTCGCTCAGGATGCTGCGCCTTTCACCGGGCCGCGCGCTGGCGTGACGCTGGGCTATGACAATGCCGGTGACGAGGATGGCTTCGCCTATGGCGTGACCGCCGGTTATGACCTGGCACTCGCCCCGCGCATCACCGGCGGCGTCGAAGTCAGCCTGGGCGACACCACGGTTGGCGATTCCGGCGTGGAGATCAGCCGTGATCTCGCCGCATCGCTGCGCGTCGGCTTCGTCGCTACCCCGCGCATCCTGGCGTTCGGCAAGGTCGGCTATGCCACCACGCGCATCGAAACGCTGGGCGTTGGCGCAGCGTTCGAGGGCGTCCGTTTCGGCGGCGGTCTGGAATTCGCGGCGACCCCGAACACCTATATCTCGGCTGAGTATCAGCGCACCGAATATGAGCAGAATATCGGTGGCCGTGACGCCGCGATGGTTGGCGTCGGTTTCCGCTTCTGATCCTCTTCAGGACCAGTTTGGAATAAGGAAAGGGCGGTCCGGCAACGGATCGCCCCTTTTCTATGCAGGCAGGGATTGCAGGTCAGGCGCAACCCAATTGCGGCGCGCCGCGACCGACATCAGGGTGTCCCGTGACCAGTAAGTGAACAGCCAGTCCTTGTCCCCCAATGGGGATGCCATCAGCGCGGCCAGCGCGGTGGCAGGCGTCACATCTTGCGGCAGACCAGCCAGCAGCGCGCGGGTCATATGCAACGACGCCTGGGTGATGGTTTCATGATAGCCGCCCGTGTCGCTGTTCACCCCGCCGACGCTTTCATTATAGCCGCGGATCATGGCGGGCATGTCGCGTTCGGGCGTGATGTCGGGACGTTTGAGGATCAGCCACAGCGCGGTCGCAAAATGCGCGCCATGGGTCCATTCGGCTTTCGGCAGGGTGAAGGCGCAAAAGCCGGTGGCCAACCGCTCAATCTCGTCATCGGTCATCATCACTCCCCCCAATGAAAAGCCCCGCCGTTACGGGCGGGGCTTGTGGCATCCTGTCTCCATCAGCGAGGATCAGCCCAGCGCCGCCTGCTTTTCCTCCGCCAGCCGATCCAGCTCAGCGCGACTCTTCTTTTCGCTCGCCGATTTCAATTGGCCGCACGCTGCCATGATATCGCGCCCGCGCGGGGTGCGGACCGGGGCGGAAATGCCGCCTTCGAACACGATGCTGCTGAACGCGCGAATCCGCTCCGGTGTCGAACATTCATAGTCGGTGCCGGGCCAGGGGTTGAACGGGATCAGGTTGACCTTGGCCGGCAGCTTATATTTGCGGATCAGGCGGACCAGTTCGCGCGCATCATCGTCGCTGTCATTCTTGTCCCTGATCATCACATATTCAAAGGTGATACGGCGCGCATTGCTGGCCTTGGGATAATCGGCGCAGGCCTGGAGCAGCTCCTCAATCCCATATTTCTTGTTGATCGGCACCAGCTCGTCGCGCACTTCCTTGGTCACGGCATGGAGCGAGACGGCCAGATTGACGCCGATTTCCTCGCTGGCGCGGGCCATCATCGGGATGACGCCGCTGGTCGACAATGTGATGCGGCGGCGCGAGAGAGCGAGGCCATCGCCATCCATCACGACTTTCAGCGCGTCGCGGACATGCTCGAAATTATAGAGCGGTTCGCCCATGCCCATCATCACGATGTTGGTCAGCATCCGCCCGTCGGGCGAATATTGCGGCGCGTCCTCATCCTCGTCATCCGGGATGGCGGCGGCGCTGCCCATGTTACCCTTGGGCCATTCGCCCAGCGCATCGCGCGCCAGCATCACCTGACCCACGATTTCGCCAGGCGTCAGGTTGCGGACCAGGCGCATCGTGCCGGTGTGGCAGAAGCGGCAATTAAGCGTGCAGCCGACCTGGCTCGATACGCACAAAGTGCCGCGATCCGCATCGGGGATGAACACCATCTCATAATCCTGCCCATCGTCCGACCGGAGCAGCCATTTGCGGGTGCCATCGGTGGACACCTGCGCCTCCACCACCTGCGGGCGGCCGACGACAAAGCGTTCCGCCATCCAGCCGCGCATCGGCTTGGCCAGGTCGGTCATGGCCTCGAAATCCGTCTCACCGCGATGATAGAGCCAGTGGAACAGCTGTTTGGAGCGCAGCTTGGCCGCTTTCATTTCCAGCCCCGCTTCCTCCAGCACGGACTTGATCTGCGGACGCGAGAGACCCAGCAGGTCGGTGCGGCCATCCGCGCGCGGCGTAACGGCGCGCGGCACGGGCACAGGATCGATAAGGCCAGGAATCGGCATGATGGGGTTGGCGGCTGATTGCATGATCGCGCCCATAGTCGATTTTCGCCGACTATTAAAGCGCTGCCGCTCTACCGCAGTCGCGCGCACCCCAGTGCCGCCGCGTCGATCGCCGTTGCCGCGCCACGCAGGGCGTAGCTGTCGGCAAAGGCGCGGCCCTGCGCGTCGCTGGTCTGCACGCTCATGCTGCTGGCCGATCGCATGGCGGCGATGATCGCGGCGTCGCCGCGCGGGTCGGCTACCCAGGCGTCGCTGCGCCCCGCGACCAGCGTGTAACGGCGTTCTCCCACACTGAGCGTCACCACTGCCTTGTCTGCGCGGCTGCGGCTCAGGCGGAAATGGACCTGGCCCCGTACCTTCTGCCGCGGCCAGGTGCCGACCGAGGCGAAGCCCGGACTGACCCGCCCGTCGCGTTTCGCGGGCCGGGCGATGGCGTAGCAGCGCGGAGTCGAAGGATCGCGGAACGCCCCCCAGCGATCGAACATGCCCAGCGAATCCCGCGCGGCAGCGGGCATTGCGGCCATCAGCAGGACGATCAGAAGGGCGGCGATGCGGCTCATGCGCGAAGGCAGAGCGCACCCTGTCCCGTTTTGCAAGCGTCCTGCTGTGGGAAAGCGTGAGCGAGTGCTTGCCCATGCCGCAACAGCGGTTATGAAGAACCATCCATCATCGTCACCCGGATTCGAGTGCATCCGGGCCACTTGCAGAAAAGAAACGGACAGAACAGGGACATGAAGGCCACCATCGAACGCGCGACGCTGTTGAAGAGCCTGAGCCACGTCCAGTCGGTGGTCGAGCGGCGCAATACGATTCCGATCCTGTCCAATGTGCTGATCGAGGCGTCAGCCGATGGCGCGATCAAGCTGATGGCGACCGATCTGGACCTGCAGGTCGTCGAAAGCATTTCCGCGCAAGTGGAACAGGCTGGCGCGACCACGATTTCCGCCCACACATTGTTCGACATTGCGCGCAAGCTGCCCGAAGGCAGCCAGGTGTCGCTGGCGGCGGCCGATGGCAAGATGCTGATCCAGGCCGGGCGCGCGCGTTTCAACCTGTCCACCCTGCCGCGCGACGATTTTCCGGTGATCGCGGAAGGCGACCTGCCGACCAGTTTCGAGCTGCCCGCCGAGACGCTCAAGCAGATCATCGACAAGACGCGCTTTGCGATCTCGACCGAAGAAACGCGCTATTATCTGAACGGCATTTATTTCCATGTGTCGGATGATGGGCAGCCAGTGCTGAAGGCCGCCGCGACCGACGGCCATCGCCTGGCGCGCGTTACCGTACCCCGCCCCGATGGCGCGGACGGGATGCCCGGCATCATCATCCCGCGCAAATGTATCGGCGAACTGCGCAAATTGCTGGATGAGGTCGAGGGGTCGGTGCAGATTTCACTGTCCGCCAGCAAGATCCGCTTCGGCCTGGGCAGCGCGATCCTGACCAGCAAGCTGATCGACGGCACTTTCCCCGATTATAGCCGCGTCATTCCGACCGCGAACGACAAGCTGCTCAAGATCGACCCGCGCAGCTTCGAGGAAGGGGTGGATCGCGTGGCGACCATCGCCACCGAAAAGACCCGCGCGGTCAAGATGAGCCTGGACCGTGACAAGATCACCCTGTCGGTCACCAGTCCCGAAAATGGCACGGCGGCCGAAGAAGTGTCGGGCGTTTTTCAGGGCGAGGGTTTCGACATCGGTTTCAACGCGCGCTATCTGCTCGACATATTGGGCCAGATTGACAGTGAAACGGTGGAACTGCACCTGGCCGATGCTGCTGCACCGACGTTGATCCGTGAGAATGACCGTAGCCCGGCGCTCTATGTATTGATGCCGATGCGAGTTTAGGTGGCAGCCGGTAATTTTTGGTACTTATTGTTCCGTTAATTACACAATAGTTTGGTCGTGTTGAGTAATCCTCCGTAAACGAACGGACGTTAAACAAGGCGCATGTCTCCATTGCGCGCTTCCCTGTCCGATAGCCCCTCTCGTTCCATGTCGCTCATGGTTGCGCTGGGGCTGGCGGAGAGCGGGACCGAAGTTGCCGCGTCCTGGATTTCCGGTGCCTTTGTCCAGATTGCGCGCCTGTGGCCGCTGATCCTGCTGGCCAAACTGTGTGTCATCACCCTGCTGGGAATCCCTTTCTATCGTCCCGGTGATAGCGAGCAGGCGGTGATCATGACCGTAATGCTGCTGGTGGACGGCGCGTTGATGGTGGTGCCACGCTGGCCGCTGTTTCAGGACCGGATGCCGCATATCCAGAATTGGCTGATGCTGCCGATGCTGTTCCTGTCCGGGCTGACCTTCAGCCTGTGGCTGGGGCATGATCCGAAGGCATCGTCGGACTCGCTGTTCCTGGCCGCGGTGCCGGAACTGGCGGTCGCGCTGCTGGCGGTGTGCATCTTTGGCGATCGGCGCTTGCTGGGGATCAGCTATTTTCTGGGCGCACTGCTGGTGTCGGTCACGGAAAAGGCGGGCCTGGCGCAGATCGGCCTGCTGGTCAGTTGCATCATCGTCATGACGGTTGCCACGCTGCGGCAGGCAACGGCGGACCGGGAACGCGCGATCGAGCGCCATCGCCAGGATTTGCGCGCGCAGCGGTCCGACCGGCTGTTGCAGGAACATGAGCGCACCGGGCGCGGCTGGTTTTGGGAAACCGACCGGCAGGGGTGCCTGACCTATATTTCCGATACGCTGGCGCAGACGCTGGATGCGCCCAAGGGCGGGCTGATCGGCCGCCCGATCACCGAAATCATCCGCCCCGGCGACAAGCAGCAGGGCGATGGCGAGCGCACGCTGGGCTTTCACCTATCGGCGCGCACCGGATTTTCGGACATTTCCGTCCGTGCCGCGATGGCGAAAGAGGAACGCTGGTGGTCCATTTCCGGACAGCCGGTGTTCAACGAATATGGCCAGTTCCATGGCTTTCGCGGGTCAGGCACCGACCTGACCGAAATGCGCCGCAGCCAGGCGGAAGTCACGCGACTGGCCCAGTTTGATTCGCTCACCGGCCTTGCCAACCGTATCCAGATGTTGCGCTCACTGGAGCAGGCGGTGGCCGACCGGCATGGCAAGGCAGGCGATTGCGCGCTGATGATGCTGGACCTCGACCGGTTCAAGAGCGTCAACGACACGCTGGGCCATCCGGCGGGCGACGCGCTGTTGCGGCAGGTCAGCCAGCGATTGCAGCGGGTGGTCGGCGATTTGGGTCTTGTCGGGCGGCAGGGCGGCGATGAATTCAAGATATTGCTGCCGGGGCATCAGGACCAGACAATGCTGGCGCAACTGGCGCAGAGCATTATCGCCACCGTGTCCCAGCCCTATTCGATCGAGGGCACGGCGGTCGTCATCGGCGTGTCGATCGGCATCTCCTCCTGCCCGCAGGATGGCGTGACCGCTGACGCGCTGATCCGCAATGCCGATCTGGCGCTCTACGCGGCCAAGGGCAATGGCCGGGGCGTCCATCGTTTCTATTCGTCGGACATGCACGCCGATGCCGAGGATCGCCGCGCGCTGGAGGAGGATTTGCGCCATGCGCTGGCCGCCGATGGTTTGCATCTGGTCTATCAGCCGGTGGTGTCGTCCAAGACCGAGCAGATTACCGGCTATGAAGCGCTGCTGCGCTGGATGCATCCCACGCGCGGGCCGATTTCCCCCGCCCTGTTCATCCCGATCGCCGAGGATACCGGCATGATCGGGCAGATTGGCGAATGGGTGCTGCGCACCGCCTGCCGCGATGCGGTCCAGTGGCAGGAGGATATTCGCGTCGCGGTCAATGTATCGCCGACCCAATTTGCCAATCCCGGCTTTCCATCCACGGTGATGAACGCGCTGGCCAATGCGCAGCTTGCGCCCGGTCGGTTGGAGCTGGAAATCACCGAAAGCGTGTTCCTGAACGATGATGACGGCACGGACGCGATGTTCGCGCGGCTCAAAGCGCTGGGCGTGCGGCTGGCGCTCGATGATTTCGGCACTGGCTATTCCTCGCTCGGCTATCTGAAAAAAGCGCCGTTCGACAAGATCAAGATCGACCAGAGCTTCGTGCGCGGGGCCGCGACCAAGGGCAGCCGCAACAGCGCGATCATCAAGGCGATCGTCAGCCTGGCCGAGGCGCTGGGCATGGATACGACAGCCGAAGGCGCGGAAACGCAGGACGAACTGGCGCTGATCCGGCAATTGGGATGCAGTCATATCCAGGGCTATATCTATGGCCGCCCTATGCCCGCAGCCGACGTGCTGGCTGGCCAGCGCGCAACCGGTTCCGCCGCATCGGCTGATGGCTTCCAGTCCAGCCGCCCGGAACGCAAGACGATGCTGCGCACCATCGGCGTGCATCATGACGGCCATGTCTATACCGGCCGGGTCCGCAACATCTCCGCCACCGGCGCGCTGATCGAGGGGTTGTGGAACGTGCCACTGGGCACATTGTTCGCGATCGAGTTGGGCGAAGGCCTGTTCATCAACGCCACCGCCCGCTGGTCGAAGGACGACCGTATGGGCGTGGAGTTTGCCGGAACTGTGGACATAGCCGCGCTGCGCAATGCGCCGAGGGCGATGGCGTCCTGACGGGACGCCATAATGGGCCTTCCCAGCAATAAAATATCACGAAATGATCCCGGAACTGCGCGTCTGCGCGGCGATTATGATCGGCACATACCCTCGATGGAGACAGCCGATGCAGGATAGCAATGATCGTGATGTAAAGGACATGGACGTCGCAACGGGTTGGCCGTCATCGGCATGGCGCTGGTTCTGGGCATTGCGACGCTGAGCGCCTATATGTTGTCGGGCAATGACGCCACGGTGAAGCCAGCCACAGGCACGGCACAGGCCATGGCGCTGGCCAGTTCCAATACATCGACCCCTGATTGATCGGCACATGAAATAGGGGGCAGAAGCGATTTGCCCCTGCCCCCTATTTCGTTAGTCGCACTATGATCAGGCGGCGATCGCGACCGGTTCCGCTTCCGCCTCGATGAGGCCGCGTGCCACGCTCTTGATCAGCGTCACGAACCGCGTTGCTTCCCGCACGATCATCGCCTTGTTGAAACAGGCGGCAGCGCCCCGGTCCATCGCTTCGGCGACGATCGGCGCGCCATCGCGCATCAGACTGGACAGCATGATTACCGGGCATGGTTCCATGTCCATGATTTCGTCCAATATCGTCATGCCGTCCTTGCCGGGCATGGCGATATCGAGCGTCACGACATCGGGCTTTTCGGCCCGGATCATCTCGATCGCTTCCACCCCGTCGCGGGCGATGCCCACCACCTCGACCCGGCGGTCGCGTTCAAGCAAGGTTTCGATCATCGCACGGATGGTGAGCGAATCGTCGACCACCACAATTCTGATAGGCTTCATTTGCCGTCTCCCCGAACCGTCTATGAACCTCATAACGACCGGGGGAGACCATGCTTTAGGCGTGGCTAACAGCAATTTAACTACGCGGCCGATTATTGGCGGCAAAATTGGGGAAGAAGAGTTTTCTGAAGCTGATCGTTACCGCGCGGCCCAGCGGGTCGAGATAATCCTGTTGGTAGCGCAGCGGCGTCATGCCGGTTGCGTCAGTCACCTCGCGGCGCTGGTTGAAGATATTGTCGATGCCGATCGACAGCCGCGCCCCGCGCAGGAAGGGCACGGATTTCACCAGTTGCGGCATCTGCCCCAGATTGGCGAAGAGGCGCAGATTGACCGTCGCCAGACTGCCAAAGTCGAGCCGCGACGCACCCCCAAGTGCGCCATCGACATGGGTGCCGCTTTCCCAGTCGACACCCAGCCGCGCGCCGATACCATTGTTCATGTAGCCGATCCGCCCCTCCAGCTCATGACGCGGCTGGCCGCCTGACGATCCGGTCGCGCCGCCATCCAGCAGGTTGAGCTGTGGCACGCCAGGCGCAATGGTGATGCTCTCGGTCAGGTGCCAGGTGTGATAGAGGCTGAAGCTCAACCGCCCGCCCCCGCCGCCAGCACCGCGCGGGCCGCCAAATCCGCCGCCGCCGGGGCCACGCGGCCGGTCACCGCCAGCGCCCATGCCACCCTCGCCGCGGGGGCGGTCACCGCCTTCGCCGGGCGGGCGACCGCCTTCGGGCCGGGGTTGGCGATTGCCGAACAGCGCCTGCAATTCGGGCGGTCGATCTTCCGGTTTACCCCCTGCCGCGCGCCAGGCTTCCATGACTTTCTGGATATGCGATTTGAGCGGGATCGACAGGTCAAAGCCCCAGCGGAGCTGTTCGCTTTGCGAGCGGAGGAAGTTGGTCGGGCGCGTGTCGATCTGGAGCAGATTGCCGTCCGCGTCGCGCAGGAAGCGCTGGGGGAAGGCCGCCTCGATCGCCGGGGTGGGCGACGGGAAGGCCGCGATGGGGTTGCTCGTGCGGCTGTTCAGATAGGTGGCGGTCAGCGTCAGATTGGGCTTGTCGAACGGCTTGATCGTCGCGCCGAGGCGGAACTGGTCACGCACGCTTTCGCGCAGGGTCGCATTGCCGCCCGACAGCTGGGTGACGAACACGCTCTGCCCGGTCGCATAGTCGAATATGGTGACGTTGGGGGTGGCGATCAACGGATCGGTGATCTGCGTGCCGGTCGGCGCGGCGCGATCCTGATTGGCGGACATCAGCAATTGCACCGCCTTGATCGGCTGCCAGCGCAGGCCATAGCCAATCGTCGAGAGGGTGCCGAAGTCGGAAAGCTGCTGCGCGGCGAGGTTGAGGTTCACGCCAATGTCGCCGACCGCGCCCAGCACATCCTTCGAGCGGCTGGTGAGCGGCAGGTCGATGCTGACCTGGCCGCTGGCAATCTCTCGGTTGTAATCCGACCGGCTTTCGATCCCGGCGCGGGTGGAGCGACTTTCAAAGCCGTTGGCCGACGCGCCGATGCGCACGGACGTCATCGCCTGCCCCGCTGGCAGGTCGAACAGCGTGCCGCTGACCAGCAGGTCGCCCTGCACCGCTTGCGACCTGGCGTGGGCGCGGTCGGTCAGGCGGGTGGCGAGAAGGTCGGGCGCGAAGCTGGGATAGGGATTGACGCTGGCGTCGCCGGCATCGAGAGCCGTCTGGATCGCGCCGGTCGCAACGCCCCGGTCGGTGCGGGTGCGGGTGATCGACAGGTCGCCATTGCCCGTGAAGGACCATTGCCAGCTGCCTCCCAGCCGCCCGTTCAGCGTCACGCCCAGATGCGCCGTCGTCCCGCGCACCTGCTGCCCCAGCGCGCCGGGCTGGACCAGATAGCGCGAGAGGGCAACGTCGTTGGCGAAGGGGGAGAAGGGGCTGGCCGCAGGCAGTGTCAGCGCAGCCCGCGAAAGGCCTTGCAGCGAATCGCTGTCGGACAGTTCGACCCGTCCGTTGATCGTTGCCGACACGCCGCCCAGGGCGCGGGCGAGGGTGGCGTTGGCGCTGAAATTCTCGGTCGCGGGGCTGAGGGTGCGATAGGGGGTCAGGTCGATCGCTTCGCTGGTGGTTGCGCCGGGGACGAAGCTGGCGAGGGTCGGCAGGGCCGTCGCGGCGCTGGTGGGGATGCCGGTCTGGGTCACAGTCGCGCCTGCCAGCGCGGAGAGCGCCGGGTCGATTTCCGCGCCGCGCGTGGTGGCGGTGACGCGGGAGGTGCCGGTGTTGACGATGTCGCGCTCGCTTTCCAGTAGTTGCGCGGCGCGGCTATATTTGACGTTCAGGGTGAAGCGATTGTCGCCCTGGATGCGCAGGAAGCCGCCCTCCACCTGGCCATTGTCGCGCCCGCCATCGGTGGTGGTGCCACCGCGCAGGTCGATGCTTTCGGCGCGGAAACGCTGGCGCAGGACGATGTTGACGACCTTTTGCGTAGGGGCATAGCCATAGGAGAGCGCGACCTGTTCGGGCAGGATATCGACCCGCGCGACCGCTTCGGAGGGCAGGTCGGAAATTTCCGAGAAGCTGGAAATCCGCTTGCCGTTGAGCAGGACGACCGGCGATCCGTTGGTCTGGGGCGACAATTCGGTGAGCAGTTCGGAGATGGAGGTCACGCCCAGCGCGCGGACATCTGCGCCGCTGAGCTGCTGTTCGGGTTCGATATTGCCCAGCACCGCGCCGCGTTGCGGCTGGCCGGTGACGATGATTTCCTCGCCATCGTCCATTTGCGGGGCAGCCTGTGGCGCAACTTGCGCCATCAACGCGCCGGGCGCGGTCCCCAGCATCAGCGAAAACAGGACGAACGAAGTGGATCGGCGCACGCATTTACCCCCGGACAAATATCTTGCCTCTCCTCTAGCGGGCAGTTGTCGCAAAATATTGGCAAGGGCCAGCGGGAATTGTCGCAAGATGTAATCGGGGCGCGGAAGTTCGCTAAGTTCGCCCATGTCGCGCATGGGAATTTTATCCAAAGTCAGCGGGCGAGCAACGCGAGGGTGCGCTGTCGGGTCAGGGAAAGCAGACGGTGGGAAGGAGCCGGGGCGGAGATTAGCAGCAACCGGCGCAATAGGACAGGTGCGGGCTTCAGGCTGCGGCGATATGCTGGCGGAACCAGTCGGCCAGGTCGGTTTCGGTGAGATTGCCGGCGGCAAAGGCGATCATCGTGCGAGTGGCGTCGGTCGGATCGAAGGTCAACGCCACCTGATTGAGCGCCAGGAACAGGCGCGCCAGCACCCAGCCGGTGCGCTTGTTGCCATCGACAAAGGAAGGGTTGCGGACGATACCGAACGCATAGGCCGCGGCCAGCTGACAAGGATCATCCTCGCCATAAGCCCATTGGTTGAGCGGACGGGCCAGCCCCGATTCCAGCAACCCGTCATCACGCACGCCGGTGCCACCGCCATGTTCGGCCAGCTGGCGGTCATGAATCGCCAGCGCAACAGACTTTTCGATCCAGACCGGTTCGCGCCGGTCCCCATCGGGATCAGCCATACGCGCTTACTTCGCCAGAACGCGCAATATGTCGCGATCTTCGCGCATAATCTGTTCGGCCAGATCCATCTTGGCCCCGAAATCGGGGTCGGCGGCGGTCAGCCGGATGCCATCAGGCGCTTGCGTGACATAAAGCATGTCCCCCGGCCCGACCCGCAACTGCGCGAGCAACTCTTTGGGCAGGATGACCCCGGCGCTGTTGCCGATCTTGGTGATTTTGAGGGGTGCGTTCATACGGGGGTTATAACATGGGTGATAGCGTTTGCAATCATCTTGCGATTTGGTACAAAATTTGGTACATACTTCTCATGCAGACAGTCAGCGTTTCCGAAACCCGCGCCAACCTCAAGGCCGTACTCGACCGGGTCGTTGCCGACAGAGCGCCGATCCAGATCGTGCGGCCCAAAGGCGAGGGCGTGGTGATGATTTCAGAGAGCGAATGGGAAGGGATGCAGGAGACCCTGCACCTTCTGGCGTCGCCCGCCAATGCCAGGCATCTGCTGGATGGCATCGCGGAACTCGATGCCGGGCTTGGCGAGGAGCATGAGCTGATCGCGCCGTGAAGATCGTCTTCCGGGCTGACAGCTGGCGCGATTATGTTGCTTGGCAGACGGAAGATCGCAAGGTGCTGGAGCGGATCAACGCGCTGATCGGCGAATGTATGCGCGATCCCTTTCGTGGCACGGGCAAACCCGAACCCTTGCGACAGAATTTGACTGGCTGGTGGTCACGGCGGATCACCGGCGAGCATCGCCTGGTCTATCGGGTGAGCGGATCGGGCGAGACGCAGGCGCTGGAAGTGCTGAGTTGCCGGTATCATTATTGAGAGGCTGGGCGATCCGCGGGTTCTGGGAGCCACTGACCGGCGACCATGCGGGCTATTGGCGCTGGCGGATCGGCGATTATCGCGTGGTAGCGCGGATCGAGGATGAGCGGGTGGTAATCATCGTGGTGCGCGTGGCGCATCGGCGGGAGGTTTATCGGTGAGAATAAACTGCGAAGACTGGACGGCGCAGTTGGTGAGGCATTAGCGCATTATTGGGTGCAACGAGGCAGTAAACCCAGTATCCTTGGTTATGGCTTATCAAGAACCACCAAGCAACAAATCCGCCGTGAGGCGCGCAGGTCAGGCTATTTCCGCCGGCAGCGCAACTGACGATGATTACCTCCTTGTGGACAAATGGCGCTCGGCGCATGGATACGTAATAAACACTTTTCAAGCTTGGCTCAAGGGCCACATCAATAAACGGGAATATTATATAGAATTTGCGCAGAGGCTTAAAAGAAGAAATACTGTAATAGATAAACTAAAGCGTAGAAATTCTGCAGGTGATCCTTTGATATTAGATGTATCAGCAATGCATGATTTTGCTGGATGCAGAATGATATTCAATGATGTTCAGCAGCTTGAAGATTTCAGATCATACATTCATTCGACTCAGGTTATGCGAAATGTTGAACATGTTTTGCGCCATGAGCCTAATAAATATAACTATATTGATAGTCCAAAATCGACGGGTTATCGTGGCATACATGACGTGTATAGACACTTTCCCCGCGGTAGCACCAGAAGCCAAGAGAAGAAGCCTTGGGATGGACTCTTAGTAGAACTTCAATATAGGACTCGTGCGCAGCATGCGTGGGCAACTGCGGTGGAGATTTCCGATCTTTTGGACGGTGAACGAACAAAATTTGATCTTGATATAAGCGAACGAGGGCAATTTTTTGCAATTGCTAGTGAGATAATTGCTCGTCGGCACGAAAGTCTTTCTCGCGCTTACATAGAAATATCGGTCGTGTCCCACGGGGTGGTGTAGGAAGGTTTTCCTGAGAAGGGTGGCCACCGTCGATCTTCTGGTAGGGTTCGGATGCGAACTCGAACCTGGAGAAGAAGACGATGACCGACGACAGAA
>NZ_QVRA01000035.1 GCF_003591655.1 Sphingobium terrigena
ACGCCGCCGATGACATCGACATGTTCGCCGATCGAGATCTGGTCCTGCACATAGAAGGCCGTGGCGTCGGCATTTGTCCGGATAGACCGGTAGCCGGTGTTGGCGGTGGTGCGCAGCGTGACTGGCGGCACCGTGATTCGGTCAGCCAACGCGACAAAGACGCGCCGCCCTCCATTGACGATATCACCACTTCCGAAAAAGCCATTGATCCGCTGGTTGCGCGTGCGCTGATCGCCATATTCGAAGCCGGCGAGCAGCACGTGGCGGACGGGGCCGGTGGTGACGGTCCAGACGAGATCGTTCTGGTTGAGCAGGTTTTTGCGCGTCGTGGGATCGCTATAGGCTTCAAGGCCGACGCTCTGGACGCCCCCGCGCAGGGTGACCGGGGTTACCGCGAAAGTGTTTCGATAGAGCTTGTCATAATCTCCGTAGAGGACGCGACTGGTTACGGTCAGGTTGTCGCTAAACCGATGCTCGATGCGCCCGCTTAGGACCTTAGCCTCGAAATCGCTGACGTTGAATCCCGGCACACCAAAAAAGGTATCGCGAAAACCGGTAAGGGGGCGTGACGGGCTGGTCAGAGAGCCTTGGGCAGCCGAGGGAACGCCTCGATCGATCGTGCGCTTGTCATTGTTGTATTCGAAGCCCAGGTCGATCCGTGTGGTGCCGCCTAGCGATACGGCAAAGGTCGGATTGATCGCGAGCCGGCGTCCGTCGTAGAAGTCCCGGTTGCTGTTGAACTCCTCATAGACGGCGTTCAGTCGAGCCGAGGCGGACTGGCTGATCGGTTGGTTGATGTCGGTGTCGATATACCATGCGCCATATGTATCCGCCGAACCGCTGCTACTGATGAAGGCGTTGGCACCGGGGCGCTTGGTGACGCGGTTGACGATCCCACCCCCACCACCGCGGCCGAAGATCATTGCGTTGGGACCTTTCAGGACCTCGATCCGCTCTGCGTTGTAGAGGCCGCGGTAATATTGCACGTCGTCACGCAGGCCATCGACAAAGAAGTCTGCGGTGCTGTTGTTGCCGCGCAGAATGATCTGATCGCGGTGACCCTCACCCTGAGATATCACCGCGCCGGGGACATAGCGAAGCACGTCGGCGATCGAGCGCATAGCTTGATCGTCAATCTGCGCCTCGGTGATGATCGATGCCGCCTGTGGAACGTCCTTGAGACTGGTCGGAGTGCGGGTGGCGGTGCTGGTCGCATCGACCTGGTAGCCGTCCCGGACGCCGGTGACGATGATTGTTTGGCGTGCGTCCGTAGCCGGGGGAGCTGGCTGGTCCTGGGCCGTTGCGGGCACGGCCATTAATCCAAGGCCTAACGCGCCGCTTAATGTACTTTTTTTTCATTTTACCCCCTTGCGAATCGTTCTCAATCTGTGCGCCGCCCTATGATATATGCAACTGCTTCGCAATAGCCGATGTCTGACTTGAAAGTGCGTGATGAAGGTAATGGTGCGCATCGACCCCCTAAGTTGGAGACGCCCGAACGGTGTGCCGCCAGATCGGTGAGCAAGCCCTGCCGTCGCTCACCAGATTAGGGGGCGAGTTCGGGATCTCGGCGCCTGCGGTGGTCGTTTCGCTAGTGTCGCGCCTCTATATGTGATAATGTCCTTTATCATATACTCCAGTGGATCCGATGGAGCCGTTTAAACGGAGCGGAGATCTACCGCTAAGAGGAAGGTCACATGACTGACGACGAGGCTTTCGCCCACAACTACGCCGAGCGCGAACAGGCCAAGGCGCTGCGTGAGCAGGCGCGCGCGGGCGGCTTGCGTTTCGAGGCGTATCTTCCTCCGGATATGGCCGACTGGCTATTGGAACGGGTCGAGCGCGGCATGTTTGTTGATCCGTCCGAGGCGGTGTTCGCGATCGTCAAGAATTTCATCGAGCTGGAGCCGCATCGCGATTTGCGCGACGAGCTGCTGCGCCGGATGTTGCAGGCCGCGATCGACGATCCGAGGCCACGGATTCCGCATGAAGAGGTCTGCTCCAGAATGGAGCGTTGGCTTGCCGAGCCGCGCGCCGAGGCGGCGCGCTGGGAGAAGATCGCACCATGAACCAGCTCGTCCCCCTCCCCTCACCCGGCTTGGCGTTGCCGGCGCTGATCGCGGCGGCCGACGAGCGCGCACGGCTGCGCTTTCTTGAGTTCTTCGCCGTCACAATCCGTAATCCCCATACGCGCCGCGCCTATGCGCGCGCCGCGAGCGAGTTTTTGGCCTGGTGCGAAGCACGCGGCGTTGCCTCAATCGCCGGCGTGCAGCCGCTCCATGTCGCGGCCTGGATCGAGGCGCTGGGGCGCGAGGTGAGCGCGCCCACCGTCAAGCAGCAGCTCGCGGCCGTGCGCCACCTGTTCGACTGGCTGGTGACGGGTCAGGTGGTGCCGGTGAACCCGGCGGCATCGGTGCGCGGACCGGCGCACAGCGTCCGGCGCGGCAAGACGCCGGTGCTCGATCCCAAGGAGGCGCGAGCGCTGCTGGATGCGATCGACGTGGGGACGCCGGCAGGGTTGCGCGATCGGGCGCTGATCGGGCTGATGGTCTATTCGTTCGCGCGGATTGGCGCGGCGCTGGCGATGCGGGTCGAGGACGTGTTCATGCAGAATCGGCGGCTCTGGGTTCGGCTGCACGAGAAAGGCGGCAAGCGGCATGAAATGCCCTGCCACCATAATCTTGAGCATTATCTGGCCGAATATCTCGACGGCTGCGATCTGCGCGCGCGCGCCAAGGGGCCGCTGTTCCGCACGATCGCACGCGGGACTAAGCGACTAAGCGACACCCCCCTGCCCCAGGCCAATGCGTTCGCGATGGTGCGCCGGCGCGCAGCGGCGGCCGAGATCGGTACGGCGATCGGCAACCATTCGTTCCGCGCGACCGGGATCACCGCCTATCTGAAGAACGGCGGCACACTGGAGACGGCCGCGACGATGGCGAACCACAGCTCGACCCGCACCACTCAGCTCTACGATCGCAGACCCGATGACGTGACGCTCGACGAGGTGGAACGGGTGCTGATCTAAGGGTGACGGAAAACCCCGTCAGCAAGGTTGTCGTACGGTTTGCCAATCCGGCGGGTTTTTCCGTGCAGTCTGATCGAGAGCGCGGCGGTGGTGATCGGCGGAAGGGTGAGGGGCGGAGATTCATGTGATTTCCATTAGGTTAATCTGTTCGTGCAGCCGCTGCCGCAGCGGACCGTCTTCTGGCCGCGACGATCAATAACGGATTATCCGCCTGCTTACGCTGACCAAGTCGCATGCCCGTCGCCGAATTGATCCCGTGGCGGCTGCACACATCGCTGTCGCCATGCCCGCTTCCTGCTCCGCGCCTCTTCAATTTATCGTAGAAGCTTTTGATGTGTCTTATTAAAATCCTTGGCTTGCCGCTCTCGGTCAGACGATGATTGGACGGATTTCAGTTCACTTTCGTCCATATCTGCGATTTGCACATGATCCGCCCTGTCAGGCACCCCTTTCCCTCCATCCGCCGATCGTCGAGCGTGGTGATTGTTCCAGAGAAGGTTTGGCCGATGTCGGGTACAAAAACACTGCCGCGCCACACGCCCTTCTTTTCAGGAACAAAATCGCGAAACAGGATCAGACCTACCAGATCGTTTGTCCCGCCGCGCCGCGCATCCGCCTTGGCTTTGTCACTTGCCCAGACCACGACCCCGCACATTCTGCTTCCGCACGGCTGGGCTCGCACATGTACGCTGTCCTGCGGATTCTTCCACACTCCGAAAGAAGCGCGCTGTGCCTCGACGGACGCAGATGTTGCAAGTAGCAGCATGGCTGCCAATACGAAACTGAACCTCATCGCCATTCTTCCTCAAGGCCGGATCATCATTTGCGCGACATTTTCCGCGATCGCCATGGTAGGCGCGTTAGTGTTGCCCGACACGATCGACGGCATGATCGATGCATCGACCACGCGCAAACCGTCAATGCCACGTACACGGGCTGCCGGATCGACCACGGATGCCGAGTCACTGCCCATGCGGCATGTTCCTACCGGATGATAGATTGTTTCAGCGCGCGCGCGGATGTCGTCGATCAGAGCCTCGTCGGTCTGGACCGCGGGTCCCGGTCGCACCTCCTCGCGCAAGTGACGGGCGAGCGCCGGCGCATGAAGGAGCTTGCGGGCTAGCTTCGCGCCATTCAGCAAGACGCCCACATCATCGGGATGACTGAGATAATTGCCCTCTATGCGCGGATGAGCCGTGGGATCGGCGATCTTGAGCCCGATCCTGCCGCGGCTCTTCGGTAGAAGGTCGCAGACATGCACGGTCATTCCGTAGCCGAAGGCTGTCTTGCGGCCATGGTCACGCAGGATCGCCGGCAGGAAATGGAATTGAAGATTGGGCCGCTCCCGGCCGGCGTCGGATTTGAGGAAAGCGCCGCCCTCCGAGGCATTTGACGTCAATTCGCCTTCATGATGAAGGAAATAGCTCCATGCGCCGCGTATCGCACGAGGCAGGAAACTGGGCGCCACCCCAAATCCTTCGCGATCGGCCGTGGTTGCCACAGCCGTATAGTCGAGGTGATCGGCGAGATTGGCTCCGACTTCGGGCGCATCCAGAACGATCTCTATGCCATGCTGCCTGAGTTCGCTCGCCGGGCCGACGCCCGACAGCATCAGAATCTGCGGCGAATTGACCGCGCCAGCCGAAAGGATCACCTCTCCACCGGGGCGCAGCAGCAGGTCCCGGCCGCCGACGCGGACCCCGATGGCGCGACGGTCCTTGAACAGTATCCGTTCGACGAGGCCGTTCGTTTCGATGGCGAGATTCTTGCGCGAGCGAGCCGGATCGAGAAACGCTCGCGCCGTGCTGAACCGTTGCCCGTCTTTCTGGGTCACCTGATAGACACCAAAGCCTTCCTGGCTCACGCCATTGAAGTCGGGATTTCGCGGGTAGTGCAGTTCCACCCCAGCTTCGACGAAGTCTTCCGTAAGTGGGTTCACTCGCCCAAGATTGGAGACGCAAAGTGGCCCGGCATTGCCATGATGCTCGTCGTGGATAGCCTGATTGTTTTCGAGCGCGATAAAAAGCTCGCGCATGCGCGGCCAGTCCCAGTCAGCTCCGGCGGCCGCCCCCCAGCCCTCATAGTCCGCCCGATCGCCGCGAATGTAGACCATTGCATTGATCGAGCTGCTGCCACCCAGCGTCTTGCCGCGCGGCCAATAGAGCCGCCGGTTGTTAAGGTGAGGCTCGACTTCGGTCTCACAGTTCCAGTTCACCCATCCCGTGCGGGCAATGACGCTGACGCCAAGCGGCATGTGAATGAAGGGATTGCGATCGCGCGGCCCCGCCTCGATGAGGCAGACAGCTTTATCCGAATCAGCAGAAAGGCGGTTGGCCATGACGCAGCCGGCCGAGCCGCCGCCAATGATGATATAGTCGTACATGGATTTACCCCAGAAAGCGTTTGGCAAGTCGGATCAGACGCGCTGCCCGGCCCGAATAGGGAGGAAAGACGAGAGGCAGAGCGGAGAAGCGGTTCTGGAGAACGGCGCGCTCATGACTGAAAGTCCGGAACCCGTGATGGCCATGTGCCGCCCCGATCCCGGAATTGTTCACACCGCCGAACGGCAGATGATCGTGGACGTATTGGACGATGGTAAGGTTGACGCCTGCACTGCCGGAAGTCGTGGCCGCCAGGATATGATCCACTCTCGCCCGGTCACGATCGAACACATAAAGCGCCAGCGGCTTGGGTCTTGCGTTGATCCGACCGATCACGGTTTCAATGTCATCATAGGTCAGGACCGGCAGGACGGGACCGAATATCTCCTCATGGTCGATCGCCGCCTCGGGAGCGATCGCCTCCAGCACTGTGGGCGCCAGCGCCCTTCCCTGCCTTTCGCCGCCGACAATGATCCGCCCGCCCGTGGCCAGGGCATCCGCAATCAGGCCCCCCAGTCTGTCCGCATGGCGATCATTGACGATCCTTGCGAGATAGGGGCTCGTCATGCCCGAACCATAAGCGGCGGCGATCCGGCGGCGCAGCGCTTCCACGAACCGGTCGCGGATCGAAGCGTGGACGAACACATGATCGGGCGCGATGCAGGTTTGACCGGCATTGGAGAATTTGCCGAAGGCGATCCAACTGGCGGCCGTCTCTATGTCGGCATCCGGTCCCACGATCGTGGGCGACTTGCCACCCAGTTCCAGCGTAACGGAGGTCAGGTGGCGGGAGGCTGCCTGCATTACGACTTTCCCGACCTCGGGGCTGCCGGTGAAGAAGATATGATCGAAGGGCAGCGCGAGCAGGGCCTGAGACATCTCCTTCCCGCCGAGGGCGACGGTAACCAAGTCTGGCGGAAATGTGTCGGCGATCAGCCGCGCGATGACGCCCGAGGTAGCAGGTGTCATCTCCGAAGGCTTCAGGATAGCGCTGTTGCCGGCAGCAAGGCAGGAGACAAGCGGCCCCAGGCAGAGATTGAATGGGTAATTCCAGGGCGCGATGATAAGGCACACGCCGCGTGGCTGCGGCACGATCCGTCCGGCCGTGCCGAAACCGATCAATGTCGGTCCGACATGGACTGGCCGCATCCATCGGCGCAGATTACGACGGCTGTGGCGGATTTCCTGCATGACCGGAAGAATTTCCGTCAGAAACACTTCGGCCTCCGGCTTGCCGAAGTCGGTCGCCATGGCCTGGACGATCTCCCCTTCGAACTTTCGTATGGCAGCCGCGAGGCGCGCCAGCGCAGCGCGTCTTTCAGCAAGGCCAAAGCGCATCCGGCGCTCGTCCGACATTGCCTTTTGCGCGGTGAAGAGCATTTCCACCGGGCGGCCATCACAGGGTTCCTGCGAAATCGAATGGCTCTCTTCAATCATTTCATTCTCGTCGAAAACATGACCTTCGCGCGAGTCTTACGAGCGCAAAAGCAATAGGGAACTACACGAACATGTAGTATCGACCCGACATGGGCCTGGGAACCGAATGGACTCCAACGCTGCTTTCGCGACTGGCGGAAACGGCACTTCGCCGTGTGGAATTGACCGCGCGCGTCAGCCTGCTGCGCGCACCTTGCGGCTACGGCAAATCGGCGACGCTCGCGGCCGGTTGGAAGGAGGCGGCGGACACTGGTCGCCCGGCGCTTTGGGCAAGTCTTGCAAGCGACGACACAAAGAAGGGCACCCTGCGTCGCCTCGCCTTTCAGGCCGGAACCGCCGCGGACATCGAGTCCATTCTCCAATGGATATGGCATCAGGACAGGCCCGGGATTATTTGCCTCGATGATGTTCAGGAAGCGCCGCATCTCGAAACGCTGACAAGAGACATGATGGATGCTCTTCCCGATGATTGGCGAGCGGTCCTTGCAACCTCCGCCCCCTGGGGATTTGGCGTCCTCAACGCTGACTGGCAGGAAGTCGGCCCCGATGCCCTGGCCTGCCGCGCCCAGGATCTGAAGGAATTGATCCGGCTCCCTTCAGCCCTCGACCGGATCATATCGGACACACAGGGTTGGCCCGCATTGTGCCGCATCGCGGGCCGTGTATCCCACCGGATGCAGCCACTGCATTTATGGCCCGAGATCATCTGTTATCTCGATCAGATGGTGTTGGCGCCCTTATCGCCCGCTCTGCGCACATGGCTGAAAAAGGCGGCATTAATCGCTCCCCTCGATGCCGAAAGCCACGATTTTGCCCTGCGCGTGCCGATTCCGATGAAGCCGCCCCTCGTTTCCGAGATGATTGCGCCCCTTCGTTCCGAGATGATGTCGCCCCCCCGGAGACAGGGCCGTGCTGGCTACGTCTGTTGTTATTTCGTTCGTGCCGGCCGTCAAGCCTCTGAAGGGGATTTGAC
Source organism: Sphingobium terrigena (assembly GCF_003591655.1). Taxonomy (GTDB): domain Bacteria; phylum Pseudomonadota; class Alphaproteobacteria; order Sphingomonadales; family Sphingomonadaceae; genus Sphingobium; species Sphingobium terrigena. Next base: position 7,820 of record NZ_QVRA01000035.1, read on the forward strand.
CCGGCGCATGCTGTCACCGTCGAGGTCCAGGCGGTGGGCGTTGTGGACGAGCCGGTCGAGGATGGCGTCGGCATAGGTCGGATCGCCGATCACCTCGTGCCACGCCGCGATCGGCAGCTGGCTGGTGACCATCGTCGAGCGACGGCCATAACGCTCTTCTAGGATTTCGAGGAGGTCGTAGCGGGCATGAGCATCGAGTGGCTCAAGCCCCCAGTCATCAAGAATCAGGAGCTGAACGCTGCCGAGCTTGGCCAGGATGCGGGCGTAGCGTCCGTCGCCGCGTGCCAACGCCAGGCTGGCGAACAGCTTGGGCACCCGCTGATACAGCACCGAACGGTCGTCGCGGCAGGCCTTATGGCCTAGCGCGCAGGCCGCCATGATTTCCCGACGCCAGTCGGGCCGCAGATGACGAGATTGTCGCGAGCGGCGATCCAGTCACCAGCGACGAGCTTGAGGAACAGCCCCCGGTCGAGACCTCGATGGCTGCGATAATCGACATCCTCGGGGGTTGCCTGATGGCGCAGCTTGGCGAACCGCAGCCGGGCGGCCAGCTTGCGGTCGTGGCGGAAGCTCCATTCGCGGTCGAGCAGCAGCGCCAGCCATTCGGGATGGGTGAGCCGCTCGGCTTCGGCATTGGCGGCCAGTTCGTCGAACGCCCTGGCCATGCCAGCCAGCCCCATTGCTTTCAGCCGGTCGAGAGTGGGATGTTGAAGCATCATGATCTCCTTCAGTGATAGTAGCGGGAACCCCGGATATTCGGGTGGGTGATCGTCCGATCGTCGCGCGCCTGCCGGGGCGCGGGCGCCTGATCGAGCCGGTTGTCGAGGATCGATCGGACCGATCCATAGGTGCGTGCGCCGATATCGAGCGCCCGGCTGCACGCCGCTTCGACCCGTTCGCGGCCGAAGCCCTTCACCAGGCGCACGATGCCCAGGCAGGCCCGGAAGCCCTGCTCGGGATGCGGGCGATCGGTCAGGATTTTCTCGCACAGCAGGGCGGCACAGGGGCCGATCGCGGCCGCCTCGGTGGCGATGCGTTCGATCGTCCAGTCGGCGAAGCGCCGGTGCGATGACGGCATATGCTCAGATATCGTCGTGTGCCGGCCATTGCCGGAGCCGCGCATATGGGCGGCGATCCGTTCACCCTTGTGGAACAGTTCGATCGTACGCGCGGTGATCCGCGCCTCGACCGGCTCGCGCGCGAAGCGATACGGGACCGAGTAATAATGGCGCTCGATCTCGACATGATAATCGAGACCAGCGCGCCGCCGCCGCCATTCGGCGAAGACATAGGGTTCCAGCGGCAGAGCTTTCAGCGCAGGCCTGTCGATGGCCTCGAACAGCTGGCGCCGGGTCTGGCCCACGCGGCGCATGATACGGCGGTCATTGAGGTCGGCGAGCAGGTCGCCGATCGCGGCGTTGAGTTCGGCCAGGCTATAGAAGATCCGATGCCGAAGGCGCCCGAACAGCCAGCGCTCGACGATCAGCACGCAGGCCTCCACCTTGGCCTTGTCGCGTGGGCGGCGCGGACGGGTCGGCAGCACCGCGCTGTCGTAATGTGCCGCCATCTCGGCATAGCTGCGGTTGACCTGTGGATCGTAAAGGCAGGCCTTGATCACCGCGACCTTGGCATTGTCCGGCACGAACAGGGCAGGCGCGCCGCCGAAGGCTTCCAGCGCCCGCACGTGCGCCGCGATCCAGTCGGGCAGCGTCTCGGTCCAGCTCGCCTCGGCATAGGACAGGCTCGATGCACCCAACACCGCCACGAAGATGTGCGCGTCGCGGATTTCGCCGGTCAGCCGGTCGACCACGACAGCCACCTTGTCGCCCGCATAGTCGACGAACAGCTTCTCGCCGGCGGCGTGGGTCTGCCGCATCGTGACCGGCAGCTTCGCCGCCCAGCCACGATAGAGATCGCAGAACCGGCTGTAGCGATAACCTTCCGGATGCTGAGCGATATATTCGTCCCACACGATCTGCAGCGTCACATGCTTGCGCTTCAACTCGCGATGGATCGCTGCCCAGTCCGGTTCAGGGCAGCGGCGATGGCCGGTCTTGGTGCCAGCCGCGCGGTAAAGCGCCGCCTCCAGAACGGCATCGCTGACATCCGCGCCCAGCGGCCAAGCCAGACCCGCGACCGCTGCCCGCCTCAGCGTCTCGCGCACCGTCGAGGGCGCGGCGCCCACCCGATACGAAATCGCCTTGTGACCCAGCCCCTGCTCAAACCGGTACCGTAAAATCTCGCGAACCCGTCGCATACTCAATCGCTCCGCCGACATCGGCTCCCTCCCTCGGACAACCCAAAGGAAGCAAACCTAATCCCAGCAGCGGACCTTCATCGTCATCCCCGCCAAGGGGGCGACATCATCTCGGAATCAGGGGGCGAGTAATTCTCGGAACAGGGGGGCGGCATCATTTCGGAATGAGGGGGCGGCTTCCCTCGGAATCAGCACATTCTCCAGGGTGATCACCGTCGCCTTATCGCCGGCCGACTGTGCGGCTGCTGCATAGGCTTGCGCGGCTGAAGGCTCCAGCACGACGGAAGCGACCATGAATTGAGGCACGGCCAGAGGCAGCCATTCGATCGGATTTGCCTGACGGTAGCGGCCCGCCTGTGCGTCAGGAGCGCCCCCGAACAGGTTGACGAAGATCGGGCGGCCGCAAATATCCTTGTCGAACCCGTACAGGGTTCGCAGGTCGCCTGGGCCGTCGATGGCGACCGCGGCGGAAACCTTCAGTGGATCAGCGCCGCGGACCTCGCTGTCGGCAGGCAATCTGGGACGGGCCGCCAGCCACAGGGCAGCGTGGGCGCCGGCAGAATGTCCCACCGTCACCACATGCTTCAGGTCCAGAGGCTGGGTTCGTGCCAGCACCCTCAAGTGATCGAGCGCCGCTCCCCAATCCTGGAAGGTCCCAGGCCACCCGCCGCGGGTGTCACCAACCTGTCGATACTCTATATTCCATGTCGCCACGCCCTTGTCCGTCAAGGCGCTCGCCAACGGCGCCGTGCCTGCCAGTGTCTCATAGCCTTTGGTCCAGCAGCCACCGTGAATGACCATGACGACGGGAAACGGGCCAGGACCTGCAGGCAAGCGCAGTTCACCGATCTGCAGAGGATCAGGACCATAGGCCTCGACGAGCGTCGGAGCGGTGACGGGAAGGGCGTGGAGTTGGGGCGGTCCGATCAGCGCATGTTGGTTATCCGACGGCGTCTGCGCCCAAGCGGTGCTCGTGACAATCAAGACTGTAGCCAGGCCTAATGAACGGTATCGCATGATCTACCTCTTTCATGCATCTTCCCGCTCCGACGTTACCAGCCAGTTCGTCAAATGTGAGAAGACAGCAATTCGTCATTAGATAACATGGTTCGCTATATTCTTTTCGGAAACACCATTCCGTCATCGAGTGGGCAAAGCGATAGATGAAATCCCGTTTCTGGCGCAAAGCATATTGCGGCTATGCGCGATCACGGTAGCCTTGATCATGGAAGTGATACGTCAGGCGACCAAAGAGCTATCTAGATTTCATTGTCGTCGTGAATTGCGGTTTCAGAGGATCGTGGGTTTTATCTCACTTGGCTATCCATGCTTCGACCAGCTTGACCGCATCCTCTACTGTTTTGACCTCACCGGCGGCTTCATCCGGGATAGTGAGTCCGAATTCGTCTTCAAGCGCCATCACAACTTCCAGCACATCGAGACTATCCACGCCGATGTCATCGTAGAAAGACGAAGCAAGGGCAATCTGATCCGGATAGACGCCGAGCTGACGGCTAATGATCCTGAAAACTCGGGGAGCGATTTCTTCCATCACAAAGCCCTCGCGCGGACACTATCGGCTAGTAAACAGGGCAGATTCTCGTAAACTCAATCATCGCAGAGCAACGATATTGTCCTGCGGCCAGTAAATTCATCATGCCTTGCTGAGCATTTTCTCGGCGCTCGTTTTCACAAAATCCGAAATCTGTCCTGACATCATTTTGAGGAACAGCGGTACGCTGACGTCGCCGCGAATCTCGCTATCCTCAATGTCGAGTTGCACCGGGATATTCTGCCCCATCGCCCCGATGACCAAGTGTAGTGCGTAGTCCGATACCCACTCGGAACTGAGCGAACCGCCTCCCGGGATATGCGCTGCCAGCTTGGGCAGGCCGGCCTCGATCCTGCTCTTCGCTTCGATTTTACCAAGGCTGTGCGGGATAACGACTTCCATATCTTCTTTCCTGTTCAGGCCGCCCGATCGACGAGCAGCAAGGTCGATGTCGCGGAGGCATAGAGTTTGCCGGCCATGTCGATCAGACGCGCCTCGGTATGCGCCACCCTCTTGCCCATCGACACCACCTGGCCGATTGCACGGACCATCCCGACCCTGTCGGTCAAGGGCGCATGATAGGCGACCTTGAGTTCGAGCGTGACGCAGTTGATGGGCACTTGGGCCGCGGAGTTCGCCGCGATGCCGCAGGCCGAATCCAGCAGCGTCGCGGCATAGCCACCATGGGCGATGCCCATGAAATTGTAGGTCTGCGAGGTGGGCGTCGCGACAAAGACGACCTTCCCCTCCTCCGCCTCAAGCAGATCGATGTCGAACAGGTCCATCATGGGCGGCCGGGTGCCGGCCGCCATGAACTGTTCGATCTCTTCCAGACCGGTCATCGCTTACCTCAAAGCTTTTCGGTCAGTTCAGGAACGATCTTGAAGAGGTCGCCGACCAGGCCGATATCGGCGACCTGGAAGATGGGCGCGTCCTCATCCTTGTTGATCGCGATGATGGTCTTGCTATCCTTCATGCCAGCAAGGTGCTGAATCGCACCCGATATGCCGACGGCGACATAGACTTCCGGCGCCACGATCTTGCCGGTCTGGCCGACCTGAAAATCGTTGGGCGCATAGCCAGCATCGACCGCTGCGCGGCTTGCGCCCACACCCGCGCCCAGCTTGTCGGCCAGCGGATCGATCACGCCATGAAACTGCCCGGCCGAGCCCAGCGCTCGCCCGCCCGAGACGATGATTTTGGCCGAGGTGAGTTCCGGGCGCTCGGACTGGGCGATCTCGGCACCCACGAAGCTGGAAAGTCCCGCATCCGTGCCCGTCGCAGCCTCGATACTGGCCGAGCCACCCTCGCGGGCCGCCTTCTCGAAGGCTGTGCCACGCACCGTGATAACCTTCTTTGCATCAGACGACTGGACCGTCGCGATCGCATTTCCCGCGTAGATGGGACGCGTGAACGTGTCAGCGCTTTCCACCGACAGGATGTCGCTGACCTGCATCACATCAAGCAAGGCCGCCACGCGCGGCGCGATGTTCTTGCCATTCGAAGTGGAAGGCGCCACGAACGCGTCATAGCCGCGCATCAGGTCCGCGACGGCCGGCGCGACATTCTCGGGCAAAGCGTGTTTGAACGCCGCATCGTCGAACGTTACGACTTTGGCGACACCCGCGACCTTCGCAGCAGCCTCGGCCACGCCGCCGATGCCCGCACCGGCAACCAGCAGATGGACCTCACCAAGTTTGGCAGCGGCGGTGACGGCCGATAGCGTCGCATCCTTGACCGACGCATTGTCATGTTCAACCCAGACGAGCGTATTCATAACTTATTCTCCGAGAAATCCGCCCCCGCTTCATCTCTGTGCGCACAGGATGAAGCGGGGTGCGCCGTCACTTGCATGGGAGAGGTTCGGCAAGTTCGGCGCGTTTGAAAGTTTATCAAATCGCCATTTCCTTGAGCCTGGCGACCAATTCATCGACGTCGGCCACCTTGATGCCCGCCGAGCGCTTGGGGGGTTCGGTCACCTTGAGCGTCTTGAGGCGCGAGGCGATCTCAACACCGAGATCGGCCGGCGTCTTCGTCGCCAGCGGCTTGGATTTGGCCTTCATGATATTGGGCAGGCTCGCATAGCGCGGTTCGTTGAGACGCAGATCGGTCGTCACGATCGCCGGCAGTTTGAGGCTTACGGTCTCCAGACCGCCATCCACCTCACGGGTCACCGCGACAGTCTCGCCCGATACTTCGACCTTGCTGGCGAATGTGCCCTGCCCCCAACCGAGAAGGGCTGCCAGCATCTGGCCGGTCTGATTGGCATCATCGTCGATGGCCTGCTTGCCGAGGATCACCAGGCCTGGAGCCTCCTCGGTGGCGATGGCCTTCAGGATCTTGGCGACGGCGAGCGGCTCGACCTCATCGTCAGTCTGGACGAGGATCGCGCGGTCGGCCCCCATGGCGAGCGCGGTGCGCAGCGTTTCCTGCGCCTTGGCGACGCCGATCGACACCACCACGATTTCGGTCGCGACTCCCTTTTCCTTGAGGCGGATAGCCTCTTCGACGGCGATCTCGTCGAACGGGTTCATCGACATCTTCACGTTCGCCAAATCGACGCCCGTCCCATCCGCCTTCACGCGCGGTTTCACATTATAATCGATAACCCGCTTGACGGGCACAAGCACCTTCATGGATCAATCCTACTCTGATTGTAATGCCGCCTGATATTCGGCAATGAGTCTCTCACAGATGGATCGGGCCGGTTGGACGGCAGTGGTAGCGCCGACACCGTGGCCTGCCGACCAGATCGTCTTCCAGGCCTTGGCCTCCTCCGAAACCGAAAGCGCGCCATGTGGCTCAGGGAGAGTCGCGGCTTCCAGCGAGGGCCGGAGAAAATTGGCCCCGACGCCGGTGACCCGGTCCGTATAGACGATATCCGCTGGTCCGGCCCCGATCACCATGTCTTTCTGTGCCGGCGAGGCGAGACTCTCTTCCGACGCGATGAAGTGGGATCCGATATAGGCAAGATCGGCCCCCATCATCTGCGCGGCCGCGATCTGGTGGCCGCGCGTGATGGCGCCGGAAAGCGCCAGCGGCCCCTGGAAGAAGCGCCGTATCTCGTCAACCAGTGCGAACGGGCTCATCGTGCCGGCATGTCCCCCCGCGCCGGCAGCGACCGCGATCAGACCGTCGACGCCAGCTTCGAGCGCCTTTTCCGCATGACGCACGTTCGTCACGTCGTGAAAGACCAGCCCGCCATAGCCCTGAACCACCTGGACAAGATCCGCGATGGCGCCGAGCGAGGTGATGACCAATGGCACATGGTGCCGAACGATCAGTTCCAGATCGGCGTCGAGCCTCGGATTGCTCTTATGGACGATGAGGTTGACGCCGAAGGGCGCCGCTCCCGGCATGGGAGCCAGCCGCTCCTCGATTTCATCCAGCCATTCACCGAAACCTTGACTGGTGCGCTGGTTGAGCGCCGGGAAAGTACCAAGCAGTCCCGCCTCGCAGCAACTGACGACAAGGTCCGGTCCCGACACAAGGAACATCGGCGCAACGATGGCTGGAATGGCCAGCCGCTTTTCGAGGCTTGCCGGAAGCGTCAAAACACGTCGTCTTCCAGCGCCATCAGCGACTTCTTGCCCGCCTTGATCGCCAGGAAGCTGGCGGTCGCCTGAGGCAGGATACGCTCGAAGAAGAACGTCGCCGTCTTGATCTTGGCATCGTAGAAGCGCTTGTCCTCGCTGCCGAAGAAGAGCTGCAAGCCTGCGATCTTGGTCGCCTTGGCAAAGCAATAGCCCATGGCCACCAGGCCCATCAGACGCAGATAGTCCGCCGACGCCGCGCCCGCCTCTTCGGGATCCTTGAGCGCCCGCTGCGCGACCGTGGCCGTCGAAAGCTGCAGCGCCCCGAACGCCTTGGCGAGCGCCTCGATCATCGGCTTCATCGGTCCGTCGACGTTGTTTTCCTCGATGAAAGCCGACACCGGATGGAAGAAGCTGCGCAGATAGCGGCCCATATGGGCGCCGAGCTTGCGGCCGACGAGATCGAGCGCCTGAACGCCGTTCGTCCCCTCATAGATCATGGTGATCCGGGCATCGCGGGCATATTGCTCGACGCCGCTTTCGCGGATGTAGCCGTGGCCACCATAGCATTGGACCGCAAGGTTCGCGCTGTCGAACGCAAGGTCGGTGAAGAGCGCTTTGACGACGGGGGTCATGAGCGCAATGAAGTCACTCGCACGCTGGCGCACTTCGGGTTCGGGAGAATGTTTTTCCGCGTCCAGGGCGCGCGAGACCCAGGCCGAGAGCGCCCGGCATCCCTCATTATAAGCCCGCATCGTCATCAACATGCGGCGAACATCGGGGTGAACGATGATCGGATCGGCTGCCTGATCGGGATATTTGGGTCCCGAGAGCGCCCGACCCTGAATACGATCTTTCGCATACCAGGCCGCCGCCTGATACGCCGCCTCGCCCACACCCAGGCCCTGGATGCCGACGGAGACACGCTCCGTGTTCATCATCGTGAACATGGCGGCCATGCCCTTGCCAGGCTCACCGACGATCCAGCCGATCGAATCATCGAAGTTCATCTGGCACGTCGCCGACGCCTTGAGACCCATCTTGTGCTCGATCGCGGCGCAGGCGACGCCGTTCGATTGACCGGGAGTACCGTCCTCCCTGGGCAGATATTTGGGGACGAGAAACAAGCTGATGCCCTTCACGCCCTTGGGGGCGTCGGGCAGGCGGGCGAGCACGAGATGGATGATATTCTCGGTCAGGTCATGCTCACCGGCGGAGATGAAGATCTTGGAGCCGGTGACCTTGTAGCTGCCATCGCCCTGCGGGACCGCGCGGCTGCGCAGGAGCCCGAGATCGGTACCGCAATGAGGCTCGGTCAGGCACATCGTGCCGGACCACTGGCCGCTCACCATCTTGGGCAGGTAGGCCTGCTTGAGCGCGTCACTGCCATGGCCCTCGATCGCAGTGGTGGCACCATGGGTGAGGCCCGGGTAGAGGCCGAAGGAGAGGTTGGACGAGCAGATCATCTCCTCGACCAGCTTGTTGACCGCTTCCGGCAGCCCCTGCCCACCCCATTCCGGATCGGATGCGAGCGCGGTCCAGCCACCTTCGGCGAACTGCTTATAGGCTTCGGGGAACCCCGCCGGCGTCCGCACGACGCCGTTTTCCAGATGACACCCCTCCTCGTCGCCCGACCGGTTGATCGGCAACAGGACGTCGCGACAGAAGCGCGCCGCCTCCTCGAGGATCGCATCGGTGAGATCCGGTGTGAACTCCGACAGCGCGGGAATATCCCCGAAGCCGTCATCGGCATGGAGTTCGTTGAGCACGAAGCGCATGTCGCGCAACGGGGCGTCATAGACTTGCATATTTATATCTCCTGACCGGTCGGCCATCCGGCCGCCGGCCGCCAATCAGTTACGCAGCGGCTTGCCGGTGACGAGCATCTGCTCGACGCGCGCCTGGGTCCGCGGGTCGCGCACCAGTTGCATGAAGGCCTTGCGCTCGAGCGCCAGCAGATCCTCTTCGGTCACGATGTCGATGAGATCCTTCTCGCCGCCCGTCAGGACGTCGGCGAGCGCGCCGGATACGACACCATCGTAAGATGTGGCGAGGCCACGGGCCTGGAAGCCTTCGACAGCCATCGAAAGAGCGGACTTGCCTCCCGCGCCAGGCAAGCGGAATTCCGGAGCCACAGGCGGTTTGTAACCGTCGGCCAGTTCCAGTGCCTTCGCCTTGGCGTCCGCCAGCAGACGGTCCCGGTTCATCGTAATGCCGTCCGAGGGACGCAGGAAGCCATGCTCCTTCGCCTCGGCGGCCGACTTTGCCACAGTGGCTGTCGATACCGTCTCGAAGACCTTGGCTACGGCCGGCATCGGCCCCTTGGGCATGCCGGGACTGGAGCGCCAGCGATCGATCATTTCACCGCATCCGCCCCAGCCAGGGATCAGACCCACGCCGCACTCGACCAGACCCACATAGCTTTCGGCATGGGCCTGCACGGCATCACTGTTGAGCAGGATCTCGCAACCGCCGCCCAATGCCATGCCGGCCGGAGCGCTCACGACCGGGAACAGCGCATATTTGAGCGCCTTGTAGGCCTGCTGCCCGCCCGCGACGAGCTTTTCGATCTCGCCCCATGCCGCGATGTTCAGTGCGAACAGAGCAAGACCGAGATTGGCGCCGGCGGAGAAATTGCTGCCCTCATTATAGACGACGAGCGCCTTGAACTTGTCCTGCACGACCGGGATCGCCTGACCGATCAGCTTCATCACATCGCCGTCGAGCGCGTTCATCTTGCCGGTGAACTCAAGGCAGGCAACGCCGTCGCCGACATCCCAGAGTGCCGCCGAACCATTTTTGAGGATCGGCTGGCTATGGAGCTTGATGTCTTCCAGCAGCAGCACGCCCTCGGGCCGCACGACATCATGATAGTCGCCGGCGGCATCGAGATATTGCCGACGGCCGTCCTGCACCCGGTAGAAAGGCCGATCTCCGGCTACCTTGAGGATCGCGGGAACATCCCGCCCCTCGGCGGCCAGCCGTTCGGCGAGCTTGCCCGGCCCGAGGCGATCGATCAGTTCGAACGGCCCGAACTTCCAGTTGTAGCCGAGCTTCATCGCGTCATCGATGCCGACGATGTTGTCCGCAGCTTCACCGACCAGACTCGCGGCATAGGAAAGAACCTTGCCGAGAATTTCCCAGGCATAGGCGCCGACCTTGCCGGGCGCAGCAACCAATGCTGCCAGGTCCTTCTCGGCCCGGCCCGGCAAGGAAGCCGGCTTCACCGATACGCGATATTCGCCGGTCGCGAGATCGAGCGCTTTCTTGGTCTTCGTCGCCTTGTCGAACGCGTAGAAACCGCCCTTGCCCTTCCGCCCGGTAAAGCCTTCCGCGATCATCCTGTCGACGAGCGGCATCGGCCTCACCGTGTCGAAATAGGCGTCACCTGCCGGCAGCGTCGAGGACAGGCTCTTCGTGAGCAGCGGCATGAGGTCGACGCCAACGAGATCGACAAGGCCGAAAATGCCGGTCTTGGGCACGCCCATCGGCTTTCCGCCGATCTGGTCGGCTTCCTCCACCGTCAGCCCCTGGTCCATCGCGGCATTGATCGCGACGGCCAGCCAGTAGGTACCGATGCGATTGGCGATGAAGCCCGGCGTGTCCCGCGCCGGCACGATGCGCTTGCCGAGCTTTCGATCGACGAAATCCGAGACGCGCCTCGCCACAGCCGTATCAGTGTCGGGGCCGGTCACGATTTCGATGAGCCGCATGTAGCGCGGCGGATTGAAGAAATGGGTGATCAGGAAGTCCTGTTTGAACTGATCGTCCCGCCCCTCGACCAGATGGCCAAGCGGAATCGTCGAGGTATTGGACGATACCGCCGTGCCCGGACGCTTGAGCTGCTCGAGCTTGGCGTAGAGCGCCTGCTTGATGTCGAGCCGTTCGACGATCGCCTCGACGATCCAGTCGCATTCGGCCACCCGCTCGAGATGGTCGTCGATATTGCCCGTTTCAACGAGCTTCGCCGCAGCCTTCGACATGAAGGGCGCCGGATCGGTCTTCAGCATCTTCGCGACCGCACCCTTCGCCACGGCGTCACGATCGCCGCCCTCCTTGGGCACGATATCGAGCAGCAGCACCGGCACGCCGGCATTGGCGACCTGCGCTGCGATGCCGGCGCCCATGACGCCTGCGCCGATCACGCAGACCTTTTTGATGGTTTCCGGCGGGGCGCCGACTGGCTTGATGGCCTGCTCGCTCATTCCGCCGCCTCCAGCACGGTGGCGATGCCCTGACCGCCGCCGATGCACTGGGTGGCAAGCGCATAGCTGCCGCCTTCGCGCTTCAGCAGAGCCGCGGCCTTGCCCACGATCCGCGCACCGGTCGCCCCCAGAGGGTGGCCTATCGCGATGGCGCCGCCGTCCAGATTGACCTTCGACTGGTCAAGCCCCAGGTCGCTGATGCAGGCCAGTGACTGGCTCGCAAAGGCTTCGTTGAGCTCGACAACGTCAAGCTGGTCCACACTGAGCCCCGCCCGCTGCAGCGCCTTGCGCGAGGCCTCGACCGGTCCGATGCCCATGATCTCCGGCTGGCAGCCAGAGACAGCAACCGACTTGATGCGGGCAAGGATCGGCAGTCCATGCGCGCGCGCATAATCCTCGCTCGTGACCAGGATTGCGCTTGCGCCATCGGTCAGCGGCGAGGACGTTCCCGCCGTTACCGTGCCGTCCTGGCTGAAGGCCGGCTTCAGCCCGGCGAGGGTTTCCGTCGTCGTGCCGGCACGCGGCGTGCCATCCTTGTCGACCACGCCCGCCTTGGTCGTGATCGGCACGATCTCGGCCTCGAGCTTGCCGGCCGCGATAGCCGCGGCCGCCTTGTCCTGACTGGCGACCGCAAAGGCTTCCTGCTGGGCACGGGTGATCTGATATTTGGTCGCGATATTCTCCGCCGTGTCGCCCATGCCCATATAGGCGGCGCTCTTCTTCGCGAGCTCGGGGTTCGGCAGCGGATTGAACCCCATCATCGGCACGCGGCTCATCGACTCCACGCCCGCGCAGATGAAGGCCTCGCCGGCGCCAAGCTGAATCTGGCCCGCAGCGATGTGGACCGAGCTCATCGACGATCCGCAGAAGCGATTAACGGTCATGCCGCCGACAGAGAGCGGCAGGTCGGCGAGAAGACCGATAAGGCGCGCGATGTTGAAGCCCTGCTCGCCTTCAGGAAAAGCGCAGCCCAGCACGATATCCTCGATATCTTCGGCCTTCACGCCGGTCTGCTGAATCAGTCCGCGAATGACCTGAGCGGCCAGATCGTCAGGGCGGACGCGCGCCAGCGCGCCCTTGCCTGCCAGGTGAAAGGGGGACCGGGCATAGCCCGCAACAACCACATTACGCATCGATGATAGCCTCTCCAGGGAATCGGACATCTGATTACCTAATGGTGCGTGAAATGACGTTTACGTCAACTAAAATCTTGGCACTCTTCTCACGCCGTCGAGGGAATCGTCATGCACCGGTTCCCGGGAGGCTTGATATCGGAGGTCTTGGCCGAGGAACGTACGGATGCTCGCCAGTGAAAAACCGCGCACTCTCATCCCGGCGATGATGCTCGCGCCCGTCTTATCGACGGCTGCGCCTCTCCCCAAGCGCCACTGCACCTGTTTTCGAAGGCGCACACATGCGATTTTCTGAGCATCCCCTCCGGCGTCAGATCGTCGGCGAAATGCATCTGCGCCGTTTTCCTGCACTCGAATTGCCCGCCATGGCATTTCAGACGGTTCGCCTGGTCGATGAGAATGACCGGGAGAAGGAATGGCTGATCCTGCAGCAGCGATGTGCCTCTGGACTCGATCGCAACCTGCGCCACCTGGAAACGGAGTGGTCCGCCAACGGGCGGCTGGCCTGGGAAAGGCACAGTGAAGCGGTCACCACGACGCTAACGTCAACCTCGGTCAGCGCGGACGCGCAGTTCTGGTCTGCTCCCGACGTCGGCCCCTTCAGTGATACCTTGCAGTGGATGGAAACGCTGCCGGGCCTGGTCATCCGCGCAACCCACATCGTCGTTGTGGCGAACGATAGCTACGCCGAGCCGGTTGTCGATCGGGCCGACTTCCATCCGGGCCATCTCGTCTCCTGCATCATCGGGGATAGCGTCCGGATCTGGAGCGACTTTCGCATTCACGCCGGCGGCCACGGGCGCCTGGTCGTTGCCGCGAACGGGGCGGCTGACGGCGAAGTGTCGCGTTCCATCCAGCGCATTCAGGAACTGGGCAATTATCGCAATCTTTCCTTGCTTGAAGGCACGCACAGATCAATAGCTTGACGGCGTCACACACGAACACGCCCGAACCCTGACGACGGGGCCAGCAGCGCCTGACCCCTCCAATTCGCACACAACCTAATAGGCATTTTGATGACGCATTGAGCTATTGACTTACCTATACGTCATTGAGATGGTTATGGGACGCTGATTTGCCGCATATTGGCTCCAGACGTGAAACAGACGGTCGCCTGAAGGCGCGCGGAGAGGAACAATGTCGATCATTCTGACACTACTGGCTTCGAGCACTGCATTGCCCGCCGACACCGTTGTCGGTCGCTGGCAAACCGAGAGCCGTCATGGCGTCGTGGAAATCACCCGCTGCGGGCAATCGATCTGCGGTGCCTTGATCAGTTCCGACGGGATCAAAGCCAACCCCGAACTACGTGACGAAAAGAACAAGACCGCTGCGTTGCGCGGTCGTCCGCTTCGTGGATTGCAGATTCTGCAGGGTTTTACGTGGAAGTCGGGCAGTTGGTCGGGTGGTTCCATCTACAACGCTGAGGATGGCGGTACATACAGCGCGACGGTCACGTTAGCCGATCGGGATCATTTGCGCCTCAAGGGCTGCATCGTCTGGCCCCTGTGCAAGACGCAGACATGGACGCGCCTCCGATAAGCACGAGGAATTTGACAATCACGAAAGGGGAGATGGGCGTGGCAGGCAAAAATTGGAAAGTTGGGATCGCAACATCGGCCGTGGCGGCTGGATTGCTCGCGCCGCAAGCCGCGAGCGCGCAGGCCTTTTACCTTCAGGAACAATCGTCCAGAGGTGCCGGACGAGCCTTTTCGGGCGAGGTCGCCGACCAGGGCGTACAGTCCCTCTGGTGGAATCCGGCTGCGATCGCAGGCATGGAAGGAGTCGATGCCCACCAGGCCGTAAGCGTAATCCTTCCCAAAGGGTCGGTTGACAATGTCAACACGCTCATTGTCCGTCCCGGGCAGTCGGCTGCGGCTGTAGGCGGGAGCCAACGCTCTCGTGATCCGATCAATAATGGCGTACTACCCTCCGGCGCGATAGCCGTCGGCCTGACATCACGGCTCGCTTTGGGGCTGACCGTCGCCTCCCCTTATAGCTTCACAACCAATTATGATGCCGACAGCTGGGCACGGTATAGCGCCGACAAGACCAAGCTGCGAACATACGACATCCAGCCATCGATCGCCTACCTCGTTACGCCAAATCTCAGCATCGGCGCCGCGCTTAATATCGAATATGCCGACGCATCATTGTCCAACTATCTGCCGAACCTATCGCCTCTTCTCGCCGACGGCCACCAGGAGCTGAAAGGCAATGGTTGGGATCTTGGCTGGTCGGCCGGGCTGCAATATCGCGCCGGCCCCATGCAACTGGGCGCCAGCTACAAGTCGAGCGTGAAGCATAATCTCGACGGTTCGGTGACGACGACCGGTCTTCTTGGTCCGCTCGCCGGGCAAAACAGCGTAGTGAATGCAAACGCCACGTTCGAGACCCCCTGGCAGGCGATCTTCGGAGCGCGCGTGGCGGTGTCGCCCAAGGTCACCCTCAACGGTCAGGTGACCCGCATGGGTTGGTCGAAATTCGACGCTATCCGGCTCGGCGCGCCGCTCAACGTTTCAATCCCGGAAAATTACCGGGACACTTGGAGCTTCGCAGGCGGCATCGATTACGCGGTCACACCAGCCTGGACCGTTCGTGCCGGCGTTCAACACGCCCAGACCCCGACGCGCAACGGCAATCGGGACGCTCGAGTGCCTGACAGCAACCGTTGGAATTTCGCTGCCGGCACAAGCTATGCCGTGTCTTCCCGGTTCACGCTCGATGCGGGCGCAGCGTATATTACGTTCAAGGATACGACTATTGATCGCACGACAGCGGCCTATGCCGGCACGGCCGTGCAGACGCCGATCCTGATGGACGGCAAGCTCGAGGACGCGCACGCCGTCGTGCTGTCACTCGGCGGACGTTTCCACTTCTGATGCTGGAGATCGCCATGCCCCAGCCCGCCATCAGCGCCTTCCCGTCGATACCGGAACCGGCAATTCCGCCACGGCTCCTGACCGACCTCCTCGACAATGCGTTGAACCTTTATCCCGAACGCGTCGCCATCGACTTTCTCGGGCGAACCTGGACTTATGCGCAGGTGGGGCAACTCGTTCGCCGTGCAGCACGTGGATTGCAGGATCAGGGGCTGCGCAAGGGCGATCGGTTCGGCCTGTGCCTGCCGAACTGCCCCTATTTCGCGATATTGTACTTCGCGGCGCTGCGCGTGGGTGCGATCGTGGTCAACTTCAACCCGCTCTACACGGAGCGCGAACTGGAGCATCAGATCCGGGACTCGGGAACGCGCATGATGGCGGTACCGGACGTCCGGATAATCCACGAGAAAGTGCAAGCCGTCGCGCCACGTGCCGGGCTGGACAAGATCGTGTTGTGCGGCATGAGGGATATGCTGCCCTGGCTGCAAGGCCTGGGCTTTGCGCTATTCAAGCGAAAAGACCACGCGCGGATACTCGACGAAGGCCTTCATGTCCGGCTCAAGGCGCTTCTCGCCCATGATGCCGAACCTGACGCGGTAGAACGTCACCCTGATGATGTCGCGGTCCTTCAATATACCGGAGGCACAACCGGCGTGCCCAAGGGCGCAATGCTGACCCACGCCAACCTCACGGCGAACAGCGCCCAGATGGTGGTGCATGTGGGAGGACTTCGCCCGCAGCAGGAGAGAACTCTCGGCGTCCTGCCCATGTTTCACGTCTTCGCACTCACGACGGTGCTCAACTTCTCAGTCGAAATCGGCGCCGAAATCGTCCTGCTGCCACGGTTTGAGATGAAGCAGGTTCTCAACACGATGAAGCGCAAGCCGCCGACACAGTTCTTCGGCGTGCCTACGATCTATGTTGCCCTGAACGCGCTTCCGGACGACGAGATACCCGATCTCTCGGCCGTGCGCGCCTGTATATCCGGCGGCGCACCGCTCCCGCTCGAGGTACGCGAGGAGTTCGAGGCACGCACGCGTGCCAGGGTCGTGGAAGGATATGGGCTCTCCGAAACCGCCCCGATCATCGCCTGCAACCCGTTGTTTGGGACGGTGAAGGACAATAGCTGCGGCCCAAGTTTCCCCGGCACCATCATCGAGATCCGAGATCCGGAGAATCCCTCGCGGGTTCTTCCCCAGGGAGAACGCGGAGAAGTGTGCGCCCGCGGCCCTCAGGTGATGAAGGGCTATTGGCAGCGCCCTGCAGAAACCAGTGCTGTCTTCGTCGATGGCGCGCTACGAACCGGCGATATCGGCTATTTTGATGAGGATGGCTATCTCTTCCTCGTCGACCGCATCAAGGACATCATCTTCTGTGGCGGATATAATGTATATCCCCGGATCATCGAGGATGCGGCCTACCAGCACCCGGCGGTAAAGGAGGCGATCGCAATCGCGATTCCTGACGCCTACAGAGGTCAATCTCCCAAGTTGTTCATCGCGCTGCACGAGGGATCGAACCTGACCGTCGATGAACTCAAGGTCTTTTTGCAGGATCGCCTCAGCAAGATCGAGATGCCCAAGGCCTTCGCATTCCGGGACAGCCTGCCCAAGACGTTGATCGGCAAACTTTCGAAGAAGGATTTGATCGAGGAGGAGAACAAAAAGCTCGCCTGAGCCTCTATCCCCTGTCAAGCTACGAGGCTTATGCGCTTGAGTGGTAGGGTAGCCGTGATTGGAGGACAGGGAGTGGATGGCATGGGGAACTCGCTCCACCTCGCCGAGGACGATGAAACGCTTAAGGACGCGGATCGCGACAACCCCACGCACAAGGGGAGAACCCGCGCAAAGGATGCGGATTTACAAGTGTACGGCATCCAGGATGTCGCTCAGGAACTCGGACTGACACTTCGCACGCTACGCTTCTACGAAAAGGAGGGGCTTATCGCCCCTCAACGGGTAGGCAGTACCCGGGCATATTCCAGGCGTGAGATCGGACGCATACAGCTGATTTTGCGCGGCAAACGCCTTGGCTTCTCCATCAAGGAAATCAAGGAGTTTCTCGATCTCTACGATGCCGATCCCGAGCATAAGGAGCAAATGGAGCGATTGATTGCCCGCATCCGGGAAAGGTTGGTCGACTTGAAGACGCAGCGCTCTGCGCTCGACCTGACAATCGACGAGCTTACAACCATCGAAGTGGAAGCGATGGCAAAGTTGCAGCGATAATTTGGTCATCCCATTCTCTAACCGAGCGGTAACGCTTGATCGCGGTGCCCCCGATCCAATCAAGCCGTCAAGCGACGAGCGCCGCGCCGATCGCTAAGGCCGCCCCAGAACCGCGCCATGATCATCCAGGCGATGCCCGACGCGGTCATCGCCCCGCCGACCTGCCATGGCTCGAGGCCAAGCACGCGCGCGATGGGGCCCGCGAGCGCCACGAACGACATCATCGCCATCGAGCAGACGAAGGTCTCGAACATCAGTGGCTTCATGCTGAAAGCGCCTGATGCTTCCTCCCCCACTTGTTCGTCGCCTGTCGCTGTCGCAGCTTCGGTCATGCTGCTTCGTCCCGTGATGCGACCGGCGAACGGCCACCATTCCAGAGCAGCGCCGTCGAGACGGCATAGACAACGAGCCAGCCGAGGTTGAACGCGGCGCCGTCAAGCCAGGTGTGCGCCGGCTCGGGCAGGATGCGCGCGATCAGCATGCCGATCGCGACCAGCGAGACGGGATTGGCCAGCGCTGCGAACCAGCGTGGCCAGGCGGTGCGGCCCAGCGCGATGACGATCCCGAGGAGCAGCAGCGCCAGGCCCAGCGTCACGATCGGCATCAACCAGGCGATGAGCAGGACATGGTAGAAGTGCTGGCCGAGATCGAGCAGCGCGCCATGGGCCGCGGCCGGCGTTTCGAGGATCGTCTTGTAGGCCATGCCGACATAGTAGAAGCCCGCATGGCCGAGCGGAGACCAGGCGTTGCCGGCGACCAGCAGGACGAAGGTCAGCCAGCGCCACCAGCCCATCGCCGGACGCAGCCCTTCGAGCAGATGCCAGCAGCCCGCGAGATAGAAGACGATGCCGGCATCGGCCACCAGCGCGCCCGCGGCGAGCCGCGCCTCGGAGGATGGAAGCATCAGCGCGACACCGTCGAACTGGATGCGATCGGCATAGGTCTTCAGGATCAGCGGATAGTCGTCGGGACTTGCCCTAGCCCCGATGATCAGCGCGTCGCCGAGCGTCCAGAGGATCGCGCCGATCACGCCCGCGATACCGCAGAGACGAAGAAGCGGGAGCCGCTGGATATCCGTCATAGGCTTGTCCTTGCTTCGGCGCGGGATCGATCGACGAGACGCATGATCTCCTGGGCGATCAGCTCGGGCTCGCTGAACGGAACCATTGCCAGCGCTACCGTCGCCTGGCGGCCACGGGCAAGCCTCAGCCCAAGGTGACCACCGCGATCGCGCGTGAACTGTTCGGCTATTGTCAACGGGCACCGAAGATTCCGCAAAAGTGGGCATCTAAAATTCCCTAGTTTGGCGGGAGGGTTTGTGTCGGTGATCAGCCGTGATGGAGATCGGGCTTTTCCTTTGCTGGCGGGCGGCCGCGCCGCTTTGGCAAGGGCGGCGGGTTGTTGGACGGTGCCATGCGCGCATGCTCGGGCAGCAGGTCGGCGTGCTGTCGCATGCGATAGCTGGAGCCCTCGATCTGGATGACCACAGCGTGGTGAAGAAGGCGGTCGAGCAGCGCGGTGGCCACCACCGGATCGCCAAAGACATCACCCCATTCGGCGAAGCCGCGGTTTGACGTCAGGATCATGGCACCCTTTTCATATCGGGCGTTGACGAGCTGGAAGAAGAGATTGCCGCCGCCGGGCGTGACGGGAAGATACCCGATCTCGTCGACGACGAGCAGGGAGGATCGGCATAGGAAGCGGATCTTCTCGCGCAACGTGCCCTCGCGTTCAGCCTTGGTCAGTGAAGCGATCAGATCGGCGAGCGGGATGAAGTAGACGCTCTTGCCCGCCTTCACGGCCTCGACGGCAAGGGCCGTGGCGATATGGCTTTTCCCGGTACCGGGCGGGCCCAGCAGATGCACCACCTCGGCCCGGTTGATGAAGTCCAGGCCAGCGAGCGCCAGGATGCGGTTCCGGTCGAGCGATGGCTGGAAGGAGAAGTCATATCCGTCCAGCGTCTTGATGATCGGCAGCCTTGCCATGCGCAGGGCTGCCTTGATCCTGCGGTTCTCCCGGAGCGACAGTTCTTCGTTCAGCAATATGTCGATGGCCTCGATGCCATCGATTTTGCCCTGCTCTATGCCGCGCAGGGTGGCGTCGAGCATCTCCAGGGCGCGTGGCATTTTGAGATGGACCAGGCTGCGGCGGATATTATCGACGCGGGATGCGGCACCCCCATGGTTCATGGCCGTTCTCCCCGCGCCAGTTGGCTGCCGATCGCTTGATAGATGGCCAGGGAGCGCACGGTGACATGCTCGCCTACACGACCGATGGCGATTACCTCTTTACCATGGATACGGCGCTTGGCGCCGCTGCTGCCTGTCCGGTGCGCAGGATCGATCCTGCACTGCCGGCGCCCCTCAAGAACCGGGTGCTCGGCAATGACCTGGCCCCGGTCTACGATCCGGATCTTGTCGGGCAACTGCTGGATTTCGACGACGCGCCGGGTGCGATCGGGAACGCTGTAGTAATTGCCGCCGACCGAGACCATCCCATCGTGGCTGACGCGGCGCTCCAGCTTCAGAACAGCGTCAAAGCGGCCCGCCGGAAGCAGCTGCAACTCAGGCTGCTCGGCGGCGAAGGCTTCAGCAATAATCCGCTGCGTCGTGCCGTGGACACGGACGTTGGCGACGGTATCGAGCCAGTCGATCAGCTGGACATTGAGATCGTCCAGATTGCGGAAGCTCCGGCCCAGGAAGAAGTCCTTGCGGATATAGCTGAATGGCCGCTCGACCTTTCCCTTGGTCTTGGCCCGATAGGGACGGCAGGCGCGCGGCACGAAGCGATAATGCCCGGCCAGAGCCAGCAATGATCGATTGTAGATGATGTGGCCCTGATCATCTTCCCCGGTCACAGCGGTTTTCATGCGATCGTAGAGGATCTCGATCGGGACGCCGCCGAGCGCTTCAAAGGCCTGCATATGACAGCGCAATAGGCTTTGGAGATCCTGATGCATGACGTAGCGCGCAAACAGGAAGCGCGAATGTCCCAGCACCAGGCTGAACAGCCAGACGATCCGGCTGACGCCGGGCTCATCGGTAAATTCGACGACGAACCGGGCAAAGTCGACCTGTGCCTGCACGCCAGGCGGCGTCTCGAACCGAACCTCAAAGGGCTTAGGGCCGTTTTCCGGCCGGATTGCTGCCAGGAACCGCTTTACCGCGGTATAGGCGCCCATATATCCCAGCTCACGGATTTCCCGCGTCAGGCGCGCCGCCGTCAGATCGGGAAAGGCCGTCACTCGCTCACGCAAAAATTCCAGATAGGGTGCCAGTTTGTTCGGTCGACCCAGCATGCGAGGGCCGTAAACCGGGGCCTCGATGCCCCGTTCGATATATTTTCGGATGGTCTTGGGATCGCGACCAGTGCGTCGGGCAATGGCGGATATCGATACACCCTGCCGATGTAGTTCGAGGATCATCATCAATTCTCCAAGTCGGATCATCGGCCCCGTCTTCGCGTCTGCAAAGGAGATGAGGACAATGTCGGCTCATCTCATTCTGCCGGGGCTAGCCCCGGCAGAATGAGATGAAGGGGCCACCAACTAGGGAATTTTCAAAGCCCACTTTTGCGGAGAATTGCACGACCGATGACAGCTATGCCTGGGACATCGCCCGTCGGGTGTCGCCGGCGATAGCCGGCTGATCCACCCACGACATTAACGAGAGGAGGCGCCAGCGCACCAACTGCATAGCCTTGGCCGACGTGCCGCGGGCACCCGACTGTGATGGGCAATCCACGGTGTACGGTGGGGCAGGTTCGTCCGACGCCCGAACTTATACGGAGGATAGGCCCAGCGACGGATACGGGTAGTGCGGTAATCAACCCGCGGATGAGAGCATGATCAATCGTCGTCGATCAGGCGCCCGCGGCACACCCGCCAAGGTCAATGCGACCGCTGGTCTCGAGGCCAGCGAAGGAGTAAACTCGGCCAGCGTCTCGGATGGCAGTCATGAGAGCGTATATCTGTGTCCGTTTTATGTGACGCCCCCGACATGGCGGTTTGAGTAGACGCGGAGAAGGGCGATGTCGCCCTTCTCCGCGCTCAGTCAGGCGGCGAGCAATTCGTCCGCCGGACCGAAGAATTCGTAATGAATGCGGTCGGATGGGACGCCAGCCAGCGACAAGGTCGAGACGGCGTGCCGCAGAAACGGGCGTGGTCCGCAGATATAGTAATCGGCCTCACCTACAGGCGTGTTGGCGACCAGCCATTCATCGGTAATGATGCCGGCGACGTCATAATCCCGTCCTGCGACTTCATCTTCGAGCGGGGTCTGATGAAAATCGGTGACGGTGATTGACTTGCCCCGCCCAGCGACAGCGCGAACATGATCACGCATTGCGTGGGTATCGCGGTCATGAGTTCCGTGGACATAGTGCACGGGGACTCCCGCCTCGCCCTCAGCAAGCGTTTCGAGCATGGCCACCATCGGGGTCAGCCCCACGCCGCCCGACAGGAGGATCACCGGGCGTTCGACATGCGCTGCCAGGAAGAATTCGCCTGCAGGCGCGGCAACTTTGAGCACCGTGCCCGGCTTGGCTTCATCATGAAGCCAGCCTGACGCAAGACCAAGCGGCTCACGCTTGACCGAAATGCGATAGGTTTCGCCGTTGGGGGCTGCTGAAATCGAATAGTTGCGCTTGACTGGCGGATGTCCCGGAATTTCAAGCCAGAAGGTCAGATATTGCCCGGGCTTGTGCCGCATGACGGCCCCGCCATCAACGGGGCGCAGAACGAAGGAATTGATGACGCTGCTCTCACGCACGACGTCCTCGACGCGAAAATCGCGCCAGCCATTCCATCCGCCGGTCGCATCCTTCTGTTCTGAGTAGACTCGCTGCTCGCGGGCGATCAGGATGTTGGCCAGGAACCAGTAGGCTTCGCCCCAGGCAGCGAGAATCTCATCGGCGGCCGCATCCCCCAGCACCGCCTTGATCGCCCCCAGGAGCGCCTCGGCAACGTGCGGATAATGTTCGGGCAGAATTTGCAGGCCGACATGCTTCTGCGCGATCCGCTCGACCGCCGGGGCAAGCGCACCGAGATTTTCGATGTTGCTCGCATAGGCGAGAATGGCGCCGGTCAGCGCCCGCGGCTGCGAACCGGCATCACCATGGTGCGATTGGTTGAAAAGGTCGCGAATGTTCGGGTTCTGGAACATCCGGGAATACATCTCGTTCACGATGTCGAGGCCATGCGCTTCGAGCGCGGGGACGGTCGCCTTGACGAGCGCAATGGTCTGATCGCTGAGGGGCTGCGTCATCAACTTCTCCTTTTTGAATGCGTTGAAAATCCCGGAATGTCAGAGCTTGGGAATGTGATCGTAAAAATCCACCTGCATCTTCATCGGCCCTGTCGGCGTTACGAAATGCGGTTGCTGAGGGAGAATCAAGCCAGGCTGGTCAGGCGTCAGGACGATCTCCGAAGGTGGCTCGAGGTAGGTTAGCCGGAGTTCGCCCTCCAAAACCCGGATCACGCCCCAAACACCAGCCTTCGTGTCATGTCGCGCGCGCAAGGCAGCCGGCAGAGTGTCCTGGTTGAACACCGGCGTGGAACGGTAAGGCAAGATTTCAGCCATGGGTTTGCCCTGGTCGCTCGATGGCATCCTTACGTTCCGCGTTGGCGACCGATGCAGCACTCCGTTCCTCCAGTTGGAAGAACATCGCCAGTTGCAGGCTCTCGGCGATGCGCCGCGCCTTCGCTTGTAGCGCCGCTGCCGCTTCGGGCGTCATCCTGTCATTGGTCGTTTGAACCCAGAGTGCGAGCCAGCGCTCGAACAGCGCGGGCGTTATCCTGGCCTTATGCTTCAAATGGGCCGGCACCGGTTGCCCCTTGTATCGGCCACTGGTGAGCATGACGGAGGACCAGAACGCAGTCAGCTTCCCAAGATGCTCCGGCCAGTCATCGATCGCATCGTTGAAAATCGGCCCAAGCGCGGGATCGGCGCGGACCCGCGCGTAAAATTCCTCCACCAAAGGAGTCAGCTCTTCTTCTCTGATTTTCGAGACACCGTCCACGACTCGCGCTCCAATCATGTATATATAATACATCGATCATGATTGCGCATAAACGCAAGGCTAGCGCATATTTCCAGGTCGTCGGTCGCGGCGATGTACACAGCCTGAGAAACTGCTCAGCCCCGCTAGTTTAGCCTTGAATCCGAAACACGAAGGCATAGCATCAGCCAGCGACCCGAAGGAGTCTCGGTGAGACGTAGACACCTTTCCTTGCCCGCCCGTCAAAAGACGGGCGGGTTTTCTTTTCCGATTCCGTAGGACATTCGCTGGAACGCTAATCCGCGTGATCTGGGCCCCTGTGCATTATGCGGACACAGATTCACGGTAGCGGTTTGATGAGCAGCGGCATGAGGCCATTGGCGTCGAGATCGAGGTGATCGGACCAGACATAATCGCCGGTGAGATTGATGCGAT
>NZ_QVRA01000036.1 GCF_003591655.1 Sphingobium terrigena
GAGGCGCCGGTTGCCAAGCAGCACGGTTGCGCCCTCGACTTGGGCGCTGGCGCCCTTCCCCTCGATATTGGCAAAGTCGCGCGTCTCAGGAAGGGTGATACCGGATGCACCTTCGAGGACCGCGATCGCAAGCGGGTGGTCGGAGTTGCGCTCGATCGCGCCGGCGATGCGAAGCACCTCGTCCCGGGTTATGCCTTCCGCTGTGACAACCTCGACAACGTTGGGCCGGCCCATGGTGAGCGTGCCCGTTTTGTCGAACACGATGACGTCAAGCTTGGTCGCATCCTCGAGCGCGCTGGCATTCTTGAACAGGATGCCGTTCATCGCGCCAAGGCCGGTGCCGACCATTATCGCCATCGGCGTGGCAAGGCCAAGGGCGTCCGGGCAGGCGATCACGAAGACCGTGATCGTCATGGTCAGCGCAAACAGCAGTGTCCCACCCAGCATCCAGTACCAGATGGCGAACGTCGCGAGACCGATCAGAATTGCCGCGAGCACCAGCCACTGCGATGCCCGGTCGGCGAGCAGTTGTGCCGGCGCCTTCGAGTTCTGCGCTTCCTGGACGAGCTTGACGATCTGGGCGAGCGCGGTGTCGGCGCCCACCTTGGTCGCACGGTAGCGGAAGCTGCCGCTGCGGTTGATCGTCGCGCCGATCACTGTGTCGCCGGGCGCCTTCGACACCGGCATCGATTCGCCCGTGAGCATCGACTCGTCGACCTCGGATTTGCCTTCGAGGATTTCGCCGTCGACAGGAATCTTGTTGCCCGGCCGGATCAGCACGACATCGCCGGCCAGTACCTCCGCGGTCGGCACTTCGACGTCCTTTCCGTCGCGCTCCACGGTCGCCATAGGCGGCGCCAGATCCATGAGCGCGCGGATTGCCTGGGACGCGCCGGCGCGGGCGCGCATCTCCAGCCAATGGCCGAGCAGGATGAAGATGAGCAGGACCGCGGAAGCCTCGTAAAATTGCTGGCCCTTGAACAGGAATGTCGACGCCACGCTGAACAGATAACCGGTACCGACGCTCAACAGGACGAGCACCGCCATGTTGAGCACACCGTTTCGAAGCGCGCGGATCGCGGCGACCACGAAGGGCCAGACCGGATAGAGGATCGCGGCGCTGGCAAGCAGGAACAGGGTCAGGTCGAGACTGAGTCCGAACATCGGTTTCAGCAGGGGATGGTCCAGGCCCATTGGCGACAGCGCGAAGATCGGCAGGCCAAAAACGAGGCTGACGATAAACCTGTTGCGCATGTCGCGCGCCATCGCCGCCATGTCCTTGCCGTCGCCATGGCCCATCTCGTGCGCCATGGCGTCGTGTTCGGCCGTCACGGGCTTGCGATCGGGAGCAACCGATTTGGCGGCGACTCCATCGGAACGATGATCGGCAGGGTGCGTCGCGGCGGGCAAGACAGAGGACAGGGTTGTGCTTCCGATCACGCACACATGCCGCGGGACGAGCCGGCCGCCGCAATGGAAGCCGCAATCCGCGATCTTCTCCTCTATCGCGGCTTCGCTGGTGCGCGCTTCATCAAAGCTGACGGTGACGCTGTCGGAGGCGGCGTTCGCGGAGACCCGCGTCACGCCGGGAACCCGCAGCAACTGCTTTTCGACCCCGAGATGGTCGAGTGTTCCGAATGATCCACGCAGATCGAAGGTCGACGTCTTCAAGGCAGGTCTCCGAAATCGAGGCAAGGCGCTGCCGACGGGTCGGCAGCCATAGATGCGCCCGCCGCGAAGGCCTGCGCGTGTGGGCCAGTCATCACGGCTGACCTATTGCCGCCGATCACCCATGAAGCGCAGCAGGAACAGGAACAGGTTGAGGAAGTCGAGATAGAGCGTCAGCGCTCCCATCACGACCGCCTTGCCGCGAAACTCGGTACCGGCCACATCGAAGTAGACGCTCTTGATCTTTTGCGTGTCAAACGCAGTCAGGCCCGCAAACAGAAGCACGCCGATCGCGCTGACGATGAGATCCAAAGTGGACGACCGCAGGAACATGTTGACAATCATGGCGATGAGCAGGCCGACGACGCCCATGATCAGGAAGGTCCCGAACGCCGACAGGTTCCTCTTGGTAGTGTACCCCCACAGGCTCAGGCCTCCGAAGGCTGCGGCCGTAACGAAGAATGTGCGTGCGACACTCACGCCGGTATAGGCGAGAAGGATTGTCGACAGCGACACGCCCATCAGGATCGCATACGTCCAGAACAATGCCTTGACGGTGGGTTCGGACAGCCGGTTGATACCGACGCTTAGCGTGAAGACGAGGGCGAGCGGTGCGAAGACCGCTATCCATCCGAGCAGTGTCGGAGTGCCGCTCGCGGCGAAAAACACGGCGCGTACCCCGGCGCTGTTCGCAACCAACATCGCGACGATCCCGGTCAACAACAGACCGCTGGCCATGTAGTTGTAGACTGCGAGCATATATGTTCGCAGTCCCGCATCGAAGGCGACCGCGGGGATTACCGGATTCCTGCCAGCAGTAAGCGGCGATGTGGTCGGTTTCAGCGGATCTGCCATAGCCAGTGCTCCTTCTCGGTGTGGCGGTTTCAAGGTTCAGTCACTTCGGCGAGGCGACCGGCAAGGACATGCAGCCGCGCCGGTCTGTGCGCTGCGTCCCGATGACGGGCGGACGGCTGAGCGGTTCCCCTGGGATTTGCGCCGGTTCCGGCTGGCAGGAGATTCATCGCTGATCCGCGCCTGCGTCACGCTTCGCCCCGAACAGGCGCGCGAGGTGGGGCACGAACGGTGGTACGGTCTTTGTGTAGCGACGATAGGCATCGCCAAATTCGGCCAGCGCCTCACGCTCCTCGGTCCACGCCAACCGCAAATACATGACGACGAGCACCGGGAACATCGCGAGCGTCAGGATCGTCGGCCATTGCAGCAGGAACCCGAACATCACCAGCACGAACCCGACATATTGCGGGTGCCGCACATAGGAATAGATCCCCTGGGTCGCGAGCTCGTGGACCTTTTGCGCGTCGTACAGCGCCTTCCAACCTGTCGAGATCAGAATGAACCCGCCGCCGATCAGGAAAAAGCTCATGATATGGAATGGCCCGGCATGCGGGTTCGCCCGCCAGCCGAAAAGCATCTCAAGCAGATGCCCGGCATCATGTGAGAACCAGTCGATATTGGGATAATGGCTCTGCAGCCACCCGGACAGGACATAGAGGGTCAGTGGGAAGCCGTACATTTCGACGAACAGCGCCACAAGGAACGCGCTGAATGCGCTGAACGATCGCCAGTCCCGGGTCGTTCGTGGCTTGAAGAAACTGTAGGCGAACAGGATGAACACCGCCGCATTGACGACGACGAGACCCCAAAGGCCATATGCTTGCGCATGGCCCGTCACTGGCCCTGACCCTCCTGGGGCGAACGATCGGCCCCCGGCTGCGGTGTTCCATCGTGACCATGCCCATGTCCGTGATGCATGAAGAGGTGCATCAGGGGACACGACAGCAGCAGCAGAAAGGGCAGCGCGCCAAGTACATGCGCGCGATGCTCCGTGAACAGCAGCACGAAACCGAGCGCAAGAAAGCCCATCATCACGATACCCGCGCGCGACGTCAGGAAATTCTCTTTCCCAGTATGTGCCGGTCGTTGCCGTTCCATGATCACGTTTCCTTGAATATAGAGCTCGTTAAAAATTGCTGATTGCTCACTTGCGCTGCGCCGTCCTAGGGACGCTGCCAATGACCGATCCAATTGTGGAATGCGGCGAAGAGACCTCCCACGGCTGCGCCGAAGACGATCGACCAGCACAACCCCGCCCCCAGCGCGACGAACGATCCCGGCGGAGCTAGCGTGAACATCGTCACAAACATGTGTGACCCGATCGGACCGAACAAAGTCGCCGCGAGCCAGCAAAGCACGAAGACAGTGGAAAGAGCGGCAGCGCTGCTCGCGGCACATCGTATCACACTGAGCTTGCTTGCATCGGTCATGACGGCTTCCTTTCCCCCCAAATTTGGGCCGGATCGAAGACAGCCACTATACGTATTCCACCCAAGGCCTGGTCACTCGACGCTGGTCGATGCTGCCGTCAGCGGGAGGGCATCGCCCATGCCGCAGTCCTTGGCGTGACAACCATAAACCGCCGCATCTTACGGGAGAGATGCGCGTGGTCATTGAACCTCGCATCCGCTGCGGCTGCCATAAGGGGCCGCCAAGCGCTCGGAGGCCGCGCATAGCCCTGCAAGGCCAATGAGCCTTGCCGGACATCGTGGCCATTCCGGTCGGTCTGGGATTGTCTCTTGACCTGATTCTTCTTTTCGGGCTGGCGATGTTCGGTCTCTATCTATGGTGCAGGGCCGAGCGGGAATCCGGATGGATCCTCCCCTTTTTGTGCGATGTTCCAAGCAAATGAGTAGCGAATAGAGAAGCGTAAGACGCAAAGATGTCTCCCCGGAGCCTTTGATCCGTCCTCGTAACATTACGCATATTGAGTCGGGAGCTGGGTCCATAGTTCTGGTGGCGAAGAAAGGTTCTTCACCGCCAGGTTTCCTCGGCGGGTCTTGTAAACTCAGCCAAGGAGGCTTCCACCATGTTGCTCAAGAAGAAGATCACCATCGCGCTTGCTGGCCTCGCCATGCTCGGCGCCGCGCCCACCTTCGCCCAGGGCATCGGCCACAGCTTTTTCATGCGCGGATCGATCGTCGGCAAGGACTCGACCGGAACGGTCGTCTGCGTCGGCAAGGCCGATGGCGCGACTGTCGGACAGGTCCTCGAGGTCTACCGTGTGCAAAGCACGCCTGGTCCTTCGAAGACCCCCGGCGCGGGCTTCCGTCGCGTGGCCGTCGGGCACGTCAAGATCGATCATATCTTCGATGACCATTTCGCGCATGTGAGCGTCGCCGATGGCACACCCGCGGTCCACGACATCGTCGAACTCCGCAAGAAATAAGCTGGCAGCGGGGACGGCGATCGCCGTCCCCTACCATCAACGCGACACCTCGCTGCAAAACGAGACCGGCACCAGCGCTCGCAATCAAACGACGAACACCGGACTTGTCGCTCGGGGACATGAATTGAAAGGAATCGAGATGCGTTTCAGGAAATCAATATCGCTGGCCCTCGCTGGTATCGCCCTCGCCGGCGCGGTTCCCGCTCTTGCGACCGGCATCGGCCACACATTCTTCATGCGCGGATCCATTGTCGGCAAGGACACGACCGGAACGATCGTGTGTGTCGGCAAAGCCGATGGCGCGACAGTCGGACAGGTGCTCGACGTCTATCGCATGAAGACGCTGCCCGGCTCCGGCTTCAAAGGAACTGGCCCCGCTTATCGTCGAGACCTCATCGGCCACGTCAGGGTCGACCATATTTTCGATGACCATTTCGCGCATGTGAGCGTCGCCGACGGCACGCCCGCAGTTCACGACATCGTCGAGCTCCGCAAGAAATAAGGGAGTGCCGGGGAGGGGCTTGCCGCTCCCCATGATGCCTGATGGCGACCGCAAGCAACGAAAAATCGCGCGGCGTTTGAGCGGACAGGAGAGCGGCGATGATCGACCGACGTCCAAATATTTCTCTTGACCCTGGACCTAGGTCCAAGCGGCACGGTGCCTCCGAGACTTGCCATGTCACGGCTTAGAATCGGTGAGCTGGCCGAGGCTGCCGGCGTTCGAAAGGATACCATACGCTATTATGAGCGCACCGGCCTGCTCCCCGCTCCGCAACGGACCAGTGCAGGATACCGCGTCTATCATCCTGCAGACGTCGAACGCATCAAGTTCGTTCGCGCTGCACAGGGGCTCGGTTACACCCTCACCGAAACGCAGGCGCTCCTGCTGGTGCGGGCCGGAGACGCCCTCGCCGGGTCGGAGATCCTCGCCGTCACGCGGGTCAAACTGCGCGAAGCACTGGCCAGGGTGGAACAGCTCAAGCTTATCGAAACAGGCCTTGAGCAGCTGGGTGAAGCGCCCTCGCACGAAGCCGAAAGCGACCCTTGCCCGATCCTCTTTCTGGTTCGGGACGGGCGGCTGTCTCAATTGGCCGCAGATCAACCAGAACAAATTTCCGTGGGAGAGGACCACACCACCTGCACAGGGAAGGACTGAACATGAAATACTCTATCTCGCTGGGATTGCTACCACTGGCGCTGCTCGGCGCTTGCGCGACCATTCCGCCGACTAGCGCGCAGATCGCGAGCTGCAAGGCCATGGAAGACAATATGGGTCTCGCGACGCCCCATGATCACAACGAGATGAAGGGACAGGGGCGCAACCCGATGAATCTCTCGCACGATCGCTGCCTGCAGATTCTCAAGCAGCAATGACACCCTGATCCGTCGGTCGAGCACGCTTATCAAGCTCGTCCGACGGGATTTGCGTTCGACCGCTCACTCTCATTCGGAGACACATCATGAAGACTCACCTCACGAATATGTCCGGGAAGATCGTCTCGGGGCTCACAGCCCTTGCGCTTCTCGGAACGCTTGCTGCGTGCGGCAAGAAGACGGACGGCACGCAAAATCAGGCTGCCTCCAATGCCTCTGCAAGCGCGCCCGGCGCGCTTGAAAACGACACCGCCGCCGCCACGGACTCTGTCGGGACCGACAACGCGGCGGCCGATATGGATGAGCGCCACCGTCAGGATATGGACCACAGCGACATGCGCAGGGGTGGGCCGATGATGCCCAATGGCGCCCCGCCTACGAGCACGCCCGACAACAGTCAGTCCGCCCCGATGAAGGACATGTAAGCAAAGCGGGCGGGAACGCCCGGCGCTGCCTGGGCCGAGCAAGATCAAATCGAAGGAATAATGCCGCGACCTTTCGAATGGTCGCGGCAACGGAGACGCGCCATGACATATTTCACGATCGGAAAGCTGTCGCGTGCGCTCGGCATCCGTCCCGATACCATCCGCTATTACGAGCGCAACGGTCTGCTTCCTCCGCCCGCCCGGTCTTCTGCCGGTTACCGCACCTATGGCGACGCCGATCTCGAGCGCGTGCGGTTCATTCGCAAGGGGCAGCAGTTGGGTTTCACGCTTCGCGAAATCGGAAGCCTGCTCGATTTGCGCGCGTCCGACACCGCGACAACCGCCGATGTCCTGGCCATCACCGAGAGCAAGATAAATGAAGCGACCGCCCGTATCGATGATCTGACCCGCATCAGGACCGCCCTGTCCGCCCTGTCCGCCCAATGCTCGATCGACATTCCCATCGCGGATTGCCCGATCCTCGCGCATCTCGCGAGCATTCCCAGGGAAGACGCAACAGGGCACGGAAACCCTCCTGCAGCCGGCGCGGTGAAGGCGCCCTCATGAGACCCGTTTTGCAGCGCTTGGGTCCGCCGTTGCTTTGGCCCGGCCGGTCCCCGTCGCTCCGCCGCCGAGCAGGTTTGGCCTTGGCTATCGTCGCTGCAGCTGGCGGCCTGGCCCAGCCTTCTGTTGCGGAGAGCCAGCCCGCCCAGGGTCGTGGCACGAAAACGGATCTTGTCGGTATCTGGTCGTTCGATGCCCGGTCCGGATGCGAGACCGGCACAGCCTGGGAGTTCAGGGCAGACGGGTCTTACAACGAACTCCGTTTGCCCGACCGGACACCGCGCGCCACCGGCAAGTGGTACGAACTCGGTGACGTCATCTTTTATTCCCTGGCACGGCCGGAGACGGTCGCCCCGGGACGGCCTGACAAACGCATGGTGATCATCGAACGCGAACCCGATCGCCTCGTCGCATTGGGAGGTCGCAGGGTTCGCCACGTGATGCACCGGTGTCCGTGATGACCGAGAGCCTCATCGTGGAGGGCATCCACTGGATCACGCGGGCAATCGAAGTCACCGGGACGGCGATCATCGTCGTGGGCGCTGGTTCTTCGCTGATCAGATTCCTGCAGCAATCCGTGAAAGGTCCGATCGACCAGGATGTGGTGGGCAGCTTCAGGTCGAGCCTTGGCGAAGCCATTCTTCTCGGACTCGAATTCCTGGTTGCGGCCGACATCATCAACACCATCGCGATCCAGCCCACGCTCAGCAGCCTCGCGGTGCTTGCTGGCATCGTGCTGATACGAACCTTCCTGAGTTTCTCGCTCGAGGTCGAGATCAAGGGCCGTTGGCCGTGGCAGAGAGCGACAGGAACCCCACGCGATGATTGAGTGTCGTCGCCGGCTCCTGGCGGCCAGGCGACGACGCCGGGCGAATAGGAAATTACGTATATTGGCCAAAATCCATCTGTGGTCCCTCGGCACTGTGGCCAGCCGGATGATCGGCCACGTCATTACAACGGAGTATCGATCATGTTCATGACACCTTCTTCCCGCTTGCGCGCGCTTGCCCTGGCCAGCTCAATCTTGCTGTCACCCGCCATCGCATCCGCCCAGGGGCAAGCTGCCGGCCAGACTTCAACCCAGCCTGCGCCCCCCGCGAACGGGTCGATGCCGGCAGGCGGCATGATGGAGAAGCACGACGCGATGCCAGGCATGGCTGGCATGCCAATGCAGGACGACAAGATGCCTGCGGCAATGCCTCCCATGGCGAAGGACAAGCCCGGATGCTGCGGCATGAAGAAGATGCCGATGGCCAAGCACAAGGCTGTCCCACACCGCCGCCATGCCAAGCCTGCCGCGATGAAACCTGCTCCAATGCCGGCCGACAAACCGATGCCCATGAAGGACGACATGTAGGATTATTGGCATGACGCGCCCGACTCCGGCTGTCGTAGCTAATCGCCCGCCCGGCGCCATGCATGGCGGCCGAACTCTGATCGTACTGGCGGTGATGCTCGCATCACCGCCAGTCGCGGCGCAAACCGTCGATGAGCATGCGTCACATCATCCTGGCGGCAGCGCGGGGGCGTCGATGCCTGCCCCCGGCAATGGCATGGCCGCCAGCCAGCCCATGGGCAGCCCTGGCGCCGACCCGATGGCTGTCATGATGAAACAGATGATGGCGCCCGCCCCCGGTGCGACAGGCGCGGCCGGAATGTCAGGCATGGGCGGGGCTGCATCGCCACCAGCGGGT
The DNA here is from genome assembly GCF_003591655.1 of Sphingobium terrigena. Taxonomy (GTDB): domain Bacteria; phylum Pseudomonadota; class Alphaproteobacteria; order Sphingomonadales; family Sphingomonadaceae; genus Sphingobium; species Sphingobium terrigena. Next base: position 8,970 of record NZ_QVRA01000036.1, read on the forward strand.
TGTTGTGGTCCAGCAGGCGGTAAGCCCTTCTACCCTTCGTTGATGCAATGGCCGGTGCTTACCGACGAAGCGCAGCGGACTGTTCGGGCAGAAGCGCTCAAGCGCGTGGGCTCAGGCGCCGAGGCCCTGACAGCTGAGCAATCGCGGCTCCATCAGGCGCTTGCCTCCAATGACTTTGTGGCGGCGAGAGATGCGATCAGGGGTGCTCGCGAGGGCCTTGCGCTCGCCGACAGCGGAGCGGGCGCCATCCAGGGAATGGCGGAGGGCAAAGCACCGCGCGAAATCGCCCTGACGTGGTTCAAGACCCAAAGTGGAACGGTCGGAGCAGACAAGATGGCGGCAGACAGCGGGCTCTCCTGGTGGCACATCATCGGCATGGCGCTGCTCGTGGCAGCCTTGCTTACTGCGCTTTTCCTGCGCCAGGCCCGCCTGCGTCGCGTCGCCAGCCTCGTCGAACGACTGACGCCCGGATCGCCCGGCGGACAAGCTGCAACCGCTGCGCCGACTGCGCCTGCGCCCCAGGCTCCTGTTCCCGCGACGGCCCCGCAGGCAAGTCCCAGCGCACAACCTGCAGTTCAACGTCCCTGGAAGGGCGTTTTGCGCATCAAAGCCATATTCGACGAGACATCGAGCGTGAAGACGTTCCGCTTGATGGAGGCCAATGGCGGCCCCGTGCCTTTCACGTTCCTGCCTGGTCAATATGCGACGATTACGTCGGAGATAGACGGACAGAAGGTCCGCCGCTCCTATACGATTTCCTCGTCGCCCACCCAGCGCGACTATATCGAGCTCACGATCAAGCGCGAACAATATGGTCTGGAGTCGCGCCATCTTCATGATCATGCCGACACGGGCGACCTTCTCGAGATATCCGCGCCGTCCGGCAGGTTCTTCTTCACCGGAACGGAAGCCGACGGCATCGTATTGATCGCCGGCGGCGTCGGCATCACCCCGATGATGAGCGTTCTGCGAAGCCTGACCGACCGCTCCTATGCGCATGACATCTTTCTGCTATATGGCGTGAATACGCCCGCAGACCTGATTTTTCGCGAAGAGTGCGATTACCTCGCTCGCCGTCACCCCAAACTTCATGTCGTCTATGTCGTCTCCAAAGCCGATGGAACCGAGTGGCAAGGGCCGATTGGCTATATGACGGCAGATTTCATTAAAGGCTCTGTTCCTGACATAACCAAGCGGCGCATTCACCTGTGCGGCCCGCCCCCCATGATGACGGCGGTGAAGGCCGCGCTTGCCGAGCTCAAAGTCCCATCGGACCAGATCAAGACCGAGGAATTCGCGCCGCCCAAAGGCGGGCCCGTCGTGGATACCGAGCCGGCGGAGCCTGTGGCCGCCCCGCCTCCCGTCATTCCCATTCAGGCTGCGCCAATTCCGTCCGCCCATGCCACCGTCACCTTCTCCAAGTCCGGGAAGGCGGGTCCGCTCGCACCCGACCAGTCCGTCCTCGAGGCCGCAGAGGCGATCGGCGTCACGATAGATTATGATTGCCGCGCTGGCACCTGCGGTCGGTGCAAGGTGCAACTGCAGCAAGGACAGGTCGCGATGGAGGTCGAGGACGCCTTGGCCGCAGACGAGAAAGCGGACGGCATCATCCTCGCATGCCAGGCAAAATCGGCAGGCGATCTGGTGGTGGAAGCCTGATGACCGAAACCGAGAAGATCACGGTGGGCGGACTGATCGGTGCGCTGGCGCTGATCGTTCCCGCCTTCCTCTTCCATTCCGCACCGCGCTTTCCGGGAAGTCTTTCAGGGGGTATGTTCGGGATTGCGGCGGCGGTGTTGTTCCTGCTCCTGCTCATCTACACAGCGGTCAAGCGGCAGCCCTGGGTCAAGGACAGGACCAAAGGGTTTGTTTCGCTGGCAGCGCTTTTGAGCTTTCACGTCTATGCTGGCGTGATCGGGGCTCTGCTTGGCATCATTCACTCGGGCCATAAGTTCCAGAGTCCGCTCGGCATCAGTCTGGTTGTCTCCATGCTGGCTGTCGTCGTAAGCGGCTTTATCGGGCGGTACTATCTTGCCCAGGTTGGTCAGGATCTGCGGTTTCAGCAGAAAGAATTGAAGCTGCTGCGCGACCGCTATGACAGTCTCGCCACGACCTCGGCCATCTGGACCCTCGACAGCGTAGTCGATACGTCAGGCATGCGGCTCGATCAGCTGCTCGGTGCGATATCGGACCTCGAGTTCGCGATCACGGCGCGCGATACGATCAAACGCACCCTTGCGCGGTGGACCATTTTCCATGTCGCAGTAGCGATCGTGATGTACGGCCTGCTCGCCTTACACATATGGGGGAGCGTCTATTACGGCCTTCGGTGGCTGTCATGAAACGAACCTCGATCCTCTATCTGGTCCTCGCCGCCGTCGCGCTCCTCGCGGCTATCGCGGTTCCTGTCACAATCTATCGCTCTGGAAGCACCGCGCTGCCGCAATGGGCATCCGCGGTTCGTCCTGGGCCGCTGTCGAGTGCGCATGCTTTTCTCGAGGGCAAATGCGAGAGTTGCCATACCCCCAATCGGGGCATCAAGGCCGAGACCTGCATAGCCTGCCACGCGGCTTCGCCGGAAATCCTGAAGAAGCCTTCGACTGCTTTCCATGCCAACATCAAGGAATGCAGTGGCTGCCATATCGAGCATCAGGGAAACACGCTCCGTCCGGTCCGGATGGATCACCAGGTTCTCGAGCGCATCGCCGAACGGGCGACAGGGCGTGACACTCCCCTCGATTGCCAGTCCTGTCACGCCCCCCGCGACAAGCACCTGGGGTTCTTCGGCACCGATTGCGCAAGCTGCCACACGATGACGAACTGGAAAATCAGCGGGTACTTGCACCCCAGTCCCAAATCTACCGAATGCTCGCAGTGCCACAAGCCGCCGCCGAGCCATAACATGATGCACTTCGAAATGATGGACAAGATGATCAGCGGTGAAAAGCAGGCGCGGGTCGATCAATGCTTCAGTTGCCACCAGACCGACTCGTTCAACAACATCAAGGGTGTCGGCATGGTCAAAGTGCATTGAGCATCCTCGCCAAACCCAACCTGCCATCGAAGAGCCTTCCAATCATCAAGCCCGGCGACATCTTCGCCCCAGGCGAGGAGTATTGCCGTGAACGCCCCCATTGATCGTGCGGAACGCTGTGCTCCCCGACCCGGACAGGCCGGGCAAGAGGCCGCGCTCCTTGAAGCCGATCTGCACTTGCCGCCTACCCCTGGCCAGGCCGCGGGCGAGGGGCACGTGGCGATCCCGTACGCTCACCGGCTTCAGAGTATAGGGCGGATTTTTGGCCCGGGATTCATTGCCGGGGCGGCCGACGACGATCCAAGCGGGATTGCAACCTATGCGCAAGCGGGAGCGGCTTACGGTTACACGCTCGGTTGGACGATGTTGCTTACCTGGCCGCTCGCCGCAGCTGTGCAGGAGACGTGCGGGCGAATCGGCAGAACAACGGGCGAAGGTTTGGCGGCAGCGATCAGCAAGCGCTGCCCGCCCGCGCTGCTCCGAACGGTCGTGCTCCTCCTCGTGGTCGCCAATGTCATCAACCTTGGTGCTGATCTGGGAGCGATGGGTTCGGCAATGTCGCTCATCGGCGGCGGCGCGCCGCACCCCTGGGTCATCGTATTCGCCTTGCTCTCGACGCTGTTGGAGACCTTTCTCGACTACAAGCGCTACGCGCGTTTCCTGAGATGGATGACGCTGGCATTGCTGGCCTATGCGGCTACGGCTTTTGCCGTGCACCTGTCATGGAGCGATGTGCTGCGCGGGGTCCTACTACCGAGCATGCCGGACTCAAGCGCCTGGATGCTGGTAGCCGCGATCTTCGGCACCACGATCAGTCCCTATTTGTTTTTCTGGCAGGCTTCCCAGGAAGCAGAAGACGCCCGAACCAAAGCGAAAAGCCTTTTGACATCGGCAATCAGCGCCGGCGAAGAGCGCCGGATTAGCCTCGATAGCTGGTTTGGTATGTTTTTTTCAAACCTCATTGCCATTTTCATTATTATAACCACCGCCGCGACCTTGCATATCGCTGGTATTACGCAGATCGATACGGCCGCGCAGGCGGCCGAAGCACTCAGGCCGCTGGCAGGCGACTTTGCCTTTGCACTATTTGCCAGCGGTATCATCGGTACCGGCCTTCTTGCCGTCCCGGTTCTAGCCGGCTCGGCGGCGTATGCGGTCTCCGAAGCCTTTGGGTGGCGTGCCGGTCTCGGCCAGGCACCTCGGAATGCCAAGGCTTTTTACAGCGTGATCGCTGCAGCCGGCATTCTGGGCGTTCTCGTTCATTTCTCGCCGATCAGTCCCATGCAGGCGCTGCTCTGGAGCGCCGTCATAAACGGCTTTGTCGCCGCGCCGCTGATCGCCCTGGTGATCTGGCTCGGGTCCGACATGCAGGTGATGAAAGGTAATCGCATACCCAGACATCTTCAGGCCCTGGGCGGCGTCGCCTGTTTGATCATGTTCGCCGTTGCCGTGATGACCACCGTGTCGTGGCTCGCCCCGACCGCGCCATAAGCCGCGCTCATGGCTTTGGAAGGGTCGCTGATTGATCAGCGGCAAATTGTGGGGCTTGTCGATGTCCTCACCTGCCTGCTCCAGCCTTGGCGGTCGGTGGAACGCTTCTCCGGCCAGGTCCGCGTCTCGGCTCACGCCAGGCTCTGAACAAGGACCGAAATGGTGACCTCCCGTCCGATTGCTGAGGATGGTTCCCTCGAAAGGCTCTCAATCGACACCATCCGCACCTTGGCAGTGGACGCGGTGCAGAAAGCCAATTCCGGCCATCCTGGCACGCCGATGGCCCTGGCTCCTGTGGCCTATACGCTGTGGACGCCGTTCATGCGGTACGACCCTGACATGCCCGATTGGCCCAATCGTGACCGCTTCGTCCTTTCGATCGGCCATGTCTCCATGCTGCTCTACGCGGCGCTGCACCTGGCAGGCGTCAAGGAGGTCGACCCCGACGGCAAGGCCGCCTTGAGCCTTGAGGACATCATTCAGTTCCGTCAACTCGGGTCGAAAACGCCTGGCCATCCTGAATATCGGATCACCACGGGCGTTGAAACCACCACGGGGCCGCTGGGTCAAGGCGCGGTAACTCGGTCGGGCTGGTGGTGCAGGACATCGAGAACGTGGGTTTTGGTGGCCACTCCGGCCTCTAACGCTAGTTCTACGGCCTGCAGCACAACTTGTTCGTCATGGTGCAAGACCAATGACACAATCTCGACCATCTCCCTGTCACCGCCGAGCCGCTTGAGCAGATGTCCCTGCAACTGCCGGAACGCTTCGGGCATCTCGAGGAATGCGGCGCCATTACGCAATGCGCCTGGTTTGCGCTGAACAACGGCCAGATAGTGCCGCCAGTCATAGATCGGATGGTCCGCCCCGGCTTGTGATGCGAACGATCTATAATCCGGGCGTGCTCGCACAGGATGTTACCCTCGGCAGCGACCGCCAACCGGTCAGGGTAGACCCGCAGGCTGACCGGCCGATTGGCGAACGAGGCTGGCACGCTGTAGCGGTTGCGCTCGAAGGCGATCAGGCAGGTTGGCGATACGCGCTTGGTCTGCTCGACAAAGCCATCGAACGGCCGCCCCATGGGCATTAGGCTGGCGACTTCTGCAGCATGGACATCGGCAACGGTGCCGGGCAGCACGCCGTGCTGGATTTCTTCCCATCGCGCGACACATGGTTCTTCAAGCCATACATTCAGCGCGTCGAAATCGGGGAAGCTGGGCATCGGTTGCCACAGACGGCGCCGCGCATCCTGAACGTTCTTCTCGACCTGCCCTTTCTCCCAGCCTGAGGCTGGATTGCAGAAATTCGTCTCGAACAGATAGTGGCTGGCCAGAGCTGCGAACCGCGCGTTGACCTGCCGGGATTTGCCCGTTCCGATCCGGTCGACCGCCGTCTTCATGTTATGGAAGATCCCACGCCGCGGCACTCCGCCCAGCACACGGAATGCCTGCGTATCGACACCATCGCGGTTCGAGACGTGGCCGAGACGAGAACCGGGATCCTTGCGCTCCTCGCTTGCCTGAAGCCTAAAGGCTCGCCAAGTCCCACAAGCGCGGCGGGTGACGATCCCGGCCTCAGGAAGGCGATCCCGTAGACGCCCATTTTATCACCCGTTTTGATGTCCCGCCCTTCCTCAGCCTTATGTCACCGGCGCCTATAGTCATTTACGCCGCGACATCCCGTGCTGTGGAACATACGTAAAGCGCATAGCGTCTCAGTCTCTTACGCAACAATCAGCGTTGAAAGAAAGCCCACCATAACGCGGGTAGTTGGCACGGACGAAAGATGTTGACTCTGGACTATGGTCCAAGGGCAACAACATTCTGGGTCGGCCAGCCCGTCGATTGCAAAGCTGCCGTAAACGTATTGCGCAATGGCAAAACGCGCTGCTGCCTTCGTGGCGCCGGCTCGCAGAGGCCCACAACGTGAGAGTGTGAGCATGCAAGGATCTTTCGCCGCTCCCCGGCCCAATCGCGTGGCCCTGATCGGGACCTGTGTGCCTCGCCAGTGCGGAATCGCAACCTTTACGGACGACCTTCAGCAAGCGCTCATCCACGCCGACGCTTCAGTTAGCGCCTTTACGGTTGCAATGACGGACAACAAGATTGTCTACGACTATTCCGATCAGGTTCCCTTTGAAATTCATCACGCGGATCCTGCCTCCTACCAAGAGGCGGCGGACTTCCTGAATGTTGCGGATATCGAGATCGTCTCGCTGCAGCATGAGTTCGGAATTTTCGGCGGCGAAGCGGGCGAGCATGTCCTCGGCCTCGTGGGCGGACTGAACGCACCGCTTGTGACGACGCTGCACACCGTCCTCGCCTCACCCAATCCGGCTCAGCGCCGCGTTATGGACGAGCTCATCGAGAGTTCTGCCCGCCTGATCGTAATGGCCGACAAGGGGCGCCAGATCCTGCAAGATGTCTACGGGGTTCCACCCGACAAGATCGCGGTGATCCCACATGGTGTGCCAGATCGTCCTTTTCTGGACCCGGCCATGGCCAAGCATGATCTGGACCTGGCTGATCGTACCTTACTGATGACCTTTGGGCTACTCGGACCCGGCAAAGGCATCGAGACCGCTATTCGCGCGCTGCCCGCACTTGTCGGGGACAACCCCAAGCTTCTCTACATGATCGTGGGGGCCACCCATCCCAATCTCGTGCGGGACGAGGGAGAGCGTTACCGCGAAAGTTTGACGGCACTTGCCGATGAACTTGGCGTCAGCGACCATGTCCGGTTCGTGGATAGATACCTGACGCTTGACCAGTTGCTCGATTATCTGGCCGCGTGCGATATCTATCTGTCACCTTACCCCAACGAAGCGCAAATCGCATCCGGGACGCTCGCTTACGCCATCGCACTCGGGAAAGCCGTTGTATCGACGCCGTTCTGGTACGCGCAGGAACTGCTCGCGGACGACTGTGGCCTGCTCGTCCCGTTCGGGCAGGCAGAAGGGTTCGCAACTGCAATCCGCCGGTTGATCAAGGACGATACGCTGCGAAGCGAGGTCCGGACGAACGCTTATGCGCGGGGCCGCGCTATGATATGGTCGAGAGTTGCGGAACAGTATTTTACGGTCTTTGCCGAAGTCCGACTTGAGCGGCGCGCCACCAACACGACCGTCATCCCTTTTCCATCGCTCGAACCGGGCAACTCCCCGTTGCCACCCATCTCGACCAACCACCTTGCAGCGCTCACCGATTCCGTCGGCCTGATGCAACACACCAAATTTGCAGTACCCGATCGGCGGCATGGCTATTGCCTCGACGACAACGCCCGCGCGCTGCTCGTTCTCACCGAACTTGCGGCAGTGCGCCCCCTGACGGGGCAAGAGGATCAGCTTCTCCTCATCTACGCCGCGTTTGTCGAAAACGCCTGGCGCCCGGAAACCAAGAAGGTTCACAACTTCATGAGCTTTGACCGGTGCTGGGTGGAAAGCGCCGGCGCGGGCGACGCGCTAGGGCGCACGATATGGGCGCTAGGAGCGGTCGCGCGGCACAAAAACGCGCGTTCACTGGATGGCTGGGCGGCGGCCCGGATGTTGGAGATCACGCCGTCCCTCATGGAATCCGCGTCGCCTCGCGAGTGGGCTTACGGTTTGCTCGGCATCTCAAAACTTCTCCGGCGCTTCCCAGGCCATCGCAACCTGGAGCAGCTGCGAGGAGAACTGTCCAATCGCTTGTTCCAACGTTGGTCTGACGCGGCTGCTCCCGACTGGTTCTGGTTCGAAGACAGGCTCGGCTATGATAATGCCCGATTGTGTGAAGCTCTCATCGAAAGCGGCCATGACACTGGCAACCAGTCTCACCTTGATGCCGGCCTCGATACGCTGCGGTGGCTGATGACGCTGCAGACGGCTGAAGCTGGTCACTTTCGGCCGATCGGAACCGAAACATTTGGAAGCGATCGGCGACATCCGCAGCCATTTGATCAACAGCCCCTGGAAGCCTGTGCAGCGGTGAGTGCATGCCTTACTGCGGCCCGAGTCACGAGCGACGTCCGATGGAAGCGCGAAGCGCGCCGTGCATTCAACTGGTTTCTCGGGGCAAACGACCTTGGCATCCCCGTCGTGGACGTCAAACGAGGCGCCTGCTTCGATGGTCTCCATCCAGACCGGCGCAATGCCAACCAAGGCGCTGAATCGACGCTCGCATATCTTTCCGCGCTGACCGCGATCCTGAGCACGGCCGAACAGGATGCCTCGTTGAGCAAAGCCGCGCGCGTGGTCGAACTTTGCACGGCCGGTAATAAACCTCTCAGGCGGGTACCCAACGCATTCCGAACCGGTCTTCCCGAAGACCGCCCAGAATCTCAGCTCTCCTGTGGATGCCCAAATTCATGAAAGCGGATTCGGCACAGCTGGCTCAACCGGACGAAGCACTCGAAAGGCTCGCGATCGACACCATCCGCACGTTGGCGATGGATGCCGTACAGAAGGCCAATTCGGGCCATCCGGGCACGCCGATGGCGATGGCGCCGGTGGCCTACACGCTCTGGCGCGACTTCATCCGCTACGATCCGGATATGCCCGACTGGCCGAACCGTGATCGCTTCGTTTTGTCGATCGGCCATGCGTCCATGTTGCTTTATGCGGTGCTGCACTTGGCCGGGATCAAGGAGATCGACGCTGACGGCAAGCCGACGGGCGAGCCCGCAGTCAGTCTCGACGACATCAGGCAGTTCCGCCAACTCGGCTCGAAGACCCCGGGCCACCCCGAATACCGCATGACTACTGGCGTCGAGACGACCACCGGTCCGCTGGGCCAAGGGTGCGGTAATTCGGTCGGCATGGCGATTGCCGAGCGTGCGCTTGCCTCGCACTTCAACCGCGACGGTTTCCAGTTGTTCGACCACGACATCTACGTGCTGTGCGGCGATGGCGACATGATGGAGGGCGTCTCGAGTGAGGCCGCATCACTCGCCGGACATCTCGCCCTGTCAAATCTCTGCTGGATCTACGACAGCAATCATATCTCGATCGAAGGCTCCACTGACCTTGCCTTCACCGAGGATGTCGGCGCGCGGTTCGAGGGCTATGGCTGGAACGTCATCCATGTCGACGATGCCAACGACACCAAAGCCTTTGCCCGCTCAATTGACGCCTTTCGTGCTACCGATGATCGGCCAACTTTCATTGTCGTTCATTCCGTAATTGGGTGGGGTAGCCCAAAAGCAGGCAGCGAGAAGGCGCATGGCGAGCCATTGGGCGAGGACAATGTCCGTGCGACCAAGAAGACCTATGGCTGGCCTGAAGAAGCCAAGTTCCTTGTGCCAAATGGCATAGCCGAGGCCTTCCGCAATGCTGTTTCCGGTCGAGGTCGGCCCGCGCGCGAAGCATGGGAAGCGATGTACGCCCGGTACCGCGAGAGCTTTCCCACCGAAGCCACCGAGATGGCCTTGTTGCGTCAGGGCAAGCTGCCGAGCGGCTGGCAGGCGGCAATCCCTACCTTCCCTCCCGATGCCAAGGGCCTCGCGTCGCGCGACAGCGGCGGCAAGGTGTTGAACGCAATCGCACAGCAGACCCCGCTTCTGATTGGCGGCGCGGCGGATCTCTCGCCCTCGACCAAGACTAGCCTGACTTTTCAGGGGGCGGGATCGTTTGGGAAGAACGACCATTCTGGTCGCAACTTGCACTTCGGTGTGCGCGAGCATGCAATGGGATCGATCGCCAATGGCATGGCGCTATCGTACCTGCGCCCTTACACCGGCACATTCCTGGTCTTCGCGGATTATATGCGCGCGCCGATAAGGCTTGCGGCGATCATGGAACTGCCGGTCGTCTTCGTGTTCACGCATGATTCAATCGGCGTCGGCGAAGACGGGCCAACCCACCAGCCGATCGAACATCTGGCCACGCTTCGAGCCATCCCTGGGCTCGACACGATCCGGCCGGGCGACGCAAACGAGGTGGCGGCAGCGTGGAAGGTCGCTCTCAGCCACAGCCACGAGCCGACCGCGCTGATCCTCTCGCGCCAGGCGATCCCGACGCTCGATCGAACAAAATATGCGTCCGCCGACGGGCTGGAGAAAGGCGGCTACATCCTTGGCGACGCCGAGCGCGGCGATCCCGAGATCATCCTCATCGGTACCGGCAGCGAACTGCCGATGGTGGTGGCCGCCCACGAGAAGCTGGCTAGCGAAGGCGTCCGATCGCGCGTGGTCTCGCTGCCGAGCTGGTATTTGTTCGAAAAGCAGGACGACGCCTATCGCCAGAGCGTGTTCCCCGATGCGGTGCGCGCGCGGCTCGCCGTCGAACAGGGCGGATCGATGGGCTGGGACCGCTATGTCGGACATGACGGCGGGACAATAACTATGAAGACCTTCGGAGCCTCGGCGCCGCTCGCCAAGCTCCAGGAAAAATTTGGTTTCACCGTCGACAATATCTGCGCCGTGGCGCGCGATCTGATCGAGAAGAACAAATGACCAGCAGTCTCAAAAACCTTGGCGCTGCGGGACAGGCCGTGTGGCTAGACTTCGTCGACCGCAAAATTTTGAACGAAGGCGGGCTGCGCAAGCTGGTTGAGGAGGACGGTCTGACCGGCGTCACCTCCAACCCCTCGATCTTCGAGAAGGCGATGGGCCATGGCGACGCCTATGACGAGGGTTTCAGAAGCTACCTCGGCAAGGCCGACGCGAGCGTCACCGATACCTACGAAAGCCAGGCGATCGCCGACATCAAGGCGGCAGCCGCCGATCTACGACCGGTGTACGACCGGCTCGGCGGCTGGGACGGCTATGTCAGCCTTGAGGTTTCGCCCTATGTCGCCAACGATACCAAGGAGACGATCGGGGAAGCAAGGCGACTGTGGGATATGGTGGCCGAGCCCAATCTGATGGTGAAGGTGCCCGGCACACCGGCTGGCATTCCTGCGATCCGTCAACTGATCGAGGATGGGCTCAACATCAATGTGACATTGCTTTTCTCGCTCGCCGCTTATCAGGCGGTCGCGGAGGCCTACATGGCCGGCCTCGAGGCGCGGGTGAAGAAGGGAGAAGCGATCAGCCGGATCGCTAGCGTCGCGAGCTTCTTCGTCAGCCGCATTGATGCGCAGATCGACAAGACGATTGATGCGCGCGTCAGAGAAGGCGACCCGGAGAGCGAGGCTCTAAATGCAATTCGCGGCCAAGTCGCAATCGCCAATGCCAAGCTTGCCTATGCCTGGTTCCAGGAGATGCTGGCGAGCGACCGCTGGCAGGCGCTGGCCGCCAGGGGAGCGATGCCGCAGCGACTATTGTGGGCCTCAACCGGGGTTAAGGACCCCGCCTACCCCGTTACGCTCTACATCGACTCGCTGATCGGACCCGACACTGTCAACACGATGCCGCCTGGGACGATGGACGCGTTCCGTGACCATGGCACGGCCCTGGCCACACTGACCGATAATCTGGATAAAGCCCTCCATGTGCTGGCCGAAACCGAGCGTCTCGGCCTCAAACTGGGCGACGTCACCACCGGGTTGGTCGAGGCGGGCGTGACGCTGTTCGCCGATGCGGCGGATGTGTTGCTGGGCGCGGTTGCGGGCAAGCGGGCGGCGTTCCTCGGCCGCCGCCAGAACGGCATGGAAGTTAAACTCCCGGCGGGGCTTCAGGAGGCGGTCGACAAGCGCCTCGAAACCGCTCGCGCCGAGGCATGGTCGCGCCGACTGTGGAAGGGCGATGGCTCGCTCTGGACCGGCAAGGACGAGGGCAAATGGCTCGGGTGGCTCGCCGCCGCCAGCGGCCAGCAGGTTGATTCAGGCACGCTCAAGATGTTCGGTGAAGAGGCCAAGGGCTTCAAGGACGCGGTGCTGCTCGGCATGGGCGGATCGAGCCTTGGCCCCGAGGTATTCGCGCGCATCCTCGGCAGCGCCGAGGGCAGCCCGACGCTCCACGTGCTCGACACCACCGATCCCGGCCAGATCGAGACGGTCGCGGCAGCAATTGATCCGGCAAACACGCTGTTCATAGTCTCCTCCAAATCGGGATCGACAATGGAGCCTGAGCTCCTGCGCGCCTATTTCTATGAAGCGGCCAGCCGGGACGGCAGCCATTTCGTTGCGGTCACCGACCCTGGATCGAAGCTGGAGCAGACCGCGAAGGCGGATGGCTTCGCACATATCTTCGCAGGCGATCCCGCGATCGGCGGGCGCTATTCGGTGCTGTCGGCTTTCGGCATGGTTCCCGCCGCCGCGATGGGCATCGATATCCAGGATTTCTACGAGAAAACCCAGCCAATGGTCTTCGCCTGCGGTGCCGATTCACCTCCTGCAGCAAACCCTGGCGTGCGCCTTGGGGTGATAATCGGCGAGGCGGCTATCAACGGGCGCGACAAGCTAACCATCTTGGCATCCAAGGGACTAGAACCGTTCGGGGCCTGGCTCGAGCAGTTGCTTGCTGAGTCGACAGGCAAGAAAGGCAAGGGGATTATTCCGGTCGACCTTGAGCCCGCGGGACCGCCGGAGGTTTACGGGAGCGATCGCCTGTTCGTGCATCTTCACCTCGAAGGAGACGCGGAGGACGGGCTGGACAGCAAGCTCGCGCAGCTAAAGCAGGCCGGCCATCCCCTCATCCGGATCACGGTCGCCTCACGCGATTTGATCGGCCAGGAGTTCTTCCGCTGGGAAATCGCGACGGCAATTGCAAGCGCCATTATTGGGATCAATCCGTTCGACCAGCCCGACGTGGAGGATGCCAAAATCGCCACGCGCAAGCTCGTCGATGCTTATGAAGCTTCCAGTGCGCTTGAACCAGAGATTGCGATCGCGGAAGACGCAGACTTGGCGATCTACACTGCTGGCGAAAGCGGATTCGGCTCGGGCGATCCGGCGAACCTGCTGCGGCTCCACTTTGCCCGGCTGGAGCCCGGGCATTATGCCGGATTCCTCGGATTTATCGAGCGCGACGAGGCGAACGCGGCGGCAATGGCTGCGATGCGGGTGGCGGTGCGCGCTACCAAGGCGGTGGCGACGGTCGCGGGTTTTGGGCCGCGTTTCCTGCACTCGACGGGCCAGGCCTATAAAGGCGGCCCGGCGAGCGGGTTGTTTCTGACGATCACGCGCGATCCCCATCCCGATCTGTCGATCCCAGGCAGGAAAGCGAGCTTCGGCACCATTCAGATTGCGCAGGCGCGCGGCGACATGGCCGTGCTTGTTGCGCGCGGGCGGCCCGTTCTGCGTGTCCACATCAAGAAGGACGGCGGCGGCATCGAAGCCTTGCGCGCAGCTGTCATCGCGGCAACCCAAAACTGAGGAATGAGCACATGCGTATAGCGATGATCGGCCTCGGCAGAATGGGAGCCAATATTGCGCGCCGTCTGATGCGCGGCGGTCACGAGATCGTCGCCTTCGATCGGAACCCGCCGCTGGTGGACATGCTGGCCGGCGAAGGCGCGACCGCCGCCGCTTCGCTTGAGGAGGTCGCAGCCAAGCTGGAGAGCCCGCGCATTTTCTGGGTGATGCTGCCGGCTGGGCCGCCGACGGAGAGCACGATCGAGATGCTGATGGGCTTGGCCTCCCCAGGCGACATAATTATCGACGGCGGCAACAGCTTCTACAAGGACGACATCCGCCGGGCGAAGCTGTGCGCCATGAAGGGGCTCCACTATGTCGATGTGGGCACCTCGGGCGGTGTGTGGGGCCTTGACCGAGGCTATTGCATGATGATCGGAGGCGATGCCGCGACGCTCGACAGTCTCGATCCTCTCTTCGAGGCCATGGCACCAGGCTTTGGGACGATCGCACGCACACCGGATCGCGGCGGTCCCAACGAGGACACCCGCGCCGAGAAGGGGTATATCCATGCCGGTCCAGCCGGCTCGGGCCATTTCGTCAAGATGGTTCACAACGGCATCGAATATGGCTTGATGCAGGCCTATGCTGAGGGGTTCGACATCCTGAAGGGCAAGTCATCCGCCAAGCTGCCGGAAGACGAGCGCTTCGACCTCAACCTCACTGACATCGCCGAGGTCTGGCGCCGCGGCAGCGTGATCTCGTCCTGGTTGCTCGATCTGACCGCGACGGCGCTCGCCAAAGACCAAATGCTGGAGCAGTTCTCGGGCCAGGTCGCGGATTCCGGCGAGGGTCACTGGACGATCGAGGCGGCAATGGAGGAGGCAGTCCCTGCCTACGTGCTCTCAGCGGCACTGTTCACGCGCTACCGCAGCCGGGTCTACACGACGTTCGGCGACAAGCTGCTCTCGGCGATGCGGTTCGGCTTCGGCGGCCATGTCGAGATGCCGCAATGAGCGATGCTCTGACTGCACCCTCTGCTACCTTCGTTATCTTCGGCGCATTTGGGGACCTCGCCCGCCGATTGCTGATACCTGCACTCGTTAACCTCGCTCGGGCCGGCTTGCTGAATGAGGACATGGCGCTCGTCGGTGTCAGCCATCATGACAGCGACGACGAGCATCTGCGCGAGGCGCTTGACGAATTCGTGAAGGACGATGCCAACTGGCCATGGCTCCGCAGTCGTATCCGCTATTTGAAGGGCGATTTCGCCGATACGACAATGTATCAGGCTCTCGGCAGCCAACTCACCGGTAACGCGATCTTCTACCTCGCCACCGCGCCCGCCTTCTTCGGGACCGTCGTCAATCAGCTCGGCGATGCAGGGCTGCTCAACGAGACCGATGGTTTCCGCCGCGTCGTGATCAAAAAACGTTCGGGACCGACCTTGCCTCCGCACAGGCGCTGAACCGGCAAATCCTTTCCCGCGCCAGCGAGTCCCAGATCTACCGGATCGATCACTTCCTTGGGAAGGAGACCGTACAGAACATCATGGTCACACGCTTCGGCAACACCATGATGGAAGCCGTCTGGAACAACCGCTATGTCGATCATGTCCAAATAACGGCGGCCGAGGCGGTGACCGTCGGCACGCGCGGCAGATTCTACGATGCCACCGGCGCATTGCGCGACATGGTTCCCAATCACCTCTTCCAGCTGCTGGCGTTGATAGCGATGGAGCCGCCGATCAGCTTCGATGCCGATGCGATCCGGACGGAAAAAGAGAAGGTCATTGCCGCCATCCGCCCGATCGACCCGACCGAGGCAATTCGCGGGCGCTATTGCTCCGGCGCCATCGCTGGCAAGGCCGTTTCCGCCTATCTCGATGAGCCCGACGTTGACCCGGCCAGCCGCACGGAGACCTTCGCCGCGCTCAAGTTGCACGTGGAGACGTGGCGGTGGTCGGGCGTGCCCTTCTATCTGCGCACCGGGAAGGCGCTGGCGACCCGTGATACCGAGATCGTCGTCCAATACCGCGACGTGCCGCTGGCGCTTTTCCAGGAGACAGTGGTGGACCGGCTGCCCCCCAACCGTCTTGTGGTGCAAATTCAGCCCGACGAGGGCATCAGCCTTGAGTTTGTGGTCAAGCGGCCTGGGCTCGTCGTGAACACTGCGCCGGTCGCCATGGATTTCCGCTACCGGGAGCATTTCCACGTGGGCCACCAGACCGGCTACGAAACTTTGCTGTATGACGTGCAATTGGGCGACCAGACGCTGTTTCAACGTGCCGCGCAGATCGAGGGCGGCTGGCGCGCCGTGCAGCCGCTCCTCGATCTGTGGGCACAAGGCACCCCCGAGGAATACGCCGCAGGCAGCGCCGGCCCCGAAAGTGCAGATGCGCTGATGCACCGCTCGCATCGACGCTGGCATCACCTCGGATGAGCGGCCCTATTCGCCTGATCGTCTCTGATATAGATGGCACGCTCCTCCGCCAGGACAAAACCCTCTCCGACGGCGTGATCTCTGCGGTTGGACGGGCCAGGACGGCTGGTATTGCGGTGAGCCTGATCAGTGCCCGCCCGCCCAGCGGCATGCTCTGGATCGCGAAACGGCTGGAGCTCCCAGGCGTCATCGGCGCCTTCAACGGCGGCACGATCGTCTGGCCCGACGGGACTGTCGTTTCGGCAGATCAGCTCGATCCCGAATGCGCCGCGCGAGCACTCGCCCTGCTTGAGCACCCGGCCGTCACGCCGTGGCTGTTTTCGGACGGCCTCTGGTATGCCCAAGCAACCGACGATGTGTATGTTCCGCGCGAGCGGCGCGCGGCAAGCATCGAGCCGAAAATCAAGGACGACTTCGCGGCATTGCTCGCTCATCCCGACAAGATCGTCGGCGTCAGCGGTGACCATGCATTGCTCGCGCGACTTGACGGCGAGATCGCGGCAGCGCTCGGACAGTTTGCGACTGTCGGCCGTTCTCAGCCTTACTATCTCGACATTACCGCTCCCCAGGCCAACAAGGGCGATGGCGTCGCCGCGCTGGCAGCCGCGATCGGCGTACCGCTCGCCAACGTTGCCGTGCTCGGCGACGAGCGTAATGACCTGCCGATGTTCGCGCGCGCTGGCCTCTCGATTGCGATGGGGCAGGGTCCCGATGCGGTCCGCTCCGCCGCTGACCAGGTGACCCTGTCGAACGAGGAGGACGGCGCTGCCCAAGCGATAGACAATATCATCCTGATGGAGGCTGCGAGATGATCGAGCATGGCCAAGAGCGGATCCGCCGCGGCATCTTGGGAAGGTGCACCGCGTTCGGAGCGCCGTCAAAGCCGGCTATCGTGCAGGCGATCCTCGATGCAACCGTCGCACCGGTTACCGTCCGCCTGAAGAATATCGAACCCGATCGCTCGAGCGCCGCCTATCCGCCGAGCGACAGCACCCTGATTGGAGTCCACCGATGAAGCGCCTTATCGCCTTCGACCTTGACGGCACCCTGGCCGAGAGCAAACAGCCCATAGACCAAGAAACGGCCGAGCTGCTTGCCAAGCTGCTTGATCTCGTCGGCGTCGCAGTGATCTCCGGTGGCGACTGGCCTCAGTTCGAAGCACAAGTCGTGTCGCGATTGCCCATCAGAGCTGACCTCCGTCAGTTATTCATCATGCCAACCACGGGCACCAAGCTCTACCGCTTCACCGATGCCTGGAAGCCGGTCTATGCTGATGTATTCGACCCCGACGAGCGCAGGCGCATTCTTCAGGCGTTTGAACTGGCCCCAAGGGAAGTGGGCCTTCCGGACGAGAGGACATGGGGTGAGCGGATCGAGGACCGCGGGAGCCAGATTACTTTCTCTGGACTTGGACAGGAGGCGCCGCTCGACGCAAAGAAAGCGTGGGATCCCGACTTCGCCAAGCGCAAGGCACTGCAGGCAGCGCTTCGATCACGACTGCCCGAGCTGTCGGTGAACGTCGGGGGATCAACCTCCATCGACATTACTCGCCAAGGCATCGACAAGGCTTATGGAATGCGCCGTCTTGCCGAGGAATCCGGCATTCCGCAGTCGGCGATGCTGTTCATGGGAGACGCGATCTATCCCGGTGGCAACGATGATCCCGTTCGCACAGCCGGAATCGACGTAATCCCCGTGCGAGACGTGGCGGAGACCCGGACCGTGATGATGGCAATTCTCGCTTGCCTCAAACCCTGATCAAATTGCCATGGCATGGAATCCCCTGTGCACAGCCAACATCGCTAAACGACGCGCGCCGCTCCGAATTGGCGTTCGTCTTCCTTGAACGGCATCCACCGCTCGAACAGTCAGCAATTCCCAATCAGTTCGAGTGACCTACTCCATCACACTTAGGAGGTTATCAATTGAGACCGTAGCGAAGGCAGTGAAGCTGTCAGCCACACCATAGGGCAGTAACATCGTCCGATCGTGAACGATCGCACCGCAACTATAGACAACGTTGGGTACGTACCCGTCCCTCTCGTGCGGGCTCGGGGCCAGTACCGGGCGCGGCGTGCGCGCCAGCAGCTTTGATGGGTCATTCTTGTCGAGCAGGCATGCGCCAATGCAATAGTTGCGGACCGTGCCAACGCCGTGGGTCATCACTAGCCAGCCTTCGTCAATCTCGATCGGCGACCCGCAATTTCCCATCTGGATGAATTCCCAAGGGAATTTTGGTGTAATGAGCTTTGCGCCACCTGCCCAGTTGAGCAGTTCATCGGAGAAGTGAAGCCAGATGTTCTTGCTGTCCTGACGCCCAAGCATGGCGTATTTCCCCGCTATGCGGCGAGGGAAAAGGGCCATGCCCTTTCCGCTCGAGGCCTGGCCGGCCAGGACACGCATCTCGAACGATCTAAAATCGGCCGTGCTCAGCAATTCCGATCGCACTTGGCCACCGCCGAACGCGGTATATGTACCATGGTAGCTTATGCTGCCATCATCCTCGCAGAAGCGAACAAGGCGCGTATCCTCGATACCCTGCGTTTGGCTCGGGAGGACCGGGAAAACCACTGTCTCCGAGATCGTGCGACTGCCGGCGCAACACAGGCGCACTGCCACGCCGTCATCTTTCCCGCATTTCCCGCACGTATCGATGAGAGGCGATACCGATGTCGGACTAGGATCATCGACTACGAGCGCTCCGCCCGGCGTCCAGGTGCCGGTGCGGAATGTAACCGAAGACACGTGTCCCTCGCCGATGCCTCGCAGCGACATCACGAATCGAATGGTGCCTTCGGGGAGCCCCGACTGATCCGGATGAAGTACCGCGCTTGGGTTGAACAGCGCAGCGGCCTCATATGCAAATTCTTCGCTGCAATAGGCACCGATCAACCGCTGCTGCTCAACGGTGATCCGGTCGGCGCCCTCAATCCGCCCGGCGATATCGTTGAACCGGCGAAGCAACATCGCATCGACGTCGCGGTGGTTCTCGTCCAGGGATAGTGTGACGCCTTTCAGCTGACGCGCCAACTCAGCCTCGTCGAGCGCCACGATCAGATCGACAGTCTCCTGGGTGCGGGACGTGCCGCCGTCGAAATCTCTGGGATAATTCGGCTCAAAAGGACGGACGACGGTGCGCGATGGATCCGGCCGAAGAACGCGATCATAGAAGTTCAGCTTTGCGCGTGCGGTCATGCTGATCGGTCTCCATTCGAATAATCCGCGCTGATCAATAAAGACGCGAGCGCCAAATTGCGCGAGCCTGTCCTGGTCCGACATTCGCCCTCGGTAGATGGCACTGTCGCGTCGGTAGGGCACGGTGCCTTCGCGCTGAATTGGGATTGTTACGTAGCCATTTCAGTGCCGCGCGCAGCGCACCAGAGAAACGTGACGCCTGCGTTTGGCCTGCTCGATCGAATGCGCGATGTTCTAGCGGAATGCCTTGATCGCCGCGCTCAGATTGACCCTGGCAGATCGATCATAGTGACTGACTGGCGGGATCTGCGCATCGATTCCGAGCAACTGATAGACCGCCATTTGCGCGGCCCGCACCGAATATTCGACGGTGAAGACAACATCTTCGGGTATTTCGACGAACTGACTGACAAAGGCGAGATTCCGCGTCGTTTCGGGAACCGGGAGCGGTCGTTCGCCTTTCGAGCGCGGCATGAACATGCTCGTAATATAGGGCATCCGGCAGGGGATGCAGTTTGCCGTTTCAAAGACTGTCATGTCGATATTGAGATGGCCACATAGCTCGATCAGAAGGTCCTCCCCGCAGCAGGCTGACATCGGCTTTGGCACGAAATCGCCGATGCGATCGGGGTGCAGAGCATATCCCCAGAACACCCGGCTCGTCGCCGGCTGGTCAGGGAAATGCGGTTGATGCGCCAATACCACCGACATCAACCAGCTCGAATCCTTGAAGGTCACAAGTCCACCCGTGCCCGCCACGTTTCCGGTGAAGGATTCCATATGGTCGAAGAAGCGCGTGTTTCCCTGCGTGACCGTGAACGATATCCAGCAGGATTCGGCGATCGAGCTATTGAAGGCGGCTGGGTTCCCAAAGCCGGGATGCTCCGCGGCGAGCTTCTCCCATAGGGCCCACCCCCCGCTGTCATGTTTCGTCCGATGCGGCGGCGCACTGGTCATGGATCCAAGGCTCGAGGCGTCGGTCATCGAACCGTTCTGAAAAAAGACGAGGTCTTCGGGTCCGACGTCAATGGCTTCGACCGCTTCGCCGTGGCGCAGCAGGATGCGGCTGACCGCTGACTTGCCGCCGATCGGGGCGAGGACGAGGTCTGTGACCAATGTGTCACTGGCGAAATGGACTCCCCGTTCTTCGAGCCAGGCGGCCAGAGGACGGACCAGGGAATCATATTGGTTGTAGACCGTGCGCTTTACGCCCGCGAGCGTTTCGATCCTCGAGAATTCCTTGATGAAACGATGGAGGTAGCGCCTGAATTCGACCGCGCTGTGCCATGGCTGAAAGGCGAAGGTCGTTGCCCACATATACCAGAATTTGGTCTCGAAAAATGAAGGCGAGAGCCAATCGGTAATCCGTGTGGCACCCAATCGCTCTTCACTGGCGACGGAAAGGCTGAGCAATTCCAACCGGTCGTTCATCGAAAAGCCCATCGAGGTCACGTCGAGGATGGCACAATCGCGGTCGATCAGGCGTGCCTTCGAATGCGATCGTACACGTTCGTTGAACGCGATCGTCTCCTCGAAGACGGTCAAGCCGGGATGTTCGAGCGAGGGGATCGTCTTGAACAGACCCCAGGTGCATTCGTAATTATCCGTTGTCAGCATCCGGCCGCCGCGCATCGAATAGCCATCCGATGCGCTGCCGGCGCCGTCGAGGCTGCCGCCAAGGATCGGAAGCATTTCATAGACGGTAATGTCGCTGCCCTTCAGGCCACCGTCGCGGATCAGGAAGGCCGCTGCGGCCAGGGCGCCGATGCCGCCGCCGACAAGATACGCTTTTCTACCGCTTGCCATGTTGTTCTCCACTGGCGCCAAGTGGCGCCATGATCGAAATGAGCCGGAGTCCCGGTCCGAGCGATGCCACTATGCCGGGGGCCGACGGCGCGGCGGTTCTCACCAAAAGATCGGACCTGCCGGGACGATGTGGGCGCACGCACGGGTGGTTGGGCACGGGCGGGGCACACCGTCAGAGCATTCGCTTGGTCAGTGGGCGCCGCCCTCGAAATCGATCACGATCCGCCCCTCGATTTCACCATGATGCATGCGCGCGAAAATATCGTTGATGTTCTCCAGCGTGTCCGTCGTGACGGTCGCGCGAACCTTGCCCTCCGAGGCAAAATCAAGCGCTTCCTGCAGATCGAGCCGCGTGCCGACGATGGAGCCACGAACGGTGATCCCGTTCAGGACCGTGTCGAAAATCGACAGCGGAAAGTCGCCTGGCGGAAGCCCGTTCAACGCCACCGTGCCTCCCCGCCTGACCATGCCGAGTGCTTGCTGAAATGCGATCGGCGACACTGCTGTGACAAGTGCGCCATGGGCGCCACCGATCTCCTTCTTGATGAATGCGGCAGGGTCGACGTTGCGCGCGTTGACGGTGAGATCCGCGCCCAGTCGCTCCGCGAGCGCGAGTTTGGCGTCGTCGATGTCGACGGCCACGACATTGAGCCCCATTGCCTTGGCATATTGCACGGCCATATGCCCGAGACCGCCGATGCCCGAGATCGCCACCCAATTGCCGGGCCGTGTGTCCGTGACCTTCAGCCCCTTGTAGACCGTCACGCCGGCGCACAGGATC
>NZ_QVRA01000037.1 GCF_003591655.1 Sphingobium terrigena
GCTTGCCCAGACAGTGCGGTTCCATCTTTGCCCACTGGGCGTCGGTCAATACAAAACGTTCCATCCGGAGTGTGAATCACATCTCACTCCAAATGGGAATCCTAAATCCCCACAAGCCTTAGAGCGCGTTGCTGCGGTAAGCTATTTACCGCCCAAGCGCAGCGTATGTCGTCTTCCCTGGCATTCTTTTCTGGAGCGGATTTTCTGGAATGTCCCCATGCTCGCTCATATGCTACCAAGCTCGTACTTTCTGGAAGCAAGTCTTTGCTTGAAATGCCGGTTCTATATTGTCATGCTTATAATGCGGGCAGACCGACCGAGAAAGTTGGTTTGTAAATGGATGAGACTGAAGAGCAGTTTTTGCGACTGCGCACCGTTATTGCGAAGACGGGCAAACCAAAGGCCTCGATCTATCGCGACATCCATCTGGGCACCTTTCCAGCCCCAGAGAAGATTGGAGCCAGAGCGGTTGCCTGGCGCCTATCCAGAATATTGCGCTGGATGGAGGCACCTACCGCCTACCAAGACGACTGAAACCACTCCAACGCCCCGACATTGGGCTTTGCCGGCGTCGCCTTCTCAATGGCGATCGCCGCTGAAACCTGTTCGGCCTTGTCGAGATAGTCGGCCCACCATTCGAGCATCTGCCGACGGTGGGACAGGTACCGTGCCGCGTTGTAGACGGCGCGAACACCGCCGGGTACATGCGCCAGCTGCAGCTCGATCCAATCCGCCTTGAACAGGCCGGTTTCATTCAGCACGGTGCTGGCGATCGAACGGAACCCATGCACAGTCGCCTTGTCGCCAACCCCTAGCCGCTGAAGCAGGACCAACATGCGGTTCGAACTGATCGTGTCGCCCTGGTTACCGATCACCGGGAACAGATATCGCCCGAACCGCTCATTGCCATATTGGCCGTAGACGTTGAGTTCCTTGATCTCACGAAGCAACGCAACCGCCTGCGGCGGCAATGGCACGAGATGCTCGACCCGCATCTTCATGCGTTCAGCCGGAATTCGCCACAGCGGTTCAGGGTCGCCTAAGCCTTCGAATTCACTCCATTGCGCATGCCGCGTTTCCGTGGTTCGTACCATAGTGAGGATCGTCCATCGCAAGGCAAGATGGCTGAGCCTGGAACCCGTATCGGCGTTCAGCGCCGCATAAAAGCGTGGTAATTCCTTGATGGGTATTTTCGATCGGTGTGTGACCGGGGCGCGCTTGCGCATAACAGTGCCCAGATCACGGCAGGGATCCGTAAGAACCCGACCATCAGGAATGCCGAACCGGAAGATTTCACTACAATAGGCCCGCACCCGATGCGTCATCTCGAAGGCGCCGCGATCTTCTATGGTCTTGAGCGCGTCGAGCATGTCCCGGGGCAGGATCGAGCGGACCGACAGCTTGCCGATGGTCGGAAAGATATCGGCTTCAAGGCGACGCTCGATCACGCCGGCATAGCGGTCAGACCATCCCGGTCGTTTGGCGATCACCCATTCCTGGGCCAGTTGGCGGAACGTCGTCCGCTCGGCCTGATCCTCATGCTTTTTCTGCCGCTTGATGTCCGCAGGGTCGTTTCCGGCAGAGAGAACCGCTTTCATCTCCTCGCGCCAGACCCGTGCACGGTCGATGCTCATCGCTGGATAGTCACCGCCGGTGATGCTCTTCTGCTTGTGCGCAAAGCGATAGGAGAGGCGCCACTCGCGTCGACCGCCGGGCAGGACGCAGATATTGAGGCCGCCGCCATCGGCTTTCTTGATCGGGTGCGTGGCGGGAAGAATGGATTGGATAAGGCTATCGGTCAGCACGGATCAGTCTCCTGGACGCCGCGCGCGAGACTTGAATCCTAACTTTGCACCAACAAATTTACCAACAAATCTCATGGTAACCACCTGGGCGGTTAGGCTCCCGTCGGAGCCCATGCTGCATGAGATAACAGCCTGAAAACAGGCTATTTTTCGAGTCCCATTTGGGACTTTGTTGGTCTTTTTGGACCTTGTTTTGGTTGCGGGAGCTCGCAACCATCTTAATTTGCATATTTATGAGCACGGTTCGGCCAACAAACACGGGGCAGCAACGGTGGCCAGATTTCTAGATTATCTCGATTTTGCGCCTTCGTTGTACCAAACAGCGGCTTGATCCAGCCATCGCCTGTCCGAAATTTGCGGACAGTTCTGACAGAACAATTCAACATACCTATTATTATCAACTTTTTGCTGTGTAAGCGCCGGATAGACATGAAACCCCGCTGCTTATTAGAGATCATTCGACGTGAGTGGAGCCGACGATCTCGCCGTTGTCGATGAAGATCGACGGATTTTGGGTATGCTGACCGAAAAATACGTTCGCAAACGCTATGCTGACGAGATCGATCGTTCGCAGCGCGACCTTTATGGCGAAAACTGACTGCCTGTCGATGTCGCGCTGGCGATCAGGTCTTCAGCCAGAAGCGGAGAATCATCGATACCGCACCGAGCGCAACAACGCTGCCGGTCCAGATCAGCGCCATCCATCCCAGCCGCTTCCAAAAGGGCGTATACTTCATCAGTGATAGCCGTGCGTACCAACTTTGCCACGAAAGACCCAATAGGCCCATCCAGTATAGGCAAGGATGACCGGCATGATGATCGCGGTCCCCACCAACATGAATATCTGGCTCCGCTCGGGCGCGGCGGCATCCCATATGGTGATGCTGTCGGGCACGATGTAAGGAAACAGGCTGATGCCAAGTCCTGCAAATCCCAACGCGAACAGGGCCAGCGCAAGCAGGAACGGTGCAGCGGTGGCCCCGCCGCGCAGTTTGCGGAAAAACAGGAAAGCGACGATCCCGGTAAGCAGCGGCACTTGCGCCGTCGCCAGCACGCCGGGCATGTCGAACCAGCGCTTCCAATATTCGAACTGCAGGAACGGGGTGGCGGCACTGACCGCCGCCATCGCGACCAGCGTGCCTGCCCCCGCCCACAGCGCCAGCCGGCGGGCATGCGCCTCTGCGCTACCTTCGACTTTCCAGATCAGCCAGGCAGCGCCGAGCAGCGCGTAGCCGATGACCACCCCAGCCCCGGTCAACAGGCTGAACGGGGTCAACCAGTCGAGCCAGCCACCGGCATAGGCCTGGTTTTCGACTTGAACGCCTTGGAGGATCGCGCCCAGCGTCACGCCCTGCGCAAAGGCGGCTATGAACGAGCCCAGGCTGAACGCAATGTCCCATAGCGCACGGTGCCGTGGGTCGCGCCAGCGGAATTCAAAGGCCACGCCACGAAAAACCAGCCCCAATAGCATCGCGATAATAAGTGGGTACGTCGCGGTCAGGACGACACCATAGGCGAGCGGGAAGGCAGCGAATAGCCCGCCGCCGCCCAGCACCAGCCATGTCTCGTTGCCGTCCCACACTGGCGCGATCGAATTCATCGCCTGATCGCGCTCCTCCCCAACTTTGAAGCTCGCGAACAGGATGCCGATGCCTAGGTCGAACCCGTCCATGACAACGTACATGAATACGGCGAAGGCGATGATGAAAGCCCAGACGACCGTCAAATCGACGTTGATGCCCATTTTGTTTACTCCGCCCCAGTCGCGATGGCCGGTGCAGGCGTAATACCCGCAGTGCGTACCGGCATATGCTCAGGCTCCGACTCATGCGGCCCGGCCGGCTTATGCATCAGATGCAGGATGTACCATGCGCCCGCACCGAAGACTGCGAAATACACGATGACGAACGCGATCAGCGAGGCGGCAACCGCAGGCGCGGCGAGAGGCGACGCGCTTTGGGCCGTGAGCATGTGGCCATAAACGGTATAGGGTTGGCGCCCCACCTCCGTCGTGATCCACCCGGCAATCACTGCCACGAAGCCTGACGGCCCCATCAGCACGGCGGCGCGATGCAGCCACGACCAGTCGTAGAGACGTTTACGCATCCGCGCGACCAGGCTCCACAGACCAAGGCCCAGCATGGCAAAGCCGATGCCGACCATCACCCGGAAAGACCAGAAGATGACCGGCACGGGAGGCTCACGGTCATCGGGAATCGTATCGAGGCCGGCGAGCGGTGCGTTCAGATCATGCTTCAGGATCAGCGACGATGCCTTGGGAACCTCCACGGCATAATCGATGCGTTTCTCCGCGCTGTTGGGAATGCCGAACAGGATCAGCGGCGCACCGTCCGGGTGGCTCTCGTAATGCCCCTCCATGGCCATGACCTTGGCGGGCTGATGCTCCAGTGTGTTGAGGCCGTGCATGTCGCCAGCGAAAATCTGAATCGGCGCGACGATCGCAGCCATCCACATCGCCATGCTGAACATCTTCCGCGCATGCAGGTTCGCGCGGTCGCGCAGCAGATGCCAGGCGCCCACCGCACCGACTACAAAGGCAGTGGTCAGATAGGCGGCTATCACCGTATGGACGAGCCGGTAGGGGAAGCTGGGGTTGAAGATGATCGCCAGCCAGGATTCCCCTGGCAGGAAACGGCCATCGGGTGACATCTCGAAGCCGGTCGGCGTCTGCATCCAGCTGTTCACCGACAGGATCCAGAAGGCCGAAATGAACGTGCCGAGCGCCACCATGCAGGTAGCGGCGAAATGCAGGCCTTTGCCCACCTTGGACATGCCGAACAGCATTACGCCGAGAAAGCCGGCCTCCAGGAAGAAGGCGGTGAGCACTTCATAGGCCATCAGCGGCCCGATCACCGGCCCTGCCTTTGTCGAGAAAACCGACCAGTTCGTGCCGAACTGATAAGACATGACGATGCCCGATACGACGCCCATGGCGAAAGCGATGGCAAAGATCTT
Source organism: Sphingobium terrigena (assembly GCF_003591655.1). GTDB lineage: Bacteria > Pseudomonadota > Alphaproteobacteria > Sphingomonadales > Sphingomonadaceae > Sphingobium > Sphingobium terrigena. The sequence continues at coordinate 4,782 of NZ_QVRA01000037.1, forward strand.
CACCCAGTAGCGGAACAGGTCGAGATAGATGTCCCGTCCGGTTTTCAGCCACAGTCCTTCCAGGACCATCAGATAGCTGGCAAGGCCGATTGAAAATGCCGGAAAAATGAAGTGGAAGCTGACCGTGAACCCGAACTGGATTCGGGCGAGCAGCAGAGCATCGAGGCCGTCGAACATCTTTAGTCTTCCGGTAAAGCTGCGCGCTGTGCGCGCCGCCAGCGATTGAATGTCTTTTCCGATATACCGATTTGCCGGCAACTGGCGCAAACGCCCTGACCGGAGGCGATCAAGGCGGCAATCGCCTGACAGCGGCGTTCCTTGTCGGGGATCGTGGTCACAGGGCCGCCGCGCTCTTCCAGAGCATATAGGCCGCGACGACGAAGATCAGCACCGCAAACACGGTTGTCAGCGTGCCAGTGCCAGATAGCCGCTTGGCGGCGATTGTGCCGATGAACCCGCCAGCGATGCCACCAGTGATGAACACGCCAGCCAGCACCCAGTCGATCAGCCCGGAAAATGCGTAGTTGGCGGCTGTCGTCAGGCCGAACGCCGTTACCGCGACGAGACTGGTTCCGACCGCGTTAATGATCGGCATGCTGGTCGATGCAACGAGGCCGGGGACGATCAGGAAACCGCCACCGATGCCGAAGAAGCCCGAGAAGATGCCGGTGCCCAGACCATAGCCCAGAACTTTGGGCGCATTCTCACGATTACATTGGGCACCCGGGATGCCCAGCGCTTTGCGCCCGCGCAGCATCAGTATGCCGACGACGATCATCACCAGGGCGAACAGGAACAGCAGCTTCTGCCCGTCGAACGCCTTGCCGACCGTCGACCCGCCCAGCGCGCCAAGGACGCCTGCCGCGGCATACATGCCGCCGCAGCGCCATTTGACCGTATGCTCGCGTGCATGGCTGGCCAGCCCCGTCGCGGCGTTGACGGCGACCGCCAGCGCCGACGTGCCAATCGCGACATGCGGACTGGAGACACCGACCAGATAGACCATCAGCGGCACGGCGAGGATCGAGCCGCCGCCCCCAACCAGTCCCAGCGAGAAGCCGACCAGCGAGCCTGACAGGAGGCCCAACACATATTGCAGGGGTTCGAGCATGGTGATCACGCCGCCTGACGCGCGCGTTCGATTGGTTGCGGCTTTACCAGCCACTCATGACCCTTGAGCATGCCGTTCCAATAAATCCACGGCAGCGCCTCGGACTTGAGCAGCCAGGACAGCCTCGCAGGCTGCGTTCCATCGATCAGCCATTTTGGGAAGCTGGGCAGGAGCTTGCCACCATAGCCGAACTCGGCGAGCACGATCTTGCCCTTCTCGACGGTCAGCGGGCAGGAGCCGTAGCCGTCATAACCGGCAACCGGCTCTCCCCCCTTAAGTACCGACAGCAGATTGACCGCCACGATCGGCGCCTGTTTGCGCGCCGCGGCGGCGGTCTTGGCATTGGGCGTGGAGCCACCATCGCCAAGACCGAAGATATTGGGATAACGGACGTGCTGCAACGTCACCTGATCGACCTCGACATAGCCTGCCTTGTCCGCCAGCAGACTGTCCGCAACGACACGCGGCGCGATCTGGGGCGGGGTCACATGGATCATGTCGAACGCGCGCGTCACTTCGCCCGTCTTTTCGCGGAAGGTCGCGGTCTTTGCCGCGCCGTCGACCGCGATCAGGGTGGATTCGAAATTGAGGTCGATGCCGTACCGCTCGACATAGCCCATCAGCGCGGGGACATAGTCCTTCACGCCGAACAGCACGCCGCCCGCATTGTGGAAGGCAACATCAATGTTGTTCAGGACGCCGCGTTCCAGCCAGTTGTCGCACGACAGGTACATCGCCTTCTGAGGGGCGCCGGCGCATTTGATGGGCATCGGCGGCTGGGTGAACAGCGCAACGCCTTCCCGCAGATTGCGTACCAGCTCCCAGGTATAGGGCGCTGTGTCGTAGCGATAATTGGACGTAACGCCGTTCTGGCCCAGCGTTGCCGCCAGCCCGTCGATCGCGTCCCAGTCCAGCACGTTGCCCGGCGCGACAACCAACGCGCGATAGCCAATCGCGCGGCCATTGGCTGTCGTCACCTGATCCTGTTCGGGCTGAAAGCTTTGCGCGGCTTCCCTGATCCAGGTGGCACCCTTGGGCATCACCGACGCCATCGAATGGCAGGTTGATTTCGGTTCGAACACACCTGCACCGACCATCGTCCAGCCAGGCTGGTAATAATGTTCGGTACGCGGTTCGATGATCGCCACCGAAAGCTTGGGATCCCGCTTGAGGATCGATGCCGCCGTCGCGATGCCGCCTGCACCCCCGCCGACAATGACAACGTCATAGCGGGCGGCGGGGCGATCGGCCGCGGGGCCATCCGGGCCGCTGGCCCCTGTGGCCTCGATCCGATCGCGCAATTGCGACAGGTCATAGCCAGCCGCATTTGCCGCGCCCAGGATGGCTGCGGTCGGGCGCGATCCAGCCTGGGACAATGCCCAAAGCGTCGTGGCACGGGTGCCGGTCCTGCAGAAAGCGAGAGTGGGGCCATCGGCAGATGCCAGCGCATCGCCAAAGGCCATAACCGATGCGTCGTCGAAATTGCCACCGCTGATGGGAATATGGCGATAGGCAATGTCGAGCGCGTCAGCCTTTGCCTTCAGGTCGGCTGAGAGAGGTTGGCCGGGCTCTTCGCCATCAGGCCGGTTGTTGATGATCAGACGGACGCCAGCAGATGCGGCCTGGTCAATGTCTTCCGGGGTAATCTGGCTACAAACGAGCAGCTTTTCGTCGAGTTTATGGGGATTCATCGAACCTCTCCTTTCTTAAGTTCAGGCGTGGACCGGCGTTCGTGGTCCCGACGGGCGATCAAGCGCCCAGACGATCGCGAAGCCGACCGCCATCGCAGCCGTAAAAACGGCGGCTGCCGGAGGGTTGATGGCAAATGCGGCCAGTGCCGGGCCTGGACAAAGGCCGCCGAGCCCCCATCCGATGCCGAACAAGGCAGAGCCGCCGACCAGGCGCGGCGTGATTGGATCGGTGTCGGGCAGATGAAAGTCGGCATCGGCAACAGGCGCCGCCATCCGTCGCTGGATCAGCCAGGCGATTGCCATCGGGATCATCGCGCCGCCCATGACGAAGGCAAGGGTGGGATCCCAGGCACCGAACAGGTCAAGGAAGCTGCGGACCCGCACGGGGTCCAGCATGCCCGACACGGCGAGCCCCGCGCCGAACAACAGGCCGGAGGCAAGGCCGATCACGCCGCGCATTACCAGCCACCTCCAACGGCATTGACGATTGCCACAGTCGCAAAGCCCGTCGCCATGAAGGTGAATGTCGCAACGATGGATCGCCTGGACAGGCGCGACATGCCGCATACGCCGTGACCGGACGTGCAGCCCGACCCGAGCCGCGTGCCAATACCGACGACGAGCCCTGCGACCGCGAGCGTTGCCATGCTCATGGGGAAGCGTGACAGGATCGGTCCCGCCGCCCATGCGACAAGTGCCGCGCCGAGAGGCAGGCCGATAATGAATGCCAGCGCGAGCGTGCGCGGTGCGCCGCCGCCCAGCCCGATCGCCCGCGCCGCCATGCCGCTGACGCCGGCGATGCGGCCCGCACCCAGCAGCATGATGGCAGCCGCCACGCCGATCATCAGGCCACCGATCAGCCCCTGCCCCGGCATCGCATAATCAGGCATCACAGCACGTCCAGCGGAAGCTTGAGGTAGCGCGTGCCATTCTCTTCTGGCTCGGGCAGATGCCCGCCACGCATATTCACCTGAATCGAGGGGAGGATGAGCCGTGGCATCCCCAGCGTCGCGTCACGACGAGTGCGCATCTCGACAAATTCATCCTCGCCCACGCCTTCATGGACGTGAACATTGGAATCGCGTTCCTGGCCGATCGTGGTTTCCCACACAAAGTCGTCGCGGCCCGGCGCTTTGTAATCATGGCACAGGAAAGTGCGCGTCTCGCGCGGCAAGTCCATCAGGCGGCGGATGGAGCGATAAAGCATTCGCGCATCGCCGCCGGGGAAATCCGCACGGGCGGTGCCATAGTCCGGCATGAACAGCGTGTCGCCCGTGAACACCGCGTCGCCGATGACATAGGCCAGGTCGGCGGGCGTATGCCCCGGCACGTGCAACGCGACCGCAGGAATCGAACCGATCAAGAACCTGTCGCCGTCATCAAAGAGATGGTCGAACTGCGACCCGTCACGCTCAAACTGGGTATCTTCGTTGAAGATCTTGCCGAACACGCTCTGGACTGTCGTGATTGCGCGACCGATCGCGAGCTTGCCGCCGAGCTGTTCCTGAAGGAACGGCGCGGCAGACAGATGATCTGCGTGAGCATGGGTTTCCAGCAGCCATTCGACTTTCAATCCTTCGGCCCGGACATAGTCGATGATCGCCTGCGCAGAGCCGTGGTCCGTCCGGCCGGATGCCGGGTCGAAATCCATCACACTGTCGATAATAGCTGCGGCGCGAGTCACTGGATCATACACCACATAGCTTGCCGTGAATGTCGGCTCGTCAAAGAACGAGCGCACAACCGGCACAGGTACTTCGCCGGCGCGGGTGTCCGTTACAATCTGCGTTGCGAGCATGAGCGGCTCATCAGGGTGGTGCATCTCGACTCTCCAAACTTTCTCACTTACACGGTTCAAATAATCGAGTATTATGGTTGCGTCAACCGACGAGATTGATGACAATGTCGATCAGCATGAATGAAAGGTTCGATTTGGCTCCTGAACTCCCCTCCTGTTCCGCGTTGCGCCTTGGCGAGGAAGCGCCGGATTTCACCGCCCGCTCGACCCGTGGCCCGGTGTCACTTTCGGATTTCCGAGGGCGCTGGCTTGCGCTCTTTTCGCACCCGGCGGATTTCACGCCGGTCTGCACCAGCGAGTTTGTGTCGATCGCGCGCGCGCATGACCGGTTTGCGGCGTTGGGGTGCGAACTGATGGCACTGTCGGTCGACAGCCTGTTTTCCCACCTCGCCTGGATCCGCGCGATCCGCGATCGGTTCGATGTCGTCGTGGACTTCCCGATCATCGAAGATCCGACGCTGGAGATCGCGCGCGCCTATGGCATGGTCGGCCCAAACGCGATGGATGCCAGCGCGGTGCGGACGACCTATTTCCTCGATCCGGACGGGATATTGCGGGCCTCGACCTGCTATCCAGCCAGCGTCGGTCGATCCGTGGAGGAGATGCTGCGCCTCGTTGCCGCGCTTCAACGTGTCCATGATGGATCGGCTCTGGCACCGGAAGGCTGGATGCCAGGCAGTGATCTGCTCGCGGTCCCGAGCCATGACGTCGCCGACGTGCTGGCCGCTCCTGCCGGCACCGACTGGTTCTACACGCCGATCAAGGATCAGGCATGATGGCGGATATTGCGACGCTTGATCTCGAGGCCGCGGCGGATCTGCTTCGGGCGCTTGCACATCCGGTGCGGCTCTCCCTGCTGCGCACCCTCATAGATGGCGAGCGCTCGGTCGGCGAGATCGAACACTTAGCCAATGTGGTGCAGCCCGGCCTCAGCCAACAGCTCGGTGTTCTGCGAAAGGCCGACCTTGTGCACACACGACGCGAGGCAAAGCTGGTTTTCTATCGCATCAACCAGGCCCGTATCGCTGAAGTCAGCGCCTTGCTTGATGCCTATGCGGGGACGGTAGCCATATCCCGTGCAGACGCGGTCGCGGCCCGACTGCAGGCCGGCGGCGGCGCGGCCATGTTCGCTCGGATCGCGCCACGTAAATGATGCTGCGAGGCTGTAGAGCCTCGCAGCATCAAACTCTCAGTCCACCAATACGGTGCGCAGATAAGGGCGATGCTCGGTCCAGCCCTGGGGGAAGAGGGCGCGTGCCTCGTCATCCTTGATCGAGGGAGGAATGATCACTTCCTTACCCTTCTGCCAGTCTGCCGGAGTTGCGATACGCTTGGCGTCGCCGAGTTGAAGCGCATCGATAACCCGCAATATCTCGTCGAAGTTACGTCCCACGCTCATCGGGTAGGTCATTGTCAGCCGAATCTTCTTTTTTGGATCGATGATGAAGACCGATCGCACCGCTGCGGTCGCGCTCTGATCGGGGTGGATCATGTCATACATCTTGGCGATCGACAGATCCGCGTCAGCGACGATGGGGAAAGTCAGGTTGGTGTTCTGGGTGTCGTTGACATCCTCGATCCATTTGCGGTGCTCGTCGGCAGTGTCGGTCGACAGGCCGAGCGGTTTGACGTTGCGGGCCTCGAACTGATCGGCAAGCTGGGCTGTGCGGCCCATCTCGGTCGTGCAGACCGGCGTGAAATCGGCCGGGTGGCTGAAGAAGAAGACCCAGGAGTCGCCAGCCCATTCATGCAGGCTGATGGGGCCGTTCTGGGTGTCGACGGTGAAATCGGGTGCGGTGTCGCCAATGTGCAGGGTCATGTCGGGTCCTTTCAGGATTGCGATAACAGACACCTACCGCAAGATACCGAAAGCAACCAGCACAATATATAACTTTCTGTGATCGTGTATATGAATGATGCGCATCATATGAGTTCAGTGCTTGAGCTTTCTGGGCCATTGGCCCCAAGCCATGGTCTCGCAAGCGTTCGACGCAGAGCGTCAATCGCCGAGATAGGCAGTTTACGCCGGTTGGCGCCGAATTTCGCTGGAACACCTTGGGCAGTAATGAAAGCGGCGGTGTAGCGAGCAGATTCCTCAATCGGAGCGCCGTCGATATATAGTCGGTCAATACGGCGGCCTTTATCGTTCTCCGCCTTGAAGACGAGCCGCACGCCGCGCATCCTTTTAATGTAGCCGCCCATCTGCTCATACGGATCCGACGCAAAGGTTCGCTCGAGATTTTCCTCCAGCATTTCGCGGATTTCCGAGCCGGTAACGTCGACAACCGAAACAGGCGGGTCCACCGGCACCATGTTCCAAAGGTCGTTCATCGTGATCGGTCCAGGCGCGATCGGTGCGCCGTAGCGCCAGCCATTGGAAAATGCGATCGGCGTTCCCGCTGCCTCGGCAACGGCTTCGAGCAACAGGTCGTCCATCGGGCTGTTGAGCATCGCATACCGATGCAGGGCGACGTCCGTGTGCCCGACGACCTCGCTCATCGACTGCCTTTCGCTTGCGAGAGCCGCGGCGACAGCATCCGCCAGGCCCGGATCGCTCGCGACGCTGTCATCGACAGGTATCAGGCGATGGCGCCAGCCCTTAATGCCATTTTCCGAAACATCCAGATCGAGCCGCCCGATATAGGAGCCATGACAGCCAGACTGGAAAATGATCGCCCCATTGACGACGACGGCGTTTTCCATGCGGTTATGGGTGTGACCGCTGACGATCACGTCAATTCCGGCCACGTCCTTGGCCAGTTGCACATCCTGCGGAAAACCGAGGTGGGACAGGACCACAATCAGATCGGCATCCTGCCGCAGCCGCGCAATATGGCCGGGCAGTTCGGCATTGCCCGTGACAAAGCGAAGCCCCTTGCTGAAAGATGGCGGCATCGTCTTGTCCACAATCGGGCAGGCGAGGCCGACAATGCCTACCCGCACCCCGTTGCGTTCGATGATGGTCGAGGGCGGTATAAACAGTTCGCTACTGTCTTCGCAAAAGATATTCGCGGCGAGCATAGGGTGGGCCAGCTCGCTCGATATCTCAGCCACACGTTCCGGGCCATAGGCGAACTCCCAGTGTAGCGTCATCGCGTCGAAGCCCAGCGCGTTGATCAGTGGCACCATCGCCCGTGCCCGATCCTGCACGGCAAAATGGGTGCCGTGGAACGTGTCGCCATTATCCAGCGCGATCACTCCGCCGGGATTTTCCTGCCGTGCCTGATCGAACAGAGTCTTGATTCGCGCAAGTCCACCCATCTGCGCGAACTGGAAATCGCCATGCGCATCGCGCCGCAGTTCGGAATGGGGCTCCACATAGCCGTGCAAATCGTTAAGTTGCAGAATGGTAAGGTTTGTCATGGCAGCTCAAAGCCCTTCCGCGATCAGCGCTGCGGCATCCAGTCCCCATGCGGGCACTTTGCCATCTGCGGCAAAAAACATGTCGCGATATCGCATTTTCAGGAAATAGGGCACGCGTCCCATCTTCAGTGTTTGGCGGTCACCGCCGAACCAGCTGTTGGAATGTATCCAGAACGCCTTACCATCGCCCATATCGCCGATGCACAGCACCTCGGGCTTCAGCGGAACGTCAGCCTTTTCCGCGTCCGCGGTGCCGAAAATCTTGCCAAGTTGAAGCCCGATGATGTCTGATTGCTGATGTCCGATGGCGCCCAATTTTGGCACCGTAACAGCGGCGCAATCGCCACAGGCGAACACTTCGGGGTGGTCAGGGTTGCGCATCAGCAGGTCGGTTTTGATGAACCCTTCGGAATCGCTGACAAGCAGGCCTTTGACAAAGTCGTGCGGCACCCAGTCGGGGAAAATGATCTTCACCTCTGCCGGCAGGGTGCGGCCATCGGCAAACTCGATGGCGTCGGCCGTCAGTCGCGTGATGTCCTGCGTGTTGTTCCAGTAGTTGAAGCCCATCTTGGTCGCGAGTGTCAGGAGTTGTTTGACGACATCCTCGCCTGCGTCTTCCGCGATCATGGGGGCTGGCGTAAAGACAGTGACGTTTTCGGGGCCGCCAAGTTTCCGATCGTTCAGCCAGGTCGCCATCGACATCATGACCTCGACGGGAGGCCCTTCACAGGCGGCAAGCGCCCGCGGGATCGATCCGCCGGGATAGGGTTCCAGACCGTCAGCTCCGTCCCCTTGGTGGAACCTTGCCGATCCGATCGCGATCGGGCCGCCTGCGTAGCGGGTGTTGAGGTAGCGGCGCAGCTTTTCCCCATGATACAGGTCGCTGACAGTGTGGCCATGCTCGGCGAAACCCTCGGTCCGATCATAGGCAAGCCGGGCACCAAGTGCGAAGATGACATAATCATAATGTTCGACATGATCTTCGGCGCCACCCCGTTCTGCGGGCCTGAAGGTTACATTGCGCGCTGCAATGTCGACAGCAGTGACTTCCCCATGGATAAAATCGATGTCATCCTTTGCCAGAATGGGCACCAGATCCATCCGCTGGTGCAGCGCTGGGTTGCGATCTTCGAACACGTCAGCCGCGATGTTGGGAATGAACAGCAGATAGCTTTTGCGATCGATTACGGTGATGCGCGCCTTGTCCCCCACATGTTGTCGCAATCTTTGCGCGCAGGCCAGCCCCGCAAAATTTCCGCCAAGAATGAGGATATGGGGGCGACCATCATAGTGTGGCATAGTAATCTCCTTGGCCGTCGCGGGCAGCAAAACGGAAGTAAAACGAACATTCGCGCGCGCGTTCCAACTTGGCAGGATAGCGACGCACCTTAAGGCATCCTTACCACTTGGCGATGCGGATGGATGCGTGCGGCTTGGCAGCGAAATTACCGCCCTCGCATAAGCCTGCCTTAAGCTGGCCCGGCTTTTGACCTTCCGGACGGGAGGTCCACCATCATGATCAATTCATCACGGCGCGGCGAACGATGATCGCGCTGGTACGCACGGCACTGACAAAACCGCTCACGTTCATCGTGATGGCCATAATGATTTTCGGCATCGGAGTGCTGTCTATCCTGCGCATGCCGGTGGATATTTTTCCGCGCATCGGGGTGCCAGTCATCGCCACAGCCTGGACCTATACGGGTCTGTCCCCGCAGGACATGGCCGGGCGCATCGTCACGCCGTACGAACGGGTGTTGACCAGCGCGGTCAACGATATTCAGCGGATCGAAAGCCAGTCCCTGAACGGGGTGGCGGTGGTGAAGATCTATTTCCAGCCGGGCGTGGATATCCGCACCGCCACGGCGCAGGTCACGTCCATTTCGCAAACCGTGCTGCGCCAGTTGCCGCCCGGCATCACCCCGCCGATGATCGTCAATTACGATGCTTCCACCGTGCCGATCCTGCAACTGGCCCTGTCCGGAGAGGGGTTGAGCGAACAGCAGCTGTTCGATCTGGGCCTGAACCAGATCAGACCGCAAATGGTCACCGTGCCCGGCGTTGCCATGCCGTTTCCATCGGGCGGGAAGCAGCGGCAGATGCAGATCGACGTCGATCCCGCAGCGCTGCAGGCGCGCGGGCTTTCGGCGCAGGACGTCGCGGAGGCGCTGGCCGCGCAGACACAGATCAGCCCGGTCGGCTTCGCCAAGATGGGCGATATGCAATATAATATCCGCCTGAACAATGCCCCTGCATCGGTCGATCAACTGAACAATCTGCCGGTGAAGGTGGTGGATGGCGCCACCATTTTGATGCGAGATATCGCACAGGTCCGCGACGGGTCCGCCCCTCAGATCAATGTTGTTCATGTTGATGGTCAGCGATCCGCACTGATGACCGTGTTGAAAAGCGGCAGCGCATCCACTCTCGCCATCGTGGACGGGATCAAGGAGCGCCTGCCGCTGGTGCTGGCTGGCCTGCCCGGCACATTGAAAGTGACAGCCATCGGCGATCAGTCAGAACTGGTGAAGGCGGCGGTATCTTCCGTGGTGATGGAAGGCGCGCTGGCTGCCCTGCTGACCTCGTTGATGATCCTGCTGTTCCTTGGATCATGGCGATCGACAATCATCATCGTCACTGCCATTCCTCTTGCGATCCTGGGTTCCATTGCCGGTTTGGGCGCAGTGGGCCACACACTGAACCTCATGACGCTGAGCGGGCTGGTGCTGGCGATCGGCATTCTGGTGGACGATGCCACTGTCACGATCGAAAACATCAACTGGCATCTGGAACAAGGCAAGAGCGTGATCGCTGCCATCCTGGATGGTGCGGCACAGATCGTGAAACCTGCGCTGGTCGCGCTGCTGAGCATCTGCATCGTTTTCGTGCCGATGTTCTTTCTGCCCGGCATTGCGGGCTTCCTGTTCGTGCCGCTGGCGCTGGCGGTGATATTCGCCTTGCTCACGTCCTTCGTGCTCGCCCGCACGCTGGTGCCGACCATGGCGATGTTCCTGCTGCGCCCGCATGATGAAGGAGCAAAGACCCGCCCGACGCGCAATATATTCGTTCGTTTTCAGCGCGGGTTTGACCAGCGGTTCGAACGGATGCGTGCCCGTTATGGCCAGTTGCTGCGCCGCGTGTTGGATGTTCGCCGCGGCTTTGCCATGGTCTTTCTAGGCGTCATGCTTCTGTCGTTGGCACTAGTGCCGCTGCTGGGGCGCGACTTTTTCCCGGCGGTAGATTCCGGCCAGATCGCCCTGCACGTGCGGACGCCTGCCGGCACGCGGATCGAACAAAGCTCCGCGACTTTCGCGCAGGTGCAGCGGCAGATTCGCCGCGTGATCCCCGATGCGGAAATCGAAACAGTGGTCGACAACATCGGCATCTCGCTGGCGCCGCTGAATAATATCTATGCCAACTCCGGCACGGTCGGGACCAATGAAGGAGATATCCTGATTACCTTGGCGGAAGTGCACGGCGATACCGATGGCTATGTCCGTGCGCTGCGACATCAACTGCCACTCAGCTTCCCTGGTGTGGATTTCGCCTTCCTGCCTGCGGACATGACCAGCCAGATCCTGAACTTTGGATCGCCTGCCCCCATCGATGTCCAGATACGTGGGCGCAACATCCCGGAAAATCAGCAATATGCGCAAAAGCTGCTGAAGCGCCTGCGGCAGATCCCGGGGCTGGCCGATGCGCGCATTCAGCAATCGACCCGCTATCCGCAGTTGAATATCGATGTCGACCGGGCACGCATCGCGCAATATGGCCTCAGCCAGCGTGATGTGACGTCCAGCCTAGCCACGGCGCTCGCCGGTACGGCGCAAAGCTCGCCCGTATTCTATCTCAACCCGGAAAACGGCGTGTCCTATCCTGTCGTGGCGCAGTTGCCGGAACGGGACGTAGGCTCCGTGGCCGAACTGGCCGCACTGCCGGTGGCGGGCGGTGCCAATGCCGCATCGCAGACGTTGGGCGGTCTTGGGCAGATTACGCGCAGCAACACCCTGTCCGTCGTCAGCAAATATGACATTCAGCCGGTCATCAACATCTATGCCACCACGCAAGGGCGTGATCTGGGTGCCGTTGCGACCGACGTGAACGCCGCCATCGCCGCGCTGAGAAAGGATCTGCCGAAAGCATCCACCATCACCCTTCGCGGCCAATATGAAACGATGAACATAGCCTTCACCGGCCTCGCATTCGGCCTGATCGCGGCGATCGTGCTGATCTATCTGGTGATCGTGGTGAACTTCCAGAACTGGATCGATCCGCTTGTAATCATCGGCGCGTTGCCCGCCGCATTGGCAGGCATTGCGTGGATGCTGTTCCTGACCGGCACCACTTTATCCGTACCGGCACTGATCGGCGCGATCATGGCAATGGGCGTATCCACCGCCAATGCCATCCTCGTCGTCAGTTTCGCGCGCGAAAGGCTGGCGGAAACGGGCAATGCTGCAAAGGCCGCACTGGAAGCGGGCATGGTTCGCCTGCGCCCGGTGCTGATGACCGCGCTGGTAATGATCATCGGCATGTCGCCCATGGCGCTGGCCCTGGGCGAGGGGGCGGAACAGAACGCGCCGCTGGGCCGTGCGGTGATCGGCGGTTTGGCGTTTGCCACAATCGCCACGCTGGTGCTGGTGCCCGCCCTGTTCGCGCTGGCCCACCGCAAGGGCGCCCCGAAAACCCGCACTATCGAACTGGAACCGAGCCATGTCTGATCCCACCCCATCACGGACTTCATCGCGAAAGGGCCGCCTTTACGGTGCGGCGGCAGCTGTTGGCGTAGCGCTGCTGGTAGGTGGCGGCATCGTTGCCCGCAATGCGGACCATACCGAACAAGCGGAATTCGCCCGCGCCAATGCCTTGCCGACCGTCAATGTCGTGCACCCACAACCGGCGGAAGCAGGCGCCATTCGTCTGCCCGGCATGTTGGAACCAGATAACGAAGCCGCAATCCATGCTCGCGCCAGCGGCTATGTGGCGCAGCGACTGGTCGATATTGGCGATCATGTGCGTGCGGGGCAGGTTCTGGCCGTGCTGGACGCGCCGGAGGTGAAACAACAACTGGCACAGGCGCAAGCGGACCTGCGCACGGCAGAAGCCAACCGGGGACTGGCGCAAACTACGGCCGTACGTTGGGACGCGCTGCGGGCGAAGGACGCGGTATCGCAACAGGAAACCGATGAAAAGAGCGGGCGGCTAGCGGCTGCAACGGCCCTTGCCAGTTCGGCCCGTGCCAATGTCGAACGATTGCGCGCCACGCTCGGCTTCAGCCGCGTTGTGGCACCTTTTGCAGGCCGGGTGACCAGCCGCAACGCTGAAATCGGCGCCCTGGTGAATGCGGGCAACGGCGCGGCCAGCCCCCTGTTCACCATTGCAGATGACCGCCGACTGCGCCTGCGCGTCCGTGTGCCCCAGGCCTTGTCAGGACAGCTGACGCGGGGCGTGGTGGCCAGTCTGACCGTGCCGGAATATCCGGGCGAGAGTTTCGACGCCGTACTGGCACGCACAGCAGGTGCGGTGGACCGGGCCTCGGGCACGGTGTTGGCCGAGTTCGAGGTGAACAATGCAGGCCAGCGGCTTAAGCCGGGCGGCTACGCTGAAGTGGCCATCCCGATGGCGGCAGGAACCGCCGTAACGCTACCCGCCAGCGCGCTGATTGTCACACCGAAGGGAACGATGGTGGGGCTGGTCGATCGCGAAGGGCGCGTCACGATGCGCCTGGTTATGATCGGACGGGACGATGGCGCCAGCGTGCAGATCGCTTCCGGCCTAACGCCGCAGGCCCGCGTGATCGCCACTCCTCCAGAAGCGCTGGCACAAGGCGATCGGGTTCGCATCGTCCGCAACCGGGGGAAAGGTACTGCCAATGCGCAGAATTAACCTCGCCGCGCCCGCCCTGCTGTTGATGGCGGGCTGTTCCATGGCGCCGCCACTCAATATTCCGGCCACGCCGGTGGCGGAAAGTTACAAATATGGCGCACGGTGGCAGGATGCCGCGCCGGCGGACCGGCAGCCGCGAGGGCAATGGTGGCGTGATTTCGACGACCCTGTACTGGACGACCTGATCGCGCGGGCGGACGAGGGCAGCCCAAGCCTTGCCGCAGCAGTAGCCCGACTTGACCGCGCGCGGGCGAAGGCGCGCCTTGCGGGGTCGGATCTTGTGCCCACGCTGGATGCCCGCACGGCCATTTCGCGCGAACGGCTTTCCGCTGGACGGCCCATCGGTCCCGGCGTTCCGATAACGGCGGACCAGTATATTCTGGGTGGTGCGCTGAACTATGAAATCGACCTGTGGGGCCGGGTGCGCGACAGCGTAAGGGCTAGCGAAGCGGACGCGGGAGTCGAAGCGGCCAGTCTCGCCTCCGTCCGCCTCAGCCTTCATGGCGCGCTGGCGGATGCCTATTTCCAGTTGCGTGGACTTGACCGGGCAGGTGCCCTGCTGCGCCGCACAGTGGACGCTTACGAAGCGTCAGACGAACTGATCCGCATCCGCCATGAAGGCGGCATCGCATCGGGCGTGGATCGCAGCCGATCGCAGACGCAACTGGCCAATGCTCAGGCGCTGTTCCGGCAGATCGCCGCGCGCCGGGCAACGCTGGAAAACCGCATCGCAACACTGATTGGCATGATACCCGGGCAATTTGCCGTTGCCCCCGCCGATAGCATTGGGGCTTTGCCCACCATTGCGCCGGGCCTGCCATCCACCCTGCTCGAACGGCGACCTGACATTGCCGGAGCACAGCGGCGACTGATCGCTGCCAATGCCCGCATCGGCGTGGCGAAGGCGGCCCGGTTCCCCCGCATCGATCTGGCATTGACGGGTGGTTTTCAGGCCAGTGGTGCGCCCCTTGTCAGCGCCCCAACCGGATATTGGGCGCTGGGACCATTGTCGGCCGTGCTCAACCTGTTTGATGGCGGGCGGCAGCGGGCGCGGGTTGCCGTCAGCGAGGCGGAATACAACATCCTCGCCGCCAATTACCGCGAAACAGTGCTGAATGCCTTCCAGGAGGTAGAGGTTTCGCTGGCCAGTAACGCGGCGCTGGCGGCCGAGGAAGCCGACCGGCGGCGGGCCGCGCAGGCCGCTGCGCGCGGGGAAGAACTGGCGTTGGACCGTTATCGCGATGGCGCGGCGGACTATCTGGAAGTCGTTACCGCACAAACTGCCTCCCTGGCTGCGCAACAGGCCTTCATCACTGTGCAGACAGCGCGGCAACGGGCTGCGATCACCCTTGTTCGCGCTCTTGGCGGCGGGACGCAGGACAGGGTCGAACCGGCCGGTGGCTGATACGGATCCGGCTGAGGCTAGCCGGGCTGCAGCGCAACGAGATCGATTAGTGCGGACATCCCGCCATGGCCGCTGCCTTCGCGAATATCCGCATCGTAGCTTTGCAGGGAAACAATATCCCACCCGGCAAAGGCTTCGCGCAGCATGCTTTCGCTATAGAGGTTGTCCTCCACTTTCGGCCCGCCGGTGCCATATTCCAGCTGTTCCGGGCGATAGCCCTCCAGCAGCAGAATGCCACCGGGCCGCAAAGTTCTGGCAAACCCGGCGAACATGTTGGTCCGCAACATGGGGTCGGCAAATTGCACGAAGATCGCCACGACCGCGTCAAATGCAGCCTCTGGCCAGTCGTAGTCGGCCAGATCGACCTGCTGCAGCGTCAAGGAAACGCCACGCTGCTGCGCCAGCCTGCGCGCCTTCGCGATTCCGGCGGCGGATATGTCGGTTGAGGTAACGTCCAGGCCCTGTTCGGCCAGATAGACCCCATTGCGCCCTTCCCCATCGGCCACCGCCAGCACCCGCCCGCCTTGCGGCAAACGGCCCGCTTCACGGCGCACAAATGCATTGGGCTCGGTTCCGAAGACATAGTCTTCCGAAGCGAAGCGACTGTCCCAGAATGCGGCTGAATCCATGCGATCAGTCATGCGCTGCCTTCCATGCTCCCATCGAACCAAGATAGATGTCGAGCTTTTCAAAACCGCGGCTGGCCAGCCACCCTGCGGCGACCGTCGCGCGCATGCCGCTGGCGCACATCAGGGTGTAATGCCGCTTCTTGTCCAGTTCGTGCCAACGGTCGTTAAGCTGGCCAACATAGATATGGTGCGATCCGTCGATGGCAGATTTGGCCCGTTCGTCTGCATCGCGCACATCCAGCAACGTCCACCCTTCAGCACCACCTAAACGGTTTTCCACTTCGTCCGTATCGATCATGGGCGTCTGCTGCATCGTTACGCCTTTCGCCGCGGCAGGCACCACGCCGACATAGCCACCGACCACATTATCCAGCGCGATCCGCACCAGATGTTCCAGCGCGGCAGCGAGTTGATCTTCATCTGAAGCGATCAGGGCGACACTTTCCCCTTCGCGGATGAACCAGCCAGCAAAGGCGGAAATCATATCCACGGGCAGGCTCATCGCGCCGGGCAGATGGCCCGAGGCATAGGCCATGGGTTCGCGGATATCGACCAGATGATCCACTTTGCAGTCCCTTAACTGCGCGAGCGACAGGCGGCGGGGGCGCATCACAGGCGGCGGCGCACTGCCCCCTTCCACATTCAGCCGCTCCATCAGCCGGAAATAGGGCGGTTGATAGTGGTTCTCATTGACTTTCAACCGAATGAATTCGTCGCGATCCGTGATCTGGAGCCGCGGATTATTGAGCCTCTCATGGCCGATGGTAGAGAACTCGCGATCGGCCATGCCTGATCCGCAGACCGAGCCGGCACCGTGCGCCGGATAGATGATGGTCTGATCGCCGAGCGCCAGCAGCTTGCGGAGGGAATCGAACAGCAGCCCGGCCACTTCCTCGCGCCGGTCGGGATAAAAATCGGTGCGGCCGACATCGCCAACGAACATTGCGTCGCCAGTGAACACGCCCACCGCCTTATCCGGATAGGCGGTATCAAACAGCGCGTAGGCCAGATGGTCATCAGTATGGCCGGGTGTTTCCATGGCCCGGATTTCCAGTTGGCCGATGGCATAACAATCACCGTCCCGCGCCGTCGTCGCATAAACTATGGGCCGTTCCGGGTTCGGCCCATGCAGCACCTTTGCACCCGTCATGCCGGCGAGCACTGGCGCGCCAGATACAAGGTCTTCGTTACGATGAGTCTCGAGGATATGCGTGATCTCAAGCCCTGCTGCACGCGCCTTCTCCAGGTAGATGGCGCAGTCGCGGCGTGGGTCGATCACGGCTGCCTGCCCGCCCGACCCCACCAGATAAGACAGGTGGGAAAGGCCCGGCGTCTTGATCTTTTCCAGCAGCATAGTTCTTTCCTTCTGGTATGGGTTTCGCGCCGCGACGACTGCTATTGTCAGTCTGAAACGAGCGGCCATCCCTGGCGTTGCAGGAGGACCAGCGTCGTCATCGCGGACAGATCGAGAGTGACCGCCGGATCGATGTCCTCCCGCGCAATGCCCTGTCCAGCGGTGGCCTGGCCACAGACATGGATTTCAACGCCAGCCCGCTTGAGTGCGGCAATCAGCGGCGTGTTTGGGTTGGCGGAGTTGAACCGCTTTTGATAGGCTTCGTCACGCAGAATCAACGGTGTGGCTGGCCCGTGGATGATGACCTTGATATCGCCCGGTTTGGTGGACACGCCGCTCGATGCGAGCAGATTGAGATAGCGCGCGACCCTGTCGAGACTACGGTTTACCCCGTTTGGCCCACGTGCCTCGCCGGTGATTTCGAACAGCGCACGCATATCATCCATCGCGGCGGGACGGTTGGCAACCTGCGCCATGGGCGCAATCGCGCCATAGTCCGCGACCGCAGGATGCCTCGCAACTTGAGCGGATGCGGGCATGCAAACAACCAATGTGGCGGCGCCCCCCAGAATGAGTAATTTGTTATAAATGCTCATCATCTGTCTTTCCTTCCGACTCATTGGCTAGCCTGATCAGCATCTCGCTGCTTAGCATCTGCGGCAGCTCCCGAACCGGACTTTTCGACGGCGCGTAGAGATAGTAAGGGATCGAATTGCGGCTGCGGCTGGCGAGGAAGCGCGTGATCTCTGGATCGCCCCGCGTCCAGTCGGCAACGAGCATCGTCACACCCGCCTTCGCGAATGCCGCTTGCGTGTCCGCCCGGTCGATCGCCACTCGCTTGTTGACTTGGCAGACGAGGCACCAGTCTGCTGTGAAATCGACGAAGACCGGTACGCCCTGCGCGCGCAACTCAGAAAAGCGCGCTTCACTGAACATTTGTGCTCCAGTATCTGCGGGAGCGGTCGCGGCGGCCGGGCGCGGCAGCTCTACCGCGATCGCGACCATGAGCGCCGCCATCACCGGGGCCAGCCCGACCATGGCGGAGCGCCCCCCGCTTTGTCGCAAGCCCACCCACCATAATCCCACCGCGGCCAGTGCGGCGATCAGCAGGCCCATCGCAAGCCCGTCGACGCCGCTTTGCCGCCCCAGGACCCAGGCCAGCCCGATCGCGGTCAGCAGCATCGGAATCGAAAGAATGCGGCGGAAGGTTCCCATCCACGCGCCAGGTTTCGGTAGCCAGCGTTGAAGCCGGGGCACGAAGGCGATCAGAAGGAATGGGAGCGCCATACCAAGGCCCAGGCCTGCAAAAACCGCCAGCGCAGCTGGCACCGGCAGAACCAGTGCCGCGCCCAGCGCGACGCCCATGAAGGGGCCACTACAAGGAGTCGCGATCAGCGCAGCAAGCGCACCGGTGCCAAACGCGCCGAGGCCGCCTTTCTTCGTCATCCAATTGCCGGACAAAGAGGGGCCACTCACTTCGAACAGACCAGCCAAATTGAGCGCGATTGCCAGCGACAATAGCATCAGCAGCAGGACCATCCGGGGATCCTGAAGCTGGAAAGACCAGCCAATGTCATGGCCCATCGCGCGGGCGCCGACCAATATTGCGCCCAGCGCCGTGGTCGTCGCTACGCTCCCGGCAAAATAGGCAAGCCCTTCCACTTTCGCGGTGTGCCGGTCAGCGCCCGATCGAGCGAGGCTCAGCGCCTTGAGCGACAGGATCGGGAACACGCAAGGCATCAGGTTGAGCAGCAGCCCGCCAAGGATCGCACCGGTAAGTGCAATTCTGAACGCGCGCGTGTCGGCTGGCGCGGCACGCTTAGGGCCCTGCGCCGGAGTGGGCTTGTCGACAGCGTTGGAGAGAACGGCGGCTGTGGAGGCTGGCGCCGACTGTGCTACAGGGGCTTCGGCCCTCGGAGTTTCACGGGCACCCGAAGCCATCAACGCGAAACTACGCTTACTATCCGCAAACACGCCGCGAAAATCTGAAGGCGTGGGCGCAGCATTGTCCGATGCGGCGACTGTCACGCGCCATCCACCTTCCCGGCGCACGACGGTCTGCGGCGCCGATGCCGCGAACCAGCCATCTTGAGCGGGAAACAGGCGCACCGACGATGCATCCAGCCTGGCTTCGCCATCAATGTCGAAGCGCCAGTCTCCACCCTGACGCCCGACCACCAGTTTAAGCCTGCCTTCCACGGGCAGTGCCGCCTTGGCGGCCCGGAAAACCGGCGCCGCAGCTGCATTGGTTGTTCCATCACCCGCCGTCAGCAGCAGATCGAGCGTGGCGCGTTCGGGGACACACAGCGTGTCCGAACAGGCAAGCCATGAGAGGTTGACGCGCAGCGGGATGGCAGTGCCCGGAGCAACATCGTCGTTCAGGTTCAAATCCGTAAGGAGCGTGAAAGCACCTTTATGAACATAGCTTGCTAGCCCCGCGAGCTTGAGCAGGGTTGGTGCGGGATGGCGCAGGTCACCGATGGTCACGCCGTCCGGCACGGTCCAGTTCGCCTCTACCGAGAGCCCGCTGTCGCCTGGATTGACCCAATAGCCATGCCAGCCAGTGCGTGGCACCATGCGGATAGCGATGCGCGTTGTCGTGCCGGCCTTTGGGGAACTGGTTTCGGCCAGCACCGACGCATTGATATTTGCCGTGGCCTGAGCGGCGACCGGTCCGGCGATGAAACCAAGCAAAGCGGCTGCGAACAGTGCGAAAAACCTTATCGCAAGACGCGGTATTCGATCCATCATCGTCCTGGCCGGCGTTTTCATTGTGATGCAGTTCCATTCGGATCGCGTCGTGCAAGCGCCACCGCCTCACGCAACCCGCGCAGATCAATGCCGCCGGGGATGAGATAGGGGCCGATCAGCATACCGGGCGTGCCTTGAAGGCCCAGCATTGCTGCGTATCGGCTATTGCGATCCAGCACAGCATCGATCTCAGCCTTGTGCGCGGTGAGGTCAGCCTGCAGTTTCGCCCAATCCACCCCTGCCTTGCCTGCTGCCGCGCGAATACTGTCCGATGTCAGCTTGCCTGTCGTGGTCATCAGCGCATCGTTGAACGCGGCATGCTTGCCTTGCCATTTGGAGGCAATGGCTGCCCTCGCGGCTTCGGTGGACGCAGCGCCGAAGACCGGCCAGTCACGAAAGACCAGTTTCACCTTGGGGTCTTCGTTCACCAGTGCTTCGAGCGACGGGTGGAGCTTGCGGCAAAAGGGACATTGATAGTCGGAGAAAACCACGACAGTGACATCGTGCCCCTGCGGCGCGATGGCCGGAGCAACAGGATCATTCTGGATTTGCGAGCGGATGCGCAGCGCGTCTGCGCTGGAGGTGTCGCTCGACGCCTGACGAGCTTGCGCCGGGTCGGCATCACCGCTCCAAAGCGCCACGCCGCCGGCCAGAAGTGCGGCCATGCCGATGCCAGCGGCGATTGTCAGTGTCTTCATCTCATTGGGTCCTTTGCAGATCACGCATCCCCGCGGTCAGCGCCGCCCGGGATATCTCGCCGGCGTGGAGACCGGCAATTTCGCCCGCCTTGTTGACGAACAGGGTGGTTGGAAGCGCCACCGAAGCGACAGCCTTGCCCAAGACGCCGCCCGGATCAGTCACGATTGCCCCGTTGGCCAGGCCCTGCTTCACAAGAAACGCACGGATGGCCGCAGCGTCCTCGCCTTGATTGACGAGCAGAACCGGAACTTTGGAGCTTTGCGCCACGTCGATCAGCATCGGCATTTCGCGACGGCACGGCGGACACCATGTGGCCCACAGATTGATAACCATAGGTCGCCCCGGAATGCCTAGCTCGACCGGTTTGCCATCGAGGTCCGTCAGCATCAGGCGCGGCATCGGTCGTACATCCGGTGCAATCAAGGTGGCCGCACCGAGATGAAGTACAAAAAGACCTGCGACCGTGGCGATCAGGGCAAGGCCTGCAGGTCTGCGCCCCAGCATAACCAAGATGGTGATCAACGCCGCCGCAGCGCCTGCCCAGACCGAGAACCCGCCCTGCCAGATTGCAAGCATGCCCCAGGGTTCGGCGATAAAGGCATCAAGATTGGCAAGAATAAAGCCGATGCGCGCTGCAACCAGTCCGGCCAGCAAGGACAACCATCCGGCACGCATTGCCCTACTATCCAGCCGCGCGGCAATCACACCCGCGATCGCCAGAAACGCCCAGATCGCTGCAACAGCGATCAAACGGTCTGTAGCCATGGCAAGTGGGCCGATCTGTATGACGCCATCCATTGTGGTTCTCCTTGCCGCCCTTTCTTAAGGCAGGCTTAGCATCCAGCTTAAGGTAGCGGTAAGGCGGACAGGGAAAGGAGCAGAAATGCGGATTCTGCTTGTTGAAGATGATGATATTCTGCGCGACGGTATCGTGGTGGGGCTCGGCCTTGAGGGGTTCGAGGTCGATGCTGTGGCCTGTCTTGCCGACGCGCGCGCCGCGATAGGAGATCATGCTGGCGTCGTGCTCGATATCGGCCTGCCAGATGGATCCGGTCTCGACCTGCTAGCGGAATGGCGACGGGCCGGCGTCGAGATTCCGGTGCTGCTGCTGACGGCGCGTGACATGGTCGCGGACCGGGTCGAGGGACTTGATCGCGGTGCCGACGATTATCTGGGCAAACCCTTCGATCTTACGGAACTATCAGCCCGCCTGCGCGCGATCATGCGTCGAGCCAGTGGCCGAGCAAGCGGCGATCTGGAACTGGGTGCGCTGATAATCAGCGAAGCGCGTAGATCAGTGGCCTTGGATGGCGAGGAAATCGCCGTGTCTCGCCGCGAGTTTGCGATCCTGCATGCTCTGGCGGAGCGCCCGGGGCACGTGCTGTCGCGCAGTCAGCTGGAAGATCGCATCTACGGCTGGCAGGAAGAAATCGAAAGCAACGCGGTGGAGGTACACATCCACAAGCTCCGTGCGAAACTCGGCCGGAGCCGCATCGAAACGGTGCGTGGTGAGGGTTACCGGATTACACGAACATGACTGCGTTACGGATCCGTCTGTTCATTCTCGTCGCTGGCGTGACCATGCTCGTCTGGGCGGGTGCAGCAGGCTGGACGAGTTTTTCAACCAGGGCTGAAGTGCAGCGTGTGCTCGACGGGCGGTTGGTGGAGGCGGCACGAATGGTCGCTGCACTCGATATTCCCGCCAGCGGACCAGTGCGGCGACTGGCACCGGCACCTTACTCCCGCCAGTTGTCGTGCCAGATCTGGTCTCTGAACGGCGCTTTGATCGGTCAGTCAACCGGAGCGCCCGATGCACCGTTGGCCGGGGGCGCACCCGGTTTTTCCAGTCGCCAGATCGGAGATGAACAGTGGCGCGTCTATACACATGTTGACGCGGCGCGTGGCATCAGGGTCATGGTCGGCGACAGCTTGGCGGTCCGCCAGCATCTGGTCAACGATCTGATGCTGGGCTTGCTGTTGCCCGCAGCGGCTGGGCTCGTTGCGCTCGCAGTGCTGCTTTGGTTTGGTGTCCGGAGTGGCCTTGCACCTCTCGGTCGTGTTGCCCGCGCAATCGAGCTACGTTCGCCACATACCCTTGAGCCACTCGCCGTCGAACCCGTGCCCGAAGAACTGAGGCCGCTGGTGCAGGCAATGGACGACCTGCTCGCCAGACTTGAGGGGGCAAGACGGGCGGAGCGCGATTTTGTGGCCAATGCCGCGCACGAGCTCCAGACGCCGCTGGCTGGACTCAAAACTCAGGCCGAAGTGGCCCGTCGCGCCACGGACCCGGCCATGCGCGATCATGCCCTGGAGCGGATCGCCATCTCGGTCGGTCGCACCAGCCGGCTGGTGCGCCAGTTGCTGGAGCTGGCCCGGCAAGAAGGGCGAGAGGCCGAACCGGCCGACTGCTTCGCGCGCGTGCGTGACGTGGTGAACGGCGTGGTCGGCGATTATGCACATCTGGCCGCGAACGGCAGTCGATCGATCATCACCGCCTGCGGACTCCGCGATGTCGACCTGGCAATCGATGCCGAAGCCCTTCGCCTTGCGCTGGGCAACCTGGTGGAAAACGCTCTGCACCATGGAGGCAAAGGCCCAGTCCGGATCGAGTGTGCCGCAAACGATGGATTGGAACTGCGTGTCATCGATGGTGGCGCGGGCATCGCGGCGGAAGAGGTTGAGCGTGTGCGTCGCAGATTCGAACGCGGCCCTCGCGCCATGTCGGGCGGCACCGGGCTGGGCTTGTCGATCGTCGAGGCCGCAATCGCTCCAGCGCAGGGCGTTCTGGAATTTCGTCCGGATAATGCCGGCTTTGCCGCCGTGCTGCGCTTTCCATCAAATCGCGTCAGGATATCGAGCGATGGTGCCAGCTGACGTTCCCCCCGATCAAGGAGATGGATCTCCACGAAAGGCATTCAGCCGCCGCGACTTTGCTACACTGAGCCTATTTGCCGCAGTGGGATGGCTCGGAAGCTGGATACTTCGCGAAACTGCGCCTTTGGCTCAGGACATGTCTTCAAATGGCAGAGCTCAAACCGCCGCGGACCAGCGGACGAGTCGGTCGGCTGGGAACCCGGATGGGTCGGTGACCGTGGTTGCGTTCAATGATTTTCTCTGTCCGATCTGCAAGGTGACCGCGCACATACTTGCAGCCGCAGTGAAGCATGACGGTGACGTGCGGATCGAGTATCGCGATCTGGCTTTCTTCGGGCCAATGGCGGAGCGTGCCGCCCTGGTCGGCCTCGCGATGGACCGACAGAGTCTTTATCCCGCCTATCACGACCGTACGATGGCAATGCACATACCGCTGAACGATGCAGTGCTGCGCGATATCGGACACGATATAGGCGCGGATTGGGAACAGGCCACGAAGGATCTGAAAGACCAGCGCCAAGCATTTCTAAACCGTTTGCATCAGGACGCCAATCTTGCTTTCGGTCTCGGTATCCGCGGCACACCTGCGTTCCTCGTCGAAAGCCTCCTCGCCATTGGCCGTAAGACTGAAGATGAATTTTTGGCGATCTTTGCCGAGGCTCGGGATAAGGCTCGCATCGCTGAATGACTGACCGGCTAACCCCGGTAGGGGTGACTACACGAAAGTGACGTATCTGCACGCTAAGAGCGAACAAATCCGGTACAATGCCAGCAGAGGCTACCTGTAGGTACTCAACGGCGTGTTCAACCTATCCTTTGAGCATGTGTCG
>NZ_QVRA01000038.1 GCF_003591655.1 Sphingobium terrigena
AACGCCAAGCCCGATATCCCCCTGATCGAGGCAAGGCTGGAAGCGCTTGCGAAAAAATGGGCGCCACGGACACGCCGAAAAGCCTGACAGGCCGCGTCAACGCCACCTTCCGTCGGCGCTTACCCCTCATCCGACGAACGGGCTAATTTGGTCGACACCTGCCCAGAGACCGGACGGTCTGCACCGCAAGAATGAAATTCAGCCGCTGAGCGTCCGACAAGGGTCGATACGAGATACGGGGATCACTTAATCCCGTAACGCTATTGAGTTGGCGCTGGTTCAAGCCATCCGCGATAATGGATCAGTTGCCCAATCAGCGGCAAGGCGATCGGTACATCGAAGTGGAAGCGCCCGCCTTCCGCCCATTCTCGTGCGTTGGAGCGTGGGGCCAGCCATTTTGGCAAGGGCAATGGTCCAAGCCACCACCGCCGCATCACCATGCTCAATCCCAGATCGTCGCTCGGCAGGTCGAAGTCGAAGCGCAGCGGGCCGAACCGTTCGACAAGCCATCCACTGCGCTGGCTGAGTTGGCTTCGGAAGGACCGTCCACTGAAATCGCGTGTCCAGGTCTCACTGCCGTCAGTTTCCTGGAAATGGACATGCAGGCGGTGATGGCCAGGCTTAGGAAAGCCTACCATGCGCGCAATACAGGCTGCCACCGGGTTGGCCGCGCCTGTCACCAGCGCTTCGCCCATCGCGCCGCCATCACGCGATATATCGTGGATCGCGCGCACCTCTGGCGGCAGTCGCGCGAAGCGGTCGCCCATCACCCGCTCATATAGCGGCGGTGGAGCGGGCCGTTCCTCCATGGCGTGATCGATGGCCAGCCGTCCGAACGCATCGGCATAATTGCCCAGCGCCAGCGCCTCTCCGGCATCGCGGGCACCGGCGGCTTCCTGTCTCGAAAGGATATGGGCGATGATAGGCTCCACTGACAATGTCGGTATCTCCGGGCCGTCGCCTTGGTCGGCGATCAGCGTCCATCGACGCTCTATCCGCTGGCTGCCGACATCGCCGAACAGGCGCACGATCATGGCGGAGCGATCGCTACCCAGAGAACGTGTCAGGGACTGGAGCGGCCGTTGCAGGCGGGCGAACGGCGCGAGAGAAGCCAAGATCTTTGCCCGCACCAGCCAGCTTGCGAGCCACAGCATCCGGTTCTGGAACCCGAGTTCGGTGCCCGCGCGGAAACTGACGGCCGGATGTCCGACCAGCCTTTCGGGTAGAAGCTCAAGGTCGGGCACATCGACAAGCGCGACCTGCCGTCGGGCAATCGCGATTCCGCCTGCGCATTGGAAACGGGCCAAGTGCCGCTCCTGCCATCCATAGGCGGTCGTCCAGCGCTGGCCGCGCCAGATACGCATGGGCTGGCCGACCTGCCCCAATATGGCGGCGGAAACGGCCGGACCCGCCGTTGCCTGGTTGGACGCACTGATCGCTATCTCGATCGCGCGCACCTTGTCCATGCCGCGCGCCAGATGCCGCACCACCGCGCCCGATAGCGCCGGAACGCTGGAGGCACCGGAAAGCAGGACGACGCCTGCTGCCTTGGCGGCCTCATCCAATGTGCGGATGCCGCAGACGAAATCGCGGCTGTCGGCGATGTCGACATAATGCACTCCGGCGGCGATACATGCTGTCGGGATCGTGTGGTCCATTGCCTGAAAAGGCCCGGACGCATCCACGACTATGTCTGGTTCATGCTCGTCCAGCGCGGATGCGATATGGCTGCGATCCAGGGCCAACGGTGTGAGGCCGGGCATGTCGCCGCAAAAGGCGCGCGCCTTGTCGTGGATCTGCCCGCTACGATAACTCTATATCCTGCAGCGACCAGATGCCGCGCGATGCGTCCGCCAAAGCCGCCATATCCGCCGAGGAGCAATATACAGATCACAGGATCTGGCGCGCCTGCTGCGCCGTGGGTATCCAGCAGGTGGAGCGCTGGCCGAACAGCCGGTAACGGTGGCGGGCGACCCAGCGATAGACGGGATCGCGCAGCCAGCGCGGGACGATCCTGAACAATGCCAGCGCCTTCCACGGGCGATCCAGTCCGGCCCATATGGCCAGCACCGCGTCGCTGGCCTGCAAGGCCCGTTCCCCTTCCACCACGATCAGGCTTTCCGGATTTGCGGGATCGATGCCGAACCGGCGGTAAAGCGCAGCGCCGATTTCACCCTGCATGGACGCCAGCCGGAATCGTCCGGCTCGGTCGTGCCGCAGCACGAAGGCGGCATTGGCGGAGCATAGCACGCACATTGCGTCGAAGTCGATGATCGGACCGTCCTCGCTGGCAGGATTGGCATTCATGCGGGCACCGATTCTGGCGCGGGCATATGAAGCGCCCTTTCCAGCCCCAGCGGCCCAAGCGGATTGGCGACCAGTCCACTCACCATCGCCGCCTGTATGCTGGTGGCGGGCCAAAACTTGGACAGCGGGCCGACCAGCCGATCGCGGATCAAGGGCAACAAGCGGCTGTCCGATTGATAAACGGGCGTGAACAAGGCCGTGAGCCACTGGTAGGTCAGGACATGGCGTCGCCGCAGCTTGATGCCGAGACGAACCCCCTCATCCACCCCGTTCGCGTCCGCCAGACCTTTAGCCAGCGCCCAGGCATCGAGCAGCGCCATGTTGGCGCCCTGACCCAGCTGGGGACTGGCGGAATGCCAGGCGTCACCGATATGGGCCAATGCCGGCTCCGCCGGTGATCGCAGGGTACGGTGGGCGTAGCGGGCGAAGGTCAGTTGGCCGTGATCTTCAATCTGGTCGAGCAACGGCGCGCACGCGGGCCAGAGCGCAGTAACGCGTGCCTTCCACGGCCCCAGTCCCGCCTGATGCCAGTCCCCCAGCCGATCCGCGCGCAACGACCAGAAGAAGGCGACCTTTGCCGTCGTCGCACCAGGCGGCGTGCCGATCGGCAAGACGCCCGCCATGATGCTGGCGCGGTCATAACGCTGCGCAAGGGCATGGGCATCGAAGCGCGTATCCTGCGGCAGGTCGAGGCTGGCCCAGAGAGCGCCATAGGCCAGTTCCCGGCCGGTCGGCGGCGCCAGCGGCGTGCGCGTACCCAGCGCATCGACCACGAGATCATAGGGAATGCTGGTTTCACCATCGGCAAAGCGCAACGCGCGTTGCGCTCCGACCGGCTCGCTGTCTACGAGCGTGCGGCCGGTGTGGACGGTGATCCCTGCTCGCAAGACTGCCTCATGCAATATCGCAAACAGGCTGGCGCGATGGATGCCGATGCCGAACATATTGCTGTGGCGCAGCGCGGCATAATGGACGTCAAGGACGACCCGTTCCCCCGCCTTGCCGAACAGCCGGTCGATGCGCGAGCCGCGCCGCAACACGTCGTCCAACAACCCCAATTGGCCAAGGACCGCCATGCCTGTGGGCTGGATCATCAGGCCCGACCCGATGGGGCGCGGCGTGTCGAAACGCTCGAAAAGAGTGACCTCATGGCCCGCCCGATGCAGCAGGAGCGCCGCCGCCAGTCCGCACGGCCCGCAGCCTGCGATCGCGATGTTCAGATCCTGCATGACGGCCGTCTAGACGAGCGGACAAGCCGTTCCAAGAGGATGGCCGAAAATCTAACCGGGGAGCGAGGAAGCGCGCCCGGAATATTTGGCGAAACTGCCCCGGTATGCAGTGAGAGATGCCGAATTTCAGCACCTGCCAGCGAGCGAGATGACAAGAGTCATGCGGCTGCCAATGCCCCCATCGTCACATAATCCAGCTTGCCTGTGCCGAGCAACGGGAGCGCATCGACTTCGCGAATATCACGGGGGATGGCTAGTTCGGTGATGCCATTTGAGCGCCCCCAAGCCTGAAGATCGCTTGCCTTGGCCCCTTTGCGTGTGGTGAACAGAACTAGTTGTTTGCCTTCGCGTGGATCAGGGCGAGTGACGACGGCATGTTCGGCATCGGGCCACAGCACGGAGGCATAGCCTTCGACGGCAGGGACAGAGATCATCTCGCCGCCGATCTTGGCGAAGCGCTTGGCGCGACCGCGAATGGTGACGAAGCCTTCGGCGTCGATTGTCACGATGTCGCCGGTGTCGTGCCAGCCTTCTTCGGATGGTTGCAGCACACCCTGCCGAAACGCGCTGGATAAGGAAGGCGGTCAGCGAAGTTGGTCAAGGCCTATATTCACACTGTATCTTCGCCGCGTCCCCGTATTGGACGAAAAGAGCGCAGACGTTGGGGAACCGCGGATCGATGCGGCTGCGGCAAGCATTGTCGTCGTGGAGAATAATGATCAGTTCGGCGAATTTGCGTCTCCAACTGCTTGGCGATCTGGGGGGGGCAGCGGGCGGCCAATGCGCTCGAGGAGATCGCCATTTTGGAAAATGGATCACGGCAATGTCGATACATATGTAATGATGTCGTCATGCCAGGAAAGAATGGGGTCGAGCTGGGTAAGAAAATCCCAGCACGCTGGCCCGACAGGATGGTAGTTCTTACCAGCGGCTATAGCCATGAACTGACCAAATACAGCGGGGACGGCTTCCCGCTTCGCCCACAAGTCCTATTTGGTAGAGGAATTATTTCTCATCGTCCGCGATGCTGTCGCCTCAGACGGCTAGGAACCCTTGAAGTGAGTATAAGAAGGGCGTCGGAGTCGTAGCGTTGCACGTGAAGTAGCTTCATTCCAAGCCGATAGAAGAATGCACGCCGGATATTGTCTCGACGCGGCATTTGCTAACAGGGTAAAAAGCCCCTTCGATCTGCATCATGCAAGATCGAAGGGGCAGGGAGCCGGGGCATCGGCGATCGCCATACCCCGTCCGTACACGCAGAGATATTTTGAAAAAAACGTTCGTTCAGGACTTGAGACCCTTCGCCATGTTGAGATGTGCCGTCACGATGGGAACAAGCTTGGTCGCAAACTCCTTCAATGAGGGAACATCACCATTGGCCGAATAGGCTTTGAGCGTCTCGAGTGTCTCCTGATGTCCCCTGGTCTGCGCTTCGATATATGCGGCATCAAAGTCCGCACCTTTCTTGCGCTTGAGCGCGTCGAGCGACTGTTGCTGCACGCTAGACAGGAGCGGCTCGGGCACGATGGCCGGGGACGCGGCGCCCGCAGCCTGGCCGAGCTTTGCCGTTGAAGCGGTATGCGCCTTGATCATCGACTCCGCGAATTTCTTGACGGACGCCGACTGGCTGTTGGCTTGGGCCAATCTGGAGCTTTCGATTTCGAATGTATCGCTTGCCGCGGCCGCATTGGCGAACGTCTGGCCTGCGCTCTCCGCAACGGGCACCGGTTCGATGGCGTTGACGCTGTTCATCGGTGCTGCTGCAGCGTTGTTGGACGTAGTGTCGACCTTCTTGCCGCATCCACCAAGTGTCAACGCTGCCAATGATATCGCCACCGTCGCGAATTGCATCTTCATCGATCGTCTCCCGGATCATCATCTGTCGGAACGTCAACCCGCCGCGTCCAAGCTCGTTCCCATGGGAGCCTTCTTTGCCGCCCGCCGTTGGTGATGATTGAATCATTAAATGGAGGACAGGCACATGGGCATCTTCAGCAAGATCAGGGACAAGATTTTTGGTCATGACGACCAGAAGGCGAGCAATGGCGCTCCTGCACCCGCCCCGAAGATCCAAACAGCCAACCCGACGCCAGCCGCCACGCCCCCTGCGTCGACCGCCACGGCCACCGCGTCACCTGAGGCAGCATCGCTACCGCAGGTCGATGTCGGCGCGGTCCTTTCGGCCATGGCCGACGCCAAGGGAGGCGGGGGAAATTATCAAAGTTCGATCGTCGATCTGTTGAAGCTGCTCGATCTCGATTCCAGCCTCGCCGCGCGCAAGGAACTGGCCGACGAACTGGCTGTCCATGAGGGCGCTGCCGGTAGCGCCGAGCATAATATCGCGCTGCACAGGGCCGTGATGGCGAAACTTGCTGAAAATGGCGGTGTGGTTCCCGATAGCCTGCGCGATTAAGGCCTCCGGCCATGCCGCTCCTTCTTAAAGTGGCGGCACGGCATCATCCAATCAGAACCATATCGATAGGAACGCTGGCCCCGCACTGATGCGGGGCCAGCCTTGCGTCAGGCGATCCCTGCACCGCCGGTCATGCCATAGACTTCGCGGGTGATATAGCTGCCCTCCTGCGAGGCCAGCAGGACTTAGACGGGCGCGATTTCGACCGGCTGGCCTGGGCGGCCCAACTGGCTCTGCTCGCCGGACTTACGGAGGCGGTCGTGATCACCGTTGCGCCGGCGGGAAGATGCGGAACAGCCGCCAGGGTGATCCAGTGCATGGCTTAGCGATGGGTCTTGAGCGTACGGTCGAAATCTTCCTATCTCATGGCTTCCGAAGCAGCCGTTTGGCCTTCGTGGTGGCCGGCCTCGCAACGAGTAACCCAGTCCGTCAAACCACGAATGTAACCCCAAGCCATGTCCGTGTAGGGTATCGGGGCCGTGCCGTAGCCAAATTGGCGTTAGCCGCCGCTAAACTTGGTATAACGATGCTCGGCTGATGCATCATTTGGCCTGCGTTCTTCAGCCGTTGAGATATTCCCAGACTTTGGAAATGACGACCGATCCTTCGCCAACCGACGAAGCCACACGTTTGACAGAACCCGAACGGACATCGCCGACCGCAAATATGCCAGCGCAGGAGGTCGCATAGGGCGAACCACCATCTACGGGGTCGCCCGTCATTACAAACCCCTTGTCATCCAAGGCTACAAGGCCAGTCAGCCACTCCGAATTGGGTGCCGCGCCCACCATCACGAACATCGCGCAGACCTCGATCGTCTGTTCCTCTTCACCATCCTTATGAATCGTGACAGCGTCGAGCTTGTCGGTGCCATCCAGCGCCGTCACCTGCGCTCCATATTCTATACTGATCCTAGGGTCGGCTTCCAGGCGGCTCGACAGATAATGAGACATGGACGTCGCCAGCGAAGTGCCTCGCACCAGAAGACGGACATGGCCGGCAGATCGGCTCAGATACATGGCCGCCTGTCCCGCCGAATTGCCGCCCCCTATCACGATCGCCTCGGTGCCTTGGCAATAACGCGCTTCATTCTCGGTCGCCGCATAATAAATGCCTGCACCCTCAAACTCCGCAAACCGGGGAATCGGCAGGCGCCGATATTGTACGCCTGTTGCGACGACGACGGCGCCTGCCCGGACCTGATGTCCATTGTCAAACGTCGCGCAAAACTGGCCACTGTCCAACCGTTCCAATCGTTCGACACGGCGCGGCATTACGAACCGCGTACCGAACTTCATGGCCTGGATCTCACCGCGCCAGACAAGGTCCGCGCCCGATATGCCCGTCGGGAAACCCATATAATTCTCGATCCGGCTCGATGTGCCTGCCTGGCCGCCAATTGCGATATCCTCGACGACAAGGGCATTGAGCCCTTCAGCTCCGGCATAAACGCCGGCCGCGACGCCGGCGGGGCCGCCGCCAACAATCAGCACGTCAAATGCTTCGCATTGGGCTACATCAAGATTGAGGCCAAGCAGTTCGGCAACCTTGTGCGGCGTGGGTTCAGCGATAACGCGATCACGACCGAAGATAACTGCAGGCTGATTGATGGGAATGGCGCAACTGTTGGCGACCCGGATCGCCTCGGGGCTACCGACCAAATAAGAAGCAAATGGCAGGCGATTGCGGCTCGCAAATTCAGCAATGCAGCGTATGTCTCGATCATCATCCTCGCCGATCAGCACAAGCGTCCCATCCCGATTGTCGAGCTGCCGCCGCCGCCTTGCTGATAGTACTGTGATGATAATATCCGACATTTCCGGCATATCGGCCATCAACCGCAACATGGCATGCCGCGGGACTTCCACTACCCGCGTATCAAGCGCAGCGCGCATCGGCATGGTCCAGACACCACCACTCAGGAAAGATATCTCTGCCATGAACTGGGTTGGACCAAGGGTGGAGGCGCCATAGCGCTTTCCGCTAAAAGCATCGACAACTTCGATCTCGCCTTCATCGACATAGACGAAGCAATCGACCGGATCGCCAGGCTGCACGATATAGGTGCCTGCCGCATAGGTCGCTGGCATACCAGCCGCGCGTAAAGCTTCGACATGAGCTGGCGTGAGCGGAACACGCTGCATCTCATCAAGATTGCGGCCAATGGTTTCCATCAGGCTGAAGCAGCAGTCGGCGCGGCAAACTGCCGTGACGGCGGGCTCGATTTGCTATTCAGAGCTGCTCTCCTGAAAAACGATCATGGATGATGCAGACTATCGATCACGGTCCCTGCCGCTGCAACAGGCAAATGACGATAGCAGCTCGTCGTTCATATGTGCTTCAAAGCAAGATCAGGCCGCCTGACTCTGTCCTCAAGCGATTTGGGAGCATCGGTACCGGTGAAAAATACCGGGCCGGTCCAGCAGCCGGTCAGGGTCAAGAGCAAGATTACCAGAGGCAGCGCGCGTGACATAGTCAGACCTTACTTGGCATCCCAACTTTCGCTATCGACAAATCTATTCTGCCGGGAGAGATTGTGTATCTAGACGGCTCATTAGCGGCCCGCAGCAGTCTGGCGCGCGCCCTTTAGCGGGGGCGGGCGTAATTTAATCTCGACTTTGCTGATCTCGACTGAGTGCGGCTAGTGAAGGTCTATCCCTCCTCGGTCGAAGGCTTCATTCACCTCCTTCAGCATTTAAGAGCGATAAATCTTGCCGTGGCCTTCTGCACTCAGACGCGTGCCGTGATATCTACCGAGAATTCGCCAAGTTTTACGACTCCAAACCAGGGTTATGGGGCGGTCAGCGCGCGACAATCATCGCCCAGCATGACCGATTTAAGAATATCCAGAGCCGACCACAATTGCCGGTTAGAGCCAGCACGATGTTTAGAATTCATGACACCTATTTCAGTGTCAGTTTTGCCCAACTAGATACGGCAGATCACGACCGGAACCGACTTGGCCGCGAGAACATGGCTTTGTTCCGCGTGATGCTCGACGGGTATGAGGCTGTTGCACTCGGGATAATAGGCGCCAAGGCATCCGTGCGGAATGCTATAGGGCGTCACGATCAGGCCGGGGCGCCGCCGGGCCACGCCGTCGTCCCATGAAGTTTCGAGCGTTACGATATCCCCCTCGTTCAGCTTTTCGCGTACCATGTCGTCAACATTCATGAAAAGAACGTCCCTTGTGCCTTTCACACCCCGAAACCGGTCGTGATAGCCGTAAATAGTCGTGTTGAACTGATCGTTCGAACGTAGGGTCATCAGGCGATATTGCCCCGCAGCGTCAGCAAAGCCGGTTCCCGACAGGCCAGATGGCACATGGAACTCCGCTTTCCGGCTTGGCGTCAGCCAGATGCGCTCCGACGCCTTATTGCCTTTCCAGAAACCGCCAGGCTGGAAAAGACGTGCGTTGAAGTTTTCGAATATGTCCGGGTATGTCGCTTCGATGGCATCACGGATGCGGGCATAGTCGGCAACCCAAGCGTCCCAATCTAGCCGTGAATTGAGTGGCACAATCCGTTTGGCGATGGCGGCAACGATCGCAGGTTCGGACAGTAGGTGCGGGCTGGCGGGCGTCGCTTTACCAACCGAGCCATGGATGCAACTGCTCGAGTCCTCGACCGAGACGGCTTGCGGGCCGCTGGTCTGAACATCCTGCTCGATCCGACCGAGGCAAGGCAGGAGGTACGCGATCCGCCCCGGCAGAAGGTGGCTGCGATTGAGCTTGGTGGCGACATGGACGGTCAGGTCGAGCGCGGGCCAGGCCGCTTCCATAGGACCGGTGTCCGGGATGGCGCGCAGGAAGTTGCCGCCCAGTCCGATAAATGCCCTGACCGATCCGTCGATGACTCCCCGACAGGTTTCGATCGTATCCAGTCCTTTTTCCACAGGTGGATCGAAGTTGTATAGCTCTCTCAACTTGTCGACAGGCGCGAGCTCCGTTTTCTCTGTGATGCCGACGGTGCGCTGACCCTGCACATTGCTGTGACCGCGCACCGGCGTCGGGCCGGCACCTGGCTTTCCGATATTGCCGCGCAGGAGAAGGAAGTTGACGACCATGCGGACATTTTCGACGCCTTTTACATGCTGTGTCAGGCCCATGCCATAGATCGCCATGACGGCCTTGGACTGGGCATAGACGCGCGCAGCCTGCTCCAGCGCGTCGCGCGCGAGACCAGATTCCCTTTCGATGTCATGCCATTGGGTCGCACGGACCTTGTTGGCGAAAGCGTCGAAATCATGGGTGTGTCGTTCGATGAAATCATGATCGAGAACTGGTGGCTCTCCAGCAGCGCTTGCCGCATCGTCCCATTCGATGAGGAATTTGGCGAGGCCCATGATCGCGGCTATGTCGCCGCCTGCCTTCACCTGATGATATTGGGTGGAGATTCCCGTTTCGGCCAATGTCACCATCTCGATCGGATTTTGCGGATCGGTGAAGCGTTCAAGCCCCCTTTCCCGCAAAGGATTGAAGGTGATGATCTCGACGCCACGCTTGCGTGCGCCGCGCAGGTCATGAAGCATCCGCGGCGCGTTGGATCCGACATTCTGTCCGAAGAAGAATATCGCATCACATTCTTCGAAGTCCTTGAGTTGGGTCGTGCCGACCGGCACCCCAATGGCCGCTTTGAGCGCG
Source organism: Sphingobium terrigena (assembly GCF_003591655.1). Taxonomy (GTDB): domain Bacteria; phylum Pseudomonadota; class Alphaproteobacteria; order Sphingomonadales; family Sphingomonadaceae; genus Sphingobium; species Sphingobium terrigena. The sequence goes on from NZ_QVRA01000038.1 coordinate 10,592, forward strand.
ACGGACGTGGATTCATGGCACATGTTGGAACTGTCGGGCAGGTTCTGATTGCCATACATTCGTGCCATCAGCCCATACATGTATGACGCCTCCAGGCTGGTGCGGCCGGAAGAATAGAAGACGACGGATTTGGGATCATACATGCGCAGCGCCGCCGCAATGGCGTCGAACGCCTCATCCCATGAACAGGCGACATATTTGTCCTGGTCTCTGTCATATCGCAGGGGTTGGGTCAGCCGCCCATGCTGCTCGAGATCATAATCCCGCCATTCCCGCAATGCGGCGAGGCTATGTTCTTCAAAAAACGCAGGTGTCGTGCGCAGTTTTGTTAACTCCCAAGCCGTCGCCTTGGCACCTTCCTCGCAAAATTCGGCGGGATGGGGATGGGCAGGTTTGGGCCAGGCGCAACTGACACAGGCAAAACCGTCGGCCTTATTCTGTCGGGCAAGCTCACGCAGGCCCTCGGCGGGCAGACGTTCGCGTGGCAGGATTTCGGCCAGAGAGCGAACCGATCCCCAGCCGCCGGCAGGCCCCTCGAATGGCTCGATACGGGGCTTGTCCGATCTTTGCTTTACCATAGCCGTTCCGCTCCTTCTTCCAGGCAATGGCAACGAGCGGGATGGGTGTTGGTTCACCTGCCGGACCAAGCTGATGTGGATGAGGACGATTTGTTCGGAACGGCTTCTGCTTTCCTGCGGTTAATGCTGAAAAGGAGAATGTCTATGCTCAACCCGCCCGTCCGTTTTACCCATGACGTCGAGCAGTTTCAGCCAAATGAAGCAGAAACCATCGAGGGATTGAAGCAGGCTTTTGACGTCATTCTGGAGCGGACGGCCGACGATTATGGCCATGCCGTCCGCTCGGTCCATGCCAAGGCCCACGGGATATTGGAAGGCGAGATGCAGATCCTGCCTGATCTCCCGCTTGAATTGGCACAGGGTCTGTTCGCGCGGCCAGGGACGCACAAAGTCTATTTGCGCATGTCTACGAATGCGGGGGACATATTGCCGGACTCGATCAGCCTGCCGCGCGGGATGGCGATCAAGGTGCTGGACGTGGAGGGTGACCGACTTCCCGGCTCGGAAGGAACGACGCAGGATTTCGTGTTCGTCAATGGCCCGATCTTCCAGGCAAAAACGGCTGACAAATTTCTGGGCAATCTCAAACTGCTCGCCAAGACGACCGATCGCATGGAGGGCACGAAGAAAGCGGTGTCCGCAACATTGCGCGGCGTACGTCACGCCTTTGAAGCTGCTGGAGCCGAACCGCCTACGGCACTCAATTCATTGGGCGGCGCGCCGCAATCCGAGCCACTTGGCGATACCTATTACACGACGGTGCCCTTCCGGTATGGCGATCATATCGCCAAGTTCAGCCTGGCGCCGATCGCTCCTTCCATGACCGCGTTGACAGGCCAGGAGATCGCGGTCGACGGTCGTGAGAATGCAATCCGCGAAGATGTGCAAAAGGAGATGCGAGACATCGACGCACTCTGGGAGTTTCGCGTCCAGCTTAGCCGGGATTTGGAGAAGCAGCCCGTGGAAGATCCGACCGTTGAGTGGGATGAAGAAGATGCGCCGTTCATCACCGTCGCCACGATCCGCGCGAACGCACAGGACAGTTGGGGTCCGGCGCTCGTGGAAAAGGTTAACGAACAAATGCGGTTCAGCGTGTGGACGGGCATCGCCGCACACCAGCCGCTTGGCAACATCAATCGCGCACGCCGCGACCCCTATCGCCACTCCGCCGATTTTCGCGCGGCCTTCAACAACTGCCCCTATCATGAGCCGCAAGAGGGAGAAGGGTCATCGTAAATAGCGTCGGCGTCGCAAACCGAGATATCAGGGCTTTTATACGGGTAGGTCGCGCCGACTAATGAAGCTGAGTTGGGTGACTGGATATGTGAAGCTTGGAGGCGCTGGCCGGATAGCTTTTTTCTCGGAGAGTTCGACGTGGCATCATATTGGGTGAACATAGCAGCCAGGAAAGTACCAACTACGTCATTAGCGTTGTGCTGGCTGAGGCGTTTGGCGAGAAGGTTTTCAACAATCTGTGGGAAGCGCCCAAGATGCTGACGAGCATTGCCACGCATCTGGCTGGGCTGCTGCAATCCAGCCCCTATTCGGTTTGAGCCGCATGGCGGGTCTATCGGGCAGGTTTCGCGAGAATATCGTTCTTTACGGCGCCTTGCTCGCCAATGTCGGGATCGCCATCGCCAAATTCGTGGCGGCGGCGATCAGCGGCTCTTCCTCCATGCTGACCGAAGGCGTGCATTCCCTGGTGGACAGCGGCAATCAGCTGTTGCTGCTTTATGGGCAGGCCAAGGCGAAGCGTCCCCCCGATGCCAGCCACCCGTTCGGCTATGGGCGCGAGCTGTATTTCTGGGCCTTCATCGTCGCTATCCTAATCTTTGCGGTGGGGGCTGGTGTCTCGATCTATGAAGGCTGGGTGCATATCGCCCAGCCGGAGCCGCTGCGCGATCCGACGATCAACTATGTGGTGCTGGGCGTCGCCGTGCTTCTGGAAGGGACGAGCTGGGCCATCGCCGTGCGCGAATTCAACGGTAAGCGCGGTGCGAGCAGCTGGTGGCAGTCGATTCGCCGGTCCAAGGATCCGGCAGGGTTCATCGTTCTGTTCGAGGACAGCGCGGCCCTGATCGGGCTTGGTATCGCCGGTGTCGGCGTCTGGGCCAGCCATCATTACGCCGATCCCCGCATCGACGGTGTGGCGTCGATCGCGATCGGCCTGATCCTGGCCGGTGTCGCCGTCCTGCTCGCGCGCGAGGCCAAGGGGCAGTTGATCGGGGAGAGCGCGGACCCCGCCATCGTCGCTGTTGTATGGGCGATCCTCGACAAGCGGCCGCAGATCAGCGCGGTCAATCATGTCCGCACCATCCATACGGCGCCCGATGCCGTGTTCGTGGCGATCAGCGCCGACTTCGTCGATGACCTGCCGATGGGTGTGGCTGAAAGCCTGATCGAGGATATTGAGCGCGAGATGAAGGCCTGCGTGCCCGAGCTGACCTCCATCTATATCCGGCCGGAGAAACAGGCCGACGCGATCCGTCAGCCGCCGCCGATTTAGCTTTTCTCGTCCGCCTTTATTGGCGGGATGAAGCTGACCTGCGCCAGTCGCCAGTTTCGTTCCTCCTCGTCGGGCCAATAATGCCGGGGATGGCGGCATTCCAACGGTGGGTGGGCGTCATGCACTTCGGCCCGGATCAGCCGCCCGGTTTCGCGCAGCCGGACGGTGGCATCGGGAAATTCCGCCTGCAACCGATCGCGCACCTTCTGCGCGTCCTGCGACAGGTCCGTGCTAGACAGAGCGCGAGGTGCGCCGTCGACCAGTTCGGCGGTGGAGGAGCGTAGCGCCTTGATCCCGTCATTGAGGACATCGACCGAAATGATCGCCGCCGCGAGCGAATCCGCCCACCACCAGCCAAGGCCGAGGCCGATGATGCCGGCCAGTCCCGCCGCGCCCGTCAGCCAGTTGGCCTTGTTCATCAGCGCGTCGGTATGAAGCAGTTTGTCATTGAGCTGCTTTGCCAGCGGCAATTCCTTGCGGCCAATAAACAGGGGCGGGATAAGCGAATAGATTTGCGCAGCCAGCATCAGCCAGCCGAGCCACATATCGTGCCCCAGAATGACGATCGAGCCGACGGTCGCATGCTCCTGTGTGCCGAGCGCCATCAGCGCATTATAGAGCAACAGCGCGCCGACCGCTGTCAGCGCGACCGCCGCGACGAAAAACCCAAGCCCGTTGACCCGCTCGAAGCCGAAAGGGAAGCGACGCGAGCGATGGCTGTGGCGCTCCATACGCGCGGCGATCAGGAACATGATCGGCGGGACGAGGCCCAGCGTATCTTCGATCCAGGCGGTCTTCATCGTCTCGCTCTGACCCAGCACCAGCCCCATTGTGACGATGATGGTGAGCGTCCAGAAGATGTTCCAATATTCAAGGCGGATCGCCCTGGCCATCGGCTCGCACAATTCCTGCGGCAGGCTGGTCTGGCTCATTGGTCGCGTGCCTCCTGCGATATCGCGCGGCTGGCGCGCTCGACCGTCATGATCCAGCGATTTTCGCCGTTACGCATCGCGGCTTTCAGCTCGATCGGCGCGTCTTTGGTCCCGCTTGTCGAAAGGGCAGGCGCGAAGGCGACGTCCGTCGCCCATGGGCTGTCCGCCGTGAAGCGGCCGATGACGAGGTCGATCTTGACTTCGTCCAGCTGCTGGAACAGAGACTCTCCTGAACCGCTGCGCCATCGCGCGCGCGCTTTGGTGCGCCGCTCGATTTCCTCGACAAGCCTGCTGACCTGCGGCGCGGAGCGAATGGCGGGATCGGCCAGTGCTACGATGAAGATGCGGTTACGCTCGATCCGTGTCGATGTGCCGGCTGGGTCGCGCGGCAGCGCGTCGCAGGCGCCAAGCAAAAGTATCGCGAAGGCGGCTCCTCGCATCATTCGGCGGCTTCCTTGTGCGCGGGGCTTCGATCGAAGCGAGGCATGGTTTCTTTCTGGATCGTTGCTGACAGACAACGCGCGAAACGACGAAAGGGCCACATGGCATGCACAGCAGAAGCTCTAGATGGCAGCGGCCGATCGAATTTTTGCGACGGATGCGCTTGCTCTGGCCCGGATCGCCGGCAGATCTACCCGCACCAACTGGCCGTCGCGCTTGTGCACAACGCCGTCGATCAGGACGAGCGACACATTGTCGGGGCGGGCGGCATGGGGCAGCAGCGATGGCAGATCGGCGGCGGGTGCCGTGTTCAGCGCATCCACCCGAACCGCAATGATATCGGCGCGCATACCCGGCGTCAGCGCACCGACCTGCTGCCCCAGACCCAGGCTTCGAGCGCCATCTATCGTGGCCCAGCGCAGGGCCGTCATGTCCTTCATCAATAGCTGATTGCGAGAGAGCCCACGCGCAAGATCCGTCGACAGGCGCATCACGGAGAACATGTCTGCCTGTCCTGCCAACACCATATTGTCGACGGACAGGCCAAGCAGCAGACCTGCGGCGATCATGTCCGCTATGGGTGGCACACCATAGCCGACCTCCAGCTCGGTCCAGGGGCTGATCGACACGGGCGATCCTGCCTGTGCGACGCGATCCATGTCGGCGCGGGATGCGGCAGTCAGATGGACCAATTGCACGTCGGCCCCGAGGCCTTCGCGCGCCGCCAGTGCCGCAATGCCGCCACTTGCGGCCGATTTCGGATCGGACGCCATATGTGTGGATATCGGCAGCCCCAGCCGGCGCGCAACGTCCCATTCCGCCTGCCAGACAGGCGGGGACGAACGATCGGGGCCACGCGCGCAGATTCCGATGGAGACGAGGTTCGAAGGGCGCCTGCGCGCGATCGTGGACAGATGGTCGAGGTTCATCGGCTGGTCCTTGCCGACATCTTGGGCGTAGCCATAGGCGAAGCGACCGCGAACGCCGGATCGGACCATGGCGGCGATCTTCGCATCCGCATGAGCGGGGCTGCGCACATTATGCGCCCAGTTGTGCACGGTGGTAATGCCGCTATTCACCGCCTCGGCAAGCGCCAGATCCACACCGATCGCAACCTCGGCAGGCGTAAAATGGGGCGATATCGCGGCCATGGTCGGCATGAAGCCGCCCTTCGCGCTGCGCCATAGCCCCCGCGCGGCCGTGTTCCACATGTGCCAATGGGTATCGACGAAACCGGCATCAGGACATGGCCGGACAGGTCGATCACGTCCGCATCGCCCGCAGGCAGGTCGGGACCGATCGCCTCGATCCGCCCTTGCTGGATCAGCAGGTCCGTTTTCGGGCGTGGCGTGTCGGTCATCGTCAGCAGATGATCCGCACCACGCAGCAACAGGCGGCGAGGGGGCGCCGCTCGCGCCGGTATGGTCATCCCCCATGCAGCGGTCGCCAGCACGGCGCTTGCCTGCCTGCGATTGATGATGGTCGACAATGGCAATCCTTTCCGGTCGGGCAAGCTCATGGTTCAGAGAAAGCGGCGGCGATCGCATCGATCTGATCCGGCGGAATTCGGCGCGCGATGACGGCCATGCCATCTGCAGGCTTGCGCGCGTCGACCACGGTCGGATCGCCCTGCCATTGGCGCAGACGTGCGGCGAGATAGGTGCGCTTTTGACCGGACAGCACAGGCGCGTCCTTGCCAGGCGCATGGCAATTGCCGCAGGCGGGAAGCTGCCGTGCAGGATCGCCTTTGGCAATGATGGGTAAGGTCGGGATGGGCCGCTGTGCAAGCCCCGGCATGGCGGCGAAATGCGCTGCCAGCCGCTCCATCTCTTCCTCGGTTAGTGTCGCAGCGGCCACCTGCATCGGCGCGCTCTTGCGAGTGCCAGACGCATAATTGCGCAGAGCCGCAAGAAGAGAGGCCGGTTTCTGGCCGCCCAGCACGGGAATATCGGGCTGGCCACGACCGCGCCCGTCGCAGCCATGGCAAGAGGTGCAGGCGGCCAGCGTGCCGGGGCGCGTGCCTGGCAGATCGGCGGGCACGCGCTCCTCAATCAGCGCGCGATATTGTTCCGGCGTCATGCCGGGCAGGCGGCGCACGAAACCGACCATCCGCCAGACTTCGTCATCGCGCTCCGCGGCGGGCCAGGCCGGCATGGCGGTGAATTTGACGCCATGCCGGATGATCCAGAACAGTTCGCGATCGGTCCATTCCTGCGCGGTGACGGACAGGTCCGGGGCAGGGGGCGTCGACGCCTGCATGACGGGGGATGGCTTCACGCCCGGCGCACCGTGGCAGACCTGGCAAGCCTGACGGAAATGGCCGGCGGCGCTGACCAGGTCGCGATCGGGCGCCTGGCCTTTCGGGGTCTGGAACGCGGAATAGGTCCGCACCGAATTGCGCATCACCCAGTGCAGGAACCAATCGGTGACTTTCCAGTGACCCGAAGACGCGGAGATCTGCATCGCGCCCGACCAGGCAAAGACCATGCCTGCCGCGAACAGCGTGGCGATAGTCAGTATCACGCGTTTCCAGGTGATGCGGATGGTCATGCCGGCGCGTCCTCCCTTGCCTTGAGCAATCCGGCGAGCAGCACGAGGCCGCCGATCATGTAGCTGGCCCCGCCGATGACGAGCATGATCACGCCGCCCAATTGCTGGTCGGCCAGCACATCGAGGCCGAAATAGGTGCCGTGATGGACGTAGAGCGGGCGAGGCGAGAGGCCGATCAGGACGCCCAGCAGGGTCATGTGCATGGAGGTTAACAGCAAGGCGCCGATGCCGGCGATCCGCTGTGGCGCATGCAGGACGGATGACCAGAGCAGCAGGCCAGCTACGAGGAAGCAGGCCTGTTCGATCGCCATGACCATCCACGATCCATGAGCGGCGGCCCGCAGGGTGGGCAGGTGCCAGAGCCAGACGGTGGCGAGTTCGACCAGCATCATCGCCATGGGAGCCACGATGTGCGGCAAACGCATCGCCGGGTCGGCGCGCGTGCCAGATATGCCAAAGGCGATCAGCGGCGCGGCGACAGCCACGGCGGTCATGTGGGCAACCATATGCCCCGTCATGCCCATGTCGCTGGCGATGAGGCCCAATGGCAGGAGCGCGAGGCCGGTGAAGAGACACGCCCGCCTCACAAGCAATCTCGCAAATAGATGACGGGCAGGGACGTGAAGAGCACGCCTACGAAGCTGAGGCACGCGAGCAACAGCGTCGATTTCGCAAGGAAGCGCAGCCGGTCGATATCGGTCGAATCCTCATGCGGCGGGCTGGCACCGGGTGTGCGGCCCTGGTTCCAGGCGACCCAGCCGGACAAAGCGATCAGGGTCAGGGCAAGGACGGTGCCGACGACGAACAGCGTAGGGAAGGTCGCAAAGGCGCCCGCCTTCGCGCAGGATATGGCCGCCCAGAGATAGGAGAAGAGGAAATGTCCCGCCCAGATGGTCGGCGGCACGATCAGCGTCCACAGCGTGACCTTCAGTCGTTCGGACCAATGGGGGCGGCGATCCTTCATGACAGGCTCGGGAACAGGCCGATGGTCGCATAGGCGACGATGGCGGTGAGGGCGAAAAAGTGCATGTAGACGGTGACGTTTCGGATGTCGGCGTCATGCTGCGGGTCCATGCGGCGGGCGATGCTGCGGGCCAGCGCGTAACTCTGCATGATCGCGGCGATGCCGGCATGGGCGACCGTCCAGACGGTGAGCGTCCACACGATCGCCGGGTAGCTATGGTTTTCCGGGTCCATGCCGTGGGTCCATGGCCCGGCAAGCCCTGCGGCGATCCCGGCGAGGCTGGTCGCTATGCCCAGCATCAGCAACAGGCGCGCGATCCCGACGTCGCCCCGCGCATGGACTTCAAGCGCAGCGATAGTGGCGAGCCAGCTTGCCACGCCGAGCACCAGAGCCACCATCGGCCAGTACATGCCCGGACCGTCCGCCATCGCCATCGGTGGGAAATCGGCATGTCGGGTCCAGAAGAAATAATAGCCGAAGACGAGGCCGGAAAAGGCGGTCGCATCCGCCATCATGGTGATGAACATCGCCCACCATCCCGGCGCGGCAGGACCGGAGATGTAGAGCGGCAGTTCGATCCCGTGGCCGATCGGCTTGCACGGCTTTTCCGGGATTTCGGCCGTGCCGGTCCACAGCCACCATATGGCGCAGGCCAATGTCGCAACCGCGCAGACCAGCGCCGCCCAGTAGAGATGATAGGTGGTCAGGATGAAGACGCCGCCAAGTGACAGGGCGGTCAGGATCGGGATGACGCTGGGCGTGCCGAGCCGGATCACCGCCAGCGGTCGGGCGTCGAGCACGGTCGTCACGATCGTCTCGCGCCGCCCTTCCTCCGCGTCGGGCAGGAAAAAGCGGCCCTCATCGACCTTCTGCACGAAATCCTTCTGGTCCCAGATCGGGTAGCGGCTTTCGATAAGTGGAATGGAGCGGATACCCCAATCCTCATCATCGGGATGCGCCAGCCATTCGAGCGTTCCGGCGCCCCAGGGATTGCGCTGCGCCTTCGCCCGGCGCGGCGAGAGGCAAAGGTCCACGCAGATCACCGCCACGCCCGCCGCGAACAGCCATGCTCCCAGGGTGGACGCCATATTGAGGCCGCCCAGCCCGAGTTCTTCCGGATAGGTGAAGACCCGGCGCGGCATGCCCATCAATCCCGAAAAGTGCATGGGGAAGAAGGTCAGGTTCGCGCCGACGAACAGCATCCAGAAGGCGATACGGCCGAGGCGGTCGGACAGCCTCTTGCCGGTAATCAGCGGCCAGTAATAATAGAGGCCCGCAAACAGCGGCAGCAGCGTACCGCCGATCAGGACATAATGGAGGTGGGCGACGATGAAATAGGTGTCGTGCGCCTGCCAGTCGAACGGCGCCACGGCGACCATTACCCCGGTCAGGCCGCCGATAACGAAGATGGCGAGGCTGCCCGTCGCATAGAGCAAAGGCGTCGACCAGGTGACGCGGCCTGCCCACAATGTAGCGATGAAGACGAATATCTGCACCGCCGTCGGGATCGCCACGGCTTCCGATGCGGCCGAGAAGAAGGCGAGGCTGATCTTGGGCAGGCCGGTCGTGAACATGTGGTGGACCCACAGGCCAAAGGACAGGAAGGCCGTGCCCACCGCCGCCAGCACGATCCACGGATAGCCCAGCAGATGGCGGTTCGAAAAGGTCGGTACCAGCATCGCGAACAGGGCGATGGACGGCAGGAAGACGATATAGACTTCCGGATGGCCGAAGATCCAGAACAGGTGCTGCCACAGCAGCGGATCACCGCCCCGGCTCGCGTCGAAGAAGGGCCAGTTTAAAAGCCTCTCCATCTCGAACAATATGTCGCCCGCGATCAGTGGCGGAAAGGCGAACAGGATCATCACCGCCACCACCAACATGTACCAGGCGTAGAGCGGCATCAGGTTCAGCCGCATACCCGGCGGCCGGCATTTGAGGACGCCGACGATCAGTTCGACCGCAGCGGCGACCGAAGACACTTCGATGAAGGACAGGCCCAGCATCCAGATGTCGGCGCCAAGGCCGGACAGGTCCGTCCGCGTGGTAAGCGGGGGATACATGAACCATCCGCCATCGGGCGCGGCATTGAAGAAAATGGAACCGCCCACGAACACGCCGCCCAGAAGGAAGGACCAGTAGCCAAAGGCGGAGAGGCGCGGGAAGGGGAGGTCGCGCGCGCCCAGAAGCTGAGGCAGGAGGATGATCGACACCGCCTCGAACATCGGTACGGCGAAGAGGAACATCATCATCGAGCCGTGCAGCGTGAACAGCTGGTTGAACGTCCCCGCGCTCACCAGATCATTGTCCGGCACGGCGAGCTGCGTGCGCATGATGAGCGCCAGCACGCCGGCGAACAGCATGAAGGCGAAGGCGGTCAGCACATACCAGACGCCGACCCGATCATTGTTGCAGTCGGTCCAGCGCAGGAACAGGCCGCTGGGTGGCTTCCATACTGCGCGAAGCCTTTCCTCCTGTGCGGCGCGAAGCGCGGGATCGTCCTGATCGTGCAGGCTCATCGCAGGCCCTTCAGATAGTGGGCGATGGCGCGGGCGTCCTCGTCGCTGAGTTGGGGATAGGCGGGCATGCGCACGCCGGGCTTGGTCTGGTGCGGCGCGCGGATGAAGGCGGCGATATTTTCGGTGGTCAAGGGCAGGATGCCGGCGCCCAAGGTTAGACGCTCGCCGAAGCGGCTGAGGTCGGGGCCGATGATGCCAGCGTGAGGCGTGCCAGTGATCGTGTGGCAGGCTCCGCATCCTTGCGCGTCGAACAGGGTGCGGCCGGGCGTGGCGATGGCAGGCGGAGGCACAATGGCGCGGGCATCAGCCAGCCATGTATCGAAAGCCGCCGGCTCCATCGCGACTACATCGAATGCCATCAACGCATGGCTGAGACCGCAAAACTCCGCACACACGCCGCGATAGCGCCCGGCCTTCTCCGCCTTCACCACCAGCCGGTTGGTGCGGCCGGGGATCATGTCCATCTTTCCGCCCAGGCCGGGTATCCAGAAGCTGTGGATCACGTCCGTAGCGGCCAGCTCGAACACCACGGTGCGGCCGACGGGCAGACGTATCTCGTTTGCCGAAGGTAGCGGTGCCCCTCCGTTCGGAGGCTGATACGCAACGCGCCACCAGAATTGCTCGCCCTCGACCCGGATGACGAGATCGGCAGGGCTGGCCGGGCGCGGCCGCATCGCGGGCAGGGCGTAGAGCAATAGCGCCGTCAGGATCAGCGTCGGCCCGATCGCGCCGACCCACAATATCATTCGCATGCCTTGATGGTGGTTGAGGCTCTCTTCGGGCGCGCGAACGGCCCGTATGTAGAGCAGTGCGGTGATGGCGAAGATGACAACCGCGCCCACAGTCAGCACGATGGCGATCTGCCGGATCTCGCGGGCGTCCGCGCCAAAAACGGACAGGGTCGATTGCTGTGCGTTACAACCGCTCAGGCACGCGAGCGCAAAAATGAGAATGCAGGCGCGTGCCATCGTTCGGCTGAAGTACCCCTGTTACGCTATTCCCCTTCAAACCCGCAAAGCCATAGGAGGTTCAAACATTTCTGCGGCGCAACAAAGCGCGATCCGCTGGTGGTCATCGATATGGCGACCGGAACCGATACTGTTCCGAAATGTTCTTATCCGGATCATGTTTGAAGGGGATATCATGTCGGACGCCAACGCGATGCAGGTCGCAACTGCCAGCCTGACCGATGCTGCCTTCAAAAACGAACTGGCCCGCGTGATTCCTCAGCTGCGTGCATTTGGACGAAGCCTTTGCGGCAATCACGATCTGGCGGATGACCTTGTCCAGGAAACTATGCTCAAGGCCTGGGCAGCGCGGAACCGCTATATGGCGGGTACTAACTTTCGTGCCTGGACCTTCACGATCCTTCGCAATCATTATTTCAGCCTGACGCGTCGCCTCCGCTTCACCGGTGAATGGGATGACCTGGTGGCAGATCGTGTTCTGGCCTCGCCGGCTTCGCAAGATACCAGCATCGAACTGCGTGATCTTATGCGCGCGCTCACGCAGCTGCCTGAACCGCAGCGGGAGGCGCTAATACTCGTTGGTGCCGGCGGCATTTCCTACGAAGAAACGGCCAAGATCACGGGCGTCGCTGTGGGAACGGTCAAGAGCCGGGTCGCGCGGGCGCGCATGGCGCTCGAAGCCCTGATGAATGGTGGCGTTTTGGAAACTGCGCGTAGCGATTTTGACAATGAAGAAGATGCCGTTGTCAGCATTTTCGCCTATCTCGACCGGATTCAGACCCGACAGGCGGCTAGGCCCGGTGTGCCAGGGCTGCTAGCGCTGGCGGCCTGAGCGGATGATGAAGCGGAGACAGGTTCGGTCCTGCTCCGGCGTTTCCTTTCTTCAAGGCGTTAGCCAATGACATCCCAGCAGGATCGGCCGCTGGCGAATGATCCCAGCTTACCTGACGATGCTCTGTCTCGCGACGAGGCACACGACGTCCGGCGGCGCCAGGCCAGTTCGCATATGGTCGTGCATGAGGCCGTGCGGCTACAGGGCGAAGAAGAACTGGGGCGGCCAGTCATTGCCTTGATGCTTTCCGGTCTCGCTGCCGGCCTTGCCATCACCATATCGCTTCTGGCCGAACTCTATCTTCGCATGCGCCTGCCCGACGAGCGCTGGGCCGAGCTTGTCTATCTGCTTGGCTACCCCGTCGGTTATGTGATCGTCATCATGGGGCGGTTGCAGTTGTTCACTGAGAGCACCGTCACCGCAGTGCTTCCCGTGGCGGCACGACCCAGCTTTGCCGGCCTCGCGAGACTTGCGCGACTATGGTCCGTCGTGTTGAGCGCGAACCTGATCGGTGTGCTGATCGTGGTCGCGCTGATGGCAGGCGAGGTCATCATCACGCATGAACAGCGGCTCGTAGCAATCGATATCCTTGCGAAACTTCCCGCGCAGGAAGGAATCAAAACGCTGATGCTGGGTATCCCCGCTGGTTTCCTCATGGCATCCATCGCCTGGCTTCTGCCGAATGCGAAGGGCAGTGAGTTCTGGGTCATCTCTTTGCTGACCTACGTCATTGCGCTAGGCGGGTTCAGCCATGTCGTGACCGGCTTTTCGCAGACGGCCTTTCTCTGGCTGAACGGGTCAATGACCCTTGCGGACATGCTGTTCGCCTTCCTCCTGCCCGCGCTTGTCGGCAACATCATTGGCGGCACAGGACTGTTCGCGGTGTTGGCCCATGGCCAGATGCGTGGCGATAGTAAGGCGGCGGAAGAGGAGGGCTAAGGAAGCAAATCCCGCCTGCTTGCGCCAAATATGGTCACTCCTGAAAAATGACTTTCGTTGCCGTGCTGGTCATTTGCGCAAGGCGGGCGGCGTCCCAGTTGCTGAGGTGAACGCAGCCATAGCTTTGCGAGCGCCCAATCCGGGCCGGCTCGGGCGCGCCGTGGATGCCATAATGCGGCTTGTCGAGGTCGATCCAAACAACGCCGACGGGATTGTTGGGGCCGGGTTGCAACACGGCTTTCCCGTCACCTTCGGCAGCATCCCAGAACAGGGCTGGATTATAATGATAGGTCGGCAAGAACGCTATGCCCTCTATGGCCCATTGTCCGATCGGCAGCGGATCATGCTCGCTCCCTGTCGTCGCGGGAAACTGTGCGGCGAGACGGTCCTGACCATCATAGACCTTGAGTAGGCTCTCGGACTTGTCGACTAGGATCTTCGCCGCCTGGGGTTGCCGCGCGCTGATGTTGAGGGTCGCGAGCGTCTCGCGCCATTGCGCCGACAGACTATTGTCATAGGCGCGATCGGCCGGGATGAGGCTGGGCAGTCGCAGTTCAATATCGGCCTTCGGTGCCCGCAGGCTACTTCATCTGTGTCTAGGTTCGGGCTTGATCGAAAGCCGCCGGAATACCGGACAGTCTGTACTTGAGCAGCAAAAATTGTTTGTTGAGCGTCCGTGAAGGGTCGATTGGCGACCGGCAAGTCAAAGAGCAGCGGAACCTTTCCCGTCCGGGTCACGCCCATGCCGTCGGTCAACCATCCGCATGGCGGGAGTGACTGTCAGGCCGTGCAGCAGGATTGACAGCAAAGCCACCAAACCCACAATCGCCCATAGCCGAGCTCCCTCATCAATCTGCAGATGGTTGAGACCGTACGCGAGATAATAGAATGATCCCACGCCCCGGATCCCGAAGAAAGCGATTGTTCTCTTCTCCGACTGACTCGCCTTGAATCTCGTCAGGGCTATAATGCCGAATAGCGGCCGAACTACCAGCAGGATCGCCAACGCCGCCGCCACGTCGATCCATTGAAGTGGACGGAACAGGCCACTCACAAGCGCGCCGCCAAATAACAGAAGCAGCGCCATCATCGCCAGTCGTTCCACCTGCTCGGTTAAGTCGTGCATCTGCCGATTGAACTCATGATCCCGATGAGATCGCCGCAGCGTTAGTGCGGTTACGAACACGGCCAGGAAGCCATAACAGTGTAGTAGTTCAGTGAGACCATAGGACACGAACGTCGCGGAGATCGCCACCAATCCGTCGCCGGTCTTGGACAATCTGGTGTCGGCGGGAACGTGGAAGGTGAGCCACCCAAACAGACGGCCGATCAGCCAGCCACCCAGAACGCCTGCGAAAATTTCCCACAGGACATTGTGCATTAGCCATTGTGCCGCCCAGGGCTCGCCCGTCATTGCCGCCAATCAGATGGACGAACGGGAATGCGAAGCCGTCATTCAGCCCCGCCTCGGAGGTGAGTCCGAAACGCACCTCGTCCTCCTCGCCAGTCTTGGGCGGGCCCACCTGAACGTCGGAGGCAAGCACGGGGTCGGTGGGTGCCAGACTGGCCGCTAGTAGAAGTGCCGCCACCCACGAGAGCCCAAGCCACCACCCGCCGATGGCGGTGATAGCCAGGATGCCCAGCGGCATAGTGACAGCCAACAGGCGCCAGGTGATATTCCATTTTCCCCAGCTGAAAGGTCGGTCAAGTTTTAGGCCGGCTCCCATCAGGGCAATAATCACAACCAGCTCAGTGAAGCGCTCGGTCACCTCGGGGTAGGTGAGAGGCAAGGGCCGCAGCGTGACTGCCGGCACTGAGAATATAACGACGCCAATCCCGATGCAGACGATGGGCAGGGACAGGGGGAGCCGCTTGAGGACCAGGGGGAGCCATGCGACCAGCGCTATCATCAGCCCGGCGCCGGTTAGAATGAGGATATACGGGTCAGGCGCTGAAATAACTTGCTGCATCGGCTTTCAACGACGCAGCCGCCTCATCGGCTACATGGCGCGCGTAGGGACGCCAATTTTCGTAGAATTAGTGGACAGGCAAGGTCCGTTTTCTCGTCGTAGTTCAAATACCCGACAGCCAGGACCTGCGCAGGATAAATTGGCGGTCGGATGACCATAAAGGGTCGTCCCAGGAAGGCAGATTAAAGGCTGAGGTCAGGCATTTGACGCTGCCATGACTGCCGGTGCCGACCGTTCCCATTACGGGGTCAAACGATGGTATCCTGATTCCCGCCTCCGGCCGAGCTTTTTACGGCCCGGCCTTCGACAGGCGCCAACTCGCTGTCGGGCAATGGTCCGTCAGTTCAGCGATTTCGCCATCAATCGCTCCAGCCGCTCAGCAAAAGCGCGAGGATCGGCGGGTGGCTGACCTTCGGCGATGCGCGCCTCGTCGAGGAGCAGGAAGGCGAGGTCGCTCCGCTCTTCGTCGCTGGCTCCGGTCTGGCCGAGCTTGGCGATCAGCGTATGGCCGGCATTGACCTCCAGCACTGGCTTTGCCCGCTCGGGCACCTGCCCGGCCGCTGCCAGCATCCGTTCGAGTTGCAGGTCCATCGCGCTTTCTGACGCGACGATGCAGACGGCACTGGTCGTCAAACGATCGGACACCCTAACGTCGGACACCTGGTCGGCCAAAGCTTCCTTGGCAAAGTTGATGAAGCTGCTCACATCCTCGTTCGGAGCATCCGCAGCCGCGCTGCCTTCAGCCAGCGGGATCAGGCTGAGGTCAGTCGCGCCCTGGGTCACCGACTTGAAGGGCTTGCCGTCATAATCCACACCAACGGTCGTCCAGAAGCTGTCGACCTGGTCGGGGAGCAGCAGAACCTCGATCCCGCGCGCCTTGAAACCCTCGAGCTGCGGCGATTGGGCGATCCGGTCGAGATCGGTCCCCGTCGCATAATAGATGGCGGTCTGGTTGTCCTGGAGGGACGCAGCATAGTCCTTGAGCGAGCGCCACTGACCGTTCGACGTGCTGGTCTTGAACCGGGCAAGGCCCAGCAACTGCGCGCGCCGCTCGAAATCCTCATAGAGGCCTTCCTTGAGCACCGCTCCGAAATTCTCCCAGATCGCGCCATAGCGGTCAGCATCGCTGGTTGCGATCTTGTCCAGTTCCGACAGGATGCGGTTGCTCACGCCCTTCTGGATCGCGGACAAAACGGGGCTGTCCTGGATCATTTCGCGCGACATGTTGAGCGGCAGGTCGGCGGAGTCCACAAGACCCCGCACAAAGCGCAGGTAGCGAGGCAGGATTTCCGCCTCATCGGTGATGAAGACGCGGCGCACATAGAGCTTGATCCGACCCTTGCGGTCGGGATCGAACAGGTCGAACGGCTTGGTTTCGGGAATGAAAGTCAGTACCGAATATTCGTGCCGCCCCTCCGCGCGATAGTGGAGCGTCAGTGCGGGCTTGTCGAATTGTCCCGCGACGCTGCGGTAGAAGTCTGCATAATCCTCTTCGCTGATGTCCGACTTCGCCTTGGTCCAAAGTGCCGCCCCGTCAGCGACCTGGCGCTCTTCCTCGTCGCTGCCCAGTTCCTTGATGAAAATGGGCACGGGCACATGGCCCGACTGCGCCTGCACGATCCGCTCGACCGTGTAACGCTCGGCGTAGGTCTTCGCATCGTCCAGCAGATGCAGGGTCACCCGCGTGCCGCGCGCCGGCGCCTCCGCGGTGTCGACTGGCGCGATCGTGTATGTTCCTAGGCCATCCGACGACCATCTAGCGGCCTCATCAGTTCCTGCACGCCGTGACACGACATCGACGTTCCCCGCTACCATGAAAGCGGAATAAAAACCCACGCCGAACTGGCCGATCAACTGCTGGCCCTCGCCATTTTTGTCAGCGGTCAGCCTGTCCATGAAGGCCTTGGTGCCCGACCGCGCGATCGTGCCCAGCGTTTCCCCCATGTCAGCGGCGCTCATGCCGATACCGTTGTCCTCGACCACGATTGTCCCGGCTTCCTTGTCGAGCACCAGCGTAATGCGCGGCTGGGGATCGTCGCCGAACAGGGCCGGATTGGAAATGGCCTCATAGCGCAGTTTCTCGCACGCGTCGGCCGCGTTGGAGATCAACTCGCGCAGGAATACGTCTTTGTCGGAATAGACCGAGTGCACCATCATGTGCAGCAACTTTGAAACGTCCGCCTCGAAAGCATGCGTTTCAGGGGCGCTCACGGTGTCGGTCGTCATGGGTCTTCGCTCTCTCATATGGCAGACTGTGCGACGGTCAGATGGATCGAATGCGATTTCCATTCAAGAGGTGAGCTTGAAAGTACCGCTCTTCTTGACCATGCCTGTTGAAAGCGGTGCCGGCCAGCATTTCCTCGCTACCCTTGTTCCACAGCAACCTTGCGCAGGGATTTCTCGATCTCACCGCCACAATAGGCATTACCATATTCCCTGATTGACGCCTTGTTCAGTTGCGCCAGGGCAGGCCTGTTTTGCAACCGACGCGACATCCAGGGATTTCTCGATCTTGCTGGTGCCGGTCTTGTCTGGGGTGTCATACACCAACCTTTCAGGCCATCACCGACACCATGAAGACCGTCGCCAGGCAGCACCTCTAACCCATGCTAACGTGAAGAAGTAGACTGACTGGAAGCGAGAACGAGAAATTCGGTCATGAATGTTCCTGAAGGGTCGACACCGGTAGGCTTCCGTATCGGGTTCTGATTAGGTCGTAGACTCATAAGCGCGGAGCCACAGGCGCATTGAGGCCAGTTGGACCATAGCAAGGAAGTTCTCCGCGAGTTTGTCATAGCGGGTGGCGATGCGCCTGAAGTGCTTGAGCTTGC
>NZ_QVRA01000039.1 GCF_003591655.1 Sphingobium terrigena
AGCGCGTCGGGCGTTCGAGCAGGACGAGAGCATCACGCCCGACGCGCTTGTGCAGGCGCAGGGGCCATCGTATTTAACCGCAAGACTCTCGTTATGATCGAGGGACTGACGGGGGGCAGGTCAGCCGCCGCCCCCATGTCGCCTTGGTTTGGGATCACGCTTGGGACGAATATCGCATCGAAGCCGTAGGCATCATTGCGCCGGCCGCGAACGCTGAATGGACAGGTGATTATGGGGAAGCCCTCGACTTGCTGGTCAGCAAAGGCGAACGCCTGAGTCTGCCCATTTTCGACTGCACCATGGACGGGAGGGCGTTGGCATGACCGCGCGCACCTGTCCCGACGCCGCCCGGATCGGCAAGATCGCATCGCGCATGGAATCACCCCACGATGGTGAGGCCCTGAACGCCGCAAGAATGCTAATCAAGCATCTTGGCGGACATGGCCTCCGCATATCCGATGTTGTGGAGCGTGGCGTTTCCGGCGAAAATTCGAGCTATTTGCTCGACCCGGCGAGTTGCCGCCGCGCAGCGTCCCCACCGTTTGCCCATCACCGGACCAAGATTGACGCTCTGTTGAACGATCCGGCATTCATGGGCGAATATCTGACGCGCAGGTCTCTGTCTCGGTTGCAAAGCCTCCGATTCGCCCCACACCTTGATAGTGTCACCATGGCATGGGTCGATGGCCTGGTGCAGAAGGCACGCGACCTCCGCGCCGGGAGGGCCGCATGACAGCGCGGATCTATGGCTACGAACATTGGCGTGCAGCACAGCGCCGCCGCGCTCCGCGTCCCACGAAACCTACGGTGGGCGACCGTGGTAGTTTTCTACCGCCCCTCCCACCTTCGGGAGGCAAGCCAGCATGACGCTTGCCCAGGACATCACCCGGCGCTTCAATGGCGACTGGCACGGCGATTATGGCACATTCCCGACGCCCGGACATGGTCCGAAAGATCGGGGCATGTCCGTCAAGGACGACCCCGCCGCGCCGGACGGCGTGCTTATCCATAGCTTCAATGGCGGCGACCCGCTGGCAATCAAGGACCAGTGTCGGGACGAAGGCATGATGCCTCAGCGTGACATCGATCCAGCCCGACAAAATTCGTCGGCTTGGCGAGTAACCGGATCCTATGAATATGTCGATGCCGATGGCGCGGTTCTCTACCGGACGCAGCGCCGGGAAAAGGCTGGCGAGCGCAAGAAGTTCGTGGCCGAGCGGCTGAACGGCAAAGAATGGGTGTTCGGGATCAAGGGCATATCCCGCGTACTGTATCGCCTGCCTGACATCCTTGCTGCCGCGCCGGCCGACCCGATCTATTTGGTGGAGGGTGAGCGCAAGGCGGACAAGCTGGCATCGTGGGGCTGTGTTGCCACTGCCGTCGCCTTTGGTGCCAATGGCTGGCAGAGGGGCTACGCAGCGGCGCTGGCGGGGCGCACGGTCATCATCCTGCCCGACAATGACGATGTTGGGCGTGACTTCGCGCAAAAGGCTAGCGGCGACCTCGAAGCGGCTGGCGCTACCGTCCATATCCTCGACCTTCCCGGCCTGCCGCCTAAGGGCGACATTATGGACTGGCAGGGGACGCCCGAAGAATTCCGTTCGATCATTCGTGCTGCCTTTAGCCGCCCCAAGCCGGCCGCCGACGCGCTGCCGGGCGAGAGCGGTCCAGAGCAGTGGGACGGCAACACGCCGCCGCCACGCCGCTTCATCGCCAAGGACTGGATCGTGCGCGGGTCCGCGGGCCTCCTTGGCGGGCAGGACGGCGTGGGGAAGTCGCTTCTGGCCCAACAGATGGCAACGTGCGCAGCCTCGGGCCTTCCCTTCCTTGGTATCGAGATCGAGCATGTCAAAGCAATCTACATTACCTGCGAGGATTCCAGCGACGAAATGCACCTCCGGCAGGAGAGCATCAACGCCGCACTAGGCATTACCATGGCGTCGCTCAAAGGCTGGTTGACGACATATTCGCTCAAAGGGCAGCTTGGTAACGAGCTGGGCAGTTTTGATGCCCAGGGCGGTATTCTGCCGACAAAGCGATATAAACAAATCCGGCAGGCCGCGCTGTCGTTCGGTGCCAACCTGATCTTTGTCGATAACGCCGCCCATGTGTTTCCCGGCAATGAGAATGCCCGTCACGATGTCGCCGCCTTCCTTGGCCTGCTAGAGCGCCTGTCGCTAGAGATCGATGGCGCAGTGGTCCTGCTGGCCCATCCGAACAAGCAGCACGCGCAGGGAAACAAGCAGGGCAACGAAACCAGTGGTTCGACCGGCTGGAGCGCGCATGTCCGCAACCGGCTATTTCTCGACTGGAACACGCCAGATGATGGCGCGCCGTCTGATCCTGATGAGCGTGTCTTGCGCCGGTCGAAGTCCAACTATGCCGCTCGCGGTGAAGAAGTGCAGTTCCGTTGGCACAAGTGGGCTTTCGTGCGTGATGGCGATTTGCCAGCAAATGTCGGCGCAGAGATTGCCGCAGTGGCGCGTGCCAATGGCGAGAACGAGCGATTCCTCTCTTGCCTGGCCAAGCTGACAGAAGAGCGCCGCAATGTGTCTCACAGCCGATCGGCGGGCAATTACGCTCCCAAGGTGATGGCAGCAATGCCCAGCGCTGGCGGCATGAAAGCTAGGCAATTCGAGGCAGCGTTGAACCGCCTGCTGCACCTTCAAGCCGTGCTGGCAGCCCAACCATTATGGAAGGGGGCAGACCGCAAGCCGGTGTTGGGATTGGCTATCAATCCTGACCAAAATGGGGTGCGGGAAGGTGCGGGAAGGTTCGATGAAAAACCGCAGAAAACCGCGCGGATTGTGTTTGCGGAAACGTGCGGGACGGTGCGGGATGGTGATGCCGAAAATGGCGGAAAACCGTGCGGGACGGTGGGGGAAAGAGGGTGCTCTAGTATTTCATACTTAGAGGGTGCGGCCCTTGGGGACGCCGCACCCATTGATGAAGGGGAGAGGGGGGAGCCCAAATCTGGTCCATCCCGCATCGAACCAGTCTCCCCAGATTTGGGGAATGGTCCCGACGACGATCTGGACCCAAACGGCAACATTCTTGGATGGAGTGACTGACATGATCGACCCTCAGTTGCTCTACCTCCAGAAGTCCGACCTCTTGGTCCATCAAGCCATCTCGCTGGTGGACCGGGAGCAGGCGGCCATGATCCTGTTCGACGCGGCGGTGAAGGCGTTGACGCTGGACATGGATGGCAAAGCGGCGATCGATGTTGCACGCCAATGGGCAGCGGCTTTGCGGGTCTCGTGACGCTGCCCGTATCAACGGCGCGCATACGGGCGCGCGCGATCCGGCTGCGGTGTAGCACGCCGACGCCAAGGCATGGTCGCCCTGCCTGCCGTGTCATGATGGCAAAGCGGTGGGGATGATCCTGCACCATCGCCATTATCGCCCGATCCCGCTGGCATTTGCCGGTCATTGTGGCGGACCAAATATCCGCCACTCGGGCCATCACCATCAGATCAAGAACAAGTCTGAGGGTTATAAACACCCCCGCTAAAATCGCCCACTCTCCCTGCAACCGGCATGCTTGTCGGTCGCGCTGCCCGCGCTTCGCTGGCAAATGGAGAATTTATGCAAGTCGCATTTCACGACCGCGCACCGTTGGAAAAGGTGCGCCGTCTGGCCGATGGCCGGATCACAGCAGTCGCTAAGTTCGCTCGAAGTGGGTGCTATTCCTACACTGGTCGCGAACTTGGCCGTCCCGAATTGTCGTCGGTGACGGTCTATCGCCCTGAAGATGAGGTTTTCGCCGCCGACGCCATGGCCTCCTTCGCGCATCAATCCATCACCCTGGACCATCCCGCCGAGGGCGTATCGCCCGCCAACTGGCGCAAGGTGTCGGTTGGTTTCACTGAGGGCCGCGTTGCTCGCGATGGCGGCTATGTCGAAATTCCCTTGATGCTGGCCGATGCTGAGGCCGTCTCCGCCTATGACAGCGGGCGCGCTCGCGAACTCTCTGCCGGTTACAGTTGCGAACTGGTGTGGGGCGATGGCGTCGCACCCGATGGCACTCACTTCCAGGCGACTCAGCGCCAGATTCGCGGCAACCATATCGCCTTGGTTCCGCAGGGGCGTGCAGGAAGCGAATGCAGGATCGGTGATAGCGCAGTGAGCTGCAAAGATGGAGGCGAGAAGGTCGCCGCCCACGTCGCGCGCGAACGCTACATTCACGAAACCAAGTTTGCCTTCATGGGGGATAGGGCACCCGCCTTCGACGAAGCAACGGCGCAGGTGGTGGCACAAGCCAAGTTTGCCGCAGAAAACAGCAAGGCAATCCGTGATGCGGTTTTGTTCGGTCGTCACGAGACTGAAATCGCAGATGCACGAGTGCAACGCGAAGGCGCGCGGCGTGAATATATCGAATCCCTGGCTGCTCCCTCCACTGAAACAGTGAGGGACGCGATCCGGGCCGCCCGCCACCTCTGATCAAATTGAATGGCCGCGCCTTAGCGCCGCCGATGGAGAAAAGACATGGCCAAGCCATTAGATGAACGAATTGCAGCGGCAATGGGTGATGGTGCCCGTGCTGCTACCGTTGCAGGACTGATCGACGAAGTTTCCGCGTCAGTAGCAACCAGTCAGGCCGAACACGACCGCCTTGACGCGATCAGCAAGTCCGCGACTGCCTCGGAGGCAGAGGCCGATAAAGCCGCCGATGATGCGTCGAAACTGGCGCGCAAAGTCGTCCGCCTCGCCGCCAAGCGTGATCAGCTTCAAGAACGGTACGAGGATCTGCTGAACTCCGATCGCCGCCGTCGTGCGGTCGAAGAGCATGCCGCCGTTAACGAGCGCAGGACGAAGCTCGTGGCAGATCTGCGGATTGACGGTCAGCGGGTCATAGACGAACTCTTGACGCTGCTCGATCGCATAAAAGCTAGCGATGCCGAATGTGACGCACTGAATAAAACCCGCGCTTATGGCCTCGATTGGCTGGATAGCGCGGAAGCTGAGGCGCGCGGATGTTCCGCGACATTTCGCCAGCAATGCGGCTCTCAAATACCACGTCTCGTGAACATGAAGGTGCCGACGTTCGACGCCAGTCAAACGACAGAGCTAGCTTGGCCGGTTCGCGATCGCACG
Source organism: Sphingobium terrigena (assembly GCF_003591655.1). GTDB lineage: Bacteria > Pseudomonadota > Alphaproteobacteria > Sphingomonadales > Sphingomonadaceae > Sphingobium > Sphingobium terrigena. The sequence continues at coordinate 5,098 of NZ_QVRA01000039.1, forward strand.
CTCGCACGCCTGCAGAACATGGAGCAGGAAGCGCGCCGCCAAGCGCATATCAAGCGGCAGGAAGAGATTGCCCGCTGGAAGCGGTACGTTGTCACCCCGCCGACCAACAACACCGCCATGTTCACGATTGCTCACCAAGGCGGCGATGCAGGCGTCTACCGCGACGTGCAAATCCTGATCCTCTCGCCCGAACTGGCCGAAGCCGCGCGCGAGAAGGGCTGTCAGGTTCGCCTAGCCGCCGACAACGAGACTATCGGGCTTCCAACCGCCGTAGGTGTCATCTGATGCGCCGGGTCACTCTCCGCCCGGCCAGCCGCATATCGGATGGAGGCGCGCGAACGTCCCCCCTGCCTGATATGCGGCAACCCATCCTTGCTATCGAGGTGAAGCCATGAAGAAGCTCACATACCTGCCAGCCCAGCCCATCGGCGACGGCGTCTATCGCATGGAATTGGGCGAAATGGAGATTTTCGAACTTGAAACCGGCAGGGTGCCGGGCGGCGGCCCGCGCCAGCTTGGAGCCACGCCGAGGCCGATCCATATCATCCTGTCATCGCTCATGTCTGGCCGTATCGAGGATGGCGAGGGCGGCACTGTCGGCAATCCTTTTGCATCGATCGCGTCAGAGTTCGACATCCGCAATGTCGTTCGCTTGGGCCTGATCGGCGGCGGGATGGACAAGGATGATGCGCGGGAGATCGTCAAAAAATTCGGCCCGCCAAATCGTCCGCTCAGCGAGTTGCACGATATCGCCGCTGCCTTGGTCTATGCTCATATCGTCGGCGTTGACGATGACGCCTGAGGCCATTCCGTCGCCAGTGAGGGGCGCGGAAGGTGCGGGAGGGTCTTCGACACCCCTCCTGCATTCCTGTCATGGCTGATGCAAAGCCCAAGGGCCGCAATCGCAAGGGCCAGTTCGCGCCTGGCAACACCGGTCGCCCAAAAGGCGCGCGGCACAAGGCGACCCTCGCATGCGAGGCGTTGCTGGATGGCGAGGTCGAGAAGCTGACACGCAAGGCCGTGGACATGGCTCTTGCGGGCGACGTGCAGGCCATGCGCATCTGTATGGACCGAATTGCGCCACCTCGCAAAGACCGGCATGTTTCGTTCGATCTGCCAAAGATCGAGGGCGCAGGGGATCATCCAACGGTCCTTGCCGCCATAATGGGAGCCGTCGCCCAAGGCAGCCTTACCCCAATGGAAGGCCAAGCGCTGGCCGCCATGTTGGCCGAGCATCGCAAAGCCATCGAAACAAGCGAGATCGAAGCGCGGCTAGTCGCTTTGGAGGCCAGCCATGGGCAGTGATTTATCGCGACGCCTTCGGGCGCTGGAGCGCCACGCACAGCAGTCCGGCGGACTTACCGATGCCGAGATGATCGCAGGCGTCGCCCGCTACAATGCAGCTTCGTCCGAATTCCAGACGATCGCAGGCATCGCATCCCCTGATGTCTTCTCAACGATGCTTCGCAAGATGCCGCCATGGATGGGGCGGATTTTTGCTACCAGCGTCGAGCCAATGGACATGATGCTATGAGCGCGCTTCACCGACGCTTGGCTGTGCTGGAGAAGGCGCGGATTGGCGTGTCTCACAACACCTTTGACTGCTCCGCGCTCACTGAGGCTGAGCTTCTTTATCTTATCGAGGTCTACGATCGCAGCATTGCGGGTGATGTAATCAGCGAAGCCGAAGCTGCCCAATATCATCGCTTGTATGCCATGATCGTCCGCCAAGGGTGCCCACCTCAGATGGACGCCCAAGCCGCCGCGCGTGTCCAGCATGAATATGCCCGCACCGAACAATTGGGGTGGCGGTCATGAATAGTCGGCACATTCGGATTGCTAAACTAGAGCGCCAGCGCAAGCCGTCTGCTCAGTTCCAGCATGTCCGTTGCGAAGGCTGGGCAATCATAGCGCGCGCCGGAAAGGCGATCGTCGCTCTGCCAGATAACGGGAGGGATGGCCATGCGTGATGTCATCCGAAGGGTGCGCGCATTGGAAGGCCGCTCAGCGGCGTCATCGTCCAATCGGCATTGTCTTATGTGGTGGCCCGGCCAGGCTTGGGTCGACCTGATCGCCGCCTATGGCCCCGAACGGATAGAGCGTGGGCATAGGGTGACGCTGATCAAGTTCGCGGCGGAGGGCGAGGATCGCGATCCAATTATGGAGCGTGATGGGCCGGTTGCCACGGCTTGGCTTAGTGAAAGGGGTGCGGCTCATGCATAATCATTCGAACCACCACGAAATCCAACGCATCGCTGCTGCATACCCTCCGGAGGCGCGACACGTCCCGGCAGATGAGCGGGCGAGGTACTTCACCGATGCCCAACACCTTGCATGGCTTTTGCGCTTTGACCCGGATCGCGCGGCGGAGGTGATGTCCGCCAGTGATCCCGCCGAAATATCGAGAAACCGGGCCGATCGAACAAGGCCGCGTGCAATGTCACACCGGATTCCCCACCATGGTTGATGTTAAGGGGCACCGGCGGCTCGTCTCCCGCTTTAAGAAGATGGCCAGCCCTGCAATGGAAAAGCGTGTCGGGAAGGCGTTGTTCGCGGCGGGCGAGATTGTTGAAGATCGGGCCAAGGGTTCGATCATGGCTGGATCAGCGTCCGGGCATCGCGGCGGAAAGCATCAGCACGTAGCTTCAAAGCCTGGTGAAGCTCCAAACAATGACAGCGGCGTTTTGCATGGCAACATTGAAACCGTACAGACGGGAGTTCTGGAAGTCGAGGTCAGCAGCAATGCGCCTTATTCCGCCGCGCTGGAATTTGGTACGTCCAAAATGGAGGCCCGCCCCTTCATGGGGCCAGCCGCGCGCGAAGCGAAGGGCGAGGTCGTCGCCCTGATAAATGAAGCAATCCAGCATGAACTCAGAAAGGCCGCCCGATGACTGTCGTTGCCGAGGATGTTTTGGTGCGCATTCGTGCGGACATGAGCGATCTGAAACAGAAAATGGGAGATTCCGCTCAAGTTTCCGATCGCGCCTTGAACAAGATCATCGGTTCATCAGCCAAGATGGAGAAGGCCATCCGGTCGAATAGTCAGCACGCAGGCGCGTCAATCAAAGCGCTGGCGGCATCGGTCGGCGGATATTTCACGGGCCGCGAACTGGTAGGGCTGCTGGACGGCTTCACCCGCCTCCAGAATAACTTGCGTGTGGCGGGTTTAGAGGGTGAAAACCTAAAATCGGTGCAGGACAAATTGTTTGCCACTGGTCAGCGATATGGGATCAGCGTTGAAACCCTTGCAGCGCTTTTCGGTAAGGCCACACAGGCAAGCTCCGAGTTGGGGGCGAGCCAAGAACAGATATTACAGCTGACAAGCGCGACTTCCGCTGCGTTGAAAATTCAGGGCACTACCGCTGAGCAGGCACAAGGCTCGCTACTTCAGTTGGCCCAGGCACTTCAAACTGGCACGGTCCGTGCTGAAGAATTCAATTCGGTACAAGAGGGGCTCTTCCCCTTATTGCAAGCGGCCGCCAATGGCTCGTCTCGCTTTGGCGGTTCGGTCGCGCGCCTCACAGCATTGGTGAAGGATGGCAAGGTTTCATCGAAGGAATTTTTTGATGCGATCCTGTCCGGTTCGGAAATGCTGGAGGGTAAAGCCGCCAAAGCCACCCTTACGCTATCGGCGGGCTACACGACCCTGACAAATGCCCTGACTGTCTATTTCGGGGAGGCGGACAAAGCCAATGGGGTGTCTGCGGCGCTAGGGGAGACCTTGAAAAAGGTCGCGGATAATCTCGACACCCTCATTCCTGCAATTGCACTGATTGCGACCGCTGTGGGCGTCAATTACACGATCAGCGCCATCAATGCCGCGAACGCCACCGCTGCGCTGTCGGGCGGGCTGACAGTTCTCCAGCGCCTCCCCGTTGTGGCGGCTATCACCGCCATTGCGGCCGCGATCGTCTATGTCGGCACCGAAAGCGCCAGGACAGAGGCGCGGCTGGCGAACCTCAATTCCAACTTCGATTCTCTGTCCAAAAAGGTGGAAGGCGCTACCTCGCGTGCCATCGCAGCCGGGCAGAACATCAACATCGTCGGCAATGCCTCAGTCACGGCGGCGGGCCAAGTCGATAAGCTGGGCAGGGCGTTCCAATCGGCAGCGGGTCAAGCTGCAACCTTGGCGGCACAGGCTAAAATCGCCACCCTCGCCATGATCGGCACAGAGCGCACCAAGACACGGACGGAATTAGGTCGCCTGGAACAACAGCAGCGAACCAGCCAAGTCGTTGGCAACACATTCGGCTATCTGCCCATCGATTATATCTCGGGGGAGAAAGGTAGGCGGGCCGCGCGTCAGGACAGGCGGCAAGGACAGATTGACGAACTGCGCCAGCGGCTTGCCAAGCTTGATCAGTTGGAAAGCCAGGCTGTGCAGGTGGATCCGGCCAGCTTCATCGATCCAGCTAAGCCGACTGCTCCGGCACCTGATACGGGAACCAAAAAGGCGCGGGGGAAGGGCGCTTCTGGGCCTTCGGCGGAGGAAATCTCTAGGCAATATTCTCAGGATTTACGTGCGATCGTGGCCCGTGACCTTCAATCCCGGCTTGCCGTTGCCTCAGGGGCGAATGACCGGGCTGAACTGGAGCATCGCTTGCTGAATGATGAGATTCGTTCTGCGGAGGACCAGATTGCGACCAACAAGGAATATAGCGGTGCGCGTAAGGCCAAATTGCTGGCCGAGCTGAAATCCTATGAGACTTCGGAGCGCGCGCGCATCGAAAAGGACCGCGCCGACGGTAACGCGGAGTTGGTCGTGCGCGACCTCGCGGATCAGCGCGCCACCATGGAGGCCGGAGCCGACCTCTTGTTGTCTCGGAAAGACCGCCTTGCGGCTGAAAACCGCATACTTGATCTTGTCGAAGAGCAAGAACGCAAGGAACTGGAGATCGCCATAGCAAATGGGCAGATCGCAGACGCGGCTGGAGCACGTGCCCGTCTTGGGATGAGGCAGGCTGCTCGCCGTACCGATGCCAACCGCAAGGGCGCATCTCCCATGGAAGCCTATATTGCTGGTGCTCAAAACGATCTGGAGAATATGGGCGATCGGATCGAACAAGTGCAGGTCAATGCGCTCGATCGCTTGACAGACGGTATTGCACGAGCCGGGTCGGAATATCTGAAATTGGGCGGAATCGCAGGCGATGTTATCAACGGCATCATTTCCGACCTTATCCGCTTGGCGGCAAAACAGCTCATCGTCGCGGCATTCGGTGGAGGAGGGGGCGGCGGCGCTATCGCTAGTCCACTACCTGGCACCCGCGTCATGACAGGTTGTGTCGTTGGAACCTTGCAACTTTTGAGGGCGAAATCATGAGCGCTATCGTAATTCTTCAACAGACCGACGCCATCCATCTGATAACCGATGGTGCAACATATCGTGACGATGGCACTGTTTTAGAAATCCGATCCAAGGTCACGCCCCTGCCGGCCGCCAACTGCGCGCTTGCGATGCGGGGCGGGACATGGGCATGTCAGCCGCTCGCGGCGGCATTGAGCCTATGCGGTTCATTCGACGAGATCGCGGAAGTTTTGCCCGACGTAGTTGCGGGGATGACGGCCACCTATGAAATATATTTTGGTGATCGGCCTTCTCACCCAAAGCATTTTGAGATCGTGATTGCCGGATGGTCCGATAATATGGATCGAATGGTCGCAGCCGTTGCACTTACTCGCCAACGCAATGATCCAGACGATCCGACCGGCTTTTCAACTTTCGACATTTATGAGCCAGGTACCTTGTTCGTGCCAGGGCAAGGATGCACGATTCCGGCGATCGACATAGAGGCCACCTTGGGCCGGTCGCTGACCACACAAGCCGATATCGACGCACTGGACCCTGGAATGGATGGTTTTACCCTCCACGCGGCGCAGCGCCGGGAGCCGGGGCTGTACCGCGGAAGGGCGGCCTACATAATTGGCGGGTTTGCGGAACTGACAACCGTCACCCGGCATGGAATAGAAAGTCAGGTCATTCACGAATGGCCCGATGCCGTTGGCCAGAAAATCACCCCTGTCGATGCTCCTCCACTTGAGGTGGCACAGCGCGTCGTTGATGCGGTGAGCGCACTGAGGGCTGCACAACAGTCTGCACTCATGCGCTCCCCTGCGGGTCCAGAATTAATCAGCCAAGCGGCTTGAATGAAGCGCTGTTGGTGTGGGGAATGGTGGGGATGAAGGATCAGCCAATGCTGAAACATGGATATTCGGCCATTGCTCTATGCAGATTGGCGGATGGCCGGTCCGCCATGCCTATTCCGGCAAGCGCCATGTCACCTTGCTCTCATATAAGCCGCCAGTGCTAAAGCGAGCGCGCCGGGGAATTAGCCTGCACGCGGCTTCATCTAGGTCAGGATGTCCGCTTGATGAGGTTACGATGCAACTGGTCGCCTGGCCGTCCGCATTCACTTCCAGCTTGTAGCCGGTGACACCTTGCCGGCGTTCACGCTGCGCTGCGCTGGGGTAATCAGCATCACTTACCCACGCGGCTGGCAAGCTGCGCGGCTTAGCCGAATTTACGCCAAACTGGAGCTTCTCCATCTCGGTCTGCTTCACGGCAAAAGGATCGTCCGCGATATGGGCATAGCGTTGCTTTTCCCGCTGGGCAGCGGACTTGTCAGCGCGAATTGCAGCAAGGCATCGTCGCACCATCGCCATTCCCGCCGCCGTGCCTTTAAGGCTCAACTGGTCCACCAACGTCTCGCCACGGTAGATTTGCAATGAACTTCCCGCGGTGAAATCACGGCCAAAATCCTCGCCAAAGGTTGCAACGAAACCTTTTTTGTAGCCTTCCGCGACGCCTATAGCAGCCCCGCCACCATAGCTCGTTCCGTTCAAAAGAAAGTCCATCTGATATTTTTGGCCGTCCACTGGCGACCAATCTGCATTCTTGATGGACAGTGCGACCTTGCCGTCTAGTCCGACTAGGACGACCAGCTCTGTTTCACCCTTGCCTTCGTATTCAGACACCATCCCGCAGGAATCGTCGCTTTCCGCGATCGACCAGCCGCCCGCGTCGGGCCAATCCCTAGAATAAGCCGGTGACGCGACCAGCGCGACCATCAACCAGCACCACGATTTTGACCGCATACGTTCACCCCCTGCGCCGGACAGAATGCCACCGGCCCATTAGGTTGAACAGTCTTATTGACGTTCGCGCTACTGCGCGGCCAGCGCCAGCCGTATCAGCTTGCGGACGGCTTCAGGGCGGGAGGGCTGATCGACCTGCCCGGCAATCCACGCATCGAGCGCGGCAAGGTCGGCGGGCTGGAGTCGAACTCCCACAACATAGCCTTGCCCTGTCGGCTTAGGCCCGCGCCGCTTCTGTGTTAACGAAGTTTCTTGACCACCCATAGGAATTGCGTTAACACAAAAGCGGCCTGAAGGAAAGGCGGCTACCTTTCCCCCAGGCCTAACCGCAACCCTATCTGAGAGGGATTGAAGCTATGTCCGACCTACATGGTCCGGGGCGCGATGTCATGCGCCCGATTTTTCTACCCCGCGCCTACGCCCCCAAATATGGGGAGGTATCGGCATGTTGATCTATCGCCAGAATTACGCGGCCTTGATCTATATCCCCAGGCCGAAGCCCCGGCAGCGCAAGCCGATCCTTTCGATCAACTCTCAACCTGTCCATGCGCGTTCGCGTCGTCGCCAGCGCACTAATGCACCGATCGGCACCACAAAGCCCGCGATCGACCTGCTCCCCCGCATCAAGCATCTTGCCTTCATATATGACCTGAACGAGTCGCAGATTGGTCGCGAGGCACTTGGCGACCCCAATCTGGTTAGCGACATCAGGGCAGGGCGTCGCCTGCGCGACCAGACACGGGCAAGGCTGGTATCCTACCTTGATCGCGTCGAGCGGGGGGAGGGCTAAGCCATGCTGGACAGCAACCTTCTGCGCAAAGCCATATCCGGCACCGACGATGAGCACGAACGTGCCGTGGATCAGGTGAGGGACCACTATCAATGGTCGCTCGAACAGGCATTGAAACCTAAGGTCGCCAAGACATATGCGCTTGCCACGTTTCGAGACGTCGAGCGTCTGCGCTGCCAGTTGGCAGCATTGGGCGAGTTCCACCCCCCTTTGATGGGGAGGGCGTGACATGCTGATGCTCTGCACCGATGCAATCGAGGTCAAGGCAATCGGCGAACGCCTGCGCCTCATCGTCCCTAGCGGGTCGGACAACGTCGAATTTGACCTGTCGCTTAATCAGACCCTCAGACTGTGCGAGGCTCTGCGCCGCTTGGTGGCATTTGAGCTTACCGAAGGCTTTGCCTCCACCCCGGCAACGGTCCTGCGCCTGCGCAAGCCGCGCAAAGCGAAGGGGGTGTGACATGCTAGAATTGAAAATCAAAACCGGCCGCAAGCATATCCCCATATACGACCTGCCCGCCGCTCTAGGGCGCGCGCAGGCCTGCCGGGAGATAGGCGATCAGGTTGACGCGCTGATTGCCTTTCTGGACGATCTAGGCGGCGATCCCGACCTAGAGGATAGCGAAGCCGGGATGAGCAATATCGACGCTTGCGGGCGTCTGCTGCCCGGTTCCACATGTGGCCATATCCATGATGAAGATCGCGAACCCGATGACGACGCGCAAGGCGATCAAAGCTGGATCGAATGGCACACGCGCGGCTCCAGCAAAACCGACAACGGCGCGGAGCCGCTGGGCCGCAATATCGACGGTGGCCATCTGACCGAGGATGATGAGGACGACGACCCGGCAGAGCGGGACGACCATGAAGGCCAGTGCGACGAGGACGGCATAAACACCGCCTTGGACACGGTGCGCTACACCACCGGCGCAAGCGGCCGGGTTGCCCGATCAGCGACGCGGGCGGCGGTAATGTCGAGGATGAAGGTCAGATAAACGAGGTTCCGCCTTACACAGGCCCGCTGTCATGACCGATCGTCCTTTTGAACCTGCCCGTTGGCTTGCCCGTTTCGTCGCGGCAGGCGGACGCTACGCCAACACCAGCTCAGGGGTATGGATATTCAGCCGGCCAAACTGCGCGTCTCTGGCCATCCAGCGCGAGATTGCGGGAAACACAGCCCTGCTAAGCGCCGTGACTGACCATATCGCGGCCACCACCACGCGGGAGGCGCTGGTATGCTGATACGTCGCCACAACAACCCGACCGCGCCTGCGCGCCCTATGCTGGTCGAATTGCACGGTATTGCTGACCTCTCCAAAATTGGAGCGATTGAAAGGGACGCCAGCGATCAGGGCAACGCGCGGTCTGACCGGGCGCTGTCCCCGATCCTACTGGAGATGGAGCGGTGGCTAAGCGCGACCGGAATGTCTGCCAGTCGATTCGGCAGGCTCGCCGCAAATGACCCCAGGCTGGTCTATGATCTGCGCAACGGGCGTGATCCATCGTCGCGCATTGTTGCCCGATTGCGGGCCTTCATGGAGGCGGAGGCCAGCGAAAATCTATAGTGTGTGAAATGGTGGGGAAGAAATACCGGCGCTACTGAATGTCGTTTATTTTCAACGCTCTAGCGATTGGAATGGCGGAAGCGGTGGGATTCGAACCCACGATACAGTTGCCCGTATGCCAGTTTTCAAGACTGGAGCCTTCAACCACTCGGCCACGCTTCCACAACATTCAGCGGCTTGCCGCTTACGACTGGCTTATGGGCAATTTTGCCACCGAAGCCGACCTGCCGCTAACCTCTTGCAAACATTCTCCATTCACTCAACCGCTGGAACAAACTCCGGTAGCTTTCAAGACCGCTGCAATCGACCATTCTGCCACCCTTCCGTCGCCTCGCTTCCTAGCGCGCTGTGCTGGCTTGCCAAGCGCAAAAATGGCGAATGGCTCGGTTCATCGTCTAAACCGGCCATAGTTGCCATTAAGGGGATTCACCTGTCGTCCTGCCTGTGCAACAACGGGGGGATGAGAGATTCTCTGCGTTCGACTGTATTTTCGCTGTTGCTGGGGCTGGTTGGCGTAGCGGCTGTTGCCGTCGTGCCGAGCGCGGCGCCGGCGCAGGATAGCACAGATTTTCGCGCCTATCTCGAAAGCCTGCGGCCCAAGGCGCGGGCGATGGGGATCAGGGACGCGACGCTGGACAGCGTGTTTCCGACGCTGACGCCCAACCCGCGCGTTATTGCGCTGGATCAGACCCAGCCGGGAGGCGGTGCCTATTCGCCAATCCCCAATTTCGAGCCATACCGCCGCCAGCATGTCGATGCCGCGCGGATCAGTCGCGGCCGGATCGCCTATCAGGCCAACCGCGCGCGTCTGGCGCGGATCGAGGCGGAGACGGGGGTGCCGGAGGAGATCATGGTCGCCATTTATGGCCATGAGACCAATTATGGCAGCTATACCGGCGATTTCGATCTGATACGGTCGCTGGCGACACTGGCGCATGAAGGGCGGCGGCGCGCCTTGTTCGAGCCGGAACTGCTGGCGACGCTCAAGATGCTGGACAATGGCGTGCCGCGCAGCCGCCTGATCGGTAGTTGGGCGGGCGCGACCGGCTATCCCCAATTCCTGCCGTCAGTCTATTTGCGGCTGGCCAAGGATGGCGATGGCGATGGCCGCGCGGACATCTGGACCAGCGAGGCCGATGCGCTGGCGTCGATCGCCAATTATTTCGTGCAGGCCGGGTGGCGGCGTGGCCAGCCCTGGGGTGTGGCTGTGTCGGTCCCATCGAGTTTCGATCGCGCCAGCGTGGCAGCCAAGACCAATCCCGCGCGCTGTCCGCGCGTGTTCAACCGGCATAGCCGCTGGCTGACCATGGCCGAATGGCGCAAGCTGGGCATGTTTCCTGCCAGCGGCATCTGGCCCGCCGATACTATGATGGCCACACTGCTGGAGCCGGACGGACCGGGCAAGACCGCCTATCTGCTGACCGGTAACTACCGGGCGATTCTCGATTATAATTGTTCCAATTTCTATGCTCTGTCTGTGGGGTTGCTGGCCGATGCGGTCAAATGATGGGGGGAGGCTGCCGCTGGCAGCCGGAATGATGCTGTTGCTGGCATCTTGCGGTGGCGGGGAGCAGCCGCCTGTGCCGCCGACGCCTGCGCCATCGCCGCGTCCTTTGGCGCAGGGCGGGATGGTCGCCGATGAACCGGTAACGATCGGCGCGCCCTACAGCGTGGGCGGTGTCACCTATACACCCGAAGATGCGCCAAATTATGACGCGGTCGGCTATGCCGGCTGGTATGGCGAGGAGTTGCAGGGCAACAAGACCGCCAATGGCGAAACCTTCGTGTCGGGCGCAATCACCGCCGCGCACCAGACATTGCCGCTGCCCAGCTATGTCGAGGTGACCGCGCTGGAAACCGGACGGACGATCCTGGTGCGGGTCAATGATCGCGGTCCTTTCGCCAATGACCGGATCATCGACCTGTCGCGCGGCGCGGCCGAGCAACTGGGCGTGATCGGCGATGGCGCGGCGGCGGTGCGGGTGCGGCGGGTCAGCCCGCCCGATCAGGAGCGCGCGACACTGCGCAGCCATGGCCGGGTCGCCGAGCGGCTGGAAACGCCGCCTGCCTTGCTGACGGCGTTGCGGGCCAAGCTGCCTGCCCGATCTGCAACAGCCCCGACAAAGATCGCCGTTGCAGCCAAGCCGAGCCTCAAGACCTTGTCCAAGCCGGTGCGCGGCCCTGACATGCGCGAATCCAGGCCTCAGCCGTCGCGGCAGGATGGTTTCGTGATCGAACAGGCAGGCGCAGCTTCGGCCCCCGTGCCGGTTGCACCCGCCGCTGTCGCCGTGCCACCCTCTGCCCGCACCTATATCGTCCAAGTCGCCGCCTTCTCATCCCGCGCCCGTGCTGAAACTCTGGCCAAACGGATCGGGGCCAGGGCGGTCGAGGGCGACGGATTGTGGCGCGTGCGCTTTGGTCCCTATCCGACGCAGGACGCTGCGCAGGCGGGTGTGCGCGCGGCCGCAGCCAAGGGCTTTGAGAATGGCCGCATCATGGCTAATGACGCGCGATAGACATCGCACCCCCCGCAAGCGATTCCATCTAGTTTGAAGGCAGCCCCATGAACAAGTCCGTTGCAGTCCTCCTCTTCACCGGGCTGTTGACCCAGCCGCTGACCGCCGCCGCGCCGCCTTACACCAGCGAAGCACCCATCGCTTATATGAAGGACCTGTCATCAGGCGCGGTGCTGTATGACAAGGGCGGCGAGACGCGAATGCCGCCCGCGTCGATGGCCAAGATGATGACCGCTCATGTCGCCTTCCGCCTGATCCAGAAGGGCGAGTTGAAGCTCGACACGATGTTCACCGTGCGCCCGGAAACCTGGAAGCAGTGGCATGGCCCGGCGGCGGGATCGACCATGTTCCTGTCGGCGGGCGAGCAGGTGTCGGTCGAAAATCTGCTGCACGGCATCGTCACCCTGTCCGGCAACGACGCCTGCGTCGTGCTGGCCGAAGGCATTGCCGGGACCGAGCAGGCCTTCGTCGCGCTGATGAATGAGGAGGCCAAGCGCATGGGCCTCAAAAACAGTCATTTCGGCACCAGCAATGGCTGGCCGGACGAGGGCGTGACCTATGTGACGGCCGAGGATCTGGCCAAGCTGGCGCAGGGAACGATCGAGGAAACGCCCGATCTCTACAAGCGCTTCTACGCGACCCGCTCTTTCACCTGGGGCAAGACGATGGGCGGCGCAGACATTGCGCAGGGCAATCGTAATCCGATTTTGGGCAAGATCGCCGGGGCCGACGGCCTCAAGACCGGCCATACCGAGGAGGCCGGGTTCGGCTTTACCGGATCGGCCGAACAGGATGGCCGTCGTCTGGTGATGGTGGTGGCGGGGCTGACCAGCTTTAACGGGCGGATTCAGGAATCGGTCCGCTTCATGGACTGGGGCTTCAAGGCGTGGAAGGCGCAGCCCTTGTTCAAGAAGGGCGCGACGGTCGAAACGGCTGACGTTCAATTGGGCAGCGAAACCAGCGTCGCCTTGGTCGCGCCGCAGAATCTGGCTGTCACCCTGCCGCGCACGGCATCGACCAATATCTCGGTTAAGGTCGTCTATACCGGCCCGATCAAGGCACCGATCGCCAAGGGACAGAAGATTGCCGATCTGATCGTGTCCACGCCCGACACGCCGCCGCAGGTGATGCCGCTGGTCGCGGGGGCCGATGTCGCCGAAGCAGGCATGTTCGGCCGGTTGTGGAATGGCCTGAAATCGCTGTTCGGGTGAGTGTAGGGCGGTTCATCACGCTGGAAGGCGGGGAGGGCGCGGGCAAATCGACCCAGTTGCGCGCGCTTGCCGCTGCCCTGCGCGTGCGCGGGCTGGACGTGGTGGAAACCCGCGAACCGGGTGGCAGCGAGGGGGCGGAGGCGATCCGTTCGCTGTTGCTGACGGGCGGTGCGGATCGGTGGAGCGCGCGGGCCGAGGCTTTGCTTTTTGCTGCCGCGCGGGCCGATCATGTCGAAAAGACGATCCGTCCGGCGCTGGCGCGCGGGGCGTGGGTGCTGTCCGACCGGTTTCTCGATTCGAGCCGGGCCTATCAGGGGCAGGGCGAGTTGAGCGACGCGGATATAGTGACGCTGCACCGGATTGGCAGCGAGGGGTTTTTGCCCGATAGGACGCTGTTCCTGACCTTGCCGGAGGGCGAGGCCGAAGCGAGGGCGCGGGTGCGGGACGGCGACATATCCGACCGGATCGGAGGACGCGACCAGAATTTTCATCGGGCTGTTGCTGATGCTTTTGCCCGATTTGCCAGAGACGAACCCGCCCGTTTTCACGCGATTGATGCGTCGGGTGAGGCTGACGCAGTGACAGATCGCCTGCTCGACGCGCTGGCGGACCTGCTGCCATGACGTCACTTCTGGGCCATGACGAGCAAGCCCGCACGCTGATCGACGCGGCGGCGAGCGGGCGGATGCATCATGGCTGGATTTTGAGCGGACCCAAGGGCATCGGCAAGGGCGGTTTCGCACGCGCGCTGGCGCTGCGCCTGCTGGCCGATGCCGCAGGGCCGCCGGTGGAGGGGGAGGGGCTGGATGTGCCGGAAAACCACCCCGTCCGCCGTCTGATCGAGGCCAGCGCTCATCCCGATTATGCCGAACTGTTCCCGCTGGAAAAGGATGGCGTCACCGCGCGCAACATCAGCGTCGATCAGGTGCGCGGGTTACAAAGGCTGCTCCAGTCGGCCCCGTCGCTTTCGACCCGGCGGATTGTGGTGATCGACAGTGCGGACGATCTGGAGCGTGGCGCAGCCAATGCGCTGCTCAAAAATCTGGAAGAGCCGCCCGCCGACATGCTGTTTCTGCTGGTCAGCCATGCGCCGGGCCGGTTGCTGCCGACGATCCGGTCGCGCTGCCGCACGCTACGCTTCGATCCGCTGAATGACGGGGCGATGCGCGCAATCCTGCGGAGCAAGGACGAGACGCTGTCCCCGGCGGAGATCGACGCGTTGATCCGGGCTGGCGAAGGATCGCCGGGCAAGGCGTTGCGCTATGCGGGCCTGAACCTCGCCGATATTGAAAGCGCGATGGCGCGGATCGCGCAGGATGGCGACCGGGACAATCGCCAGCGGCTGGCGCTGGCCAAGGCGCTGGCGATCAAGTCCGCCAAACCGCGATATGAGGCATTTCTGGAACGCGCGCCCGCCTTTATCGCTCAGGCCGCGCGCCACCGCAGCGGGTCCGCGCTCGGCGTGGCGCTCGACCATTGGGAAAAGGCGCGGCATCTGGCGGGCGGAGCGGTTATCCTCTCGCTCGATCCGGCAGCGGTGGTGTTTGAGCTGGCGGGCCATGTCGCGGCGCTGGCGCCACAATCGGCCTGAAAAGCGGCTTCCCGCCCGGCGCAACAGCCGCTAGGGACGGAACATGTCCAAGCCCTATACGATCACCACCGCCATTTCCTATCCCAATGGCCGCCCCCATATCGGCCACGCTTATGAGGTGATCGCCACCGACGCGATTGCCCGGTTCCAGCGGATGATGGGCCGCGACGTATTCTTTCAGACCGGTACGGACGAGCATGGCCTGAAAATGGCGCAGACCGCGCGCAACCGGGGTATCGAACCACTGGCGCTGGCCGACGAAATGTCAGGCTATTTCCGTGCCATGAACGATCGGCTTAACATCAGCCATGATCGCTTCATCCGCACCAGTGAAGCCGCGCACCATAGTGCCAGCCAGGCGATCTGGCAGGCGATGGAGGCCAATGGCGACCTGTATCTGGACCGTTATGAAGGCTGGTATTCGGTCCGCGACGAGGCTTTCTACGACGAAAAGGAACTGACCGACGGGGAAGGGGGCGTCAAGCTCTCGCCCCAGGGGACGCCGGTGGAGTGGACGGTTGAGGAAAGCTGGTTCTTTCGCCTGTCCAACTATCAGGACAAATTGCTGGCGCTCTATGAGAGTCAGCCCGATTTCATCCGCCCGGACAGCCGCCGCAACGAGATTTTGCGTTTTGTTGAGGGTGGCCTGTCGGACCTTTCCATCTCCCGCACCAGCTTCGACTGGGGGGTTAAGGTGCCGGGGGCGGACGGCCATGTCATGTATGTGTGGGTCGATGCGCTGACCAATTATCTGACCGGCTGCGGCTATCCCGACGACGCCGATCGGATGGCGCGTTACTGGGCAGAAGGCGGCGACATCACGCACATCATTGGCAAGGATATCGTGCGTTTTCATGCTGTTTACTGGCCAGCCTTCCTGATGAGCGCGAAGCTGCCCTTGCCCAAGCAGGTCTTTGGTCACGGCTTCCTGCTCAACCGGGGCGAGAAAATGTCCAAGTCGGTCGGCAATGTCGCCGACCCCATCGAACTGGCCGATCGGTTCGGTGTCGACCAGCTGCGCTATTTCCTGCTGTCCGAAGTCACCTTCGGCAATGATGGCAGCTATAGCGCGGAGGCGATCGTCCAACGGTCCAACAGCGATCTGGGCAATGCGTTCGGCAATCTGGCGCAACGGACGTTGAGCTTCATTGCCAAGAATCTGGAGGGGTACTTGCCAGCCATCCACGGCCATGATCCGGCGGACAGCGAATTGTTCGACCTGATCGACCGGGTGGTGCGGACAGACATGCCTGCCGCCATGGCCGATCTTGCGCCGTCGGTGGCGATCGACGCCTGGCTGCGCGCGGCCTTTGCCTGCAACCAATATATCGATGCGCAGGCACCCTGGACCCTGCGCAAGACCGATCCGCAGCGTATGGAGACTGTGCTGGCGACCCTCTATATCGCGATCGCGCAACTGGCGGTCGCGGTATTGCCGGTCATCCCGGCCAGCGCCGCCGCGTTGCTCGACCATATGGGCGTCCCCGTCGACAAGCGGACCTATAGCGCGATCGGCGATCACTGGTATTCGCCGCTGGCGGAAAGCGACTTCATCCTGGCTGCGCCCAAGCCGCTATTCCCCCGGCTCGAACTGACCGAAGCGGACGGCTGACCCCATGCTGATCGACAGCCATTGCCACCTCAATTACAAGGGGTTGGTCGAGGATCAGGAGAATGTGCTGGAACGCGCGCGCGCGTCCGGTATCGACCTGATGCTCAACATCGCGACGCGCGAAAGCGAGTGGGACGCGGTGCTGGACACGGCGATCCGCGCGCCGGACGTATGGGCGACGGTCGGCATCCATCCGCATGAGGCCGACGAGCATCCCCATATCGACACCGCCAAGCTGGTCGCCCGCGCCGCGCATCCGCGCGTGGTCGGCATCGGCGAGACCGGCCTTGATTATTATTACGACCATAGCGACCGCGAACGGCAGCGCAGCAGCTTCCGGTCGCACATCGTCGCAGCGCGCGACACTGGCCTGCCGCTGATCGTCCACACTCGCGATGCGGAGGAGGATACGCTGGCGGTGATGCGCGACGAGATGGGGAAGGGCGCTTACACCGGCGTCATCCATTGTTTCACTGCCAGTGGTGCCTTTGCCGACGCGGCGCTGGAGCTGGGTTTCTATATCAGCATATCAGGCATCGTGACCTTCAAGAGCGCCAAGGATTTGCAGGAAACCGCGGCCCGGCTGCCGATCGACCGGCTGCTGGTGGAGACGGACTCGCCCTTCCTGGCCCCTGTGCCGCATCGCGGGCGTCCGTGTGAGCCGGCTTTCGTCGCTGACACGGCCAAATTCCTCGCCAATTTACGCGGCGAAAGCCTGGAGGATCTGGCCGCCGCCACCTCCGCCAATTTCCGCACATTGTTCAAGAAGGTGGCATGAGCCTCACGCTCACGATCCTGGGCAGCGGTACGTCGTCGGGCGTTCCGCGCATCGGCAATGACTGGGGGGCGTGCGACCCGGCCGAGCCGAAGAACAGCCGTACTCGCGTATCGATTCTGGTTGAAAGCGCGACGACGCGCATTCTCGTGGACACCTCGCCCGATATGCGCGCGCAGTTGCTGGCCGCCGACGTCATCGCGATCGACGCGATCCTTTGGACGCATGACCATGCCGACCATAGCCATGGCTTAGATGATGTGCGGCAGCTTTATCATCATCGCCGTGAGCCGCTGCCCGGCTATGCCCGTTCGCAGACGCTCAACCTGCTACGCCAGCGGTTTAGCTACGCCTTTGACGGTCGCAATGGCTATCACCCGATCATCGACGGGCGGCTCTTGCCCGATGGCCTGCGCATCGGCGACATTGACATTGCCTGCGTCGATCAGCCCCATGGCGACATACATTCGACCGGCTTCCGCTTCAGCCATGGCGGCAGGTCCATCGCCTATGCCACGGATTTTCATGACCTGACCCCGGACATGCTGGCGCTGTATGACGGCGTCGATGTGTGGGTGGTGGATGCCCTGCGGGAAAAGCCGCACCCGACCCATCCGCATCTGGCGCTGACGCTGGACGGCATCGCCGCCGCCCGGCCCGGTCGCGCGATCCTGACCCATATGGACCAGAGCATGGATTATGCGACATTGCGCCGCACCCTCCCCAAGGGCGTCGAACCGGGCTATGACGGCATGGTGATAGTCTTGGAACCGGCAGAGCAGGGGGATTGATGGACAGCGGCGATCAGGCGGCATCAACCATCTGGTATGTGCTGGCACTGGTGCTGGTTGGCTCTGCGCTTATTGGTCGGCGGCTCGCCTGGGGCGGAGTGCTGCGCATGGCGTTGCTGTGGGTCGCGATCTTTGCCGGACTGCTCGGCCTGTTCAAACTGGCGCAGAATGAAGGCTATCTGACCGGGCGTTGGGCAGAGCAGGGGGATATGGTCGATGGAGCCCCTGCCGCGCCGCCGCCCGCCAAAGCGGAAGGCCAGTCGATCCGCATCCCGGTCGCGTCCGATGGCCATTATTGGGTAGAAGCCACGATCAATGGCACGCCGGCCCGCTTCCTGATAGACAGCGGCGCGACCATCACCGCGCTGTCGGAGACTACGGCACGGGCGTCGGGCCTCAACTATGATGTCGGCGCGCCGGGTGTGATCATGACCACCGCCAATGGCAAGGTGGAGGCGCGACGCTCCAGTATCGCCAGCCTGGCGCTCGGTCCGATCACAGCGACCGACCTGCCCGTTGTCGTGTCATCCAGCTTTGGCGAGGTCAATGTGATCGGCATGAACATGCTGTCCCGCCTGAAAAGCTGGGGCGTGCAAAATGGCGAAATGGTGCTGACGCCATGACCGCCCCAATAGAAACCGGCGCCCCCAACCAGCGCGAGCGGCTGAAGGCCATTATCGGCGGCTCCACCGGTAATCTGGTCGAATGGTATGACTGGTATGCCTATGCCGCCTTCACCCTCTATTTCGCGCCGCATTTCTTCCCCAGTCAGGACCGCACCGCCCAGTTGCTGAGCGCGGCGGGGATCTTTGCCGTCGGTTTCCTGATGCGGCCGATCGGCGCATGGATCATGGGCGTCTATGCCGACCGGCACGGGCGCAAGAGCGGGCTGACGCTGTCGGTGGCGCTGATGTGCGCGGGGTCGCTGCTGATCGCGGTGACGCCGGGTTATGAGACGATCGGGGTCGCCGCGCCGCTGTTGCTGGTGCTGGCGCGGTTGATGCAGGGCTTGTCGATCGGCGGGGAATATGGCGCGAGCGCGACCTATTTGTCGGAGATGGCGGGCAGGAACCGGCGCGGCTTTTTTTCCAGCTTTCAATATGTGACTTTGATCGCCGGGCAGTTGGTGGCGATCTGCGTGCTGCTGGTTTTGCAGGCGACGCTGAGCGAGGCGCAATTGGATGCGTGGGGCTGGCGGATACCCTTTTTCATCGGGGGCGCTCTGGCGGTCGTCGTATTCTGGCTTCGGCGCGGGCTGGCGGAGACGCAGAGCTTTGCCGTGGCCAAGGCTGAGGGCGCGCCGAAATCCGGCTTTGTCGAGTTGCTGACCAAGCATCCTCGCGAGACGGTGACGGTGATGCTGCTGACCGCGGGCGGGACGATCGCTTTCTATGCCTACTCCATCTACATGCAGAAATTCCTGGTTAACACCAGTGGGTTGAGCCGTGAGGCGGCGTCGCAGATCAATGCCGCAACCTTGTTTGTTTTCATGCTGTTGCAGCCGGTTGCTGGCGCGCTGTCGGACCGGATCGGGCGCAAGCCGCTGATGATCGGCTTTGGCGTCATGGGGGTGATCTGTACCTATCCGATCTTTGCGACGCTGGCGGTTACCAAGGATCCTGTGGTCGCCGGGCTGCTGGTGATGGCGGGGCTGGTGATCGTGACCGGCTATACCTCGATCAATGCCGTGGTGAAGGCCGAGCTGTTTCCCGCGCATATCCGGGCGCTGGGCGTGGCGCTGCCTTATGCGCTGGCCAATACGATGTTCGGCGGGACGGCGGAGCTGGTGGCGCTGTGGTTCAAACAGGTGGGCATGGAGCAGGCATTCTATGTCTATGTCAGCGTGATGATCGCCATCTCTCTGGTCGTCTATGTGCGGATGAAGGACACGGCCAAGACCAGCCTGATCCGGGAGGATTGAGGCTAAGCCGACAGTGAGCTGAACATATATGAGCGTTTTGATATGGGGTAAGATTTAACATAATCCTTGTTATCGGACTTAGATTGCGAACTCTGGCCAACGCCCTGTCGAAACAGTATCGCCCTTTTTCATCCCCTCCATCAGGCCAGGTTACACCATGTCCACAGCTAGTCCCGCCGACATCATGCCGCTTGCCACTGTCATGGCGCGGTTGCGTGATCCCGACACGGGCTGCCCCTGGGACATCGAGCAGGATTTCGCGTCGATCGCGCCCTATACGATCGAGGAAGCTTATGAGGTTGCCGACGCGATTGAGCGCGATGATATGGCGGCGTTGCGCGATGAGTTGGGCGACCTGCTGCTTCAGGTGGCGTTCCACAGCCGGATGGCCGAACAGTCCGGGCATTTCAGCTTGCAGGATGTGATTGACGGCATCACCCAGAAGATGATCCGGCGGCATCCGCACGTCTTTGGCGAAGGCACAAGACGCGAGGATGGCCATGCCCAGTGGGAGGCGATCAAGGCAGCCGAGCGAGCGGAAAAGGAGCCGGACCCCAGCGCGCTGGCGGGGGTCGCGATCGCCCTGCCCGCACTGCTGCGTGCCGAAAAATTGCAGAAACGGGCGGCGCGCACCGGGTTTGATTGGCCCGACAGTGATGGCGCGATCGCCAAGATCGTCGAGGAACTGGACGAGGTGCAGGGCGCGGCGACACAGGCGGAGCGTGAGGAGGAAGTGGGCGACCTGCTGTTCGCGGTCGTCAACCTCGCACGGCATCTGAAAGTTGACCCAGAAGTGGCTCTGCGGGCGGGTAACGCCAAGTTCGACCGGCGGTTCAGAATGATGGAGGCCATCGCCGGAGACGCTTTCGCCGCCCTTTCGCTGGATGAGAAGGAAATGCTGTGGCAGCGGGCCAAGCGGGCGGAAGTGCCGGCTTGATCCGCGCGGTCACGCCCGCCGATCATGATGCGATCTGGGCTATCATCGAACCAGTGATCCGTGCTGGCGAAACGCTGGCCATCCCGCGCGACATGACGCGGCAGGCCGCCCTCTCCCTCTGGCTGTCACCCGACCGGACGGTGCGGGTGCTGGAGGAAGGTGGCGTGGTGCTGGGCGTTTTCTATGTGCGCGCGAACCAGACGGGCGGCGGCGCACATGTCGCCAATGCAGGCTATGTCGTGGCACAGGGCGCGACCGGATGCGGCGTCGCCCGGCGCATGTGCGCGGCCTCGATCGATCTGGCGCGGGAATTGGGCTTCCGCGCGATGCAGTTCAACTTCGTGGTATCGAGCAATGTCCGGGCGGTGGCTCTGTGGCAGGCCATGGGCTTTGTCGTGGTCGGACGGTTGCCGGGGGCGTTTGCGCACCCTGCGATCGTGTCCCACGGGATGGTGTAGCTTATAGGAGCCACCGCCGATTTCGGCATCGGTTTGAGCCGATCATGTGCCGGGTACAGCCGACAGCATGACGATGGGATTGTCGCTCACGGGCGC
>NZ_QVRA01000004.1 GCF_003591655.1 Sphingobium terrigena
GATAAATCTGTCGCCGCTCGTCCAAACCCAGATGCTGATAGCCGTTCATCATGTGCCTTCCTGGAAAAGGGATCAAACCCCTATAAATCCTAGGATTTCGCACTTCGATCTAGAATCCACCATCAACATAGATAAATTTCGATAATATATATTATGTTAAATCTTACCCCATATCAAAACGCTCACATATGTTCAGCTCATCGTCGGGATAACGAAACTCTGGTCCATCACCGCGCCGCCGCTGGGCCAGCGCTGGGTGATCGTCTTGACCCGCGTATAGAAACGCACGCCGTCCATGCCGTACTGGTTCATGTCGCCAAAGCCAGACCGCTTCCAGCCGCCAAAGCTGTGATAGCTGACCGGCACCGGGATCGGCACGTTGATGCCGACCATGCCGACCTCGACATTGCCGCAGAATTTGCGCGCATAATCGCCGTTCCGGGTGAAGATCGCCACGCCATTGCCATATTGATGCCTGGTCGGATAGCTGAGCGCCTCCTCGAACGTCTCGGCCCGCACCATCTGCAACACCGGCCCGAAAATCTCCTCATTATAGCTTTTCATGTCCGGCTTCACATGGTCGAGCAAGGTCGGTGCCAGGAAGAAACCCTCCTCATAGCCCTGCAACGCAAAGCCGCGCCCGTCGATAACCAGTTCAGACCCTTCATCAACCGCCATCTGAATATAGTTTTCAATCCGTGCCTTATGGGCCGAACTGACCACCGGGCCATAATGGGCGTCGGGGTCGCTCGGCACGCCGACGCGCAGCCCCGCAATGCCGGTCTCCAGCTTGGCGCGCAGCGCCACCGCGGTCGCTTCGCCCACCGGCACCACCACCGGCAGCGCCATGCAGCGCTCGCCCGCTGACCCATAGGCTGCACCAAGAATGTCCGCCACCGCCTGGTCCAGATCAGCGTCGGGCATGACGATACCATGGTTCTTGGCCCCGCCCATGCACTGCATCCGCTTGCCGTTCGATGCGCCGCGGCCATAGACATATTGGGCGATGTCGGACGACCCGACAAAGCTGACCGCCCGGATCGCCGGATTGTCGAGGATCGCGTCCACCACCTGCTTGTCGCCATGGACGACGTTCAAAATGCCCGCAGGCAGTCCCGCCTCCATCGCCAGCTCCGCCAGCCGCACCGGCACCGACGGGTTCCTTTCGGAGGGCTTGAGAATGAACGCATTGCCGCACGCGATCGCAGGCGCGAACATCCACATCGGGATCATCGCCGGGAAGTTGAACGGCGTGATCCCCGCCGCGATGCCGATCGGCTGGCGCATCGAATAGACGTCGATCCCCGGCCCTGCGCCTTCGGTATATTCGCCCTTCAACAAATGCGGGATGCCGCAGGCAAATTCCACCACGTCAAGCCCGCGTTGAATGTCGCCCTTGGAATCCGAATGAACCTTGCCATGTTCGGCCGACAGCATTTCGGCCAGCTCGTCCATGTGGCTCTCGATCAGCGCCTTCAAATTGAACATCACCCGCGCCCGGCGCTGCGGGTTCATCGCCGCCCAGGCAGGCTGCGCCGCCTGCGCATTGGCGACTGCCGCATCCAGTTCGCTCGGATCGGACAGGCGAACCTGCGCCTGCACCTTGCCGGTCGCCGGATCGAACACGTCGCCCAGCCGGGTGGAGGTCGATGCCTGATGTTGGCCGCCGATGAAATTGTCGATGATGCGCATGATGCCCTCGCGTTAAATGCCTGACGCGGCCATTAGCCTATGGCGTTACGCGCAAAAATGATCATATCTGCGTATCTGTTGTGCATGGGTGCATATGCTTCACTGGGATGATCTTCGCCTGTTCCTCGCCGTCGCGCGCGCTGGACGCCTTACCAGCGCGGGGCAGGCGCTCGGCGTCAACCACACCACCGTTGCCCGCCGCCTGACCGCGCTGGAGGAGGCGCTGGGCGCGCGCCTGTTCGATCGCACCTCGCGCGGGGTGGCAATGACTGCGGCGGGCGCGCTGTTGCTCGATCATGCCGAACGCGCCGAACGCGAGTTCGACGCCGCCGCCGCTGCGCTGTCTGGCCGGGCCGAAGCGATCGCTGGCGAAGTCCGCCTCGCCACCCCCGAAGCCTTCGGCACCTATATCGTCGCGCCCAACATCGCCGATTTCCACGCCCGCTATCCCGACCTGTTGCTGGAACTGATGCCGGAGTCGCGCGCCGTCAGCCTCGCCAATCGCGAAGCCGACATCGCCATCACCGTGGATCGCCCGCCGCGCGGCAAGCTGGTCGTGCGCAAGCTGTGCGACTATCAGCTCGGCCTCTACGCCTCGGCCGACTATCTCGCCCGCCACCCGCCGATCCGCACCGCGCAGGATGTCGCCGCCCAGCCCTTCGTCGCCTATATCGACCAGATGATCGACATGCGCGGCCTGCGCTATTTGTCCGAAGTCGCCGGCGAAGCCCGCCCGGTATTCCGCTCCAGCTCGATCGTCGCTCAGCAAAAGGCGGTGGCATCAGGGGTGGGCCTCGGCCTGCTCCACCGCTTCTCCGCCGACAGCGAACCCGGCCTTGTCCGCATTTTGCCCGACGAGGTCGAAATCACCCGCAGCTACTGGCTGGTGCTGCGCCCCGAACATCAAAAATCCCCCCGCACTCGCGCCGTCATCGCCTTCATCGACGATCTGTTGGCGCGCTACCGGGCGCTCCTCTAACCCTCGCCATCGCCAGAGCGCTGGATTGCCGCCCGGCTTGCCCGTGCCGCCCATCTCCCGCATTTCTGCGCCATGTCCGACACTGTTTCACCCCGGCGCACAACGCCGACCGGCTGGTCCGTCCGCCGTGACGATGCCTTTGCGTCGCAAGCCTATAAGGATGGCTGGTGGCAGGCAGACACCGCCGCTGACGCCCTTATCCGCGCCGCGCGCGACACGCCCGACCGCGTCCTGCTGATCGACGGCGACACGAGCCTGACCGCTGCCGCCCTCCACGCGCAGGCCAGCCGCCTTGCCCAGGTCATGCTCGCCCGCTTCGCACCGGGCAGCGCCATCTCCTTCATGCTGCCCAACTGGCACGAAGCCGCAATCATCTATATGGGCGCAACGCTGGCGGGCATGGTCGCCAATCTCATCCTGCCTTCGCTGCGCGACCATGACCTGCGCTTCATCCTGGCCGATCTCGACAGCGCGATGATCTTCATCCCCGCCAGCTTTCGCGGCCATGATTATGCCGCGATGCTGGCCCGCGTCACGCCAGCGCTCGAAAACCCGCCCGCCGTCATCGTCCTGCGCGGCGAGGCAGGCCCGCATATCGCCTTTGCCGACCTGCTGGCGGAAGGCGGCGACGCCCAGCTCCCCGCCGTCGATCCCGACGATGTCCGCATGGTCATGTACACTAGCGGCACCACCGGACGGCCCAAGGGCGTCCTCCACAGCCATAACAGCATCAATGCGCTGATCCGCCAGATTGGCCGTCACTGGCTTGTCGAACCGGGCGACCGTTTTCTCGTCCCCTCGCCGGTCAGCCACATAGGCGGGTCGATCTACGCCTTTGAAACCCCGCTGCTGCTGGGCGCGACCGCGATCTTGATGGAACATTGGAATCCCGATGAGGCCGTTCAGATCATGGTCGATCAGCGCTGCACCCATATGGCAGGCGCTACCCCCTTCCTCCAGCATCTGCTGGCCGCGGCCCGCGCCGCCGGCACCTGCCTGCCTGACCTTAAACTCTTCATCTGCGGCGGCGCATCGGTCCCGTCCAGCCTGATCCGCGACGCCGCCGCCTATTTCGACAGGACGATCGTCAGCCGCGTCTATGGGTCGACCGAATTGCCGGTCACCACCGTCGGCGTCATCGACCCCGCCGACCGCGATCATGCCGCCGATACCGATGGCCGCGCTGGCATCGCCACCATCCGCATTGCCCCGGACGGCGAAATCCGCGCGCGCGGGCCACAGATGATGGTCGGCTATCTCCACCCGGAAGATGAGGAGAGCAGCTTCGACGCCGACGGCTATTACCGTAGCGGCGATCAGGGCGCCTGGGTCGATGGCGACCATCTGGTCGTCACTGGCCGGATCAAGGATCTCATCATCCGCAACGGCGAAAATATTGCGCCCAAGGAGATTGAGGATCTGCTGGTCGGCCACCCCGATATCGCCGAAATCGCCATCGTCGGCATCCCCGATCCGCGCACCGGTGAGCGCGCCGTCGCCGTCATCGTGCCGTGCGGCGAGGCAACCCCGGACGTCCCCGCCATCGCCGATTTTCTGGGCCGCCACGGCGTGGCCCGCTTCAAATATCCCGAAAGCGTGCAGCTCTGGGATGCCCTGCCCAAAAATGATGCGGGCAAGGTGTTGAAAGCCGCCATTCGCGCGACGCTGACCGCCCCCAATTAAGCGGTTCCCACCTCCCCTCGCGATGGTCTAAGGAAGCGCCAACGCCGGGGGGCTTTGCAGATCCGCCAGCCATTGGGTCGATGCAATAAGGGGCGCCATCATGATCCTCCATCCGCTCTATTCGTTGGCGGGGTTCGTCGTCGGCATATTGGTCGGCTTGACCGGGGTTGGCGGTGGATCGCTGATGACGCCCATCCTCGTGCTGCTGTTCAATTTCCACCCGGTCGCCGCTGTTGGTACCGACTTGCTCTACGCCTGCGTTACCAAAGGCGTCGGCAGCCTCGTCCATGGGATCAAAGGATCGGTCGACTGGCGCATCGTCGGCTGGCTGGCGCTGGGCAGTCTGCCCGCCGCCACCGCCAGCCTGGCGTTGCTGGCGGCCGCCGGGCCGCCGACCGCCGCCGTGGTCGGGCCGATCAAGGTGACGCTGGGCGTCATGCTGCTGCTGACCGGCATTGTCCTGCTGGGCAAGGACCGGATTTTTCGCTGGTCGCGCGCCCATGGTCAGGGCCGCAGCCCGGGGCTGACCCGTAACCTCACCATCGCGCTTGGCATGGCGATCGGCGCGGCGGTCACCGTCACCTCGGTCGGCGCGGGCGCGATTGGCGCGACCGCGTTGCTGATCCTCTATCCGCGCATCCCCCTCGCCCGCATCGTCGGCACCGACGTCGCCCATGCGGTGCCGCTGACGTTGCTCGCCGGGGTCGGTCACTGGTGGCTCGGCACGGTCGATTTCACACTGCTGGGATCGCTGCTGTTTGGCTCCGTCCCCGGCATCATCATCGGCAGCCTGCTCGCCTCCCATGTCCGCGAATCGGTGCTGCGCCCGATCCTCGCCTGCATCCTGATCTTCGTCGCTGGGAACTTGATCCTCTAACCCCTTCAGAGCGCCCGAAACTGGAAATTCCGAAACCGCGCCTCGCCCGGACCCGCCGCATAAAGGCCGGGCCGCAGCATCAGAAATCCGCCGCGCACATTATGATGATAGCCCGACACTTCCATCCCCCGGTCGAACCGGCTCCATGTCCGCCCGCCATCGCTGCTCAGATGATAGGCGATGATATGGTGGCGATTGGTCACCTTCATCGTCAGCCTGCGGCCATGGGGATTGGCCGGGCGGCCCCGCTCCATGCCATATTGGTGGGTGACGAAGCGCGTCTCGTCAAAACCCAGCCCGCAATAGAGCTTGTCATCATAAAAGAGCAGCAAGCCCGCCGTCCCGCCCGGCGCAATCTCTATATCGCACTGAAATTCATAGGACGGGTCGCCCGCGATCAGCAGCAGCGGCGATGAATTGACCGGCGCGGTGCCGCGCCCTTTCAGGACCAGCGCGCCCTTTTCCACCCGCGCCCGGCTGGCCTCGTCCGGGCCTGGCCGAAAGAAATTCCATTTCGCCCCCAGATTGAGCGTCGTAAAATCATCCGATAGCGCCATGCCATGGGGGAGTGCCTTGCCCCCGCGCGGCTTGGTGATCGGCTGCGACAGATCGCCCCCGGTCATGCGGAACCAGCCATCCGCCGTCCACTCGACCGGATCGAGCAAGGTCTGCCGTCCCAGCGTCCACAGCCCATTTTCAAAACCATGATAGACCGCCCACCAGCTGCCGTCCGGTGCCTCCACCAGACTGGCATGGCCCCGCGACCACCAGCGTTCCGACAGGCTTTCCGTCCGCACCAGCGGATTGCCCGGATGCTGCTCCCAAGGCCCGTGGATGGAGCGGGACCGCGCCGCGATCACCATATGCCCGGTCGGCGGCCCCGCCGTCCCGCCCACGGCGGTCAGCATATAGAACCAGCCGCCATGGCGGTGAATCTTCGGCCCTTCGGGCGAAAAGCCCTCAACATCCCATGTGTCGGGATAGCGCCAGGGATCATAGACATGCTCGACCGCGCCAACCGTGGACAGACCGTCCGCGCTCAGCGCGATGCGGTCCCCGCCCGACAGGAACAGCCAGCGGCTGCCATCCTCCCCCACCGCATGGCACGGGTCGATATGATCGTGCAGTTGCAGGTCGATGGGGTCGCTCCACGGCCCGTCGATACTGTCGGCATGGATCACGAAGATGCTGTTCGGGCTGGCCTTGACCGGAATATAGATGAAGTAGCGGCCCTCATGCTTCTCCAGGCTGACCGCCCATACCGACCCGATATTCTTGTGTAATGCCGCCCCGCGCGGTTGCCAGTTGATGAGGTCACGGCTGTGCCAGATGGTGACGCCCGGATAGCTGTCGAACGTCGAAAAGGTCATATAATAATCCGCCCCATCCTTCAGGATGGCGGGATCGGGCCGATCGCCCGAAATCAGGGGATTGAGAAAGCGCCCGTCGCCCAGATCGGCGATACGCTGATTATCGAAACCCCGCTTCCAGTCGGTCGTAGCCGCAGGAGCCGCAACCGCCTCCGTGCCAATCAACGCCAGCGCACTCCCGACCAAACCGCCCGTCATCGCATCGCGTCGGCTGATCGTCATGGGGCGCTCCTTATCAAACAGAAAAAAACCGGGCCGCCCGTGCAGAGGCGGCCCGGCCCATGAGCCTTACATCTTGAACCGCGCGCCCACCTGGAACGTGCGTCCGTAATGCAGCTGCTCATAATTGCGATTGGCATCCAGATCGGTGTAGCGATCGCGATATTCGTCGGTCAGGTTGATGCCCTCCAGCGACAGCTCGATCCAGTCGGTCAGCTTGTACCGCATTGAAGCATCGACATTGATCGTGCTGTTATAGCCCTCGAACACGTTACCCGTGCCGCTATTCTGGTCGATATAGCCGCTGCGATAGCTGGCCGACACACGCGCGCTGAACTTCTCATCCTCATAATAGAGCGTGCCGTTGAAGGCGCGCTTGGACAGGCCGAACAGGGTTGCGCTCCGCACCGCGGCGATATTGCCACCGCCCGGCACGATCGCCGGACCCGATACCGTGTAGCTGGCGCTTGACTGGACAAAGGTCGCGTTCACGATCCCGCCGAAATGCGACAGGAAGCCGGGCAGGAAGGTAAAGGGCGCCTGCACCGACAATTCGATGCCCTTCAGGCTCGCGCCGCTGCCATTGACGATCGTGCTGATCGCCCAGCCTTCGGCCCGTTCGGGCTGCCCCGCGGCAGGCGAGCTTGGCGGGATGACCGACAGCGGCAGGCCGGTTGATGCAAAGGTGCCGGTGATGGTCTGGCCGATCGGGAAGCTCTGCACATCCTTCTTGAACACAGCAACCGACGCGATCGACTGCGGCGCGAAATACCATTCCAGCGCCAGATCATAGGCGGTCGCGCGGAACGGGTTGAGGTTGGGATTGCCGAAATTGACCCGATAGTTGAACCCGTCGACCGAACCACCCGGCGTCAGATTGCCCAGCGATGGCCGCGTCATCACGTCCGCCGCCGACGCACGCACCACAATGTCGGGGTGCGGGAAGAAGGCGATATTCATCGCGGGCAACCAGTCCTCATAGGACCGTGACACGCCAACCAGCGCGCCATTGTTCAGGCCCGTGGAACTCTGGTCGGTCTTGACGTAGCGGATGCCCGCATTGGCCGCATATTCCAGCCCAAAGATATCGCCCTTGGCATCGAACTGGAGGTAACCGCCGGTCGTCTTTTCCACCACGCCGCGCGTATTGCCCGCATCGATCGCCGGGGTGCGCTGGTACAGCTTGGTAAAGTCGGTTCCCGCCGCCAGATTGGGCACCAGCCATTGCGTCGTTGTTCCCGCCGGCGCATCCGCCCCTTTCAGCGTGA
Organism: Sphingobium terrigena; assembly: GCF_003591655.1. GTDB lineage: Bacteria > Pseudomonadota > Alphaproteobacteria > Sphingomonadales > Sphingomonadaceae > Sphingobium > Sphingobium terrigena. The sequence goes on from NZ_QVRA01000004.1 coordinate 8,089, forward strand.
ACATCTCGGCCAGCGCCGCTGTCACCGGGAAGCCATAGACAGCGCTCGGACCAAAGGCAGACGTCGGCGAACAGGCCAGCGTGCCGAGCACGCGATCGACGCCGCCATTGCCGCACACCACCGTATCGCGGGTAAAGCCCTCCGTATCGAAAGAGAAGCGGCGATAGACCGCGCCCGCCTTGACCGTGAAGCCCTCCGTCACATCCCATTCGGTGCGCAGCTGCATCGTGCGGAACTTGTTGACGGTGGACGAAGGCCGGTCGCGGATTTCGGCCAGCTGGAAATTGGCCGGATCGGTGACGCTGGTGCCGAATGTCAGCACCGGGCGGCTCATATTGCTATAGTCATATTTATAGCCCTGCGCATCGCGATCGTCGAACACCAAAGTGGTCTCGACCGGGATCGACGCATCCGACTTGGAAAAACCGCCCAGCAGGGTGAAGCGGAAATTGTCGCCGACATCCTGGTCCCAGGTGCCGCCCAGCTGGTAGAATTTCGTCTGCGACTTGCGCAGATAATGTTCCGTCCGCACCCACGCATCGTTCAGCGTCGCGGAAATCAGGTTGTTGTTGCTGTCGTAAACCGGATTGACGACGTCGATCGACCGCTCGTTCGACCGCAGCAACACTTCGCCCCATTTTTCCTCGCGCGTCTCGCGGAAGCGGGAAAACAGCCCGTCGATCGAAACCTTGGTCGCATCCGAAGGCGACCATTGGATCGACCCCGTCACGCCCAGACGCTCGCGTTCCTGCGCGATTTCGCCATAGCGCGGAATACGCGGGTGAAAGGCCAGCGCCGCCTTGTCGCAACCGGCGCTCGGCAAATAGGTGCCGCCGCTATTGGGCGCGGTAAAGCAGGCGGCTCCATCGACACTGTCGAACCGCGCCTGCGACCAGCGCACCGTATTATTGCCCATCTGCAGCGTATCGAGCTTGGAATAGGCGGCAGACAGCGCCACGCCCCATTGCCCGTCCGGCGACTTCCACGACAGCAAGCCGGCGGCGCGCGGCCCCCATTTTTTGCTGAGGTCATTATAGGAACCCGTCGCCGATCCGACGAAGGTAAAGCCATCCTTGCCCGCAAGCGGATTGCCGGTGTTCAAATCCACCACCGCGCCCAGCGACCCTTCGTCGAGCGAGGCCTCGGCGGTCTTGTGGACCACCAGCGAGCTGAACAGTTCGGACGCGAACACGTTGAAATCGAACGCGCGGTCGCGGTTAGCGCTGGCACCGTCGGTCGATGTCGCGACCGTCTCCATGCCGTTCACGCGCACGCGGGTGAATTGCGCGCCCAGGCCGCGCACCGTGATCGCCCGGCCTTCGCCGCCGTCGCGCTGGATCGAAATGCCCGGAATACGCTGCAACGATTCCGCCAGATTCTGATCGGGAAATTTCGCAATATCTTCCGCCACGATCGCATCGACCGACCCGACCGACTGGCGTTTCAGATTGATCGCCGCGCCCAGTGACTGGCGAAATCCGGTGACGACGATATCGGCGGCGTCGCCTTCCTCTGCGCTTTGTACCGGGGCCAGCGGCGCATCCTGCGCCAGCGCGGCCACCGGCATCGCCAGCATGATCGCCGCGACGCTCGCCCCGGCCAGCCAGCGCTGCGCCCCGGTCTGATGATTGCCCTTCCGAATCTGCACGTTCCGCTCCTTCCCTGTTGTCGATACCCGCCCGACCAAATCGGCGAACGGGGCATGGTCTATCGGCAGGATCGGGGGCGATTCGTCTCGCGTGCGCCCTCTCCTGACCGTGCCGCCGCCAGCTGTTGCTGGTCCGCTGGCGTCACTGGAAACCGGTGTCATAACCGAAGCCATAAATGCGCGCCACGTTTCCGGCTGTCAATATAGCGTGATGATTATTGTTCGCAGATGGCCCGAATGCCACAGTCGGCAATGCTCCGCCTGCCCGGTTGCGACACAAAACCCCTTGCTCGACCCGCATCGGCACCCTCATATCGCGATTATCAGACACCGGTCTCACAACGGACTTGCGGCCCATGCCACACAATGGCACACCCATAGCCAAAGAGAGGAGCCACCGTCACCATGCCCATCCCCCGGTCCCGCCCCCACTGGATGCTGCTTGGCGTCGCGATGGCCCAATGCCTGCTGGTCCAGCCCATAGCCGCCCAACCCGCGCCGCAACGCACCGCCCTCGCCCAAACCGCCTTCCCCGGCGCGGTCGGCTGGGCCGCGACCACGCCCGGCGGTCGGGGCGGTCGCATCCTGCGCGTCACCACCCTCGCCCCCGATGGTCCCGGCAGTTTCAAGGCCGCGCTGGAGGCCAAAGGCCAGCGCATCATCGTGTTCGAAGTCGGCGGCATCATCGACATGGCCCGCCAGACACTGAAAATCAGCGAACCCTATGTCACCATCGCGGGCCAGACTGCGCCCTCACCCGGCATCACCCTGATCAAGACCGGCATCGACATCGCCACCCATGATGTGGTGATGCGCCATATCCGCGTCCGCACCGGGGTCGATGGTCAAGCCAAAATGAGCGGCTGGGAAGCCGATTCCCTCTCCACCGTCGCCGCCCACAACGTCGTGATCGACCATTGCAGCTTCACCTGGGCGATTGACGAGAATATGTCCGCCTCCGGCCCGCGCTTCACCGGCAAGACCCCGGACGACTGGCGCAAAGGGACCAGCCACGCCATCACCTTCTCCTACAATATCGCCGCTGAAGGCCTCGCCGACGCCAGCCATCCCAAGGGCGAACATAGCAAGGGGACGCTGATCCACGACAATGCGAGCGAGATACTGATCTACCGCAACGTCTATGCCCATAACAAGGAACGCAACCCCCTGCTGAAAGGCGGGGCGCAGGTCCAGATGGTCAATAATATCCTCTATGATCCGGGCGAACGCGCGGTCCATTATAATCTCATGGCGCTCGAATGGGGCGATCATCCCTATCAGACCGGCAAGCTGTCCGCCGTCGGCAATGTGCTGCGCGGCGGCGTATCGACCGCGCCCGGCCTGCCCTTCCTGACGCTCGGCGGGGATGGCGATCTGGACTATCACGGTAAGGATAATATCGCGGTCGACCGTTTCGGCGTCGCCCTGCCGATGTTCGGCCGCTACGGCGAAACCCGTGCCAAAATCAATCAGGTCGCGACCCCACCGATCTGGTGGCCCGGCACCCAGGTCCTGCCCGTCCGTGACGTTGAAACCCACGTTCTCGCCCATGCCGGCGCCCGCCCATGGGACCGCGACGCCGACGATCTACGCGTCCTCTTCTTCGTGGCCGAAGGACGCGGCGAAATCATCGACGATGAACGGCAAGTCGGCGGCTATCCCAAAATGGCCCAGACCCGCGCGCCCTTCGTCGCGGCCGACTGGAATCTCGATACGATGGAGCCGAAATCGGGCCGCTATCCCGGCCAGACGGCGGAGATTGCCGAACATCTGTCCGATCGTGACAAGATGATGCGCCAGGGTGAAAAATCGGGAGAAACGAAATGATCCTCGCCGCCTTCCTCCTCGCCTCCGCTCCCGCAGCATCGCCCGCCGCGCCGCCCCCCGCTCCACCGATGGCCGTCATCGACGAACAGAGCGTCCGCCGCGAGGAACCCACCCCCCATGGCAGGATCGGCCTCAGCACCGCCTTCCGCATCAGCGACGCAGCCCCCCAGCCCCGCACGATGGAGTTCCGCAAACGCATCCTCCATGTCGGTTCGGCCATCGGCCTCCACCCCATCGCCCATGACGAAGTCTATTATGTCCTCTCCGGCACGGGCGACGTCACCTCCGACGGCAAAACCCAAAGCCTCACCCCCGGCATGGCCGCCTATCTCTACGACGGCGCAGTCGTCGGCATCCGCCAGACCGGCCAGGAACCGCTGGCGCTGATCATCAGCTATCCGGTGAAGCATCACACTGGCGAAAAGGCAAAGTAGCCGACGCGATCGCCCACCCCCGCGCAGCCACACCGGCTATTGCGGCACATATGCGGGACACGACCCATATGTGCGGGAAAGAAGATCCCAGCCAAATCCCCCAACCCCCGTCGTTCCCGCGCGGGCGGAAACCCATCTCTCGCCACACGCCTTGCGACAGTGCGCGCATAAGCATCGCCGCCCAACCAGCCCCACCACCACCGTCACCCCGGACCCGTCGACAGGCTCAGGACAGGCTTGATCCGGGGTCCATAGGCGCAACGCCTGAACGACCCCCAACCCTTGCGCCAATGGATGCCGGGTCAAGCCCGGCATGACGGAATGGGTGGGTAGCGAAAATTCCACTTACGCCGATCCTAGAGGCAAAAGCTGCCAGCGAAACCCAGTAAAATTACCGCATTTCCGAAGCGATGCCCTATGCGACCGATGCGATTGTTGGCGTCTTGGCACATACGCTACCTAAGATGTCCAAAACGACAGTACCGCCTCAGCCGCCTTTCGTAACATATCGAGTATCTGAGGCAGTGTGCTGAAACCAGTAGCAATGACTGTTGCGATTAAAGCCATAATTGCGCTAGGAACTTCTTTAGAATACGGATTTTTGGGTCGATCTGGATCCAAATAAACTCGTGCAAATCGGATAAATTTGTGTGATCCAGCAATCGCAAGAATTATTAAGATCGCTCCTATTGCTATAAAAATTCGAGTGTTGATTTTATAATCAGGAATTACAATTAATACGCATAGCAATATTAATGAATTAATATTCAATCCATGTTTACGTAAAATTCCAGTGAAAACGCTTGTAAATTGACCCATAAATGATTCAAGTCGCTGCGATACAGCTGATGTCCAAAGCTCGTCTGGAGATGAGACAGATATGTTGTTTTCTCCACTGTCATTCAAATTTACTGTAGCTATTTTTTTGAATCCTGTTGAAACTATTTCCTCTCGCACTATGGACATGTCTTTTATTATATCCGGTCGATCTCTTCGGGCCAAATATGCGTCGGCTTGATGAACAATAACTTGGCCGCCTTCCGTCGCACGGATATAGGTCGTGGCAGGTGCCGGAACGAAAGTTTCGAGCTCGGCGATGAGCCGTTCTAAGTCTGCTCGATAAAGTGTGACCGCTCCCAATAGCGCCTCCTTATTCCAAAGCTGGGGAGCAGGTGATTGAGCAGATAAACTAGGCGATTCGGATGGCCGTTCGGCAAGTGCTAGGTCGAATATGCCCTTCGATCCGTCCAGCAGGTCCCATGTTCCACTGCATTGCTTTGCGGCGCGAATCTCAAAGGACATTCCACCGACTAGGACGGCATTTCCGCTACCGGAATCTTTCGTAAACAACCGAATTCGATTCGGCGTGGAACTATCTGAAGCGGTTGAAAATGCGAGAGCTTTACCGTCTGAAGTGGTAGCAGAAAATTCACCAGCGCCCTCACCATCCTCTGTCCAATAAAGCGGGCCATATCGCGCACCCTTTAGCTCTCCCACCCAATGCTTATTCGGCATACCAATCCCCCTTAAGTAGGAACATCACACTGAGAGGACAGGTGATGTCAATGTGAGCTTGAAACATGGCTTCACATCTGGGGCACATGAGGGCAAAGCAAATGGCCGCTTGTGGTCGTTTGGCGACAAGCGCTCACCACCGCCATCCCACCCTTGCCTATCCTGCTGTCCTACACCCCCAACGCCCTGCTATACCGCAACCCGGCTCCTTCCCATCGTCCACACCCCTCACCCGGCCACGCACTCCCGTGCGCGAACCGACCCAAAACTTCGTCCCAAATCTCCATAGATGACATGGGCGAAGTTAGCGAAGTTCCACGCCCTGCCCCTCCGCGTCCCCGCGCCTCCGCGTGAACCCAAGCCCTTGTTTTTCAACTCCCCGGCTGAATATAGGGCGCCCGCGCAAACAGTGCCCGCTCCCAGCCACGCGGATCATCTTCCACCCGGCTTTGGACGTCAAAGATCATCGTTGCCCGCCGATCGAGCCGATATTGCGGCCAATCCGCCCGCCCTTCCCGCGCAAATTGGACAAATCGCGTCATCATCGCCGCCGATGCCGCCCGCGCACCTGCGCCTGTCCCGGTGAAAGACCCCGGCGCATCCAGCGTCCCGAACGCCAGCGCAATGTCCATCGTATGCGGCGCGCCCCGCTTCGGTTGGGTCGGCGACTGGAAATCGACCTGATAGACCCAGGTCGGCGCATCGGCCCGCGCCCGCGCTTCCGCCTCGATCACCTGCCCCGGCCAGCTCCGCCCCGCCGTCGTCGCGGCATAGAATATCCGCTCCGCCGTCCAGTCGGGAAAGCGCCCGCGATACTGATCGACGATCCATTCGGGCGACAGGTCGATCCGCAACTCCCCCGCCATCCGCGCGGCCAGATTGCCCCAGTCCAGCCCCCGCAGCAGCGGCCCGTCGGGGTCGATAAAGGCCCGCGTCTCGTCCAGCGTATTGCCCAGTATCATCGGGATGGCATTGCCCTGCGACGCGGCGTCGGGCCAGAAAGGATGGCGCGCCAGCGACCGCATATCCAGCACCGGCCCCATATAGACGCCTCCGCCCAGGATCGGATCGATCGCCTCCAGCCCCTCGATCAGCCGCGCCACCGGCATCGTCAGCAATGGTGCCAGCGCATCGGGCTTCACCCCCAGCCGATCGAGATAGGCCGCCGTCCGCCGTGACGCATTGATCGGCCCGCTGGCCGTCACCTGCTGCCCGCTCATCGTGATCGCGCGGTGGAACAGGTCTTTGGCGGCGGGCATCGCCATCATCGTCGCGATCTTCGCCCCGCCGCCCGACTGGCCGAACACGGTCACATTGGCCGGATCACCCCCGAACGCGGCAATATTGTCCCGCACCCAGCGCAGCGCCAGGATCAGGTCCAGCTGCCCGACATTGCCGCTATCGGCAAAGCGCGGATCGAGCCGTGCGAGATAGAGATAGCCCAGCGCATTGAGCCGATGATTGACCGTCACCACGACGACATCGCCCGCCGCCGCCAGATGTCGCCCGTCATTCAGCGGATCGACCACGCTGCCATTGGCATAAGCGCCGCCATGGATATAGAGCATCACCGGACGCTTGGCAGCAGCCTCCGTCCCCGGCGTCCAGATATTGAGGAACAGGCAATCCTCGCTGGTCCCCGCCTGCATCGCCCGCTGCGGGCAGGATGGCGCAAAGGCCGTGGCGTCAACGATCCCGCCCCAGGGTTCGGGCGGCAGCGGCGGCTGGAAGCGGCGCTGCGCCGTGTCCTGCCCATAGCGGACGCCGCGAAACACATGCAGCCCCGCCTCCCGCCTGCCCCTGATCCGCCCGATGGTCGTCGCGACGATCGGATCAGGCCGCGCAGCGAAAACGGGCGCAGCGCTCAGGCCAATCGCGCCTGCAACAAAATGGCGGCGATCGACGCCGACCATCTTACCGCGCCAGCCATCCGCCATCGACGGCGAGGGTGTGGCCGTGGATGTAGCCCGCGGCGCTGGACGCGAGGAACACGGCGGCTCCGCCAATGTCGGATGCGTCGCCCCAGTGGCCTGCGGGAATGCGCTCCTGGATCTGGCGGTTGCGGGTTTCGTCGGCTTGCAGCGCGGCGGTGTTGTTGGTCGCGATATAGCCGGGGGCAATGGCGTTGACGTTGACGCCCTTGGCCGCCCATTCATTGGCCAGCAGCTTGGTCAGGCCCGCGACGCCGCTCTTGGACGCGGTGTAGCTCGGCACGCGGATGCCGCCCTGAAAGGAGAGCAGGGAGGCGATGTTGATGATCTTGCCATGGCCTTGCCCGATCATGTGGCGACCGGCGGCCTGGCTCAGGAAGAACAGCACCTTCAAATTGGTGTCGATCACCGCGTCCCAGTCTGCCTCGGTAAAGTCCACGCTGTCGGCTCTACGGATGATCCCGGCATTGTTGACCAGGATGTGGAGGCCGCCCAGCGTGGCGATGGTTTCGTCGACGACGCGCTGGACCGGCTCGATGGTCGAGAGATCAGCCGAGACGATCTCCGCCCGGCGACCAAGCGCGCGGACCTTCTGCACCGTCTCCAGCGCAGGGGTACGGCCAACGGCGGCGATGTCCGCGCCTGCTGCGGCCAGCGAGAGGGCGATCGCCTGCCCAATGCCGGTATTCGCGCCGGTGACGATGGCGACTTGGCCGGTAAGGTCGAAGGGGTTGGTCACAATAATTCCGTTCGTTTCGAGCGAAGTCGAGAAACCTGTCGGAGCGCTGTGCGAGCGTGTCTCGACTTCGCTCGACACGAACGGCTCTTGTGCGTCCGGTTTACGCCAGCTGGCAGATATCCAGCACGTTCATGTCGGTATAATCCTGATTCTCGCCCGCCATCGCCCAGATGAAGGCATAGGCCTTGGTGCCGGAGCCCATATGGATCGACCAGGGGGGCGAGATCACCGCTTCCTCGTTCGCCATGACGATGTGCCGCATCGCGTCGCCCTCGCCCATATAATGGAATACGCGGTCGGCAGGGCCATCCAGTTCGAAATAGAAATAAATCTCGCTGCGCCGCTCGTGAATATGCGGGGGCATGGTGTTCCAGACGCTGCCGGGCTTCAGCACGGTGAGGCCCATGACCAGCTGCGCGCTCTCGCATATGCCGGGGATGACCAGCTGATAGATGGTGCGCTCGTTGGACTCCTCCAGAGAGCCGCGTTCGAGCGTGGTGGCGTCGGCCAGCGAGATCAGGCGCGTCGTGAACGCCTTGTGCGCCGGGCAGGAGGCGAGATAGTAGCGCGCGCCACTGCCTGCAAAGACCACGTCCTTCGCGCCCATGGTGACGTAGAGGCAATCCTTGTTGCCGAGCGTAAAGGCTTCGCCATCGACGGTCACGGTGCCAGTAACGCCCGACACATTGACGATCGCCAGTTCGCGCCGTTCCAGAAAGGGGTGGCCAGCGGCGGACGCGGGTTCGGTCTGCGCGGGGAGCGCCACCGGCGCATCGGCCACCGCGACCCCGCCGATCACGAAGCGTTCGGCATGGGTGTAGTTCAGCACGCACTCGCCATCGCGGAACAGACCGCCGATCAGATAGCGATCGCGCAATTCGTCATTGCTGACGCACTCCATCATGTCCGGGTGGGTTGCGTAATAGGTCTTGTCGAACATGGTCGGCCCCTCGTCCTTCATCCAATATAGATGTCCTATTGGACACCGGTGTCATGCAGCATCGCCTATCAGGATATGGCGGGCGGTGCAACCGATGCGCGACGGATCAATGTCGAACTGAACATCGACGGCTCGTTGACCTCCGACCCCTCGCCAATCGCCGTGCCGATCAGCTTGAGCGCCGCCGCGCGCCCCATAGCGACGATCGGCCAGCGCACCGTACTGAGCGGCGGCCAGACGCGGGTGGTGAGCGGTGTGTCGTCGAAGCCGATGATCGACAATTCCTCCGGCACCGCAATCCCCCGCATTCGGGCGGCATAGAGCACGCCCGCCGCCATTTCGTCATTGCTGGCGAAGATCGCGGTCGGGCGCGGCGTCAGGTCGAACAGGCTTTCCGACGCGGACAGGCCCGATTCGAACGTATATTGGCCATCGGCAATCAGGCTGCGCGGCAGGCTGATCCCCGCTTCGGTGAGCGCCTGCTCAAAGCCTTCGCGCCGCTCCTGCGCGGAGCGGAAACCGTGTGGCCCTGCAATCAAACCGATGCGCCGATGCCCCTGCGCGATCAGGTAGCGGACTGCGTCAGCGACCGCCTCCTTGTCGTTGGACGCCACCATATGTTCAGGATCATCCAGCACCGCCGACCCCATCCGCACATAGCGACAACCCTGCTCGTCCAGCATCCGCGCCAGTGCATCATTTTCCGACATGGGCGGCAGCAGCACCACGCCAAACAATCGCTGGCGCGTCACGAATCCGCGAATATCGTCCATCACCAGGTTCGATCCGCGATCGACGGGGCGAATCACCAGCTCGAACTCGGTGCCGTGCAACGCCTCCAATATGCCGCGCTGCATCGACAGGATCATCTGCGCATTGGGATTGTCATATACCAGCCCGATCAGGAAGTTGCGCCCCAATGCCAGCGCCCGCGCCTGCGGATTGGGGACATAGCCGGTTTCCCGGATGATCGCCTCAACCTTGTCGCGCGTCTCGCGGTTCAGCAGCGGCGATCGATTGATAACCCGGCTGACCGTCTTTTTCGACACGTCCGCCATGCGGGCAATGTCGTTAATCGTCAGCTTGGGCGCCTGTCCCTCATCCTGGTTCTGCTTTGCCATAGCGCCTTATAGCGCAGTTTACGCGCCCCGCCAGCGCATCTGTCCGTGATCCGGCTTGTCAATGACACCGGTTTCCATTACCGACAGGATCAACGAGGATGGAAAGGATTTCGCAGTGAGCGCCAGCAGCCCGGCCGAAGCGACAGCAGAGCGTTTTCTGGCGGCACGACAGTCCGCACAGGGACTTGCCGACTATCCCGGCCCGATCCCTGCGACGCTGGATGAGGCCTATGTCGTTCAGGACGCAGCACTCGCGCGCATGACAGAGGCGGTCGCTGGCTGGAAAGTCGGCCGGATATTGGGCGATCTGGCGGATCGCTATGGTTGCGACCGGCTGGCAGGGCCGATCTTCGCCTCGACCGTCGCGACCGCTGATGCGCAATCGCAGGGATTGGTCTTTGCCGAAGGCTTCGGCGCGGTCGAAGCGGAATTTCTCTTTCGCATCGGCACGATACCGACCGCCGGAAAGACCCATTTCACCCTGGAGGAAGCCGCCGGTCATATCGATGCGGTCCATATCGGCATTGAGATCGCCAGCTCGCCCTTTGCCGGGATCAACCGCCACGGCCCGGCTGTCACTGTCTCCGACTTTGGCAATAATAACGGCCTACTGATCGGCCCCGCCGTGCCCGACTGGCGCAGTGGCGCTTATGCCGATCAGCCGGTGACGACCCGCATCGACGGCGAACCGGTCGGCAGCGGCACTGCCGCCGCCTTCGCGCTGGGCGCGATCGGATCGGTGCGGTTCCTGCTCGAAAATCTGATTGCGCGAGGCATCGCGATAAAGGCAGGCTGGTGGATATCGACCGGCGCGGTATCGGGTGTCCATCCGGTGACGCCGGGACAGAAGGTGGACGCCGATTTCGGCCCGCTGGGTGTCCTGCACTGCACGATTGCCGCACAAGAGCCGCGCTGAACCCAAGCGGCCGACCGAGCCATAACAGGAGCCAGGATGATGAACGAAGCAGGGGTGCAGGGTCCGCCGGTCGGGCGCTATCGCTGGGTGGTGGTGGCGTTGCTGTTCGCGGCGACGGCGATCAACTATGTCGATCGGCAGATGATCGGCGTGTTGAAGCCCACCTTGTCGGCGGAAATGCAATGGTCGGAAACCGACTATGCCAACATCGTTTTCTGGTTCCAGGCGGCCTATGCGGTCGGCTATCTGGGCTTTGGCCGGGTGGTCGATGTCATCGGCGCGCGCTTTGGCTATGCGATTGCCGTCACCATCTGGACCATCGCTCATATGGCCCATGGCGGCGTGCATGGCGTGACCCAGTTCGCCATGGCACGCTTTGGCCTGGGTGTCGGCGAATCGGGCAATTTCCCCGCTGGCATCAAGGCGGTCACCGAATGGTTCCCGCAAAAGGAACGCGCCTTCGCCATCGGCCTGTTCAACGCCGGGGCCAATATCGGCGCGATCATCACCCCGCTGCTGGTGCCATGGCTGACCGTCGCCTATGGCTGGCGCGTCGCTTTCTACGCTACCGGTATTTTCGGCATCCTCTGGCTGATCGCCTGGCTGGTCTTTTACCGCAGCCCCGACCAGCATCCCAAGGTTACCGCCGAAGAACTGGCCTATATCCGTCAGGACCCCGCCGACCCGGTCGAACCGATCGGCTGGGCCAAGCTGATCACCGTCAAGGAGACTTGGGCCTATGCGATCGGCAAATTCTGCATTGATCCCATCTGGTGGTTCTTTCTTTTCTGGCTGCCGGGCTATCTCGGCACCCGCTATGGCCTCGACCTGATCAGCTTCGGCCCGCCGCTGGTGGCGATCTACCTGCTGTCGGATGGCGGCAGCATTTTTGGCGGATGGATGTCGGGCCGGTTGATGAAAGCTGGCAAGAGCGTCAATGCCGCGCGCAAGCTGACGATGCTGCTTTGCGCCTGCGCGGTGTTGCCGATCTTCTTTGCCCAGTCGATCGACAATCTCTGGCTAGCCGTGCTGGTGATCGGCATCGCCACCGCCGCGCATCAGGCCTTTTCGGCCAACCTTTATACCTTGCCGTCGGACCTGTTCCCGCGCGGCGCGGTGGGTTCGGTCGTCGGGATCGGCGGCACGGTCGGCGCCATCGGCGGCATGGTCATGGCCAAATATGCCGGTTACATCCTCGACGGCATCGGTAGCTATACGCCGCTCTTCGCGGTGGCGGGCAGCGCCTATTTCGTCGCGCTGGGGGCCGTCCATCTTCTGTCGCCACGGCTGGAACGGGTCAACTCCATATAGCTGACCCTTATTTCCCCGCGACGGCGCGCCCGAAGCTGTAGCGGATATGATCGACATGGCCGTGCAGGCCAAACGTCACCGGATCGGCGCTGTCCATGATAGCGTCGATCCGGTTGTCGACATCCTCGATCGACCAGTCGGGCTGATAGACGCCCTGGCTTTCCGCGATAAAAACCCGCGCGACCCGCCCCGCGATGGATGCCAGCATCTGCCCGGTGATCGAACAGCTTTCATGCGCCAGCCAGCCGACGACTGGCGCGACCAGTTCCGGTCCCATCGGCGGATAGGCCGACACATCAATCCCCTCGGCCATGCGGGTCACAGCGCCCGGCACGATGATGTTGGAGCGGACGCCCTCGGCCTCCCCCTCCAGCGCCAATATAGTGTTGAGGCCGATCATGCCTGATTTGGACATGCCGTAATTGACGCAATTTTCGTTGCCGTAAATCCCGCCGATCGAAGAGGTCAGCACGATCCGGCCATAGCCAGCCTTGCACATGATCGGAAAGGCAGGCCGGGTGACGTGGAATGCGCCGCGCAGATGGACGTCGAGGACGGCGTCGAAATCCTCCTGGCTCAATTCCTTCATCGATCCGTAACGGACATTGCCCGCATTATGGATCAGCGTGTCGATGCGGCCATAATGGTCGAGCGCGCTCTCGATGATGGTACGGCCGCCTTCAGGTGTGGCGACCGATTCGGTGCAGGCGACCGCTTCGCCGCCCAGTGCCTTGATCTCCGCGACCACGTCCGCCGCCGGGCCATCGTCCCCGCCCTCGCCCCGGATCGCACCGCCCGGATCGTTGACGATCACCTTCGCGCCGCGCGCCGCCAGCAGCAGCGCATAGGCGCGGCCCAGCCCCCGGCCCGCGCCGGTGATGACCGCAACGCGATCGTCAAAACGATAGTCTGCCATGGCGATGCTCCTTGATATGACCCCGTGGGTGAACCGTCACCCGCGCCGGTTCAAGCCGACCCGGCAAGGCATCGCTCCAGCGGTTCGCGGCGGGCGCGGAAGGCGGATATGAAAGCGACAAGACAGGATAAAGGGAAAGAACGATGCAGGTTGCGATCATCACCGGGGCAGGCAGCGGCATTGGTCTGGCGACCGCCAAGATGCTGGCCGAGGCGGGCATGGCTATCGTCGGCGTGGGCCGGGACGCGGACAAGCTGGCGACGCTGGAACAAGTGATCGGCGATCCTGCGAAGATTGCGACACTGTCGGTCGATATCACTGCCGACGACGCCCCGGCGCAGATCGTCGCGCTGGCGCTTGAGCGTTTCGGCCGCATCGACTTTCTGGTCAACAATGCGGGCGCGGGCAGTCCCAAGCCGCTGCACGAGACGGACGATGAGACGCTCGACTATTTTCTGGGGCTGATGCTGCGCGCGCCGTTCCGGCTGTGCCGTGAAGTCATCGGCCATATGGGCGAAGGCTGCGGCATCGTGAATGTGAGTTCCACCTATGCGATGATCGGCGGGCGGCGTGGCGGCGCCTATTCGGCGGCCAAGGGCGGGCTTGGCGCACTGACCCAGCATATCGCCTGCGACTATGGCCCGCGCGGTATCCGCGCCAATTGCGTCGCGCCCGGCGTGACCATGACCGACATGGTGCGGCACCGGTTTGAGGATGAGATGTTCAAGCGGGTGAATGTCGAGACGACTCCCTTTCCCCGGCTGGGCGAGGTAGAGGATATTGCCAGCACGATCGCCTTCCTCTGTTCGCCAGGCGCGGGGTTCATCAACGGGCAGACGATCGTGGTCGATGGCGGCTGGACCACCACCAAATATCTCTCGCCCCGCGCGCTGACCACCACATGGGTAGAGCCTGACGCCTGAACCGGAGATTTTGGCGTTGTTATATTTGGCGTACCCAAGCGCGCTTGGGGATATTAGGTGAGTAGCACTTCCGAGTCATTGTTGGAGTTTCCCGGAAGTTTGGTGCCGATCAGATTTCCGAGGTCACTGCATGCCTGATATTAGCGCGTCACTTGAATTGCTTGGAGCAACATTCTTCCTCTACCACTGTAGAGAAGATGCGATAAAAGGGACCAAGTACGGAGGCTCTGGCGTCATTATTGGCGCTCCGCTAAATTCTCGTCCCGATCTTGCCCTTCGGTATGCTGTTAGCAATTGGCATGTGGTTTGCAAGGATGGAGCATCTGTTATCCGACTTAGCTTACCTGACGGTAGAATTCATATTGTGGACACAGATCCGTCAGAATGGACATTCCTTCCAGGGCAACAGGACTTAGCCGCAATCCCCCTCCAACTCCCAAAAGATATGTCTCCTGCGTGGGTTTCTACATCTCAATTTGTTGATGGTGAAACGTCAGATGCGCATGTTGGTGATGACGTTTTTATGGTCGGTCGTTTTGTTGATTTCGATGGTATCGAGACCAATAAGCCAGCAACCCGCTTTGGAACTATCAGTTTAATGGATGCTCCTATTACGCAACAAACTGGGTATCGAGGGAATTCTATAGTTGCTGACATGCATAGTAGAACTGGGTTTTCTGGAAGCCCTGTTTATGTTTATCGTCCGGGGACGACAAGGGTGCTGCCGTTTTCGATTCCAAACCCATCTATAGATATAGGAAAAATAGATGTCGCAAAAGTAACACGCCGCAAGTGGGGCGTAGGCAATAATGTGGTAGTCAGACTGCTAGGAATTCACTGGGGTCAATTCCCTGAACTTTGGGAGATTAAGATGGGTTTGTCTGCTACAGCATCGCAAGAGCACGCTTTGGTTACAGAGGGTGCTTATGTAAGAGGCCTTAGTGGGATGACATGCATAATTCCTGCTTGTGATATTATAAACCTACTGAATCATCCAGAACTAAAGAGCGTTCGAGATAATTTGTAAATATCCGGATTATTAAATAGCGTACCAGCGCCTCAACGTAAGCGTAGGCCGCTTCTTCGTTATCGAAGTGCGTGGCGGCAAGGGCGGACGAGATAGTATTTTGCTCCTGATCGAGCCTATGTCGCAGTTTTGCGTGGATACGCCAAGTATAATAACGCTTTTCTACAATCCTGCCTTGCCAGAATCGCGGGAAGCCTTTGACGTCATGACGCGATTCTTCTCGCAGCATCTGAAGTTGAAGCGCTGATACACCGCGGCGCCCTCCGGTAAAGGCTCCCCCGTGACACTTTACCGGAGGGCAAAGTGTCACGGGCGACAAAGTGCGACTCGGCGGAAATAAGGGATTCACAAGGCGGGCCGACTATGCTTGATTCACCTTATGTTTCATGCGCCCGTTTCTTCCCGCATTCCCGGCGGCAGCGATTTGTCGTTGCTGCTCGACCAATTGTCGCATTGCTGCTCCCGCCCCCGCTACGCCTTCATGCTGCTGACGCTGATCGCCGACGTCGCCAGGCCTGACGGCAGCGCGGGACCGATGGTGCGGGTGGGCAAGGCGCTGGTTCCGTTGCGCGACTGGCTGTGCGACGCGCTGACGCCGATGGGGCATCGCGATCCCCGGCGCATGGCACTGGTGGAGCGGGTGCGCGAGGAGTTGCGCAAGGAGGAGCGGCTGACCGGGGACGCGGCGGCGGATGAGGCGCTGGTGCAGGATGAGGTGCGGACGCGGGTGCGGGCGTCGGGCAAAACGAACCTCAGCCGGGCAGCGTCCGAGCTGGTGAAGGCCGGACTGCTCAAGCGCCATTATCAGGGCTATCGCGTCGATCATCTCAATCGCGGGGCGCAGCGGCAGGCGGTCTATACACTGACCGGACGGGCGCGCGTGCTGGTCGGCGCGCCGCGCCAGACTGCGACGCCGCCAGCCCGGCCGCGACAGGGTGATTTGTTCGCCGCGTAAGCTACGCCCGCTCGCGCGCGGCCTGTCGCGCCTTGGCGTAACTCGCCCGCCGCATCTTCTCGAACCCGACGCGCTGGTCGTGACCTGCATCGGCCGGATAAGGGCGGAAGTCGGCGAGAATCTCGTCAAACACGGTCCGCAACTCATCCTCAAATTCGGGGTGCGGGAAGATGTGGAAGCGGTTTTCCTGCATCGCGTCCAATGTGCGCGCGGCGATCACGTCCGGCTCCATGCCAAATTCGTGGATCTGCGCCAGTCGCGCCACGGCAGTGCTGTCCACCGGCTTTGCGTTATCGCTCAGCGTCGCCGGGCGCACTTCGTCGCTGGCGTAGATGTGGCTTTTGACCAGACCGGGGCATAGCACGGACACGCCGATATTGTGCGGGGCCAGGCTGTAGCGCAGCGATTCGCTCATGCCCCGGACCGCGAATTTGGTGGTGTTGTAGATGCCCGGTGCGCCGCCGCACAGGAAGCTGGCCATTGATGCGGTGTTGACGATATAGCCGCCCAGCCCCGTCGCCTTGATGCGGGGGGCAAAGGTCATGACGCCGTTGATGACGCCATGGAGGTTGACCCCCATCACCCAGTCCCAATCGTCATAGCTGGACTCATCGATCGTCTGGAACAGGTTGATCCCGGCATTGTTGAACAACAGGCTGACCGGGCCGAGCGCCCGCTCCGCCTCCTCCGCCGCATCGGCAAAGCCACCGCGCGACGCGACGTCGAGCGGGATGCCGATCACATGCTGGTTGTCGAGCGTCCTGAGCGCCGCTTCGATCGCATCCTCGCGAATATCGGCGATCGCGACTTTCGCGCCCCGCGCCAGCAGGGCGCGGGTCAGCCCCAGGCCGATGCCATTGGCACCCCCGGTTACAAAGGCGGTTCGCCCGTCAAAGTTCAGCATCGCTCTCTCCCTCATCCATATTTCTAACGGTCGTGAATTTTTACTCTCGCCATATTCGTATAGTTCACTTACAAATTCGCCAAGCCGAAATATCGCCCCGGCAACAGGGGCAGGCGAGGAAGAGGAGAAGGCTTGTGGCCCTGGCACCAGCGCCGATCGCGACCGAGAGTCGGTGGGTGGACCAAGTGCGCCCGGCCACGGATGTTGCTGCCCCCTCCTACTCCATGACAGCGGCCTATTGGGCCTTGTTCGTCATCATCCTGGCGACCTTTGTGACCTTTTTCGAACAGGTCGTGTTCGCGATGCTGGCGGAACGGATCAAGGCGGATTTCGGCCTGTCCGATTCGCAGCTTGGCTTTCTGGCGGGACCGGCCAGCATCATCTGCTATCTGTTCGTGGGCATCCCGCTGGCGCGGCTGGCCGATATTTTTCCGCGCAAATTCGTGCTGGCGGGCGGGGTCGCGGCGATCGGCGTCATCACCGCGCTGGGCGGCATTGCGCAGAGCTTCACACAATTTGTCGGCACGCGGGTGTTCCTGGCGGCAGGCGGATCGGCCCATGCGCCTGCATCCTATTCGCTGCTGGCCGACGCATTCCCACCGCGCATCCTGACCCGCGCCTTTGCTTTGCTGCAATTCGGATTCATCGGCGGCACCACGCTGGGGCCTGTCATCGGCGGTATGCTGATTGGCGTGGCGGCGGGATGGGCGCCGACCGTCCATGGCGGGCTTACAATATTGGGCTGGCAATGGCTGATGATCTGGCTGAGCCTGCCCGCGCTGCTGGTCGCTTTGCTGTTCCTGACCGTCAAGGAACCGCCGCGTCAGGCCGTGTCGCCCGATAGCATCACGCCGCCCGACCGCGCGCCGCTGGGTCGCCGCATCCTGACGTTCACCGGGCTGGACGCGGCCAAGGCGATCCACGCCAAGCGGCGGGTCTATTATCCTTTGTTCGCGGGACTGGCATTGAGCGCGATCGAGGTATTCGGCCTGCAATTCTGGCGCGTGCCGTTCATGATCCGCACCTATGGCTGGAACGAAGCGGAAATCGGCGCGGTCATGGGATCGATGACATTGGTCGCCTCGCTGCTCGGCCTGCTGCTGGGCGGGGTGTTCGTCGAATGGCTGGCCAAGCGCCATGCCGACGCCAATGTGCGGGCTGCCGCGATCTTCTTTGGCTGTGTCACCATCTGCGCCATCCTCGCGCCGCTGATGCCCAATGGCTACGCCTCGCTGGCGGTGTCGAGCGTCGGCGCGATGTTCGGCATGGCCGGTGCCGTGCCGCAAAATGCCGCCATCCAGCGCGTCGCCCCCAACGCCATGCGCGGTCAGGTGACAGCGATCTACCTGTTCATGTTCACCTTCTTCGGCGCGATGGGCAGTTTCCTGGTCGGGCTGGTGCAGGACTATCTGGTCGGTGACCCGACCCAGTTGTGGAAGGCGCTGGTGATGACCGCCAGCGTGCTGCTGCCCATCGCCACGCTCTGCATGGTCCGCGCCATCCGTCCCTATCGCGAAGAGGTGGAACGGATCGCTGCCCAGGCTGCCTGACAGGTAGAATTTATGTAAGTATCCTATACAATAGGGAGAGTGGAATGTCTGACACGGATCGTATCGCCAAACTCGAACAGAGCGTCGCCAGCCTGTCCAGCCGCCTGCAACGGCGCGAGGATGAGCTGGACGTGCGCAAGCTGCAATATCTCTACGGCTATCTGATCGACAAATGCCTCTATAAGGAAACGGTCGATCTGTTCACCGACGATGGCGAAGTACGCTTCTTCGGCGGCATCTGGCGCGGCAAGGAGGGGATACGTCGCCTCTATGTCGATCGGTTCCAGAAGCGCTTTACCCATGGCACCAACGGGCCGATCGACGGCTTCCTCCTCGATCATCCGCAGTTGCAGGATATTGTCGATATTGCCGACGATGGCGTCACCGCCCATGCCCGCGCCCGGTCGATGATGCAGGCGGGGCGGCACAAGGATCATTGCGACCCGTCCAACCCGATGCTGGGGCCGCGCCAATGGTGGGAAGGCGGCATCTATGAAAACACCTACAGGAAGGTGGATGGCATCTGGCGCATCGCGATCCTGAACTATCTGCCGCAATGGCACGCCGATTTCGACACCGGCTGGGCCAATACCAGGCCGGAATATGTCCCCTTCCCCAAGCAAGTCTATCCCGCCGACCCGACCGGTCCCGACGCGCTGATCGAGGATGCCTGGTTGTGGCCGACGCACAAGGTCGTGCCCTTCCATATGAAGCATCCGGTGACTGGCGAAGAGATCGTTGCGGAACGCTGGCAGGGCGATATCGACCGTGAACGCGCTGCCCGCGAAGCTGTGAGCGTCTGACCCTCATGACCTATCCAGACCTCTATCTGATGATCGATGGCCAGCGCGTCGCGGGGGGAGGGCGGCGCACCCACAGCGTCGTCAACCCCGCCACGGGCGAGACGTTGGCCGAATTGCCGCTGGCCGACGCGGCGGATCTGGACGCTGCACTGGCGGCGGCGCAACGCGGCTTCCTGCGTTGGCGCGAGTCCACACCGCAGGAGCGCGCGGCGGTGTTGCAGGGCGCGGCCCGGCTGATGGTCGAGCGGCAGGAGCAACTTGCCCGCATCGCCACGCTGGAACAGGGCAAGACGCTGGCCGAAGCGCGCATAGAAGTGATGATGAATGTCGGCCTGTTCAATTTCTATGCGGGCGAGACGTTCCGCCTCTATGGCCGCGCGCTGGTGCGTCCGGCGGGCCAGCGATCGACGGTGACGAAGGAGCCGGTCGGCCCGGTCGCCGCCTTTGCGCCATGGAATTTTCCGCTGGGCAATCCGGGACGCAAGCTGGGCGCGCCGATCGCGGCGGGATGCTCGGTGATCCTGAAGGCGGCGGAAGAAACCCCGGCGTCCGCACTCGGCATCTTGCAATGCCTGATCGACGCGGGCCTGCCGGGCGATGTGGCGCAGGCGATATTCGGCGTGCCGGACGAAGTGTCGCGGCATCTCCTCTCCTCCCCCATCATCCGCAAGATGAGCTTCACCGGTTCCACCAGCGTGGGCAAGCATCTGGCCAAGCTGGCGGCGGAGGATTGCAAGCGCACGACGATGGAGCTGGGCGGCCATGGCCCGGTGCTGATCTTCAACGATGCCGATCTCAACCGCGCGCTCGATACGGTGGTGGCGGGCAAATATCGCAATGCCGGGCAAGTCTGCGTGTCGCCGACCCGGTTCATCGTGGAATCGGGCGTTTATGACCGCTTCCTGACAGGCTTTGTCGAGCGGGTGGAGAATATTGTCGTCGGTGATGGTCTGGTCGATGGCAGCGTCATGGGGCCAATGGCCAATGCCCGGCGGCTCGACGCGATGGACCGGTTGATCGGTGACGCGGTGGAGAAAGGCGCCCGTCTCGAAATCGGCGGCGCGCGGATCGGCAATGCGGGCTATTTCTACGCGCCCACTGTACTGTCCGGCACCCCGCTGACCGCAGCGATCATGAATGAAGAGCCGTTCGGACCGGTAGCGCTGATCAACAGCTTCGCTGACGAAGCTGCGATGATTACTGAGGCCAATCGCCTGCCTTATGGGCTGGCCGCCTATGCCTGGACCAGCGACGCCGCGCGCCAGCGCCGGGTCGCGCGCGCGATCGAGGCGGGGATGGTGGGGATCAACACCGCGATGATCGGCGGGTCGGACTCGCCCTTTGGCGGGGTCAAATGGTCGGGCCATGGCGCGGAGGACGGGCCGGAAGGCATTGATGCCTGCCTCGTCACCAAAGCCATCCACGAAGGATAAGCCATGACGCACGCATTGAACATTGGCGGAGACCGAGGCTACCTCCGCATCGCGACCGAGGAAGCCTTTGCCACGCGAGAGCAGATCGACGCCTATCTGCGCATGGTGCGTGATGGCAGTGCGGATCGAGGGATGGTGTCGCTCTGGGGCTTTTACGGCCAGTCGCCATCGCCCCGCGCGACGCAGATTATCGACCGGTTGCTGGACCTTGGTGAGCGGCGGCTGGCGGATATGGACGCGACCGGCATCGACGTCGCCATCCTCTCGCTGACCTCGCCCGGCGTGCAGCCACTGCTGGACATGGCCGAGGCCAAGGCGATGGTGGCGCGCGCCAATGATCATCTCGCCGACCGCTGCGCCGCCCACCCGACGCGCTTCGTCGGCATGACCTCCATCGCCCCGCAAGACCCCGACTGGTCCGCCGCCGAAATCCGGCGCGGGGCGCGCGATCTCGGCTTCAAGGGCGTGATGGTGAACAGCCATACCCAGGGCGAATATCTCGACGATCCCAAATTCGATCCGATTTTCCGCGCTCTGGCCGACACCGGCCAGCCGCTCTACATCCACCCCTCGACCCCGCCCGACGCAATGATCGGGCCGATGCTCGACGCGGGGCTGGACGGCGCGATCTTCGGCTTTGGCGTGGAGACGGGGATGCACCTGCTGCGCCTCATCACCATCGGCATTTTCGACCGCTATCCCGACCTCCAGATCGTCGTCGGCCATATGGGGGAGGCGCTGCCCTACTGGCTCTATCGGCTGGATTATATGCATCAGGCCGGCGTGCGGTCGCAGCGCTATGAACGGATGAAACCGCTCAACAAGACGATCCACGACTATATGCGCAGCAATGTCAGCGTCACGACCAGTGGCATGGCGTGGGAACCCGCGATCCAGTTTGCGCAAAAAGTGCTGGGGGAGGATCGGGTGCTGTACGCGATGGACTATCCCTATCAATATGTGCCGGACGAGGTGCGCGCCCATGACCTGCTCGACATATCCGACACGGCCAAGCGCAAGCTGATGCAGACCAACGCCCAGCGCCTGTTCGCCCTGTGAGCATCATCGTGCCACCACGCAGGACGGCCTATTATGCGCTGGCGCTGGTGGCGGCGACCAATATGGTCAGCCTGCTCGATCGCAATATCCTCGCCATCCTGGCCCCCGCGATCAAGGCGGACCTGCATATCGGCGACGCGGAGATGGGGCTGCTCTACGGCACGGTGTTCGCGCTTTTTTACGCGCTTTTCTCGCTGCCTCTGGGGCGGCTGGCCGATGGCTGGATCCGCACGCGGTTGCTGGCGACCAGCATCAGTTTCTGGTCGATCGCGACCGCCGGGGCCGCCTTTGCCGGGGGCTTCTTCACCCTGATGCTTTCGCGCCTGTGCGTGGGCATTGGGGAGGCAGCAGCCCAGCCGGCGGGTACGAGCCTGGCCTATGATTATTTCCCGCAGCAGCGGCGCGGCCTCGTCATGGCGGTCATTGCGGCGGCCATCGCCATGGGTCTTGGCGGATCGCTGATCATCGGCGGGGTTGCAGCGCAATGGTGGAGTGCGCGCTATGCTGGGGGGAACGCACCGCTGGGACTGGCGGGCTGGCAATTCGCCTTCGCCGTCGCTGCTGCGCCCGGTTTCATCATCGCCATGCTGATGGCGCGGCTCAAGGAGCCGCAGCGCGGCGCGATCGACGGCATCGCCACCCCGCCCGATCCCTACCCCTTCCGCGCCAGCTTCGCGGTGTTGGCGGCGGTCACGCCGGGCGTCCATTGGCTGAGCCTACGGCAGGCGCGCGCCAGCGGCAGGGAATGGACGCTGAATGTCGGCTTGCTGGCGCTGATCATACTCGCTTCACTTGGCGCGATGCATGGGGCGCAGATAGTGTCGCCGCGCCCGCCCTTGCTGCTCGGCGGATTTTCGGTCAGCCCGCATGTCGTCCAGTGGAGCGTCATCGGCTTTGGCGCTTTCGTCATCGCCAACCTGCTGCAAAATCTCAAACGGCGCGATCCGGTGGCCTTCGCCGTCATCACCGGCAAGCCCTCGCTGCTGCTCTGCATCGCCGCGGGCGCGCTGCAATGTGTAATCAATTACGGCGTGATGGGCTTTACCCCATCCTTCCTGATGAAGGCCTATGGCCTGTCGCCAGCGGTGACGGGGATGCAGTTCGGTCTGCTCTCGGCGGGTCTGGGCATCATCGGCCCGATGATCGCCGGTCCCCTGTCCGACCGCATCGGCGCGCATCGCCTGTCGCGCCGGGTGTGGGTGGCACTGTTCGCCATGGGGGTGTCGCCATTCGTCGCGCTTTGGGTCTATCGCGCCCCGGATGCAGCCGATTTCTACCTGCGCTTCACCCTGTACAGCCTGATCCTGACGATGTGGATGCCGCCCATCTATGCGTTGATGTTCGAACAGGTGTTGCCGCGGATGCGGGGACTGACCGTCAGCCTCTATGTCGTCGTCTCGACCATCTTCGGCCTGGGGACAGGTCCCTATGTCGTGGGCATGATCAGCGATGCGCGCGGGGGCGATCTGGGCGGGGCGATCCTGGCGATCAACTGGGTCGCGCCGGTGATCGTCATCTTGCTGCTGATCATCCTGTTCCGGGTCGAGCGCGACCATGCCAGCCTGCTCCCCCGCGCCCGTGCGGCGGGGGAGCCGGTCTGAAGGTCTAAGACCCGCACCGGCCCTCACCCCCACCCGACCTCCCAATCAGGATACACTCTGTGGGAGGTCGGGTGGGGGTGAGGGCCGGTGCGGTAACCGAAATGCGCTCTTTCGCGCATTTCGAGAAAGCCCCTAAGCCGCCAGTCCGATCTGGTCGGCGTTTGCCCAATTGCCATGCAGGCCAAAGCGCAGGCGGATCGGCACGCGGACCTGCGCTATCGGTCCCTTGGCGATGTCGGTCGCATCGAACAGCAACAGGTCGGACCGATGGTCGGCCAGCCGGTTGCAGACCATGACGATCCAGCCGTCCCCCTCCGGCGCGTCGGCCGATCGCGGAATGAAGCAGGGTTCCTGGAGGGACGAGACCGGCCCGCACCACCATTTTTGCTCCTGGCCCGTCGCATGATCGACCATGCCCAGCGTGTTCATGATCATGCCGCCCGCGCTACCGCCCTTCAGCTCAACCGGCTGGGTGGGATCGATTACCAGCATCCAGCCATAGCGATAGGGCAGCCCGGTGAAGCGATCATCGATGCGCGGAAATTCACCCATCATGCCGGTCAGCCGCCGGGTGCCTGCAAAATCATCGCCATTGGAGGCCATGTCGACCGTCCATCGGGTCAGGAAACTCGCCGCCTCCTGCGGGTTGAACGGCGCGCCATGGATGTCGGGGAAGAAGGGGAACATATTATTCTTGGCTTCAGGCGTGTCGAAATGGATTTTCGTCCCCTCCTGAAAGGCGTTCATGACATGGCTGGCAAAGCAATTGTCGCGCTTGAACCAGCGTATGTCGGCAGCGGTCGCATCGGCCCGGCGCGGCAGGACGCCCAGGTAAACGGGCAGCGTCGTGTCGAAACCGAAATGCGGCAAGCCCTGCTCCAGCCGTTCCCAACTGGACGTGCTGGGAACGACATGGAACAGCGCATAATCGGGCGTGATCGCGAAATCATGCATCATCGCATAATAGGGCAGCTCGAACCAAAGCTCCTGTTTCAGCGTCCCGTCGGCTGACACGACATAATAGGTCATGTCGCGCGTCAGCACCCCCCTGGCCGCATAGCCGAAGGCGATCATATCCCCTGTCGCCGGGTCGATCTTGGGGTGGGCGGTAAAGGTCTGGCCCGTCATCGCGCCACCAAAACGGGTATAGCCGTCCGTCTCCAGCGTCGCCGGGTTCATCGCCAGCGCAGGACTGTCCTCCTTCAGCGCATAGAGTTTGCCGCCATGGATGAAGGCGGTGGTGTTGGCGGTGCCACGGATCTGGCCCTTGACGGACTCGTCGTCGGTCAGCGGGTTGCGATAGGCGCCGAACAGCCCGCGCCCCGCCTCATGCTCCAGCTTCCATTTGTCGGTTTTCGCCCAGCGCTGGCGGAAATCGACCCGGCCGTCATGGAAGCGGAACATGGTGATCATGCCATCGCCGTTGAAAGCGATGTCGTCGCCCAGCCGTGGCGGAAATTGCGGGTCGGGCTGTACCCGGTAGAAGGCGCCGTCCAGTTCGGGCGGCACCGCGCCGACAATGTCCAGATCGGCAATGTCCGCCTCGATCCGTGACGGCGTGTTGAATCCGGTGAAGGAGGGCGTTTCGGGGAAATGCGCCACGGTTGATCCTCTGCTTATGATTGTTGGCCATATTGTATGTAACCCACACATATTTTCAAGCCGCAGGATTGACGCTCAGCCCTTTAGTCTCCACACTGTTACTATGAATACCATGGACAATGATCTCGATCCGCTCACCCTGTTTCCCGATCCGCGCCTCAGCGGCATTGACGGGCTGGTCGGTTTCCACATTCGGCTGGCAAGTGCGGCGGTCTATCAGCATTTTACCGAGACATTCAGCGACCTTGGCCTGACCCAGAAGCAGGTCGCGGTGCTGTGGCTGATCGAGGATCAGCCCGCTATCGCACAGGCCGACATCGGCCGTCGGCTGAAGATGGACCGGGCCAGCGTGATGGCGATCGTCAACCGGATGCAGGATCGCGGTTTCCTGAAACGCGGCGAATCCACGCAGGATCGCCGGCGCCAGACGCTCAGCCTGACCGACGCGGGGCGCGAGTCGCTGGCGGCGGCGCGCACTTGCATTGCCGAGCATGAAAATTGGCTCAAGGCCCGGTTCAGTCCGGCCGAAACCGCGATGTTGGTGGAACTGCTGCGCCGCGTCTATGTCTGACCGGTAAAAAGGCAGAAGCACGGCTTTTCAAACAGTTGTCGATGGGCCTGTTTTGAACCTGTTACTGTCAATACCACCAATATAAATAACAGCATTATTTGCTCTCTCGTAATATTGCCAAATATTGCGTCAGATAGTCGTTGCGGGGTCACGGAGGCTCTTGCAACGCAGAAAATTGTATGCCTTACTAACAATCGACGCACGGCAGCGTCATTGGCGGGTCACGTCCGGGCAGGACGGATCTCAAGCCGGTTTAGGAGAGGGGATTTCCCATGCAGTACGCGCTTCGTACCACGATGACGCACGCCCTGTTGGCGTCGGCGTCCATCCTCGCAATCACCACGCCAGCATCGGCGCAGTCATCTGCACCACCGCAGACGGCACCACAGGCCGCCGAGCAGGAAACGCTGTCGCCGGGCATGGTCGCTGACATCGTCGTCACCGCCCAGTTCCGCGAACAGCGGTTACAGGACACGCCCATTTCCATTACCGCGGTCAGCGCGGCGGAGCTGGAAGCCAAGAGCCAGGTCAATCTGGCCCAGGTCGCCGACGCGGCCCCCAACGTCTCTCTCAAGCCCATGGGCGCGTCCTTTGGCCCGTCCATTTCCGCCAGCATCCGTGGCGTTGGCCAGAATGATTTTAACCCCGCCTATGAACCGGGGGTCGGCATCTATATTGACGACGTCTATTATCCCCAACTGACAGGCGCAGTGTTTGAGCTGCTCGATCTCGACCGGGTCGAGATTTTGCGCGGCCCGCAGGGGACGCTGGCGGGGCGCAATGCTGAAGGCGGCGCGATCAAGCTCTATTCCAAGCGGCCATCGGGCGACGGCGGCGGCTTTGTCGAGCTGAGCTACGGTATTCGCGACCGCATTGGCATCCGCGCCGCCGCCGACTTCAAGATTGCCGATACGCTCTCTGCGCGCATTTCTGGTGTCGCTCGGCAACAGGACGGCTTTGTCGATCGTGTCGACTATGGCTGCGCCAATCCGGGCAGCGGCATCGCAGCAACCCAGCCTGCGGGCAAATGCACCATCAGCAAGCTGGGCGGCGTGGGCTATCAGGCGATCCGTGGCATTGTCTTTTGGGAGCCGAGCGACAAGCTGGATGTTACCGTGATCGGCGACTATACGCGCGACGAACATACGATGGCGGGCGAAGTGATATTGGAGACCAGCACGGTCAATTCCCCCAATACCAATCCCGCACCAGGCGTACCCTATGACAATCGCTTCATCTGCGGGCGCTATTGCAACTATAGCGGCACAGGCCAGCCCGCGGGCGTGTGGGTGCCGCCGATCCCCGTCGATCCGCTGGGTGCAGCCGGTACGCCGCTGGCATCGACCGCCGGCAACGACCGCAGCCTGTACAAGGGCTGGGGCGTATCGGGCCAGATCAACTACAAGCTCAACGACAATGTCGCGCTATCCTCGATCACCGGCTATCGCGCCTTTGAAACATTGTTCGATTCCGACGAAGATTTGTCGCCAGCCAATCTCGGATTTGGACGCAACTATCTGGAAAATTGGAGCTTCAGCCAGGAAGTCCGGCTCAATGCGTCGCTGGGTGATACGATCAACGCGACGATCGGCGGCTATTATTTCAAGCAGAAGTCGACCTATGACTCGCTGCAGGACATTCGCTACGTCCCGGTATTCCCGCTGCAATTCCGCCAGCCCGATCCGACCAGGGCCGACGCCAAGGCGGTGTTCGCGCATCTGTCATGGAAACCGATGGAGCGCATGACACTGAGCGGTGGCCTGCGCTATACTGATGAATCGAAGGATCAGACCTATTATCGGTTGAACTTCGACGGCACCGTTAACCGCTTTCTCGATCCGGTCGGCACCATTTATGGGATCGGCTATGCCGGGCCGGACACGCTCGATTATAATTTCAACGGCAACACCACTGAAACCGTCACCGCCCTGTCGGGTCTGACCGCCAAATATCGCGCCAAGCGGCTCGATTACCGCATCGCGGTGGATTATCGCCTGTCAGACTCGCTGCTGGTCTATGCGTCCGTTTCGACCGGCTTCAAGGGTGGCGGCAGCAACCCGCGCCCGTTCAATTCCAATCAGGTGATCCCGTTCAAACCGGAAAAGCTCCAGGCCTATGAGATTGGCTTAAAGAGCGACCTGCTCAATCGCCGCCTGCGCTTCAACGCCGCTGCCTTCATCAACGATTATACCGACATCCAGATCCCGGTGCTGACCTGTCCCGATGCGCCCTGCGCCGCCCGCTTCAATGCAGGCGACGCGCAGGTCAAGGGGTTCGAGGCGGAACTGACCGCCTATCCGGTCGATGGCCTGGCGATCGACGCATCGGTCAGCTATCTGGACTTCAAATATAAGGCGGGCAGCCTCAGCCCGGCGGCGGCCTATCCCACCAATCCGGGCGGCGTGTCGGCCGACGATCCGCCAGTCTCGCCCCCCTGGAAGTTCAGCCTTGGCGCGCAGTATAAGATCGATCTCGACAGCGCAGGCAGCCTGACCCCTCGTTTCGACGTCACCTATGAGGACAGGAAATATGCCGGGCCATCGGTGGTAGGAACCGAGCGTATCCTGAACTTCGTGCCCGCCTATACGCTCGCCAATGCGCGACTGACCTGGGCGAATGCCGACAACGACCTCGATATATCGCTCGAAGTCACCAACCTGTTCGACAAATATTATTTCCTGTCGGTGTTCGACCTGCGTGGCGCAGGGGCGGGCGTGCGCAAGGGGCGCCCTGGCAACCCGCGCGAATGGGCGATCTCGGTCAAAAAGAAATTCTAATCCCCGCCTGGCCGGGCGGCCTCGCGCCGCCCGGTCCTCTGGACCACGGAGACAGTATCGGCATGACCGACGTTACCCTCTATCATTGGGAACCCAACGCCAATTCGGGCAAGCCGATGCTGGCGCTGTTTGAGAAGGGCGTGGCGTTCGACAGCCATTATCTCGACCTGTTGAATTTCGACCAGCACAAGCCCGATTATCTCGCGGTCAACCCGCTCGGCACCATTCCCGCCATGACCCATGGGCAGTATGTGCTGACCGAATCCACCGCGATCATGGAATATGTCGATGAGGCGTTCGACGGCCCGCGCCTGATGCCCGCCGACCCGGTGGACCAATGGCGCACGCGCTGGTGGATGAAGTTCCTTGATCAGTGGCTCGCCCCCAGCTTCTCGATGATAGGATGGAGCGTGTTCGTCGGCCCTTCGGTGCGGCAGAAAGACCCCGTTGAACTGGAAGCGGCGATCGACCGCATCCCGATGCCCGAACGGCGCGTTGCCTGGCGCAAGGCGATCAACGGCGCTTTTTCGGCGGAGGAGATGGCGGAATCCCAGCGTCGCGTGGCGCTTGGCATTACCTATCTGGAGCAGGCACTGGGCCAGCGTGAATGGCTGGCGGCGGACAGCTATGGACTTGCCGACATAAACGGCTTCAACCTCGCCTATGCCATGCCGCTGTCGCAGCCGCAGCTGTGCAATGACAGCCTGACCCCCAACATCATGCGCTGGCTGCGCGCCATTTATGCGCGCCCCGCGACCCGCGCCTGCTGGGCGCTGGGCCGCACCGACCTCGCCCGCCGCATCTCCCTGCTCGAAGGCGAACCGGCATGACGACCATTCTTTACCATGGCCAGCCCAATGGCCCGTCCTTCACCGTGCTGGCCGCGGCATTCGAGAAGGATGTCGATCTGGACTTGCGCGCGATTGATCTGGTCGCGGGCGAACGTCATTCGACCGCCCTGCCCCACCCGCTTGAAGTCGACCAGTCGATCGAGGGCGAAGGACCGGTGCTGGTGGTCGATGGCGTCGCCATGACCGACAGCGTGTTTCTGGCCTGCTATCTCGATGAAGTGGGCAGCGGCCCGGCACTGCGCCCTGCCGATCCCTATGCCCGCTGGCAGATGATGGCCTGGTGCCGTTATGTGATCGAGCGTGTTGCCCCTGCCGTTGCCTGCCTGGGCGTGGCCTCCGCACCTCCCGCTGCCGTCCCCGCCGGAATAGTGAGCGCGGACCTGGAGGGACGCTGGCGTGACGCAGTGGCGGGTCGCGCAGACGACGCGCAATTGACCGACAGCCGCGCGAAGATCGGGCAGGCGGTCGAGAAGATCGAAACGCAACTGGCGGACGGGCGGGACTGGCTGATGGGGAATTTTTCGATCGCCGATCTGGAAAGCTACGCCTGGCTGGCGGGGATGCGGGGCATCGTGCCGAGTGCCTTTGCCGCCTCGCCGTTGACCGACGCCTGGGAAGCCCGTTTGCGCGCCCGCCCGGCGGTGGCGCGGGCGCTCGGCCTTGCCACCGTAGCGCATCCCGAAGCGATCTGGGCGCCCGGCCCGGAGATTAACCGCTGGGGCTGAGATAATGCGTGCGATCGACTATTTCGACCGGGGCCATGGCATCGCCCTCGACCATATCTGCCTGATCGACGCGGCCAGCGGCGAAAGGTTGAGCTTTGCGGAGGTCAGCAAGCTGACCCGGCGGATCGCCGTTGCGCTCTATGCCGCGGGTTTTCGCAATCAGGAACCGGTCGCGCTCTACGGTCCCAACAGCGCCGCGATGATGGTTGCCCTGCTCGCCATATGGCGCGCCAATGGCCAGTGGGTGCCGGTCAACACCCGCAACGCGATCGACGCGAACGCCGCCTATCTCGACTATGTCGGCTGTAGCTGGCTCTTCTATCATAGCAGCCAGTCGGCCGACGTGATGCAACTCAAAGCGCGCGTTCCCGCCCTGACGCGGTTCATCTGCCTCGATCGGGCGCAGGATGGCGACCCCTCGCTTGACCAGTTCATCGCCGGGGCCGATGGTGAAGCCCTGCCCGACCTGTCCGACCCGTTCGGTCGGCCCGACGATGTCGTGGGCCTCTTCCCCACCGGCGGCACCACCGGCCCGTCCAAGGGGGTGGTCGTCACCAATAGCGGTTGGGGTACGATGATCGAGACGGTGGCGCAGGCGGTCGATGGCCGCACCGACGCGCCCGTGTCGCTGGTGGTCGCGCCGATCACCCATGCCGCCGGGCCAGTCGCGCTGGCGACGCTGTCGCTGGGCGCGACCCAGATCATTCTGCCCGGCTTCGACGCTGCCGCCGTGCTGGATGCAATCGCCACGCACCGTGTCACCCATGTCTATATGCCGCCCACAGCGCTTTACGGCCTGCTTGATGCGCCGCAACTGGCGGCGGCGGACACCTCATCGCTCGAAATCTTCCTGCTCGTCGGCTCCCCTGTTTCCCCGGAAAAACTGCGCCGCGCAGTGGAACTGTTCGGCCCGTGCCTCTGCCAGGCCTATGGGCAGGTCGAAGCGCCGATGATCGTCACCTGGCTTTCGCCCGAAGTCGTGGCGGCGGCGGCGGCAGGCGACCGCCCCGAACGGCTCGCCAGCTGCGGCCTGCCGACCCGATCGGTCATGGTCGGCATCATGGACGATGATGGCCATTTGCTGCCCGATGGCGAGGCAGGCGAACTGGTGGTGCGCGGCGCGCTGGTATCGCGCGAATATCATGCGCTGCCGCAGGAAACGGCGGACATCCGCACCTTCGGCTGGCACCACACCGGCGACATTGCCCGTCGTGACGCCGATGGCTTTCTCTACATCGTCGATCGCAAGAAGGACATGGTCGTGTCTGGCGGATTCAATGTGTTCACCGCCGAGGTGGAGGCCGCGATCACCGAACTGGCGGCGGTACGCGAATGTGCCGTCATCGGCATTCCCGACGCCAAATGGGGCGAGGCGGTCCATGCCATTGTCGTGGCCGACGAAATCGATGAAGCTGCCATCATCGCCCATGCCAAGGCCCGGCTGGGCGGGGTGAAAGCGCCCAAAAGCATCGCCTTCGTCCCCGCCATCCCCCGAACGGCGGCGGGCAAGATGGACAAGAAAGCCCTGCGCGCGGCCCATTGGTCGGGCGAACGGATGGTCAACTAAGCGACGGATGACAACATCCGCGAGAACAAAGGACGGGATGAGGATGCGGGTTGCACTCTGGGCAATGACGATGGGCAGTTTGGCGCTGGCCGCCTGTAGCCAGGGCAATGGCGCAACGGGCGTCGGTGGCGTCGATGCAGCGCGGATCATTGCCGCCGCACCGGCGCAATGGCTCTCGACAGGGCGCACCTATGACGAGCAGCGTTTCAGCCCGCTGACTGCGATCAATCAGGATACGATCGGCAGGCTCGGCCTCGACTGGTTCGCGGATCTCGACACCAATCGCGGGCAGGAGGCGACGCCTTTGTTCATCGACGGCATCCTCTATGTCTCGACCGCGTGGAGCATGGTGAAGGCCTATGACGCACGCACCGGCAAGCTGCTCTGGTCGTTCGACCCGGCAGTGCCGCGCGAAACATTGGTCAAGGCCTGCTGCGACGCAGTCAATCGCGGCGTGGCGGCATGGGGCGACAAGGTCTTCGTCGGCACGCTCGACGGGCGGCTGATCGCCATCGACCGCAAGACGGGCAAGGCGACGTGGAGCGTCGTCACCCTCGACCAGAGCAAGAATTACACCATCACCGGCGCGCCACGGGTCGTGAACGGCATGGTCATCATCGGCAATGGCGGCGCGGAGTTCGGCGCGCGCGGCTATGTCGCCGCCTATGATGCGGACACGGGCAAGGAGCGCTGGCGTTTCTACACTGTCCCGGCGCAACCCGGCACCGAGCAAGAACCGGACTATCTGAAGAAGGCCGCCGCCACCTGGCATGGCGAATGGTGGAAGCAGGGCGGCGGCGGCACGGTGTGGGATGCGATGGCCTATGACCCAGAACTGGACCTGCTCTATATCGGCGTCGGCAACGGATCGCCCTGGAATCAGGCCTATCGGTCGGAGGGCAAGGGCGACAATCTCTATCTGTCGTCCATCGTCGCGGTCCATGCGAAAACCGGTGCCTATGCCTGGCATTATCAGACGACGCCCGGCGACAGCTGGGACTTTACCGCCACCCAGCATATCATGCTGGCCGATCTCGACATGGGCGGTGCCAGGCGCAAGGTGCTGATGCAGGCACCCAAGAACGGCTTTTTCTACATGCTCGACCGGACCAACGGAAAGCTGTTGTCGGCCAAAAATTTCGTGCCGGTCAATTGGGCCAGCGGCATCGACATGACGACCGGGCGGCCGATCGAAAACCCTGAGGCGCGCTATTACAAGACCGGCAAGCCCTTCATCGGCTCCCCCGGCGCGACCGGCGCGCATAGCTGGCACCCAATGGCGTTCGATCCCAAAACCTCGCTGGTGTTCATCCCGGCCAATCTCGCCGCCTTCCCTTATATTCCCGAAAAGGGGTGGAAGGCGAACAGGCTGGGCTTCAACGTCGGCGTCGATATCGCTGCCGCCGCCATGCCAGCCGACAAGGCGGTGCGCGACGCGGCGATGAAGGCGACCACCGGCGCACTCATCGCCTGGGACCCGATTGCGCAGAAGGAACGCTGGCGCGTGTCCTATACAGGACCATGGAATGGCGGGCTGCTCGCGACCGGCGGCGATCTGGTGTTTCAGGGGACGGCCTCCGGGGACTTCAACGCCTATGCGACGAAGGACGGGCGCAAGCTCTGGTCCTTCCCGGCGCAGACCGGCATCGTCGCGGCTCCCATCAGCTATGAACTGGATGGGCAGCAATATGTTGCGGTGATGGCCGGCTGGGGCGGGGTCTGGGCGCTGGCACCCGGCATCCTGTCTGACAAGAGCGGGCCGAGCCGCAATATCTCCCGCCTGCTGGTGTTCCGGCTGGATGGCAAGGCGGCCCTGCCCCCCGCCCCGCCACTGGCGACAATGCCGCTCGATCCCCCGCCCTCTACCGCCAGCGCAGCCACGATCGCGGCAGGCGGCGCGCGCTTTGGCCGCTATTGCAGCACCTGCCATGGCGACGCGGCGGTGGGCGGGAGCCTTGTCCCCGACCTGCGCCATAGCGGCACGCTGAACGACGCCGACATGTGGAAGCAGGTCGTCCATGACGGCGCGCTCAAGGATAATGGCATGGTCAGCTTCGCGTCGATCTTTACCGCGGCAGAAATTGACGACATTCGCGCCTATGTCATCCACCGCGCCAACGAAGATAAAGTATTGGAAAACGCCCATGCCGATTGATCCGTCCAAAATCCTGGCCATCGACGTGCATGTTCATGCCGAAGTGTCCTGCCATGACCCGGAAGACCCGGTGATGGCCAAATTTTTCGACGCGGCGTCGGCCTATTTCAAGGCGGATCGCAAGCGCCCGACCATCCCTGAAACCATCGCTTATTATCGCGCGCAGAATATCGCTTTCTGCCTGTTCACCGTCGATTGTGAGAGCGGCATCGGGGCCAAGCGGATCAGCAATTATGAAGTGGCAGACATTGCGGCGGAACATGACGACATCGTCATCCCCTTCGCCTCTATCGACCCGCGCAAGGGCAAGTTCGGCGCGCGGGAGGCGCGCGATCTGGTCGAAAATCATGGGGTCAGGGGCTTCAAATTCCATGGCATCATGCAGGATTGCCACCCGGCTGACCGGGTCGCCTATCCCATCTATGAAGTCATCGCGGAATATAAATTACCCGCCATCTTCCACACCGGCCATTCGGGCATGGGAACGGGGATGAAGGGCGGCGGCGGCGTGCGCCTGAAATATGGCCAGCCCATATTGGTGGATGATGTTGCGGTCGATTTCCCCGACATGAAAATCATCCTGGCCCATCCCAGCTGGCCATGGACCGACGAAAGCCTGTCGATGGCGCTGCACAAGGACAATATATTCATGGACCTTTCGGGCTGGTCGCCCAAATATTTTCCTAAGCAGGTGATCCAATACGCAAATACGCAACTCAAACATAAGATGCTGTTCGGGTCGGACTGGCCGCTCATTCGCCCGGAAAAATGGATCGACGCCGCGCGTGAAGCGGGTTTTCGGGAAGAGGTGCTGCCGCTGATCATGAAGGATAATGCGGTCAGGCTGCTGGGGCTGGGCTGAACTGCAAATCCCCGATGGCTGGATTGTTACAGAATCAAGTCTATTGCTGTCATATAGCTGTCATCGAATCGCCATAAACGCGCCCCGACAATGAGGGGCGAGCATATGATCCGATCGAAACATATTCAGGCGGGACTGGCCGTCAGCCTGCTGGCGCTGATGCCGCAGGCCGCGCAGGCGCAGACGGTAGAGCAGCTGCAAGCGCAGATTGACGAGCTGAAAGCACAGGTCCAGTCGCTCGTCTCGGCGCTCGCTGCCAGCAAGAGCCAGACCGCGCCCGTCGTCGCGCAGGTGCCGCCACAGTCGACGACGCCTGCCACGACATCGGCCGCAGCGCCCACCGTGCTGGCATCGGCTCCCGCGCCAGCCCCCACCACTGCATCGGCCAAGTCCAAGGCCTGGTATGACCGGCTGACCCTGCGCGGCTATACCCAGATGCGCTACAATGCTTTCCTGTCGGGCGACGACACGGCGCCAACGGGCGTATCGCGCCTGCGCTCCGTCCATGACAGCAGCATTTCGGACCGGGGCAGCTTCTCGCTCCGCCGCGTTCGCCTGATCGTGCAGGGCGATATTTCCGATCGCGTCTCCCTCTATCTCCAGCCCGATTTTGCGACAGCCGTGAATAATCAGGCGGGCAGCGAGCGGCGCGAAGGCTTCGTCCAGTTGCGCGACGCCTATGCCGACGTGTTCCTGGACAAGGCCAAGAGCGTTCGCGTCCGCTTTGGTCAATCCAAAGTCCCTTATGGCTGGGAAAATATGCAGTCCTCGTCCAACCGGCTGACGCTCGACCGCAGCGACGCGATCAACAGCGCGGTGCCGAGCGAGCGGGACCTTGGCATCGTTGCCTATTACACCCCGCCCTCGGTCCAGAAAATCTGGGATGAACTGACCCGCGACGGACAAAAATTGTTCGGCAATTACGGTGCCTTCGGCGTCGGCGTGTTCAATGGTCAGGGCATCAACAAGACCGAGCAGAATCGCGGCCTGATGAAGGTGGCGCTGGCGACATGGCCGTTCGAGATTGGCGATCAGGTGGTCGAATTTGGCGGATCGGCGATGATGAACGACGTCCAGCCCGAACTGCGCAGCGGCGGCGTCAGCCCGGTCGCCTATAAGGATAATCGCGTCGGCCTGCACGCCATGCTCTACCCCAAGCCGTTCGGCATCCAGGCCGAATGGAACTGGGGCAAGGGACCGGAATTTGATGTCGCCACCCAGTCGATCCAGACCAAGAATCTGCAGGGCGGCTATGTCCAGGCGATGATGCGCCTGCCGACCGAAAATCTCGGATCGATGATGCCCTACGGCCGCTGGCAGCATTATCGCGGCGGCTGGAAGGCGGGGACCAACGCCCCGCGTCTGGAAACCGACGAATTTGAACTGGGCGTCGAATGGCAGCCATGGAAGGCGCTGGAATTCACCTTCGCCTATGCCCGGATGAAGCGCGCCGAAGCCGACGAACGCCGCACCGGCCGCGCAGAAGGCAACCTCATCCGCACGCAGGTTCAGTGGAATTATTAATGGCTCATCGCCTGCTTGGCGGGCGCTGTCCTACATCCGCCGACCATGCTAAAAAGCCTGTCGGAATCGCGGCCAGGAAAAGACATATAGTGTCGCAAACTGGATATAAAATGTCGCATTTGCCGGGAAATATGCGAAGTTAAGCGCAAGCCTGTAGGATTTTGACGTTCCCAAAAAAGCTGGCCGGGCTAACCCCTTTTCGCCCGGCCAGAGGGATTTACAAAGTCAGCTGTCGACTGTTTCCCTGACGCTGCGCTGCGCCAGCTGGGCGTCGAACACCGGGTTGGACAGCAGGAAGCCAATCTCCTTGGCCCGCTCCTGATTGACCGTTTCGTGCGGCATCGACGCCAGAATCGCGTCGAAACGAGTCCGCATCCCGGCGGCAAATTCGGGGTGGGTCAATATATAAAGGTCGTTGGCGCATATCCCCGCCAGCACCCGCTCACCCACTTCGTCGGCGCTCATCCACAGCGGCGAGACAGGGCGCTTTTCCAACGCCTCCTCGCGCGCGCGATAGCCGCTATCTTCGCGATATTCGGCGGGCCGCAATTCGCCGCTATGGGCGATATTGCTCTGCACCGGTCCCGGCATGAAGGCTGAGACGCCGATATTTTCCGCCGCCAGTTCCCCCCTTATCGCTTCGGAAATCCCCAGCACCGCCGCCTTGGCCGCGGTATAGATGGCCGAGTAGCTGATCGGGATCAGCGCCGACTGGGACGATGTGGTGACGATCTGCCCGCCCTCCCCATGGGCCTTGATCCGGGGAAGGATGGTGACGAGGCCGTTGATGACTCCGCCCAGATTGACCCCCATGCCCCAGTCCCAGTCATCGAACCGCGCGTCCAGCACCGGACCCATGACGCCGACCCCGGCATTGCCGATCAGCATATGGATTTTCCCGAACCGTGCCTCCGCTGCATCCGCCGCACGGGCGAAAGCGACGCGGTCCGTGACGTCCAGTTGCACCGTCTCCACCTGGGCATCGGCGGCCAGATCAGCCTTTGCTGCTGCCAGCGCGTCCTGCCGGATGTCGGCGATCACCACATTGGCCCCGGCCCGCACCAGCGCCCGCGCGATGCCAAGGCCGATGCCGTTCGCGCCGCCGGTAATGAAGGCCGTCCGCCCCCGCACATCGGCCATGGGCGCTGTGATTGCCTGCGTCATATCTCTCTCCCTTACTGTTTCAGGCCCAGCATCGCGCGCGCTTCCCCGGCGCTGGCGATGTCGCCGCCCATCCGCTCGATCATCTCGACGCCCCAGCGGACCAAATCGGCATTGTCGACGGCCATGCGCCCGCGCCGCAAATAGATGGTGTCCTCAAAACCCACCCGGACATTGCCGCCCAGCAGCACCGACTGCGCCGCCATCGGGAAGCTGTGGCGGCTGACGCCAAAGCCGGTGAAGGGCGTGCCGCGCGGTATCTGGTTCCTGGCGTAGAGCATCGCTTCGGTCGTCGCCGGCAGGCCATATTTGGTTCCCAGCACGAAGGTGAAGGGCGCGTTTTTGGGGATCGCACCCTTGGCCATCAGATCATCGGCAAAGACGAAATCGCCTGCCTCGAAACATTCAATCTCCGGCAGGACGCCCGCCTCCTGAATCATATGACCCATGGTGGTGATCATCGGATCAAGATTGATCGCCACCCCACCCCACAACTGCATCGTACAAATGTCGAGCGTGCACATGTCAGGCTTGAGGTCGAGAATATGCTCCAGCCGCCGCTGCGCTGTGAACATCAGCGTGCCCGGCCCGCAGACCGCGGGATCATCGTCGCTCTGCATCCAGGTGCAACCCGGCCCGGTGGTGACGTTCAGGATCAGCTCGTCATTCTTGGCGCGAATGAGGCCCACCACCTCGCGATAATCGTCGAGCGCCTGCGAGGGGTCGCCCGTTTCCCGGTCGCGGACATGCAGGTGGATGATCGAGGCACCCGCTTCAGCGGCTGCCAGGGCTTCGGCCGCGACATGATCGGGCCGGAACGGGAAATTGGGATGATCGGGCATCGGCGAACTTCCCGTCACCGCGCAGGTCAGAAATAGCTTGCCAGCCAACCGCACTCTCCTGTCTTGTGTCGACTATGTTGCCGACCCGTCAGCAGGGGTCTTGCAGAACAAGCGGCCCGCAAGAAGGCCGGTGGATGTTCCATTATAGAGAGTAACTGGATAAGGCATGGCACAGCGGGAAGAATTGTCGCGTTTCCTGAAAGCCGCCCGCGCCAAGCTGGCGCCGTCCGATGTCGGCCTGCCCGCAGGCGAGCGTCGCAGGACACGCGGCCTGCGGCGCGAGGAGGTGGCAACGCTCGCGGGGATGAGCGTGACCTGGTACACATGGTTCGAGCAAGGGCGTGAGGTGCAATTGTCCGCTCCGATGCTGGAACGGTTGAGCCGCACCCTGCGCCTTAGCCCCAACGAACGCGAATTTCTGTTCGCCCTGGCCCAGCACCGCCCGCCGCCGCTGGCCATGCGGCCGGACGAGACGATCCATGCCGGCACCCAGCATCTGATGGATGCGCTGTCCATTCCGGCGCTGGTCATCATAGAGGATTGGACGGTCATCGGCTGGAACCGGCTGGTCGCCCGCGCCTTTCGCGATTACAGCCAGATGCCGCATGAACAGCGCAACCTGTTCCGCATCCTGATGCTCAATCCCCGCTATCGCGCCGACCCGGACAAGTTTCAGGACATGTGTCGCCGCCTGATCGCCCGCTTCAAATGGGACTATAGCCGCACCAGCCAGCCGGACGTGTTTGAAGGTATTATTGCCGACATGATGGAGCAATCCGAATTTTTCCGCCAATATTGGCAGGAGTCGGAAATCATGGCGCATTTTGAGGATACCAACATCGCCGATATGCCGGGCGTGGGCGAAATCATGTTCCGCCATACCAGCTATGCGATCGAGGAAGCGCCGGGGCAAAGGCTGTTGCTGTTCGCGCCATTGGACGATGTCAGTGCAACGCGTCTGGCCCGGCTGGTGGCGGAGGCCGATCCGGTCGTCGCCTGAGCCAATAGCGTTTCAATATCTCTCTTCTCCCGCCGCGCATTCATGCTATGATCGGCGTTATATAGAATAATGGAGAGGAACCATGCTGCTGCTGGCACGGTGTCTGGACTGGCTTTGCCTTGCTTTTGCATCGGGCGTTCAGGATGAAATGCGTCTGAACGAGTTGATCCTGGGTGCGACCCAGCGATCGACCGCGACGCATGACGCAACCGCACAATCGCTTCCGCGTCGCTAAGCCCTGTCGAGATATTGAGGGCCGGCCAGTAAAGCCGGTTAGCGGCCTGCATCCTTAGCGTCGCTGATCGCCAGACGCTTCGCGGTCGTGAGCGTCTGGATGACAAACAGCAGGATCAGGATCACCGAGACGACGCCGACAAACAGGTCAAACCCGGAAATCGCGCCGAACAGGCCGGGCGCATAGCCCAGCGCCATCATAGCCAGCGTCAGGCCGATCAGCATCAGCCGCAACTCGGTTGGACCGGCGGACAGGTATGAAAGTTTGAACTCCCCCATCACCCGCGCCGCCAGATAGGCATGGATCGACAGCAGAAGATAACCGGCCAGCGCCACCAGCGCGACATCCATGCGAATATAGGGGCTGGCCCCCATTCCGGCCAGGATCAACAACGTTGCCAGGCCATCGCAACTATGGTCGATAAAATAGCCATAGGATGGCCGCTCGATCCGCCGGAACCGCGCCAGGCTGCCGTCCATGGAATCGCCGAACCATTGCAGCACATAGCCACCGATCGCCAGCCACAGCCAGCCGACATGCAGGCTACTGGCGGCATAGCCGGCAAAGATGGCGAAGGCCCCGACCATACCAAGCGCTGTCAGCAGGTCGGGTGTGACCCAGCGCGGCATCCGGGCGCAGAGCCAGTTCAAAAGGCGGCGTTCTGAGGCAGCCAGCACATTTTGCTGGATGCGATCAATCGGTGGCGAGGATGGGCCGGATGGCAATGTCATGGCGCCTTATGACGAACAGATGACAGCGTGACAATCACCTGCGCCCACCATGTTGTCGACAATGGTCTTTATATCACGTCGAACTGCCAGAGCTTTTGCGAGGCTATCGTCGAAGTGGACAAAAAAAGGGCCGATCCGAAGACCAGCCCTTGAAAGTTTAGGAGAGGATGCCTGAAAGGCACCTCCTGCTTCCCGCGAATTGGACTTTGCTGCAAGTGCGAAATCCTTGTTCGCGATTGCAAAATATGCACCTGTCTCGATAGCACTGCTTTCCGTAACGGAAGGTGGGACTGCATCCGCAAGCGACGACGCGCCCGGTCGGGTGAATTTGTGATCAGCAGGCGAATCGGCACGATGCCGAATCGCGCGATCGAGGACTTCACCTGCCGCTTGCGATGTGTAGATTGTCCCGGTTGCGGCTGCACAATGTCGCCGCCTGTCCGATAGGAGCGAACCAGCGATGCCCCATGCCGCCGACAAAGCTGACCAGCTCTGGTGGAAGGGCGCGGTCATCTATCAAATCTATCCGCGCAGCTTTCAGGACAGCAACGATGACGGCATTGGCGATCTGAACGGCATCACGCAAAGGCTGGATCATATCGCCCGGTTGGGGGCGGATGCGATCTGGATTTCGCCCTTCTTCACTTCGCCCATGCGGGACTTCGGTTACGACATTGCCGATTATTGCGATGTCGATCCGATCTTTGGCACACTCGCCGATTTCGATGCACTGGTCGCCCGCGCCCATGCTTTGGGCCTCAAGGTCACGATCGACCAGGTTTATGCCCATAGTTCCGACCAGCATGACTGGTTCGCACAAAGCCGGGCGAGCCGCAGCGGCGAGAAGGCGGACTGGTATGTCTGGGCCGATCCGAAGGCGGACGGTACGCCGCCCAACAACTGGCAATCGGTATTTGGTGGCCCGGCCTGGACCTGGGACGCGCGGCGCGGCCAATATTATATGCACCAGTTCCTGACCAGCCAGCCGCAACTCAACGTCCACAACCCGCAAGTGCAGGATGCTCTGCTGGACGTCATGCGGTTCTGGCTCGATCGCGGCGTGGACGGGTTTCGCCTCGACGCCTTGAACCATGCGATGCACGACCCCGATTTCCGCGACAATCCCCCTGCCCCCGACGATGGCAGTCCCCGCACTCGCCCGTTCGACTATCAGATCAAGCGCTACAGCCAGTCGCACCCCGGCGTCGTCCCCTTTGTCGAGCGTATCCGGGCGCTGTGCGACGCATATGGCGCGATCTTCACCGTTGCCGAAGTCGGCGGGGCGCTCGCCGAGGAGGAGATGAAAGCCTATACTGCCGGGGACAAGCGCCTCAACAGCGCCTATGGCTTCACCTTCCTCTACGCGCCTGCCTTGACCCCCGCGCTGGTCGCGGAAACGGTCGATCGCTGGCCCGACGAACCGGGCATGGGCTGGCCAAGCTGGGCGTTCGAGAATCATGACGCCCCCCGCGCCCTGTCGCGTTGGTGCGCGCCCGAAGATCGCCCCGCCTTTGCCCGGATGAAGATGGCGCTGCTGATGGCGCTGCGCGGCAACGCCATCCTCTATCAGGGGGAGGAATTGGGGATCACCCAGGTCGATATTCCGTTCGAGCGGTTGCAGGACCCCGAAGCTATCGCCAACTGGCCGCTGACCCTATCGCGTGACGGCGCCCGCACGCCGCTGCCCTGG
Source organism: Sphingobium terrigena (assembly GCF_003591655.1). Taxonomy (GTDB): domain Bacteria; phylum Pseudomonadota; class Alphaproteobacteria; order Sphingomonadales; family Sphingomonadaceae; genus Sphingobium; species Sphingobium terrigena. The sequence continues at coordinate 49,935 of NZ_QVRA01000004.1, forward strand.
TCCGCCGACGCCAAGCAGGCAGGATTTTCCGGCGTCGAACCCTGGCTGCCCCATGGCGAGGATCATCTCGCGCTGGCCGTGGACGCGCAGGAGCGTGATCCCGAATCGCTGCTCCACTTCAGCCGCGCGATGCTGGCGCTACGGAAGGCAAACCCGGCGCTGCGTCATGGCGCGCTGGACATTATCGTTGCCGATGCCGCCTGCCTTGCGTTCCGGCGGACCAGCGGCGACCAGTCTTTGCTCTGTATTTTCAACCTGTCGCGCGCGGCGATAGCGTGGCCCGCAGGCGTTGACGGGTCGGGCCGCATCCTGAGCGCCGTCAATGGGGCAGCGCCGGGCGACCTGCAGCCATATGCTGCCCTGTTGATCGAGCAATGAGGCTCAGGCCGCGACCAATTCCCCGCTCAGCATGTCGCTCAACCGACCGCGTATGATCGCTTCGGCATCGCCGACGATCCGCTTGATCAGCGCCTCGCAGGTCGGGATGTCGTGGATCAACCCCTGCACCTGCCCGGCCCAGACCAGGCCTGCGTCCAGATCACCCGTCTCCAGCGCGACCCGACCCTTTGCGCCCGACACCAGCGGCTGGATATCCTGAAACACCGCGCCCTCGCGCAGCGAAATTTCGACCACCTGATCCGACACGCTATTCTTGGCGACGCGCCCTGTATTGTGGAATTTGCGGAAGATGAGGTTCGTCCCCCGCTCGTCATTATCGACCAGAAACTGCTTCACATTGTCATGGATCGGCGCTTCGACGGTCGCGCAGAAGCGGGTGCCCATGTTGATGCCGTCCGCCCCCAGTGCCAAAGCGGCGGCAAGACCGCGCCCGTCGCCGAAACCACCGCTGGCGATCATCGGGATGGTCAGCTTGTCGGCGGCAGCAGGGATCAGGATGAGGCCGGGAATATCATCCTCGCCCGGATGCCCGGCGCACTCGAACCCGTCGATCGAGATCGCATCCACGCCCATACGCTGTGCGGACAAAGCGTGGCGCACCGCCGTGCATTTATGGACGACGATGACGCCATGCGCCTTGAAATCGTCGACATGCTCCTGTGGCTTGTGCCCGGCGGTCTCGACGATCTTCACGCCGCTGTCGATGATCGCCTTGCGATACTCGGCATAGGGTGGCGGATTGACCGATGGCAGGATGGTGAGATTCACCCCGAACGGCTTGTCAGTCATCGTGCGGCACCGCTCGATTTCCCGGCGCAGGTCGTCGGGCGTCGGCTGGGTCAGCGCGGTCAATATGCCAAGGCCACCTGCGTTGGAGACAGCGGCGGCCAATTCCGCCCGGCCAACCCACATCATCCCGCCCTGCACGATCGGATGTTCGATCCCGCACAGATCGGTAAAGCGCGTCCTGATCCCCATTACAGCGCTTCCACGATCGTCACATTGGCGACGCCGCCGCCTTCGCACATCGTCTGCAAGCCGTAGCGCTTGCCGCGCGCCTTAAGCGCGTGAATCAGCGTAGACATCAGCTTGGTGCCGCTGGCGCCCAGCGGATGGCCCAGCGCAATCGCGCCGCCATTGACGTTGAGCTTGGCCGGGTCCGCGCCGATTGCTTTCAGCCACGCCATCGGGATCGCAGCGAAAGCCTCGTTCACCTCGAACAGGTCGATGTCGTTGAGGCTGAGGCCCGACCGCTCGAACGCGCGCCGGGTCGCCGGGATCGGCTCTTCCAGCATGATGACCGGGTCGCCCGCCGTCACCGTCAGATTGACGATGCGGGCAATGGGTTTCAGGTTGAAGCGCTTGATCGCGGCTTCGCTGGCCACCAGCACACCCGATGCGCCGTCGGTCATCTGGCTGGCATTGGCCGCAGTGATGGTGCCGCCTTCTTCCAGCGTCTTGACGCTGGCCATCGCTTCCATCGTCCCGCCACGCCGGACGCCATCGTCGGTGTCGAACAGGCCTTCGGGCGTTTCCACACCGACGATCTCGTTCTTGAATGCGCCGCTGTCGATTGCCGCTGCCGCTTTGGCATGGCTGGCGAGCGCAAAGGCGTCCATATCTTCGCGGGTGAAACCATATTTATTGGCGATCGCCTGCGCCCCGTGGAACTGGCTGAATTCAGCGACGCCATAGCGATTCTGGATGCTCTTGGGCCATGGCCCGACGCCCAGGCCTGCGGCGGCATGCAGCTGATAGTTGGATCCCATCGGCACCCGCGTCATGCTTTCCGCACCCGCCGCGATCACCAGATCCTGCGTGCCGGACATGATCGCCTGCGCCGCGAAATGCAGCGCCTGTTGCGACGACCCGCACTGGCGGTCGATCGTCACCGCAGGCACACTGTCGGGCAGTTTCGACGCCAGCACCAGATTGCGACCAAAGGCAAAGCTTTGTTCGCCCGCCTGGCTGACGCAGCCCACGATCACATCCTCGATCGCGGCGGGATCGACCCCGGTGCGATCGACCAGTGCATTGAGGACGGTCGCGCCCAGATCAGCGGGATGCACGTCGATCAGCCCGCCCTTGCGCGCGCGGCCCCCGGCGGTGCGGACGGCTTCAACAATATAGGCTTCTGCCATGCTATCAAACTCCCCTGAAATCTTAATGCCTGAAATTGGCTGGTCTTTTGCCGAAATAGGCGGCCAGCCCCTCGCGACATTCAGCACTCGCCCCGGCGTTGGAAATCGCCTGCACTTCATTGTCGAGCTGGGTTTCAAACCCGCTCTCGAAACTCTGGCGCAGCAAGGCGCGGGCCGCGCCGATCGCCCCGGTCGCCGCATTGGCCAGCGTCGCGGCCACAGCATCGCCCTCCGATGCCAGCTGACCATCCTCCACCAGCCTCGTCACCATGCCGATCGCTTCGGCCTCTGGTGCCTTGATCCGGCGATTGGTCAGGATGATCTCCTGCGCTTTGCGGAGGCCAACGAGACGCGGTAACAGCCAGCTCATGCCCCCGTCGGGGGTCAGGCCCAGTCCGCCATAAGCAGCCGTGAAATGGGCCGACCGCGCGCACAGCACCACGTCGCCGCTGATCGCCAGGCTAAGCCCCGCCCCCGCCGCCGGGCCGTTGACCAGCACCAGCAACGGCTTTGCCATGCGCGCAAAACGCGCCAGCGCCATGTGCAGCGTGCCCGCCAATTCGCTCAGCAGCGCATCGACATGGTCGCCCGCCGACTGGAACAGGCTGACATCGCCACCAGCGCAGAACAGCCGCCCCGCCCCGGTCAGCACGACGCAGCGAATCGCGCTGTCGGTCTGACAGCGGATCGCGACATCGACCAAGGCGCGCGCCATGGCCAAGTCTACCGCATTGCCTGCATCAGGCCGATTGAGCGTGACGCGGGCGATGCCGTCAGCAACCGTGAACAGGACGGGGGCGTCGCTCATATCAGCGTGGCGCCATGCGGATCGCGCCGTCCAGACGGATGACATCGCCATTCAGCATCGGGTTGCGGATGATGGATTCCACGAGTTGCGCATATTCGGCAGGCTTGCCGAGGCGGCTAGGATGCGGCACCTGCGCGCCCAGCGCGTCCTGCACATTTTGCGGAAAGGCTTCCAGCATGGGGGTAAGGAAAATGCCCGGCGCGATCGTCATGACGCGAATCTTATGCTGCGCCAGGTCGCGCGCGATCGGCAGGGTCATGCCAACGACGCCGCCTTTCGACGCGCTATAGGCCGCCTGCCCGATCTGCCCGTCATAGGCTGCGACCGATGCAGTGTTGACGATGACGCCACGCTCCCCGTCGATTACCTCCGCCGCAGCCAGCCGGGCGGAAAATTTGGAAATGACGTTGAACGTGCCAATCAGGTTGACGGTCACGGTCTTGGCAAACGTGTCGAGCGGATGGGCCACATTCTCCTTGCCCACCGTCTTGATCGCCGGCGCGATCCCCGCGCAGTTGACCAGGATGCGTGCAACGCCATGCGCCGCCTCGGCCGCGTCCAGTCCCGCGGCCACGCTGGCATCGTCGGCGACATTGACCCCGACATAGAGGCCGCCCAGTTCGGCGGCGACAGCCTTGCCCGCGTCCTCATTCAGGTCGAAGATCGCAACCTTGGCACCCTGCGCCGCCAACATTGTTGCCGTCGCCTTGCCCAGACCCGAAGCGCCGCCCGTAACAATGGCAGCCAAACCCTTGATATCCATAAATACTTGCCCCTATTCGATCAGACCAGTTCGATCGCCATCGCTGTCGCTTCGCCACCGCCGATGCACAGGCTGGCGACGCCGCGCTTCAGCCCGCGCGTTTCCAGCGCGCCGATCAGCGTCGCGACGATGCGCGCGCCCGATGCGCCGATCGGGTGGCCCAGCGCGGTCGCGCCGCCATTGACGTTCAGCTTTTCCGCCGGGATGCCCAGTTCCTTCGCCGCAATCATCGCAACGACGGCAAAGGCTTCATTGACCTCGAATAGATCGACATCGTCCACCGACCAGCCTGCCTTTTCCAGCAGCTTGCGCATCGCCGGGACCGGGGCCGTAGTGAATTTCGACGGCTCATGGGCATGTCCCGCAGTCGCGACCACGCGGGCAACGACCTTCATCCCCTGCTTGTCAGCGACGCTCTGCCGCGTCATCACCAGCGCAGCTGCGCCGTCGGAAATGGACGAGGCATTGGCGGCGGTAATCGTGCCATCCTTGACGAAGGCGGGCTTGAGACCAGGGATCTTGTCCGGCCGTGCCTTACCCGGCTGTTCGTCGGTGTCGACGATCGTGTCGCCGCCCCGGCCCTTGACCGTCACCGGCGTAATTTCGCGAACAAACGCCCCGCTGCCAATCGCGGCATTGGCGCGTTCGAGCGAGCGGATGGCATAATCATCCTGATCGGCGCGGGTGAACTGATAATCGCGCACCGCTTCCTCGGCGAACACGCCCATCGCCTTGCCGGGTTCATAGGCATCTTCCAGCCCGTCCATCATCATCGTGTCGATGATCCGGTCATGGCCGATCCGCGCGCCGCTGCGATGCTTGGGCAGGGCGTAGGGGGCATTGGTCATGCTTTCCATGCCACCTGCAATCACGACATCGACAGCCCCGGACGCCAGCGCCTCATGCGCCATGATCGCCGCCTGCATACCGGAGCCACACATTTTGTTGACGGTGGTCGCTTCGGTGTTGAGGCCAAGGCCAGCGCCCAGCGCCGCCTGACGGGCAGGTGCCTGACCCAGACCTGCAGGCAGGACGCAGCCCATATAGATGCGATCGACCGCATCGACCGAAACGCCTGCCCGCTCGACCGCCGCCTTGACCGCCGCAGCGCCCAGCTCCGTGGCCTTGAGCGCGGACAAGGCACCCTGAAACCCGCCCATCGGCGTGCGGGCATAGCTGGCGATGACTACCGGATCGTTCTGCATAAGGATTCCTTTCAGAGACTGCGCGCAATGACCATGCGCTGGATGTCGGACGTGCCTTCGTAAATCTGGCACACCCGCACATCGCGATAGATTTTGGCGACGCCATATTCTTCCAGATAGCCATAGCCACCCAGCGTCTGGAGCGCGCCCGATACGATCTGTTCGGCGGCTTCCGATGCGAATAGCTTGGCCATCGACGCTTCGGTCAGGCAGGGCTGGCCCGCATCCTTGACCCGCGCCGCGTTCAGCACCAATTGCCGCGCTGCTTCCAGCCGGGTGGCGAGGTCGGCGAGGCGGAAGCCCACCGCCTGATGCTCCATGATGGCTTTGCCAAAGCTCTTGCGATCCTTGGCATAGGCGACCGCAATGTCGAGCGCAGCCTGCGCCATGCCGACGCATTGCGCGGCGATGCCAATGCGGCCGGTTTCCAGATTGGCGAGGGCGATGCGATAGCCCTGCCCCGGCTGGCCGATCAGCAACTCATCCTCGACAAACATATCGTCGAAGCGCAGCGCGCAGGTGTCGGATGCGCCCTGCCCCATTTTATGCTCGACCTTGTCGACGCTGTAGCCGGGCCGGTCGGTCGGCACGATGAACACCGACAGGCCTTTCTTGCCTGCGTCCGGGTCCGTCACTGCGACCACCATGACGACGCCCGCAATCTTGCCCGACGTGATGAACTGCTTGGCACCGGTGATGCGCCAGCCGCCATCGACCTTGGTAGCGCGCGTGCGGACGGCCGAGGCATCCGATCCGGCGTCCGCCTCAGTCAGGGCAAAGGCGCCGATGGTCCGCCCGCCGATCAGGTCGGGCAGGAAGCGCGCCTTCTGCGCCTCGCTACCGTCCTTCAACAGGCCGGACACGAGGATGCTGTTCTGGATCGACACGATGGTGGAGAGTGCTCCGTCCGCCGCCGCCAGCTCAATGAGCGCCAGCGCATAGGACACGGCGTCCGTCTCCGCCCCGCCATAGCTTTCCGGCGCGGTCATGCCCCACAGGCCCAGACCCGCCATCTCCTCAAACAGAGCAGGCGGATAGCCACCCTCCGACTCGAAGCGCGTGCTGTGCGGGCGGATCGTGTCCTGCGCGAAGCTGCGCACTGTATCGCGGATGGCCGTCTGGATTTCGGTCAACATAAAACCCGATCGTCTCCTCTATACTCACGGGTATATTGATTATTAGCGGGTTTCTTGTCAAGACTGTCTGCAACTCCACATCCTCCCCCGGTTGGGGAGGTGGCAGGGCGAAGCCCTGACGGAGGGGTGTCATGCTATCGTGAGGGTGACACCCCTCCACCATCGGCTACGCCGACGGTCCCCCTCCCCTTGTAGGGGAGGATGCGGAACAGACAGTCGATCAGACCCAAGGATATTATGGCCCCCCAACCGAACGCCGCCCCATCCCCCTTCCGATCGCGCGAGGAGCGAGAACGTGATCGTGAGGAGAAGCGCGAAGCCGTGCTGCGGGCGGCGGTGCGGATGTTCAACGCGCGCGGTTTTCACGCGACTTCGCTGGACGATGTCGCCGCAAGCCTGGGGATCAGCAAGCCGACCATCTATCATTATCTGGGCAATAAGGAGCAGGTGCTGATCGAGTGCGTGACGCGCGGGCTGGAGTTACTCAGCGCTGCTGCCGATACCGCGCGCGCACAGCCCGGCAATGGCCTGGCTCGACTGCGCAGCGTGTTGCGTCGTTATTCTCTGGTGATGATGGACGATTTCGGGCGCTGCGTCGTGCGCACCGGCGACGAATTTCTGTCCGCCGAAGGGGCCGCCCTGTTCCGCGCGCGCAAGCGGGCGATCGACCTGTCGATCCGCGCGCTGATAGAGGATGGCATTGCTGATGGATCGATCGCGCCGCTTGACGTGCGTATGACCGCTTTTGCCTTGGCGGGCGCGCTTAACTGGCCGGGGCGCTGGCATGAGCCGGACGGGCCGCTGAGCGCAGAGCAGATCGCCGACTCGATGGTCAATATATTGATCAGCGGCCTCGCGCCGCGCGCCTGATCAGCCAGTCGCAAACAGGGCGCGGACGGCGTCCGGCACCCGCTCCGCCCGCAAACCGCCGGGCCGGGTCGCGTCGGGCGTGGTCCATACGCGCTTTTCGGTGCATTCGACGCATAGCCGTCCATCGAGCGACAGACGGTGCGCAACGGTGAAGCTGCTATTGCCGAACATCGGCGCGTCCGCCTCCACCAGCACATCGTCGCCATAGGCGGTCGGCACGAAGAAGCGCGCCGACACATCCACCATCGGGAAGCCGGCAAAGGGCATGGTGGCCAGCATCTCGCGCTTCTTGGGCAGGCCCGCCTGCTCGAACAGCAGCATGGTGCTTTGGCCGAAGATGTCGAAATAGCGGGGGGCGTGAACGATACCGGCGGGGTCGCAATGGCCCCATTCGATGCGGACGATCCGCTGGAGAAATACTGTCACGCTATGATAGTCTTTCCTTGCAAAATGGTCTTTTCCGCCATGTCTTCGGCTGTGGGCGGTGGCGGCACGAGCAGACCGCGCTGCACCGCCGGACGTTCGGCGATCCGGTCATACCAGCGCAAGATGTTCGAAAAGGCACTGATGTCCACACCAGCCCAGTCATGGCCGCGTATCCAAGGGAAACAGGCGATGTCGGCAATGGAATAATCGCCGACCAGATAGTCACGGGTAGCGAGTTGCCCATCCAGCACGCCGAACAATCGCTGGCTCTCGCGGACGTAGCGGTCGATCACCGATGGCAGTTTTTCGTCGAAATAGCGGGTAAACACCGTCGCCTGCCCCATCATCGGGCCAAGCCCCGACATTTGCCACATCACCCACTGGATCACCCGGCTGCGATCCTTGGCATCAGCGGGAATGAAGCGGCCATATTTTTCCGCCAGATAGAGCAGGATCGCGCCCGATTCAAAGATCGCGAAATCCCCCGCCTCATGATCGATCAGCGTCGGGATGCGGCCATTGGGGTTAAGCGCGACATACCAGTCCTGTTTCTGCACCCGATCGGTCAGCGCGATCGGTGTCACCTCATAGGGAACGCCCAGTTCCTCCAGCAGGATCGAGACTTTCCAGCCATTGGGCGTCTCCGACGTCAGCAATTCGAGCATCCGCTTCTCTCCATGGCGGGGTCAATGCCCGCTCGTGTGTCACCCAAAGCAAAGTGCGCTCGTTCCGGCAAGGCGAGTGGCGGCGCTATCATTAGCAGTGACAGGTTGCGCGGCCGTCCGCCGGGTAGCGCCACTGATAGTATAGACAGACGACTTGTGGGCGATGGCCCGGCCCTGCACCACAGGTTGCGAAGGCGCACAGACGCTGCACATCCCAAGGTGAGGATATCTGCCATGTTGACGCTCTACAGCTTCGGTCCGGCCGCCAATTCGATGAAGCCGCTGCTGGCGCTCTATGAAAAGGGGCTGGAATTCACGCCGCGCTTCGTCGATCCGACCCGGTTCGAGCATCATGAGGACTGGTTCAAGGCGATCAACCCACGCGGTCAGGTGCCAGCGCTCGACCATGACGGCCATATCATCACCGAATCGACGGTGATCTGCGAATATCTGGAGGATGCCTTCCCCGATGCCCCGCGCCTGCGCCCAACCGATCCGGTGACGATCGCGGAAATGCGCGTCTGGACCAAATGGGTGGACGAATATTTCTGCTGGTGCGTGTCCACTATCGGATGGGAGCGGATGATCGGCCCGATGGCGCGCAAGCTGAGCGATGAGGAGTTTGAGGAGAAGCTCAAACATATCCCCATCCCCGAACAGCAAGCCAAATGGCGCAGCGCGCGCGCTGGTTTCCCCAAAGAGGTGCTGGACGAGGAAATGCGCAAGATCCGCGTGTCGATCGACCGGCTGGAGAAACGCCTGTCGCAAAGCCCCTGGCTGGCGGGTGACGATTATACGCTGGCCGATATCTGCAATTTCGCGATCGCGAACGGGATGCAATTTGGATACGCCGACATTATCAACGGGCAGGCTACGCCGCACCTGCTGGCCTGGATCGACCGGATCAACGCCCGCCCCGCCGCACAAGCGATGTTCGCCAGATCGCAGAGTGAAATGCCGCCGCGCCCGGCCATGTCGGCAGCATGACGCCCATGGCCTGGCATGAAGAACCGGCTGGCGGGCAGCTGCGCATGTATCATATTCCCGGCTGCCCCTTTTCCGAGCGGATCGAGTTGCTGCTCGACCTGAAAGGGCTGCACGGCATCATGGCGGATCATGAGATCGACATATCGCAGCCGCGCCCCGACTGGCTGCTCGCCAAGACGCGCGGCACGACGTCGCTCCCCGCGCTGGAGCTGGAAAATGGCGAAACGCTGAAGGAAAGCATGGTCATCATGCGCTATGTGGAGGGTCGCTTTCCCGATCCTCCGGTGGCGCGGCATGACCCCTATGAACATGCCGTCGAGGCAATGCTTTGCGCTACTGACGGGCAGTTTACGGGCGCTGGATATCGCATGATCCTGAACCGCGACCCGGCAAAGCGCGACGAGCATAAGGCAGAAGTCGATGCCCAATATGCGCGGCTGGACGATTTTCTGCGCCATTATGCGCCGGACGGCGATTATCTGTTCGACCGGTTCGGTTGGGCGGAGGTCGCCTTCACACCCATGTTCAAGCGATTATGGTTTCTCGACTATTATGAAGCCTATCAGATCCCGCAGCATCTGACCCGGTTGCTGCGCTGGCGCGAGGCGTGCCTGTCGCATCCGGTCGCCCAGAGTCATCATGGCCATGCCGAGTTGATGACGCTCTATTATGATTATGCCCAGGGCGGCGGCAATGGTCGCCTGCCAGAGGGACGCACCGTCTCCAGCTTCACGCTCGACCCACCCTGGACCAGCCGACCCATGCCGCCGCGCGACAAATGGGGCACGCCCGCCACCGACGCCGATCTCGGCCTGATTTCCGCATAAGGACTTATCCCATGCCCAATACACTCCAGCATTATATCGATGGCCAGTGGGTCGACAGCCAGGGTGGCCGCGTCATCGCGGTGATCAACCCGGCGACCGACGCCAGCGCGGCCGACTTGATCCTTGGCACGGCGGCCGATGTCGATGCGGCGGTGATCGCCGCGCGGCGCGCGTTCGAGAGTTTCTCGCTCACCAGCCGGGAGGAGCGGATCGCGCTGCTCGAACGCATCATCGCTGAATATCAGAAGCGCATCCCGGATATCGCCCGCGCCATCGCCACCGAAATGGGCTGCCCCATCTCGATCGCCCAGACCGCGCAGGCGGGGTCCGGCCTTGGCCATCTGGGACAGGCGCTCGCAGCGCTCAAGGATTATGCGTTCAGCGAGAAGATCGGCAATAACCGGGTGGTGCGCGAGGCGATCGGCGTGGTGGCGCTGATTACGCCATGGAACTGGCCGATGAACCAGATCCTCGCCAAGGTCGGTCCGGCGCTGGCCGCTGGCTGCACCATGATCCTCAAACCCTCCGAAGAAGCGCCAAGCTGCGCCGCGATCTTTGCCGAGATTATGGATGCCGCGGGCGTGCCGCCGGGCGTGTTCAACCTGGTGCAGGGCGATGGCGGAGGCGTCGGCACCGCGCTCGCCAAACATCCCGGCATCGACATGGTGAGCTTCACCGGATCGACCCGCGCGGGCATCATGGTCGCCAAAAATGCCGCCGATACGGTCAAGCGCGTGGCGCAGGAACTGGGCGGCAAGTCGCCCAACATCATCCTGGAAGGCACGCCGCTCGACGTCGCCCTGCCCGGCGGGGTGGGCGGCGTGCTGCTCAACAGCGGTCAGAGCTGCGTCGCGCCGACGCGAATGCTGGTGCATCGCTCGCAGCATGACGAGGCCGCGCAAAAGGTCGGCGCGCTGTTCGCGGCCAAGAAGATCGGCGATCCGCAGGTTGAGGGCGACCATATCGGTCCGGTCGTCAGCCAGCGCCAGTGGGAGCGTATCCAGTCGTTGATCCAGACCGGCATTGACGAGGGCGCGACATTGGTGACTGGCGGTCTGGGCCGTCCCGAAGGCATAGAGCATGGCAGCTATGTCCGCCCGACCGTGTTCGCCAACGTGACGCCGGACATGACGATCGCGCGGGAGGAGATTTTCGGCCCGGTACTGGTTCTGATGCCCTATGATGATGATGAGGCAGCAATCCGCATCGCCAACGACACGCCCTACGGCCTGGGCGCTTATGTCGCGGGCGACCCGGCCCATGCCCGCAAATTCGTCAGCCGCCTGCGCGCGGGCGCGGTGTTCGTCAATGCCGGTGGCCTCGCCTTCGACATGCCCTTTGGCGGCTATAAGCAATCGGGCAATGGCCGCGAATTTGGCCGCTTCGGGCTGGAGGAGTTTCTGGAGGTCAAGTCCGTCATCGGCGCGCTGCCGGAAGAAGTGGACTGATGGCGACGCTGCTGGACGCAGACGCGATCGAGGACAGCGCGCGGCAGGCGCCCGCGCTGATCCGTTATCTTGACGAGGGCGATTTCGTCACCCGCCGCTATGTGTCGCAAGGGATAGAGATCAACACTGGCCGCTATCGCGACTATCCCATGGTCGTGCGTGACGGGATGCCGATCCGCGGTCATTTCGCTTTCGACACCCACGGCTTCATGCTGGGCAGGCATCGCACCGCGATCAATGATTTCTGGGACAAGGCGGCGGTTGATCAGCTCTATCTACGGGAATGTGAAGGGGCGATCCAGAGCCTGACCGGCGCCTCCTGTGTGTCGGCGGGCGGCTGGATGATCCGCACGTCGGCTGACCTCACTGCAAGGGCGCAGGAGAAGGTCGCCAATTACCGGCATGAAGGCGGCATCCAGCCACCGGCGGGTGAGGCGCATGTCGATTATAACGAGATTACCGGGCGACGCGCCGCCGAGCGCGCCTATGCTGCCGCCTTTCCCGACGCGCCTGGCTATAAACGCTATGTCTGCGTCAGTTTCTGGCGCAGCTTTTCGCCCGGCCCGCAGGACTGGCCGCTGGCGGTGTGCGACGGTCGCACCGTGTCGGACGAGGAAGCGACGTCCAACACATTGTTCGTGGTCGACGAATTTCCGGTGGGCGACGCCCTGACCGCCCCGGTCGACGGCGAGGATCAGATGATCGCCGCGTCCATCTTCCGCCATCGTGACCGCCACCGCTGGTGGTATTTCTCCGACATGGCGGCGGACGATGTGCTCCTGTTCAAATTTCAGGACAGCGACCATGACGTCACCTGGCGCTGCCCGCATACCGCCTTCCACGACAGCAGCCTGCCCGGCACAAGGACGCGGGCCAGTATCGAGGTGCGGGCAGTCGCCTTCTTTGAGTGACCCCTAATTCGAAGGCATTACCACCACCGGCTTGACCACCGCGCCGCTTTCCGACGCCGCAAAGGCGGCTTCCAGATCGGCGAAATCATAGCGCTGGATCAGTTTTTCCAGCGGCAGGCGGCCTTCGCGATAGTAAGTGATCAGGCGCGGGATGAAGCTCTGCGGGTCAATGCCGCCTTCCACCACACCAACGATCCGCCGCCCCATGCTCATGATCGACGATGGGTCGATCGTGAAGCCACCCGGCGGATAGGCACCGACCAACGCCAGCGTGCCGCGCTGCGCCAGCCGGTCCGCCGCAAGACTGAGCAACGCAGGCACGCCGGTCGTATCGACGATATGGTCGAACAGCCCGTCGAGGCCGGCCAAATCATTCCCCGTCTCCGTCGCGCCCAGTTCGCGTGCCAGGGCCAGCCGACTGGCATGGCGGTCGATCACCGCGATCCGCCCCGCACCCGCAATCACCGCCGCCATCAGCGCCGACAGGCCGACAGCGCCCGCGCCCAATATCGCGATCGACTGGCCGGGCTGCACCTTCAATGTTTCCAGCACGGTCCCCGCGCCGGTCTGCACCCCGCAGCCGAGCGGTGCCAATATGTCGAGCGGCAGGTCCGGGTCGATCCGCACAACATTGTCGCTATGGGCAAAGGCATAGGTGGCAAAGGCGGACTGGCCGAAGATGTTGCCCCCGATCCGCTCATCCCCGCGCCAGATGCCGCCCTGCCCCGCCTGCGTCACACCCAGAAAATTGCGCGGCACAAATTCCACGCAATAGCCGGGCTGATGATCGTGACAGGCACCGCACGCACCGCAACTGTGGAAGCTGAGCAATACATGGTCGCCCGGCACGACCCCGGTAACGCCCGGTCCCACCGCATCGACCACGCCTGCCCCTTCATGCCCCAATATGACCGGGAAGGGGATGGGCAGCGCGCCATCGCGCATCACCATGTCGGTGTGGCAAATCCCGCAGGCATGAAGCCGCACCCTGATCTGGTCAGGACCGGGCGCGTCCATCGCCAGCGTCTCGAAGCGGAAGGGGCTGCCAGCCCCCTCCACCACCGCCGCGTCGATCGCGATGCTGTTCACGATCAGAAGTCGAAGCCGAAGCGGACATACCATTCGCGCGGCCGGTTATAGGTGCCAAAGATCGCACCCGCTGCGATATTCGACCCGCCCGACGTCAGGAAGCGCTTGTCGGTCAGGTTGGTGCCGCCCGCCGTCAGCGACCAGTGGCCGTCCGGCTCGCGATAGCTGATCGAGGCGTTGATGATGTCGGTCGATACCCGCTTGAGCAGGAATGTACGCTGCGTGTCGTTCCATGCGCTCGACGTGTAGGTCCAGTCGGCCAGCAACACGACCGACCCGCCATTGCCCAGCTTCGCCTCATAACGCGGGCTGAGATTGACCTTCCATTTGGGTGTCTTGGGCAGGGTTTCGCCCACCAGTGTTCCCGCCTGGAACGGATTGGCCCCGCCTACCGCCGCTGCGCCCGGCGATACCGACGTATATTGCGCATCGATATAGCCGACTGCCCCGTTGATCGTCAGGCCATCGACCGGCGCCGCGACCATTTCCAGCTCGAAACCGCGGATGCGTGCGTCACCCGCATTGGCGATGGTGGGCGATGTGCCGACCTGGATATTGAGCTGAATGTCACGATATTTGGTCGAGAACACCGCCGCGTTGAGTTGCAGGTGGCGATCGAGCAGGGTCGATTTGATCCCCGCCTCCCAGGTCGTCGCCTTTTCCTCGTTAAAGTCCGGCGCGACATTGCCCTGCGGGTTGGTGAGGCGGGTGGTCCAGCCGCCAGTCTTGTAGCCCTTCGACCAGCTGCCATAGAGCATGACATCTTCGGAAGGATGGATTTGCACGCCGACCTTGGGCGAGAAGTCGTTGAACTTCTTGCGATTGACGCCAGGCGTATAGACCCGCACGGGATTGGTCGGGTCGGGATAGCTCAGCGCCGGCTGGCAGGGCACCGGTGCCAGCGGGAACGCGCCACCGGGGAAGATATTGCCATTGGCGTCGGCGCAGCCGAACAGCTTGTAGTTAAAGCCGTTCAGCTCCTGTTGCCCGCCCTCGAACTGCTTGCGTTCATTGGTGTAGCGGCCGCCGATGGTGATGCCGATCAGGTCGATCGGGCGATAATCGATCTGGCCGAAAAAGGCGTAATTTTTGGTCGCCAGCTCATTCGGGCCATCAACCTGCACCAGACCTTCGCCAAAGGTGACAAAGTCGTGCAGGTCGCCCGCTTCCTTGAAATAATAGGCGCCCAGTACATAGCGCAGCTTTTCGTCAAACGCATTGCCGAGCAGCTGGAATTCCTGGCTAAACTGCCACTGGTTCATGGTGAAGCTGAGTTGCAGGAAGTTGAGCGGCGATCCGTCTGCGTCCAGCCCGGCATTCCAGTGCAGCTCACGATAGGCCGTGATGGATTTCAGCGCGACATTGTCGGCCAGGTCGAAGTCGACAATGCCGCTCAGCCCCCAGCTTTCCAGATTGGAATAGCTGTTGCCGCTGGCATAGCTGCGATCCTTGTTGGCGATCAGATAGCGCCCGTCCCAGGGCAGGCGATCATTGGCCGGGTTGCCATCGACATTCGCGCTGGCGACGCTGGCCAGCTGGAATTGCGGATTGAACTGCGTTCCCGCTACGCCGCACAGCGCCTGCGCATTGCGGGCCGCAATTTCCGCGCCGGTGCTGCCAATGCAGAAATTATAGAGACCGGCAAACAGGAAGCCGGTGGTGCCGGTCGGGTCGAAAGCCGTGCCGGGCAGGTTCGTGGTCCCCGCGAAATTGCCAGGGACGAATTCCGCCGTGCCGATCAGCTTGTTGGCCGACGTACCCTTGTCCTTGCTATAATCGCCCGAGAAGGTCGCGCGCACCGCACCGCCATTGTCCCAGCGCAGCTTTCCGCGCAGGTTCCAATTGTCATTCTCGCCTTCCTTGCCCGCGCTGTCATAACCAGCGGCGGAGAAAGCGGTGAAGGACGGCGCATTATTGGCGCGCTGGTCGGGATAGGGCAGGCGCTTCAGGAAGCCGTCGCGCGACTTGATGCCGAAGGTGAAGGCGGAGCTGAGGCCATCGGTGATCGGCACGGTCACGGAACCCCGCGCCTGGAACAGCTTGTAGCTGCCCAGCGTCACATCCCCCTTGGCCGTAAACTCCTTGCCCGGATCGGCGGTGACGATGGAGATCGCGCCGCCAATCGTGTTGCGGCCGAACAATGTCCCTTGCGGCCCTTTCAGGATTTCGACCCGCGCGACATCAAGCAGATCCTGGTTCGCGCCGACCGTGCGGGCGAGATAGACGCCGTCCAGATAAATGCCGACGCCCGGATCGATGTTGAAGGCAAAATCATCCGATCCGATGCCGCGAATATAGGCGGCCAGCACGGCGGTGGAACCGGAAAAGGGCGTACCTGCGTCCAGATTGACGTTGGGCGCGATGGCGGAGAGTTGCGACACGCTACCGACGGCGCGCTCCTGCAAGGATTCAGAGGTGAAGGCCGAAATCGCGATCGGGACGTCCTGCACATTTTCCGCGCGCTTCTGCGCGGTCACGACGATCTCTGCGATACCACCGCTCTGTTCGGCATCCTGTGCCAGTGCCGGTGCGGCGACCAGCGTGCTTGATGCCAACAGCATCGAAACTAAGGACTTGCCCATCTTCATCTCCCCAAAATGCCTCGCCTATGTCGGCGGCTTGACGGCGCTTATAGGAGTAAGGGCGTTAACGGTCTTGGATGCAGGCGAACCAGAGATCAGGACGGATGCGAACTCGCCGCCCCGTTACGCCACTGGCTGGGCGCAACGCCAAAGTGCCGGCGAAAGCAGCGGGTGAAGAATGCGGAATCGTTGAAACCGACCTCGAACGCGACATCGGTAATCGTGCGCCCATCGTCGCGCGACAGCAACGTCGCCGCCCGCTCCAGCCGCCGCGCGGTGATGAAGGCGGTGGGTGTCAGCCCGACATGACGGACGAAATTTTTTTGCACGGCACGGGGCGACAGGTCGAGCGCCTGGCCGATCAGCGCCGTGCCAAGGTCGGGATTGCCCAGATGCTCCAGCGCATAGTCGACCGGGGAACGGGGCAGCTGGATCGCGGGGCGATCCATCGTACTGCGACGGCACAGCATCCGCGCCGCGTCGGCCAACAGGACGCCGGCATCGTCATCCAGATCGGCAAACTGGTCCCGCTGTGACCATAGGCCATGCAGCACATGGGCCAGGAACAGGACATTGGGATTGGTCGATGGCATCAGGCAGCCATGCCAGTCGCGCCCGGCAATATCATCGCCCATCATCGCAACCGGCACCTGAAGGATCAGGCAGTCGTTATACTGCGAAATGTCGATGGCATAGGGATGGCGATCATCTGCGATCACGATGTCGCCGATCCGCGCGGTGCTGCTGCGGTCGCCATGCAGCATGGTCATCGACCCGCGATGGAGCAGGTGGAGCAGCAAATGTCGTTCCTCGCCATCGGTCGCGACCCGGCTGACTTGCGCCCGTTCGCTGCGCGCCCGCGCCAGCCCGACCCCACCCAGCGACCAGCGCGCCAGTTCGGCCTTGATGCCTTCGGGCGCATGGGCGGTCATGCCGGGGAAGGCTTCGGCGACGACCTCGCGCCAGAAACGCTGGCGTCGTGGTGGCGGCACCAGCCGGGTGGAAAAGCGCTCGACCGCGCTCAGCGGACCCACTCCGCACGATCGACACTATAATGAACCATGCCCGACATCCCTCTCTCTGCCCGCCGCGACGCTATTGCTGGTCGTCAACGAGTCATCCCACAGGAAGAGAAAGTATCCCAGGCATACGAAACTGGCAATATGGCCGATATATCACAGCCTACCAGCGCAGCAGCCCGACCAATTCCCTGCGCCAGGGCCAGAGGAGTATGGCGTTGAGCAGCAGCGTGACGATGCCAAACGCATATTCGACCACGCCCGGATCCAGCACGAAATTCCAGTAACCGATCACGACATTGAGCGGCACGCTGGCCAGCGCGGCGGGCAGCACCCCCCGGTTCGCCAGCACCAGCAGCGCCACCACCACTTCCATCACTTTGATCCAGGCGAACAATCCGCTGTGGATCAACGCCAGGGTGAATTCCTGCGCCAGCGGCGTGTTGCCCAGCGGCTGGAGATCGAAGGGGGTGAAATATTCCACCCCCGAAAACAGGAACCAGCCGCCATAAATGATCCGCGCGGCGGTGAAGGCAGCGCCCCGCCCCTGCCCGCGTGCGTCCAGCGCGATCATGGTCAGAAGCCGGCAGGCGTCGCGTCGAGCAGGATGGTCTTGCTTTCCAGATAGGGATGCAGTCCTTCCACCCCGCCTTCGCGACCAATGCCCGATTGCTTGAAGCCGCCAAAGGGCAGGCCGAATTCCAGCTTCATGCCATTCTGCCCGAATCCGCCCGCGCGGATGCGGCGACCGATGCGATAGGCGGCGTTTGCATCATTTGTCAGCACCGATCCGTTGAGGCCAAAGGCGCTGTCATTGGCGATGCGGATCGCGTCCTCCTCATCGTCCGCCGGGATCAGGCACAGCACAGGTCCGAAAATCTCCTCCTGGGCAATGCGGCTCTTGTTATCGACATTGGCGAACAGGGTCGGCTCGATGAAATAGCCCTTGTTCATATGGGCGGGGCGATTGCCCCCCGTGACCAGATCAGCTGTAGTCCGCCCCAGCGCCACATACTCCTCCACCCGCTCCAACTGCCGCTTCATCGCCACCGGGCCAAGCTGGGTATCGGGCGCGTCGCTATGACCGATGCGGATGCCCTGCATCACTTTGGCAATGGCGTCGGCCAGTTCGTCATGGCGGTGACGCGGCACGATGGCGCGGCTCAGCATCGCGCACACCTGCCCGCTCATGATGGTGATGGTATTGCCCAGGATCGCGGCGGCAACTTCGATGGGAAAATCGTCCCGTACGATCGCCGCCGACTTGCCGCCCAGTTCCAGCGTGCAGCGCGCAACTCGCCCGGCGCACACTTCGCCGATGCGCTTGCCCGCCAGCGTTGATCCGGTGAAGGTCACCTTGTCGATACCGGGGTTGCGGACCAGATGGTCGGACGCATCGCGCCCCGCAGCGACCAGATTGACGACGCCCGCTGGGACGCCTGCCGCCTCCGCCGCTTCGGCCATGATATAGGCCTCCAGCGGGGTTTCGGGCGATGGCTTCATGATGACGGTGCAGCCTGCCACCATCGCATAGGCGACCTTGGCCGACATGATACCATAGGGCGCGTTCCACGGTGCGATCGCCGCGACGACGCCAGCGGGTTCCTGCGCCACGATGGCGGTATGGACCTGGCTCGACGGGCGCTTTTCGACAAAGGGAAAGCTATCGGCATAGCCAGCTATCGCCATCATCGTCATGGTCGCGCCGCCGGTCATGATCGGCGCAAAGCTGGCGAGACCGCCGACCTGCGCGGTCCAGGCGGCGGCCAGTTCAGGCGCGCGCTTGCCCAGTTCCTCCCCCATCCGCCGCACGATCGCCCCACGATCGGGGGGTGCCATGGTGGACCATGGCCCGTCATCGAACGCCTTGCGCGCGGCAGCGACGGCGCGATCCATATCCGCTTCCGTGCCATCGACAACGCGCGCGATGACCTCCTCGCTATTGGGGGAGACGATCTCGATCACGCCATGGCCCGTCGATTCGACCCACGCGCCGCCAATGAACAGCTTGTCGGGATGGGCGATATGGATGTTGTCGGGAACCATGGTCTATCCTCTTCCTGATCGGCGCTGCACGCCTTGTCATTGACACACTATAACGAACGTTATGGTTATCACAAGCCGTTGCATCGGCTTTTTTAGCGCTTGACAGTCCGGGTCCGGCCAACCCTATTATATCATTCGTTACGATAAAATGAGAGGAATACCGATCCATGACCCGCCCGCTGGAGCAGGCTGCGTGACCAGCGAAGCCACGGGTTTTACGCCGCGCTTGATCCTGTCGCTGTTCCTGTGCGGCATCATCCTGTTCATCGATGGCTATGATCTGGCGGCGCTGCCGCTGGCGCTCCCTCACATCGCGACGGCGCTCGACATTCCGCCCGCCCGCTTTGGTTTTGCCTTGTCGGCGGTGTTGTTGGGGCTGGGCGTCGGCGCGGTCCTGCTGGCACCGCTGGGTGACCGCTTCGGTCGCCGCCGGACGATCATCCTCTCTGTCATCTGCATCGGCCTGCTGACCATGGCGACCGCAACCGGAACGAGCATAAGCGGCTTCATCGTCTGGCGCTTGCTGACCGGTCTGGCGCTGGGAGCATGTCTGCCCAATGTCACCGCACTGGCCGCCATCTGGGCACCACCGGGGCGACGCGCAAGCACGTTGACGATCGTATCGCTCGGCATTTCTTTTGGCGCGATCGCCGCGGGTTTGATCGCGCCGCCACTGGTTGCGCTGGGCGGGTGGCGCGCTTTGTTCCTGCTGCCGGGTGCCGCGACATTAGTGCTGGCTGTGGCCCTTTTCCTGCTATTTCCGGCCGAACAGAAAATGGCGCCATCGGTTGATGACCGGGCCGTCCGCCCGCTTGCCCGTATATTGCGCAAACCGTTGCGGTTCCCGACCGCCATTTTTGCATTGCTCTATGGTATCAATGCCTTCGGCCTCTATCTTATCACCAGTTGGACACCGACCCTGTTGCCGCAGGCGGGCTTTACACTGGATCAGGCCGCGCGCTCGATCACCATCATCCAGTCGGGCGGCTTGGTCGTTGCTCTCGCGCTCGCCTGGCTGATCGATCGCAACCATGCCGTGCTGGCGCTGGCGGGTGCCTATGTCACGATCATCGTCGCCTTCACCCTGCTGGCGATCCTGCCCGCCGACCCTTTGTCGTGGAACATGCTGCTGCTGGTCGCAGGCGGCGGCATTGTCGGGGTGCATCTGTGCATCATGGCAGTCGTCACCGGTGTCTTTCCGCCCGATTGCCTGGCGACCGCTATCGGCTTCGGCGTCGCGGTAGCCCGGATCGGCGCGATCGGCGGTCCACTGGCCGGTGGCTGGCTGATCGGCCACGGTGCAGGGCCGAGCCAATTTTTCCTGTTCGCCATCCTGCCCATGGCGCTTTGCCTGCTCATCACATTGGCCCTGCCCGCCGCGCGCCGCGCCGGCCAGCCTGACGGGACCGCTTAATCGATCAGCCGGAATCCGACGGCAAAGCGCAGCCCGACCACCCAGGCGTCGCGGATGGACGGGTCGGCGGCGGGATTGCGGACATATTGCATATTGGGCTGCATCGTCAGCCAGGGTGAAAGAGGCGCGCGATAGGTGACTTCGGCGACGGATTCGGAACGGCCTGCGCCACTGGCGCGGCGATAGTCGGCGGATGTCGTGGCGGTCATGACCGCCAGACCCAGTTCATCCTCCGGTCGCCGGGCCAGTGCGCCTGTCCACTTCACGCCCAAGCTGGCAAACCGGTCGAACATGTTGAACCGCCCGCTCGACGTGCCAAGCCGGAAGAAACCGTCAATCTGTTCCTCGCCATCACTCATCAGCGGCATTTCACCGCGCAGATAGACACCGGCATTGCCCTGTCCCCGACTCCCGTCCCAGGCATCGAAAGTCGCGGTATAGCGCCAGCGACCCAGCAACAGCCGCGCACCAGCGACAGGCGCTTCCAACTCACCGATCAACAGCGCGCCGTCGCCCTTGCCCAGCTTGATCGCGGTGCGGGCGGGATGATCGGGATCGCCCGGCACCCCGTCCAGCACGGCAGCGCGCACGGCCCAGTCCTTGGCCGGTCGCCATTCGACCCGTGCTGCCAGCGATGTCGAGGGGAAGATCGACGGGCCATTACGACCCGTCAGCGAAATGTCGCTGCCAATACCATGGGCGCTGCCGACGAACACACCAGCGGCGTCGAGCGAATCAAATTCCGAATTGAGGTCATATAGCCCCGCGCGCAGTGACAGGCCGGGCGCGACCATCTGGTCGATCCACGCTTCATAAAGTTTGAACGCCCGCGTCCCGGTCTCGATATTGCTGACGGCATGGGCGTCGCCCACCGCGTTGGAGATCGACGCGCCATTATTGTAGATGCCATAGACATGCGCCTCGGCCCCGCGCCAGCCCAGCATCGCTTCCAGATCAGCCTCCAGCACAATGTCGAGATTATCGAGATAGCGCGCGCGCCGCTTCACCCCGCCCGCCACATTGCCCATCACTTCGCCGGTATAGGTGACCTCCAGCAACAGCGGTCCCTGTTCCTCGTCAATCTCTCCCGCCGCATGGATATGCGAATGGGGGCGCGACGGCATCGCATCACCCGCCGCGGCAGCCAGCAGCAGAAAGGGGGCGATCATCACCATGACGGGACCAGGGGGTAAGCGTGAAGCATAGCGATAGGCACAATAGGGGTTTGGCCACGCCGTCGATAACGGATCATCCTCGATCGACGCCATAGCTGACTGAAAACCACCCCCGCTTCGGCAGGAATATGCGCAACTTCCGCAGCGATCATTTGACGCGCGGCGCAGGACGCCATAGGCGCACCCCCAGTTTCAACCCACGGGGTGTCCTGGCGCTGTCAGGGCTGAGAGGCGGATCGGGCGCAGGGGGCGTCCAGTCGGCAAACCCGCGAACCTGATCCGGCTCACACCGGCGGAGGAATAGGGATATGCGTTTTTACGCCATTACGTCGCCTGCCATCTCGATCGCGCTATTGCTGGGGGCGGGCGTCGCCCATGCCGATGACAGCATCGTCGTCACTGCGCGCGGCCGCGAAGAAGCGGAAATCGGCGTGCCGGACACGATCGCCGTCTATGGTCCCGCCGCCATCGCTGCGCAGCGCCTGAAAACGATCGACGATTTCATCGCCGCGACGCCGGGCATCTTCATGATCCATGATCAGGACCCCGGCACCAACCTTATTTCCGTGCGTGGCATATCCACCAACCGCAGCCAGTCGCCCTCGATCGCCTATATCGTCGACGGGCTGGCGCTGCCCGATTCGGAACTGTTCACGCTGCGTCCCTATGATCTGGCGCGGGTCGAGATTTTGAAGGGGCCGCAGGGCGCGCTGTTCGGTCGTTCCGCGTCGGGCGGCGCAATCGCCATGACCACCAATGATCCCGGCCCGGACTGGGGCGGCGAGGCAGCGGTCGGCATCGGCAATGGTCTGACCTGGACCGCCGATGGCGTGGTCAACGCCCCGGTGTCGGATCAGGTGCAACTGCGTCTGTCCGGTTCTTATCGCAACAGCGACGGCTTCATCCGCAACAGCTTCCTCGACAAGAAGGTCGATGGCAGCATCAGCCGCAATCTGCGCCTGAAGGCCAAGGTCGCACTCAATGAAACCGCCACTTTCCGCTTCCGTCTGGGCTGGGCCAATGAGGAAGGTGGCGCGGCCTATATCTCGTCGGGCAATGTCACAGGGCTCTATGGCGGGCGCTTGTCGGGCGCGGCGCTGACCAACCCCTTTGGCGATTTTGAAGGCCGGGCATCGCGCACATGGTGGGGCGCGCAGGCCAGCTATGAACAGGAAGCGGGCGATGCGCTGCTCTTCACATGGACTGGTGGCTATGACGATTATCACAAGGATTTCGTTGAGGAACTGGATTTCCGCAATGATAAGCCGCTAACCTTCTTTGGCGTCCCGGCCTTTCCAGATGGTATCCAGCCCATCGCTCAACCTGTTGATATCAAGGCATGGACGAGCGAAACCCGGCTGACGTCGCGCGGCGACGGGCCGCTGCGCTGGCATGTCGGCCTGTTCTACCAGCGGCTGGAGCGCGACCGCACCGATGATTTCGGGCCGCTGCTGTTCGGTGGCGAAGCGTTCCGCGCCGAAACCCGATCCAGCCAGGTCGGCATCTTCGGGCAGGCCAGCTATGACATTACGCCGCAGGTCGAAGCGACCCTAGCGCTGCGCTACGACCGCGACCGGCGCAAGGAAGATACGGTCGGCACCGTTAGCGGCATAACGGTTGCCCAGCGCGCCCGCACGTTCGAGAAGTGGCAGCCCAAATTGTCTATCGCCTGGCGTCCGACCGATCATCTGACCGCCTATGTCACCGGCGCCATCGGCTTCAAGGCAGGCGGCTTCAACCCTCTGCCCGGCCCGGCCGATGTGTGGCAGGCGGTGTTCCCGGCCGAAACCACCCGATCGATCGAGGCGGGGGTCAAGGGCGAGAGCGCCGATGGCCGCATCCGCCTGTCGCTTGCCGGCTTCGTCACCGACTATGACAATTTCCAGAATACCGTATTCCTGGGCAATTCGGTCGTGCTGTCGGTGCCGGAGGTCGATGTCCACGGGATCGAGGCGTCAGCGCAGGCGGCGCTGGGCGCAGGGTTTAGTCTCGACGGTGGGCTGGCCTGGACCCATAGCCGCACCGGCACCTATTTCACCCCCAACCCCACGCCAGAACCCGGCGAACCCGCCATCCTCGACATGAGCGGCCAGCGGACCCCCAATGCGCCCGACTGGACTGTCAATGGCGGCCTGGGCTGGCAGGGCGCGGCTGGCCCTGCGATTGTCAATGTACGGCTCAGTGTCGCCTATGTGTCCCGCGTCGATTTTGAGATCGACAACATCCTCCATTCGCCCGGCTATACTTCGGTCGACGGACGAGTAGGCGTCAGCCACGGGGCTTGGACTTTCGACATCTGGGCCAAGAATCTGCTCGACAAACGCTGGGCCATCTCGGCCTTTGGCCAGCAGCAATTGCCGCTGTTGCTCGGCCTTGGCCCCAATGGTCCGTTCGACAGCTTCACCATCAACACCGGCCGCCAGTTCGGCGCCAGCGCCACCGTGCGCTTCTGACGAAGGACATAGCGATGGGCTTTTGCGATCAGATCTGGGCGGAGGTCGCCCCGCTGCGGCAGGCGATCCTGGCCCATCCATTCCTGACCGCGCTGGCCGACGGCACACTGCCGCGCGACAGTTTCCAGCATTATATCGTGCAGGACAGCCTCTATCTCGCCGAATATGCCCGCGTGCTTGCGATCGCCGCGGCCCGCGCACCCAGCGCTGCCGGACGGCTGGAATTTTCCGACGGGGCGAAGGTCGCGGTGCAGGTGGAGGAAGGCCTGCATCAGGCCTTCTTCGCACAGTTCGGGGTCACGGCAGCCATGGTGCAGGCCGCCGAACCGACCCCGGCCTGCCTTGGCTATACCAGCTATCTGGCCAGTCTCGCCGCGACCCGCAGCTATGAGGAACTGATCGCAGCCATCCTGCCCTGCTTCTGGGTCTATTGGGAGGTCGGCTGCGCCATCAAGCCGCGCGCCACCAGCCCCAACCCCTATGCGCCATGGATCGACACCTATGCCGATCCGGGCTTTGGCGCAGCGACCGACCGGGTCCACGCGCTGGTGGACGAAGCGGCGGCCGCCACAACGCCGACAATGCGCGACGCCATGGCCCGCGCTTTTCGCAATGCGACCCGTTACGAATGGATGTTCTGGGATTCGGCCTGGCGGCTTGAAACCTGGCCGGTCTAATGCGCGAAGGCCATTGGCCTTTGCCATAATCTCATCTAGGGATGCGCACGGAAGCTGGTTCATGCCGGTTTCCAAACATGATCGCGCCGGTGCCCTGCCAAGGGGCTTAATCGGGAATGTGGTGCGGGCGGTTTGCCGCCTTAATCCACGGCTGTCCCTGCAACTGTAAGCGGAGAGCGCGATGCACACGCCCCGATATCCGAGGGGCAGCCACTGGGCCGGACGCTAAATCCTGCGAGGCCTGGGAAGGCGCGCATCAAGCTGTGACCCGCAAGCCAGGAGACCTGCCGGCGTCTGGTCGCTCTTGCCCTGGCCCAGGGGATGGCCGTGGCACGGTGAACTCCGTCTGAGCGACGTGCAAGCGGCGGGGCCGCTTCGGGACGTGCGTTGGCCGCCTTTGGCGTCCGGTCGCCGCGCGTGTCGGCTGTCGCGTTGCGTCAGCAGGCCCGGCCATGTCGCAGGACGCCGGGGGGAGACGCTTGTGAGCGACCCGAAAAACAAGGGAATGACGCGGCTGCGTAGTCGCGTCGCGATACTGATCGCCGCGCTGATTGTGGCGAATATGGCCGCCTGGGGCTGGGCCTTCAGCCTGTTTCATGCGCAACCACTGATGCTGGGGACGGCGCTGCTCGCCTGGGGTCTCGGCCTGCGCCACGCTGTCGATGCCGATCATATCGCGGCGATCGACAATGTGACCCGCAAGCTGATGCAGGACGGGCAGCGGCCCATCTCCGTCGGCCTGTGGTTTGCCATCGGCCATAGCAGCATCATCGCCATCGCGTCGGTCCTGATCGTGCTGACTACCAACGCCCTGTCGGACTTCGTCTGGTTCAAACAGGTCGGCGGCGTGGTGGCGACGGCCGTTTCAGCGCTGTTCCTGTTCGCGATTGCGGGCATGAACCTCGTCATCCTGCGATCGGTATGGTGCAGCTTTGCCCATGTGCGGGCAGGCGGCGTCTATAATGAGGAGGACCTGGACCTGCTGCTGTCCGGCCGCGGCCTGCTGGCCCGGATGTTCCGGCCGATGTTCCGGTTGGTCAACCGCAGCTGGCACATGGCCCCTTTGGGCTTCCTGTTCGGCTTCGGTTTCGATACCGCCACCGAGGTCGCCATATTGGGCATGTCCGCGCATCAGGCGGCCAACGGCCTGTCGATTGGCACCATATTGGTCCTGCCCGCTTTGTTCGCGGTCGGCATGGCGCTGATCGATACGCTGGACGGGGTCGTCATGCTGGGCGCCTATGACTGGGCGTTCGTCAAGCCTATCCGCAAACTCTATTACAACATCACCATCACCCTGATTTCCGCGATCGTCGCCATCGTCATTGGCGGGATCGAAACGCTCGCGCTAATTGGCGACAAGTTGGGTCTTGCTGGCTGGCCGTGGGACATGGCGGGCGCGCTGGGCGAGAATTTCAACAGCCTGGGCTTTGCCATTATCGGTCTGTTCCTGTTCTGCTGGGTCGCCAGCTTCCTCATCTACCGCTGGCGGCGCTTCGACGAAATCGAAGTGCGGCGGGCGACCTGATCATGCTTGGCTTGAGGATAAAACTGGATTAGGGGAACGCCTGAAAGCCGGTTTGCGCCGGTTCTCACATGATCGCGCCGGTGCCTCGCAAGAGGCTTAATCGGGAATATGGTGCGGGCGGTTTTCCGTCCAAATCCATGGCTGTCCCTGCAACTGTAAGCGGATAGCGCGATGCACATCGCTCCTCTTTTGGGGGAGCAGCCACTGGACGGCGCGTCATGCGCGAATCCGGGAAGGCGTGCATCAAGCTGTGACCCGCGAGCCAGGAGACCTGCCGGCGCACCGGTCGCTCTTGCCCAGATCCAGGGGATGGTCTTGGCACGGTAACTCTCCGTCTGAGCGACGAGTCCATGCGGCCGGGGCCGCATCGGTGCGTTGCGCCGGGCGACTTTGCGCGCCTGTCCGTCGTCGCGCGCCGACCGGCGACGTGCGCCGGTACGCCCCGCCCTTCGTCGTCGCGGCGCGCGGAGAATTGCCATGTCGGACCTCACCAAGGTGCCCGTCACCATCGTCACCGGCTTTCTGGGCGCGGGGAAAACCACGCTCATCAGCCACCTGATCCGCAACGCGGGCGGGCGGCGGCTGGCCGTCGTCGTCAATGAATTCGGCACGCTGGGGGTGGATGGCGACATCCTCAAATCCTGCGCCATTCCCGATTGCCCGGCCGATAATATCGTCGAACTGGCCAATGGCTGCATCTGCTGCACCGTGGCGGACGATTTCATTCCCACGGTCGAACATCTCCTCGCGCTCGATCCCCGGCCCGACCATATCCTCATTGAAACATCGGGTCTCGCGCTGCCCAAACCCCTGCTCAAGGCATTCGACTGGCCCGCGATCCGCAGCCGCATCACCGTGGACGGAGTGCTGGCGCTGGCCGACGCCGAAGCGGTGGCCGCAGGCCGCTTCGCGCCCGATCTGGTCGCTATAGAAGCGCAACGCGCTGCCGATCCGGGCATCGACCATGAAACGCCATTGGCCGAAGTGTTCGAGGACCAGCTGGCCTGCGCCGACATGGTGTTGCTGACCAAGGTCGATCTGGCCGGGCCGGATGGCGTGGCAGCGGCGCGCACGGTCATCGCGGCGGAAGCCCCGCGTCCCGTTCCGGTGATCGAACTGACCGACGGCGTCATCGACCCGCGCCTGATCCTGGGCCTTGGCGCAGCGGCGGAAGATGACATCGCGTCCCGCCCGTCCCACCATGATGGCGAGGACGAGCATGAGCATGAGGATTTCGACAGCGTCGTGATCGCGCTGGGCGAAATCACCGACCCCGCCGTGTTGACCAGCCGGATCGAGGCACTGGCCCGCGACCGGCAGATATTGCGGGTGAAGGGCTATGCCGCGGTGACCGGCAAGCCGATGCGACTGCTGGTTCAGGCGGTCGGCGCGCGGGTGCGTTGCCATTATGACCGGCTATGGCAGCCCGGCGAACCGCGCGGCACGTCTCTGGTGGTGATCGCCGAGCATGACCATATCGACCCCGATACCATCCGGGCGGCGCTGTTGGACTGAGCGCGCACGATGCACGTCATTTTCCGTGAAACGCCAGGCATGGAGGATGTCGCCAGTCCGCAGGATCTGGCGCAGCCCCCTGCGGCAATTGTGGTCCTGTCCTTTTCCGACAGCGATCTGGGCGCGTTTGCGGCCGGGTGGCGGCTGGGCAAGGGATTGCCGACGCTGCGCCTCGCCAATCTGGCGACGCTGGCGCATCCGCTCTCGGTCGACACCTATATCGAACGCACCCTGTCCGGCGCGAAGGCAATCCTGATCCGGCTGATCGGCGGCGCATCCTACTGGTCCTACGGCCTGCAACAGGTGGAGGCACTGGCCAGGGCGCAGGGCATTGCACTGGCCGTGTTGCCGGGAGACGGACGGGATGACGCGCGGCTGGATGCAGCATCGACCCTGTCAGTCGATCGGCTGCGGATGCTGGCGCGGCTGTGCGATATCGGCGGGCCGGACGCCGCGCTGGCGACGCTTTGGACGTTAGCGCACCATGCCGGTCTTGTCGTGGATGGCATAGTCAAGTCCCGACCCATCGCGACCATTGGGGCATGGCGGGCGGGCGAAGGCGTCACCTGTCCGGCCACATTCGCCCTCACGTCGGTCAGGCCGCGCATCCTGATGCTCTTCTACCGATCCTATCTGGTCGCGGACGATCTTGACCCGTTCGTCGCCTTGCAGACGGCGTTCGAGCAACGCGGCTTCGATATCATCGCCCTGTTCGCGCCGTCGCTCAAAGCCGCCGATGGGCGCGGCTGGTTGACCCGCTGGGCGAGCGCACTGGCCCCCGCCGCGATCGTCAACGCCACTGCCTTTTCCGCGCGCGGCGAGGATGGCCAAACCCCGTTCGATAGCATCGACGTGCCGATGATCCAGATCGCATTGGCCACCAACAGCCGTGCGGCCTGGGCGGACGCCGCGCGAGGCCTGTCGCCCGCAGACCTGGCCATGCATATCGTGCTGCCGGAGATGGACGGGCGGATTTTCGCTGGGGTGGCGAGCTTCAAGGGTGCCGAAGCGCGCGACCCTGACCTGCACCACGCCCGCGCGCGCCATCGCGCCGATCCCGCGCAGGTCGCAGCGATCGTTGATCGGGTGACGGGCTGGATCGCGTTGGCGACAAAACCCGCCGCTACGCGGAAACTGGCGCTATTGCTCTCCACCTATCCGGGCAAGGCGTGGCAAATGGCCCATGCGGTCGGACTGGACGCGCTGGCATCGGCACAGGCCGTGCTGGAGGATCTGGCGGGGGCTGGTTATGCCACTGCTGCCAGCGCTGACCTGCCGCAACGACTGACAGAAGAGCGCATCTACTGGCCGCTCTCGCACTATCGCGCAGCCCTCGAAACACTCTCGCCATCCCTGTGCGCCGACATCGCCACCGCATGGGGAGAGCCGGAAAGCGACCCTTCGGTGCTAGACGGCCACTTCGCCTTTGCCGCTTTCCGCGCAGGCCATATCCTCGTCGCGCTCCAGCCCGAACGGGGAGATGCCGCCGCGCGCGATCAGGACTATCATGACCTGTCGCGCTGCCCATGCCATGCCTATATCGCTTTCTATCTCTGGCTGCGGGAGCAGCGGATCGACGCGCTGGTCCATATGGGCGCGCATGGTACGCTCGAATGGTTGCCGGGCAAGGCCGTCGCGCTGTCGGACGATTGCTGGCCGCAGGCGCTGACCGGGGCGGTGCCGGTCATCTATCCCTTCATCGTCAATGATCCGGGCGAAGCGGCGCAGGCGAAGCGACGGATCGGCGCGGTGACGATCGGTCATGCCCCGCCACCGCTTGCCCCCACCCGCAGCGGCGCAGGGCTGGCGCGGATCGAGGCGCTGCTCGACGAATTTTCCAATGCCGATGGGCTGGACCCGGCGCGGCGGGCGCGGTTGCAGACCGACATTGCCGATGAAGCGCGCGCGCTGGGGCTGGAAACGGAACTGGGCATCGCGGCGGATGCGTCGCCGGTCGAGATCATCACCCGCATCGACCGCTTCGTCTGCGACGTCAAGGAAAGCCAATATGGCGACGGGCTGCACCTGTTTGGCCGGGGCGAGCATGGTGCGGTGGAGCGGGACGGACTGCTGGCGGCGCTGGCCGGACGACGGGTCGCACCCGGCCCGTCAGGATCGCCACATCGCGGTCGCACCGACGTGCTGCCGACCGGGCGGAACCTCTACAGCATCGACCCGCGCGCCGTCCCTTCACGCAGCGCCCATGCGCAGGGGGTGCGGATGGCACAGGAAGTGGTGCGCCGCCATTTGCAGGATCAGGGCGACTATCCCCGCGCGATAGTGATCGACCTGTGGGGATCAGCGACGATGCGCACGGCGGGCGAGGATTACGCCATGGCGCTGCACCTGCTGGGCGTGAAGCCGGTGTGGGATACAACGTCGGAACGGGTGACGGGGATCGAGATACTGCCGCTGTCGTTACTCGACCGACCCCGCATCGATGTGACGCTGCGCGTGTCCGGCCTGTTTCGCGATGCCTTCCCAACGCTGGGCACGCTGTTCGGGCAGGCGGTGCGCGCGCTGGGCGAATGCGATGAGCCGACCGACCACAACCCATTCATCGGTCGCCTGGCCACACCGCGCGTCTATGGGCCGCAACCGGGGCGTTATGGGCTGGGCATGGGCGATGCCGCCGAAACTTACTCAGACGCCGCACGGAAAGCGGCGGGCGAAGCCTGGCTGGCGGCATCCGACCATGCGTTCGATATGCCCGGCACGGCAGCAGACCCCAACGGACTGCGCGCACGGGTCGCGGCCGCGGACAGCTTCGTCCATGCGCAGGATCTGCCCGAAACCGACCTGCTGCTCGCCGCCGACTATCCCGCGCATGAAGGCGGCTTCGCTGCCGCGCAGGCGGTGACGGGCGGCAGCGCCGCGCTCTACCATCTCGACAATCGCGACCCCACCCGGCCAACCGCACGCAGCCTGACCGAAGAGATTGCGCGCGTGGTGCGAGCGCGGGCCGCGCATCCCGGCTGGATCAGCGGCATTATGCGACATGGCTTTCGCGGCGGAGCGGAAATTGCCGCGACACTCGACCATCTGGGGGCGTTTGCCCATCTGACCGGACAAGTGCCCTCGCACCTGTTCGACCTCTATCATGACGCAACGCTGGGCGAAGCAGATGTGTGCGCCTTCCTGAACCGCGAGAACCCCGGCGCGCTGGCGGCGATGGAGCAGCGCTTCGCCGCACTTCATTCCGCCGGGCTGTGGCGCACCCGGCGCAATTCGATCCTCGCCAGTCTGGAGCCGCAGCCATGAGCAGCTTTGCGGTGAAGGGTTGGTGCCCCGATGCATGGCACCCGATGGCGGCGGGCGATGGTCTGATCGTCCGGGTGCGGCCAATGCTGGGCCGGGTTACCCGCGCGCAAATGACCGTGTTGGCCGAGGCAGCGACGGTCCATGGCAATGGCCAGATCGACCTGACCAGCCGCGCCAATCTCCAGCTACGCGGCGTGAGAGAAGCAGCCCTATCCGCCTTGCTCACGACATTGGTTGCGACAGGACTGGTCGATCCTGATCCAGTGATCGAAACCCGGCGCAATCTGCTGGTCGCACCGGATTGGCAGGAAGGCGACGACACGGCCCGGATCGCACGGAGCTTGATCGCAAGGCTGGGCGAACTGCCCGAACTGCCCGGCAAGGTCGGCTTCGTCATCGACGCCGGGGAGGCCTGCGCGCTGTTCCACGAAGGCGGCGACTTCCGCATCGAGCGCGGACAGCATGGCGGCCTGATCCTGCGCGCTGATGGTCATGCGACCGGGTCGGTGGTGGAGCAGGGCGCGGAGGTCGATGCACTGTTGGCGCTCACCCACTGGTTCATCGAAAGCGGCGGTAGGGGTTCCGGGCGCATGGCGCGGCATCGGGCCACTCTCCCGCCCTTTGCCGCTGGCGCGATCCCGCCCGCTCATCCCGCTCGCCCGGTGGTGCCGGGCGGCCACGTGCTGGGCGTGCCATTTGGCCGCATGGCGGCAGAACAACTGTTAGGCCTTGGCCCTATCGACGCGATCCGCCTTACCCCGTGGCGGATGCTGTTGATCGAGGGGCGAGGGACGCCCGCCAACGACGGCTGGATCACCGATGCCGGCGATCCACTCCTGCGCGTCGATGCCTGCCCCGGCGAGCCCGACTGTCCACAATCGACCGTCGAAACCCGCGCCTTTGCCCGCCGCCTTGCCCCTCATGTCACAGGCCGCCTGCACGTGTCGGGTTGCGCCAAGGGCTGCGCCCGCGCCGCGCCTGCCGATGTCATGCTGACCGGGCGAGACGGCCGGCTCGATCTGGCGACCGATGCCCGCGCGGCTGATCCGCCGCTGCAATCCGGCCTGACGCAGGCTGCCCTCCTTGCCCATTTCGGAGCCGATTGATGCCCCATAGCTACCAAACCGATGGCGCGGCGATCTATCGTCAGTCCTTCGCCATGATCCGCGCGGAGGCCAACCTTGCCTGCTTTGCCGCCAGCGAAGAGCCGGTCGCGGTGCGGATGATCCATGCCGCCGGAATGGTCGATCTCGCCCGCCATATCCGTTTTTCCGAAGGCTTCGTGGACGTTGCGCGCACCGCATTGGCGGCTGGCGCGCCGATCCTCTGCGACGCGCGGATGGTGTCCGAAGGCGTGACCCGCACCCGCCTGCCCGCCGACAATCCCGTCATCTGCACGCTGCACGATCCACAAGGCGCCGGTCTGGCGCAGGCAATCGGCAACACCCGCTCCGCCGCCGCGCTGGAATTGTGGCGGCCCTATATCGCTGGCGCACTCGTTGCGATCGGCAATGCGCCCACTGCGCTGTTCCATCTGCTCAACATGCTGGAGGATCCCGCCTGCCCGCGCCCCGCAGCCATCATCGGCTGCCCGGTCGGCTTCGTCGGCGCGGCAGAATCCAAGGATGCCTTGTGGGCGGCGCAACCCGTTCCCTGCGCGATTGTCGAGGGACGTCTCGGTGGCAGCGCGATCACCGTCGCGGCGGTCAACGCGCTGGCGAGTGAAGCAGAATGAACGCGATCACCACCATCGGCACCATCCACGGCGTCGGCCTTGGCCCCGGCGCGCAGGACCTGCTCAGCGTCCGCGCCGACCGGTTGGTGCGCGGCGCGCGCCATGTCGCCTATTTCCGCAAGGCCGGACGACCCGGACAGGCGCGGCGCATTGTCGAGGGGATGCTGCGCACGGACGTGATCGAAATCCCGATGGAATATCCGGTCACGACCGAAATCCCAGTGACCGATCCGCGCTACAACCAGTGCCTGTCCGCTTTTTACGCCGATTGTACCGCCCGGCTCGCTACATTGGCGCTGGGCGGCGCGGATGTCGTGGTCCTGTGCGAGGGCGATCCCTTTTTCTACGGCTCCTTCATGCATCTGCACAGCCGCCTGTCGGGCATCGCGCCGGTCGCGGTCGTGCCGGGGATCAGTGGCATGGCCGGCGCCTGGACCGCTTCGGGCGCACCGATCAGCTGGGGCGATGATGTGCTGACCGTGCTGATGGCGACCATGGCGGAGGAAGAACTGACCCGCCGCATCCGCGATACCGACGCGCTGGTGGTGATGAAGATCGGCCGCAACCTCGCCAAGCTGCGCCGCGCCGTCATCGCCGCTGGCCGCGCTGAGTCCGCCTGGCTGGTCGAACATGCAGCCATGCCCGACCAGCGCGTGAGCCGGCTGGTCGAGGCGGATCGGGTCACCCCCTATTTCTCGATCCTGCTAATCCATGGACAAGGGCGACGGCCATGAGCGGGTCCGGCTGGATCGCCATAGCGGGCCTTGGACCGGGCAGCGACGCCATGGTCACGCCGCAGGTGACCGAGGCACTGGCGCAGGCGACGGACGTAATCGGCTATATCCCCTATGTCGCGCGGGTCGCGCCACGCGCGGGGCTGACGCTGCACCCGTCCGACAATCGGGTAGAGCTGGATCGGGCAGGCCATGCGCTGCAACTGGCCGCTGCCGGACGGCGCGTCGTCATCGTGTCCTCCGGCGACCCCGGCGTGTTCGCGATGGCGGTCGCTTTGTTCGAGGCGCTGGACAACGGGCCGCCCCATTGGCGCGACCTGCGTATTGACGTGTTGCCCGGCATTACCGCTATGCTGGCCGCCAGTGCGCGGGCGGGCGCACCGCTCGGCCATGATTTCTGCGCGATCAATCTGTCGGACAATCTGAAGCCCTGGGATCTGATCGAGCGGCGGGTGCGGCTGGCGGTGGAGGCGGACTTCGCCATCGCCTTCTACAATCCGCGATCGAAAGCCAGGCCCGACGGCTTCGCTGCGATCCTGCACCTGTTGCGCGAAGCCTGCGACGATGACCGCCCCATCCTGTTCGCCCGCGCCGTATCAACCCCCGACGAGACATTGCATATCGTGCCATTATCGCAGGCCACACCCGACATGGCCGATATGCGCACCATGGTCATTGTCGGGTCGAGCCGCACCCGCCTGATCGAGCGGACGGCGGGAGCGATCCTCTATACTCCACGGTCAGCAGCATGACCCAGCCACTCCATGACCGCTTGCGGATCATCCACCTCGATCCGCTGCGGCAAGACCGGCCGGTCGATCAGCAGGACCGGCAGCCCCAGCGTTCGCGCCGCAATCAGTTTCGCCTCCGCACCAGTCCCGCCCGCATTTTTGCAGACCAGCAGGTCAATGCCATGGTCGCGCATCAATTGTGTGTCGGCTTCCGCCGTGAACGGGCCACGATCAACGACCAGGCCATGCTTGGGCAAGGCGGGCGAGGTTGCGGGCGCATCGACGAAGCGCAACAGATAATGATGCTGTGGCCGGGCGGCGAAAGCATCGACATGCATCCGCCCCAGCGCGAGCATGACGCGGCGGGCCGGGCCGGCCAGCCCAGCCACGGCGCCGGCGATGTCGGGCACAGGGGTCCAGTCATCGCCAGCCTGCGGCGTCCACGCCGGACGGCTGAGCGCGATCAGCGGCACGGCGGTGATATTGGCCGCCGCGACCGCATTAGCGCTCATCGTCGCTGCGAAGGGATGGGTCGCATCGATCAAATGGGTGACCCGATGGTCGCGCAGATAGCGCGCCAGCCCCTCCACCCCGCCAAAGCCACCTATCCGCACCGGCACCGGCTGCGCGCGCGGCTGTTCGGTGCGCCCGGCATAGCTGAGCGTCGCCCGCATCCCGGCATCGGCCAGCAGGCGGGCGAGCGCGCTCGCTTGCGTCGTGCCGCCCAGCAGCAGGATGTTGGGCATGGCTGACGCTCCCTGGCTGACGATCATCGGCATCGGTGAGGATGGAGCCGACGGCCTCGCCTTAGCGGCGCGCGATGCGCTGGCGCAAGCGCAACTGGTGATGGGCGCAGCGCGGCATCTGGCACTGCTGCCTGCGCTCGATTGCGCCGTGCAGGAATGGCCGGTGCCGTTTGCCGATGGCGTGCCGCTGCTGCTGGCACAGCGCGGGCGGCGCGTGGTGCTGCTGGCGTCGGGTGATCCCTTCTGGTTCGGGGCAGGATCGGTCGTGACGGCGCATCTTCAGCCCGGCGAATGGTGCGCCCACCCTGCCCCCTCCACCTTCGCACTGGCCGCAGCGCGACTGGGCTGGGCGATTGAACGGACGGTCTGCGTCGGGCTGCACGCTACGCCGCTGTCCCGCATCCGCCCGCATCTGGTCCCCGGTGGTCATATCATCGCGCTGCTCCGCGATGGCGCAGCGGTGGGGGATATGGCTGATTATCTGAATGCTCTGGGCTTCGGCGCATCCCAGCTATATGTGCTGGAGGCGCTGGGCGGCCCGCGCGAACGCATCCGCGCCGCGCCTGCCAGCGATATGGACTTCACCGACATAGCGCATCCGGTCGCTGTCGGCATCGCCTGCGCCGGGGACGGTATGGCCCTGCCCTGTGCGTCAGGGTTGCCCGATACGCTGTTTGCGCATGACGGGCAAATGACCAGGCGACCCGTCCGGGCGCTCGCCCTCTCCGCCCTCGCGCCACGCGCTGGCGAATTGCTCTGGGACATTGGCGCGGGTTCCGGTTCGATCGGGATCGAATGGCTGCTCGCCCACCCTGCCAATCGCGCGACAGGTTTTGAAGCTGATCCGGCGCGCGCCGCCCGTGCCACCGCCAATGCCGCCGTGTTGGGCGTCGATCGGCTCCAAGTCATCACGGGTCGCGCGCCCGCCATACTACCCAATTGCGCACCCGACGCCGTATTCATCGGCGGCGGCCTGTCCGACGCCTTGCTCACCCATCTCTTCGCTCGATTGCCCTCCGGCACCCGCCTCGTCGCCAACGCCGTGACGCTAGAATCCGAAGCGCTCCTCGCTCGCGCTCATGACGAGAAGGGCGGCGATCTGCTGCGAATCGAGCTGGCCGACGCCGCGCCTTTGGGCAGCCGCCGCGGCTGGCGCGCCCATTATCCGCTGGTGCAATGGAGTGTCACCTTATGATCGCCGCAGGCTTTGGCTTTCGGCAAGGCACAAGCCTTGCGTCACTCGAAAGCGCGCTCGCGCTGGCGCAAGAGGGACTGCCCGCCGTCACCGCCTTCGCCGCGCCATTGGACAAGACCGCGCTGCTCCGCCCACTGGCCGATGCTATGGGCGTGCCGCTCCATGTCATACCGCGCGAAGCCCTGCGCGCGCAGGTCACTCCGACTAGCTCCGACGCCAGCTTGCTTGCCTATGGTGTCGGCAGCGTCGCCGAAGCCGCAGCGCTCGCCGCAGCGGGGCCGGGTGCCACCCTGCTCTCCCAGCGCCACATTTCTGCCGATCACATGGCGACCTGCGCCATCGCCCAAGGAACCCCCGCATGACCGTCCATTTCATCGGCGCCGGTCCCGGTGCGCCCGATCTGCTTACCCTGCGCGGCCGCGACCTGATCGCTGCATCGCCCGTCTGCCTCTATGCCGGGTCGCTGGTGCCGCAAGCGCTGCTGGCGCACTGCCCGCCCGATGCCCGGATCATCAATACAGCATCACTCTCGCTGGACCAGATCATGGCACAGATCGAAGCCGCCGATGCGCAGGGCCATGACATCGCCCGCCTCCATTCGGGCGACATGTCAATCTGGTCGGCGATGGGCGAACAATTGCGACGACTGCGCGCGCTGGACATCCCCTTTACCGTTACGCCGGGCGTCCCCGCTTTCTCCGCCGCTGCCGCTGCGCTGGAGGCCGAATTCACCCTGCCGGGCCTCACCCAGTCATTGGTCCTGACGCGCACGCCGGGCCGCGCCAGCACCATGCCACCTGCCGAAAGCCTGACCAATTTCGCCGCAACCGGCGCGACACTGGCGATCCACCTCTCCATCCATCAGCTCGACCGGGTGGTCGCAGATCTGACCCCCGCTTATGGCCCGGACTGCCCGGCCGCAGTGGTGTGGCGCGCCAGTTGGCCCGACCAGCGCATCGTCCGCGCGACGCTGGCCACGATCGAACAGGCGGTCGCGGGCAGTATGGAACGCACCGCACTGATCATCGTCGGGCAAGTGCTGGCCAACGATGATTTTGGCGAAAGCAGCCTCTATGCGACCGGCTATGACCGGCGCTTCCGCCCGCAAAGTGCGCAGTCGCCTTTCGCAGGTGAACAGGTATGAGCGTCCCCGGCCTCATGATCGCCGCCGCGGCTTCGGGGACCGGCAAGACCACGGTGATGCTGGGCCTGCTGCGTGCATTGGCGCAGGATGGGCTGGCGGTGCAGCCGTTCAAGAGCGGGCCGGACTATATCGACCCGGCGTTTCACCGCGCCGCCAGCGGCCGCGCCTCCTATAATCTTGACAGCTGGGCGATGACGCCCGGCCTGATCGACGCGATCACCGCCCGCGCGACCGGCGCGGACATCATCCTGACCGAAGGGTCGATGGGCCTCTATGACGGCGTCGCACGCGCCGGGGCCAGCGGCAATGGCGCAAGCGCCGACATGGCACGGCGCATGGGCTGGCCGGTGATATTGGTGGTCGATGTCAGCGGCCAGGCGCAATCGGCGGCGGCCACCGCGTTGGGCTTTCGGCTGTATGATACTAGGCTGCCTTTTGCCGGTGTGATCCTGAACCGCGTCGCCAGCCCGCGCCATGAACGGCTGGCCCGGCGGGGCATGGAGCAGGCGGGGATCACCGTGTTTGGCGCGCTTCCCCGGCGCGGTGACCTGACCCTGCCGGAGCGGCATTTAGGACTGGTACAGGCGATCGAGCATCCCGATCTGGACCGGGCGATCACCGACTATGCCGCCTTCCTGCGCGCCCATTGCGATCTGGTCGCGATCGTCGCCGCGGCGCGCCATGGATCGTCAGGCATAGCCGGATCGCTGCCATCGCCCCCCGCGCAACGGATCGCCCTCGCACAGGATGCTGCTTTCTCCTTCACCTATCCCCATCTGCTCGAAGGCTGGCGGCGGGCTGGCGCGCAGATCATCCCCTTCTCGCCACTGGCCAACGAAGCGCCAGCTACTGACGCGGATCTGGTCTGGCTGCCCGGCGGCTATCCCGAACTTCATGCCGGAAGGATCGCGGCGGCGGAGCATTTCCTCACCGGCCTGCGCACCCACGCTGCCACCCGTCCGGTCCATGGCGAGTGTGGCGGCTATATGGTGCTGGGCGACGCGCTGATCGACAAGGCGGGGGAAAGCCATCGCATGGCCGGTCTGCTGTCCCTCGTCACCAGCCATGCCAGGCGGCAGATGCATCTGGGCTATCGTCATGCGCAGTTGCTCGCACCAATTGGCGCAATGACGGCAGGCACCAGCCTACGCGGCCATGAATTTCATTATTCCACCATCGTCGAACAGCGCGACGCTCCCCTCGCCTGCGTCACCGACGCCGATGGCGCGACCGTCGCCGAAACCGGGTCGCATCGCGGCACAGTGACCGGCACCTTCTTTCATATGATCGCACCCGACGCATGATCGCCATCGACCTGATCGGCATCGGCACCGGCAACCCGGATCATCTGACGGCGGCAGCGGTCCGGGCGATGAACGATGCCGACCTGATCCTGCTGCCACGTAAGGGTGACGCCAAGTCTGACCTTATCGACCTGCGCCGCAACCTCTGCGCCGCGGTGCTGACGGCCAAGCCCAATGTGGTGGAGTTCGACCTGCCGGCCCGCGACGGACGCGATGATTATCTGGGCGCGGTAAGCGACTGGCACGACGCCATTGCGACCGCATGGCGAGACGCAATCGAAAAGCATCTGCCCAAAGGCGGACGGCTGGCGCTGCTCGTCTGGGGCGATCCCTCGCTCTACGACAGCAGCCTGCGCATCGCCGACCAGCTGCGCGTCGGCGGCATGGCGCTGATCCTGCGCGTCATACCGGGCATCACCAGCATTCAGGCGCTGACCGCCGCCCACGCTATCCCGCTCAACGCGCTGGCCGATCCGGTGCTGATCACCACCGGCCGCCAGTTGCGCGTGCACGGCTGGCCCGATGGCGTCGGCACGCTGGTCGTCATGCTCGACAGCGGATGCGCCTTCGACGCAATCGACCCCGTGGGCGTCCACATCTGGTGGGGTGCCTATCTCGGCATGGCGCAGGAGGCACTGGTCGCGGGGTCGCTGGCCGAAGCCGCACCCCGCATCGCCACGCTCCGCGCCGATCTGCGCGCCCGCCATGGTTGGATCATGGACATTTACCTGATGCGAAAGGAGACGCCCGATGGACGCTGAGACGATCGAAGCCCGGCACGCTGAAAAAATGCGCAAGAAACAGGCCGCGCAAACGAAGATCATGGCCAGCAAGACCCAGGAAAAAGGTCTGCTGATCGTCCACACCGGCAAGGGCAAGGGCAAGACCTGTGCGGCATTGGGCATGGTCGTTCGCGCGATCGGTCATGGCATGAAGGTCGGCGTCGTCCAGTTCGTCAAGGGCGCGATGACCACCGGCGAGAAAGTCGTGTTCGACGCCTTCCCAACCCAAGTGGAATTCAAGCCGATGGGCGAAGGCTTCACCTGGGACACGCAGGACCGCAGCCGCGACATCGCCGTGGCCCGCAATGGATGGGACGAGGTTCGCCGGATGATCGCCGACCCATCCTATGACATGGTGCTGGCGGACGAGTTGAACATCGTCCTGCGCTACGACTATCTGCCGCTGGACGAGATATTGCCGGTGCTGACCGGACGCAGCGCCATGAAGCATGTCATCGTTACCGGTCGCAATGCGCCCGACGCACTGGTCGAGGCAGCTGATCTAGTCACCGACATGACGATGGTGAAACATCCCTTCCGGTCAGGCGTGAAAGCGCAAAAGGGGATCGAGTTCTGAACGCGGCCCCGCCCCGGTTCGACGCCGCCTTCGCCGCGCAGCTTGACATGCTGCTGCGCTGGCGGCGCGACGTGCGCCATTTCCGGCCCGATCCGGTCGCGCCAGCGGACATGGACGGGTTGCTGGCCGCGACGGCACTTGCGCCATCGGTGGGCAACGCCCAGCCATGGCGCTTCGTCCGTATCGCATCGTCCACACTAAGACAGGCTCTGGCAGATCATGTCGACACGGAAGTCGCCCGTGCGGCGGAACGTTATGTCGGCACGGATCGCGAAGCCCGCTATCGCGCGCTCAAACTGCACGCCGTTGCGCAAGCGCCCGAATTGATGGCCGTCTATTGCGACGAAGCACCCTGTGCAGGCCATGGCCTTGGCATCGCGACCATGCCCGAAATGCTGCGCTATTCGACGGTCATGGCCATCCACACGCTGTGGCTGGCGGCGCGCGCGCGCGGGATCGGCATGGGCTGGGTGTCGATCCTGGACCCTGTACAGGTCAATGTCATGCTCGACGTTCCCGCCCCCTGGTCGCTGATCGCGCTGCTGTGCATCGGTTACCCGTCAGACGACAGCGCCACCCCCGAACTGGAACAGCGCGACTGGCAGGCGCGCGAGCCCTGGCGCGACCGGATCGTCACGCGATAACCCCCTCCCCGTTGAAAGGACAAGCTTGCCCATGCTGAAACCCGTGGATGACGGCCCCGCCATCGTGGCGTGCAACACTTGCCGCCATAGCAAGGACGCGCGTGAGAATGGCGATGGCCAGCGCGGTGGCGCGCAACTGGTCGAACAGTTGCGGCAAGTGCAGGCCAGCCACCCGCGCTATGCCGGCATCGCGGTGCAGGAAATGGCCTGCCTGTTCGCCTGCGCAGACTTTTGCACCGTTCATCTGCGCGCGCCGGGTCGGGTCGGCTATGTGCTGGGCCGCTTCGATCCCGACGAACAGGCGGCAACCGCGATCCTTGACTATGCCGTCCATTATGCCGCCAGCGAGCATGGCCGGGTGCCCTTCGGCCAATGGCCACAGGGCGTGAAGGGCCATTTCATCACCCGCACCCCGCCGCCGGGCTTCGTCGCCGAATGAGGTATTTTGCTTCCCCCGGCGCCTTCGACATGGCTCTGCGCACATTGCCGGAAGCGCAGCCAGCCAGCATCGCCGCCGCTGCCGAGCGACAGGCGCACCTCACCAAGCCCGCCGGATCGCTGGGTCGGCTTGAGGAAATCGCTTTGTTCTTCGCCGGATGGCAGGGGACGCCGCGCCCGTTGATCGACCATGCCCGCGCAGTTATCTTTGCGGGCAATCATGGCGTCACCGTCCATGGCGTCAGCGCCTTCCCTGCCAGCGTCACCGCCGCGATGGTCGATAATTTCCGCAACGGCGGCGGCGCGATCAACGCGCTGGCGCAGGCGGCGGGGATGGACGTGGACATCGTAGCGCTGGACCTCGACCGCCCAACGGCGGATTTCACCGTGGATGCCGCGATGGATGAGGCGGATTGTCTCGCGGCGTTGCAGGCAGGCGCGGCGGCGGTCGATACGGGGCTGCATCTGCTGATCGTGGGCGAAATGGGGATCGGTAATTCGACCGCAGCGTCAGCTTTGTGCGCCCGCAGTTTAGGCGGCAGCGCGGCGGATTGGGTCGGGCCGGGAACAGGCATGGATCAGGCGGGGATTGACCGCAAGATCGCGGTTGTGAACCGTGCTCTTACGCATCACACAGATGCCGCGCATACCCCGTTCGAGACATTGCGGCGATTGGGTGGACGCGAAATCGCGGCGATAGCAGGTGCAGTGGTGCAGGCGCGGCACCTCAGCATTCCGGTCGTGCTCGACGGCTTCATCTCCTGCGCGGCGGTCGCCCCGCTGGCAGCCAGCTTTCCCGCCATCACTGATCATCTGATCGCCGGGCATATGTCCGCCGAACCGGGCCATCGCCGCCTGCTGGAGCGACTGGGCCTGCCCCCGCTCCTCTCGCTCGACATGCGGCTGGGCGAAGGCAGCGGCGCGGCGCTGGCGGTCGGGATCATCCGGGGTGCGCTGGCGGCGCATAACGGCATGGCGACCTTTGCCGAAGCGGGCGTGGCAGGCCGGGAATGAGCAGCTTTACCCTGCATCTGCTGCGCCACGGTGAACCGGAAGGCGCGGGGCGGTTGCTTGGCCGTAGTGATGCGAGACCAACATCGGCAGGCATCGCCGCCTGTGTCGAGCGAGCGTGTGGGCTGGCCGTACATGGGCTTATATCCTCCGACCTCCAACGCGCCAGCAAGGCGGCAAGGGCAATTGGCGGATCGCTTGGCCTGCCAGTGACGATCGATCCGCGCTGGCGCGAAATGGATTTTGGCGCATGGGACGGTCTGGCCACCACCCAGATTGACAACGCTGCGCTCGGACGCTTCTGGACCAACCCGGATGCCAACCCGCCACCAGATGGCGAAACCTGGTCTACACTGGTCAAGCGCGTAACCGCTGCGATCGATGCGCTGCCGTCCCGGCCTACGCTGGCCGTTACCCATGGCGGTGCCATGCGGGCTGCGCTGGCGGCACTTTGCGGGTTTGATCATCGGCAGGTCTGGGCCTTCGACCTGCCCTATGCCGCGCTGCTATCGCTCAAGCTGTGGCGGGGCGACGCGCCCTCCGCGCAGATTATCGGGCTGCGGTCATGAAAGGCCTGATCATCGCTGCGCAGTTTCTGACCCGTCTCCCCTTCCCCTCCATTGCGGTGGATGACGACGCCTTTGCCCGGTCGATGCGCTGGTTTCCTGCGGTTGGCCTGCTGATCGGCCTGTTCCTGACGGGTGGCGCACAGCTCCTGCGTGGCGATGCCTGGATCGCGGCGCTAGCGGTGCTGCTGCTCTGGATCGGCATCACCGGCGCGCTCCATATCGACGGCCTTGCCGATCTCGCCGATGCAGTCGGCGCGGGCCACAAAGACCCAGCGCGCTTCCGGGCCGTCATGGCTGATCCGCATGTCGGCAGTTTCGGTGTCGTCGCAATCATGCTGCTGTTGCTCGCCAAGCTGGTCCTGCTCCGCGCGCTGATCGAGCAGGATAACAATCTGCCATTGCTGCTGATCCCCTTTGCCGCGCGGATCGGCCCACTAATATGGGCAAGATGGCTCCCCCCGCTCCATGCCGGCCTGGGCGCACGCTTTGCCGATGCGGTCGGCTGGCCTCATATTGCGTTTTGGTTCGGCCTGCTGATCGCGAGCACCTGGCTAGTCCCCGCCATGCTGGCCGCGCCATTGCTGATTGCCCTCTGGGCGCTCTGGCTCAAACGCCGGGTCGGCGGCGTGTCAGGCGATTGCCATGGCGCGGGGATCGAACTGGTCGAGGTGGGCCTGTTCGCGATCGTCGTGACAGGTTAGAACCACATCACGACCGCAGCGATCCCCCACAGGAGCAGGCACGCACGGCGATAGAAACGCAAAGCCAGGCGAATATCATCCGGTCCCGCATCTGCGCGTCCCGCCCCGATCCAAGGCTTGTCATGGACCACGCCATCATAGGCGATCGGCCCCGCCAACTGCAGTTCCAA
This sequence comes from Sphingobium terrigena, assembly GCF_003591655.1. Lineage (GTDB taxonomy): Bacteria > Pseudomonadota > Alphaproteobacteria > Sphingomonadales > Sphingomonadaceae > Sphingobium > Sphingobium terrigena. The sequence goes on from NZ_QVRA01000004.1 coordinate 93,761, forward strand.
TGCCCCTGCCATCGCCGCTTCGGTCCAGCCAGCATTAGGCGATGCGTGCCGACCATGGTCGCGCACCATCGTTCGCCAGCCGCCCATCCCTGCAACGCACAACACCAGCCCACCCAGCCGCGCCGGGATCAGATTGGCCACATCATCAATCTGCGCCGCCGCCCAGCCGAACGCGCGCCAGCGGTCCTCAAGATGGCCAATCAGGCTGTCGGCAGTATTGATCGCCTTGTAGCACCAGACACCCGGCAATCCACCGACGACCAGCCAGAACAAAGGGGCGGCAACCCCGTCGCAAAAGCTCTCCGCCAGACTTTCGATCGCCGCGCGCGCCACCCCGCTCTCGTCCAGCGCTGCCGTATCGCGCCCCACGATCATCCCGACGGCACGCCGCGCGCCGCCCAAATCGCCACGCTCCAGCGCCTGTGCAACCGGCAGCACATGATCATGCAGACTGCGTTGGGCCAGCGCGGGCCAGGCCAGCAGCGCAACGCCGATCCATCCCAACCCGCCAGGCATCATCGTCAACCCCGCCTGCGCCAGCCGGCACAGCCCGCCGGTCAGCACCAGCAACAGCGCCATGGTGACGACACCCAGCACGCGACGCCGCGCAAAGGACCAATGCGGCCGATTGCCCCAAGTCTCACCCCGATCAATCAAGGCTGCGAATAGCCCGACCGGATGGCCAATCCGCCGATAGAGCGCGCCGGGCCAGCCAATCGCCGCATCCAGCACCAATGCCGCCAGCGCAACCGGATCAGCCATCGGCCAAGGCCCGGTCGAGCCGGTCCAGTTCGTCCGCACGGGCCGGAACCCCCAGCCGCAACCAGCACGGCGCATAGTCGAATGGCCGAGTCAGGATGCCGCGTCGCGCCAGCCGATCGAACAGCCGCGCGGCATTGCATTCCACCAGCCTGAACAGCGGCGACTGCCCCGTCGCCCTCAGCCCATGCCGCACCAGCATGGCGTCCAGCGCAGCGACTCGTTCGCTCAATCGCTGCCGGGTGGCCGCGATCCATCGCGCGTCACCATAGGCCGCCGTGCCGATCGCGATGGCCGCGGCGGACAGGGGCCAACTCCCCAGCATCGCCCGCCATCGTTCAATCAGCGCTTGCGGGCCAACCGCAAAGCCCAAACGGACCCCCGCCAATCCGAAAAACTTGCCGAAGGACCGCAGCACGACCACCGGCGCATCTCCATCCAGCGCGGGCAACAGGCTCCCCCGCTCATGCGCGTCGATGAAGGCCTCATCGACCACCAGCCAACCACCCTTTGCCGCGAGCTTATGGGCGATGGCTACCAGTTCCGCCACCGTCATCAGCCGCCCGTCCGGGTTGGCCGGATTGGCCAGCAGGATCGTCCCGCCCTGCCCGGCCTCCTGCGCAAGCGCGCCATAATCAATCGCCCGGCTATCGGCAAAAATCTCGCCATGGGTGCGATATCCCGGCGCGACATGACGGAACGGCGCGGGCAATCCCAGCATCGACAGGCCGCGCAGCCCCAATTCGGTGCCAGGCAGCGCCAGCACGCCATGACCCTGCACACCGAAATGCACAGCCGCGACCTGTTCCAGCAAGGCCAGATCGGTCTCATCCGGCAGGCGTCGCCAATCGATGCGCAGGCGATCAATGCCATCCCAAGGATCAGGGTTAATCCCGGTCGACAGGTCCAGCCACGATCCGCTCACCTGCGGAAAAGCCGCCATGGCCTGCGAAAGGCGACCGCCATGATGAGTCCAGTCTGGCAAAACAGGCGTTCCGTTCTTGTCTATCCGATGATGCCGTTCGCCAATAAGTTGCTAAAGGACAATCGAAAAAACGCCGGAAATGAACGATGAATGAGAAGCCGTTTGACAAATCCCTGCTGGTCCTGGGCGGCGCGCGGTCAGGCAAAAGCCGTTTTGCCCAGGCGCAGGCGGAAAGTCGGTCCGGCAATCTGGTCTATATCGCTACAGCGCAGGCGCTGGACGATGAAATGACCCAGCGTATCGCCCGGCACCAGGATGACCGCGGCGCGCGCTGGCGCACGGTCGATGCTCCGCTCGATCTGGCCGCTGCAATCGCCGCCGAAAGCCGGGCGGACCGGGTGCTGCTGATCGACTGCCTGACCTTATGGGCCTCCAATCTGCTCTTTGCAGAACGTGATCTCGCACCGGCAATCGAAACAGTGACCAACGCCATCACCCTCGCTGCCGGCCCGCTGATCTTCGTCTCCAATGAAGTGGGCTTGGGCATCGTTCCCGACAATGCCATGGCCCGGCGTTTCCGCGATATGGCGGGTGAGATTAATCAGGCGGTGGCCGCCGCCGTCGATCAGGCCGTCTTCATCGCCGCCGGTTTACCGCTCCGGCTGAAATAACATCCACATATTTATACGCATATTATCGGCGTAACGTGACAGCGATATGCCATTTACCCTTCTATTCGTCCTATTAACAGGCATATATTATGATATCTTCCGCTCCACAGACGCCAAATCCGATGGATGGCGCAACAGGAGGGATGAATGGCATTTACCCAACCCGCGCTCGATCTGCTGCCGCGCCACCCCATATTGATCGGCGACCGCAGGGCAGAGGCAGGCGGCGGCGCAATCCACGACCATATCTATCCCGCCACCGGCCAGATCACGCGCAGCCTGCAACTGGGCAATGCCGATGATGTCGATGCGGCGGTCAAGGCAGCCAGGGCTGCACTGCCGGGCTGGCGCGCGCTGGCAGGGGACAAACGCCGCGACCTGATGTTCAGGGCGGCTGCCCTGTTCGAGCAGACGATGATGGAGCTGGCCACGCTCAGCGTCATCGAAAATGGCTCGATCATGCGGGCCGCGCCTTTCGTCGCAGTGGATGCGGCACAGAAATTCCGCTATTTTGGTGGTTGGGCCGACAAGATTCAGGGGTGCACCGTGCCGACCTGGGGCGGTCCCGCCCATGATTATGTCGCCTATGAACCCTATGGCGTGGTTGGCGCGATCGTGCCGTGGAATGGCCCGCTGTTCGCTGCGACGATGGTGCTGGCCCCGGCGCTGGCGGCGGGCAATTGCATCGTCCTCAAGGCACCCGAACTTGCCCCATGGGCCGTCATGCGGCTGGGCGAATTGCTGTTGGAGGCGGGCTTCCCCGCCGGGGTCATCAACGTCGTCGCCGGTGGCGCGGATGTCGGGGCGGCAATGGTCGCGCATCCCGGCATCGACAAGATCCAGTTCGTGGGCAGCGGTGCGACGGCCAAGACGGTGCTGCGCAACGCGGCCGAAACGCTCAAGCCCTGCGGCCTGGAATTGGGCGGCAAGTCGGCGGTGATCGTCTTTGCCGACGCTGATCTTCAGGAAGCGGCCCGGCGTGGTCTGTCCGGTGGAGTAAGCGCCAATGGCCAGGGTTGCGTTAACGGCACGCGCCTGCTGGTCCAGCGGCCGATCTACGAACAATATCTCCAGATGCTGGGTGCCATGGCGGCGCATGTTCTCGTCGGCGACCCGTTCGACAAGACGGTGGTGCTTGGCCCTGTCATCTCCCTGCCAGCCTTGCATCGCATCGCTGGGATGATCGACGCGGCCAAGGCGAACGGCGCGCGTGTCGTTGCCGGTGGCACGCGGCTGGAGGGCGATCATGCCGAAGGCTATTTCCTGCCACTGACGATCCTGGCCGATGTCAGCCCTGACGATCACATCGCCCGTGAGGAGATATTCGGCCCGGTCCTGACCGTCACGCCCTTCGATAGCGAGGAAGAGGCGATAGCGATCGCCAATGACAGCGATTTCGGGCTGGGTGGTTATATTCACACGCAAAATCTGCGCCGCGCCCATCATGTCGCAAGCCAGCTCGACGCCGGGCAAATTCAGGTCAATGCGTCGGGCGAAGCCATGACCCCCTGCGTCCCGTTCGGCGGGATGAAGCAGAGCGGCTATGGCCGTCTGGGCGGAGAAGCGGGTCTGCACGAATTTCTGCGGATCAAGAATGTTTACGTCAATCTGACGCCCCCGGCGGTGGCATGATGACCCTGCTCGATCCGCAGCAGCGCACCGCGCGCGGCCTGGCATTGCAGGCGGAGATACTCGATTTGCGAGCGCCGGAAGCGGCGACGCTCTATGACCAGTCATGGCGCGATTTCATCTTTGCCGAAGTCTGGTCGCGCGACGCCCTCGACCGCCGCTCACGCTATCTGATCGCGCTGGCGAGTGCCGCCAATACCGGCCATCGCGCCATGGCGACGGCCTATGCGCGCGGGGCGCTTAAAAATGGCGATCTGACGCTGGCCGAACTGCGCGAAGCCGCAACCCATGCCGCCATCTATTGCGGCTGGAGCGCGGGCGCATTGTTTGATGAAGCGGTCAGCACCGCTGCCGACGCACTGGGCCTGCCCCCTGCCGACGTGCCGCCGATCCGGGCCGAACCATGGCAGCATGATGCGCGGATGGCGGACGGCATGGCTGCCTTCATCGACGTCATGACCTTTGGCGGGCCGCCCGCGAAAACCGCCTATTTTGAGGCCGGGATCAATGGCTATGTCTTTGGCGAAATATGGAACCGACCCGGCCTGGACCAGCGAGCGCGCCGCTGGATCACGCTGGTCGGGGTCTGCGATTCAGCCGCCTACACGCCGATCCACACCCATATCTACGCCGCGATGAAGAGCGGCAATACAACCCAAAGCGAGATGTTCGAATTCATCCTGCAATACGCCATCCACGCCGGCTGGCCCAAGGCATCGGTCGCGCAGGGCGCAGTCATCGAACAAGGCGCGCAGGTCGCCAAGGGGCTGGCCTTTGGCGCAAAGGAGACAGACGCATGACCCCTCCATCCATGGTGGACAAGGTGGCGCTAGTCACTGGCGCGGCCTCCGGCCTCGGCCGGGCAACCGCGATCGCGCTGGCCCGTGCCGGTGCCAGCGTCTGCATCGTCGATGTCAATGCGCAGGGGTTGGCCGACACCGCCGGGGAGATCGCGGCGATCGGCGGCGTGGCCCACATCCATAGCGCCGACCTGTCGCAACCCGACAATTGCGGCGCAGCCGTCGCGACGACGCTGAGCGCCTTCGGTCGGCTCGATGCGCTGTGCAATGTCGCGGGTGTCATCAAGTTCGCGCACACGCCGGACATGGCCGCGCGCGACTATATGCTGACGATGGCGGTCAATCTCCACGCCCCCTTCTTCCTGTGCCAGGCGGCTATCCCGCACCTGCTCGACCAGGATGGCGCGATCGTCAATGTGACTTCATCCGCCGCCTTTGTCGGGGAGGCCTATCTCGCCGCCTATTGCGCCAGCAAGGCCGGGCTGACCCATATGACCAAGGCGCTGGCGATGGAATATATGCACCAGCCGATCCGCATCAACGCGGTCGCGCCGGGCGGCATGATGACCGGCATCGTCACCGGATTGACCATGCCGGACAATATCGACCCGTCGCTGATCGCCCGTTTTTCCGGTCTACGCGGTCTGGTTGAGGTGGACGAGGTCGCCCAGACGATCGCCTGGCTCGCCTCGCCCGGGGCGCAGGGCTTTCACGGCGCCTGCATCAACATCGACCGTGGCATCACCGCAGGGTGAAAAGGGGGAGGATAGCGGAATGACGATCGGTTTCATTGGTCTGGGCAGTCAGGGCGGCCCGATGGCGCAGCGCCTGATCGAGGCGGGCCATCCGGTGATGCTATGGGCGCGTCGCCCCGAAAGCCTGGCCCCCTATCACGATAGCGGTGCAACCTTTGCCGACAGCGTGACCGCGCTGGGGGCGGCGTGCGCCATCGTTGCGGTCTGCGTGGTGGATGATGCCGGGGTAGAGGCGATCTGTGCCGATCTGATCCCGGCCATGGCATCCGGCGGCGTCATCATCATCCATTCAACCATCCATCCCCGCACCTGCACCCGCCTTGCCGATCAGGCCGCTGCGCGCGGCATCAGCCTGGTCGATGCACCCGTCAGCGGTGGTGGCGGCGGCGCGGCAGCCGGAACGCTCACCGTGATGCTGGGCGGCGATGCCGATGTTGTGGCGAAGATCACCCCCTTGTTGCGCGCCTTTGCCGGGACGATCGTCCATCTGGGCGATGTCGGTGCCGGACAAAATGCCAAGCTCATCAACAATGCATTGATGGCTGCCCATATGGCGCTGGCGCATAATGCGCTCGAAGCGGCGGATGCGATCGGCGTCGATCGCGCGGCACTGGCCGAGCTGGTCAAGGTCAGCAGCGGGCGCAGCTTCGGCTTCGACGTTTATGCCCGCCAACCCAGTGTCGGTGCCTTCGCTCATGGCGCCAAATTGCTCGCCAAGGATGTCGCGCTGCTTGGCGAGGTGATGGGCGACGCGCCGTCCTTTGCCGTGCTGCGCGACACCGCCCGCCCCTATCTCGATCTGGTCGCGCACAGCGCTGCCGCATGACCCTTTATTCGCAGGAGCCTTTATGCCCTTTTCCATCGACCAGTTCCGTCTGGACGGCAAAGTCGCTATCGTCACCGGCGCGGGCGGGCGTGGTAACAGCATCGGTCGCGCCTATGCGACAGGCCTTGCCGCCGCGGGTGCCGCCATCGTCGTTGCCGACATCAATCTGGCAGGCGCGCAGGCTATCGCTGACGAAATCATTGCAGCGGGTGGCCGGGCCATCGCCGCCGGGGTCGATATCACCCAGGACGATCAGGTTGCAGCCATGGCGGCGGCTGCGCAGGATGCCTTTGGCGGCGTTGATATATTGGTCAACAACGCTGCGCTGATGCTGGAACTGGGACAGTTGAATGTCGCCGAAGTGCCGTTCGACCAGTGGGACAAGATCATGGCCGTCAACGTCACCGGTGCGCTGCGCTGTGCACAGGCGGTGATCCCGTCCATGCGGGCGCGCGGCGGCGGCCGGATCATCAATCAGGTGTCGGGCGGGGCTTTCCCTGCCGTGTCCATTTATGGCGTCAGCAAGCTGGCGCTGACCGGCCTTACCACCACCATGGCCAAGCAGTTGGGCCGGGACGGCATCACGGCCAACGCGATCGCGCCGGGCAATGTCACCAGCGAAGCGGGCGCGAAGCTGGTGCCCGAAGGCTCTCCCTTCGCGCAATATCTGGCGATGAGCGTCTGTACCCGCGCCAGTGGCGCACCCGATGAACTGGTCGGTGCGCTGCTATTGCTCTGTTCGCAGGCCGGTGCCTGGATCACCGGGCAGACGCTGCATGTTGATGGCGGCTGGGTGCTGCGCCCCTGACTGCCGCCCGTGATCAGTGCGGCTTTGCCGGTGACATGGCGCACAGATGATTTGTATGACGCTGCGTGGGCTGCATGTCGATTTTGTCGTGGAAGAGGCGGCCTGAAAAATAGGATTTCGGGCGCTTAACTTCGCATATTTCCCGGCAAATGCGACATTATGATACGCCATCGGGACATTTTGTGTCGCGGAACTTCGCTAACTTCGTCCATATCCTCTATGGTGAATTCTGGCATGATAGGAGGAACGACAGCGCATGATGCGCTGCCGGGGATGGTGTGCGGACGATGGGAAGGAGCCATTGCCGGGCCTAGCAGAATAGGGGCATGTAGGACAGGATGGGGGATGGGCTTGCTACAGGCACCAGCGTCGATCCCCCTCTTCCAACTTCGCCTAACCCGCTGCGCGGCTAAGGCTTGCCCTTCATATCCACTCCTTCAATTGTTGCGGACAAGCAGAGCCGCCGCGGCGGGCGGGATCAAAAGCAAAATATGAAATCCACCTATCGACCCGGTGGCAGGGATATAAAAGGCTGCGTGTTCCGAAGCGAAGTCTATGGCAAGAAGCGGACTGACGATCGCGCTGGCATAGATATAAAGGAGAGCTGCACCGCCATGGACACAGGGTTGACGCCGCACCGGACGCATGGCGATGAAGCCCGCCCCCTCCATGCCTGAGCCATATGACCTTCTGATCGTTGGTGGCGGCGTGAACGGCACTGCGATTGCCAGAGCCGCTGCGGTCGCGGGCAAGCGCGTGTTGCTGGTCGAGCAGGGCGATCTGGCGCAGGGGACATCGTCTGCTTCCACCAAGCTGATGCATGGCGGGCTGCGCTATCTGGAATATCATGAGTATAAGCTGGTGCGCGAAGCGCTGGCCGAGCGGGCGGTCATGTTGCGCACCGCGCCGCACATCGTCTGGCCGCTGGAGTTTCGCCTGCCCCATATGCCATCGATGCGGCCCTGGCCGATCGTGCGGATGGGCTTGTGGCTCTATGATCTGTTTGCTTGGGGCGGCGGCCTGCCCCGTTCGCGCGGCATCCGGCTGGATGATCCGGCGCTGGTGCAGAATGGCGGGCGAGGGTTCAGTTACTGGGACGGCTGGGTCGATGACGCCAGGCTGGTGGTGCTGAACGCCATGGACGCAGCGGAAGCCGGGGCGGAAATCCGCACCCGCACCCGGCTGGAATCGGCGCAGCGGCAGGCGGAGCAATGGACGGTGACGCTGCGCGACGCGACGGGCGTGCATCAGGTTGCGGCGCGCACCATCGTCAATGCCGCCGGGCCATGGGTGGAGCAAGTGCTGCACGGTCGGCTGGGGCAGAATGACAGCAGTCCTATCCGGCTGGTGCGGGGCAGTCATATCGTCGTGAAGCGGTGCCTGGCGGGCGACCATGCCTGGCTGCTCCAGCAAGCCGATGGCCGGATCGTCTTTGCCATCCCTTATTTGGACGATTTCACCCTGATCGGCACGACCGAAGTGACGGTGAACGACCCGACCGACACCGTGATTGCGCCCGCCGAGATCGCCTATCTGCTGGACGCGGCCAACCGCTATCTGCGCACGCCGCTCCGCGAGGACGCCATCGTCGGCAGCTATGGCGGTATCCGTCCGCTGGTGGATGACGGGACGCAGGCCGCCAGTGCGGTCAGTCGCGACTATCGGCTGGAACTGGACCGCAAGGGCGCGCCGTTGCTGAGTGTGTTCGGCGGCAAGATCACGACCGCGCGGCATCTGGCCCAGGCGGCGCTGGAGCGGCTGGGGATAGAAGGCGGCGACACGCGCAACCGCGCGCTGCCCGGTGGTGACATTAGGGATTTCGGGGCGCTCCTCGCTAGCGTTCGGGAACGCTGGCCGTTTCTTGACGAACCTGTCGCGCGGCGCATGGCCCATGCCTATGGCAGCCGGATCGACACGCTTCTGGTCAATGCCCGCACAGCCGATGATCTCGGCACGGATTTCGGCGCGGGATTGCGGGCGCGGGAGGTCGATTATCTGATCCGCCACGAATGGGCGCGCAGTGCCGACGACATACTCTGGCGGCGGACCAAGTTGGGCTATTATCTTGACCCCGCGCAGGTTGAGCGGCTGGGCCACTATATCCGTGAGACCATCGCATGAGCATCGTCGCCATCGACCAGGGCACCACCTCCTCCCGCGCGATCCGTTTCGATGCGGACGCGGCGATTGAGGCGAGCGCCAGCCGCAACCTGCCGCAACAGTATCCCCATCCCGGCTGGGTCGAGCAGGACCCGGAGCATATCTGGCAGGGGGCGATCGCAACGCTGCGCGAGGTGCTGACCGATGATGTCGCCGCGATCGGCATCACCAACCAGCGCGAGACGATCCTGCTATGGGACCGCGCTACGGCCAAGCCGCTGCACAATGCCATCGTCTGGCAGGACCGCCGCACCGCCGACCGCTGCGCCGCGCTGCTGGCCGATGGGATGGAGCCGATGGTACGGGCCAGAACCGGGCTGCTGCTCGATCCCTATTTCTCGGCGACCAAATTGGGCTGGCTGCTGGACACCATCCCCGGCGCGCGAGCGCGGGCCGAGCGGGGCGAACTGGCGGCGGGGACCGTGGACAGTTTCCTGCTGTGGCGACTGACCGGCGGGCGGGTCCATGCGACCGACCTGACCAACGCCAGCCGGACCCTGCTCTACAATATCATGACCGAGCAGTGGGACGATGATCTGCTGCGCCTCTTCGCCATTCCCCGCGCATTGCTGCCGGACGTCCATGCCAACGCGCATATCTTCGGCATGACAGATCCGGCGATTACGGGCCGTGCCATCCCGATTGCGGGCATGGCGGGGGATCAGCAGGCTGCGCTGATCGGTCAGCGCTGTTTTGCGCCGGGGCAGATCAAATCGACCTATGGCACCGGCTGCTTCCTGCTCTCCAACATCGGCACCGTGCCGACCCTGTCGGACAAGCGGCTGCTGACCACCATCGGCTATCGCATCGGGCAGGAGCGCGCCTATGCGATGGAAGGGTCGATCTTCATCGCGGGTGCGGCGATCAAATGGCTGCGCGACACGATGGGTATCATTACCAGTGCGGAGGATAGCGCCCGGCTGGCCGCGTCCGTCCCCGCCGATCATGGCGTTCACCTGATCCCCGCCTTTGTCGGGCTGGGCGCGCCGCACTGGCGGACCGATGTGCGGGCCTCGATCACCGGGCTGACGCTCGATACCGGCCCGGCGCATATCGTCCGCGCCGCGCTGGAGGCGGTCGCGTTCCAGACCTGCGACCTGGTCGAGGCGATGGCGGGTGATGGCGTCGCCCCGCCCGCCATGCTGCGCATCGATGGCGGCATGGCGACCAATGACTGGTTCGCGCAATTTCTGGCCGACATGATGGGATTGCCGGTCGAACGCCCGGCCAATCATGAAAGCACGGCGCTGGGCGCGGCCTTTCTGGCGGGCATTACCGTCGGCCTGTGGCCCGATCTGATAGCGCTCGACCGGCTACCGCGCGCGACACGATCCTTCATTCCTGCCAACGCTGCCGCAGATCGGGCAGCATCGCTGCGACACTGGCGAAAGGTCGTGCAACAGGCGCTGGCGACCGGCGACGATCGGGCCGGACGATGTGCTGGCGGTGATCAAGCGACCCATTTGGCCCTCCAGACTGTCGCTGCATCATAGCATATTCAACGCGTTTCCAAACAGTCTGGGTCGGTGCGAGACAGATTGTTCGGCCTGCGCTGAACATATAGGCAAGCATTGGATCATACGCATCCCGGCATGGTTCAGCTATGCCGACCGGGCAGCTGGCCCCGGTAACAAATGCGGATCGGCGTACAAAAAGAACCCGCCCCTCCAATGGAGGGACGGGTCAAATCGGCACATCTGGAGGGGATTAGAAGCGGACGCTGACGCTGGTCGAGAAAACGCGTCCGTTCTTGTAGATCGACGTCGGTGCCGACGGCGTCGAGCTATATTGATAATAGGTTTCGTCGAGCAGATTGGAGGCCGTCGCGGTCAACTGGATCGCTTCCGAGATCGCATAGGAAATCTGCGCATCCACCTGACGATAGGCGGCGGTATAATCCTGCGACTGCTGGCGACCGAAGCGGTAGAAATATTTGGACCGGCGATTGTAGCTGACACGCGCCTGGATCGGGCCGCTTTCGAAATAGGGCGAGATCTGGAAAGTGCTGCGCGACAGATAGGGCAGGCCATTGGCGAAAGGCGTTTCGGCGTCGGCAAATGTGTAGCTTGCCTGGAGGCCGAAACCCGCGATCAAATTCGCATTGCCCGACAGAGAGAAGCCGGTGACCTTCGCCTTGCCGCCATTGACCGGACGCGAGATCGAATAGTCCAGCGTCTGGCCGGTCACCGGATTGGTGAAGGTCACGCCATCTTCCACCGCGTTACCGACATAGTTGGAAATGTCGCGGTAAAAGAGTTCGGCCGCCAGGAAGCTGCCTGGTGCGAAATACCATTCGGCGGACAAGCCGTAATTGGTCGCGGCATAGGGTTTGAGATCCGGGTTGCCACCACCGCCAGACCGGGTCGCATCGTCCAGAGAGATGGATCCAGCAAGGTCGGAATAGCGGGGACGGGCCATGACCTTTGCCGCAGCAGCGCGCAACACTACCTGATCGCCCGCATCATAAATGAGGTTGATCGAGGGAAGGAAACGATCGTCGCTGTTGGAAACGCGGGTCAGTTCATAGATGCCGTTGCTCTGAACATAGAAGTTGGAGACGTCCTTGGTGTGAACGAAGCGGACGCCGACATTGCCGCGCAGCTTGCCAGCCTCGAAATTGGCCTGGACATAGGCAGCGCCGATCTTTTCATCGACCTTGAAATATTCATTTTTCGCCAGGCCCCGGTCGATCTGCACAGTGCCATATTCATCAAGTGCGGCAATGATGCCGTCCTTGTCCAGCGTGGCATAGGGCGTGCCGTTTCCGGTTGTGCCAAGCCCCTTGTAGAGATCCTTGTCGAGGACGTAGTAATCGAGATCGCCCAGCGTGAAATTCCGGTTGGTGAATACGGCGTTGCTGAAGGTCGTGTTGCTGTTGGAATGATCGGCAAAACGTGCGCCGAACAGCAGGTGGGTAATCGGTCCCCAGCTGACGTCACGCTTGAAATTCAGTTCGCCGAATTTTTCGTCATCCTTGGTGAAGCCCGACTGGAGCGGAATGCCGCCAATCTGCCGACCGAAAAAGGCTACGCCGCCATTGGCTGCCTGATCCGAAGGGCTGAGATTTTCACCACCAACGGCGGTGAAGTTGCTGAGCCATTTGGTCGGATCGCTGGCCGCTGAGTCCCAATCGACGATCGTGTTTTTGCCATTGGCACCAGCGGTAAAGCCCTGCTTGGTACGGAAATCGAGCAGATATTCCGGGTCCTTGCCGCCGGTAGCCTTGGTATAGCCGGCGTTGCCGGTGATCAGCCAGCCTTCCGGCTGCCAGTCGAGCATGGCGGAATATGTGTCATTCTTGACGCGCGTGCGGCGAAAGTTGGTGTCGAGCTGACCCGTGGCCCCGTTCGTGCCGTCCGGGATGCCAGCGAAGGTCGCAGACGTCACGATGCCGTTGGAGGATTGCGCGCTCACCATGCGCGAACCTTCAAAGCCATAGGTGTACATCGAGTTGGACACATTGTCATAATTGCCGCGAATGATCAGCGCGGTGCCCGTCAGGGTCAGGTTGTCGGCCGGGCGGAACTGGACAGCGCCATTGAAGCCGATGCGTTCACGCTCCTGCTTGAAGAACTCGCGGGCCAGGAAGGACGCATAACGGGCGTCGCTGAACGCGGTACGTTCGGCATCGGTCAGGTCGGAGATCCGCTTGCCGTTGACGAGGGCGCTGGAATTCGCGTTATCGAGCAAAGCGGCACCCGTGCGATACCAGTAGGATGCGACGCCTGCCCGGCTCAGCTGCTCCTTGTCATAATTGACGGCCGCCAGGACACCGAAGGTTTCGTCCTGGTTCTTCCAGCTGTAAAGCGCCGACCCGCGCAGGCTGCCCCGGCTGGCGCGGTCATTATATTCATAGCCGCCGTTGAAGCGGAAGGTGTTGGCGTCCAGATCCAGCGGCTTGCGCGTGACGACATCGACGCTGGCACCGATCGCGCCTTCCTGAAGGCGGGCTTCCGGCGTCTTGTAGACGATCGCCTGGCTGACGATGGCCGGGGCCAGCAACGAATAGTTGAAGGTGCGGCTGGACCGGTCGGACGGGTTGCCACCCCAGTCGGCAGATGCCACCGAATGACCGTCGATGGTCAGGCGGTTGAGCGCTGGTTCGACGCCGGCAATGGACAGTTGTTCGCCTTCGCCAAATTGACGGTCGACGGTCACGCCGGGCAGGCGCGCCAGCGAATCTGCAATATTGCTGTCGGGGAATTTGCCGACATCTTCCGCGCTGATGACATCGACGATAGAGTTCGCCTTGCGCTTGATCTCGATCGCGTCGCGCAAGCTGGCGCGATATCCGGTGACGACGATTTCGCTCTCGCTGCCGGACGCGGCGGCGACGTCGGCCTGCTGCGCGGCGGCGGCGAGGGGAAGCGCCACAAGTGCGCTGGTTGTCAGAAACGCGATATGTCGCAAAGCCATGAACAATTCCCCCTAATACGGTGCCACGCACCGACGACTCCCCGGCCAATTTGCTGGCCTGCTGATTTCACCAAAAGGGCACATTGGACATGTGATGATAACCAAACCCACCCTTTGGTTATTTCCATGTTATATTCAGATTTCGCAAAATCTACACAAAAATGACATTGGCGCACTATGGTCCGCAACATCCGGCATAAATTGCTGAATTTTTGGATATAAAAATTGCTTTTTCCTGCCTGGGAAGCCGCTGCGCCTTGAAATTCGACCGCTACAATTGAGTCTGGAATGTCGAAACTCGACATATGGCGAGTCGAGGAAAGGCGCAGCAATTTAGCCGTGCGCCAGCCTCTTTCTGTGCTGTTTTGTACATCGAATGACTGAGCGAGCTGCGTCAAGGACAAGGTTCGTGTTGCGATAATACCAATTCTCGCATTATGAGGACATGATCTGTGGATCGCGCGTCCGACATAAGCCATCCGGTTCGAATTTCGTGCCTGCGCATGGGCCAGAATGACCGCAACGAGCGATAAGGAATTGCAGGGAGATGAAGGTGACCAATCCGGCCATAGTCGCAGGCGTAGAATTGGGCGGAACGAAGGTCGTGGTCGTGCGCGCGCAGGGCAAGAACATCATGGATCTTCGCACCATCCCTACCAGGGAGGTTGCGACGACATTGGGGTCCGTGCTGGATATATTGCGCGCGTGGCATGGGGAAACGCCCTTTGCGGCGATGGGTATCGGCAGCTTTGGCCCGTTGCGGCTGGACCGACAGGCTCCTGATTTCGGTATCATGCTGCCCACTCCGAAACCCGGCTGGGCCGGGGCCGACATCTATGCGACGTTGACCGAACCTTTCGATTGTCCAGCCGCCATCGATACAGACGTCAATGGCGCAGCCTTGGCCGAATTGCGCTGGGGTGCGGGGGCGCAAGGTGCCGTGCCATCGGACAGCCTATGCTATATCACCATCGGCACAGGTGTCGGCGGCGGTTTCGCCTTTAACGGCCGTACCGTCCATGGCGCGCTGCATCCAGAAATTGGTCATATACAGGTTCGGCGTGCGCCGGGCGACGAGTTTCCTGGCGTCTGCCCTTTTCATGGCGACTGTATCGAAGGGCTGGTGTCCGGCCCCGCGCTCGCCCAGCGCTTCGGCGCGCCCGGCCACAGCATCGCGTCCGACGACCCGCGCTGGGATTTTGTGGCCAGCGACATTGCCCAGATGGTCACCACGATCCTGATGAACGTAGCGGCCCGTCAGGTGCTGATCGGTGGCGGGGTCGGCATGGGCCGGACCGACCTGCTGGACCGGGTGCGCGCAAAGGTGGTGGCGCTGGCGGGCGGCTATCTGCCCTATATTGACGAGGCGAGCATCGCATCGGTGGTCAGCGCGCCGTTACTGGGCGACCGGGCCGGGCCGCTGGGGACGGTGGCGCTGGCGCTGGGCGCGCTCGACGGGATCAGGATCGACTGATCCCTTTTCCTAGCGCGTCAACCCCTGGCCGATGATGTGCAGCGTCCGATCATCGATATGGGCGACACCATGTACATCGGCGATCGTCCAGAGGCTTCCGACATTCACGGCGCGATTGAGGACGATCCGCAGCCGTCCTGCCACCAGGCGTGTGTCGGCAATGGCGTCGACACCGCCCAGTGCCGCAATGATGTCGGCCCGCGCCTCGACAGATGACGATGGGGGCGAGGTTGCCGGGATGGGCGCGGAGGTGCGCGGTGCCGCGCCCTGGGCAGCAGCCAGGCGGATTTCTTCCGAAACCTGGTCGGCGATCGGGCCGATGATCACCTGCACCGATTGCGCCGAAGGACGCAATATTGCGACCGCACCCAGCGCCTTGAGCGCAGCATCGTTCACAAGCCCCTGATCCTGGACGATCAGGCGAAGCCGCGTCGTGCAGGCACCGATGGTCTGCAGATTGGCGCTACCGCCCAGAGCGGCCAGATAGGCTGCGCCGCGAGCGTCAGTTTGCGTGACAGTTTCGGGTTGGGTTTCGACCGGTTGTCGTCCAGGCGTGGCGAGGTTGAAGCGGCGAATGGCGAACGCGAAAATGCCGTAATAGATGAGGAAATAGGCAATCCCCACCGGCAACAACAGCCAGGGCCGGGTCGCGCGTCCGAAATTGAGCAGATAATCGAACAGGCCAGCGGAAAATCCGAAACCCAGCCGGACACCCAGAAGGTCCATGACTACCATTGATATGCCGGTCAGCACCGCATGGATGGCGTACAGCAATGGCGCCAGAAACATGAAGCTGAATTCGATCGGCTCCGTCACGCCAGTCAGAAAGGATGTGAGCGCCAGGCTGAGCAACATGCCGCCAACCGCCTTCTTCTGGTCCGGCAGCGCCGCGCGATACATGGCGAGGCAGGCGGCGGGCAGGCCGAACATCATGACGGGGAAAAATCCCGCCATGAATGCGCCAGCATGGGGATCTCCGGCAAAGAAGCGCCGCAAATCGCCCGTCGTGCCGTTGAAATCGCCCAGCACGAACCAGGCCACATTGTTAAGGATATGATGCAGCCCGGTGACGAGCAGCAGGCGGTTGAGGATACCGAAACCGAACAGGCCCAGATGGCCCGAAGCGACCAGTCCGCGGCTGGCGATATCCAGACCGGCGTCCAGCAGCGCATAGCTGCCGCCAACCAGCAAGGCGAGGCCAACCCCCGCTGCCCCTGCGACGATCGGCACGAAACGGCGGCCACCGAAGAAGGACAGAAAGGCAGGGACGCTGATCGTGGCATAACGGTTGTAGAGCGTGCCGCCGATGAGGCCCGACACAATCCCGACGGGGACGTCGAGGCGCGCAAAGGCCTTCGCCTTCCACGCCTGCGCGACAGTGTCCGCCAGCGCGTCGGCCAGACCGGCGGTCACATCCAAGGGCACCTGGAGCAGGGCGCGGCCGCCGTGCATCGTCACAAGATAGCAGACGACCCCAGCCAGTGCCGCGGCCCCATTGCCGTCGCGGGCGATGCCCGTCGCCACACCGATCGCGAACAACAGACCAAGGCTGGAAAAGAGCGCATCGCCCGCCGCCGCCAATAGGGGAATGCCGAGCAGGTCGGGCTGCCCCAGTCGCAGCAGCAAGCCGGCGATCGGCAAGACGGCGATCGGCAACATCAAGGCGCGGCCAATCGGCTGGAGCGATCCGACAATCCTTCTCATTGCGACAGACCTTCCTCAAAACGACGCGCCAGCGCGCGCACCTGCGCCGGGGATTCCAGTTGCAGCGCCGCTTCTGCGTGGAGGCGACACTCGGCGATCGACAGTCGGCGCACCAGCGCCTTGAGATCCGGTACGAAATGGGGCGCTGCCGACAATTCGGTGACGCCAAGGCCCAGCAGCAGCGGGATTGCAAGACGGTCCGAAGCCAGGCCGCCGCAGACGCCGACCCAGCGCTTATGGCCACGCGCGCCCGCTGCCGTCAGGGCGATCAAACCCAGCACAGCCGGATGGAGACCATCCACGCCAGCGGCGACCGCCGGATTGCCGCGATCCATCGCCAGCGCATATTGGGTCAGGTCGTTGGTGCCGATCGAGAGGAAATCGGCATGGCGCGCCAGCATCGCCGCCGTCACCGCCGCAGCGGGGGTTTCAACCATGACGCCGACCTCGATCCGATGGCCGATCGCCATTTCCCGACACAGGATATCGACCCGCTGACGGACCGCCAGCAGTTCATCGACGCTGGCGACCATCGGCACCATGATGCGGCACTGGCCATATGGCACGACGGACAGGATAGCGCGCAATTGCTGGTCCAATATGTCCGGCCTTGCCAGACTGACGCGGATCCCGCGCAAGCCCAGCGCCGGATTTTCCTCCGCCGCCATCGGCAGGTAGCTGGCGGGCTTATCGCCACCAATATCGAGTAGACGGATGATCAGTGGCCGCCCATCCAGCTTCGCCGCGATTTGGCCGTAAAGGGTGGCCTGTTCCTGCACATCGGGGGCAGCGTCCCGATCAAGGAACAGGAATTCGGTGCGCAGCAGGCCTGATCCTTCAGCCCCGTGCGCCATGGCGATTTCTGCGTCGGCCAGCGACCCGAGATTGGCGAATGCCTCGATCCGCACGCCGTCGCGGCTGACGCAGGATTGGGTGGCGTTGGCCACGGCAGCGCTGCGGGCCTGCGCCCGGCGGGCCACTTTCTCTTTGGCGTCAGCCCATATGGGCGGCAGGGGATCAGCGTGAAGCAGACCGTCATCAGCATCGAGAATGAGCCGTGTTCCGTCGGCCACAGCGGACAATGGATCGCCGATCGCGACCAGCATGGGAATGCCCTTGCTGGCGGCGAGGATGGCGACATGGGAGGTGGGGCCGCCCCGCGCCAGCGCGATCCCGACGACATGGGCGTCCAGCGCCATGACCTGCGACGGCACCATTTCGTCGGCGAGCAGGACCGTGTCGGGCGGGAAGGACAGGGAGTCTGCGGGGCTGCCGGTCAATAGCTGCAATAGCCGTCGCTCAAGATCGAGCAGGTCGTCGGCGCGTTCGGCAAAGCGAGCGTCACCCATGGCCCGCATCGATGCCGCCATGTCGCGGCAGGCGTGACGCCAGGCATGGCCGGCATCGCGGCCCATATCGATGTGCGCGGCGGCACCCTGTTGCAGCGCCGGATCATCCAGAAAGGCAAGGTGGGCGCGACGGATCGCCGCATCGGCTGCTGGCCCGTCCGACTGCGCCAAGGCTTGTCTCGCCGTGTCGATCGCGGCGGTGAGACGGGCTCGTTCCGCCTCTACCCCCGCCCCGTCGACAGGCACGTCGATATCCGCGACATGGAGCCAGCGGGCGGTGCCAATGCAATAGCCCGGCGCGGCCAACGTGCCGCCCATCGCTCCGTCTGGCAGCATGCGGCGCTGCGGCTCGATCAAAGAGGGCGATGGGGACACCTCCCCCCCTTCGACCTCATTCATCCCGCCTTCGATCAGCGCCCGTATCGCGGCAACAGCATCCGTAGCATCTTCACCCGTTGCCACGACGTCGATCCGGTCGTTCAGGCGGATGCCCAATTGCAACAGGCTGATCGGCGAACGGGTTGAGGCCTCACACCCGTCCTTGACCAGCCAGCTGGCCGCTACGAACGTCCGGGCCGTCTCTCCGATACGCGCGGCGGGGCGGGCGTGGATGCCGTGGACCATCGGGACTGTGACAGTTGCCATGGCTCGCTTGTCGCCATTTATCTCCGGGACGAGCGCAATGGCGGCTTCGACCGGCTCCAAATATAAGATGCCTTCGCCGACGCCGACAATTTGTCCGGTCACGCGCCGCTGGATGCGGAAACGGTCCGCATTGGTGATGATGACGGGCGTGATCAAGGATGGCACCGCCTGGGCGACGGCATCCAGGTCGAACCGGATGAGCGGCTGGCCGCGCATGACCATATCCCCGACAGCGACCAGCGGATCAAAGCCCTGCCCGTCCAGCGCGACGGTATCAATGCCAAGGTGCATCAGCACCTCCACGCCGCCATCGCCACGCAGGGTCACCGCATGGCCGCTGCTATGCAGGGTCAGGACTTCGCCATCGCATGGGGCATGAAGCAATCCGGCAAGCGGCTCGATAGCGATGCCATCGCCCAGCATCCGTGCGGAAAAGACGGCATCAGGCACATCGTCCATGACCGTGGCCCAACCATGCAGCGGCGATGTAAGGATGATCGATCCCATTGCGTTCCCTTCATCCCGGCGATTCGCCGGGCACCAAAATTCGCCGTCCGCAGCCTTCACCCTTAAAAAATGCGCTGGCCGCCAATCCATGTGCCGCGCACGCGAAGATCCCGGTCCAGCCAGACGAAATCAGCGCGGTGGTTGGGTTCCAGCACACCGATGCGATCCGACAGGCCGAGGAAAGCGGCAGGATTGACGGTGGCCATCGCGACCGCGTCTTCGAGCGGCACGCCAAGCTGATGCGTGTTTCGCACCGCCTGTGCCATGTCCAAGTCAGAGCCGGCGAGCGTTCCTTCTTCATTGACGCACACGCCATCTTGAACCCGGATATTTTCGCCATTCAGGACGAAGCTCTTGTCGTCGGACCCGACGGTTGGCATCGCATCGGTCACGAGCATGAACCGGTCACGCGGACGCGCCGCCAGCGCCACGCGGATCGCGGCGGGATGGACATGAGCGCCGTCCACGATCAGACCGCAATAAAGCGTTTCATCCTCCAGAACGGCACCAACGACGCCCGGTTCGCGATGATGCAGCGGCGACATGGCGTTGAACAGATGTGTGACGCCCCGCGCGCCCGCATCAATCACAGCGCGGGTCTGCGCATAAGTGGCATCGCTATGGCCGATGCAGACAATGACCCCGGCGCGGACCAATGCGTCGATCGCGGACGGATCATTGCTCTCCGGCGCCAGCGTCACCATGACAATGCCGCGTCTGGGCTGCGTGAGCAGAGCGACCGCTTCGTCGTCCAAGGGCCGGAAATGCGCCGAATCATGGATGCCGCGCCGGGCATCTGACAGGAATGGCCCTTCAACATGGATGCCCACCACGCCCGGCACGCCAGCCTCGATCGCCTGATCGACGACATCAAGCGCCAGCGCCACATCTTCCAGCGGCGCACTGATCAGGGTCGGCAGAAAGGCCGTGGTGCCAAATCGCGCATGGGCTTCCCCAATGCGCCGGATGCCCGCCACGTCGATCCGCTCGTTGAACAGAACGCCGCCACCGCCATTGACCTGCGTATCGATGAAGCCGGGAACGATATAGCCGCCCTCCAGATCAATATCGGTTGATCGAGCGCCGCCGGGCACGACTTCGCTGATCAACTGCCCATTAATGTGAAGCGCCGCGCCGTCGAGCCTGTTCCGCCCCGTCAATATGCAGCCATTGTGAAATCCCGTGATGCTCATCGGGTTTCCGTGACCTTGCGCAGATAGGGCGGCTGATCAGGGTCCAGCCCGCGTGCGCGCGCCAGCCTTTCCGCGGCGGCATAGAAGGACTGGATCAGGAGGATCGGTTCCAGCAGGGCATGGCTCGTGAGTGTCGGCAGCGCGCTGGATGTGCCAGCCCGGCAATCGGCGAGCAGCACGTCCGCCCCACGATCGGCAAATTCGGTGGCGGCGGCCCGCACATCATCGCCGGACATATCCGACGTGGCGAAGGCGATCACCGGAAATCCCTCTTCAATGATCGCCATCGGGCCATGGCGCACCTCAGCACTGGAAAAACCTTCAGCGTGCAGTCCGCAGGTTTCCTTGAGCTTGAGCGCTGCCTCCTGCGCGATCGACAGGCCATAGCCCCGCCCGATGATGAACAGATTGCTGGCATTTGCCAATGCACCGACCAGCGGTGTCCAGTCCAGTTCATAGGCCATGTCGAGCAGGGTCGGCAGCCGGTCAAGGGCGTCGCGCAGGCGCGCGTCATCGCTCCACCATCCCGCGATCGCGGCCAGGCCGGCCATGGACGCAATGAAGGATTTGGTCGCAGCAACCGATGTTTCCGCGCCAGCGCACAGCGGGAGCAGGTAATCCGCCATCGTCGCCAGCGGCGAGCTTTCGTCATTGACGAGCGCGACCACATAGGCGCCTGCCGCCTTGTAGCGTTCGACCGTCGACAGCAGGTCGGGGCTGCGACCCGACTGGGAAATGGCGATCAGCAAAGCGTCGGTTTGCTGAAACTCGGTCGAAAAGACCGAGGTTACGGACGGTGCCGCAGACGCGACCGGCAAGCCCAGCAAGGTTTCGATGAGATATTTGCCATAGGTCGCCGCATGATCGGACGATCCACGCGCGCAGGTGATGACCAATTTGGGCGGGCTGGAACGCAGACGTTCGGACAGTGCATCCAGCGCCTTGCCATTGCGAAGGAGAAAGCGCGCGACAGACTCGCCACCCTCGCCTGCTTCCAGCCACATCGCGGATCGCCCCGATTGCAGCTCTACGTTGGACATCAAACCCCCTGACGCGCGGCCCGCCGCGCTAAGTTGCGTTGAGTTCGGCAACGACGTCATAGGCGTCGCCCCGATAATAGGATTGTGTGAATTCAACGGCTTCCCCGTCGGCGAGAAAACCCCGCCTTTCGATGAACAGCCCAGCATGACCCGTTTCGACACCCAGTCGCTTGCACTGTTCCAGCGGAAAATGCATCGCGCGCAGGCGCTGCAACGCCCGCACGGGACGGTTGCCGACGGCTTCGAGCGCGGCATAGAGTGACTCGCCGACCGCATCGATACCGGGCAGGCAGCGCCCGACAATGGTGGAATATTCGATCGCCATCGGCACATCGTCGGCAAAGCGCATACGCTGGAACCGGTAAACCTGCGTGCCAGGCGACAGGCCCAGCGACAGCGATTCTTCGGGGGTTACAAGGCCGACCGACTTCATCAGCCATTCGCTGCTGGGCCGCCGCCCTCGTGCGACCATATCCTCCGAGAAAGAGGATAGTTTGGAAAAGCTTTTTTCGACGCGGGCAGCCACAAATGTCCCCGCACCGCGACGACGCACAACCAGCCCCTCCTGGGCCAGTCCGTCAATCGCCTTGCGCACCGTGATGCGCGAAACGCCATATTCGACGGCCAGGTCCCGCTCGGCCGGTATCAGATCATCCTGCACCAGGACGCGCGTTTCGATCGCTTGGCGGACGAGCTGTTGCAACTGAAGATAGAGCGGAATCCGCAGCTCTTCCCGCAACTGCCCGACCCGGTCGGAAAAAGACGCCATAATACCCCCTACAAAAGTCGATATCCCAATCGGGTGACCGTAGTGGAGGGTTGAATCATGCACAACTCCGACTTAGGTCATTCATTGGTATTGTTCAAGTCCTATTTTTTGCCAATTGGCCTGAGGGGCTATTGTGGATGGAAGTAGGCGCTGCACGCCAATATGCGTATTTTCAATAGGGGAAACGGTCACTTCGGCACCGAGACGACGGATTGGAAGCCAGGCGAAGCGTGCGGATCACGCGATCAAGTCACCTGCCAATTCTCTCGGCAAGAGGTTGAAAAGGGTGTCATTTATCAAATTATCGCTTTATATTCAGATATTTATCATAATGTTTCTGCCAAATGGCAAATTTATGTAGATTTTATCCGTCCAGGATATACGATCAACAATACCAAGTGCGACATTTATAATACCTAATAGAAACCATTAATGCGCTTACAACAGGTCGCTACACAGGCTCTTGCCGAGAATCGCCGCAGGAGTCGAAGGACAGAGGGTATATTATGGCTTTGCGACATTTCATGCTGTTCACCACAAGCGCTATGGCCCTGTTGCCAGCAGCCGTTTCCGCGCAGCAAGCCGCTCCGGCGCCCGATCCGCAGGGCGAAATCGTCGTTACGGGTATCCGCGCGAGCCTGCGCAATGCCATCAACGTCAAGAAGCAGGCCAATGCGGTCGTCGATGTCATCACATCGGAAGATATTGGCAAATTCCCTGATCGCAATGTGGCCGAATCCCTGTCGCACATTCCGGGCGTGTCCATCGATCGCCGTTTTGGCGAGGGTGAGAAGGTTGCGATCCACGGCACCGACCCCGCGCTCAACCGGATGCTGCTGGACGGGCACGCCGTGGCATCGGCAGACTGGGGTGGCAATGACAATGACCCCACCAGCCGCACCTTCAACTATTCGCTGCTCGCCCCCGAACTGGTCGAGCGACTGGAAGTCTATAAGTCCCCCGAACCGCGCATCGACGAAGGGTCGATCGGCGGCACCGTCATCGTGCGCACGCGGCGCCCACTCGAAACTCCGGCCAATAGCGTCTTTGCGTCGGGCGGCTATTCGTGGAACGACCGTGCGGAGAAGGGCAATATTCGTGCGTCCGGCCTGTATAGCTGGAAAAATCAGGATGAGACATTCGGCATCCTTGCCGCGGTTACTTATGACAAACAGAATCTGACACGGGCAGGCGTGGAATTTTTCGGTTTCGAAAATGCCGGCAGCCGCTTCTTCAACACAGCGGCCGACGGCAGCTTCACGCTGAAAAATCCAAATGCCACCGTTACCGGCGGCACGCTGGCGGACCTCTACAACGCCAAGAGCCCCTTTGGCATCAACTATGCCTATTTCACGCAGCAGCGTAAGCGCATCAGCTATTCGGGCACGATGCAGTTTAAGCCGACCGATAGTCTGACGTTGACGCTGACCGGCCTGCGTATCGACGGCAACTATAATAATAGCAGCCAGTCCATGTATGTCATTCCCGGCGCTTGGAGCGGCGACGTCCTGCAATCGGCCACGGTCAATGACGGGGTCGTGACCGCTGCCAGCTTCGGCGCTGCATCGGCCAACAGCCAGAGTTCGCAGCTGGATTTGCTGGTGCGCAAAACCAAGCTCACGACCAACAACCTCAATCTGGAGGCCGAATGGAAGAGTGACAGCGGCGCTAGCTTTACCGCCACTGGCGGCTGGAGCCGCGCGGTCGGTGGCCGCAACCCCGAATATCTGCTCGATGTCCGTACCGACCTGCCCTACAGCTACAGCTTCACGCCCAACAGCGCTGAAGTCAATTATGACGGCGACCTGACCGATCCGGCCAATTATCGTCGCAGCAACAGCGCGCAGGCACAGACGATCGACGGCCAGCCGATCATCTATAATGGCACCCAACTCGTCGCGGCACGGGCGGGTGGCATCGACTTTTCCAGAACGATCGACCGTGATTATTATGCCGGATACGACGCCGTCATTCCGGTCGCCTTCGGACCGTTCACCGAAGTGCGGATTGGCGGCAAATATACCAAGCATCGCAACCGCCTGAACGCTGCGGGCTTCAACAATTATGATCTGTCGGGCGGTTACACGTTAGCCAGCCTGGGCGTCGATACCATCACCACGCCAAACGGTGCCTTTGACGGCACGGGCGGGACAGGCAATGCCACCCAATATATCAATCTGCCGGCCCAGGCGGTCATCGACATTCTCGCCAATTCGGTGAACATCGCCGTGGACAAGCCGACGGCATCCTACATTGTCGACGAAGAAGTCGCCGCCAATTATGTCCAGTTCAATTTCGAGCAGGGCGGGTTCCGCGGTAATATCGGCGGCCGTCTGGTCTACACCAAGAATAGCTCGGCCTTTACCGCGCAGGTCGCGCAGGGGGATGGCGCGCTGCCCGTGCTGGTCCCCGGCCGCGTCAACAATGATTATCTGAAGTTCCTGCCCAGCTTCAACATCGCCTATGATACCGGCAGCAACGTCATCCTGCGCGGCAGCGTAGCGAAGGTGATCGCACGCCCCCGCTACGAACAGCTGGGCGGATCGATCGGCCGCAACGACATCACGCTGGACGCGAGCGGTGGCAACCCGAACCTGAAGCCCTATCAGTCGACCAACTATGAGTTGTCCGCCGAATGGTATCCCAAGGCAGGTATGCTCTTCTCGCTGGAACTGTTCCGCCGCGAAGTGAAGGATTATATCTATAACGGCATCACGCAGCAGACTTTCTTCAACGAACTGCTGCAACAGAATCAGGTGTATAATGTGTCGCAGCCGATCAATGGCGGCAAGGCGACGGTGAACGGCGTGCTGGTGTCAGGCCAAGCGGAAATCTGGGGCGGTTTTGGCATCCAGGCCAATTATAGCTTTGCCGACAGCTCGACCGACGAAGGGCTGAATTTGCCCTATCTGTCGAAGCATACGGTCAACATCATTCCCTATTTCGAAAGTGGTCCGTTCCAGGCGCGGCTGAGCTATAATTATCGCTCCGCCTATTTCCGGGCGATCGGTCGCCTGAATTCGGTGGATATGGTCGCGCCCTATAACCAGCTCGATTTCTCGGCCAGCTACGCGATCACACCGAATATCACCTTGACGGCCAACGCACAGAATTTGCTGGACGAAACCTATATTCAATATGCCGGCACGCGCGCCACGCCGACGGCCTTCTACAAGAATGGCCGGACCTATGCCGGCAGCGTCAGCGTGCGCTTTTGATGATTGGGAACGTCCTTCGCCCCGTCGCTGCGCCGCATCGCGGGTCGGCAGGACGTTCCCCGACCCTCTTCATGTCTGCCCACTCTCTCCAACACGGGCAGATATGATCTAGGCAGGCAACTGCCGCGGGCGGCCCACTGCACGGGGTCGCCCGTCCTTGTTTTCGTGACCGGCGGATTGCACAACTGATCTGTCATCATAATGGAGCCCTGCAATGCGTCGTCTCCTCGCCCTTTCGATCGCTCTAGCCGCAGCGCCTGCCGCAGCGCAGACCGCGCTTCCGCTGATCCCCATGCCCGCCCGCATTGCGCCGAGCGCGGGGACGCTCCGCATCGCCGCCGGGTCGCTCGTCAGCGCACCGGGAAATGATGTGGGCGCGGCCAAGGCGGCGAAGCTGCTGATCTCGCAGGTCCAGAAGGATCGCGGTATCGCTCTTGCTTCGGGTGCAGGCGGGGTGATCCGGTTCGAGCGTGACGCTTCGGTCGACGCTGCCGAGGGATATCGGCTGGATGTGACGCCGCAGGGCGCGACCATAAGGGCGCGCGAGGATCGCGGCCTGATCTGGGGCGCGATGACATTGGCGCAACTCTTGTCCCCTGACGCCAGGTTCGGGCAGGCCGTCACTTTACCGGCGGTTTCGATTGAGGATGCGCCCCGTTTCGTCTGGCGCGGGCTGATGATGGACGTGGCGCGGCATTTCCAGCCGGTCGAAACCCTCTATCCGATCATCGATGCGATGGCGGCGCAGAAACTCAATACGCTGCACTTGCATCTGACCGATGATCAGGGATGGCGCGTCGAGATCAAGCGCTATCCCAAGCTGACGGAAATCGGCGGCTGGCGCACGCCGCCATCGTCGGGCGGCGCGCCGGGCGCAAAGGTTGGCGGCTTCTACACGCAGGACGAATTGAAGGCGCTGGTCGCCCATGCGGCCGATCGCGGCATCACCATCGTGCCGGAAATCGACATGCCGGGCCATGCCCAGGCTGCTGTCGCGGCCTACCCCGAAGAAATAGGCGTGCTGGGCGACCGCCCCGATGTCAGCCATGATTGGGGCATCAATCCCTGGCTCTTTTCCCCGTCCGACCGCAGCATGGGTTTCATCCGCAATGTGCTGGACGAGTTGATGGCCATATTCCCGTCGCCGTTCATCCATGTCGGCGGGGACGAAGCGGTCAAGGACCAGTGGCAGCGTTCGCCGCTGGTTCAGGCGCAGATGAAGAAAATGGGCATCAAGACCGAAAACCAGATGCAGGGCTGGATGATCGCGCAGCTGGGCCAATATCTCTCGTCCAAGGGCCGCCGCCTGATCGGCTGGGACGAGATATTGGAGGGCGACGTGCCGACCAGCGCGTCGGTCATGTCCTGGCGCGGCGAGAAGGGCGCGGTCGAGGCGGCGAACAAGGGGCATGACGTCGTCCTGGCCCCCGCCCCCATTCTCTATTTCGACAGTCTCCAGTCCGACCGCAGCGACGAGCCGCCCGGCCGCCTGTCGATCCAGACGCTGGAACAGGTCTATGCGTTTGAACCGGTGGCCGCAGGCGTGTCCGCCGACAATGCGCGGCATGTGCTTGGCGCGCAGGCAACCGCCTTCTCCGAATATCTGGCGACGGCGAAGCAGAAGGAACATGCGATCTTTCCCCGCCTGTCCGCCGTGGCGGAGTTGACATGGTCGGCCAGGGACAAGCGCGACTGGAAGGACTTTGTCGCGCGGCTCGATCCGCAGATGCTGCGTTACCAGCGCGAGGGCATAGCGGCGGCGGACAGCGCCTTCGCCGTCAACTTCAGGATGCAGGGCAGCCGGGGTGACGCGCTGCGCAGCGGCAAGGTGATGCTGGCCATGGACACCCAGGCGGGCGCGGGTGCCATCCGCTATGCGACGAACGGCAAGCTGGGCGGAAGGTCGCAGGCTTATTCCGCGCCACTGACAATCAGGACTGGCGCGAGTGTCGAGGCGGCAGCCTATCTGACCGATGGCCGTGCCGCCGCCGCGCCGCGCCGTTTCGATGCTTCCCGCGCCGCACTGCTCCGTGCGACCGCATCCGATCTGGTCGCTTGCCCCAAGGGCGCGCTTGGCCTGCGCGTGCCGCTGGTATCGGGCCAGAGCGAGGATGCCCCGGCGTTCAACGTCAATATCTTCGACACCTGCACCCAATGGGCTGACGCGCCGCTGGGCGAGGCGAAAGCGGTCACGATCGCGGTCGCCCGCCTGCCGCGCCATTATGGTCTGGCGCATGAAGAAAGTGCTTTGCGGGCGCATTATGCGGTGACCGCGCATGGCGAGCTGGTCGTGCGGGCTGGCGGATGCGAGGGCGCGGTGGTTGGCACCTTTCCCCTGCCCGATCCAAAGAGCGCGCCCAACCGGATGACGTTCAGCGCGCCGGTTGCCGATCAGAAGGAGGACGCCAATCTCTGTTTCCAGTTCACGTCGCCCTTGTCCGATCCCTTCTATGCCGTCGAGAGCGTGACGCTGGCGGATCGTCGCTGATGCTGCGCACGACCCTCGCCCTGATGCTGGCGGCCGCTCCGGTTGCGGTGAGCGCCGGGCTACGCACCGACATCATGCTCGACAAGGGATGGGCGCTGCGCCTGTCGCCGGACGAAAAGGAGGCGGCCAAGGCGCATCCCAGGGCCGCAGCATGGCTGCCCGCGACCGTACCGGGGACGGTGCAGAGCGACCTGATGGACGCGAAGATCACGCCCGATCCGTTCGTCGGTCTCAACGAGGCGACGATCCAGTGGGTCGGACGCAGCGATTGGGAATATCGCGGACGGATCGACGCCAATGCAGCGCTGCTGGCGCGCGATCATATCGACCTGCTGTTTGACGGGCTGGATACGTTTGCGAGCGTGATTGTGAACGGGAAGGTAGTGCTGACCGCCAACAACGCGCATCGCCGGTGGCGCGCCGATGTGAAGCCGCTGCTGAAAGCAGGCGCGAACGAGATAATGATCCGCTTCGCATCGCCGCTCAAGACGTTGCAGCCCAAGATATTGCCGCTCTCCAACCCCTTGCCCGGCGAATATGACAGCGTCTTTGGTGACGAGCCGGAAGGTCGGCAGACATCGCCCTATATTCGCAAGCCCAAATATCATTATGGCTGGGACTGGGGGCCGCGCATCCTGAATATCGGGCCGAACGGCCCCATCAAAATCGAAGCGTGGGACAGCCTGCGCATCGAGAGCCTGCGGGTCGCGCAGGAGGCGGTGACACAAGCGGAAGCCCGCATCACCGCCAATCTGAACCTGGTCGCCGATCGCGGCGGTCAGGCGCGGGTGGAAACGACTGTTACTGGCCCGAACGGCCGGTCAGTCCTTTCCACCCGCAATATTCAGGTCACCGCTGGCGTCAATCAGGTCGCCGTGCCGGTATCGATCGACGCGCCGCAGCTCTGGTATCCCACCGGCTATGGCGCGCAGCCGCTCTACAAGGTCGCGGCGCGGGTCAGTTTCAACGGTGAGGATGCAGACCGGGCGGAGAAAAGCACTGGCCTGCGCACGGTCGAACTGGTGCGCGAAGCGGACGACAAGGGACGCGGGTTCATAATCAAAGTGAACGGCCTGCCGATCTTCATGAAGGGCGCCAATGTCATCCCGTTCGACAGCTTTGCGCCGCGCGTGACGGCGGAACGGATGGCGTCGATCCTGACGGACGCGCGCGACGCCAACATGAACATGGTCCGCATCTGGGGCGGCGGCCATTATCTGCCCGACAGCTTCTATGATGCCGCCGACCAGCTGGGCCTGATGGTCTGGCAGGATTTCATGTTTGGCGGCGCGGTGACGCCCTATGATCGCGATTTTCGCGAAAATGTCCGCATCGAGGCCGAAGAACAGGTCGCGCGGGTGCAGGCGCATCCATCGATCGTGCTGTGGTCGGGCAATAATGAAGTGCTGTCGGGCTGGGAAAACTGGTCCGACCGTATCGCTTTCAAGAAAAGGGTGGGTGCCGACGAGCAGGAGCGGATCGGTGTGGGCATGGCCATATTGTTCAACCAGGTTTTGCGCGATGCCGCAGAGCGACTGGACAGCGATGTGCCTTACTGGCCCGGATCGCCCAGCAGCAATTATGAGGGCAAGCCCGATGTCGATGGCGACGGCGATCGCCATTATTGGGACGTCTGGGGCGGCAAGAAGCCAGCTACCGCCTATCTCGACAGCTGCCCGCGCTTCATGTCCGAATATGGGCTTCAGGCGATGCCCGTCATGCCGACCATTCGCGCCTTTGCCGATGCCAAGGACCTGTCGATCACATCGCCGGTCATGCGCGCCCATCAGAAATTCCTGAAGGGTGAAGGACAGGAAAGATTGCTGTTCTATATCGAGCAGCGCTATCGCACGCCCCGCGACTTTGCCGACTTCGTCTATCTGAGCCAGGCGATGCAGGCCGATGGCATCGCCCTGGGGGCGCTGCACCATCGCGCCTGCCGCCCGCTCACCATGGGATCGCTATACTGGCAGTTGAACGATGTGTGGCCCGGCGCGTCCTGGTCGAGCATCGATTATGATGGTCGCTGGAAGGCGCTGCACTATGCCGCGCGCCGTTTCTTCGCGCCGGTCGCGATTGCGGCGGGCCGCCATGAGGATGGCAGGACGGACGTGTCGCTGATTTCCGACCGGACGACCCCGGTTGCGGCGACATGGCGGATTCGACGGGTCGATGTCGATGGCAGGGAGACGCTGGTGAAGGAAGGGACCGCGCCGCTCGCGCCGCTTTCCTCCCTGAAGGTTGGCGACCTTGGCGACGACATGCTGTTCGGCATGGCGGACAGGAGCCGCACCTTTGCAGTCGCGGACCTGATGGTGGATGGCAGGCAGGTATCGCGGGCCATCGTGTCGGCCCTGCCGGAAAAGGCGATGGCCCTGCCGGACCCCGGCCTGGTCGCACGCTGGTCGTTAAGCGCCGATGGCAAGCCGCAACTCACCGTCACGGCAACGCGCTTTGCGCGCGGACTATGGATCGGTTTCGGCACGATCGATGCCCGCGCGTCCGACAATTATGTCGATCTGCTGCCCGGTGAGAGCGTGACCGCTTCCATTGCATCGAAGGCGCCGCTTTCCACCCTGCAAAAGGCACTGGAGCTGCGTCATCTGGGAGATGGTCGTTGAGCGTGATGCTGGTCCTGCTGGCGGCGGCCACGCCTGTCGTCGATGCCGATATCCAGGCGAAAATCGCGTCGATGACAGCGGCGCAAAAGGCCGCGCAACTGCAATCGGGCGCACCGGCCGACGGCCCGGAACTGCCCGCCTATGACTATTGGAACGAGGCGCTGCACGGCCTGGCCCGCAATGGCGTGGCGACGGTATTCCCGCAGGCGATCGGCCTTGGCGCAACCTGGGACCCGGACCTGATGGAGCGGATCGGCACGGTGGTATCGACCGAGGCGCGCGCCAAATATAATGGCGTGCCTGGCAAGGACCGGCGGCGCTATCAGGGGCTGACCATATGGTCGCCCAACATCAATATTTTCCGCGATCCGCGCTGGGGCCGGGGACAGGAAACCTATGGTGAGGACCCGCGGCTGACCGGCAGCCTGGCCGTAGGCTATGTGAAGGGGTTGCAGGGACCGGACCTGTCGCAGCCCCGCGCCATCGCCACGCCCAAGCATCTGGTCGCACATAGCGGGCCGGAAGCCGGACGCGACAGTTTCAACGTCCAGTCCAGCGCCTATGATATGGAAGCGACATACCTGCCCGCCTTCCGCATGGCGCTGACGCAAGGCAAGGCGCTGTCGGTGATGTGTGCCTATAACAGCGTGCATGGCGTGCCGGTTTGTGCGTCCGACTGGCTGCTGAACCAGCGGGTGCGCAAGGATTGGGGCTTTGACGGGCTGGTCGTGTCGGATTGCGATGCGATCGGCAATATCAACCATTATCAGCGCTATCGCCAGACCAATGCTGCCGCGTCGGCGGTGGCGATCAATGCGGGCATGGACCTCAATTGCGGCAAAGCCTATGCCGCGCTGGACAAGGCGCTGGCGCAAGGGCTGACGACCAGCGCGACGGTCGATACTGCGCTTGCCCGTACTTTTGCGGTGCGCAAGGCGCTGGGTGACGCATTTGGCGCGAAGAGCCGGTGGGACAGCATCCCGGCGAGCGCCGTCAATACGGCGGCCAATCAGGCGCTAGCGCTGGAAGCGGCGCGCAAGTCGCTGGTGCTGCTCCAGAATGACGGCGTCCTGCCGCTGAAGCGCGGAGCGCGCATTGCTGTTGTTGGTCCCAATGCCGATAGTCTGGATGTGCTGGAGGCCAATTATCATGGCACGGCTGCTGATCCCGCAACGCCGCTGACGGCGCTGCGCAAAAGGTTCGACGTTCATTATGCCCAAGGATCGACCCTGGCGGAGGGCGTGCCGGTGGTCATCCCCGAAACCGCTTTTGCCACGGGTCTGAAAGCTGAATTTTTCGCTGACCCGGCCATGACCGGCGCGCCGATCATTACGCAGACCCACAACAAGGTCGATTTCGACTGGAACCGGACATCGCCAGCACCCGGCGTCCCGTCCGATCGCTATGGCGTGCGCTGGACCGGGACGTTGATGCCGGAAGGCGCAGGCGAACATGTCGTGCGAATCGATGTGCCGCGCTGTTTCGATTGCAATGGCCATGATGCGGTGCGGCTGTGGATCGATGACCAGCCGGTTATCGCCGATACAGGCGACAATAGCCAGGTAGAGGCACGGCTCGACTTTGATGATGCGCGGCCCCGCAAGATTCGGTTGGAACTGTCGCACGCCAGCGAGGATGAAGGCATACGCCTGACCTGGGTCGCGCCGCCCCTGCCCCAGCGCAGCTATGCCGTGGCGCAAGCGCGGGCCGCGGACGCCGTGGTCGCCTTTGTCGGCCTGTCGCCAGCGGTCGAGGGCGAAGCGCTCCAGATCGAAGTGCCGGGCTTTTCGGGGGGCGACCGCACCGATATTGCTTTGCCCCAGGCGCAGCAGCAATTGCTGGAGGCGGTGAAAGCCAGCGGCAGGCCATTGGTCGTCGTGCTGATGTCGGGCAGCGCGGTGGCCATGCAATGGGCCAAGGACAATGCCAATGCGATCATTGCTGCCTGGTATCCCGGTCAGGCGGGCGGCACGGCGATCAGCGACCTGATCGAGGGACGCTATGCCCCGTCCGGTCGCCTGCCCGTCACCTTCTACGCCAGAACCCGCGACCTGCCCGCCTTCGTCGATTATAATATGCGGGAGCGGACCTATCGCTATTTCCATGGCAGTCCGCTCTGGGGCTTTGGCCATGGCCTGAGCTACACGCAATTTGCCTATGACCGGGCCGAAGCGCCACCGGAGATAGCTGCCGGAGCCACGCTGACCATCACGGCGCGACTGCGTAACAGCGGCGATCGTGATGGTGAGGAAGTGGCGCAGGCCTATCTGATCCCGCCCGAAGAATTGCGACGGATCGGCGATTTCAACGATCCGCTGTTGCGCCACAGCCTGGTCGGCTTCCAGCGGGTGATGCTCAAGAAAGGCAAGGACAAGATAGTGAGTTTCACGCTCGATCCGCGCGCCTTGTCGACAGTGGATCGTGATGGCCTGCGGGCGGTGCGGCCCGGCGCCTATCGCCTGTTTATCGGTGGTGGACAGCCGGGCGAAGCAAGCGGCGTGGAGGTTCCCTTCACGATCAGCGGAATGCAGGAATTGCCCAAATGAGGATGGATCGCCGCGCCATGATCGCCGCCAGTCTGGCCATGGCGGCGACGCCAGCCGTCGGCGCTGCGCCGCGCGCCGCCAGCAAGCGCCCTGCCCCGGCCGATCGCCGCTTCACCAGCCCGGCGGTAGAGCGCGAGATTGCCCGTATTTCGGCGCGGATCGGCGATCCCGAACTGCGATGGATGTTCGGCAATTGCTATCCCAACACGCTCGATACGACCGTGTTCATGGACGAAGTGGACGGCAGGCCAGACGCCTTCGTCATCACCGGCGACATTGAATGTCTGTGGCTGCGCGACAGTTCGGCGCAGCTTAATCCCTATGTGCATCTGGCGCGCGACGATGCCGCACTGCGCCAGCTGTTCCGCGGTCTGATCGCCCGGCAGGCACGTTCGATCCTGATCGATCCCTATGCCAATGCCTTCATGCGCGATCCCGCCGCCAGGACCAGCCTGCCCTGGGCGCTGGCCGACGATACCGACATGAAACCGGGTGTCGCGGAGCGGAAATGGGAGGTGGACTCGCTCTGCTATCCGATGCGGCTGGCGCATGATTATTGGCGTGCGAGCGGCGATGCCGCGCCGTTCGATGCGCTGTGGCGTGACGGTGCGCGCGCCAGCATCCGCACCTTCCGCGAACAGCAGCGCAAGGATGGTCCCGGTCCCTATCGCTTCTTGCGGCGCGACAGGCTGGCCACCGAAACGCTGATCCTGAACGGCTATGGCGCGCCGACACGCAAGGTCGGGATGATCCACAGCATGTATCGCCCGTCCGACGATGCCTGCATCTTTCCCTTCCTGGTCCCCGCCAATCTGTTCGCGGTGGCGGCGCTGCGCAAACTGGCGATCGTGGCGAGCGAGGCAGCGAAGGACGATGCGCTGGCCCGCGATGCCAAGGCACTGGCCGATGAGGTCGAGGTTGCCACCCGCGCCCATGGGACGATGATCGATCCGGCCACCGGCGACCGGCTCTGGGCCTATGAGGTGGATGGTTTTGGTAACGGCCATTTCATGGACGACGCCAATGTTCCGAGCCTGTCGGCGCTGGCCTATCTGGGCGCGGTGCCCGCCGATGACCCGCTGTTCCGGCGGACGGCTGCGGCCGCGTGGAGCGAGCGCAACCCCTATTTCTTCAAGGGCAAGGCCGCCGAGGGGATTGGCGGTCCCCATGCCGGGTTGCGCATGATCTGGCCCATGGCGATCGTCATGCGCGCCATGAACAGCGAGGATGACGCCATCATCCGCCAGTGCCTGCGCTGGCTCAAGGCCAGTCATGCCGGGACCGGTTTCATGCATGAGGCTTTCGATCAGGATGATCCCAAGAGCTTTACGCGCCACTGGTTCGCCTGGGCCAACGGGCTGTTCGGAGAGCTGATGCTTGACCTCGCGCGGCGCAAGCCTGCTTTGCTGGGAGAGAGAGTATGACCCGCCTGACCCGCCGCGCGCTGCTGGCGAGCAGCGGTGCGCTGACGCTGGCCGGAGCCTTCCGGCTGGATGCCGCGACGGTGGCAGCGACCCCGCCCGACCTGTTCGTCGGCACCGGTGGTGATGGCCACACCTTCCCCGGCGCGTCCATGCCCTTTGGCATGGTGCAATTGTCGCCCGACACCGACACGGCGCGATGGGACACCTGTTCGGGCTATCATCATGGCGATGCGTCGCTGCTGGGCTTTTCACACAGCCATTTGTCGGGGACCGGGATCGGCGATATGCTGGACTTGCTGGTGGTGCCGACGCGCGGCCCGGTGCGCTTGCAGCCGGGGCCGATCGACCTGTCCGAACCGGGCTATCGCCAGCGATATAGCGGTGAGCGGGCCGAGCCGGGCTATTATGCCGTCATGCTGGAAAGCGGGGTACGGGCGGAACTGACGGTGACGCCGCGGACCGGCATCCATCGCTATCATTTCCCCGCAGGGCCGGGCCATGTGCTGATCGACCTGAGCCACCTCGTCATGGAAGGGCCGGGCGAGGCGCCGCTGATCGACGAGGCGGCGCTGCGTTGGGACGGCATGATGCTGACCGGCACGCGGCGGGTGTTTCGCTGGGCGAAGGGGCGGCGCATCTTCTTTGCGATGCAATTGTCCCGGCAGCCGGACGGAATCGATTTTTTCGGTGATGAGGATGCACCCGCAGGCTCCACCGGCGTCACCGGAAAGCGGCTGAAGGCCGTGCTGCATTTTGACGATGCCGGACGGGTGCCGTTGCTGATCCGCTGTGGCATATCGGCGGTCGATCAGCATGGGGCCATCGCCAATCTGAAGGCCGAGGCGCGGCATTGGAATTTCGATCGCTATCGCGCTGCCGCGAAAAAGGCCTGGGATGCGGAACTGGGCCATATTCAGGTGGAAGGCGGCACGGCGGAGCAGCGCACGATCCTGTCTTCGGCGCTGTATCATGCAAGCCTGGGGCCGACGCTCTTTTCCGATGTCGACGGGCACTATGTCGGGCTGGATCGGCAGGTTCACCAGCTGGCCGATGGCGAGCAGGCCTATAGCGCCTATTCGCTATGGGACACCTATCGCGCCTTTCACCCGCTCCAGACCTTGATCCGGCCAAAGCAGGCGGCGGCGTTCACGTCCGACCTGATCCGCCAGACGCAGCAAAGCCCGTTCGGGCCGCCGGTCTGGCCATTGCAGGGCGTGGAGACCGGCTGCATGATTGGCTGGCACAGCGTTGCGGTGCTGGCCGAAGCGCGGGCCAAGGGCATCCCTGCCGATTATGCCGCTGCCTGGCCGGGGATCGAGAAGCGGCTGTTCGACTGGTCGACCCCGCATCTCGACAACAGCCTGGGCATTCGCGAATATGACGAGATGGGGTTCATCCCCGCAGACCGCATTTTTGAAAGCGTGTCGCGCGTGCTGGAATATAGCTATGACGACTATGCCGCCGCGCATATCGCCGATGCCGCTGGCGCGGGCGAACGGGCAGCACGACTGCGGCAGCGGTGTGGCAACTGGCGCAATGTTTTCGATACGGAAACCGGCTTTGCCCGGCCGCGCCTAGCCGATGGGCGGTGGGCCGAACCCTTTGCCCCCAATGGCATTGGTCATTCCAAGAAGTGGCGCGATTTTACCGAGAGCAATAGCTGGCAGGCCACATTTCTGAACCAGCACGACGTGTATGGCCTGATCGCGGCAATGGGCGGGGACGCCGCTTTCGAGGCCAAGCTGGACGGGTTGTTTACCGCCGATTCCACCCTGCCCGAAGGCGCGCCGCCAGACATTAGCGGGCTGGTCGGCCAATATGCCCATGGCAATGAACCCAGCCATCATGTCGCCTATCTCTACGCCTATTGCGGGGCGGCGTGGAAAACGCAGGCGATGGTCCGGCGATTGATGGCGCAGATGTACAAGGCCGCGCCCGACGGCATTATCGGCAATGACGATTGCGGGCAGATGAGCGCCTGGTTCATCCTGTCGGCGCTGGGTTTCTATCCGGTCGATCCGGTGAGCGCGACCTATGTGCTGGGTAGTCCCCTGTTCGAGCGGGCGATCGTGCGGCTGGGCGAAGGCCGCAAACTGGTGATCGAGGCACCGGGGAACAGCGCCGCCACGCCCTATGTGCGCGCCGTCAGCTGGAACGGGCAGCCATGGACGAAAAGCTGGATCGGCCATGCCGATCTGGTCAGGGGCGGCACGCTGCGGTTCGAGATGAGCGACACGCCGAACAAAAGCTTTGCCGCGCGGGTCGAGGACCGCCCCGGCCACCCCGCATGAGCCTAGTCGCCGCCCTGATGCTGGCGACCGCGACCGGCGCAGTGCCCGCGCCGGTCGCGCTTCAATCCGTCTGCGTCGAGGGGGAGCCGGTCGCGGCCGGGCTGCTTCGGCAGAGGCTGGCGGAACGTGGCGCGCGAGCGGCGGGATGCGGGGTGCGCGTGCGGATGATCGAGGCGCGCGGGATGGCAGCAGAGGCGTTCCGCATCGACCGGCGGGGTGACAGCATCATGATCCGGGCCAAGGGAACCCGCGGCCTGATCTATGGCGCGGGATGGGTGCTGCGCCATACTGATGGCCTGATGTTGAGGCTGGATGCGCCGGTCGCCGAGCAGCCCCGGCAGGCGGTGCGTGGGACGCAGATCGGCTATCGGTTCAAGAATAACAGCTACGACGCCTGGACCCCGGCGATGCTGCGGCGGCGGATCGAGGATTTCGCGCTGTGGGGGGCAAACCGCATCCAGATCATCGCGCCGCGATCCGACGACGCGCCGACATCGCCGCTGATGCCGGTGCCGCCGGAGCAGGCGGTTGCTGCCATGGCAGGGGCAGCCGCAGCGCTGGGTCTGGATGTCGCGATTTTCTATCCCGCGCTGGAGGATTATGACGGCGGCGCAGCAGATGCTGCGGAGGCGGCGCGGCTCGATGTGCTGTTGCGCAGCCTGCCCAAGGTCGATGCGCTCTATATTCCCGGTGGCGACCCCGGCCATAGCCCGCCCGACCGGCTTTTCCCGCTCGCCCGGCGGCTGGCAGCCGTGTTGCGCGGGCGCTTTCCGAAGGCGGAACTGCTGTTGTCAACGCAGGGGTTCGATGCGGCGGGACTGGATGCCTTTTACACGCAGCTGGTGAAACAGCCGCGCTGGCTGAGCGGCATTTTCGTCGGGCCGCAGACGCGGGAGAGCGTGGCGGCGCATCTGCACCGGATCGCCGGGCGATATCCGGTCGAGCTGTATCCCGATACGGCCCATGCGATGCAGGCGCAGTTGCCGGTGCCGGACTGGCACCCGGCCTTTGCGCTGACGCAGGGGCGCGAGCCGGTGAACCCGCGACCGGCGGCGATGCAGGCGGCCTTCGATCATCTGTCGCCTGGGACACGGGGCGCGGTCAGCTATTCCGAAGGGGTCAATGACGACTGGAATGTCCATCAATGGCTGGCGCTGGGATGGAAAGCCGACACTGAGCTGGACATAGCAAAACAATATTCGCGCTTCTATATCGGCGACCTGGCCTTTGCCACGATCCCGGCGATGCTGGAGGCGAACTGGCGGGGCGATCCGGCGGACAATGTCGGGATTGATGCAACGCTTGACGCTATTGATCGCATCAAATCAACGCGTTGGCAGGCCGATCTTTATCGTTATCGCGCGGTCTATGACGCTTTGGTGCGCGCACGGTTGATGGGCGCGAGGGCGCGGCAGGCGGAGGCGCTGTATACGTTGCGGCAGACGCCGGGTATTGGGCCTGACGCAGCCGTGGCGGGCGCGCGCTTTGCCTATGCGCGGCCGGACGCGGAACGGGTGGCGACGCTGCACGAGCGTTTGGTGCTTCTGGCGGACCAACTATGGACGAAGGCCGGGATGCAGCTGTCGGTCGCGCGGCATGGCGCGTCCCACTGGCGGCGGGGTGCCAATCTGGACCGGGCGATGATCGACCTGAACGATAGGGTCGCGGTGGAGCGGGACATGACTGCGGCGCTGGCGTTGGCTACACGAGCCGAGCAGGTCAAAGCGCTGGTCGCGATCGGCGACCGGTGGGGCATGGCGGATTTGGCGCTTTACGATGATCTGGGCGACCCCGGTAATGAGCCGCATCTGGTGCGCGGGCCGGGCTATCCCGACGATCCGCAACTGTGGCGCAGTGCGATTGACGGGGTAGCTGGACATAGCCCGGACGAAGGCTGGCGCATGGCGGAACTCAGCTATGCCGAGGCGCTATATGAACAGCCGCTCATGCTTCATTATGAGGGGCTGGAAAAGAACCGCGCCTACCGGCTGCGCTACACATGGGCGGGCGAGGATTATGTGCTGCCGCTGACGCTGACCGCCAATGGGGTGCAACTGCCTGCCCCACCCGTGCGCAGCGCCAATCCGCAGCGCGTCGAACTGGCCATACCGCAAGCGCTGACCGCCGGTGGCACGCTCGACCTGAGCTGGACCCGACCGCCCGGCATCGGCGGCGGCGGGCGTGGACGGCAGATTGCCGAAGTGTGGCTGATCCCCCAGCCGTTGAACCAAGACTTGCCTAACGGAGCCAAACCATGACTGCCTATGTCACCCGTCGCACCCTGATGGCAGGATCGCTGATCGCGGGCGCCAGCGCCTGCGCGCCGCGCGGCCCGGCAGGCGTCATGACCCGCCCCGCCCTGCCCGCTCCATGGGGCGCGACGCCATCGCCGCGCCAGCTGAAATGGCATGACCGGCGCATGTATGCCTTCGTCCATTTTTCGATCAACACCTATACCGACAAGGAATGGGGCTATGGCGACGAAGATCCCAAGCTGTTCAATCCCACCGATTTCGATCCCGACCAGATCGTCGCGGCGGCGAAGGCCGGGGGCCTCAACGGCCTGATCATCACCGCCAAGCATCATGACGGTTTTTGCCTGTGGCCCACCATGCTGACCGACCATTGCATCCGGTCCAGCCCCTATAAGGACGGCAAGGGCGACATAGTGGGCGAACTGGAGCAGGCCTGCCGCCGCGCGAGCATTGGCTTTGGCGTCTATCTGTCGCCATGGGACCGCAACCGCGCCGATTACGGCACGCCCGCCTATATCGACTATTACCGGGCGCAACTGACCGAATTATGCACCCGCTATGGCGATTTGTTCGAGGTCTGGTTCGACGGGGCCAATGGCGGAGACGGCTATTATGGGGGGGCGCGGGAAACCCGCAAGATCGACGCCCCCGCCTATTATGACTGGCCCGCCATCGTCGCGCTGGTCCACCAGCTGCAACCGGGTGCCTGCACCTTCGATCCGCTGGGGGCCGACATACGCTGGGTCGGCAATGAGGATGGCCATGCCGGTGACCCATGCTGGCCGACCATGCCCGACGAACCCTATGACCAGGTGAAGGGCAATAGCGGGGTGCGCGGCGGCGCGCTGTGGTGGCCCGCCGAAACCAATGTGTCGATCCGGCCGGGCTGGTTCTATCATGCGGACGAGGATGCGCAGGTCAAGACGCCGCAAAAGCTGATGGCCATGTTCGACCAGTCGATCGGCCATGGCACGACATTCCACCTGAACCTGCCGCCTGACCGGCGCGGGCGGATTGCCGAGCGCGATGTTGCCAGCCTGACCGCCTTTGGCGATGCAGTGCGCGCGAGTTTCGCCACCGATCTGGCACGCGGCGCGGTGGCGAGCGCCAGCGCCGACATTGGCGGCACCGCCGGTCATGCGATCGACGGCAATCCTGAGAGTTTCTGGTGTGCGCCAGCCGATGCGCGCGACGCCAGCCTGACGCTGGACCTGGCCCCCGGCACGCGGTTCGACACGATCCGCTTGCAGGAATGGCTACCGCTAGGGCTGCGCACGACCAGTTTTGCCATCGACATCGCCGATGACGGGCAGGCGTGGCGGGAGGTCGCGCGCAAGGACATGGTGGGTCCGCAGCGGCTGGTCCGTCTGCCTGCGCCGGTGTCGCCGCGCCGGGTACGTTTCCGCGCCGTGGCGGCGGAGGCCGGGCCGACGCTGCGCGAATTTGCGCTTTTCCTGTCGGTTGCCCCGGTCACGCTGCCCCCGGCGCAAGTCAGCGATCCCAGCATCGTCGCGCGCGCCGGATGGACGATCATCGCCGCCAGTGCATCGGGCGGTGAGGCCATGCTGGATGATGATGCCAAGACGGCCTGGACCAGCCCTGCCCCGGCGATGCTGACCATCGATCTGGGCAAGGCGGAAACGCTGGCGGGATTTACGCTGACCCCGACCCGCCATGTCGATCCGCAGGCCGCGCCGCCCGCCCGCTATATGGTGGAAAGCAGCGTCGATGGCCAGCGCTGGAGCAAGGCGGAAGAGGGCGAGTTCCAGAATATCAACTATGCCCGCGCGACGCAGCGCATCCCCTTTTCCGCGCCACGCCCGGCGCGCTATGTGCGGCTGCGCTTCCCGCGCCCGGCGGTGCCTGCGCCCGCCATCGCGATCGCGACCATCGGGGCGTTCCGCTAAGGCATGGCGCGGGATGTCAGTCCCGCGCCTCCACCTGCACCCGGCCCAGCAGGCCCGACGGCTGCCCGGCGTCCGAATGGATAAGCAGCGCTACCTCCTTTGCATCGGGTGGCAGGTCGGCGACCAGCGGGCCGGTCGTCGTGTCGCTCCTGCTGGCCAGCAGGCGACCATCGACCCTTAGTTCGGCGCGCCCGGCGAGGGCCGCGAAACTGATCCGGCCACCATGCGCGATGATCGCCTTGCGCTGGGGCAGGGCCGCCCGATAGACGCGCCATTGCGGCGTGCTATCTGCAGGGGTCGGCGTGCCTGCGCGCATGAAGGCCCACAGATTATTGTCGCCATCGGCCGGGCGCAGCGCGGTATGGGGGCGATCGGCAAAGGCAGGCGAGCGCCGCCATTCGCTGACCAGCGTGCGAGGCGGTAGCGCCGGAACCGACGGGCGCGGGGGAATGGCGAGTTGCGGGAGGACAAGGCGGGCAGCCCGCAATCCGTCGGCC
The DNA here is from genome assembly GCF_003591655.1 of Sphingobium terrigena. Lineage (GTDB taxonomy): Bacteria > Pseudomonadota > Alphaproteobacteria > Sphingomonadales > Sphingomonadaceae > Sphingobium > Sphingobium terrigena. Next base: position 135,438 of record NZ_QVRA01000004.1, read on the forward strand.
TGCGCCTCGACGCGGATCTGGCCTCGCCCGGTGCCTGCCTGCAGGATCATTTGCGCGAGGCCGTTGAACAGCGACCGTTTGGGTGCCTTTTCGCTTTCATGGCAATTGGGATCGCCATTGCCGACGCCAATCAGGGTCGCGCCGCTGATGGTGAAGCGCGCCATATTCTGCGCAACCGGGACATGGTGGCCGCGCGCATCAATGGCATCGATGGCGATGGCCAGGACATCCTCCCCATCGCCGCGCAGATGCGCGCGCGTGGGCGTGAGGCGCAGCGCGACGGCTGGACCGGCCGTATGGTGTGCGGCGCGGGCTACGACCTTCCCATCGCGCAACGCCTCCACTTCCAGCAGGCCGGGTTCATAGCTGGTCCTGACGGCCACGCCCATGATCCGGTCGCAGGGCTGGTCCGCCACGATCCGGCCATTGACCCGCACCCGCACCCGTGGCGCGTTGGAGGTTACCAGCAGGTCGATGGGCTGGCCTTCGCGCCCCGGCCAGGTCCAGTGCGGCGCGACACCCACGACTGGACGATCATCCAGCCATTGCGCACGGCGGATATCATAGGCGGTCTTGGCAAAGCCGCACAGGTCGAGAATGCCAAAGAAGCTGGCGATGGTCGGCCAATCATAAGGGGTGGGTTCGCCATGATAGTCGAACCCCGTCCAGACAAAGCCGCCCGCGACGAAGGGGCGCGTCGCAATCGCCTTCCATGCCTTGCGATGGGTGGCGCCCCAGGCTGCCGCTTCCTCATCCATGGAAGCGATGACATGGGCGCGCGCGTCGCTGGCATAGGCACCGCGCGTCATGAAGGCGCTGGTATCTTCCGAACTGGTGAGCGGCTGGCGCGGATTCAGCGCGTGGAAACGGTCATAATCGTCGGGATAATAGTTGAACCCCATGACATCGACGACCTGCGACACATTGTCGGGATCGTAGAAAGAACCGTTCATCGCCGCCGTGACCGGGCGACTGTCATCCAGCGCACGGACGGCCGCGCGCATCCGGCGGACCATCTCCACCCCCGCGCGCGTCCCCTGCATCGGTTCCTCGTTAAACACCGACCACAGGATGATGCTGGGATGGTTGCGATGGGCGCGGACCAGCCATTCCAGCTGCGCCAGATTTTCCGGCGCGGGATTGAAGATGCGGTTTTCGTCCATGACCAGAAAGCCCATCCGGTCGCACAGGGCATAAAATTCCTCCGCCTGCGCATTATGCGAGCAACGGATGGCGTTGCAGCCCATATCCTTGAGCCGCGCCAGCCGCCAGGCAAGCAGCGCGTCCGGCACCGCCACACCGACCCCGGCATGGTCGAGATGGACGCACACACCCTTGAGCTTGACGGGCGTGCCGTTGAGCAACAAGCCCCGGTCAGCGTCGAAGGCGATGGTGCGAAAGCCGATGGGGATGCTCCGCCGGTCGGTGCCGTCCGGCCCATCCAGCAGCAGATCGACGTTGTAGAGGGCGGGATCGTCAACCGACCAGAGGCGGGGTGCGGCGACCGGGATCGTCATGGCGACGCTGGCCTGCGTGAGGGGTGGCACGTCCAGCATCGCCTGCTGACGGCCTACCTCCCGCCCGTCCGGGCCTCGCAGGATGGCGGTGACGCGCACCGAACGCGGGTCGCGCGCGATGCTTTGGGCGGTCAGGGTGACGGGCACGCGCCATGCGCCATCCGCCTGCCGGGGATCGCAATGCACGCCGTCCGTGGCGATCGAAACAGCGGGGCGTCTGGCCAGCCAGGCATGGCGATAGAGGCCCGCGCCCTCATACCACCAGCCTTCCATCGCATTGGCATCGACGCGGATGGCGAGGACATTATCCTCCTCGCCAAAGCGGGCGAAGGGGGTGATGTCGATAGTGATCGCATTATAGGCAGAGAAATTGCGCGCGACGACGCTGCCATTGACCCAGATGGTCGCCTGCGTCGCGATGCCGCCGAAGTGCAATTCCAGCCGCTTGTCCCGGTCAGCCGGGTCGAGCCGGAAGGTGCGGCGATACCAGCCGATGCCGCGCGGGCGATAGCCCTGCGAGACGTTGGCGCTTTTGACGAACGGCTGGGCGGAGGCCCAGTCATGGGGCAGGCGCACCCTTTGCCAGTCGCCATCGTCCCAGTCGATCGCCGCCGGCCCACGGGCATTGCCTGCTTTCACCGATAAATAGGTCAGGTGATGGCCGATCGGCGGCGGCACGTCGATATCGCCTTCATGGAAACGCCAGCCTTCATCGAGCAGCAGGCGCGAGGGATCGCTTTGCGGCAGGTGCCAGGGGGCGTCGTCACGGGAACCAAGGCCGTGGAGCAACGGCGAGGCGTCGGGTGCCGGGCGCGCGGTCGCGACGTCAGGCAGCAGGCTTGCCGCCAGACCGAGTGTCAGGGTTTCGCGGCGGTGGAGGCGGATCATTGGTCGATTGCCTCTCTGATGGCCCGCACCTGGGCAAGCGATGTGCGTCGCTGGTTACCGCGCGCAAATCCCAAGGCGAGGGCGTGGACATCGACCGCCTCTTTGTCTTCGCTGGCGGAGGCATGGACTGTCGACACGCCGGTGGCGGCGATGATCGCGCCGACATTGGCAGCGCGGACGCCTGCACCGGGCATGATGACGATCCGCCCGGCAGCGCGCGCCTGCATTGCAGCGATCATCGGCAGGGCGTCGATAGCCCGTGTCGCACCGCCCGATGTCAAGATATGGTCGAAGCCGAGATGGACGGCCTGATCGACGGCTGCGACCGGATCATCGACCAGATCGATTGCGCGATGCAGCGTCAGGCCGATGTCGGGGCGGACGGTTCGCATCGCCGCGGTCCAGTCGGACAATGCGGCATAGTCCAGTTGCCCGGCGCGCGCTGCGCCGAATACCAGCCCGTCCACGCCCTGCCCGATCAGCGCCAAACCCTCCGCCTGTGCGGTGGCAAGATCGCCCACGTCATAGGCAAAGTCGCCATCGCGCGGGCGGACCATGGCGCGGATGCTCATGCCCTGCTGCCGCACGGCGTCCACCGCCTGAGCCACCAGTCCAGCCGATGGGGTCAGGCCACCCAAGGCCAACGCGCTGCACAATTCTATCCGGTCCGCGCCTCCAGCCAGTGCGACATACAGGTCCGCCAAGGTTTCGACACAGACTTCCAGTTTACGCCTGATCATCAGCGTCCCATCACATGCAATATGTCAGACAAGTATCTAGAACTGTGACGACACCGGCGCAAGCGCGGGCTGCATCGGATCAGCAGCCGACTGCCGGTTTCGCCGCCATCGCCGGGACGCGCCGACGGCGGCCGGAAAACCAGAAGGACCAGAGCGTCAGGCTGCCCAGCAGCGCCAGCGCCAGGCCTGCGAAGGTCATGACCAGGCGATAGGGCAGCCCGCCCACCTTGGCCGCGTGCAGCGGGTAGAGCATATTGTAGATCTTCACCCGGTTGGGCAAATGCGCAGCGTCCCGTGCGCCGACCAGTCGGCCGCTATCCGCCGCAAACCACAAAGTCGTGCGACCATTGGGCAGCCATTCCTCCGGCTTCTTCATGCGCAAGGTGATGAGGCCGCTCTTGCCCCTAGGGAGCGACAGGCTGCGGATATCGGCGTCGGGGAAGCGGGTTCGCGCGGTCATGATCATGCCGCGCCAGTCGAGCGTCGGTGCGACGGCGACGGCGGCGAATGTGGGGGCTTTCAGGCTGGCGTCGATCTGTGCGGGTGCGGACAAGCCCAGGATCACGGCGGCGACGGGGCGGAATATCAATATGGCCCCCGTCAGCAGCGACAAAAACAGCAAAGGTGCCGCAACGACGCCCAGATCGCGGTGGTGGCGCACGATGGCCGGGCGGCTGATCCGCTTGGGCAGCAGGCGGAACGCAAAACTCTTGCGCGTCCGGGTCCACAGAATGACGCCGGAAATGACGAAGAACAGCCCCAGCAGCGCAGCGATGCCGATGATCGTCTCGCCCGTGTCGCCTGCGAACAGATGATGATGCAGGTCGAACAGCCATAATTCCGGGCGCTGCCACTGGCTGTCCCAGCGCGCGACCCACTCGCCCGTCTGGCTGATATAGGCACCCGAACCATCGGCATAGCGCAGCCGGTCAAGGCCGAAATCGGGGCTGGCGAAGCTGATCATGTCTGGCCGGGTCGCGGGATTGCCCATGACCTGATCGACCAGCGTTGCGATGGCGACACTGTGCTGCACCTGGGGATCGGCGGCGTGGGGCAGCAGCACCCAGGCGTCCTTATGCACCAGCAGTGCGCCGGTCAGGCCCAGCACCGCCAGGACCAGCCCGATCAGCCCGCCGATCCAGCGGTGCAGAAGGTCAAGCAGCTTCAAAAACTATAGTCCCAGCTGAGCGTGAAGCTGCGTCCCCGCCCGGCGAAATAGGCCAGCTTGTCGGTCGGCAGCCGGGTGTCGCTGCTATAGTCGATATAAAATGTGTCGAACAGATTCTGGACGCTCAGCCGAACGCCGCCAAGGCCCGTCTGGTAGCGGATGCTAGCATCGGTGACTGTATAGCCACCGAAATTGTTGCGCTGGTCGGGTTGCGGACGGCCAGCATCGGCGTGGAAGCTGCGCGAGAGATAATATTGTGTCTGGAGGATCGCCGAGACCGGGCCGTGATTATAGGTCGCCGACAGGTTGACCCGATCGGGCGAAATATTGACGCCGTCCAGATCGGTGTCCACGACATCGTCGGCGTTGGTATCGTAACGACCCTGGATATGGGCATAGCCGATGCCCAGCTTCAGCCCCTCGATCGGCATTTGCGCGCGCAGGTTGACCTCCAGCCCCTCAATCTCGATGCGCTGGCGCTGGACGTCGAAATTGCGCCCGGTGCCGGGCACCAGCAATTGCCCCTTGTCGCTGGACGACCAGAAATAGGTCGCTGACCCGTCAAACGGGCCGCGTTTGACTTCTATCCCGACCTCCCGGTTGTTCGACACGATCGGTTCGATGGCCAGATAGTTGTCGATATCGACGCCGGTCTGGTTGATCGACCGGGTGATTCGTCCGACGTCCGGCGCGGTATAGCCTTCGGCATAGCTGGCATAGGCACGGATGCCCTGCCATGGCTCGATGATCAGGCCGCCGTTGATCAGAAGGTCGTCGAATTTCGGCTTGCCCCCTGCGACATCGACCCCGCCCCAATAGGGATTGACCGCCAATGTCCGGGTGGTCTGCGCAAGGGTGTGAAAATCGTCGATCTTGATCTGCACATTTTCCCAGCGCGCACCGCCCGCGACCCGCACCAGCCCATCGAACAGTTTGAGATTGGCCTGGGTGAAGGGCGCCAGGCTGCGAAACTCGGCGGGCGGCACCCAGACGCGGCCCGTGGCGATCAGCTGCTGCTGCGTCTTGTCCCACAGGGCGTCGAAACCCAGCGTCGCGGTCAGCGCCTCGAAACCCGGAACGGCGCGTTCATAGCTGATTTTCGCGCCGATCTTGCGCGAACGGTTTTGCGACTGGTCGAACAATGTGTTGACCGGTGCGATCGACGGGTCCTGAAAACTGGCGATCGGGGCCAGTTCACCGCCGAACGTGTCGCGCGACCGGTTGAAGAAGATCTGACTCACGAAATTGCCGCCGCCCAGCGCGCTGTCCGTGTAAGACAGGGCAATGCTTTCGGTACGATTGGCGGCGGGATCGCCCGGCGGTGTGCCGCGGACGGCACCGGTCGGCTGGCCGGTGAGGCGATTGCCCTCCACAGCAACGAAATCGCCCTCTCCCTTCAGCTCGAAACGGCTGGCGATCAGGTCGATGCGGCCGGTAGCCGATACGGCATAGCCCAGCCGGGCAAAGATATTGGTCGCCTGCGAATCCTGGGTTTCGCCCTGGGTCAGGTTCAGGCCGATGCGATCGCCCCGTCCGTCGTAATAGACGCCGCGCTTTTCATAGGTTGCGCCGATCGTCGCGTCGAAATCGCCGACCTTATATTGGAACAGGCCGCCCAGCTTTCCGCCGATGCCGTCCGAATGGACATCATTGTCGGCTGTCCCCTGGACCAGCACACGACCGCTCAGCCCTTCCACTTTCGGCGCGCCGACGGTCACCTGATTGACGATGCCGCCAGTGCCGCCAATGCCTTGCAGCGCGTTGGAGCCGAAGATGAGTTCGACCCGGTCGACAAAGAAGCCGTCGATGGTGAAGCCATCACGCGCGCCGTCGCGCAGCGGCGTCGATTGCGGGATGCCGTTAATCGCATAGAGCGGCGAACGACCCCGCAACGTCTCACCCGCGCCCGACAGCTTCTGGCGCGTGGGGGAGAAAGATGGCGTCAGCGTCGCCACGGCGTCCGTGACGGACCCAGAGATGGCGATCTGCTGGTCGAGCGCATCCTTGTCGATGACGTCGATGGTGAGCGGCAACGCATTGGCAGGCAGGATGCTGCGGGCGGCGGTCACGATGATCGGGCCGCCGGGTCCGGCATCGGCAGCCTCTTCCGGCGATTGTGCGAATGCATGTCCGCCAGCTATAAGCGTGGCACTCGATAGCAGGATGTGAATGGCTTTGCGCACGATAGCTCCCTTTTTAAGGGGCGATCGCTAGCGAAGCTTTCATACTAATGCAAGTCAGTCTCAGTAAGATATCCCAATGCGGCTTTTCATCAGCGGCTGGATGCGGGTGCCGAATGCCTCCACGCCTTCGAGGAAATCATCGAACGTCAGCAGCACACCGCCGGTGTTGGGCACCTGCGCCATTTCGTCCAACATGCGCGCCACGCTTTCGTAGCTGCCGACCAGCGTGCCCATGTTGATGTTCACTGCCCCTTCCGGCGCGGCCAGCTGGCGCACGTTGGTGTCGGTGTTGACCGTGTCCTTGGCCCCCTGATCGGCCAGCCAGGCGATGGCTTCCAGATCGACGCCATCATTATAGCTATGCCATTTGGCCATGGCTTCCTCGTCAGTTTCGGCGGCAATCACCATCACCAGCACGAAAACCGACACGTTGCGGCCCGTCTGCGCCGTGAACTTCGCCAACCGGTCGTTGTTGAAGGCAAAGGCGGTTGGCGTGTTGACGCCCTTGCCCAGGCAGAAGGCATAGTCCGCCCACTTCGCCGAGAAAGCGAGGCCCGCATCGGACGATCCCGCGCAGATGATCTTCATGTCCGCTTGCGGCTGGGGACGAACGAGGCAGTCATCCATCTGATAATATTGGCCCTTGAAGTCCGAGCGACCAGTCTCCCACAATTCGCGCAATATGCGGGCATATTCATCCAGCACGTCGTAGCGGTTGCGGAAATGCTCCTCCCCCGGCCAGAGGCCCATCTGGGTATATTCGGGCGGCTGCCAGCCCGTGATCAGATTAAGTCCGAAACGGCCGTGGCTGATGCTGTCGATGGTGTTGCACATACGCGCGGCAAAGGCTGGTGGGATGATGAGCGTCGGACAGGTGGCGAAGATCTTGATCTTCTCCGTCACCGCCGCAAGGCCCGCCATCAGCGTGAAGCTTTCAAGGCCATATTCCCAGAATTGCGTCTTGCCGCCAAAGCCGCGCAGCTTGATCATAGAAAGCAGAAAATCGAGTCCGTATTTCTCGGCGCGCTGGGCGATCTCCTTGTTGAGATCGAAGCTCGGTAGATATTGCGGGGCATTCTCACTGATCAGCCAGCCATTATTGTTGATGGGAACGAAAACGCCGACCTGCATGGACTTTAGCTCCTGAGAAATTCGAGAATGAGGCGATTGAACCTGTCCGGGTCGGTCACGTTGCAGGCGTGGCCGCCCCAATCGAACGTGGCGATTGTGGCGCCGTCCACCGGCGCGGCGAGATCGAGCGCTGTGGCGAACGGCACGAGGAAGTCGTCGCGGGTGGCAATGACGAGCAGATGTTCAAGCGCCGCCAGCCCTGCCGGATCGGGCGCATAGGCCTGCACGGCGGCGATGCGTTTGGTGGTGGTCTCGACGCCGGGGAAAGCCGCCAGATGGTGGTCGAGGTCGGCGGTCAGTTCGCGGTCATGGGCCGCGATCCAGTCGGGCGGATAGAGGAACAGCGGCTGCGCTTCGAGAAAGGCTCGCTCACCCGCGCCATGCAGTAATGCGAGGCGTGCGGCGAAACAGCGCCTTGTATGGGGCGAGAGCGAGCGCCAGCCATTGATGACGACCAGCCGGTCGATCCGTCCGGTATGGATGGCCGTCTCGATGCCGATCGCCCCGCCCACCGCATGGCCGATGATATGCGCGCGCTCGATACCGATGGCATCCATCAGCGCGATGACATCGTCTGCCATATCCTCGACCGATACGGTATCGGGCAGTGTCCGGTCACTGCGGCCAGTGCCGCGATGGTCATAGGCGATGACGCGGAAATGCTCCGCCAGCGCCGGGATATTTGGTGTCCAGTAACCCGCCAAGCCGCCAAGGCCGCTTGACAGGATCATCGGCGGCGCATCCGCGCGCCCGTGCGTTTCATAATAGAGGCCAGCGGCCTCAGCCAAGATGAGCGACCGAGGCGATCTCGACCAGGCAGTCGGGCTTTACCAGTTCGCATTTGATGCAATAGCGCGCTGGCTTGTCGCCCGGAAAATAGTCAGCATAGACCGCATTGAAAGCGGCATAATCGTTGAGATCCTTGAGGAAGATATGGTTCATGGCGATGTCCGCCATGGTGCCGCCCGCCGCCTCGACGGTGATCTTGATGACGTCCAGCACATGGCGCGTCTGCGCGGCGGCATCGCCCACATGCAGGACCGTGCCGCCCTCGCCCAGCGCCAGCACGCCCGACACATAGATCGTGTTGCCCGCCTTGGCTCCAGCCGAATAGGGCGCGATGGGCGTTGGGAATTGCGGTGGGTTGATCGGTTCGAAAGGCATCAAGGCTCCTTTGGTGGCAACTGCCCGACGGCTGTACAGAAATCGGCGACATTGCTGACCCAGCCAAAGAATTTTTCGACATTATAGAGGCTTGCCTGACGGATGAAGTCCGGTCCCAGATGATGCACGGCGTCCTCCAGCAGCACGCCGAAATATTCGAGATGGAAGCCGTCGCGCAGGGTCGATTCCACGCAGACATTGGTGGCAATGCCAGTGAAGATGAGCGCGCGGATGCCGCGCGCCCGCAGCACGGAATCGAGTTGCGAGTTGAAGAAGGCCGAATAGCGCGGCTTGTGAACGCGAAGGTCGCCCTCATGTACATTCAGGCGATCGACAAGTTCATAGTCCCAGCCGCCCCGCGCGAGAAACTGCCCGGCAAGCGCCGGCCGCGCGCGCATCGTCTTGAGCGCGTTAGACTTATGCCAGTTGGGAGACAGCGGCGTGCCTGCCTCTACATAGTTGGAATCCCAGCCATTTTGCAGGTACACCACCGGCATCCCCGCTGCGCGCGCCACATCGACGACTTGCGCGATCTTGGGAATGACACTGGCCGCCGGGCCGACATCGAACCCCGCCTCATCCACATAGCCGCCCTTGCTGGCATAGGCGTTTTGCATGTCGACAATGATGACCGCCGTGGTCGCCGCGTCAAGCCGGATCGCTTCGGGTCGCGCAGGCAGCACCACTGAGGGGCCGGAACGCGAGGGAGCGGGATCAATGATGGGTTCGTTCACCCTCGCAAGATTGAGCAGGCGCACGAGATCGTCAAGCAGTTCAACCTGATCGTCCGACACGGCAGTGATCTGATCAGCCGCCGCAGAGGAAGATGCAGGCGCGATCACGGTCACAGCCCGCCGCCGCGACGAAAGCGCACAGGATGTGCCAATCGCGCTCAGCGTCGTGGGCGCGGAACAACTCGCCGCCACAGGCAATTTCTCGCTCGGCCAGAGCCAGCAACTCGTGCCGAGCCTCCAGATTTTCAGCTATAATCCACGCAATACCAACATCAACATCCGTGGCCTTGGCAGCAATGTTTCGCTGACCAATGACGGGCTGGAAAATGGCGTCGGCGTCTATGTCGACAATGTCTATTATGGCCGCGTCGGCCAGTCGCAATTCGACCTGGTGGCCTTGCAGCAGATCGAAATCCTGCGCGGGCCGCAAGGGACATTGTTCGGCAAGAATACCACGGCGGGCGCGATCAACATCTCGACCCGCGGGCCCAGTTTCGAGACGGAATTTTCCGGCGAGGCGACACTGGGCGATTATGGTTATCACCAGTTGCGCGGGTCACTGTCGGGTTCGTTGATCGCAATGCCTCGCCCAGCCACATATCGATGCAGGCCGTCTGGTTGAACTGGTGCCGGAACACCCGTTTCTGGTCAGTGTTGCGCCTGCAGGCACAGGCGTTGACCAGTATGACAGCGGCAGTGCGGCACGCGGCGGGGCGCTATCTGGATAGCGAATGAGCGATCGAGGCACGAACCTCAATCATTGATGATTGTGTATTGCGATTAATTCCTAATAGCTATAATCGCTCCCCACGTTGAGAATCAATTGCAACAGGGGAATTCCATCAATGTCTGCCATCCGATCATTGGCGCTTTGCGGCGCCGCATTGCTGGCGCTCTCTGTCACAACTGCCTTTGCTGCGGATCAGGCACCTGATGCAGTTGACGCGCCGCGCGACGATAGCGAAGGCCAGATCATCGTTACTGCCGCCAATGCCGGGACAAAAACGGAAACGCCGCTGATCCAGCTGCCCCAGCCGATCAAGGTCATCACGTCCGACCNGTGTCGATGGTTTCAACGTGCGCGGCCTTGATGCGCTGCAGTTTCGCGACGGGATGCGTGACATATTCTCTTACTATGCCAGCATCACGTCCGACCCCTATAATTTCGACCGCGTCGAAATCGTGCGCGGCCCGGCGTCGGTGCTGTTCGGCCAGGGATCGATCGGCGGCCTTGTCAATCTGGTGTCCAAGACGCCGGGGTTTGAGACGCGGGGCGAAGCGAGCCTGGCCTATGGCAGCTTTGACCGCAAGGAAGCGCTGGCCGACGTCAACCTTGCCCTGGCCGACAATTTCGCCATCCGCGCGGTCGGCCGCGTCCGCGATGCCGACACCTATGTCGATCATGTCCCCGATGATCGCGTGATGTTCGCGCCGTCGATCCGGTGGCAGCCGACGCCCGACACCGACATTGTCCTGACCGGTCTGTATCAGGAGGATGACACCGGATCGACCTCCCAATTCCTGCCGATCGTCGGCACCTTCCGCCCGAATACGGCCTATCCCGCAGGCAAGCTTGATCCCTATACATTCGTCGGCAAGCCGGGCTGGGACCGCTATAATGGCCGGTCGCTTCAGGGCGGCGGCTCCATCACCCATAATTTCTCCGACCATGTTCGGCTCAGTGTTAAGGCGCGCTATATCGACAGCGACCTGGAGTATAAGACCCACTACGCCAACAGCTATTCCAGTCCCACCAATCCCTTTGCAGCCGACGGTCGCACCATCGGCCTTTATGCCGACGCCAGCGACGCGCGGATGAATGTCTTTTCGACCGACAATAATCTGCAGTTCAGCTTCAACACTGGCGCGAATATCGAACATAAACTGCTCGTCGGCCTGGATTATAGCTGGAACAAGGTTGGCAAGCGCGGTGTCTTAGGCGTCGAGACGATCGACCTTTACGATATCGATCGGGAAGCGCTCCAAACCTATGATCCGACCGGTCCCTTCACCTATGACTCGCAAAAGCAGCTGGGCGTCTATTTGCAGGACCAGATCCGCTTTTTCGATCGTGTCTCCGTCGTGCTGGGCGCACGGCGCGATCGGGTGACGGGATCGTCAGGACAGAAGGATAATGCCACCACCTTCCGCGCCGGTATCATCGGTGAGATTGGCGCAGGCATCTCACCCTTCTTCAGCTATACCGAAAGCTTCCTGCCGGTCGCTGGCCGGATCGAAAATCCCGATCCGCAAGCGCCGCCCGGCGCGCCCTACAAACCGCAGACCGGCACCCAATATGAAGCGGGCATCAAGTGGCAACCGGGCGTCAACACCCTAGTCACGGCCACGATCTTCAAGATCAATGAGCGGAACCGCGTCCTTTATCTGGCCGCTGGCGGCACGACCCAGTCGGGCATACTCGACACCAAGGGTTTCGAAATCGAGGCCAGCCACACCCTGCCCGGCCAATTCGAACTGCTCGCCAATTATGGCTACGCCAAGCTCAAATCCGAAAGCAACACCAGCCTCGACTATATGCCGCGCCATACCGCGTCGATCTGGTCGACCAAGACCTTCGGCCTGCCCGGCGAAGCGCAGTTGCGCCTGGGCGGCGGTGTCGTTTATAGCGGCAAGAGTAAATCCACTGGCCTGATCGATCCTTATGGCCTCAATCCAGCCATTCCCGTCGGCACACTCTACACCGTCACGACGCCTGCGCGCACCACGGTCGATGGTCTGGCGGAGATCAACTGGCAGAACTGGCGCTTCGCACTCAACGCCACCAATCTGCTGAACAACCGCTATTATGCCTCCTGCCTTGCCCGTGGCGACTGTTTCATGGGTGCACCCCGCAATGTCATGGGCACGGTCGGCTATCGTTTCTGATCGGCTTGCCCAAGCATTGCAGTAGATTCACGAACGACCAGACGGTGTTCGAGATAGTGTTCCGTCGGCGCGGCCATGCCTTCCTGATCTCCTCTGGCGAGCGAGACGGCGAGCATGGCCGCTTGCGCCGATATGTCCTTGCCCGGATGTTTGACTGTGGTCAGCGATGGCCAGATTTTGACCGCGATCGGCGTGTCGTCGAACCCTGCCACCGACAGGTCACCCGGCACATCCAGCCCGCGCCTGTGGGCGAGCGAGATGATCGCGGCGGCCATGTCGTCATTGCTGGCGAAGATGGCGGTAGGCCGGTCCGGCAGGTCCAGCAGCTGCGCGCCGACCGCGAGGCCCGACTCAAAGCTCATATCGCCGGTCACGATCAGGTCCGGCCGGATCGGCAGCCCTGCGTCGCGCAGCGCCGCCTGATAGCCTTCGCACCGGGTCCGGTGGATCATGTGACCAGCGCCGCCCCGAATGAAACCGATGCTACGATGTCCCAGCCCGATCAGATAGGCGGTCATGTCCCGCGCTGCGCCGAAATCGTCGATCCGCACCATATGGTCGCCCGGCAATATGTCGCCCGGTGACATCGCCACGACCGGCACGGGGAAGTCGCGCGTCAGACCATGGCGATTGGCGACCTCGCAATAGGGCGGGACGATCAAAATCGCGTGGGCGCCGCTTTCCACCAGCCCCTGCATTTGCTGCGCAATTTCTTTGGGATCGCCACTTTCCAGCGGCCGCAACAGCAATTGCGCGCCCAGCCGACTGGTCGCGTCCAGCGCGCCGACCAATATGGAGCTGAGGAAGGCATTTTCGATGTTGCGATAGAGCAAGCCGATCCGCGTCGCGCTGGCGCTGGCCAGCGCCCGCGCCGCCATGTTGGGGACATAGTTGAGTTCCCGCACCGCCGCCATCACCGTGTCCCGCGTCGCCTGGCGCACGCGCGGGCTGTTGTTGAGGACGTTGGACACGGTCATGGCCGACACGCCGGCGCGTTCCGCAACGGTCTGGATGGTGATAGCCTGGCTGGTACGACGCCCCAAACGGGCCATGGCTGGAAACTCCCTGAACGGACGCGAACGCGCTATGCGCTCGTTTAACGCTATATTCCTGATCTTTGTAAATGGATGACCAGCGCGCTGTTGCAAGAAATCCGCAATTTACGCAAAAAATGTAGCGCTAAAATAATCATATTGACTTGGGCGTGCGGCAGGGAGATTTAGCGCTACAACCAAGCGGGTAACCGCTGGTCGGAATCATAGTTGCAAGACCGCGCGTCGACACAGGCGCCGGACAGGGGAGGATATATGCGTTTTTCCAAAGCCATGACCATGCGCCACGCTGCAGTGTCGCTTTTCAGCCTGAGCGTCGCGATGATGCCTGCCGCCGCAATGGCGCAAGATACAGCGCCCCAGGAGCCGCTGGACGGCACCGACATCGTCGTCACCGCGCAGAAGCGGGCCGAGCGCCTGCAGGACGTGCCACTGGCCGTGACCGCAGTGAGCGCCGACACGCTCGCCAACCGCCAGATCAATGACAGCAGCTCGCTGGTGCAGGCCGTCCCGTCGCTGACCTTCCAGCAGGGTGCGACTCCCACCAACAGCAGTTTCCGCATTCGCGGTATCGGCACCGCGCTGTTTGGCCAGGGCGTTGAATCCTCCGTATCCACCGTCGTCGATGGCGTGGTCGCGGTGCGCCAGACCCAGGGCTTTACCGACCTGGCCGACATTGAGCGCGTCGAAGTGCTGCGCGGTCCGCAGGGCACATTGTTCGGCAAGAACGCAACCGCCGGCGTTATCAGCGTGACAACCGCCCGCCCCTCGCGCGAATTTGAAGGGCGCGGTGAATTCACGATCGCCGAACATGGCGAATATCGCGCCCGTGGCACCGTGTCCGGCCCGATCAGCGACACGCTGCGCGCCCGCCTCACCGGTTTCTACAATGACGTGCGCGGCGTTGCCCGCAACATCGCCACAAACAGCTGGGACAATGGCTCCAAAAGCTGGGGCGTGCGCGGCAAGCTGGAATGGGACGCGACTGAGAATCTGAACCTGCTGTTCACCGGCGAATATCGCAAGACCGAGGCGGATTGCTGCGCGTCGACCTGGATCGCGATCACCAACCCCAATCTCCAGGCGCTGGTCGGCCCGATCACCGCCACCCGCAACAATCGCACGCTCAATGACGAGACGGTCACCTATTCCAACAGCGACCAGCAGACCTATTCGTTGCAGGCCGACTGGGATCTGGGTGCTGCGACGGTCACGTCCATCTCCGCCTATCAATCCTACAATCTGGACGTGAACCAGCCGATCGAGCGGATCAACAGCAATGTCCCGCTGTTCGTGGGCGCCTCCGCTGCTTATGCTGACTGGAGCCAGAACCATGGCCAGCTTGACCTGAGCGCCTTCAGCCAGGAACTGCGCATCGCCAATAATGGCGGGGGCGACCTCAACTATGTCGCGGGCGTGTTTTACATGCATTCCGACATCAAGCGCCCGTTCGACCGCCGCCGCGCGCGCTGCACCGCCGGAACCTTTGGTCAGCCCTGTGCGCCGGCCAATACCATCTACCAGTCGTCGGCCAGCAATGTCCGGCTGAAGCAGGACAGCGTCGCCGTCTTTGGCCAGGTCGATTATCGTATCGTCGGCGGTCTGAAGGCGATTGGCGGGCTGCGCCTGCAATATGAAAAGGGCACCAATGGCGGCAGCCGCATTTCGCCGCTGGTGCCGGGCGACGCGGTGCTGCCGGGCAATGCGCCGGTCAGCGGATCGATCACGGCGAGCGATACCGCCGTGACCGGCAAGGCAGGCCTGCAATATGAATTCAGCCGCAACGCGCAGGTCTATGCCAGCTACACGCGCGGCTATAAGGGGCTGGGCTATGACATGGAAATCAGCACCGACCTGGCCAACCAGACCGTGCTGGAGCCGGAACATGTCAACGCCTATGAAATCGGCTTCAAGGGTCGCACCGCCGACGGCGTGCTGAGCTTCAACACGGCTTTGTTCCTGGCCGACTATAGCAATCTTCAGGTGCAGGCGAACCGGTCCGATCTTGCCGCGGGCGTGGTCCAGTTCGTGTCGACCAACGCAGGCAAGTCGCGCACCAAGGGTTTTGAAATCGAAGCGACCGTCCGTCCCGACGATCATTTCAGCCTGACCGGCGCGGTGACCTATTCGGATGCGCGGATCGACATTGACGGGCTTAACTGCCCGCAGCAGTTCAATGCGGCAGCCCCGGTCCTGTCGGGCAAACCGACCAACATCTGCTACCGCTCCGCCGCTGGTGTCACGCCGACGCAAAATCTGCGCGGTGCGGCCCAGCCGGTCAGCCCGAAGTGGAAGGTCACCCTCGCCCCGCGTTATGAGGCTGACATTCCCGGCACCGACTTTGCCGGTTTCGCGCAGGTCGGCGTCAATTTCCAGAGCGCGATGAACTTTTCGGTCGAGCAGGACCCGCTGCTGGAACAGCCCGCTTACACGCTGGTCGACGCCAGCATCGGCATCAAGCAGATTGACGGCCGTTACAGCCTGACCGTGTTCGTCAAAAATCTGTTCGATGAAAATTACCTGACCAGCATCGGCCACTCGTCGTTCCTGGGCGGCGCCACCGATCTGGTCGGCACCTTCAACAAGGATGCGGACCGCTATTTCGGCGCGACGCTCGGCGTGAAGTTCTGATCCTTGCGGCGCGGCGGTTCCGGTCGCCGCGTCCGCCACGACGACGCCTCCCCCGATTCGAAATGAGTCCCGTCATTCCTGTCCCATATTCTCAGCTTTCACCCAGCGCCGGTCCTCTCGCCCTCTCCCCGGAGGACATGGCCTGGGTGGAAAACACGCGCGATGCGATGAGCGTCGAGGCACAGATTGCGCAGCTGTTTGTCCTGTCGGCGCGCCATGACAGCATCGAGGAGAATGCGGAACTGCTCGCCCATGCGCCGGGCGGCCTCCATCGCTTCCCGACCCGTGATCTCGACACCGCCTGGGCCGCGACCCGCGATGCGCTGGAACGTGCGGAGATCCCCCTGATCCTGTCCGGCGATATTGAAGGGGGCACGATCAGCTATCCCTTTACCACCGCCATCCCCAACCAGATGGGCATCGCCGCTTGCGACGACCTGTCCCTTAGCGCCGATCTGGCCGCCATCGTCGGGCGCGAAAGCCGGGCGCTGGGCTATAACTGGTCCTTCACCCCCGTCGTCGACATCAACCGCGCCTTTCGCAACGCGGTGGTCGGGACCCGATCCTATGGGTCCGACCCCGACCGCATCCTGGCGCAAGCCCGCACCTATGTCCGCGCGTTGCAGGCGCAGGGCGTCGCAGCCTGTGCCAAGCACTGGCCCGGAGACGGGCTGGACGATCGCGACCAGCATCTCGTCACCAGCGTCAACGATATGAACATGGGCGAATGGCGTGCGACCTTTGGCCGCATCTTCGGCACATTGGTCGATGATGGCGTGATGACGATCATGTCAGCGCATATCGCGCTGCCCGCCTATATTCGCGAGAAACTGGCGCAAGCTGGCGCGCAGGCGTTCGAGCCAGCCTCCGTCTCCCGCTTGCTCAACCAGCAGTTGCTGCGCGAGGAACTGGGCTTTGCCGGCCTGATCGTGTCCGACGCCACTGTCATGGGCGGCCTGACCAGCTGGATGGCGCGCGCTGAGGCGGTGCCTGCGGTGATCGAAAATGGTTGCGATGTTTTCCTCTTCAGTCGCGATCCGGCGGAGGATATGCGCTTCATGCTGCAAGGGCTGCGTGAGAGCCGATTGTCGGAACAGCGGCTGCACGACGCGGTCACCCGCTTCCTGTCATTCAAGGCAAAGCTCGGCCTGCACCGCATGACGCTGGATGAGCGGATCGCCCCCCTGAGCCAAGTGCGCGATACGCTGCGCCGACCTGAACATCTGAACCGGGCAACGCGCGCTTGTGCGACCAGCATCACGCTGGTCAAGAATCGCGACGCCCTGCTGCCCATCACCCCTGACCGGCATAAGCGCATCGTCATCATCGCCGACGAAGGCTCCAGCTTTTTTTCCGGCGCGCCGGACCGCGACTTCACGCCGCTGCGCGCGGGCCTTGAAAGCCGGGGTTTCACCATCCGCGATTTCGACCCTGAAGCGATGCCGACGCCCGCCGATGCCGACCTCATCCTCTATCTGATCGGCCAGGAAGCAACGCCTTCGCTTGGCCATATCTTCCTCGATTTCGCCAAACTGCACGCCAGCCCGCGTAACGGCATGATCCAGTTCAACCGGGAAATCCCGACCCTGCTCGTCTCCTTCGGTCAACCCTATTATCTGTATGACGCGCCCAATTTCGCGACCTATATCAACGCCTATGCCTCGCTACCCGATGTCCAGACGGCATTGGTGGAGAGGCTGACCGGCGATGAGCCCTTCACCGGGGTCAGTCCGGTCGACGCCTTTTGCGGGAGGGAACAATTGACGTGGTAGGGGTGCACAGGATCGCAGCAGCAGCGTTTTTCGCGCTGACACTGGGCGGTGCGGCGTCGCCGCCCAAGGGCTGGCGCGACCTCAACCATAATGGTCGGCTCGATCGTTACGAGGACAGTCGCGCGCCGATCAACGCACGGGTCGAAAATCTGCTGGGGCAGATGACGCTGACGGAAAAAGCGGGGATGCTGTTGCACGGCACGCTGCCAACGCCCGGCTCGCCCATTGGCTTTGGGGGCAATATCTACGATGCCGACGCGACCGCCAAACTACTGAACGATCGCCATATCAGCAGCTTCATCACCCGGCTGGTTGTGTCGCCCGCAGAACTGGCGGCGCAGAACAACGTGGTGCAAAAGCTCGCGGAGGCAGGGCGGCTGGGCATCCCCGCCACGATCAGCACCGACCCACGCCATCATTTTCAGGCGACTTTGGGTGCCAGCACGACCGGCGACGGCTTTTCGCTGTGGCCCGATACGCTGGGTTTCGCGGCGCTGGGGGATGCGGGCACTGTCCGGCGTTTCGCCGACATTGCCCGGCAGGAATATCGCGCGGTCGGCATCCATATGGCGCTGTCGCCGCAGGCCGACCTTGCCACCGAACCACGCTGGCCGCGCTTTGCCGCCACCTTCGGGTCCGATCCGGCTGAGGTATCACGCCTTGCGGGCGCCTATGTCGAAGGGTTCCAACATGGCCGCAGCGGCGTGAAGCCCGATGGCGTTGCCACGGTGGTCAAACATTGGGTCGGCTATGGCGCGGAGCCGGAAGGGTTTGACGGCCATAACTATTATGGCCGCAACGCCACGCTGAGCGACTCATCCTTTGCCCAGCATATCCGCGCCTTTGACGACAGTCTGGCCGCGCGCAGTTCCGGGGTCATGCCCACCTATGTCATTGTCCATGGGCCGAAAATTGCAGGCCAGCCGATCGAGCCGGTCGCGGCGGGCTTCAACAAGCAAATGCTGACTGGTCTGTTGCGGGGACAGAAACAATATCGTGGCCTGATCGTCTCGGACTGGTCGATCACCCGCGATTGCCCGCAAGCCTGCATGGCGCCGGACGCGGCCAACCCGCAGACGCCAGCGTCGATCGGCACGCCCTGGGGCATGGAAACGGCCGACAAGACGACCCGCTTCGCCAAGGGGATAGAGGCAGGCATCGACCAGTTTGGCGGCGCGGACGATCCCGCGCCGATCCTGGACGCGGTGGCCAAGGGACTTGTCAGCGAAAAGCGGATCGACGAATCCGTGCGCCGCGTGCTGCGGCTGAAGTTCGAGCTGGGCCTATTCGACAATCCCTATGTGGATGAGGCCGCTGCCGCCCGGATCGTCGGGAGCCGCGAGGCGCAGGCCGAGGGCGACGCCGTCCAGCGTGCGAGCCAGGTGTTGTTGCGTAATGACAAGGCGACCCTGCCTGTCGCGCCGGGCAAGCGGATATGGCTCCATGGCGTCGATGCCGCGGCGGCGCGGGCGGCTGGCTTTGTCGTGGTCGATGATCCACAGCAGGCGGATTTTGCGCTGGTTCGCACCGCGACCCCGTTCGAAACGCTGCATCCCTATCATTTCTTTGGCGCGCGCCAGCATGAGGGCCGCCTCGATTTCCGCGCGGCAGACAAGGATGTGCAGGCAATCACCCGCGCATCTGCCCATGTCCCCACGATCGTCGCGGTGGAGATGGACCGCCCCGCCATCCTGACCGCGATCGAGCCGATGGCCCGCACCCTGATCGTCACCTTTGGTGCGAGCGATGCGGCGGTGCTGGATGTTGTAACAGGTCGTGCTACGGCACAGGGACGCCTGCCCTTCTCGCTGCCCCGCTCCATGGCCGATGTCGAAGCGCAAAGCCCCGACCTGCCGGACGACGGTCCGCCGCCTGCCTATCCACGCGGGGCGGGCATCCTGCTCAAGGCCGCCAGCCGTGACTAATGGCATGATCCATCTGCCCGGCGGCACCTTCCTGATGGGATCGGACCATTTCTATCCCGAAGAAGCGCCGGTGCGCCAAGTGCAGGTGGATGGGTTCTGGATCGACGAAACCCCCGTCACTAATCGCGACTTCGCCCGTTTCGTCGAAGCCACCGGTCACCGCACCCTGGCCGAGATTGCGCCCGACCCGAAGGACTATCCCGGCATGGACCCGGCGATGGCGCAGGCGGGATCATTGCTGTTCCAGCGCACGCGCGGCCCGGTGGACCTGGGCGATTTCAGCCAGTGGTGGCAGTTCAGTTTCGGCACCGACTGGCGGCACCCGCATGGACCCGACAGTGAGCTGAACATATTGGCGGATCATCCCGTCGTCCATGTCGCCTATGCCGATGCAGAGGCCTATGCCGCATGGGCGGGCAAGGCGCTGCCGACCGAGGCGGAATGGGAATATGCCGCGCGGAGCGGGCTGGATGGTGCGGACTATGCCTGGGGTGACGAGCTGACGCCGGGCGGTGTTTACCAGGCCAATTACTGGCAGGGGGCGTTCCCCTTCGCCAACACGATGGAGGATGGCTATGAGCGCACCTCGCCCGTCCGCACCTATCCCGCCAATGGCTATGGCCTGTTCGACATGATCGGCAATGTCTGGGAATGGACCACCGACTGGTTCGCCCGGCCCCGGATCGAGCGCAAGGCCAAGGGGAGTTGCTGCGTTCCCGCGAATCCGCGCGGCGGCACCAAGCGCGAAAGCCTGGACCCCGCCAATCCGGCCGTGCCGATCCCGCGCAAGGTGCTGAAGGGCGGATCGCATCTCTGTGCGCCCAATTATTGCCAGCGCTATCGCCCCGCCGCGCGCCATCCGCAGGCGGTGGACAGTTCGACCAGCCATATCGGTTTTCGCTGCATCATCCGGGACAAGAAGGGACCGCGCCCATGAACACTGCCCGCCGCGCGCTGAACGCCGCCATGATCGCCGCCTGCACGCTGCTGGGACCGGGCGCGCTGGCCAGGCCGGTGAATGCGCCGCCGAAGCCGACCAACATGATCTTCGTGCTGGTCGATGATCTGCGCTATGACGCGATGGGCTTCCTGACGCCGGGCCTCCAGACTCCCAATATCGACGCGCTGGCGAAAAATGGGGTCTATTTCCCCAATGCGGTGGTGACATCCTCGCTCTGCTCGCCCAGCCGCGCGACCATTCTGACCGGCCAGACCGCGCGCAACCATGGCGTGGTGGACAATAATAATAGTTCAGAGGAAGGGCTGACCTTCTTCCCAAAATATCTGCAGCAGGCGGGTTACCAGACCGGTTTCTTTGGCAAATGGCATATGGGGTTTGATACCGATGCCCCGCGCGAGGGCTTCGACAAATGGGTCAGCTTCAAGGGGCAAGGCACCTATTTCCCGACCGAACAGCTGTCGCCCGAACGGATCGCGGCGGGCGATCGCCAGATGCTCAATGTCGATGGCGCGCGTGTCAAACGCACCGGTTATATCACCGACGAACTGACCGATTACGCGATGAACTGGCTGGAGAAAGGGCGCGATCCGTCCAAGCCCTTCTTCCTGTATCTGAGCCACAAGGCCGTCCATAGCGACCCGCTGCCGCCGGACCGCTACAAGACGCAATATAGCAAGCTGGACATCAAGCTGCCCGCCAGCATGGCGAACACGCCCGAAAATAATGCGGGCAAGCCGCTATGGGTGCGCAACCAGCGCAACAGCTGGCACGGCGCGGACTTCCCCTATCATACCAACAACCCGATGACGGAGCAGGTGCGCGACTATTATCGCACCCTGTCCCCGGTGGATGAAAGCCTGGGCCGGATCATGGCCTATCTGAAGAAGAACCATCTCGATAAAAATACGATGGTCGTCTTTTATTCCGACAATGGCTTCCTGATCGGCGAACATGGGTTGATCGACAAGCGCAATGCCTATGAACCGTCGGTGCGCGTGCCGATGATCGTCTGGGCGCCCGGCATGGTGCCCAAGGGGGTGACCAACCCGGCGGTGGTGCGCAATCTCGACCTGGCGCCGACCTTCCTCGACATCGCCCATGTCGCCAAGCCCACCCAGATGGAGGGCAAGAGCTTCTTGGCCCTCGCGGAGGGCAAGATCGATGAAAAGACCTGGAATCCGGGCGATTTCGTCTATGAATATTATTGGGAATGGAGCTTCCCGCAGACCCCCACCACCTTCGCGATCGAGCGCGACCGGGTGAAATATATCCAATATCATGGCGTCTGGGATCTGGAGGAACTGTACGACCTCAAGAGCGATCCCGACGAGATGCACAATCTGATCGACGATCCCCAATGGCTGGATAGCAAGATCACCCTGCGCAAGGCGCTGTTCGAGCAGCTTGGCAATAATAAGGGCCAACATGTTGTTCCCTATACGCGCAAGACCAGTTCGGGTCTGGTGAACCGCAATATCGACGGACCGCACGCGGCCGACTTCCCCGCCGACTGGTATGTAAAGTCCAACCTGCCGACGAAGATGAACGACCTGTTCGCCGACAGCCCGGCCAAGGCGAAGGCTGATGCGGAAGGCAAAAGCTATCACCCCTGATCGCCCGTTTGAAAGGTCGCTTCGATGACCCCTTCGCCATCGCCGCAAGCGAGCCGTCCGCCGGTGTCGCTTGGCTTCGTTGCCGTCTATGTGCTGGCGCAGTTCGGCATATGGGTGGCGCTGCTGACGCCGGTGGTGCTGACGCTGGCGTTGCGGGTCGGGGACATTGCGAGCGAAGCGGAAAAGGGCCGCTGGCTGGGGATCATCCTGGCGATTGGCGGCTTCGTTGCGCTGGTTGCGACGCCCATTTGTGGCGCGCTGTCGGACCGGACGCGCAGTCGCTTCGGGCGGCGGCGGCCATGGCTGGTCGGCGGTCTGGTGGTTGCCGGTTCGGGCCTGCTGATCCTGGGCCTGGCGCCCAACCTGCTGTTGCTGGGGCTGGGCTGGGTCATTTGCCAGGCCGGGTTCAACGCGATGCAGGCGGGCTGTCTGCCGATCCTGCCCGACGTCATTCCCGTGCGCTGGCAGGGCCGCGTCGCCGGGATGCTGGGCATGACATCGACAATGGGGACGTTCGCGGGCAGTTGGATCACCCAATATACACAGGGGTCGTCGCTGCTGATGTTTCTGACCCCCTTTGCCATCACCGTGGCGGGTATCGGCGCGCTGTGCCTGATCCTGCCCGATCGTCCGGCGCAGGGGGATGATCTTCGCCGGCTTGGCCCTTTCGCCATGCTGCGCGCGATTGGTGCGCCGTTCCGCGACTGGGACTTTAGCTGGGCGTTCGGCAGCCGTTTCCTCATCATGATGGCCTGGTCGTTCCTGCTGACCTATCAGCTCTTCTTCCTGACCGATCAGTTGTCGCTGCCGCGTGGCGAGGCGACGCAAGTGATGGTAAAATCCATGGCGATCATCGCGACCGCGACCATCGCCATCTCGCTGGTTGGCGGCTTCATCACCGACTGGACCGGGCGTCGCAAACCGCTGGTGTTCCTGGCCGCGACGCTGGAGGCCGCCGGTTTCCTGACCATCGCGCTGGCGCCGTCCGTCCCGCAATTTCTGGTCGGCGTGGCGATGGCGGGGATCGGCAAGGGGCTGTATTTCGCCGTCGATCTTGCCCTGCTCGCCGCCATCCTGCCACGGCCGGAGGACAGCGCCAAGGATATGGGCGTGTTCCAGATCGCCAACAGCCTACCCCAATCGCTGGCCCCCGCCATCGCGCCGATCATCCTGGCGATCGGCAGCGCGCAGGGGGACGATTATGCCGTCCTCTACATCGTCGGCTGTGGTTTTGCCCTGTTGGGTGCGGTCACCATCTGCCCGGTGCGCCGGTCGCGATAGACTGGCGGCCTTGCGTTTCCCACTCGGCGAACAATAGCTCTTTCATGGTCCGGTCGATCTGGCGTTTGTGTGGAGGAACGCCGCAAAACTGCTGTGGGGCAAACTTTGGAACCTGGATGCCATGAACGAGACGCAAACGCTTCGTCCGTTGCACGACACGATCGCATGGATGCTGGCAGACAGATAATGTCAGGCTGTGTAAGGAAGCCGGATGACCGATAATAATCCCCTGCTCGATTCCGGCCTTCACCCGCGCTTTGGCGAGATCCGGCCCGACCATATCTTGCCCGCCGTCGAAACAGTGATTGCGCAGCATCGTGCGGCGATGCGGCGCTGTGCCGAGGCGCAGGGATATGACGCCATCTTTCTGGCGAAGGACCGTGCCGATGCGGCGCTATCGCGCGTGTGGCAGACCGTTTCTCATCTGGTCGGGGTCGCGAACACGCCGGAATTGCGCGCAGCGCATGGCGAGGTTCAGCCGATGATCGACAGCTATTTTGCCGAAGTCGGGCAGGATCGCGCGCTTTATGACGC
The DNA here is from genome assembly GCF_003591655.1 of Sphingobium terrigena. Lineage (GTDB taxonomy): Bacteria > Pseudomonadota > Alphaproteobacteria > Sphingomonadales > Sphingomonadaceae > Sphingobium > Sphingobium terrigena. The sequence continues at coordinate 159,618 of NZ_QVRA01000004.1, forward strand.
TCTGGTCGCCATTCCGCGCGACGGGCTGGGTGAGGCGGAGGCGCGCGCGCTGGCGCTCACCTTGCAAGGGTTTGAGCTGTCTGGTGTAGGGCTGGATGATGAAGAGCGCGAAGCCTTTGCCGCCAACAGCGTGGCGCAGGGGCGGCTGGCGACCGAATTTGCCAATGCCGTGATGGACGCGACCGAAGCCTGGACGCTGCATGTCACCGACCCCGCAAGGCTGGCAGGTGTGCCGGAGAGCGACCGGGGCGCCATGGCCCGCGCGGCTGAGGCCAAGGGTCTGGACGGCTGGCTGATCGACCTTCATGCGCCGTCGGTGCGGGCGATTACCGGCTTTGCCGACGATCGCGATCTGCGGCGCACGGTTTATGAAGCCTATGGCACCCGCGCGTCGGATCAGGGACCCCATGCCGGGCAGTTCGACAATAGCGACCGGATCACGCAATTGCTGGCGTTGCGGCAGGAAGCGGCGGGGCTGTTGGGCTATGCCGATCCTGTCGCTTTGTCGCTGTCCACCAAAATGGCGCGCGATGGCGAGGAGGTCGATGCGTTTCTGGTCGATCTTGCCCGGCGGGCGCGCCCGCACGCCGAGCGGGAGCTGGCCGAGCTGGCCAAATTTGCGCAAGCGCAGCTGGGCATCGATACGCTGGAGCCATGGGATATCGCCTATGCGACCGAGCGGATGCGGCGCGCGGTCCATGCGCTGGACGAAGCCGAAATCCGCGCGCATCTGCCGCTGGCGCGGATATTGGACGGCCTGTTCGCGCTGGTGACCGAGCTTTACGGGGTGGACATTCGTCCCGCCGATGGCGCGCCAGTCTGGCATGAGGATGTGCGCTATTTTACCGTGCATGGCGCTGATGGCGCGCCGGTGGCTGCGCTCTATTGCGACCTGTTCGCCCGTGCGGGCAAGCGCGGGGGCGCATGGATGGATGTGTGCCGCCCACGCCTGCGTGAAGCCGACGCCGTGCAAATGCCGATCGCCTATCTGGTGTGCAATTTCGCCAGCGGCAGCGCGGGTCGTCCGGCGCATCTGACCCATCAGGAAATGGTGACGCTGTTCCATGAAATGGGCCATTGCCTCCACCATCTGCTGACGCAGGTCGATGTGCCATCGGTTGGCGGCATATCGGGCGTCGAATGGGATGCGGTGGAATTGCCCAGCCAGTTCATGGAAAATTTTGCCTGGGAACCCGCCATGTTGCGGCGCGTGTCCGCGCATGAGGAGAGCGGGCAGCCGCTGGATGAGGCGATGATCGGGCGGATGCTGGCGGCCCGGCGGTTCATGGGGGCGGTGGCGCTGCTGCGTCAGGTCGAATTTGCGCTGTTCGACCTGCGCCTGCATCAGTCGGCAGCACAGAAGGATGGTCCTTCGGTGCAGCAAATCGTCGCTGCCGTGCGGCAGGATGTGGCGGTGATCCATCCCCCGGCATGGCATCGCTTCTCCCACAGTTTCAGCCATATTTTCGCAGGCGGCTATGCGGCGGGCTATTACAGCTATTTGTGGGCCGAGCGCCTGTCCGCCGACGCATTCGAAGCCTTCGCCGAGGAAAAGGCGGATCGCGCGGCATTGGGCGGTCTGTTTCGGGACCATGTGCTGGCGCGGGGCGGATCGCGACCGGCGATCGACAATTTCGTCGCTTTCCGGGGGCGGCAGCCGGATTCCGCCGCGCTACTGCGCGCGCTGGGGCTGGCTGCCTGATCCTAGCGGGCTGATATGGCCTGGAAGCTGGCCCGCATCCGTGCGGGATCGGCCTTTCGACCGGTAAAATGCTCGAAGGCTCCGGCTGCCTGAAAGATCGTCATGCCGCTGCCGTCAAGAACGCGGCAACCGGCGGCGCGGGCTTCAGCGAGCAACTGGGTTTCGAGCGGAAAATAGACGATGTCGGTTACCCACAGGCGCGGTTCAAGACAGGCCTGTGGTACGGCGCTGCCGGGATAGCCGACCATGCCCAGCGGCGTCGCGTTGACGATGCCGTCGGCGCTGCCGATCGCCTGCGCGAGATCGTCGCCCACGATCGCCCGACCATTGCCATAAATGGCGTTGAGTGACGCGCAGAGCGTTTGCGCGCGATCCCTGTTGGGATCGAACAGCACCAGCTTGCCTGTACCCATGCCCATCAGGGCGTGCGCCGTCGCGGCCCCTGCCCCGCCGGACCCCATCTGCACGACCTGATCCAGGGCGGCGCCCGGCAGGCCGGTGCGCAGATTTTCCGCAAAGCCGAAAATATCGCTATTATATCCGTAGCGGCGGCCATTGCGGAAGGCGACGGTATTGACCGCGCCGATCTGTGCTGCCTGTTCCGACAGTTCGTCCAGATGGGCGATAACCGCCTGCTTATAGGGGTGGGTGACGTTGACACCGGCGAAACCGCACAGCTGCAACGCCGCCAGCATCCTGTCGAGGTCCGCCTCCCCCAGCCCATCGGCGGCGAAATCGAACAGGCGATAGATGAGGTTCACCCCCTGCGCTGCGGCTTCCTGTTCATGCAGCCAGGGCGAGAGCGACCGCCCGATATCGCGACCGATCAAACCTGTCAGAAAGGATGCCATATGATGAGCCAAGGCTGAAATATCCCGTGAAGAAAATCCGCTCCCCGCCGGATGGCGGAGAGCGGGAGGGGGAGAGTTAGAAGTTGAACTTCGCGCCGACATAGAAGGAGCGACCGACCATGTCGTAGGTGCCCGCATCAGTGCCGTTCTGCGAACTGGCGACGAAAGGAATAGCCTTGTCGAACAGGTTGGTGATGCCGCCGCGCAGCTGGAAATTCTCCGTAATGTCGACCGTGGAGAAGATGTCGAACAGATTATAGGGCTTGACCCCGACCTGTTCGGCCGCCGGTGTGGTGATGGCGCTGATGTCGCGCAGCTTGCCCTGATAACGCCAGCGCAGACCGACCCCGAACACGTCGGAGCTGTATCCCACCGTCGTAAGCGCTTTCCACTTGGGCAGCGGGCGGCCCGGCGTGCTGGTGCCGACGAAATCCTGCACAGCCGAACCCGGCAGGGTCTGGACCTTATAATGGTTGAGCCAGCCTATCGCCGAGGAGGCATAGATTTTGCCGGAACCGTCGCCCATGCCCGCATCGGCGAGCTTGAGCGACCAGTTGACCTGCACATCGACACCGTCGGTATCAAGTGCGCCCAGGTTCAGATAGGGTTGGGCGATGGCGACCAGCTGGCCGGTCGGATCGCGCTGGATCAGCTGGCAGAATTCATTGCTGTTGGAATAGCTGCTGTTCGACCCATCGAGATTATAGCATTTCGCCAGCACGGTCAGGCCGTTGATGGTCGAGATGACGTTGCGAATCTTGATGTTGTAATAGTCGACCGAGAAGGAGAAACCCGACAGCCAGGGCGACGAGAATTTGGGATTATAGACGAAGCCGACGTTGAAGGTATTGGCCTTTTCCGGGGTCAGGCCGCTATTGCCCTGAATATTGCCGCCGGTTGCGGTCGTGGCGAACTGATAGGCGTCGATCGCGGCCAGCGGGATGCCCTGGGCCAGGCAGAGATCCCGAACCTGCGCCCCATTGGCACCGGTGCGTGCGGTCGAGCGGGTGTCGCAGGGATCCCCGATCGCGACCGGCGGGGTGCCGATGGCGAGTTGCGACCCGGTAACCGGCGAGAACAGCTCACCGATATTGGGCGCGCGGACGGCGCGCTGATAGCTGCCGCGGATCAGCAGCGATTCCACCGGCTGCCAGCGTCCGTCAAATTCAAAGCTCTTGACGCTGCCGGTCGGGTTATAATCGGAATAGCGGAAGGCCGCGCCGACGCCCAGTTCGTGGAAGAAGGGGGTTTCCGACAGCAAGGGAATGTCGATCTGAGCGGCAAATTCCTTGACGCTGATCTGGCCACGGGCGGCAGCCGAACCGACGACGGCCTCGACATTGTTGGACACCAGATCCGCGCTGGGACTGAAGGCGTAAGTGTTCTTGCGATAGCCCGCCAGCAGCGCGAGCTGGACTGGCCCGGCAGGCAGGTTGAACAGCGGGCCGTTCACCTGGCCCTGCACCTGCGTCTGGGTCAGCCGTTCGGTGCTGTTGACCGTGCTGGTCATATAATCCTGGCACGCCTGCGACAGGTTGGTCGCGTTGGCGATACCGAAGGGGTTGAACCCGCCAGCGCAGATCGACGCGCCACCATCGGCCGCGTTGAGCAAGGTCTGGACCCGCGATTTCAGCACCGCGTTGAACATCGACTGATTGTGGACAGTCTCATCATAGGAGGCGAAAGCGTCGAACTTCCATGATCCGGCCAGCGTGCCTTTCAGGCCGCCCAGATATTGCTGGACGCGGTAATTTTCGTCCCACCCCTTGTCGGCGATGCCGACATAGCGCGCGCTCCAGCGGAAGGGCGCAGACGGATTGGTGCGCGAGGCCAGCAGCGTGCGCAGGTCGGACGGGATGAAGGGGTTGGTGACCGGGATCGTCGTGAAGGGTGCAAACTGGGTGAGGCTGCCGCCGCTTTCGGTCGTCACGGTGGAATCGACATAGAGGAACTGGCCATAGGCAGTCAGCGCTTCGGTGATGTCGAATTCGCCCTTGGCAAAGGCGGACTTGCGCTCGAAGGCGTTGAGGATCTGGAGCTGCGGTCCCACCGGCATACGGACATTGCCGCCGATCACGGCATAAGCGCCGGTCGTTGGCCCCTGATAGTTGATCGCCCCGGTCTGGGTAAACAGCGAGCCATTATTGTTGAAGCCAAGATTGAGCGTGCGGTTGATAGGGCTGGTGACGCCATATTGGGCGAACACGCCGGCCAGTGCCGCCTGGCTGGGCAGGTTGAGCGCGTCGGGAACGAACGCGCCGGTGCCGATGAAGGAGGACGGTACGCGGTCAGCGAAGAAGGGGCGCTGCGAACCGGACAGCGGATCGCGCTTGGCGTAGCTAAGCGCGAGCATCAACCGGCCACGATCGTCCGCAAATTTGGTGCCCAGCGCGAGCGAGGCGTTGAACTTGCCATAGTCGCCGCGGAACGAGTCGCCCTGCTGGATGTCGGCGCGGACGCCGTCAAAATAGCGGTCAGTCTTGAAATTCACGACGCCGGACATGGCGTCCGATCCATAGATGGCGGATGCGCCACCGGTGATGACATCGACCGAGCCGATGATCGATTCAGGCAGGATGTTGATATCGACATTGCCGTTAATGTCCGACAGCGGCAGGCGGCGACCGTCGAGCAGAACGAGATTGCGGTTCGACCCCAGCCCACGCAGGTTGAGCGTGGCGCGACCGCCCGCCCCCTGACCGCCAGTGCCGGCATTGCCCGACGGGGTGAAGCCGGGCAACTGGTTGAGCGAATCTTCCAGCGTGATCTGGCCGCTCTGCTGTACCAGCTCATCGGAGACGGTGACGATCGGGCTGACGGCGACATTATTGGGCCGCGCGATCAGCGATCCGGTGACGACGATATCGGCGGTGCTGGGCTGTTCCGGTTCGGCCGCGACCTGCGGTGGCGCGTCAGCGGCCGGTGCCTGGGCGATGGCGGGCGCTGCAAAGGCAGCCAATATCAAGGCCGTCGCCGACCCGCCGAGGCGCAGTCCCGTCATAAAAGAAATATTCATGCTCATCCTCCCTTATTATAACGAACTATTTAGTCCATTTCAGACCATGCCTCATCGTGCATGGTGTCGTTCAATATGTCATTCAGTCCATTTCCACCCGCTTCACATCGCCGATGATGAAGATATAGGCCGCGGCCCCCACCAGCGCGAGCGTGCCGATAAAGGCCAGTGCGCCATAGAAGGAGCCGGTCTGCCCCACGATCACACCGACCACGATGGGCGTGACGATGCCGGCCAGATTGGCGCACAGATTGAACACCCCGCCGGTCAGGCCGATATACTGGCGCGGCGCGACATCCGAAATGAGCGTCCAGCCCAGATTCACCATGCCCTGCCCGAAAAAGGCGACCGACATGATGGCGATGACGAGCGTGTTGCTCTGCACGAAATTGGCAAGGATGATGGTCGATGCCAGCAGCAGTCCGACGACGATCGGCAGTTTGCGGCCGATATTGGCCGATCCCGTGCGCCGGATCAGCATGTCCGACACATGGCCGCCCAGCAGCACACCCGCCGATGCGGCGATATAGGGCAATATGGCGAAGGTGCCGGACTTGAGCCAGTCCATGCCCCGTTCGGTCGCCAGATAGGTCGGGAACCAGGTCAGGAAAAAGACCAGCGTCGAATTGCCGCAAAATTGGCCGATCGATGCGCCCAATATCTGGCGCTGCGACAGCAATTTTCCGACATTGGCCCAGGAAAAGCGGACAGATTGCGCCGGGGCGGCGTCTGCCAGACCACCGCCCGCGCGGATATGGTCCAGTTCCGCGCTGTTGACGCGATGGCTGTGCTGGGGATCGCGATACCAGGCGTACATCAGCAGGCCAAAGGCCAGACCGATCCCGCCAGCAATGATGAACAGCGCGCGCCAGCCCATGCTGCCGACCACCCAGAAAAGGACGGGGCTGAAGAAGGCCAGGCCAGCATATTGGCCGACGGCATAGACGGCATTGGCGCGGGCGCGCTCCTGCTGCGGGAACCAGCTGCTCAGGATGCGGCTGTTGCAGGGGTAGCAGGGCGCTTCGGACATGCCGAGCGCCAGGCGAAAGCCGAACAACATGGTGACGTTGGTGGCGAGGCCATGCAGCAGGGTGAAGAAGGACCAGAGGATCAGCGATCCGGCATAGGTGATCCGCGTGCCCAACCGATCAAGCAGGAGGCCGCCGGGAATCTGGGACGCTGCATAGGTCCATGAAAAGGCGGAGAAAATAAGCCCCATCATTTCGGGCGAAATCTGAAGTTCCTGCGTCAGCGCCGGTGCGGCAACGCCCATCACGGCGCGATCCATATAGTTGAGCAGGGTCGCGATGCTGATCAGGCCAAGAACGCCAAAGCGCGCCTTGGTCGGACGAAGGGCCGATGCGATGGTCATGCCGCCAACTGCCGCTGATCGAGCATGACGAGATGCCGCACGGCCAGCGCATAACCGTCCGTGCCAAGGCCAGAGACAATGCCGGTCACGACCTGCGTCATGATCGAGCGCGAGCGCCATTCCGCGTCGCGGCGATGGATGTTGGAGATATGCACTTCGACGACCGGGCATTCGCACATTTTGAGCGCGTCGAGGATCGGATAGGCGGCATAGGAGAAGGCAGCGGGATTGATGACGATGCCCGCCGATCCAACCCGCGCTTCATGCAGCCAGCCGACCAGGTCATGCTCGGCATTGCTCTGGCGGAACAGAATATCAAGGCCTGTTCCCGCGACTTCGCGCCGACAGGCCGCTTCAACATCAACCAGCGTATCGCGACCGTAAATCTCCGGCTCCCGCACGCCAAGCAAGTTGAGATTGGGTCCGTTCAGGATGTGAATGTAACGCTGGCCCATGACTGGCCTGTCCTCCCCGATGCGTCGGGGTTGCGCCCCGATCGCCATGGCCCGTTCGTACGCCCACATTTTCGTCAGTGCAAGCGAAATGTACGAACTGGTACATACAATGTTACGGCAAGGCATAAGGCAGATCGCGAACCGCGATACGATCGGCCTGATAGGAGCCAAGCCATAGCTGCTGTCCGATCAGAATGGCAGCAGAAACGCCATTGAACTGCGGATCGGGCGGACCATAGGCGAGCATCGTGAGTTGATGGGCGACGGGATCGACCTGCGCCACGGCGTAGCCGCGATGACAGGTCATGCCATCGGCGACGCCGTCGATAATCCGGCGAACCCCGCCACAGGCAGGTTCGTCCCGCATCATCCCCGCCATGATCAGGCGGTCGCCATCCCAATGGATATTGTCCGGCATGAAATCCGGCACGGTCAGCCGCCAGAGCGGGACACTGCTGTCATGTCGATCATAGCCGAGCACCTGCCGCAAACCGAAGGCGATGACATAGAAGCCGCTATCGTCGCGTGCCGCCTCAAGGCCGTTATTGCCCGGCAGTTGCGTTCCCGGCAGCAACTGGAATGCCGTTTCACCGGGGCGGCGCTGATACACGCCACCCGTCACCCGCCCTTCCACGAAGTCGGTGATGCTGGTTCCCGGCCGGGTCAGGACGGTCGCCAGCACTGTGCCGTCGCTATAGGTTGTGACGCTATTGGCGGCATGGCCCGGCGGCATTAGCAGACAGCCCTGCCATTGGAGCGCAGGTATCTGCCTTGCGTCGCTAAAGTCGACCGAAAAGACTTCGATCGATTCGCGTCCGCCATGATTGACCACATGGAGCCGTGCCTTGCCGGGAGCGACGACACGCAGGCTAAGGCCGCGCGTGGTGAACAGGGCTGGGTCAGGTGGCTGGTCGCAATCGGGCAAGGCGGGATGGCGGGCGATTTGATCGGCGCGCGCGGTAAACCAGATGCGTGCGGTCCTTTGGCGGGTATCGACCAGTTTCAGCCCTGCCCCTTTGGCAAAGCCGCTGGCGATCAACCAGGGCGTATCGGGGATGTGGGCGAGATCTTCGGGCTTGTCCGCGCCGCAGACGAAGGAGAATTGCGCCGTCGCGGCACAGGCGGTTGGCGGATCAACCGCGCGGGTCGGCGGGTCGGGCAGCGTCGTGCAACTGCCCAATAGCATGGCCAGTATCGCGGCCTTGGCGGCGTGCTTCATGTGACGCGATAGACGCGGATGCGCACCGATGGCTTGGGCGCATCATCAGGGGGTGGTCCCAGCGTGCCGATGAAAATCGCCTGATTGAGCCAGGCGTGCGGCCCATCGGGTGCCTCGAAACTGGGGACGGTCCGCAGATAGCGTTCCGGTGCGCCTGCGACGCGGCTGTTGGTCAGGCCGACATTGCGGACGTGGATCAGCGTGCCATCATCGGCCCGCATCATATAGTCCGCCTCGATCACGGTCCAGTCATCTGCCCGCTGCAACTGCCAGTCCGCGCCGCCCGACAGCACGGTTCCACGGATGCGCGGCCCGGCAAAATGTCCGCCGGTTATGGGGATGCGGCGACGGGTGCCGAGCGGCGTCCTGCCGACCTCCACCACAGGCTCCAGCGTCACAATCGCTTCATAGACGAACGCCAGTCCCGGCGCGTCGGTTGCGCCTGACACCGCGGCATGGGCAAGAGTCGGCAGCAGCAGCGGCGTTGCCATGCCAAGGCCCAGCACATGCCTGCGTGAATAATGGGTCATGACGCCCTGCCTCAATCGCGAACGCGCAGCCGGTCCAGCGGCGCTGCTGACTGGGGTGCTGCTGCTGCCTTGAGTAGTGGCAAGGCGGCGTAATGGGGCCAGTCGATCGCCCCGCCCGGATCACCCAGCAGACGCATTTGCGGGCGCTTTACCTGAAATGTCGGCCAATCTGCGCCGGGCTGGCCAGTGCGGGCGAAGGACAATAAGGCCGCCATCATCGCGTCCGACAGGGCGTGATCCTGCGCCGTCCAGTCGCGGGTGACGCGAAAGCGGTTGAGGCTGTCCAGCGTCCCAAGCCAATAAGGCACGTCCCCGGTATGATAGGCACCGACGGTCGCCGGGTCATGATCGGCGAAGGTGACGCCCGGCCGATAGGGATGCACCCGTGTGAAGAAGAAGGGATAGACCGGTGCCTTCCCATAGGTCGCCTGTGCCTTTGCCCAATCGGCCATTTGCATGCCGACGCTGGCGTCGCGTTGCAGGTCGCGGAGCGCGCGGCGGGCCGCTTCATCGGTTTTGGCAGAATAGTGGGTGAGGATTTGCGCCGCAGTTTCGGGGAAGGCTTTACGCACGGCGGCGGCATAATCGGCCATGCTGTTGACTGGTCCCAGCGCGCGGAAGCTTTCGTCGCGGGTGAAGCCGATCATCGCGGGCACGTCATTCTGCTGGCCAGCCGCAAAGCTGGCGGCTGGCAGGGATTGCAATATCTGCCCGTCCAGCACGACCGGGCGACGCGGGACGGTTGCCGCCACGCTGATGAGGCGGTCTGCTGGAACGTCGCGCATCGCCTCGATCGACGACGCACCGAGCGCCTGTTGCAGGGCGCGTCCTTCCTGTTCAGCCTGCGCCAGCGGGACCGGCGCCATCAGGTCGCCGAAGCTCGCCCCGCTCATGCCGACCACGCGATGGAACAGGCCGCGCGCTGCCGGGCTTGATTGCAACAGGGAAATGGACATGGAGCCAGCCGACTGGCCGACCAATGTCACCTCGCCGGGATCGCCGCCGAAACCGGCGATATTGCGCTGGATCCAGCGCAGTCCGGCGATCTGGTCCTTCAGGCCATAATTGCCCGAATGGCCCGCGCCCTCGACCGTCAGATCGGGATGGGCGAGAAAGCCGAGCGGACCGACCCGATAGGCGATCGCGACATAGACCACGCCTTTGGCCGCGAGCGGCGCGCCGGAATAATTGGCCATCGACGCCGAACCGACGTTGAACGCGCCGCCATAGATCCAGGCGATGACAGGATAGGGCTTGCCCGCAGGAGCCGGTTCGGGCGGCGCCCAGATGTTGAGGTAGAGGCAGTCCTCACTGGTTGCCTCTTCACCGAAATAATGGTTGATCGAACGGCCACGCAAGGGCTGGATACATTCCGGGGCAAAGCGATCGGCGTTCCAGACACCGGTCCAGCCTTCATGCGGACGGGGATCGCGCCAGCGCAGATCGCGCACTGGCGGGGCGGCAAATGGCACGCCAAGCCAAGACCGTACACCCGACGGCAGGGTGATACCGCCAACCAGACCGGCATCGGTCTGGACCGGTGGGCCAGCAGGCCGCTCCACCACCTGCGCCTGCGCGCCCCGGTCGCCGATCAGGAGGGCCAGAGACAGCGCCACGGCTGTCCAGAAGCGGCGCATCATCGGCCGTCCTTGAGCCGGGCGTCGAAAAAGCGGAATGTCAGATCGAGCGCACGGAGCGATGCCGCGCGGGTTGCCGCTTCGTTCGCGCCGATCCAGCTATGGCCGACCCCGGCGATGATATCGAGCGTGACGGGAACCTGCGCGGCCTTGAGCTTGGCGGCCAATTCCTGCGACTGCGATACGGGTACGACCCGATCCTCCGTGCCGTGGATGAGCAGCATGGGCGGGTCTCTCCGATCCACATGGGTCGCAGGACTGGCGGCCGCGACACGGTCCGCCGGGCAACTGGCCTTTTCACAATCGAGATAGACATTTTCGGCCTGCGGGATGTTGGACTTGGGCATGGTGGCGAAGTCATAGACGCCGTACCAGCCGACCCCGGCCTGGACGCAATCGGACTGGGTGGCATTGGCCTTGTCCGCGCCAGCAGGAGCAGCGCCACACTCCAGCGCGGCCAGCGCCGCCAATTGTCCGCCCGCCGAACCACCCCAAACACCGACGCGGCCAGCATCAATGCCATAAGTGGCCGCATTGGCTTTCAGAAAGCGGATGGCGGTGCGGACATCGTCGATCGCGGCGGGGAACGGGGCTTCGCGCGACAGGCGATATTCGAGCGAGGCGACGACATAGCCGCGCGCGGCAAGGTCCGCCAGGACGGCGGGGAAATCACTGAACGCGCCGGACTGGCGGGTATGGCCGTTCATCCAGCCGCCGCCATGGATGTAGATGATGATCGGCTGTGGGCTACTGGCACCGGTGGCGCGATAGAGGTCGAGCGTGATCGGGCGATAGCCGGGGATGGTGGAAAAGACGATGTCGGTGCTGGCGATGACACCGCCCGGAAAGGCGACGCGCCGTTCGGGCATGGGGTCACCCAGCGCGGGTTCGGGTGCTGTCGGCGGTGCGGGGGTGGATGGCGGCTGGGCGTAGGCAGCACATGCGACTGTGCTGAGCAGGGCTGCTGCCACTGCGTTGAAAGTCGGCTTGCGCATCCGCTTCTCCTCACCTGCAATTTTTATGTGCTAACTATTTCGTACATTAATATCCAAAGATGGGCTGCTGCGCAAGGGCCAGCAGCCTTCTAACGGGCCGTGCGCCGATCAGGCCCGGCACCAGCTTTCGATAATGTCTATCACCGACATGCGGCGACGGCCGAGCGCCTTGGGCGATGTCATGTCCCGGTCGAAACCGAAGGCAAAGGTGTAGCGGTTCGACACATTATAGAAGCACAGCGCGCTGATGGTCATGTGCAGTTCAACCGGGTCTATGCCTTCGCGGAAATGGCGGCTGGCGACCCCCTGGGCCAATATGTCGCGCAGATTGTCGATCACCTTGCGGTTGCGTTCGCGGATGCCCGGTATCTCCCCGACATGCGCGCCGCGCAGAATATTCTCGTTCATGACCAGCCGGACAAATTCGGGATGTTGGATATGATAGTCAAAGGTCGTGGTGATGAGATCGCGCAGGGCCGCATCCGGGGACAGATGATCGCGCCGGACAGCGGCGTCGACTTCGCGCACGGCGGTGTAGGCACGCTCAAGAACCGCGCGATACAGGCCTTCCTTGCCGCCGAAATAATAATAAATCATGCGCTTGGACGAATTGGTCCGTTCGGCGATTTCGTCGATCCGCGCGCCGCTCAACCCCTTGTCAGCGAATTCCACGGTGGCGACGTCCAATATGTTGCGCCGCGTCTCCTCGGCCTCCGCCGTGCGCGCACTCGCTCCACCTTCGATTGCCGTCAGGGCCGCCTTACCCACTCCACCTGTCCTTCTCGTCAAACCGTCATCAACCCGGCATATCGTCCCTGAAACGCGACTGGGCCGCCAGCCTTATTGTCGCATTACCCGCGCCATAGCCATCATAACCACGCCGTTCGACAAATTCGAAGAAGAAACGCTTGGCAAAGGCGCGGCTGTAGAATTGGAAATATTCCTGATCGCCCACCCGGTCATAGAGAATGCCCGACGCGGCCATGCGCGTGACCAGTGCGGGGTCCAGACTGAAGCGCGCGGCCAGATCATCATAATAGTTGGCCGGGATGTCGAGCAGTTCCAGCCCGCGCGCCACCATCGCGTCGCGGGTGGCGAATATGTCGGCGCAGGCAAAGGCGATATGCTGCACCCCTGCCCCCATATAATGGTGCAGGAAGCGGGAGGAGAGCGTCTGCGCCGCTGCCGATCCGTTGAGGGTGATGCGAAAACCGCGATCCGGGGACTCCACCGCCTGGCTATGGACGATGCCCAGCGGGTCGGCGATTTCCAGTTGCGGCGTCTTGGTCACGTCGAACAGCGCGAAATAATAGAGCAGCCAGGACAGAAACTCCTCATACCCCATGGCCTGCGCGATATGGTCGATCCGGTCGAGGCCGGCATCGGCCTGCGCCGCGTCGGTCACAGGCACAAATTCCTGTGCCCAGACAGCGTCCTGTGTGCCGGTTTCGATGAAATAGATCAGGCTGCCACCTACGCCGCGCACCGACGGAATCTGCATTTCGTCGGACGCCACCGCCTGTTCAAAGCGGGCAATCCGCAGCGCACCCGCCCGATCGAGTGCTGAGGCGACATCTGTCACCCGAAGGCCCAGCGCGCAGACCGACGCGCCATGGACGATGTCGTGGCTGTGGGCGAAGCCTTCGGTTTCGCAGTTGATGACCAGGTTGATCGCCCCCTGCCGCCATCGCGTGACGGCTTTGCGGACATGCCGTCCGACCAGGGTGAAGCCCATGGCTGACAGCATGTCGGCCAGGACCGGCGCTTCGCTTTCGCTGGCGGCGAACTCGATAAATTCCACCCCGTCAATCTTGACGCGCGGGGCAATGGCGGCGGGCCGGGCGGAGATGCGGCGCGCCTCATCCTCCACCATGCGGAGTGAGCGATAGCCGTCGAGCGCGACCCCGGAGGATGAGCCGGCGCGGAACCGGTCGTTGAAGATTTCCAGCGACAAGGGGCCATCATAGCCGATGTCGAGCAATGCGCGCACATAGTCGGCAATGGGCAAATCGCCCTGCCCCGGCATGTTGCGGAAATGGCGGCTCCAGTAGAGATAGTCCATGTCCAGCGCGGGCGCGTCGGCGACCTGGACGATGAACAGCTTGGCCGGATCGATCGCGGCAATGCTGTCGATCGGCACGCGGCGTGCAAGCGAATGGAAGCTGTCGAGGATCAGGCCGATCGCGGGATGATCGACGGAACGGACAATCTCCCACGCATCGCGATGGTCGAATATATGGCGGCCCCAGGCCAGCGCCTCATAGCCGACCCGCAAACCGCGACTGACCGCGCGGGCACCGAGTTCTGAAAAATCGTCGATGATGCGTTGGCGATCGCCCAGCGCCTGGGGTGAGACGTTGGAACAGACCAGTACCAGATCGGTGCCCAACTCCTGCATGATGTCGAATTTGCGTTCGGCCCGGTCGAAGGTCTTGGCGCGCAAATCGCCTGGCATCCCTTCAAAATCGCGGAACGGCTGGAACAAGGTGCAGACAAGGCCATGGTCGCGGATCATCGCGCCCACCTCTCGCGGCGATCCGGCGTAGCCGATCAGGTCATTCTCGAAAATTTCGACACCGTCGAACCCTGCGGCGGCAATCGCCTGCAACTTCGTGTCGAGCGTCCCGCTGACGGAAACGGTCGCGATGGACGTCCTCATATGATCACCCTTCTCTGCATCCTCGCGGACCATGTACCATTTAGTACAATGGGAGAGAAGGGGTAATCATGATCGCTGTTGCTGCGACGGCCCGTCCACCGGACCGTCGCAATCAAGATGAAGCCGCCTTATGCAGCGATGTGGCGCAATATCTCGTCCGCTTCGGGCCGGTCCAGCCAGTCCGGGCTGACTGCTAGCCAGCGCACCACCCGCCCAGGCCCGACCAGCAGGACAGCCGGTTGCGGCAATTCCCAGCTACCCGTCCCGGTGACCTCGCCGATCCAGCCGGCAGGCGGAGGCGACGGGCGATCGTCGGGCCTGAAGGCGATGCCCAGTTCTCGTGCGAGGCTGTTGTCCTCATCGGTCGCGACTGGAAAGGGCAAATTGTGGCGCTGTCGAATCTCGTCCAGGCGATCGGCCTGCTGCGGGCTGAGCGCGACGAGCGGGATACCCCGGTCACGCAGTGCGGGGTAGAGCGTATCGGCATAATAGGGCAGCGCGATATTGCACGCCGGGCAACCGGCAAAACGGAAGAAGATCAGCAGCGCCGGACCATTGGCGGTCAGCGTGTCGAGGCTGAACACATTGCCATTGGCCTGGGCGAAATCTTGCGGAGGCAGGACATCGCCGACCTGGGCGACGTCTGCTGGATCGAACCGTTCGCGCAGCGAATGCCGCTGGCGGGCATTGCCCTCCAGTTGCGCGGGCGTCCAGTTGCGCGCCCGCTCTGCCTGCAAGGCTTCAAATTGCGCCTTGAGTGTGTCCTTGAGGATCGTCGCCATCATATTCTCCTTCCCGCAACTCCCATAATATTGGCGATGGAGGGGTGAGCGCGCCAATGAGAGTTGCGGGAAGGAGAGTGACGAATTGTCATAGATGTCTGCGTTCAGGCGGCATTGCGTCGGTCAGTGGCTGTTGTGCGGCGACCGGCAGGGATGGGCAGGCCCAGATGGCCGCGGAGCGTGTCCGCCTCATAGTCTTGGCGAAAAAGGCCGCGCTCCTGGAGGATCGGGACGATTTCACCCACGAAGCGGTCGAACTGGCTGGGGTGGCCCAGATGGACGTTGAGGCCGTCGAGCGCGCGGCCTTCAAACCAGCGCTGGATTTCATTGGCGACGGTTTCGGCCGACCCGACGAAGGGACTGCCGCGCCCGGCCCGCGCGCCCTCGACCGTCTGGCGCAGGGTCAGGCCTTCGGCAACGGCCAGGTCAGTGACCCGTTTGGCGTGCGTATAGAAGCTGCTCTTGGCATGTTCGAGCGCGGCGACCGGAAATGGCGCATCGGGATCATATTGGCGGAAATCATGCCAGCCGAACGGGCGGCCGAATTCGGCGAGCGCCTGATCGAAGCTCTGGTCGAGCGTGCGATAGTGGCGCTCTATGTCCTTCGCCTGTTCGTCGGTTTCGCCGACATAGACCGAGAATCCCGGCAGAATGACGATCTGGTCAGGATCGCGGCCCTGCCGGACGGCGCGACCCTTGAGGTCGGCGTAGAAGGCCTGCCCCTGTTCGATCGTCGCCGCATGGGTGAAGATGGCGTCTGCGACGGTCGCGCCCAGATCGCGGCCCTGATCGCTGTCGCCAGCCTGAAAGATGACCGGCTCTCCCTGCGGCGAACGCTGGATGTTGAGCGGGCCGACAACCTGGAAGAACTCGCCTGCATGATCCAGCCGGTGGAGTTTGGCGGCGTCGAGGAACTGGCCGGTCGCGCGGTCACGGACCAGTGCGCCCTCCTCCCATGACGACCACAAGCCCCGCGCCACGTCGAGAAATTCGACCGCGCGGCGGTAGCGTGTGTCATAGTCGAAATGTTCTGGCTGGCTGAAATTGCCCGCCGTGCCTGCGTCCCCGCTGGTGACGACATTCCAGCCAGCCCGCCCCTTGCTGATCAGGTCGAGCGAGGCGAAACGGCGGGCGAGATTGAACGGGTCATTATAGGAGGTGGTCAGCGTGCCGACGAGGCCGATCTTCTTCGTGGCGACCGCCAGCGCCGACAACAAGGTCAGCGGCTCCAGCCGGTTAAGATAATGGGGCGGGGAATTGGCGGTGATGAACTGGCTGTCGACGATGAACACCAGATCGAATTTCGCGGCCTCCGCCTGACGCACGACATGGATATACCAGTCGATATTGACGCTGGCGTCGAGCGGAATGTCGGTGTCGAGCCAGCGATTGCTGTCGCCGGGGCCGCCAACGCCGGTGGGGACAAGGCCGAGCTTGAGTTGGCGTTTGCTCATGATCGCGCTCCGGGTCAGACGTCGAAGCCGGGTGCCTGACGCTGCGCCTTGCGCAGGGCGGCTTCCCAGACCAGATCATAATGGGATTTGGCGCCCTCGACCGGTGCGCGTTCTTGCGTCATCTGGCGACGGACTTCTTCCTGCGCTTCCTGCGGCGCGATCAGGATATGGTCGCGACCGATGCTGAGGGTACGGACTTGCGCCTTGCAGGCTTCTTCCAGATGATAGATGCCGCTGAACGCCTCACCCGGCGAAGCGCCCAAAGCCAGTGTGCCGTGATTGCGCAGCAGCATGACCTTGGTATCGCCAAGATCGGCGACCAGCCGTTCGCGCTCATCCAGATTGAGCGCGACCCCTTCATAATCATGATAGGACAGGCGCGGGATCAGCGCGAGCGCGCGCTGGTTGAGCGGCAGCAGCCCTTCGGCATGGGCGGAGACGGCCATGCCGTCGGCGCTGTGGAAATGGGCGATATAATGGGCGTCATCGCGTGCGCCGTGGATCGCCGAGTGGATCACATAGCCGGCATAGTTGATGCCATAATCGCTCTTGCCGATGACATTGCCGTCGAGATCGACCTTGACCAGGCTGGACGCGGTAATTTCGTCAAACATCAGGCCGAAGGGGTTGATCAGGAAATGATGCTCCGGTCCCGGTACGCGGGCGGAGATATGGGTGTAGATGAAATCATCCCAGCCATAGAGGGCCGACAGGCGATAGAAAGCGGCAAGATCGACGCGGACCTTCCATTCAGCCTCGCTGATATGGGTGTCACGGAAGCGATCATCCTTGAGGATAGTGGCCATGGCTCAGACTCCTTTGCCGACGATAATAGGGAGGCCGCGCGGCGCGGCCCAATGAGAATGGCTGAAGTGAAGGGCGCTGATGCTCATGCAGGGAAGATCCCGGCATCGACGATCGACGCGACATCGACATGGGCGGGCAGTTCGCCATCGGCGTAGAAGCGATCGACCACGCGCTGGAGGGGCCGAATGACGGCAGCGCCGGGCGGGACGAGAAAACCGTTTTGACGCTCGACCATGAGGCGGGCGATCTGCGGGTCCACCTTGGTCTGCTGCTGAAAAATCGCGGCATAATCCGCCGGGTGCGCCGCTGACCATTCAGCCGATTTCTGCAATCGGGCCAGCAGGTCGCGCAAGGCGCTGCGCCGGGCCGGATCGTCTAACGCTTCCTGCGACGCGGCAATCAGGGCGTAAGGGCTGTTGATGCCCTCACCATCGCGCAACAGCCGGGCACCGGCGAGTTCAGCGGCGATCTGATAGGTGCCAAAGGTCGCCCAGGCGTCGATGCGGCCGGCGGCAAAGGCCGCAGCGGCATCGTTGGGCAGCATGAAGCCGATATCGACCTTGCGCCGGTCGACCTTCGCTTCCTTGAGCGCTTCAAGCAGCAGATAGTGCGAGATGCTGCCGCGCGCGCTCGACACGATGACGCGCCGACCGGCCAGATCAGCGATCCTGTGCAGCGAAGAGGCTTTGGCAGCGATGATACCGATGTTGCGGGTCGAAAATTGCGTCCCAGCGATAATCTTGAGCGGCGCCTTGGCGGCAGCGGCCAGCACCACCGGCAGGTCGCCCGCAGGCGCGGTATCGACCGCGCCTGCGTTGAGCGCTTCCAGCAACGGGGCGGCACCCACGAAATTGGCCCATTCAATATCATAGGCCAGATTGTCGAGGACGCCTGCCGCCTCCGCCTTCGACTGGAGGAGGTGGACCTGATCGCCCAGCACCAATTTGGTCCGCCCGCCCTGCCCGGTCCCGCTGCACGCGGCGAGACCCAGGGCCGCGGCACCGGCCAGGAAGCTGCGCCGGTCAGAAAGCAAATGCGAGCCGTCCATAATAATATCCGCCTGCGGGGTTGAAGGGGGACGGGCCGTAATAGCCCTGCCCTGTCTGGGGATTGCCCGGTCCGTTGGTTTCGGGGCGGACGTCGAAGAAGTTGGTCGCGCCGACCGACAGGGTGGCAAAGCGGGTCACTTTGGCGCTGATGCTGGCGTCGGTGATGATCTTTGCGCCAAAGTGACGATCGTCGCCCGCGGCGGTGCGCTGGGTATATTTGCCATAGCGGGTGTTGGTGAGGCTGAGGCCGAAAATCCCCTTCGACCAGTTCAGGGTGCTGACCAGCTTGGTATGGGGTTGCAGCACTTCGAGTTCGCCGATCTTGTCGCCGCCGAAGAACACCGACCCTGCGCCCAGCAGCGATGTGCCGTTGGCCGCGAACAGCTGCGTCGGGGTGGCGACGACGTCGTTCACCTTGGTCCGCGAATAGTTGAACGCCAGCGTTGCGCCCAGTCTGCCGAAATCGCCAAGCGTGGTGGAATAGTCGGCGACGATATCGAAGCCCTTGGTCGTGGTATCGGCGGCATTGATGAAATATTCCGCCTGTTCGATGTCGGACAGGCCATTGGCGGCGAGGATGGCTGAAATGCCGGTGCCGAACAGGCGACCGGTGCGTTCGATCCGGTCCTTGATCTTGATATAATAGCCATCGAGCGTGATCGACAGCGACGGGGTGGGCGTGAACACGACGCCAAGACCCGCATTCCAGGTCTTTTCCGCCTTGAGCGGTTTTGCCCCCAGCAGCTGACCGACGGTCGAGTCGGCCGTCACCAGCTTGGCCACGGTGGGGCGCAATTCGGTCTGGCCTGTTTCGGCATTGAAGAAAGAGGATGTGCGTCCGTCGGTCTGGGCATAGCCGATCTGGGTCAGTGAAGGCGCACGGAAGCCGGTGCCCACGGTGCCGCGAATGGCCAGTGCCGGGCTGAATTCATAGCGGCTGTTGAGTTTCAAGCCGACCGGGCTGCCCGATCCGTCGCTATAATGTTCGGCCCGCACCGCCGCGCCGATATACCAGGCGTCGAGCGGATAGACACCGACATCGACATAGCCGGCATAAACCTTGCGGCTGATGTCCGCCTCGTCAGCAGGGGACAGGACGATCGCGCCCTGCACCACCGGGGAGGCGATGCGGCCGACATTCCAGTCATATTGCTGGTCGCCGGGCTTGAATGTGTAGGTGGCCGGTTCATAAGCCAGCGGATCGCCCGCGAAGGTGCGGAAGCGGTCGAGGCGATATTCGCCGCCGACCGAGATCTGGACCGGCCGGGCGAGGCCTATGTCGAACTCACGGGTCAGATCGACATTGTGGGTCCATTGGCGAAATTCGAAATTGGCAAGGTTGGGCCATTCGGTCGGTCCCGTTGGCCCCAGCGAGGGACGGACCGACAATTTGGAATATTGATGGCTGTAATTGCGACCGAAGGAGGACGAAACGTCATAGTTCCAACCCGCCAATTCCCCGCGCAGACCGCCGACGAACTGAAAGTCATTTTCGTCAATACTGTTGAGCGGATAATAGCCGTCGGGGAATTGTGCGGTAAAATTGGCCGTGCTGTTGGGGCGGCGGAAGTTGTTGCCGATCTGGGCGTCGCGTTCGCCATAGGTGCCAAAGCTGTAAAGGGTGGCGTTGTCGGTGACCGGCAGTTGGGCATTGTAGGAAAGGTTGAACGCCTTGATCTGCGGATCGCCATTATGTGCGCCGTCACGGTTCCACTGGGCATTGCGCGCGTTGGCGTCAGCGACATTGGCCAGCACCTGATCGCGGGTCAGGCCGCTGGTCGCCACCACCTGATCGATCGTGCGACCGGCGGGCAGGCCGTAGAGATTGGTGTCGGTCGCGGGCAGGTTCCACCAGGCACCGCCGCGCTTGCGGATGTCGCCGCTGATCGTCAGGAAACCGCCATCGCCGATGCGGGTGCCGTAGCGGATCGTCCCTTTCCAGCTGTCCGGCTCGCCATTGGCATCGTACAGGGTGCCATAGGTGAAATCGCCGCTCAGCCCCGGCTTTTCGGCCAGCTGGATATTGATGACCCCGGCAATGGCGTCGGTGCCATATTGGGCGGCGGCGCTGTCCTTCAGCACTTCGATCCGGTCGATCGCGCTGGTCGGGATCAGGTCGATATCGACCGGGTTTGAGCCGGAGGTGTCGGCGGTGCTGTTGCTGAGGAACGCGCCATTGTGGCGGCGTTTGCCGTTGACCAGCACCAGCGTGTAGGCAGGGGCCAGGCCGCGATTGGTGACGGGACGACCGATCGAGAACACGCCCGCATGGGTAGCACCGAAATTGAGCGAGGGTAGCAGCTTGGACAGGGCTTCGCCAAATTCGGCCGAGCCGGTTGCCTGGAGTTTGTCCGCGCTGACGACGTCGATCGGGGCCGGGCTTTCGGCCACAGTCCGCGGCGCGCCGCGCACACCGGTGACGATGATGGTGCCTGCGTCCGCCGCTTCGGCAGCGGCGGGCTGCGGCGATGCATCGGTCTGCGCATGTGCAGAGCCGCTTGCCAGCAATAAAGCAACTGCCGCTGTCGATGCGTAATAGGACCCGATATTCTTCATTGCTTTTATGTTCCCCAATAGATTTCCGGGAACCGTCTATTTTCTACCATGAGAATTGAATAATGACTTCGCATCCGAATCTATGACTAAAATTAAATTTTAGATTGTCTTTTCCACGCAAAACTTATTGTTTCAGTGATTATCGGAAAAGCTGGTGTCGAATGCCTGGGCGACGTCGCGTTTGCCGTCGGTCAGGCCCGCTTTCTGGAACCTGTGGGTGATCGCCTGTTCATGGGCGATGATGCCGGCGTCGATCGGGCGCGACACACGGTTGCTGCGGTCGAAGCTGGCGCGGGCGATGTCGAGCGGCAGCCCGGTTTCCTTCGCCAGCACCTGCGCGAACTGATCGGGATGCGCGCGCGCCCAGGCGACCGCCTGCGCCTCCCGCTTCAGAAAGTCCGCCAGCAATGCGCGTTTGGGCGCGATCGAGTCGGCATGGGCGATGTCGATATAGAGCGGCAGGCCATAATCCTTGGCATCGACAACCACGCGCGCGCCTTCTTTGATCGCGACATTGGTATAGGGGGTCCAGGTCGCCCAGGCGTCGATCGCCCCGCTGTCGAACGCGGCCTTGGCATCGCCGGGCGGGAGCAGGGTGACGCGCACCTTGTCCGCCGGAATATTGGCCCGCTCCAGCGCCTGGAGCAGCAGATGATGGCCGATCGACCCGCGCGTGGTCGCAATGGATTTGCCGACCAGATCGCGCGGTATGCGGATCGACGAACCGGTCTTGACCAGTATCGCCAGCGCTTGCGCCGCCTGATTGGCGGGTGCCTGCACCGCGATTGCCTTGACCGGGCTGCCGCTCTGATAGGCGAAGATGAAGGGGGCGTCGGCGGCAAGACCCAGGTCAGCGGCGCCGCCGCCAACCGCTTCGAGCAGTGGTTGGGCTGCGGGAAATTCCGACCATTCGACCGTATAGGGCGCGCCATCCAGCACGCCCGACGCGATCATCATCGCCTTTACCTGGCCCTTTTGATTGGCAACGCGCAGGACGTTGTCGTCGCTTTGGCGAAAGGTCGCGGCGGCAAGGCCGATGCCCGCCGCCGCGATAAGGGTCACCGACAGGAGGACGACGGTCTTTTTACGCATATCAGCCTGCGAGCGCCAGACTTGCACCGTCACGCTGCGCAACCTTGGCGCGCACGACCGGCAGCAACTCGCGGCCATAGAGGATCGAGTCGCCCAGCGGATCGAAGCCGCGGATCAGGAAATGGTCGATGCCGATGTCATAATAATCGAGCATCGCGTCTGCGACCTGTTCGGGCGTGCCGACAAGGCCGGTGCTGTTGCCCGCCGCGCCCGTGAGCGCGGCAACGCCAGTCCACAGCCGCGTGTCGCGCCGGTTGCCGCTGGCGGTCTCCAGCAGGCGCAGCGATCCCGCATTGGGCGGGCGATGGCCGGTGAGCGGCAGGCCCGCCGCAACCCGGTTCTCGCGGACCTGCTCCTCAATCTCCGCCGCCAGTTTCCATGCCGCTTCCTCGGTATCGGCGACCACTGGTCGCAGCGACAGCGAGAAGCCGGGGTTGCGGCCATAGCGCGCAGCCGATCGGCGGACCTGTCGCACGGTGTCGCCCACCGCTTCGAGCGTTTCGCCCCAGAGTGCATAGACGTCGGCATGGCGGCCTGCCACGTCGATCGCTTCATCCGACGATCCGCCGAAGAATACCGGCAGATTGTCGGGCTTGATCGCGCTGAACGCCTGCTTGACGTCGTAGAAGCGGCCCTGATGGTCGAAGGGCTGCGCAGCGGTCCATTCCTGACGCAGGATCGTCAGATATTCGTCGGTGCGGGCATAGCGTTCGGCCTTGACGCTTTTCGTGTCGCCATCGCGCGCCATTTCCTCGTCCGCGCCGCCGGTGATGATGTGGACCGCGACGCGCCCGCCCGAAAGCTGGTCCAGCGTCGCCAGCTGGCGCGCGGCGACCGTCGGCTGGGTGAAACCGGGGCGATGGGCAACGAGGAAACCGAGTTTGGACGTGATCGCGGCAGCATGGGCCGCGACGATCTGGCTTTCCGGGCTGTTGGAGCCGAAGGGGATGAGGACGCGGTCGAAGCCGCCCTCCTCCTGCGCTTGAGCGGCGGCTTCCACATAGTCCTTGTCCAGCACGCGGCTACGCACCGCCGCCTGCGTTTCGGAACCGTTGTTGAAGCCGATATAGCCGATGAATTTGACGCTCATGGATGTTTCCTGATGATCAGATGACGAAAAAGCCGTGGGTGCCGTCGCGCTCCAGCTGGGCGACGAGGCCATATTCCCAGTCGAGATAGGCCTGCATTTTTTCGGCCTGGTTGTCGGTGCCTTCATAGGGGCGTTTATAGCGCCCCTCCCGCGTGCGGGGCGTGGGCGCGCCGTCCGGGCCGGTTTCCAGCGTGACCGCCGACCAGTCGACATCGAGGATCGACACGTCCCAGCCCAATTGGGCGAGCCAGGAGGCGGTCATGTCGGCGCGCGGGCCAATATCGTCAGTGACGACGATGCGCGCGCCGCGAACCGGGGCGTTATGGTCGGTTTCCTGCACCAGTTGCCCGCCCTGCGTATTCCGGAAGCCGGGGAGATGACCGCTTTCAAACTCGCGCGGCTGGCGCACGTCATAGAGGTAGAGGCTGCGCCCGGTGTCGGCCTTGAGCTGTTCCAGTTCTTCCCAGCCGATCCGCTTTACTCCGGCGCGATAGGCGACATCGCGAGCATGGACGCGCGCCTCTTCGGCAGACGGATGATCAATGTCGGGCGCGACGCGGGTCTGGCCGGTTTCGAGTTCCTGCCCCGCCAGCGTCCAGCCGATCGTGCCGTTGCGCAGCGCATAGACCTTGTTCGGCAGGCCTGCATTGACCAAAGACTGTGTGCCGATGATCGAGCGCGTCCGGCCCGCGCAGTTGACGATGATGGTGGTATCGGGATCAGGCGCGATACTGCGCGCGCGCAGCACCAGTTCCGCGCCCGGCACGCTGGTCCCGGTGGGGATGCTCATGGTATTATATTCATCGTAGCGGCGGGCATCGAGAATGGCGATGTCCGCCTTTTCCCGGATCAGCGCCTGCACCTCTTCGGCGGGCAGGCTGGGCGTGTGGCGGCGATGTTCGACCAGTTCGCCAAAGGCCTTGGAATAGCTGTTGACGTCCTCGAACAGTTCATAGCCAGCCTCGCGCCAGCCCGACAGGCCGCCTTCCAGTTCGCGGACATCGGTATAGCCCAGGGCTTCGAGGCGGATAGCGGCCTTGCGCGCGAAGCCTTCCCCATTGTCATAGACGACGATCGGCGTCGCCAGACGGGGAATGCGCCAGCGGGCTTCCTCATCGATGCGGCGGAGCGGGATCTGGGCGGCGAACAGGGGATGGCCCTGCGCGAAATCATGTTCCTCACGCACGTCGATCAGCGCGATTTCGCTGCCGACCAGTAGCGCGCGGCGGATATCCTGCGGAGTGGAGGTCAGGATGCGGTCGAGCGTATCAGTGGTCATAGGCTTTTCGATCTATCCCAGAGATTGGGGATCACGCTGTTGGCGTAACCCGAAATGAAGCTTTTGGGCGCGCCGTCGAGGGCGTAGGTCGCGCGCTCGACCGCGCCGATATTGGCGCCATAGACGTGGATGGAGACGGAGGGCGCGTCAGCGCGGCCATTGGTGACGCGGTGAATGTCGCCGATGCGGGGAGAAACGGCGTCGACCTCGCCTTCGTACAGATATTCTTCGCCTTCGTTGACCAGTCCGCCGGTTGGGAGACGACGGAAGCGCTCGATCTTTTCCACGCCGCGCAGCACACCGACCAGACCCCAAACTTTATGGTCGTGGATCGGGGTGGACTGGCCCGGTCCCCAGACGAAGCTCACGACGCTGAACCGCTCGCGGCTGTCGCAGTGGAGCAGATATTGCTGGTAGCGATCGGGGTTCGGGCGGGCGAACGCATCCGGCAGCCAGTCGTCTTTGGCGATCAGGCGGGTGAGCAGCGCAGCGCCGCTTTGCAGGATCGCGCCTTCGTCACGGGTGGCCGCCAGCAGATCGGCAAAGGCCGTCACGAAGCCGCGCAGCCGGTCCAGCTTGACGGGCCGGTCGATCGCCGTGACCGCGTTCATTCCGCTGCCTCGGCGATCGGGAACGGGACGACGCCATCGCCATGATCGTCGCCGCCCAGATGGGAGAGGAGTTTTTCGCGCAGGCGTTGGGCGAAGCTGGCGCGTTCGCCGCGCGGGGCGGTGATGCGTTCCTGCGCAACGATGCGCCCCTTGTCGAGGACCAGCACACGATCGGCCAGCGCAATCGCTTCCTCGACATCGTGAGTCACGAGCAGCACGGCGGGGCGATGCTTGCGCCAGAGCGAGAGGACAAGATCGTGCATCCGGTAGCGGGTCAGCGCATCGAGCGCGGCGAAGGGTTCGTCGAGCAGCAGCAATTTGGGTTCGCGCACCAGCGCGCGGGCGAGCGCGACGCGCTGGGCTTCGCCGCCGGACAGGGTGAGCGGCCAGGCGTCGAGACGGTGGCCAAGGCCGACTTCCTTGAGCGCCGCTTCTGCCCGGTCGCGGGCATTGTCACCCGACAGGCCCAGCGCAACATTCTTCCACACCGGTTTCCAAGGGAGCAGGCGGGCGTCCTGAAAGACGACGGCGCGGCTGCCCGGCACTTCGACATCCTGCCCGCGCACTTCGTCCAGCCCGGCAAGGGTGCGCAGCAGCGTAGTCTTGCCGGAACCGGAACGGCCGAGCAGCGCGATGAACTCGCCCGGCGCAATCTCCAGGTTCAGGCCGTCAATGATGGTATTCGGGCCAAAGCGGCGGACGAAATTGCGCAGCCGCACGACGGGTTCAGGATGCGGGGCATCGGCAATGACAGCGGCACTATGCAATGTGGAAAATCCGAAACGAGCGTTCATGCTTATTGCTCCACTATGCTGGGGCGCCAGATCAGGGCGCGGGCTTCGATCGTGCGGACCAGCCAGTCGGCACCAAGGCCAAGAATGGCATAGACCATGAGGCAGACGACGATGATGTCGGTCCGCATGAAATCGCGGGCATTGTTGATGAGATAGCCCAACCCTGCCGAGGCGTTGATCTGTTCGGCAACGACGAGGACGAGAATGGACACCGACAGGGCGTAGCGCAGCCCGACCAGCAGCGAAGGAAGCGCCGAGGGCAGGATGACGTGCCAGACCTGTTCCCAGCGGCTGAGGCCGAAGCTCTTGGCAGCGTCGAGCAGGCGCAGATCGACGCCGCGTATGCCGCTATAGAGGTTGAGATAGACCGGGAAGATGGTGCCAAAGGCGATCAGCGCGACTTTGGGGGTTTCACCGATACCGAACCAGACGATGAACAGCGGCGTGAGCGCGAGTGCGGGAATGGTGCGCTTGATCTGCATGAGCGGATCGACCGCCAGTTCGCCGGCACGCGAGAGGCCAGCGACCAAGCCAAGGCCCAGGCCAAGGCTGACGCCGATGAGCAGGCCGGCAGCGACGCGGGCGAAGGACACGAGCAGGTTGGAAGGGAGTTCGCCCGATATGACCATTTCCAGTAGCGTGCCGATCACCGCCGAGGGCGCGGCCAGCGTACGTTCGGGGATCAGGCCGGTGCGAGACCCTAGTTCCCACAGGAACAGAAGCAGCACCGGCGAAAGCCAGCGCCCGCCAAAGCGCGACAGCGAAAAGCCGCGCACGGTGTCGCGGTGCCTTTCTGTGCTGCCTATCGTCAAAACCGTCATATTCTCGCCCTTGTGATCTTGGCGAGAAGCCACCATTATTTCTCTACCA
Organism: Sphingobium terrigena; assembly: GCF_003591655.1. GTDB lineage: Bacteria > Pseudomonadota > Alphaproteobacteria > Sphingomonadales > Sphingomonadaceae > Sphingobium > Sphingobium terrigena. The sequence continues at coordinate 186,438 of NZ_QVRA01000004.1, forward strand.
ATTCAATTAAGTTTTATATGGGCCACCTATGACCATTGTTGATAGGTCGGGATTGACCGCATTTTTCGGCCCGCCTGGCGCGGAATATGGCGGTTTTTGCGGATAATGTCCGTAGGGCCAAGAATTTCATGGCCGATATAAATCTCTACTATTTTGATTGATATATAAGCATCAGCGATAGAGCGCTATGCCGGTTCCAATTTGGGGACCAGCGCTTCCTTCATACCATGAGGTGTATCGTGCCGGTCAATCTGCCGACCAATTTGCTGCGCAGCTTCGTTGCTATCGTGGATACCGGGTCGATGCTGAATGCGTCGGAACAGGTGTTCGTGACCCAATCCGCACTCAGCCTTCAGATCAAGCGACTGGAGGAACTGGTGCAGCAGACCTTGTTCCTGCGCGAAGGGCGGCGATTGACGCTGACGAGCGCGGGCGATGTGCTGCTCGACTATGCACGGCGGGTGCTGAACCTGCATGATGAAGCGGTCGCGGCGGTCAGCGCGGGGCGCTTTGCCGGCCCGGCGCGGATCGGCATGGTGCAGGATTTCGCCGACACGCTGCTCACCGGCCTGCTTTCGCGCTTTGCCGAACTGCACCCCGACGCGCAAATCTACGCCCGCGTCGCCGGGACGGCGGAGTTGCAGATATTGCTCGACCGGCGCGAGCTGGACATATTGCTGGGCTTTGCCGCCCCCAATGACCCCCATGCCGTGACCGTCGCGCCGATGAGCTGGTATGGCGAAACCGCGCTGGCGGACCGTGAGGTCATCCCGCTCGCCGTGCTGGAAGAGCCGTGCCGCTTCCGCGAGGCGGCGATCCGCGCGCTGGAGGATGCAGGGTTGCAATGGCGAATCACGGTGGAGACGCCCAATCTGGCGACGTTGAAAGCCGCCGTGGGTGCAGGGCTGGGCATTACCTGCCGCACCCATCTGTTCCTGGGCGATGACGCGATTCTGGATCATGATCGCCCGCCCTCGCTGCCCCGCGTCGCTGCGATCCTGCGGACCGGGGACAGGCTGGACAAGGCGGCGAACCGTCTGGCGGAACTGGCGCGGGAGACGGTTCAGGCGCTCTGAACCGTCAATAGCCCCGCGACGGATCGACAATATCGCTGGGCTTTTCCCCACGCACGAAGCGGGTCAGATCGTCCTGCACCTTCTCCAGCAACCGGTGGCGAACCAGCGTATAGTTGCTGGAGATATGCGGGGTGAGGCGCACTTGGCGGTGGGTGTAGAGGAGATGGCCTTCGGGCAGCGGCTCCGGTTCGGTCACGTCAAGCGTGGCAAAGCCCAATGGCCCATTGTCGAGCGCATCGACCAAAGCGGGCTGATCGATCACGGTGCCGCGGGCGACGTTGATGAGGTGCGCGCCCGGTTTCACCTTGGCGAGGAGTGCCTCATCGAAAAGATGGCGGGTTTCCGGCGTCGCAGGCACGGCGATGACGATATGGTCGGCGCGCGCCACCAGGGTTTCGACGTCACGGACAAGCTCGACCCCGTTGAGGCCGGATTGGGTGCCGGATCGACGGACGCCTATGACCTGTGCGCCCAGCGCCAGCCCGCGCCGGGCAACCGCAACGCCAATCGCGCCGAGGCCGACAATGCCGATGGTCGTCCCCGAAACACGGCCGAGCGGCGCATGGACCCATTGCGCGCGTGATCGCGCCGTCACTGCCTCCAAATTCTTGGCATGGGCATAGATGGCGGCGATGACATAGTCGGCAATCTCTTCCGACGCGACGCCGCGCCCGCAGGTGACGAGTGGCGCGTCGAGCAGCCAGTCGGGATAGAAATCCACGCCCGCCGATGCGCTATAGACCCATTTCAGGCGGCCCGGCCAGATATTGGGCCGCGCATGGAGCGACTGGCGCCAGGCGAGCGAGGGGCGGACGAGCAATATGTCGGCCTCACTGGCAGCGGTCCAGGGTTCATCCTCCGCCACGTCAATCAATGTGGGCGCGGAGGGATGCAGGCCCAGGCTGCGGTTGAAATCGGCCTCCAACTGGCTGGCGATGATCAGCGACATATCAGCGTCCCTTCAATTCCCAAGCGCCGCGCGGCCCGCGGCGATCAGGATCGTGTCGGTCTGGGGCGAATGGATGCGGCTGCACAGCACGTCCCGATAATGGCGTTCGAGCGGGTTCTTGCGGCTGATGCCGGGGTTGCCGGTTAGCTCCAGGCCGATTTCGACAGCCCGGATGGCGTTGGCGGTGGCGACATATTTGATGCTATTCACCTCCACCGCACCGGGTGGATCGCCCGCATCGTGGCGCGCAGCCGCGTCGCGGATCAGCGTGCGATTGACCTGCAACAGGGCTTCGATCTCGCCGAATTTCTCCTGCACGCGCGGCAGTGTGGCGAGCGATGCGCCCAGATTGGTCGGCACCCGGTCATTGAGATAGGCGCGCAGCCAGTCGCGCGCGGCGCGTGCCACGCCATCATAGATGGTGGAGATGGACAGCGCATTCCAGATCGCCAGCCCCGGATCGGCTGCCGCGCTCGCCCATTGTTCGGGCCGGCGAATGTCGACCGCATGGTCGAGCGGCGTGGGCGTATCGGTGAAATGGACTGCGTGGCTGACCGTGGCGCGCATCCCCAGATGGTCCCAGACCGGTTCGATCTCTATGCCTGCGCTGTCCGCCTTTACCAGGAAATTGCCGACGCGCGGATTTTGCTCGTCAGTCCTGGCCCAGACCGAAAACCAGTCGAGTCCGGTCGATCCGGTCGAGTAAATTTTCGTGCCGCTGATCGCCCAGCCGTCGGCGGTGCGTCGCGCGACCGTGGCGGGCAGGCCGCCGCGCACGGGCGTCCCCAGTTCGGGTTCGACTCGCAGGCCACCGATCAGTCCCCTGCCCGCCACCGCATCGCGCGCCAGCCGCTCGTAAATGTCCTTTGGCCAGCCCTGCGCCCGCCCCCCGTTTTTGGCGTGGGAGGCGTGATAATGATAGGTCATGAACAGGATCAGTGCGGTCGATGGTTCGCCCTTGGCGACCGCTCCCAAGACCCGGATCGCGTCGGACAGGGATGCGCCACGACCGCCCAGATCGCGCGATACGGTAAGGCCGATCAGCCCTTCGCGCGCCAGAAGATCGAAATTGGCGCGGGGAAATTCGCCGCTGCGGTCATAGGCTTCGGCGGTGGCGGCAAGTTGCCGGGTCACGCGATCGAGCAGGTCGGCGGACACCGGTGCTGCGGACGAAAGGGTATCGAGGAGTATCGGCTGGCTGGCCATCGTTTCAGCCTCTCTTTGGAATGACGGAATTGAAGCGGGTGTCCCATAGCGGGCGGACGTCCACGGCCTTGGGCAGCAAGCCCTGTTTGAAGAACAGGTCAGCGACCTGCTGTTGCGAGGCGATGGCGGCGTCGGTGACGGGGCGCAGTTCAAAGGCGGCGCTCTTGCGCTGGAACTGATCGACGACATAGGCGCGCGGCACGCCGATATCTTGCGCGATGATCCCGGCCCATTCATCCTGATGCGCGACCGCCCAGCCAAAGGCCTTCTGGACGAGGCCCAGATAGTCGCCGATCAGCTTCGCCTTGTCAGGATCGGCCAGCGCATCGACATGGGCCGCGACCAGATAATTGCCCGACAATATGCCATAGGCGGTGCGCAGCACCCGCGCCCCTTCCGTCGCGACGGCGCGCTGGATCGGGAAGCCGTAAATCGCCCAGGCATCGAGAGCCCCTTGCGAAAAGGCGGCAGCGCCATCGGACACCCCCATGGCAACCGGCGTGATGTCATCCCAGCTCAGCCCCGCTTCTTCGAGCATACGGATGAGGAAATATTGGGTCGTCGTCGCGCGGACATAGCCCACGCGCTTGCCCCTAAGATCGGCGATCGAGCGCGCCTTGGACCCTTTGGGCACCAACACCACCTGATTATTGACGTCGCCGTGGGAGACAGCGATCTGGCGGAAGCTTTGGATAGTGGAGGCGGCGGCGAAGATGGGCGGGATTTCGCTCATGCCACCATAGTCGAGCGAACCGCCATTCAGTGCCTCGACTACCAGATGGCCGGACTGAAATTCGCTATATTGGAGATCAAATCCTTCCGGCTTGATCCCCGCCGCCTTGAACAGCAGCCGCGTATCGCCCTCCCCCTTGCCGGTGATGGATATGCGCAGCCGGGGACGACCATTTTCGCTACGGCTGCACCCTGTCAGCAGCAGGGTGCTGGCAGCGGTAGCACCCAGAAATCCTCGCCTTGACCACATGCTAGCGCGCGCCCGCGCCCTTTGGTGCCGGGTCGGCGGCACGTTCAAACAGGATCACTTCAGGATCACGCAGAAATTCGCGCCGTGCCGCCGCACGCAGGCGTAGCCAGCCATGTTTAAGGGAATGCAAAAAGGTCATGGTCGTCCTTCTCTCGTGCAGATTGATGCTTTATCTATTGCAAAGGTAGAGATAAGTCCCACAAGCAATGCTCCGCCAATGATTAGAAATGCTTGATTCATGCTGAAGGTCGATCACGCCACCATCATTGGAGGAGGCTTCAGCGGCACGTTGCTGGCGATCAACCTACTGCGCCACGGGTCTTTGCGGGTGACGATGGTGGAGCGCCGGCCCGACCGGCTGGGACGGGGCCTGGCCTATGGCGCAGCGCAGGCTGACCATATATTGAACGTGCGCGCCGCCAATATGAGCGCACTGCCCGACCAGCCGGAGCATTTCACCGCGTGGCTGACGCAGGCGGGGCTGGGACAGGAAGGCAGCTTTGCGACGCGGCGCGACTATGGGGCCTATCTGTGCGCCATGCTGGATTCGGTGCGGGGACTGGCGGGAGACCGGCTGACCGTGCTGGAGGATGAGGCGGTCGATCTGGTGCTTGATCCGTGTGGCGCGCAGGTGGCGTTGCGATCGGGAGGGACGATCGCGACCGATATTGCGATCATCGCGCCCGGCAATCTGCCGCCCCATGACCTGCCCGCTTTGGCTGAAATGGCCAGCCCCGCCTATGTCAATAATCCCTGGGCCGCCGATATGGCGAAGGGACTGGACGAGGCTGATACGGTGCTGCTACTGGGCAGCGGGCTGACTGCGGTGGATTGTGCGCTAAGCCTGGACAGTGCAGGTTTTGCCGGGCGGATCATCGCCCTGTCACGGCGCGGGCTGTTGCCGCATAGCCATGCGCCAGCCCCACCCTATACTCCGCGCGGGGAAAGACCAAGGGGACCGGCATCCGCGCTGGTCCACATGGTTCGTACGCGCGCGGCGGAGATTGGCTGGCGCAATGCGGTTGATGAGCTGCGGCCCTTCACCCCGGACATGTGGCGCGCCGCCAGCCCTGCCGAACAAGCCCGTTTCCTGCGCCATTTGCGGCCCTATTGGGATATCCATCGCCATCGTATCGCGCCGCCGGTCGCCGCACGGCTGGCGGCGATGCAGGCGGAAGGGCGATTGCAAGTCCGCGCCGCCAAGATTGTTGATGCGATCGCGATGGAATCGGGCATCAGCATGGCTCTGCGTGGACGCGGGCAGGACGCGATCGAGCGGATCGATGTTGCGCGGGTGGTTAATTGCACCGGGCCACTGGGCGACCTGCGGCGCACGGGCGACCCCCTGCTGCAAAATCTCCATGCGCGCGGCGTGATCCGTCCCGATCCGCTGGCGATCGGCATAGACGTGGACCAGCAATGCCATGCCATTGCCGATGATGGATCGGCGCAGGCCCGCCTTTTCGTCGTCGGCCCGATGACACGCGGCGCGCATTGGGAAATTGTGGCGGTGCCTGACATTCGGCGGCAAGTGTGGACGCTGGCGCGGCAGATTACAGGCGCACATTGGGTCGAGGCGGAAGGGCTTTAGCCACAGGTCAACGTTGGCGCGACGGGGATCAAATCCCGCTCTATTTGCCCAAATCATATGTCGTCGAGGACTTGGCGTTGGTTGGCGTCGGGCGCCTCCAGTAAAACCGGGCGTGGTTTTCCTGAAAGGCATAGTCATGACCCAGCAACGGCATATCAAACTCGGTTTCATCCTGCATGGCGTGGGGCGGACATGGAACGACTGGCGGCATCCCGACCGCGACGTCAACGCCAGCACCAGCCTTGCCCATTATCAGAAGCAGGCGGCCAGCGCGGAACGGGGGAAGTTCGACTTCCTCTTCGTCGCCGACAGCCTGTCGATCACCGAAAAGTCCAGCCCGCATTATCTCAACCGGTTCGAGCCGATCACCATCCTGTCGGCGCTGGCCGCCACAACGTCGCGCATCGGGTTGGTCGGCACATTGACGGTCAGCTATTCCGAACCCTTCAATGTCGCACGACAGTTTGCGTCGCTCGACCATCTGAGCGGTGGGCGTGCGGGGTGGAATGTCGTGACGTCCTGGCTGGGCGATACCGCCGCCAATTTCAGCAAGACCGAACATCCCGCCCATGCCCTGCGCTATCGGATTGCGGGCGAATATCTGGACGTGGTCCAGGGGCTTTGGGACAGCTGGGATGACAGCGCCCATGTCGGCGACAAGGACAGCGGCCAGTTTGTCGATCCCGACAAGCTCCACCGGCTGGACCATAAGGGCGAATTTTTCCAGGTGCGCGGGCCGCTGAACATCAAGCGCACGCCACAAGGGCAGCCAGTCATTTTCCAGGCGGGGGCTTCGGACGACGGACGCAATTTCGCCGCGCGTCGGGCGGAGGTGATCTTCACCCATGCCCCGACACAGGAGGAGGGCCAGGCCTATCTGGCCGATGTCAAGGCACGTGCCAAGGGTCTGGGCCGTGACCCCGACCAGCTGTTCATCCTGCCGGGCATCGCCCCGATCGTAGGCGACAGCGACGAGGACGCTGAAGCGCGCTATCGTGAGCTGGCGGCGCTGGAGTCGATCGACACCGGGCTTGGCTTTCTGTCACGCACGTTCAACGACCATGATTTCCGCCAATATGATCTGGATGCCCCATTCCCCGATGTCGAACATATCGGCATCAACAGCCAGCAGAGCGCTACGCTGCGGGTTCTGAACGAAGTGCGCGCGGAAAATCTGACGTTGCGGCAGGTGGCCGAGCGGCTGGCGAGCCCGCGCGGGGACTTTGTGGGATCGGCCGAAACGGTGGCCAATCGCTTGCAAACATGGTTCGAGAACGGCGCGGCGGACGGCTTTGTGGTGTTCGAGCCATTGCCGGGACAGCTGGACCTGTTCGTCGACAGGGTGATCCCGATCCTTCAGGCGCGTGGCCTGTTCCGAACCGACTATGAAGGCACGACCTTCCGCGAGCATCTGGGCCTGCCAGTGCCGGAAAACCGCTATTCAGTGGGTAAAAGCCGCAAAAGCGCGGCCTGATGCGCGCTTCGCGCAAACCGGTGCGATAGAGATCGGACCGCATCCCCGAACATCAGGGGTATATAGGCAACCGGCGTCGCTCCTGAGAGCGGCGCCGGTTTGTCCGATCAGCCGTTCAGCTTGTCCTTGACCGCCTTGGCCGGCGTGAAGCCCAGCTTCTTCGACGCCGCGATCTGAATGGTCGCACCGGTCGAGGGGTTGCGGCCTTCGCGTGCTGGCGAATCCTTCACCTTGAACTTGCCGAAACCGTTGAGGGATACTTCTTCGCCCTTGGCGGCGGCATCGGCGATGGCAGCAAAAACACCGTCGACAATCTTGCGGGCATCCGCCTTGGTGATGCCATGTGCCGAGGCAACGCCGTCGGCCAGATCGCTATTGTTCATAAAATGCCTTTCTTAGGGGTTATTGCCTAGACCGCATAACCAAGGCTGAGGCGCTGGTCCATATGCCACGTGCCGCAATCTTAGGCTTAGCGGGACGTTTAGGGCGATTTTCCTGTCCTTTGTCGCACTTGGCCAGTTTCGGGACGGCCGATCGCCCAAACCGATCGGCTAAAGCTGGTTGTCCAAACCAGCCGCATGGCGGGCGGCGATATAGCCAAAGGTGAGCGACGGGCCGATGCTTGCGCCCGCGCCGGGATAGACATTACCCATCACCGACGCAGTCGTGACCCCGGTGGCGTAGAGGCCTGCGATCACGCTGCCTTCGGCTGTAACGACGCGGCCCTTGTCGTCGGTGATGACGCCGCCATAGGTGCTGACGTCCCCCGGCACGACCGGAACGGCGTAGAAGGGCGCCTTGTCGATCGCACCGATAGCGCTGCGTTCCGAGAAGGGATCGCCGACAAAACCGCAATTGTCATAGGCGCGCTCGCCCCGGTGGAAATCTTCGTCCACACCCTTGGCCACATGCCCGTTCCATCGCGCCACGGTTGCCGCCAGCGCGGCGGGATCGACATGAATGCTGGCGGCCAGTCCCTCGATCGTGTCGGCGGTGTGGAGGTAACCGCTTTCGATCCAGTTTTCAGGGATCTTCTTGTCGATGAATTTGCCAGCGATCGCGTAGAGTTCCACATATTGGCGGTCGAGTATGGCCCAGCTGGGAATGGATGGGGCGACGAGGTTGCGTTTGCGCATATTTTCGCAATAAAGTTCGTAACTGCCGCCTTCATTCATGTAGCGCTGGCCGGTCTGGTCGACCAGGATCGCGTGGGGCTTGCCGGTCATCGACTGGGCGCCGGGCGCGACATAGAGCTTGTCCCAGCCGGGCGCGAGGGTCATCTGGTAGCCGACCAGCTGGTCCATCTGCGCCAACTGGCCGCCGACCCGTTCCAGTTCGCGGTGCATCTCTCCGGTGTCGCCCTCGGCGGTTTGCGACCATTGCGCCTGCGTGCCGGGCATATAGGTGTCGCGCATCGCCTGATTCCGGGCAAAACCGCCCGCATTGACGAGAACACCCAGTCGCGCGCCGATCCGCCACGGCTTGCCATCGCGCATTGTCACGACGCCGGTGGCTGTCCCATCCTCGATCACCAGTTCGCTGACCGGTGCGTTCAGCCGCAGGTCCACGCCCGCATCCAGACCAGCCTTGAGCATCCGTCCCTGCAACGCCCCGCCCGCCGTGGTATATTTGCGGCCCAGCACAAGATCGCGCAGGATGCGCAGGACGATCCGCCCCAGCATCTTGCCCGACGCCTTGTTGGTCCGGCGATGGCCCTGTGCCTCCATCCCTTCGACCAGGGTGACGTTGAATTCGGCAAAGCCCTTGCGCAGCTTGTCACGCCATGACCCCAGTTCCTTGCGATCGAAGGGTTTGGCGACCACCGTGCGCGACGTCTTGCAGCCGCCCGGCAGCTCATCATAATAGTCCGGCCAGAAGGTTGCGCCGCGTTGCAGCGCGACGCCCTTGTCGACCAGAAAGTCGATCGCGCGGGGTGCCTGCGTCACATAGGCCAACCGCTTTTCGCGCGAGGTGCCGGGGGCGGGTGTGCCGTCCAGTTCCTGCAATGCGTCGAGATAGGTCATGGCCGCGTCGGCGCTGTCCTGTTCCCCGTCGGCCAGCATGAAGCGGTTGGCGGGAATCCACATGACGCCACCCGACTTGGCGGTGGTGCCACCGGCCCAGGCCGTTTTTTCAAGGATAACGACCGACTTGTCGGCATGGCGCATGACCAGCGCGGAAATCATCGATCCAGCGCCGCTGCCCACGACCACCCAGTCGAAGGTCTCGTCAAACCCGGCCATGCTCCGCTCTCCCTTATGTCTTGCCACAAAGCTATAGCGCGATGGCAGGGAATGGCAGCCCGCGCGGGCAAGCGGGCTGCGCTTATCGCCATGGCGACGTTGGCAGGGGCATGGAGCATGATAAGGGAGGGGTAAGGAGACCCGCGCATGAGCCAGCCACTGCCCCTGTTCCAGACGATTTTGCTCGAACGACGCGAACGGTTGCTGGTCGTGACGCTCAATCGGCCCGATGCGCTGAACGCGGTCAATCTGACGCTGCATGACGAATTGCCCGAAGCGCTGACTTTTGCGGCGACCGACCCTGCGTCCGACGTCATCCTGCTGACCGGCGCGGGTCGCGCCTTTTCGGCTGGTGGCGACATTGCGCATATGGAGCGTAATGCCGCCAACCCGCATCTGTTCGACCATGAAGCGCGGCAGGCCAAGCGGATCGTCTTTGCGATGCTGGACATTGAAAAGCCCATGGTGTGCCGGATGAATGGCCATGCGGTGGGTCTGGGCGCGTCGATCGCTTTATTGTGCGATGTGATCTTTGCCGCCGAGGGGGCGAAGATCGGTGATCCGCATGTCGGCATCGGGCTGGTTGCCGGGGATGGCGGCGCGCTGGTGTGGGCGCAGCGGATCGGGCTGGCCAAGGCCAAGGAATATCTGCTGACCGGCGAGTTGCTTAGCGCGCGCAAGGCGGCAGAGATCGGGCTGATCAACCATTGCGTTGCGCCGGAGGAACTGGACGGGGCTGTGGACGCCTTTTGCGGCAAGCTGCTGGCGGGCGCGCCCAATGCGATCCGCTGGACGAAAGTGCTGACCAATATGGAGCTGAAGCGGATCGCCAGCGCGGTGATGGAAGCGGGGATCGCCTATGAATCGCTCAGCGTCCGCAGCGATGATCATCGGGAAGGGATCGCGGCGCTGAAGGAGAAGCGCGCCCCGCGGTTTACGGGGCGGTAGGGTCAGCTGACGTCCGCCAGTCGCACCCAGCGGCGGGTTTCGCTCGAAAGGCGGATCGCTTCCTGGAGGCGTTCGACCTCCAGCGCTTCGGCAAAGTCGGGCGCGGCGTGGCCACGTCCATGGATCGTTTCGACCATTGCGTGCATCGATAGCGCCATCGGGTAACTGGGCTGGGGTTCGCTCTGCCAGTCGAGGGCGATGCCGGGCGCGCTTTTGTAGCTGTCGGAGATAGCGATGTCTTGCAACTCGCCGCCCAGCTGACCGCCGCGCAGGGTGCAGTCGCGCGCTGTCGGGAAGGTGGGCGAGGAAGCGACCAGTCGTCCCTTGTCGCCAAAAACGTCAACCAGCCAGCCGTCGTGCAGCGCCATGCTCCAGCTGATCTGCATCTGCATGGTGAGGCCGCTTTCGAAGCGCAGGATGATATTGGCGAAATCATTGGTTTCGGGCTTGATCGCATCGCCATCTGGGAAGCGCCACTCGCGCAATATCTGGCTGTCGTCGCCGACCAGTTCGGCGACCGGGCCGAACAGATGGCGCAGCATGTAGAGGGCATGGCTGCCATTGTTACGGACGGCCGAGACCCCCTGCCCGCTTTGCGCGAACCAGTTATAGGGGAATTGCTTGATCGGGCTGTTGAACAGCGACAGGTTGAAATGGCAGGTACCACCCAACGGACTGCCGATATAGTCCGCATCCAGCATCGCCTTCATCTGGGCATGGGCTGGCAGCCATTGGGAGAAGGCATCGACCACGCCAATGCTGGTTCCGACCCGCCATGCCGCGTCGATCGCCTTCGCCCCAACCCAGTCGGGAGCATGAGGACTGGCATTATAGACATGCTTGCCATTGGCGAGCGCGGCCAGCACCATCGGCAGGCGGACGCTGGGGCGGGTGCCCAGATCGACGATGTCGATATCCGGGTCGGCGCACATTTCGGTCGCGTTCCAGAACGCGCGCGGCAGGTTCAGCCGGTCGGCGGCGGCGCGGGCAGTTTCCTCCCGCGCTGTGCAGATCGCGGTGACCTCTACGCCGGGAATGGCGCGCCAGGCGGGCAGATGGGCGAAGGCTCCCCAGGCGGCGCTGACGATGCCGACGCGCAATGGTCTCATTCTATCGTGCCGAGGACCGTCCCGACTTCATAGGTTTCGCCGGGCTGGGCGATGATGCGCAGCGTGCCGCTGGCGGGCGATTCCACTTCATTGGCCGACTTGTCGGCTTCGAGCAGATAGAGCGGCTGGCCTTCCTCGACCTGTGCGCCATCTTCCGCCAGCCATTCGGCGATCTGGGCCTCGGTCATCGAAAAGCCGATCTTGGGCAGCAAAATGTCGGTCGCCATGGTCTTGTCCCTCATGCAAACAGGAATGTCTCTTGGCATCCGTCATGCCCGCTCCGGCGACGGTGCGGCAATGCGCAGGGGCGATGATGCAGCCAATATCGTTGCCGCGATAGCGCCAGAAATCAGTAGCCGCGGCTGTCGGTCCAGTCCTCGGTCTCGCCGGGCTTGTAGGTCTTGCCGGGGGTCTTGCCGGATGCGGTCTTGAGGTCGAAGCCGATCGGGTCCGCGCCGCCCTCGATCCCGACGCCGAAGGAGGAGAGCGCCCAGCTCGTCATCACATAATGGCCGATCGAGAATACCAGATCCATCTGCTGCTGCTTGGTGAAGTTGCGGCCCAGCACGGCCCAGTTGGCGTCGCTGATGATGCCGTCGGCGATAAGTTCATCGACCGAGCGCAGCACGGCGTCGTCCGCCTCGTCCCAATTGCCGCCCGTGGGATAGTCGCGGATGGCGGCGATATCCTCCAGCGTCAGGCCGGCGTTCAGGCCATAGCCGACATGATTATGCCATTCATAGGCGGACTTCACAGCCCATGCGACGCGCAGGATCAGCAGTTCCAGATGCCTGGTCGACAGTGAGTTGGACATAAGCAGATGCTTGCCCCAGACATTATACATCTTGCCCAGCGCAGGATGGTTGGCCATGACCATTAATATATTGGTTTTAGAGCCTTCTTCCCAGCTATTGGGTTCGCCCCAATAGGAAAACACCTCGCGCGCATCGTCGGTCCATTCCTCGCGCGGGAGCGGCGGGATGCGGGGTTTGATCTCGGTCATGGCTGGTTCACTCCTTGGATTAGTGCAGCCGCTTCATTGTCGCAGCCGGTAGGCCGGGCCGTGGCACGGGCGATGTCCTTGCGTGCGGCCTTCAAGTCTTTCTGGAACGTCCGGTCGGCGTTGAGCCGGGCGAACACGACCGTGGCGGCGAGACGGCCTTCCTCGGTATCGCTGAGCCAATGGACGTTGCAGATGCGGCGGCTGTCGCCGAAGGCGCGACCGCGCGCGACCAGGGCCGGGGCAATGTCCGGGCGCAACTCCGCCAGCACCAGCCCCCAGCCATAGCCGATGGCGCTGTGGCCGGACGGATAGGAGCCGTCCTTAAGGAGCATCGGCTCCCAGTCCGGCGTGCAGGTGGGTTGACCGTTGATCATGAAGGGGCGCGGGCGGGCGTAGCGATGCTTGATCGCGCTGGTGGACATGCCGAAATCGGCGATGGTCCGGCGCAGCAGCCGGTCGAGCCGGGGCGTCGTGTCCGGGCCGATCGCAACGCCGAGCGTGCAAGAGAAGGTCGCAGTCGCTTTGGGACTGAGCAAATCAGCGTCTGTGGTCGCCAGCGTCCAGCGCGGGCTGCCTCTCAGCGCCAGCGCGGCCTTCGCCCCCTCTTCATCGCGGGCCAGCGCGGCGGAGCCGGGTGCGGGCGGTGGCGGGGCGAAGCTGTCGGGCAAAGGCCCGCTCTTGAGATAGCCCGTGCGCAGCCGGGGCGAAGCCATGGGCGTTTCCGCAGCGATGGCGGGGCAGGCCAGCGCAAGAAGGAGCCAGCCGGGCACATAGGATTTCATCCCGCTCACAGCCCCCCAACCAGAAGCGCGCGATAGGGTGCAGCCTTATCACGCAGCGGTATAACATTTTGATATTCATCACTATTATACCATGCGCGCGCTTTGTCCGCGTCAGGAAACTCCAAAATTATAACGCCGTCAGGGGCATCGCCCTCCAATGTGTCGAGCGCCCCATATACGGCCAGCGGTTTCAGCCCATATTCGGTCATGAACCGCCCGGCCTGCGCCCGGTTCCCGGCGCTATAAGCATCCATTGCCGCCTGATCGACGATCGGGCCTTCACGGGTAAAGATAAAATAGGCTGGCATATGTCTAACTCACTGTCTGATTTACGGCGGCGTCAATGCATCGCATGGTTGACCGCCGCGCCGTTCCAGCCGCCGGCCGTCGCAAAATCGGTGCGGCAGGACAGGCTGGCGATCCAGGCCAGGATAGTGCTGGGAACACCGACCAGCAACGCCCAGCGCATCGCCATGCCCAGCGAATCCTCGCCATAAATTGGGCGCAGCATGTCGCTGAGCCAGCCGACCAGCACCGGCCCGCCGCCAAGGCCGATGACCTGGATCGACACCATCAGCACGGCGATGGCGGTCGCACGCGAGCGGGACGGGACGAGGCCAGAGACTACAGCCATCAGCGGCGCGGCGGACAGGCCGCCGATCAGCATGTTGAGGCCATAAAGCGGGAACACCCGGTCGGCCGAGCCGGTGAGGATCAACCAGCCGATGCCGGTGGCGAGCGCGCCGCTGAACATCATCATCCAGACATACCAGCGCAGATCGCGACGCCCCAGAAAGTCTGCCAGCGGACCGCCGACCGTATGGCCGATCGCGGACCCGAAGAAGAGCGCCCCGCCCATCTGCAACCCGGCTTCATTGGCGGGCATCCCGTGGGTGCGCTCCATGAAGGCGGGCGCCCAGCTGATGAAGCCCATGGTCAGCAAGGCGTTCAATGAGGCGGCGAGAATGAATGGTGGCAAGGTCTTGATCGCCATCAGTTCGCGCGCGGTCTTGAGAAACGACGCCGGTGGGCTTGTCTCGATCGGCGCGCCATCGGCCAGTCCCGCGCGGGTGTCACGCAGGGTGAACCAGACGATGGGCGCCAGGATGAAGCCAGGGATGCTGCCGAAGATCAGCGTGTTGCGCCAGCCATATTCCTGCACGGCCCAGCCGCCTACCGCCGGGCCAAGGAAGGTGCCAAGCGACGCGCCGAGCAGAAAGATGGAAAGCGCCGTCGCGCGCTGGCGAACGGGAAAAAGGTCGGCGATCCAGGCCTGCGACGGCGGGGTAAAGCCCCCTTCGCCAAGGCCGATGCCAGCCCGACCGATCAGCAAGACCCAGAAATTCTTGGCCATGCCGCAGACGATGATCGCCAGGCTCCAGACAGTCGCGGCGATGGCGACGATCTTGCGCTTCGACCAGCGATCGGCCAGCCGCGCGAGCGGGATGATGGCCAGGATATAGACGATGGCGATGATCATGTCCTTGACCATGCCGATCGCCGCATCGGACAGGCCCAGTTCGCGACGGATCGGTTCGACCATCACCACCATCAGATAGCGTTCGCCCTGCACGGAAGCAGACACCAGCACCATGATGAAGAGGAACCAGGACCTGTAGGCCATGCTGGGCAGCGTCTCTGACAGCGCGGGCGCGCGCGGTTCGATGTCGGCCATAGTCTTTCCTCGCCTCTATAGTCTGTCTGGGTCGGCCTGCATCGCCACCGTGTCGGCGGTCGGGCGGATCAGGATTTGCGATACATTCGCCCGCGCGGGCAATGACGTGATGAAAAGGATCGCTTGCGCGATGTCGTCGGACAGCGCGAGTCCCGCCACTTCGCCGATGCCCGACGATACGCCGGTCACCAGCGCGCACTTTCCCGCGTGGCTGCCGGCCATGTCCGCTCCTTCCATGTCCGTTGCAGCGATGATCGCCCGAAGGCGCACCGCCGCACAAGGCGCGTAGGGGACATATCGCTCAGGCGGGCGGACCGCGATTGTCAGGCTGGCCCGCCATATGACGATGATAGCGCGGGGGCGATTTGCCTGGCGCGATCCGGCATGGCAGCCAGTCTGTGCCTGAACAGCCCGACAAGCATGGCATCATGACAGGAGATGAGGATGGGATCGGCCTATTGGGGCGAATTGCGGACGCATTGGCGCCCGCTGCTTGCCGCGACCATGGGACTGGGGTTCGGCATAGGCCTGTCTGCCTACACGATGGGCCTGTTTGCGCCCAAGCTGATCGCCGAGTTCGGCTGGCCCAAGTCACAATTTGCGCTGCTGGGCAGTATGGGGCTGCTAATGCTGATCGCGCAGCCGATCACCGGGCGGCTGACCGACCGGTTCGGGGTGCGGGCTGTGTCCGCCGTGGGCGTGCTGGCCGGGCCGAGCGCCTATATTGCCTTTGCGATGCAGCCCGGCAGCATCCGCGCCTTCTTTGCCATCGCGGTCCTGCAGATCGTGGTCGGCACGCTGACCACATCGCCCGTCTATACCAGGATCGTGGCGGAGCGGTTCGAGAGGGCGCGCGGGCTGGCCTTTTCCATCGTCATGACCGGGCCGCCGCTGGTGGGCGCGGTGATCGCGCCGCTGCTGGGCAGGTTCATCGAGAGCGATGGGTGGCGCAACGGCTATCTGCTGATGGGCGGGATCACGATGATCTTCGGCCTGATCGCCGTGCTGATGACGCCGCCGCATATCGGCGTGCATCAGGACGCGGACGTGCCGGTCGAACCCAAAGCGGGCTATGGGGTGATCGTGCGTAATCCGGCCTTCTGGGTGCTGATCGTCGGCATGATATTGGTGAATATCCCGCAAGGGCTGCTGTCGTCTCAGTTGAAGCTGGTGCTGATGGATAGCGGTGCGCAATCGCAGACGGCGACCTGGCTGATTTCCGTCTTTGCGATCGGCGTGATGGTGGGCCGCTTTGCCTGCGGCCTGTCGCTCGACCGGATGGAGCCGCATCTGGTTGCGGCGCTGACGCTATCAATGCCGGCGATTGGCATGATGCTGATGGCGTCGCCGTTTGACAGCACCATCGTGCTGGCGCTGTCGGTCGGGATGATGGGGCTGGCGCAAGGGGCCGAGGGGGATATTGCTGCCTATCTGGTGTCCCGGCGGTTCGGGCTGAGCGTGTTCAGCCTGGTGATGGGGCTGGTCGGCGCGGCGATCGCGGGCGGGGCAGCGCTGGGGTCGCTGACGCTGAGCTATACGCTGGGCCTATGGGGCAGCTATGCGCCATTCCTGATGATCGGTGCCTGTGTCACCATCATGGGCGCTGCACTGTTCCTGACCTTGGGCCATGGTTCGCGAAAGATGGAGGCGGTGCGCGCATGACGAGCCGGGCAAAAGTCGCTGTCGTCACGGGCGCAAGCGCGGGCGTTGGCAAGGAAGCAGCGCGGGCGTTGCTGCAACAGGGATGGCGGGTGATCGGCGTCGGGCGCGATCCGGCGCGGTGCGCAGCGGCGGAGGTAGAGCTGGCCGCCCTGCCCGGCGCGGATTTCACCATGATCCGGGCGGACATGGCGCTGCTGGCGGAAACCGCGCGGGCAGCACGCGAGATTGCGGCGCTGGCACCGGAGATCGGCGCGCTGCTCAACAATGCGGGCGGGGTGATGGCGCAGCGGATCATCACGCCTGAGGGGCATGAGGCGACCTTCGCGTCCAATCACCTCGCGCCCTTTTTGCTGACGCAGATATTGCTGCCCAATTTGCTGGCGGCGGCGGCGCAGTCGGCACCCGGTTCGGTGCGGGTGGCGGCGGTATCCTCCACGGGCCACGAACATTGTGCCGGGATTGCCTGGGACGACCTGAATTTTGCCGAGGGGTTTGTCGGTGGCGCGGCCTATTGCCATGCCAAGCTCGCCAATATCCTGTTCATCCGCGAACTGGCGCAGCGGCTGGACGGCACGGGCATCGTCGCCCATGCGATGCACCCCGGCGTGGTGGCGAGCAATTTTGCCAGCCACTGCGACGCGCCGATGCAGGCCTATATGGAATCGATCGCCGACCGGGCGCTGACACCGGCGCTGGCGGCGGACACGCTGGTGTGGCTGGCCAGCGATCCGGCACCGGGCCGGTCTAGCGGCGGCTATTTCCATCTGCGCGAGGCCGTGGCCTGTTCGGCAGCGGCGCAGGATGATGCCGCCGCTACGCGATTGTGGCGGGTGAGCGAGGCACTGGTAGCGGGCTACTGAAAGCGAGCGATCACCTGAGGCATGTCCGCCGTGGTGCGGATGCCGGGCGGGGCGTCGCAGACCGCTGCAATCGCGTTGACCGCGCGATGGGCGGTCAGGCCGGGGGTGAAGGCGGCATAATCTTCCGGGGAGACCGGGAAGCGGATATCGACATCCACCGGCGTGTCCCCCTCCACCCGGATACGCCAGCCGGATTCGCGCAGGCGCCAGTCGGGCTGGTCGATTTCGCGGCTGCAATACCAGTTGGCGCGGAAACGCAGCACCGGCTTGCCATTGCGCATTCCCGACACGGTAATGCGCTGGGCGGCGACGGTGCCTGCCGGGATAGTGCCAGCCGCAATCACGATATCGCGGGTTGCCGCGCCCATTTCGCCGACCGCGTCCCAACTATTGATGATGATCCCCGCCGCGGCCGCCAGCTGGGCCAGCGAGCCAGCAAAGTCGCCCTTCACATGCTCGATCTGGCGCGGATCGAAGGCACTGGGCACACGGCCAAAGCCCATGATGTTGAACAACAGATCGGGCGAGTTGCGGCTCGACACGTCGCCAAATTCGTCGATCGTCAGGCAATCGAGCCGTCGCGAGAGGGAGAGTAACGGGATCGGCAGGGCTTCGGTCACGAAACCGGGGCTGGAGCCTGTGCTATAGATGGAACTATTGCCGGTGCGGCAGGCCGCTTCGATCTTGTCGCGCGCGACCGGGTCCATTGCGGGCGGATGGTGAAAGTCGCCACGGGTGGTGACGACATTCTTGCCCGATGCGAGCAGGCGGCACAGCTCGTCCATGTCGGTACCCTGTCGCATGTAGAGGACGCAATCGGCCTCCATCGCGACCAGATCATCCACCGAGCCTGCGGCGATGATGCCGCAGGGGTCCAGCCCGGCAAGGTCGCCCGCATCCTTGCCGCGCTTGTCGTTGGAACTGACCCACAGGCCGACAAGGTCGAGCGCGGGATGCTCGATGACGGTGCGCAGCGCACGGGACCCAATATTGCCGGTGGCCCATTGGATGACGCGGTATCGCCGCTTGCCTGTCATTGCCTCTCCTTCCGGGCATCATGGCCCGATATAGTTGATCATGCCCTGCTGCGGATCGGGCGTATCGGGACGCCAGCGCACCGATCCGAACGGTCGTTCCAGCCGCCGCCGCACGCGCGGATCGCCGGCCTTCTGATCGAAGGATCGCGCATATAGCTGGATATCCTTGTCCGCCTGGGTGAAGCGTTCGCGCATGTGGAGATAGTCGCCCCAGGTCGGACATTGATAGCGTTCGGTCCATCGGGCCGGATCGGCAATGTCACGCGAGATGGACCAGTTGAATCCGCCATTGCGCAGCCGGGTGCGTTGGACCTGCAACATTGCGCTGTAGAAATCGCGCGCCCGTGCGGGATCGACTTCATAGTCGATTTCGATGATGATCGGTCCCGACCGGCCGGTCAGCGCCATACCGACTTCCGGTTCGTTACTCAGCAGGAAGGGTTCGACATCCGATTCCTTGGTGTCGGGCAGAGGCAACAGCAGGCCGATGACCGGCAGCGCCGCGAGGGCAAGACCCGACAGATAGAGCGCGCCATCGACCGATAGCTGACCCGCGACCCAGCCCCACAAGGCCGCGCCGATCGCGATGCCGCCGGTCAGCGCCGAAGAGAAAAGCGACAGCGCGCGCGCGGTCACCCAGCGCGGGGCGGACAGCTGGACCGCGACGTTGAACAGGGCGATGGTCAGGATATTGGCCCCTCCCGCGATGAACAGGGCAAAACAGGTCAGCGGCACCGAGCGGCTGAAGCCAGCGAGCGCCAGCGCCGCGCCGCTGAGCAGCGCCAGCAGCGTTACGGTACGGTGGGTGCCGAGCCGTTCCCGGCAGGGCGCCACCAGCAAGGCGCCGCCCACCGCGCCCAGCCCACCCGCGCCCAGCAGCAGGCCGAAAGTGCTGGCGTCGCCGCCCAGCAAATGCTTGGCAATCAGCGGCGCGAGCGCGGACGAGGATGCCCCCGCCAGACCGAAGAGGAAAGCCCGCACCAGTACCGTGCGGATCGGCGCGGCGTGAAGGGCGTAGCGCGCGCCGGACACGATCGCGCGGTGAATCTGTTCAGGCGGCAGACGCGACGAGATATGGCGGCGCTGCCAGAGGAAGAAGGCGATGAACAGCGGCAGATAGCCGATGGCGTTGACGGCAAAGGCGGCGTGCGCGCCTGCCGCCAACACGATCACCCCGCCGATCGCCGGGCCGAAACTGCGCGCGACATTATAGCTGATCGTGCCGAGCGCGATGGCAGCGGGCAGATGATGGCCCCCAACCTGTTCACTGATCGAGGATTGCCAGGCGGGCGAATAGAGCGCGACCCCGGCACCGATAAGCGAGCAGAAGGCCAGCAGCATCCAGGGCGAGCTATGGCCGGACCAGGCGAGCAAGGTCAGGATGGTCGCGCAGATCATGGAGAAAGCCAGGCCGACCATGGCGATGCGCCGCCGGTCGAACATATCGGCAAGCGCACCGGCGGGCAGCGCCACCAGCATCAGCGGCAGCATCAGCGCGGTTTGCACCAGCGCCACCATGCCGGGTGACGGGGTCAGCCGGGTCATTTCCCACGCCGCGCCGACGCCCAGGATCAGCTGGCCGAAATTGGACAGCAGGCTGGCGCTCCAGATACGGCGGAACACAGGTTCGCGCAGCGGCGCAAAGGTGCCGCCTGATGACCGATCATGCCCGGCACTCGCCATCCCGCCTCCTGCGCTTTTCGATCCCGACCCACCTTGGGCAACGGGCTGTCCTGCCGTCCACCCTGCACGTCCCGGCCCGCCTTATCAATCGCCCATGCGATTGGGAATGTGCGCCTTCCATGCGATAGCAACGCCAGCAATCTACAGGAGACGAGCCTTGGCAGAGGCCTATATTATCGACGCGGTCCGCACCCCGCGCAGCATCGGCAAATTGGGCAAGGGTGCGCTGTCGCATCTGCACCCGCAGCATGTCGCAGCGACCGTGCTGCGCGCGATCCGCGACCGCAACGGCATCGATACCGCAGATGTGGACGACATCATCTGGGGCACCAGCGCGCAAATGGGATTGCAGGGCGGCGATATGGGACGGATGGCGGCACTCGACGCCGATTATGATGTGCGCGCTTCAGGGGTCACGCTCGACCGATTCTGCGGCAGCGGGCTCACCGCCACCAATCTGGCCGCCGGGCAGATCATGGCCGGGATGGAAGATCTGGTTATTGCAGGCGGCACCGAGATGATGTCGCACGTCATGTCCTACGGCCAGTCGTTGCGGGAAGCGGGCGTGCCATCGGTCGGCGGGCTTGGCACGGGCAATATGCGGTTGCAGGCCAAGCATCCCCAGTCGAACCAGGGCGTGGCCGCCGATGCGATTGCCGCGATGGAGGGGATCAGCCGCGAGCAGCTCGACGCCTTTGGCGCGGAGAGCCAGCGGCGCGCTGGAATCGCACTCAAGGAAGGGCGCTTTGCCCGATCGACCGTGCCGGTAGTGGACGATGCGGGCGCGATCATATTGGACCATGAAGAATATCCCCGGCCCGACACGACCGCAGAACAACTGGCGCAATTGAAGCCCGCCTTTGCCGCCTTTCTGGACATGCCATCGCGCGCCGACGGGCCGACTTTCCGCCAGCTGATCAACCAGAAATATCCTGATCTGGCGATCACGCCGCTGCACCATGCCGGAACGTCGTCGGGCGTGGTTGATGGAGCCGCTGCGATCCTGCTCGCGTCGGCGGATTATGCGCAGCGCCATGGCCTGAAACCCCGCGCGCGGATCGTGGCGACCGCCAATATGGGCGACTGCCCGACGCTGATGCTGAACGGGCCGGTGCCGGCGGCGCGCAAGGTGCTGGCGCGGGCGGGGCTGCGGGTCGAGGATATCGACGTCTTTGAAGTGAATGAGGCGTTTGCGGTCGTGACCGAGAAGTTCATCCGCGATCTGGGCATCGACCGGGCCAAGCTCAATCCCAATGGCGGCGCGATTGCGCTGGGCCATCCGATCGGCGCGACCGGGGCGGTGCTGATCGGCACGGCGCTGGACGAGTTGGAGCGGACCGGCGGACGGTATGGCCTGATCACCATGTGCGCGGCAGGCGGCATGGCGCCAGCGATCATCATCGAACGTGTCTGATCCAGCGCAGACCATCGCGCAGGCTTGCAACGAGGACGGTTTCGTTTCGCCGCAATGGCGCTATGGTACGCGCTTCATGGCTGAACCGAATGACGATCTGCTGGCTGATGACGCGAAGGCGCTGATGCGCAACGCTTCGCTGAAGCTGGCGGTGATCGCGCGGCAGTTGCGGGCGCATTTCGACCAGAGCGTGGTGCGGCTGGGCGTGACGCGGTCGCAATGGACGGTGATCGCGGTGGTCGCGCGCCACCCCGGCGCGACACAACGCACCATCGCCAATATGCTGGAAATTGCCGAAGCGTCGGCCGGGCGACTGATCGACCGGCTATGTGCGGAAGGGCTGCTGGAACGGCGGACCAAGGATGATGATCGCCGCGCCCATGCGGTGTTCCTGACCGAGGCGGGACAGGCGATCACGGCGCAACTGGCAGGGATTGCGCGCGCTAATGAGGAAGTGGCATTTGCCGGCTTCGATCATGACGACCTGCACCGGATCAATGCGCTGCTGGATATGATTTCCGAGAATATCGCCAAGACGTGAAAAGGCCGCTCCGGGTCAGGGAGCGGCCTTTTCAATACGTAGGGGCGTGGCCCCTCCGATCAACGCGCGGTCAGCAGGTCACGCTTCGACAGGTTGGTCACGAGTTTGCCATCGGCAGCAGCCAGGCTAGCGGCAGGGACGGCGACCATCTTGCCATTGAGGATGATCTGCGCGGCGCCATCGGCACCGACGCGATAGACGGCGGCAAGGCGATCGCCCGACGCGGTGTAGAGCATCTTGCCCTTATATTCGGTGGCGATGGTCGAGGCCGAGGTCAGCTGCACCGCGTCATCAGCGGCAGCGACCTGCGGCACGACGGCGACAGTGAGTGAGACATAGGCGGCGATTTTGGCAAAACGGATCATGGTGAACCTCTGGGCATAAAAAGGAGAGCGATTCATTTAATACTAAGCCAGGTTAGTAGTTCGTCAAAAACATGTCAAGCTAGCTTAGTATTTTATTTTTGCATGTGCGAAGAAAAGGGCGCGCCGCTGGTGCGACGCGCCCTGCAATCGGCGTCAGAATATGCGGCTGATCAGCGCGGCGGGAAGCGAATCGCGCCGTCGATGCGGAAGGTCTGGGCGTTGATGTAACTGTTGCGGGCCAGCTCCATGGCGAGCGACGCAAATTCTTCGGGCTGCCCCAGCCGACGCGGGAACGGCACCGATTTTTCCAGATTTTCATACATGGGCGGGTTCATCTCCTTGAACCGCAGCATCGGCGGGGTCGCGAAGATACCGGGCATGATCGCGTTGACGCGAATCCCCAGATCCATGAGATCGCGCGCCATTGGCAGGACCATGCCGTTGACCCCGGCTTTGAGCGATCCATAGGCGATCTGCCCCACCTGGCCATCCTCCGCCGCGGCGCTGGACGTCAGGATGATGCTGCCCCGTTCATTGTCGGCCAGCGGATCGAGCGCGGCCATGCCGAGCGCGGAGATGGAGGCCATGCGGTAGCTGGCGACCAATATGCCCTGCGCAGAAATCGCATAATCTTCGGTTGAAAGCCGCTTGAAACCGCCGCTTTCCTTGTCCTTCGAGACAGTCTTGCCGCCCTTCGACACCATGGCGCAATGGACCAGCAGCCGTTCCTGCCCCTGCGCGGCACGGGCGCTGTCGAAGCCTGCGATCGCGCTTTCCTCAGACATGATATCGACGCGGTGGAAGGTCGCGCCGACCTGTGCCGCAATGCCTTCGCCCTGATCCTGGTTGATGTCGAAGATCGCGACCTTCGCACCCGCAGCACGCAACGCCTTTACCGTGGCCAGGCCCAGGCCCGATGCGCCGCCGGTGACGATGGCGGAAAGCGAAGAGTCGATCAGCATGGCAATCCTTCCGGTATCTTATCCCGCCTGCTATCGGCCTGGATTTCCCGGCGCTCAATCCCAGTTTTTCGGACCGTGCCGCATATCGTGGCGGCGTTGAGGCGGGGCTTTGCATCGCGCTAGCGATAGCCCGCATCCAACAGCCTGTCGGCTCTTGCGGCAACCGCCACAGCTTCTACCACTTTTAAGCGATGAAGGTCGCGTTGCGCGGCGAATGAGGGGATAAGAGTTTATGACCCAGGTCATGAAGGGTGTGCGCGTACTGGAAGTGGCGCAATTCACCTATGTGCCTGCCGCAGGGGCGATCCTGGCCGATTGGGGCGCGGACGTCATCAAGATCGAGCATCCGGTGCGCGGTGACACCCAGCGCGGGTTCCTCAACATGGGCGGGGTGACGCTCGATCCACTGCGCCATACTTTGTTCGAGCATCCCAATCGCGGCAAGCGCAGCGTGGGCATCGACCTGTCCACCGCCGAAGGACAGGAAGTGCTTTACGAGCTGGCCAAGACGGCCGACGTGTTCCTGACCAACTACCTGCCCCAGGTGCGGCAGAAGAACAAGTTTGACATTGAACATATCCGCGCGGTCAACCCGAACATCATCTATGCCCGTGGCAGCGCGCTGGGTGACAAGGGGCCGGAGCGCGAAATTGGCGGCTTTGACGGCACCTGCTTCTGGTCGCGCAGTGGGGTCGCCTATGCGATGACGCCCGAAGCCCTGCCGGGTCCGCTGACCCAGGGCATTCCCGCATTCGGCGACTCGATCGGCGGCATGTTCATCGCCGGGGGCATTTCCGGCGCGCTGCTCCATCGCGAACGGACCGGCGAGGCGACCGAACTGGACGTGTCGCTGCTGAGCGCAGCCTGGTGGGCATCGGGCGCGCTGATTTCGCAGGTGATGGAAACCGGGATCGAGACGCGCAACGGGATGCCGGTATCAGGCGGATCGCTGCGCAACCCGTTCATGGGCAATTTCCGCACGTCCGATGGCGGCACGATCAACCTGTGCATGGTCAGCCCGACCGGCCTGATCGCCGATACGTTTGCGCATGTGGGCGTGCCGGAAGCAGCGGACGATCCGCGCTTCAAGGATGTGCTGTCGCTGATCGAAAATGCGGGCGCGGCGAGCGACATATTGGTCAAGGCATTCGCGCAAAAACCCTTTGCCTATTGGCGGTCGCACCTGAAAACCATGAAGGGCCAATGGGCGCCGGTGCAGAGCTTTGCCGACCTGTTGACCGACGAACAGGCGCTGGCCAACGACATGATCATCGAGGTCGAGGGTGCCGATGGTGGCAAGCCGTTACGGCTGGTCCGTGGCCCGGTGCAGTTTGACGGCAAGCCTCTGGAAACGACCCGCGCGCCGCAGGCATCCGAGCATACCGAAATTGTGCTAATGGAACTGGGTGTCGAATGGGACCAGATCGAACAATGGAAAGCCAGCGGCGCAATTGCGTGACGCTTTGAAAGGCAGGATGGACATGAAGCCCGGAACGAAACTGAAAAGCGCGGTGTGTGACACCGAAGTGATGGTGATCCGCAGCGGCACTGGCGGCATAGAATGTGGCGGCGCGGCGATGGGCGAGGCGAAGCCCGATGCGATCGGCACGCCGGACACGGCCTTTGCCGCCGGCACGCTGATGGGCAAGCGCTATATCGATGCGGCCGGGACGTTCGAGCTGCTGTGCGTCAAGCCGGGCAAGGGATCGCTGTCGGTCGATGGCGTGGCGCTGAGCATCAAGGATGCCAAGCCCCTGCCCGCGTCGGACTGACATTACCCCATGAACATCGCCCTTTTTCTGGAAATGGCCGCCGATACAGCGCCCGACCGTATCGGCCTGGTCTGTGACGGTCAGCGCTGGTCCTATGCCGATCTGCTGGCTGGCGCGCGCGGCGCGGCGGCGCTGATCCGCGACAGCGGCTGCGCCCATGTCGCGTTGCTGGATGAGAGCAGCGAGGCGGCGGCGATGGCGCTGTTTGGCGCAGCGCTGGCGGGCGTCCCCTATGTGCCATTGAATTACCGGCTGGCGGACGCGGACCTTGGCGCGCTGCTGGAGCGGATCACCCCGGCGCTGATCGTGGGCGATGTGGATCGGGTAAGGCGGCTTTGCCCGGCGGACAGCAATATCGTGCTGACTCGCGCCGCCTTTGTCGAGGCCGCGCAGGCGCGCGCTGTCGATGCGCCGAGCGAGGGCGAGGATGGCGAGGGCGTTGCGATCCAGCTGTTCACGAGCGGCACCACCGCCGCGCCCAAGGCAGCGATTTTGCGCCACGCGAACCTTGTGTCCTATATCTTGGGCACGGTCGAATTTGCCGCAGCGCCGGAAGAGGATGCCGCGCTGGTCAGCGTGCCGCCATACCATATTGCGGGCATCGCCGCCTTGCTCAGCTCCATCTATGCGATGCGGCGGATATTGATGTTGCCCGCTTTCTCGCCCGAAGCCTGGCTCGATCTGGCGGCGGGCGAAGGGGCGAGCAATGCCTTTGTCGTGCCGACCATGCTGGCGCGGATCATTGAGACTATGGCGAAGGGCCATAATCCTGACCTGCCGGCGCTGCGCGCAATCGCTTATGGTGGCGGCAAGATGCCGATCGAATTGATCCATCAGGCGCTGGACCTGTTTCCGGCGACCGGATTTACCAATGCCTATGGGCTGACCGAGACCAGTTCGACCATCGCCCTGCTGGGACCGGACGAGCATCGCGCGGCGCATGGATCGGACGACCCGATCGTACGGGCGCGGCTGGGATCGGTTGGCCGACCGCTGCCGACTGTAGAGATCGAGATTCGCGACGAGGATGGCGCGGTGCTGCCGCCGGGTGAGCCAGGCGAAATCTATGTGCGCGGCGAGCAGGTGTCGGGCGAATATCGCGAACGCAGCGCGCTGGACGCCGACGGCTGGTTCCCGACGCGCGACGCGGGCTATATCGACGCGGACGGCTATCTGTTCCTGTCGGGGCGGGCCGACGATGTGATCGTGCGGGGGGGCGAGAATATCTCACCCGGCGAAATCGAGGATGTGGTCATGACCCATCCGGCGGTGGCCGAAGCGGCGGCGGTCGCCATCCCCTCCCACGAATGGGGTGAAGCCGTTGGGCTGATCGTCGTGCCGCGCGCGGGGCATGACGCGCCAGGCGAGGATGAATTGAAGCAGATGGTGCGCGCCCGGCTGCGATCCTCGCGCGTGCCGGAACGGGTGCTGTTCGCCGATGCCCTGCCCTATAATGAAATGGGCAAGCTGTTGCGGCGGGAGATCAAGAAGCTGTTTGCCGCCTGACATGCCGCGCGCGCTGACCCTGCCGCTGGCTGGATGGGCGGAGGGAGAGTTGCGGGCGATGGGGATGCCTCCGGCGCTTACCGGAACGATGCTGATGGGTGAGCGGGCGGCGCTGAACGGCTTTGCCGTGCCGGGCGCGGTGTCGGCGGGGGGTGGATGCCGTCTTTATGCCGCGCGGGACGGGCATGTCGCGCTGGCGCTGGCGCGCGATGACGATCGGGCGATGCTGCCTGCGCTATTTCAGGACGGCGGGATCGACCCCGGTGATGATGCTCAGATTCTAGCCGCTTTTCTTGCACGCGATAGTGCTGCGCTGGTGACGCAGGGGCGTATGCTGGGGCTGGCGATCGCGCGGCTGGGGGAAGTGCCGGTGTCGCCGCCCTGCCAGGTGACGGCCGAGGGGCCGGTCAAGGCACGGACGGAACCGTTGTTGGTCATCGACCTGTCGGCGCTGTGGGCGGGGCCGCTGGCCACGCATCTTATCGGCCTGACCGGGGCGCAGGTGGTGAAGGTCGAGAGCCGCAACCGGCCCGACCGGATGCGCGAGGGCGATCCGGCGCTGTTTGCACGGATCAATCAGGACAAGGATAATGTGGCGCTGGACCTGCGTGAGGAAACGGATCGGGAGGCGCTGATCGCGCTGATCCGACGCGCCGACGTGGTGGTAGAGGCGGCGCGACCGCGCGCGTTGCGACAGTTGGGGATCCACGCCGATGCGCTGGTGCGGGCGGTGCCGGGGCTGGTGTGGATGACGATCACCGGCCATGGTGCGACGGGTGATGCTGGCAACTGGATCGGCTTTGGCGATGATGCCAGCGTGGCGGGTGGTTTGAGCGATGCCATAATAGCCGCAAGCGGGCGAGTGGGCTTTGGCGGGGATGCCTGCGCCGATCCGCTGACCGGCATATATGCCGCGCGGCTGGCGTTGGATCGGGTCCGCGACGGACGGGGCGCACGAATGATCCTGTCGATGAGCGCGATCGTCGCCATGGCGCTGGACAGCGAGAGGCGGCGCGACGAGAAGGCGCTGATGACGGACTTGCAGGCATGGGGCGCAGCGCAGGGGGAGGTTTTTCCGGTGACGGATATGCGTCCCGCCGGGCGCGTGGCGGCGATGGGGCAGGATAATGACGTCTGGCTGGCCCAATGCTGATCCGGCGGGCGGAGATGGACGGGCAGACGCAGGCCGATGTGCGGATTTCAGGCGGGCGGATCGTAGCGATCGGGCTGCTTGCGCCGGTGGACGGCGAGCGGGTGATCGAGGCGGCGGGCGGGGCGTTGCTGCCGGGCTTGCATGACCATCATATCCATTGCGCCGCGCTGGCGGTGGCGCGCGAGTCGGTGGCGTGCGGGCCGCCTGATGTGCTGGACGAGGAGGGTCTGGCGGCGGCGCTGGCACGGCCCGGTGCAGGCTGGCTGCGCGGCATCGGCTATCATGAGAGTGTGGCCGGGATGCTGGACGCGGCGCGGCTGGACCGCTGGGCGGGTGCACGGCCGGTGCGGGTGCAGCATCGGTCAGGGCGCATGTGGTTTCTGAACAGCGCGGCGATGGCGTTGCTATTGGGCGATGGACCGTCGCCACCGGGGCTGGACCGGGCGAGCGGGCAGCTGTTCGATGCCGACCCATGGTTGCGCGACCGGCTCGGTAGCGTGCCGCCGGATTTTGCCGCGATTGGAGCGGAACTGGCGGCGATGGGGGTGACGGGGGTGACCGACATGTCTCCCGCCAATGACGGGGCGATGGCGGCACATTTTGCTGGCGAGCATCGCGCCGGGCATTTGCCGCAGCGGGTAGTGCTGGCCGGGACGCTGGGACTGTCGGACGCGCCGCCCCCGTCCGGTATTGAGATTGGCCCGGCGAAGCTGCATCTGCATGAACAGGCACTGCCCGATTTTGACGATTGCGTGGCCTTCCTGCGTGGTGGGCATGATCGCGGGCGGGTGGCGGCGATCCATTGCACGACGCAGACCGAACTGGTGTTCGCGCTGGCAGCGCTGGGCGAGGCCGGGGTGATGCCGGGCGACCGGATCGAACATGCCGGGGTGACGCCGGACACGCTGCTGGCGGACATGGCAAGGATGGGATTGCAGGCGGTCAGCCAGCCCCATTTTATCGCCGAGCGGGGCGACCGCTATCTGACCGATGTCGATGCCCGCGACCGGCCCTTCCTTTATCGGCTGGGTGCGTTCGTGCGGGCGGGCGTGGTGCTGGCGGGCGGGAGCGATGCGCCCTTTGGCAGCGCCGATCCCTGGGCGGCGATGCGCGCGGCGGTGTCACGACGCACGGCGGCGGACGCGTTGGTGGGAGTGGATGAGGCGCTGACGCCGGAGCAGGCGCGCGACCTGTTCCTGGCCGATCCGGTCGATTTGTCGCGGGTGCGGCGGGTTGAAGTGGGCGCTGCGGCGGATCTGTGTTTGCTGGACCGGGGTTGGGACGACGCGCGGACGCGGCTGAACGCGGGAGATGTGAGATTGACGATGATCGGCGGTTCAATCGTCCATGAAGGCGTCGATCAGGCCCCAGTCGAGTGCCGTAGCAGCGCTGATCCGGCGGCCTGACAGGATCATCAGCGCGGCGCGTTGCCGCCCGATCCGGCGCGATACGGAAACGCAGCCGCCCGCGCCGGGGATGATGCCCATCGCCAGCTCGGGCAAATGGAACCAGGCGCTGGGGCTGGCGGTCAGGCGAGTGGCAAAGGCCGCCATTTCCAGTGCTGAGCCGACGCAAGCGCCCTGCACATGGACGTCCAGCCGGTCGGCGCAGCGCACAATCGCATGGGCGGGGAGCGTGACCATGCGGATGGCGTGGGCGGTCGCGGGATCGCGGGTGGTGCCAAATTCGGAGAGGTCTGCGCCGACCGAAAAACTACGCCCCTCCCCGCGCAGGCTGATGCGGGCGATGTCGCAATCCAGCGCCGCCAGATCGAACGCTCCGCGCAAGTCATCGCGCATGGCGCGGTCGATCGCATTATGGGCGTGGGCGCGGTCCAGCGTGATGATGAGTTGGTCATCGGTGCGGTCCAGCCGGACGTCGCCGGGCGGTGAGGCTGGTGCCGGGGTCCGAGTTGCAAGCCATTGGGCATGCGCGTCACTGCCCTGGAGCAGGCCATAGGCGAGCGATTCGGCGACCAGCGCTGGCGCGGCGTCCATGTTTGCGATCAGACGCAACAGTTGGACCAGCACCGCAGCCGCCTTTGGCTGGGCGTCGATGGCGGCAGCTATAATGGCAAGAGATACCGGCGCTTCGATTAACAGATCGACGTCTTTGGCGCGGGGATGGTCTGGGGTGCCGATGCCGATCAGCGGACAGGGTGGCAGGTGCCAGGGAGTGGCGTCCTGCACGGCGTCCAGATCGACAATCGCATAGGGTGCGCTCTCCCCGTCCCACGAAATCGTGAGTTGCTGCGGGTCGATCGGGGCGGCGGGCGGCGTCATCGGTGGCAGGCTAGAAGCCCGTGTCGGTGTCGCAAACCGAAACTTCCCATTCATCGCCATAGCGTTGCGCAAGATGGTTGGCGGGACACCCTGCCCTGCCCCACTATCCGTCGCGTCAGGGAGACAGGCATGAGTTTGCAGCAATGCAGCATTGACGCCTTGCGGCGTGACCCGGCGCTGCCGGCGATCGAATTTGAAGGGCGCTGGCATGACTGGGGGGCGATCCGTCAAGTTGCCGATGCGGTGCAGGCGGCGCTGGCCGCCAGCGGGGTCAGACCGGATGCGCCGGTCGCCTTCGTGCCGCGCAACCGGCCTGCGGCGCTGGCTGCGCTGCTCGGATTGCTGGCGCAAGGGCGCACGATCCGCATGATCTATGCTTTCCAGTCGCCCGGCGGAATCGCGCGCGATGTCGTGCGGACAGGTGGACCAGCGTTGATCGCCTTTGCCGACGACCTGACCGAAGCGGTGATCGACGCAGCGCGGGACGAGGGCGTGGCCGTGATCGCGCTGGAGGGCATGGACGCGACGCTGCGTAGTGCGGCGACCGGAGCGGCGTGTAAGCGGACCGGGCCGGATCAGCCGCAGATCGAGATATTGACCAGCGGCACCACCGGCCCGCCCAAATCCTTTGCCGTGTCCTACACACTGATGGAGCAGCATTTTCTGGGGTCGCCGCTGACCCAGAGGCAGGGCGAAGATGTGCAGGCCGCGCCGCCTTTCCTGCTCTATTTTCCGATCGGCAATATTTCGGGCCTCTATTCCACCCTGCCGATGCTGATCCGGGGGCAGCGGATGCTGTTGCTGGAGCGGTTCACCATCGCCGCCTGGCACGACCATGTGCTGTGCTATCGCCCGGCCCATGCCGGATTGCCGCCCAGCAGCGTGCGCGGGGTGCTGGACGCGGATATTCCGGTCGCCGATCTGGCGTCGATCAAGGCGATCGGCTGCGGCGCGGCGCCGCTCGACCCCGGCGTGCAGCAGGCGTTCGAGGCGCATTATGGCATCCCCATCCTGCTATCCTATGGTGCCACCGAATTTGCCGGGCCGGTGGCGATGATGACGGCGGAGTTGCACGCGACATGGGGCAAGGCCAAGCGCGGGACGGTGGGCCGTGCGATGCCGGGAGCGCAATTGCGTATCGTCGATGCGGACAGCGGGACGCCCCTGCAGCCCGATACGCCCGGATTGCTGGAGGTCATATCGCCGCGAATCGGGCCAGACTGGATTCGCACGTCGGACATGGCGCGGATCGACGCGGACGGATTCCTGTTTCTGCTGGGCCGGGCGGACGGGGCGATCATCCGGGGCGGGTTCAAGCTGCTGCCAGAGTCGATCCAACAGGCGCTGATGCTGCACCCCTCGGTCGCCGAGGTGGCAGTCATCGGCGTGCCGGACGCGCGGCTGGGGCAGGTTCCGGCGGCGGCGATCCGGCTGTCGCCTGCGGCCTCGCCGGTCGATGCCGATACGCTGGCGGCGCATGTCCGCGCGCATCTGCTCGCCACTCATGTCCCGGTGAAATGGCGGTTTTGTGCGGATTTTCTGCGCACTCCGTCGCTCAAGACGGATCGCATGGCGCTTCGCCGCCTGTTCGACGAAACCGACAGCGAGTTGGACAATGCGACGATGAACAGCACATAAACGAGAGCATCTCATTTTTAATTGACAGGTCCGCCGCGTTAGTGAACACTACTGTTCATAAACCGGAGGAGAGGACCATGGCTCAAGTCGAGTCCAACAAGGCTAAGATCGCCAAGCGCGTCATCGAAGTGCTCGAATTCTTCGATGAGGATCATCCCCAGGCTACCGTGATGGACATTGTCCGCCGGTTCGACCGCCCCCAGTCCAGCACGTCTGAACTGCTGTCGAGCCTCGTCGACCTTGGCCTGCTGCACAAGGATCCCTGTTCGCGTTCCTATTCACCCACCCCACGCGCCGCGATGCTGGGGGCTGCCGTTCAGCCCAAGCTGGTCCGTGATGGTGCGCTCACTGGCCTGATCGACCGGCTTTCGGCGCAGACCGGGCTTGGCGTGGCCGTGTTCGGCATGGTCGGGCTGAAGGTGCAGGTGTTCAACTGGCGCGTTGGCAAGCGGACCTTCCGCACTGCCGGTCCCGCCGGTTTCTGCGGCGGCCAGCAGGATCATCTGTCCGATAGCGCCGCTGGCTGGTTGCTCCTGTCGACCATTGCCCAGCCGCGTCGCGACGGCATGATCCGTCGCCTCAACGCCGAAGCGAGCGCCGACCGCAAATTCCTGCCCACCGAAATGGCGGCGCAGGTCCAGGCCTGCCGCGACCATGGCTTTGCCACGGGCAAGGCGGGCTTTGGCTCGATTGCCGACGTCACCGCCGTGCTGCTGCCCAACATGCCCGACGGCCAGCCGCTGGCGATTGGCTTTGTCTATGAGCCGTCCGACCAGATCGATGCCGACAGCCTGCTGCGCACCTTGAACGAGGCCGTTCATCGCTGCGTCGAGGAACCGGCACCCGCGCCTGTCTCCCCACTGTTCGATGCCAGCCGCCAGACGATGGAGGCCAAGCATGGCTGACGTGAAGGACAAGGCCAACGAGGAACTGGCCGCATCCGCGCGCAAATATTGGTCGGCCGAGGGCTATACCGAGGGCGGCGTCATCCGTGAGGTCGATTATGCGTCTCAGTCCGGCGGGCTGGACCCGTCGCTTGCCGGAATCAAGATCGTCGATACCGACACGCATATCACCGAAGCGCCCGACCTGTTCACTTCGCGCGCGCCCGCTGCGCTAAAGTCCAAGGTTCCTTATGTGAAGCTGGACAATGACGGGGTGGAACGCTGGTATGTCGGCGACCGCAATTTCGGGTCGATGGGTGGCAATGTCATCCGCGCTGACAATAACAAGCTGCTGGGACGGCTCGCCTTTCCCAAGCTGGAGCAGGCGCATCCGGGTGGTCATCTGATCAAGGAACGGTTGCAGGCGATGGACGATATGGGCGTCTATGCCCAGATCGGTTTCCAGAATTCGGGCGTGACCCAGGCCGGGTCGCTGATGTCGCTGGGCGATCCCGACCTCGCGCTGGCCATCGTCCAGATGTATAATGACGCATCGGCCGAATATCAGCAGGTGTCGGGCAACCGCATTTTCAACATGGGTCATCTGCCCTTCTGGGACCAGAAGGCGCTGGAGACCGAAGCGCGCCGTTGTTACGACATGGGCCTCAAGGGCTTCGTCCTGCCCGACACGCCCGAACGTGTCGGCGTGCCGAGCTTCCTGCACGACTATTGGACGCCGTTCCTGGAGATGTGCGAAGCGACCGGTATGCCGCTCAACTTCCACCTCAATTCGGCGGTCGATCCCAATACGCTGACCTGGGAAGGCTTTGGCTTTGAACAGACGCTGTCGGTGGTGGCGACGATGTTCTCGATCGGCAATGCCGCGACGCTGGGCAACTGGATGGTGTCGGGACGGCTGGACCGTCACCCGAAGCTGAAGATCGGCCTCATCGAAAGCGGCATGGGCTGGCTGCCCTTCGCGATCGAGGCGCTGGAGCATCAGTTCAACGAGATGCTGCCGACCAAGAAAGGCCTGCTCAACAAGCGGCCATGGGAATATTTCCGCGACCATTTCTGGGTCACCTTCTGGTTCGAGAAGGTCGGTCCCAAGCTGTTGCTGGAAACCATCGGCGTGGACAAGGTGATGTTCGAAACCGACTTCCCGCATCCCACATCGCTCTATCCCGGCGTGCAGGCGCATGTCGTCGATGTGCTGGGCGGCTATGACCATGCGGTCAAGAAGAAGGTGCTGCAGGACAACGCGACGACCATGTATAATTTGCCCTTCTAAGTGAGGGCATAGCCGGGGCGCTCTGTCCCTCTCTCCAGAGCGCCCCGCTTTTTTTGCGCCGTGCCGGATCAGGCGCGGGCGGCGGTGATGATCACTTCCACCTTATAGTCGGGCGTTGCCAGTTTCGCTTCGCCGGTGGCGCGCGTGGGGGCCGCGACGTCGGCGATCCAGGCGTCCCACACCGCATTCATTTCCGCAAAATCGGCCATGTCGGCCAGCCAGATGGTTGCGCGAAGGATGTGCGCCTTGCTGCTGCCCGCCAGCGCCAGCAGACGGTCGATCTCGGTCAGAGCGCTCTGGGTCTGGGCGGTCACGCTGTCGCCTTCGCCGACCTGACCGGCCAGATAGACCGTATCGCCATGGATGACCGCCTCGCTCATGCGCGGGCCGGTTTCGATGCGGGTAATGGTCATGACTTTATCCTCTTTGAAAATCAGCGGCCGTAGCGCGCCAGCGCCAGATCGGCGGTCTCGATCGCGGGGGTTTGGCCGCCTATCAGGTCGGCGATTACCTGGCCCGACCCGCAGGCCATGGTCCAGCCCAGCGTGCCATGGCCGGTGTTGAGGAACAGATTGTCGATCGGCGTGGCCCCCACCACCGGGGTGGAATCGGGCGTCATCGGCCGCAGCCCGCTCCAGAATGTCGCTTTGCTCAGATCCCCCGCGCCGGGGAACAGCGTGCCGACACTATGGTCAAGCGTGTCGCGGCGCGCCTGCGGCAGATCATTGGTGTAGCCCGACAATTCCGCCATGCCGCCCACGCGGATGCGGTCGCCCAGCCGGGTGATCGCGACCTTGTAGCTTTCATCGAGCAGGGTGGAGACCGGGGCAGCATCCGGCTGGATGATCGGCACGGTGATCGAATAGCCCTTCACCGGATAGACTGGCAGGCGCAGGCCGAGCGGGGCGAGGAGCAGCGGCGAAAAGCTGCCCATGGCGACGAGATAGGCGTCGCCGCTGACCGGGCCATCGTCGGTGACGACATGTGCGATACGCCCGGCTTCGCGCGCCAACCCCTTGATCGTGCGGCCCATCAGGAACTGGACGCCGCGCGCGCGTGCCATGTCCGCGAGGGCATTGGTGAATTTGAAACAGTCGCCCGTCTCGTCATTGGGCAGGCGCAGGCCACCCGCGATGGGCGAAGCGCTGGCGGCGAGGCCCGGTTCGGCGGCCAGGCATCCGGCGCGGTCCAGCACCTCGAACGGGACATTGTCGGCGCGCAGCACCTCTATATCCTTGGCGATGCCGTCGAGCTGCTTCTGTTCGCGGAACAGCTGGAGCGTACCCTGGCTGCGCTCGTCATAGCTGATGCCAGTATCGGCGCGCAGGGCGATTAGTTGATCGCGGCTATATTCGGCGAGGCGCACCATCCGCCCCTTGTTGATGCGATAATCGGCGGCATTGCAATTGCCCAGCATCGCGATCATCCAGCGCAGCATCGCCATGTCGACATTGGGGCGCAGGATCAGCGGGGCGTGCTGCATGAACAGCCAGCGCAGCGCCTTGGCCGGGATGCCGGGCGCGGCCCATGGCGACGCATAGCCGGGCGAGATTTCGCCGGCATTGGCGAAGCTGGTTTCCTGCGCCACGCCAGTCTGGCGATCGATCAGGACGACCTCATGACCCGCCTGCGAGAGATACCAGGCGGAGGTGACGCCGATGACGCCGCCGCCCAGGATGACGACCTTCATGCCATGATGCTCCTGTCGGGGGTGGCGACCGGCGCGGGCAGATAGGTGCGCGCATAGCGGTGGCCGAGCCGGGTCAATATTTCGTAGCTGATCGTGTCGGCCTGCGCCGCGACATCGTCGATCGTCTGGTGCGGGCCGATCAGCTCGACCGGCGCACCGGCGTGGAGCAAGGCATCGGGGACGTCGGTGACATCGAGCGCCATACTGTCCATAGAGACCCGCCCGACGATCGGCACCCGCACGCCGCCGATCCAGGCGCTGCCACGGTTGCTCAAATGACGCGGCCAGCCATCGGCATAGCCGACCGAGATGGTCGCCACACGGGATGGGCGATCGAAACGGTGGGTCAGGCCATAGCCGACCCCGGCACCTGCTTCGACAGTGCGTAGCTGGACGATGTATGCGTCGAGCGCGACGACCGATTGCATGGGATTGGGCTGGCCATGAGGCGCGCCGCCATTGAGGGCGATCCCGGCGCGGACGATGTCGCCATGGCCGACGCCCGCCGTCATTGCGCCGCCCGAATTGTCGATCGAGCGGGGGACGCCCGGAAACTGGCTGGCGATAGCGTCGAAGGAGGCGCGTTGGTGCGGGTTGAAGGCGTCGTCGGGATCATCGGCGCAGGCGAGGTGGGTCATGACCAGCCGCAGGTCGCTACCGTCCAGCAGCTCCGGCGACTGGCGCAGCCTCGCCAGATCGTCGGGCGTCAGGCCAAGGCGGGCCATGCCGCTATCGACCTGGATCACGCCCGGCAAGCGGCGACCGAGAGTGCGGGCAAGGGCGGCCCAGCTATCTATCTGTTCGAGTGCGTTGAGGACCGGTACCGCGCCGATCGCGGCGCAATCCGCTTCCGCACCGGGCGGCAGGCCATTGAGGATATAGAGGGTGGTGTCGGTCGGCAGATGCGGTTTCAGGGTCACCGCTTCGCACAGATGGGCGACGAAGAAATGGCGGCAGCCTGCGGCATAGAGGGCCGCCGATACCGGGGCGGCCCCCAGGCCATAGGCGTCAGCCTTGACCACGCCGGCCACGCTGGCGGGGGCGACATGCCCGGCGATCAGCCGATAATTGGCCACCAGCGCGCCAAGGTCGATGCGCAAATGTCCCGCGGTCCCATGCTGCATCGCCATTCCCTTTCCGATACCGCCGCAGTGTAAATCACGTTTGTTCGAATATCCACGCAATCAGCGGATGATTATTCGATATTTTCCGCTTATATCACCGATTGTTTCAGGGAATTTGCATATATGGCCATGTCCTTCGACAATATGGATCGCGCGATTCTGCGCCTGCTCAAGCTGAATGCGCGGCGATCCAATGCCGAGATCGCCGCGGAGGTCGGCCTGTCGCCGTCGGCCTGCCACCGCCGCATCCGCCAATTGGAGGCAGAGGGCTATATTCGCGGCTATACGGTCGTGGCAGGCGGGCGGGACGACAACAGGCTGGTCAATGTGCTGGTGCAGGTGACGCTGGACCGGCAGACCGAGGATCATCTCGCCCGCTTCGAACATGCGGTGCGGCAATGCCCGGAAATCCGCGAATGTTTCCTGATGACCGGCGCGGTCGATTACTGGTTGCGGGTGGAGGCGGACAGCGTCGACTCCTATGAGCGTATCCATAGCGAGATATTGTCGCGAATGCCCGGCGTGACCCGGATCAATTCCAGCATCGCCATGCGCGACGCGCTGCGCCCGCGCCGCAGCAAAGGGTGAGAGGCAAGCAAGGCTTAGCGGAAGCCGATGGCCCAGGTGCAGGCGGCGGCGATCAGCAGGCCGATCAGCGCTTTCCAGGGTGACCCGACGGGCAGGTCCGTTGCTTGCTCGACCGGCATGGTGCCGCGGCCATGGATCATCGGGCCGATCAGATTATGGCGCAGACGCAGCAGATAATAGAGGATCGCGACGATGTGGAGCGCGACCAGGGCGAGCAGCAGGTTGAACAACAGGCCGTGCAGATCAGCGGCGACGCGCCCTTGATCGAAGCTGACATAATCGGCGAGGGGACCGGATTCCAGACCGTCCACATCCACCGCGAACAGGCCTGCCGTCACCATCGCGATCAGGCTGACGAGCATCAGTACCACACTCCATCCGCCGACCGGATTATGACCGGCTGTGGCGCGATACGGGCGCGTCCTGAGATTGCGGAGATAGGCGAAGGCCGTGCGCGGACTGCGCACGAAATGGACGAAACGGGCCGTCCCGCTGCCCACAAAGCCCCAATAGAGGCGGAAGATCAGGAGGAAGAGGATAGCGTAGCCCGACAGGCGGTGCCATTCCATCTCATGCCGTTCGCCGCTCCACCAGGAAAAGCCCAGCAGGCCGACGAGCAGCCAGTGGAACAGGCGGATATAGATATCCCAGACAAGCGAGCGTCTGGATGGAGCGTCGATCGGCATGGCGGGATCGCTCAGCTGTCGGCGCGGAACTGGCGATGGCAGGCGGCGCAGGTGCCGCCGGTCGCCTTGGCCTGGGCACGGATGGCGTCGGCATTGCCGCCATTGACGATGCCGACCAGCTTGCCGGATTCGGCGACGAGCTTCGCCATCTGCCCGTCAAAGGTCGCGCGATCGGTCCAGATATTGGGCAGCGCGTCGGTGGGGACGCCCGCCGTCGGGCCGCTGCCCGCCGGGAACAGCCGGGACTGATCGCGCGCGGTGGCGGCGATCGTCTGGGCCGCAGCGACCATCGCGGCTTTCGCCGGAGCGTCGTTCTTGAGCTGGTCGTTCAGCGCCTTCATGGCTGCGCCCATTTTCTTGTAGCCCGCCTGACGCGCAGCGATCGCCGTCTTGGGCGCGGGCGCGGCGGCTGGGGCGGCTGTCAACGGTCCCGCCAGCATCGGCAGGCCGATCAGCGAAAATCCCAGCAGCGCGAGCGTCGGGCGGCGAAAAGACGGCGATATGGTCATGCGATAATCTACCCTGCTTTTTGGCTGTTCAATGGTCTGGAACGGTCTGCGGCGCGGCACCCGCCATTTTCACTGATGCCTTGTCCGGAAAGACGGTGCGAAAAATCTGCTTCACTTCCGTGAGACCGCCATCGGCCATCTGGGCGACAGTCGCGCCGAATTTGTTGGGAATGTCCGTGCGCGCGCCATGGGCGGCAAGGATGCGCAGCATCGCTTCCAGCTCCGGCTGCACGCCACCGGCGAGCAGCCAGTGGAGCGCGGTCATGCCATATGGTCCTGTCACATCAACGACAGGCGCCAGCGACAGGGCATAGTCGAGCGTGGCCGCGCTGCCTCCACGCGCGGCTGCCAGCAGGACATTGGTGCCGTCGGCTGCGACGAAGCGGGGATCGGCCCCCGCGGCCAGCAGCAGCGCCATCGCATCCTTATGGCCGTTGGCAGCAGCGATCAGCAGCGGCGGCGTGGGTGGCACTGGCGGCGGGGGAACGCCGAAATTGGCTTCGGTTACCCAGGTGACTCGCGACGGGCCGGTCAGGCCATTGGAATCGGCCCCCTCGGCCAGCAACAGGCGGATGAGTTCCGTGTCGCCGCCTGCCGCCGCGCCATGGAGCAGTTGCTCCCCGGTCCGGTCCCGCTCCGTCACGTCAACGCCATGCGGCACCAGCAGGGCGGCTGCGCCGTAATTTTTCTGATAAAGCGCAAGCTGCGCCGCGCTTGTGTTTTCCGGGCCGCGATAGGCGCTGTCCGCGCCCGCGGCGAGCAGCGCCTGGGTGGCGGTAACCACGCCGCTCTTGATCGCGAAGAACAGGGGCGTGAAGCCACCCTTCGACACGCGGTTGGGGTTTGCTCCGGCTTTCAGCAACAGGGCGATGGCTTCAGTCCGTCCGGCGGCGGCAGCCCACATCAGGGGCGTCTGGCCGCGACTGTCGATCCGGTCCGGGGCCGCGCCCATGGCCAGCATCCGCGCGACGGCGTCGGCAGGACCATAGCGGGCGCAGATGGCAAGCGGGGTCGTGCCGTCGGCGCGGACACCGCGCACATCGGCGCGCGCATCAAGCAATTGTGTTACGATTATCGGCTCGCCCAGTTCGCAGGCTAGAGACAATGGCGTTACGCCATCCTGATCGGCGCTGTTGACGCTTGCGCCGCCGGCCAGCAGCGCAGCGACGATCGATGGATTTTGGACATTCACCGCCCAGCTGAGCGGCGTCGCACCGAAGGCCCATATCTGGTTCGGGTTGGCCCGATCTGCCAGCGCGGCCTGCACCGCCAAGACGTCATTGGCTACGATAGCGCGCGCCAGCCCGTCATCCTTCTGCGGCGCGCGCGCCTGCGCCATGCCGCAACCGGCGAGCAGCACCAGCAAGGCGAGGAGAGCGCGCAGGCGATCAGGCACTGGTCAGCGCCTTGAACGGGCCATCGCTGTCGCCGAAACGGGTTGCGGGGACATCCAGCACATGCAGCGCGCTCAGCAGCAGGTTGGACATGGTCGTCCCCTTTTGCGCGACGATATGCCGGTCGCCCGGCACCAGTCCGCCCGCGACAATGACGGGCAGGTCCATATGGTCATGCTCATTGGGGTCGCCAAAGGCCGATCCGCGCAGCACCAAAGTCCGGTCCAGCAGCGATCCTTCGCCGTCCTTCACCGCCTTCATCCGGTCCAGATAATAAGCGAAATATTCCATATGATGCCGGTTGATCCGGGCCAGCTTGGCCATTTTTTCCGGGTTGTTGCCATGATGGCTGAGCATATGATGCGAATCCGGCACGCCGATTTCGGGATAGGTGCGGTTGCTGAGTTCGCGGCCGATCATGAAGCTGCCGATGCGGGTGATGTCGGCCTGCATCGCCAGCACCTGAAGGTCGATCATCAGGCGCACATGCGCGTCGAAACTGTCGGGGATACCAGCAGGCCGTTCCAGATCGGCGCTCTGCGCGCCGCCGCCCGATGCGATGGCGCGCTGGATGCGCCGTTCGATGTCGCGGGTCGCTTCGAGATATTCGTCGAGCTTGTGGCGATCCTCCATCCCCAGCGCGCCGCTCAGCCGGGCGCTGTCATCCATTACGAAATCCAGGATGCTCGATTGCCGCCGCAACTGGGCGACGCGGCTCTTGGCGTCCAGCGCGTCGCCATCGCCGAACAGCCGTTCGAACACGTCGCGCGGATTGGCGGTGACGGGCAGCGGGACGGTGGGGTTCCGCCAGCTGATGCCGTTGGTATAGGCGCAGCTATAGCCGATGTCGCAACTACCCAGCAGGCTGGCCTGATCGATCCCCAGTTCCAGGGAGCTGAGCTGGGTCGCGTCACCCAGATGATCGGCATAGGCCTGATCGACCGAAATGCCGCAGCGTATGTCGGTGCCTTCGGTCTGCTTGACATGGACACCGGTGATGAAGGCGGGGCAGGAGCGGCCGTGGCCGGCGGGACGATCCCCCATCGCCGCCGCGCTGGGGTGGCCAAGGCCGGTAATGACGCTGATCTGCGCGCGGTGCGGCGCCAGCGGCTCCAGCGTTGGCGGCAATGCGAAACCCGGTCCCTGCGTTGTCGGCAGAAACTGGTTCATCATCATGCCGTTGGGCGAATAGAATATCTGGAGCCGCTTGGGCCGGGCCGCGACATCGGCGGCTTTGGCCGATGGCATCATCGCTTCCAGAAATGGCAGCGCCATGGTCGTGCCTGCGCCGCGCAACAGGGTACGGCGGCTAAGCGGTTTGCGCAGGATGATCATCTTGCTCCCCTCATTGACCGGTTGTCCTTCGCAGGGTGAAGGGCGCGCTATGCACGATCCCCTTGATGACGGTCTGGATGCGATAGCCGTCGGCGGCGGCGCTGCGGCCGATGGTGCGGATGGCCGGCATGTCGCGCGCATCCACGCCGCGGGCCAGCGCATAGGTCAGCAGCCGCTCGGTAAAGGCGCTGGCAAACTCGTCCTTTTGCGTCAGCAATATCCGTTTCAGCCCGGAAAGCCCGGCAAATTGGGTGCCGTCAGGCATCCGCGCCGACACGTCGATGGGCTGGCCCGCATCCTTCTGACGGAAGGCACCGATCGCATCGAAATTTTCTAGGCTG
Source organism: Sphingobium terrigena (assembly GCF_003591655.1). Lineage (GTDB taxonomy): Bacteria > Pseudomonadota > Alphaproteobacteria > Sphingomonadales > Sphingomonadaceae > Sphingobium > Sphingobium terrigena. Next base: position 228,193 of record NZ_QVRA01000004.1, read on the forward strand.
AAGCCCAGCGGGTCCATCTTCACATGGCAGGCGGCGCAGGCCGGGCTTTTGCGATGCAGTTCCAGCTGTTCACGCGCGGTCAGCAGGCGACCGTCATGCTTTTCCTGCAAGGCGGGCACGTCTGGCGGTGGTGGCGGTGGCGATGCGGCGAGCAGATTGTCGAGAATCCACTTGCCCCGCTTCACGACGGACGTGTGATTGCCATAGGAGGTGACGGTCAGGATACTCGCCTGCCCCAGCAGGCCGCCGCGATTGGACGCCGGGTCCAGGCTGACGCGGCGCATGGCGGTGCCGGTGACGCCGCTGATACCATAATGGTCGGCCAGCCGCTGGTTGAGGAAGGTATAATTCGCCGCGATGAAATCCAGCAAGCTGCGGTTGGTCCGCAGAACGTAACTGAAAAACATTTCCGTCTCACGCGCCATGGCGCTGCGAAGGCGGGTGTCGAATTTGGGGAAAACGGTGATGTCGGGGCGCTGCTGGTCCAAGTTGCGCAAATAGAGCCACTGACCCGCGAAATTGGTCGTCAGCGCCTGCGCGCGCGGATCGGCCAGCATCCGCGTGACCTGCGCGTCGATGACACCGGGCTTCTGCAACTGGCCGGTTTCGGCCAGATGCAGCAGGGTTTCGTCGGGGATGCTGCTCCACAGGAAGAAAGACAGGCGGGAGGCGAGTTCAAGATCGGTCAGGGGCCGGACGCCGCCCGGCTTGCTGCCCGCCGGATCCTGTTCGACCAGGAACAGGAAGTGGGGCGACACCAGGATCGCCTCCACCGCCGCCTCGACCCCATGTTCGAAATCGGACTGGGCGCGTTCGGTCGCATAAACGCGCATCAGCGGGGTCAGGTCGCTGTCGGTCACCGGACGCCGATAGGCCCGGCGGGCGAGCGATGCCACGATCTGCCGGGCGCAGGCGGTTTCGGCGGTGGCGCGGGCGGGCTTGCACAGGAAAATGCGGTCGCGGCTGGGCGTTCTGCCGACGCCCTTGGGCGAAAATGGTCCGGCCACGTCAATCTGGAGGACGTCGCGCGGGTAATTCTGCTGCGAATAGCGCGGCGACATGCGGTAGGACGGCACGTCGACCGTTTTGACGCGCACGCCATCGACCGAAACGTCCATTGGCAGCATCACCGGCGCGGCGGTCGGCACCGGCACCTTGTCGAGATCGTTGCGCAGCGTCTGGATGCTTTCGTCTGGCGCGATCTGGCGGCGGAAGGACAGGCCGATGACATGCGCCCCGGCTTTCAACGGCACGCGAACGCTGACCTTATCCTCCTTCTGCCGGTCGGTTTCATTATTGGTGTTGGCGTTCAGCCAGCCGCTGATTTCATAAGTCGCGTCGTAGCGGGCATAATAAGTGAAGGCTCCGCCGCCGCGCGAGCCGAGAGGCAGGTCGTCGCTTGCGCGCTCATTATAGGCGGGGCGACCGGCATTCATGACTGATCCGTCCTTGGGCACTTCGTAGGAGGTCACAAATTCACGGCGGGACGTCAGGCCCGTCGCCATGCGGCCGACCTTTCCCGCGACCGCGATATAACGGTCCATCAGTGTTGGTGAGACGCTGAGGACATCGGCGATGTTGTCGAAGCCATAGCCCGAATTATCCTGCGGCAATTCGCGGCTGACATCGACCTTGAGCGCCAGCAGATCGCGCACGGCATTGGCATATTCGACGCGGTTCAAGCGCCGGATAGTGGCGCGACCGGGATCGGGATGCTGGGCGGCATAGCTGTCCAGCCCCTTTTCCAGCCACTGGACGAAGGCGGCTCTGGCGGCCGGCGTTGGCTGCGGCTTGTTGAGCGGCGGCATTTCGCCCTGGCGGGTGCGGCGCAGCACCTTCTCCCAAATCTCCATATTCTTGCCGTGAAACAGGTCGCCATTGCGGACATCGTCGAGCGACAGGTTGGCGATCTTATCGTTGTCATTGTGGCAGCGCGAACAATAGTCGCCCAGGATCGCGGGGGCCGCGTCCGGCGCGGTTACGGCCGCAACGGCGGGCAGTTGCGGCACATCGTCAGGCCGCGCCAGAACCGATGCCGTGGCGACCAGCGCGCTGAACGCCAATATGCAACTGGGCAATGTCGGATGCCAGTTCAGGCCCATTCACTATGATCCCATGTCCCGCAGACGGCTGCGCGCCGCCCCCTTCAACCTGACAGAACGCTTGGCGGCTCATCGTCCGCCGTCCGTCCGCGCAAATTGGATATGAGCGCGGCCCTATTGGGCTTTGGGCGTTGCGTCCATTGCCGTTAACGGGACGGAGGGATCGCAAAATTAGGCTACCCCGGTGGACAGAGCCGCACTGATTTTGGCAACGGGACGTCCGCAATATCGTCATTGAACATTGCAGGTGTCGTCGCCAGAAGGGCCGCGAAACGGGGGATATTTATGACGCGGGTGGCTGTATTATTGGTGGGGCTGATGGTAAGTGCCGGGCCGATCATGGCGCGGACGCCCGCTGCCCCCTTATCCAATGAAGCGCGCACGGCCGCCTATCTGGACAAGATCGCCGGCAGCAGTCCGCGGCTGCGCATCTTCCTGCAAGCGATGCCCAAGGGTGGCAACCTGCACAATCATGCGGGCGGCGCCAATTTCGCGGAGGATTATCTGCGCTGGGCGGCGGCGGACGGGCTGTGCATCAGGACCGACAATCATCATATCGTCGAGCCGCCCTGTACCGCGCCGGGGCGCATAGCGGCGGCGGGGCTGGAGAAGGCCTATTCCCATTATTCGCGCGCGATCGACGCCTTTTCCACGCGCGGTTTCGAGGCGGGCGTGGGTGACCCGGAAGTGTCGGGCTATGACCGTTTCTTCGCGACCTTCGATGCGTTCGGCCCGGCCTATAGCCGCCATGTCGGCGAAGCGATGGCGCTGACCCGGCAGCAGGCGGCGGCTGATCATGTCTCCTATGTCGAACTGGGCAGCGGGGCGCGGGCTGGCTGGATGCTGGGCATGAAGATGGCCGATGCCGACGCCAGCGATTTGGCCGCGCTATACGCGAAGATCGTGCCGTTGCTGCCGGACGCAGTCGCCAGCGCGAAGGCCGATTATGACGGCTATGATGCGCAGGGTGCGGCGATCGACAGGTGCGGGACGGCGAGTGCCAAGCCAGCCTGTGACGTGGCGATGCGCTATCTTTACACCGCGATCCGCACCAGCCCACCAGCGCAGGTGTTCGCGCAGCTGGCGTTCGGCTTTGCCCTGGTCGAGGCTGATCCGCGCTTTGTCGGCGTCAACATCGCCGCGCCAGAGCATGATCCCGTCGCGGTGCGTGACTATGCGCTGCACATGCAGATGATTGCCTTCCTGAAAGCGCGGCATCCCAAGGTGCAACTGTCGCTCCATGCGGGTGAATTGACGCTGGGGCTGGTGCCATCGCGCGATCTGGCCTTTCACATTCGTAGCGCCGTGGAGGTCGCGGGCGCGCGGCGGATCGGCCATGGCATCGACATCGCCTATGAGAGCGACGCACCGTCGCTGCTGGCGCGGATGGCGCGCGATCAGGTGGCGGTAGAGATCAACCTGACCAGCAACGCCGTCATATTGGGGGTGAAGGGCAGCGATCATCCGCTCTCGCTCTATCGCGAGGCGGGCGTACCGGTGGTGCTGTCGACCGACGATGAAGGCGTGTCACGCAGCGACATGACCAACGAATATCTGCGCGCAGTGACCGAACAGGGGCTGCGCTACATGGATTTGAAGCAGATTGTGCGCAACGGGCTGCATTATAGCTTCCTGCCCGGCGACAGCCTGTGGCACGACAAGCCCGGCGGCGCGCGGGTCGCGGCGTGCGCGGCGATGGATGCGCCAGGATGCGGCGCCTGGCTGGCGAAAAATGTCAAAGCTGCGGCTCAGGCGCGGCTGGAGCGCGATCTTACGGCGTTTGAAGCGATCCCGCGCTGAGCCGGTCGGGGACGGCAAGATTCAGGATCACCGCCACCAGTGCGGCGGGCAGGACACCCGATGTCAGGATGATGCGCAGCGTTTGCGGCAGGTGCGATACCGCGTCCGGCTCCAGTTCCAGCCCGATGCCGATCGACAGCGCGACGCCGAAGATCAGCATGTTGCGCTGAGTCCATTCCACGCCCGACAGGATCGAGAGCGCTGCCGATGCGACCATGCCGAACATCACGATCACGCCACCGCCCAAAATCTCGATCGGGATGGTGGTGATCAGCGCGCCGATCTTGGGCGCGAAGCCGCACAGGATCAGGAACAGCGCGCCGATCGTCACGATATGGCGGCTCATGATACCGGTGATAGCGATCAGGCCGACATTCTGGCTGAAGGACGTGTTGGGCATCGCCCCGAACATGCCCGCCAGCGCGGTGCCAAGCCCGTCCGCGCTGGTCGCGCCGATCAGTTCGCGGTTCGTGGCCGGGCGTCCGGCGCCCCCTTCGCAAATGGCCGATACCGCGCCTATCGATTCGATTGCGGAGATGAAGCCCATCAGGCAGAAGCCCAATATGGCTGGAAGCGAGACTGCAAAGCCGAAATGGAAGGGTTGCGGGACCATCACCCAGCCCGCCGTTGCGACCGGGGCGAGTGACACCCGCCCCATCGCCGCGGCCACAGCATAGCCTGCCAGCAGGCCCAGCAGCACCGAAGCGGTCGACCACAGCCCGCGCCCGTAGAAGCTGAGGCCCAAAGTCACGACCACGACGATGCCCGCCAGCATCCAGCTGCTCCCCGCGCCATAGGCGGGCGTTCCCTGCGCCGCGACGCCACCGGCGGCATATTGCACCCCGACGCGCATCAGCGACAGGCCGATCATCAGCACGACCAGCCCCGTGACCATCGGCGGCAGGGCGAAGCGGATACGGCCGATGCAGCTGCTGACACAGGCGTGGAACAGGCCGCCGATAATGGCGGCGGTGGTCAGTTGCGCCATCGCCGCCACCCCCTGCCCCGCGACGATCGGGATCATCACCGGCAGGAAGGCGAAGCTGGTCCCCTGCACGATCGGCAGACGTGCGCCGACCGGTCCGATACCGATCGTCTGCATCAGCGTGGCGATGCCCGCGAACAGCATGGCCATCTGGATCATGTAAATCATGGGAGTGGGATCGGCCGATCCGAAGCCGAAACCGGCTGCGCCCGCCACGATGATCGCCGGGGTCAGATTGCTGACGAACATCGCCAGCACATGCTGGACGCCCAGGGGAATTGCCACGGCGAGGCCGGGGAAATGATCGGGATCGCGCGCCTGATCTGCTGTAATGGGAGTCATCAGGCCAGACTCATCAGGCGGGTGAGCGAGCGGTCGGCAGCTTGCAGGATGGTGGCGCGGTCGGCCTGGACCAGTTGGCCGTCGCGCACCACCGCGCGCCCTTCGACGAACATATCGCGCGCGCCCGTGGGCGGGCTGAGGATCAGGCCTGCGACCTTGTCCCACGCGCCCATGGAGGCGACGTTCACAATGTCCCACAGGACGATGTCGGCGCGCTTGCCCGGTGCGATCTGACCGCAATCGTGGCGGCCCAGCATTTCTGCGCCGCCACGGGTAGCGATGTACAGCGCATCGCGCGGATCGAAGGCGGCCGGGCCGCCGATCGCGCGCTGGAGCAGCATTGCCTGCCGCGCTTCCAGCAGCAAATTGCCGCTGTCGCTGGAGGCGGAGCCATCGACGCCAAGGCCGAGCGGCACACCCTGTTCGAACATCGCTTTGAGCGGGGCAATACCGGAACCAAGGCGGCAATTGGAACAGGGGCAATGGGCGACGCCGGTGCCGGTCCGCGCGAACAGGGCGATTTCGCGGGCGTCGAGCTGGACACAATGGGCGTGCCAAACGTCGGGGCCGACCCAGCCCAGACTTTCGGCATAATCGCCGGGGCGGCATCCAAAGCGTTCGAGCGAGAAGGCGACGTCGTCAGCATCCTCAGCGAGATGGGTGTGCAGCATCACCCCCTTGTCGCGGGCGAGCAAAGCGGCGTCGCGCATCAAGCCTTGGCTGACCGAAAAGGGCGAACAGGGCGCGACGCCGACGCGGACCATCGCCCCCTCCCCTGCGTCATGGAACCGGTCGATCACGCGGATCGTGTCGTTGAGGATAGCACGCTCATCCTCGACCAAACTATCGGGCGGCAGGCCGCCATCGCTTTCCCCCACGCTCATCGCGCCGCGGGTGGGGTGGAAGCGGATGCCGATGCCCTGCGCGGCGGCGATGGTGTCGTCCAGCGTCACGCCGTTGGGGAAGAGATAGAGATGGTCAGAGGTGAGCGTGCAGCCTGAAAAAGCGAGTTCCGCAAGGCCCAACTGGGTGGCCGCAAACACGTCCTCCGGGCGATAGTGCGACCAGATGGGGTAGAGGCGTTTCAGCCAGTCGAACAGCGAGGCGTTGATAGCGCCGGGCAGCGCACGGGTCAGCGACTGGTAGAGATGATGGTGGGTATTGACGAGGCCGGGAGTGATAACGCAGCCACCCGCGTCCACCAACTCATCAGCCTCCGCCAGCCACGAGGTCAGTTCCGCTGTCGTCCCTACCGCGACGATGACGCCATCCTGAAAAGCCACGGCCCCGTCGGCAATCTCCCGCCGGGGATCGTCCATGCAGACAAGGACGTCGGCGTTGCGGATGACGGTCAGCGCCATGCTATTGCGGCACGGTCTTTTCGTAGCGGTCCCAATGGCCGATCAGTTCATCCACCACCTTTGACCCGACCAGATAGAGGCTTTCGAGCGCGGCGTTCATGCCGGCATAGCCTTCATTTTCGGTCAGCAGATAATGGGCGGCAGTGTCGCCCGGTGGCGGCATGGTGAAATTGCTGCCCGCGCGCAGCACCATGAAGCGTTGCTTGTCCACCTTGCCGATCTTGTCGAGATAGGTGATCGATTGATAGATGCCGGTTTCCTCCATGGCGGAGGTGACGAATTCGCCCTTCCCCTGCGTCCAATATTTCACCCAGTCATTGGCCCAGTCAGTCATCCGCGCGCCATGCCAGAAGGTCATTGCCGCAAGCTGATCGCCCTTCAGGACGAAGGGGGGACGCTGCGCCATGGGGTGGTTGGTGAAGCGCGCCCTTTCCTTCTGGATCGACGGATCGTCGGGCAGGACCATGTCCTTGGTCAGATTGAAGGCCCAGTCGCGCAGCGCGGGGTTGATCTCGAATATCTCGCCCTGCCCGACCGGTGGGCTGGGATCATTGGGGCCTTTGCTGTGGAGCGCGAAATAGCCGCTCTTCCAGTCGGCCGGGATTTCCCGCGCGTCGATTTCATGGGCCAGGTCGCCATCGACCAGATAGCGCGCCCAGGCGGCTGATCCGATCGACGCATCCTGCGGGTCGATCCCCGCAATGCCCGCGACCAGCCAATAGGCGTGGGACAGGTCGAACCGCTGATCGAGACCCAGCGCCATGGTCGCGGTGGCCGATTTGATATTACCCATGCCCGTGACCATGCCCAATATCTGGGTCTTGGGATCATAATAGAGGTCGTGATGGGACTGGGGGAAAGGGATGCGGGTATCAAGATGCCGCCTTTCCTTCCACAGCTGGAATTCGCCGGGTTTGTCGCCGCTATCCTCGCCGATTTCAAACAGCGACACGATGACGACACGGACGGGGAGCGGATGGGCACAGGCCTTGCCGGGCAGGCAGTCCTCGACACCTGACAGCGGCGCGGCACTGGCCGCGACTGGGGCCGTCAAAAGCAGGGTCGCACTCGCCAGTGTCGCGACATAAGACAGGAGGCGCATGGGACGTCCCTTATAACCGATCAAGAATGGAGGGCACCGGTCGCCCGGCGCCCTCCACAGACATCAGAATTTATACGATACCGTCGCCTGGAAGCTGCGCGGCCGTTCGGGCAGGACGATGGTGCTGCCGAACAATTCGGTGAAGTTGGCGCGGAAATATTTTTCATTGGTCGCATTTTTGACGACAAGGCGGAACAGCCAGTTGCCGGTTTCGAACGATGCGCCCAGATCCACCACCGTGTAGCCGGGCAGCTTGACCGCCTGGCTCTGACCCGAAAAGACCGACTTGACATTGACCAGGCTGCCACTGAGCGCGATGCCATTGTCGAAGGAATAGGTCCCGGTCAGCGAGATCATATCCTCCGGGATACCCGCGCGCTTCGACGCATTCTTGTCGGGGATCGGCACCAGGCCGATCGGCTGACCGCCCAGATGCAGCGACTGGTTGGTGACGTTGACCAGATCCTCAATGCCGAAGAAGCTGAACAGCACACCGCTGTTGAGCGCTGTCAGATTGTAGACGTTGGTGTGGGTATAAGCACCGGTCAGCAGCAGATGATCATTGACCGACCAGCGGAATTCCGCCTCCATGCCCTTGGTCTCGACCGACTGGTTGGTGACGATCGCCTGTGCGTTGAAGTCCGTCCGCTTCTGCTTGTAAACCGACAAGGCAGCGTAGAGCTTATTGTTGAAGAAGCTGCCCTTGATGCCACCTTCATAGAGTTTAGAGGCGGAGATGAAAGTCCCGGCGACCGCATCCTCGACCAGAATTTCCGCGCCCTGGCCGGCGATGATCGTCGATTGCTTGGCAGCCGTCACATAGGGGATGAGGCCGAACGGCAGCTTGTAGGAAGCGCTGGCCGACCAGGAGAAGCCGCCCTTGCTTTCCTGCGCCGAACTGATGGCGGGCGCGGTTTCCATCTTGCTGCCGATATTGGTGACGTCAACCTTCACATGGTCGTAACGCGCGCCGAGCAGCAGGTTGAGGCCGAAACTGAAATCGAGATCAGCCAGACCCGCGAGCGCGATGTCGCTGTAATGACCCTTCACATAGCTGGTATAATCGCAGTCGCATTCGGTAGACAGCAAACGGTTCGATCGCGCATCATAGCCCTGGCTCAGGTCAACGCGGTGGAAATATTCATAGTTGAAATCGTCGGCATGTTCGAACTTGGTGTAGCGGAAGGACGGTGACACCTGGAAGGCGAACTTGCCCGCGCTGCTGTCGAACGTCTTGGAAACGACGATCTTGTCCTCAAACACCCAGCTGTTGTGGAATTGCGAGAAGCCGTAGCTGTTCTCGTTGAGATTTTCATAGCTGTCGTAAAAGGCCTGGTTCTTGATCTCCAGGCCGCTGTCGGGCGTGAAGATCGTATCGAAATAGAGCGCGGTGCCGCGGTTTTCGAGCGTGTCGTCCTTGCCGGTGAGCACCTTCCTGCGGCTCAATTTGGTCGTACCAACATTGGTCAGTGCCAGCGCGGGATAGGAGGACGTGAAGCAGGCGTCGGTGAAGGCGGTCGCAAAGGCCGAGAAGTTACCACAGCCAAAACCACCGAAGATGGAGAAGCCGCCGGGGATGACCGCGTTGATCTCCCCCTGGGAAATCTGCCCATCGCCGCTGGTATCGAGCGGCTGGGCCGACCCAGTGATATAGGTGCCGTTGTCGACCAAATCCTGGGTCAGGCGGTTCCAGCCGCCATTCTGCTGGCCGATGAACTTCTGATACTGGCCGCCAAATTCGATGCGCAGCGTGTCGGTGACGTCGGTGTCGAACGCGGCCTGCAGGATGGTCTGCTTGGTCGACATATTGTCATAATAGCTGCCGCTATCCTCAATCTCGGCATAGACGCTGTAGCCGAATTCCTGCGATCCAATCTTGGCCGGGCCGCGCACGCTCGCCTTGATGACGTTGCGTTCCCAACTGCCGCCGGTGTAGCTGATTTCGCCTTCCGGCCCGGTGAGCAGCGACCCGTCCTTCACCCGCGCCGATTTCGGCACGAAGTTCATGTAACCGCCAGTCTTGGACGGGCCATAGATGGGCGAGGCCGGACCGCGGACGATGTCGATCCGTTCCGACGCACCGATCGGCGTGGGGTAATTGCCCGGATTGTCGAGGCGTCGCATACCACGGAAATAGACTTCGCCAGGGGTGCCGCGAATGTCGAGCGCGCCGCCGACGCCAAAGAAGCTGTTGGTGAAGGTGCCGGGTGCCTGGGCGACCAGATCGTAGATGTCGGTGATGCCAAAGCGCTCAATCTGTTCGCTGCTGATGGTGGAGGCCGAACGGGGCGTTTCCACCAGCGTCTTGGCAAAACCGAAGATCGACCCGACATCCTTGTCCGGCAGCGCGTTGAGCGCACCGGTCACGATGATTTCATCGCCCGGAGCAGGTGCATCGACAGGGGCACCATCCTGCGCCCAAACAGGCGTCGTCAATGCGGTGCAGGCCAACAGGCCGGCGGCCATCATGCCAAAAGGCCGACCGCGACGGTCCTGATGCGGCGCTGTGTCGTGCAGTCGATGAATGTTCGCCATGAATAAGATACCCCCCATTTGAAACAGGGCGGCACATATTGATCGCCCTGCTGTTAAAGCTCCCTGTTCCTCTCCCTTTTTGATCGGCGGCTGGATTTCATTGAGAAATTCCAGCCATATATGTCTTCACGACAGGCTTGTGCCGCGGCCGGACGGGACCTGTGGCGTCGCCCTTTTGCAACGGTGCGTTGCAGCACGCACAGCCATGGTTCCCGCCAATCGTCGGCAGACGATGTGGTGTGCATTGCAACTAGGGGCTTGACGTGGTGCGATCAAATGCAATGAATTCGACGCAGTGTTGCAAAAAATAGGGTGGGTATGCCGGCACTTTCACGTTTCTTGCGCTATTTCATAGCAGTAGGCCGATTGGGGTCGATCCGGCGGGCAGCCGATGAGCTGAACGTGTCAGCCTCCGCGATCGATCGGCAGATTTTGAATGTCGAGGCCAATCTGGGGATGCCGCTGTTCGAGCGGCTACCGACTGGGCTGCGGCTGACGGCGGCGGGCGAGATCATGATGGCCGCTGGCAGCAAATGGCAAAAGAATATGGCCGATGTCCGGGCGCAGATAGAGGATCTGCGGGGCTTAAAACGCGGGCATGTCGATATTGCCGTCATTGATGCTTTGGCCAAAGGCTATGTCCCCGCCGCGATCCAGGCGCTCCAGAGCAAATATCCCGGCATCACCATTGGCGTGCGGGTGCTGGAAAATGATGCCGCGCGGCTGGCGACGGTGCGCGGCGAGGTGGATTTCGGCATCTTCTTCGAGCCGCAAACGGTGCGCGACCTGGCGGTGCGGTCCTTTGTCGAGGTCGTGCTGGGCTTCGTCACGCCGACCGGTCATCCGCTTGGCAGTAAAAGGGAGGCGCGCTTTTCCAGTTGCGTGGGGTCCAGGCTGATCGTGCCCGCCGAACCGCTGGCGGTTTACGAGCAGATTTCGGTGCTGGAAGGGACGACCGGCGTGGTGATCGACCGGGCCGTATCGTCGGATAATATCCAGATGATCACATCGCTCGTCATGCAGGGCGTGGGCATCGGCGTGCTGACGTCGCTAGACGTCATTACCGAGGTGCGGCGCGGCCTGCTGTCCTTCACCAAGATTTCCGACCCGATCTTGCGGCCGATGACGCTGGCGCTCTGCACCGCATCGGCGCGCACGCCATCCTATGCGGCGGGCATTGCCTTGCAGGAAATCGAAAATGGCTTCCCGCAATTGAGCTATCCGATATCGATCGATGGTCCCGCCGTCGCATGAGCGCCTTTGTGCCGATTGCCCAATGCGTGCAGACCCGATAACGGACAGTCTTTCCTGACCGTCAACGGACCCCCCTGCCATGAGCCAAACTGCCGAGCCTCAGCTCCATTATATCTCCAACGACGCCTTTGTCGCCAATGTGCAAATGCTGGCGCGGCAGGTTGAACAGGGCGACTGGACGCCCGATTTCATCATCGGCATCGGGCGCGGCGGGCTGGTGCCGGCGGTCTATATCTCGCACCAGACAGAGCTGCCAATGCTCTCGATCGACCATAGTTCCAAGGTGCCCGGCTTTGCCGACGAGCTGCTGGCCAAAGTCGCGGCCAAGAGTGCAGCGGGCCAGCGGCTGCTGTTCGTGGACGACATCAACGACAGTGGCGGCACGATCGACTATGTGCGGCGGTTGTTGGCGGATAATGGCTGCAATGGCGATAATCTGCGCTTTGCCGTCATCATCACCAACAGCCGGTCGCGCGTGACGGTGGATTATTGGGCGGAGATGATCGACCGGGACGAGGATAAGCGCTGGTTCGTGTTCCCCTGGGAAGCGGTCGGCGCCAAAGGCACGATCGTCGAAGAAGCGCTGTCCGTGCCTGAGCGGCTGGCCTGATGCGGATCTGTGTCTATCTCGGTTCCTCGCCCGGCAACTCGCCTGTCTATCGTGAAGCGGCCGAACGGGTCGGCACGCTGCTGGCCGAGCGCGGCATTGGCCTGGTCTATGGCGGCGGCACGGTCGGGCTGATGGGCGTAATTGCCGATACTGTCTGCGCGGCGGGCGGCGAGGTGATCGGCGTCATTCCCGAAGCGCTGCGGGCGCGCGAGCATGACCATCCGGGCATCACGCAGCTGCATGTCGTCAAGACGATGCATGAACGCAAGGCGATGATGGCCAAGTTTGCCGACGGCTTCCTGTGCCTGCCCGGCGGCATCGGCACGCTGGAGGAGATTTTCGAGGCCTGGTGCTGGTCGCAGCTGGGCTATCATGAAAAGCCGTGCGGGCTGCTCAACGTCAACGGCTTCTATACGCCGATGTCGACATTCATCGATTCGGTGGTCGCGGAGGGCTTCCTCCAGCCCCGGCACCGGGCGATGCTGCTGATCGACAATGACCCGGACATATTGCTGGACCGCATGGCGCAATATCTGCCGCCGCAGACCGAGCATTGGCTGGGCGACGGGGATGTCTAACCGATCGTGTCGATGAGGTCCGGCAGCTCGGCAAGGCGATCGATCTGGCGGAAGCGGACATGGTCCGACGGGGTGTCCGCGATTTCATGGACCCAGGCCCCTTCCTGCGGGATATAGGCGGCCCAGGCCCCCGCCTCCAGCGCGGGGCGGATGTCCGATCGCATCGAGTCGCCCGCCATGATCGCCTCGTCGGCAGCGACGCCATATTGGCTGAACACGCGGCGGAAGGTGTTTTCGGTCTTGTCGCTGACGATTTCGATGCCGCTGAACAGGTCGCCGAGGCCAGAGGCTGCAAGTTTCGATTCCTGGTGCAGCAAGTCGCCCTTGGTCACCAGCACAAGCCGTCCCCGGTGGGCGAGAGCATCGAGCGTGTCGGCAACATCGTCGAACAGGTCAACCGGATGCGCCAGCAGCGCGCGTCCGGCGGCCAAAATCTCCTCGATCATCGTTTTGGAGATTTGATCCCCGGCCAGTTCGGCTGCCGTCTCGATCATCGAGAGGGTGAACCCCTTGGCCCCATAGCCATAAAGTTTGAGATTGCGTCCTTCGCAGGCGTTGAGCGTATCGCGGGCGATATGGGCGTCGGCAAAGGGCTGGAGCATCGCCACCAGCGCTTCCTCGGTCGCGTTGAAATGGCGCATATTATGCCAGAGCGTGTCGTCGGCATCGAGGCAGATGAGCTTGATCGTCATGGCGCTTATCCTAGCGTTTGGCGGTCGGGCTGGCGATCGTCATTTTTTCACACTGTGCGCCATCAGGCGGACCATCAGCGCCTCCAGCCGGGGGGCGTCGATCGTGCGGATGACGGTAGCGGACTGTTCGCCAAGGCCGGGGCGATAGGGGGCGAACCAGGAGAGCATGTCGCCATAGCCGGGGCCGAACTGGCTGTTATAGTCGACATAGAGGGTCTGTTGATCAGTCACTAGCGTCGGGTCGAGCCAGACGCCGGCCGCAATCTCGTCCCATAGCGGGAAGCCGGGTTCCATCGCGGCGATGAAGCGGGCGAGGTCGGGGCTGGCGGATTTTGCCATGCGGTCAAGCAGCGAGCGGCTGCGCTGGGTGCCGGTGGAGGGATCGACCGGGACCACGGTGATCGCCTTCCACGGGCTGCGCGCGACGATGCTGGCGGCTTCGGGATCGAAGCGAATGTTGAATTCGCGGCGGGGCGTGTTGACAAATTCGCGGGCGAAATCAGCAGCAGCGCGATTGTCGAGCATCTGCCGGGGATTGAGCGAGCCGCCCATATAGACAAGCTCCTTCGCCAGGCTGGCAAAGGCAGGATCGAGCCGCTGGGCAAGCGCGAGATTGGTGAGCGGCCCGGCGGCGATGATCGTCACTTCGCCGGGATATTGGCGGACCATGCGGATCAGGAAATTGGCGGCAATCTCGTCACGCGCCCTGGTCGTCGGATTGCCTTCGGGCAGGTTTACCGGATCGTCCGGGCCGAAATAGGGTGGCGTGCTTTGCTGGGTCGGTTCGACCCACTGCTTCATCCACGCGCCCTTCCATGTCAGCTTGCCATAAAGGCTTTCCCAGCGGTCGGTCAGGCTTTCGGAATTGAGCAGCGGATAGGTCGCGCCCTGCACGACCGGCACGTCGGTGCGGTGGGCGATCTCCAGCCCGCGCAGCGCCGTGGCGGTGGCGCGATTGGCCCAGACATTGCCCGACACGGTGGTGATGCCCAGCACATCGACGTCGGGCGCCTCCAGCAGCATGAGGTGCATCAGCGCAAAGCCCTCATCATCGATAATGACCTTGCGTTTGGGCGTGTCGGCATGGGCGAGGCCGATGGTCAGGAGCAGCGCGAGGAAAGTGGCAAGCAGCCTCATAGACAGGCGTCCAGTCGTTCAAGATGGGCGGCGATGGCATCGGGTGGCAGGAAGGAGCCGGTGAAGCTGTTGCGGGCAAGCTGGACGATTTGCGCTCTGCTAAGGCCGCGTGCCGCCGCCGCCGCGCGATAATTGTCGGCGATATAGCCGCCAAAATAAGCGGGATCATCGGAATTGATCGTCGCGCGCAGGCCAAGCTCCAGCATCCGGTCGATCGGATGATCCGCCAGATCGTGGACGACGCACAGTTTGAGGTTGGAGAGCGGGCAGACGGTGAGCGTCATGCCTTCGCGCACCAGCCGGTCGACCAGTGCATCCTCCTCCAGCGCGCGGTTGCCATGGTCGATCCGGTCGACATGGAGCAGGTCGAGCGCTTCATAGACATAGGCGGGCGGGCCTTCCTCGCCGGCATGGGCGGTCAGGCGCAGGCCTTTGGCGGCGGCGGCGGCGAAAACGCGGGCGAATTTTTCCGGCGGGTGGCCATTTTCGGAGGAATCGAGGCCGACGGCGGCGATCCGGTCGAGCCAGGGGTCTGCGGCAGCCAGCGTCGCAAATGCCGCCTCTTCGCTCAGATGGCGCAGGAAGGAGAGGATGAGGGCGCTGCTGATGCCGTGGCGCGCCTGCGCGTCTCCACAAGCGGAGAGCAGCCCTTCGATGACGGTGGCGAAGGGGATGCCGCGATCGGTATGGGTCTGCGGATCGAACATGAGTTCGGCATGGACCACGCCGTCCGCCGCCGCGCGATCAAAATAGGCGGCGGCCAGATCATGGAAATCTTGGCTGGTGCGCAGCACGTCCGCCCCGGCATAATAAATGTCGAGAAAATCCTGTAAGTTGCCGAACGCATAAGCGGCACGGACATCCTCCACGCTGGCATAGGGGATGGCCACGCCGTTGCGCTTGGCAAGCGCGAACATCAGTTCCGGCTCCAGGCTGCCTTCGATATGCAGATGAAGTTCGGCCTTGGGCAGGGCGCGGATGAAGCTGTCGAGATCGGTCATGATGCTATGCCTTGTCGGTCCCAGGCGCATTGGCCCATGATGTAGGTCCGCGCAATGACGCGGTCGTCGCCCAGGATTTGCAGCGCGAAAAGACGGTCTGCAAGCGTGGCATTGGCCGTGCGGCGCGCCAGCAGCGGGGTGGCGGCATAGTCGAGCTGGACGAAATCAGCCTCCTGCCCCGGCTCCAGACCGCCGACCCGGTCGTCAATGTGGAGCAGGACCGCGCTGCCTGCCGTCGCCAGATAAAGCGCGCGGAAGGGATCGAGCGGATAATGGCGCGACAGGGCGGCCTGATAGGCGAGGCCCGCCGTGTGGAGCAGCGAGAAGGATGTTCCCGCGCCGACATCGGTGCCAAGGCCGATGCGCACGCCATGGGCGTCCGCCTGCCCAAAATCGAAGAAACCCGACCCCAGAAAAAGGTTGGAACTGGGGCAGATGGCAATCCCCGCGCCGCTCTCCGCCAGACGGGTGCAGGCGCGGTCGGACAGGTGGACGCCATGGGCGAAAACCGACCGGTCGCCGACCAGACCAAAGCGGTCATAGACGTCGAGATAGTCGTGCGCGGTCGGAAAGCGATCAGCCACGGCGGCACATTCGCGCAGATTTTCGGCCAGATGGGTGTGCAGCAGCACATCGGGATGATCGGCCAGCAAGGCACCCGCGACCTGCAACTGGGCGTCCGATGAGGTCAATGCGAAGCGCGGCGTTACCGCATAGCCAAGCCGGCCGCGCCCGCGCCAGCGGCGGATCAAGGCGTCGCTCTCATCGCGGGCGCTATCGACGGTGTCGGCCAGTCCCTCTGGTCCCAGATCCATCAATATCTTGCCTGACAGGATGCGCATGTTCCGGTCCAGCGCGGCATCGAACAGGGCGTCGACCGAATGGGCATGGACAGTCGGAAAGACGAGCGCGCTGGTCGTGCCGTTGCGCAATAGTTCGTCCAGAAACAGGTTCGCCGTCCGGTCGGCATGGGTACGGTCGGCAAAGGCCTTTTCAGCCGGGAAAATATGGCGATCGAGCCAGTCCAGCAATTGTTCACCGTGCGAGGCGATATGGTCCATCTGCGCATAATGGACATGGGCGTCGATGAAGCCGGGGACGATCAGGCCGGAAAGATGATCGATCGCGAGGCCGGGATAACGGGGTGCCAGCGTCTGATAATCGCCCCGCGCGATAATGATGCCATCCTCCACCACCAATAACCCATCTGGTTCGTGGCGGATAGCGTCGGGATGATGATGCGGATCGCGCGATACCGACAGGAGTTCGCCGCGAAAGCCCCGGATGATCATGCTGTCCTCAATTGCAGCAGTTGGGCCAGTACGGCGATGGCGATGACATCGGGTTCCTTGCCGGTGACGCCCTGCACGCCGATCGGCGAGGTCAGCCGTGCGCGCGCCTCCGTATCGATGCCGTCGCGCGTCAGCCGCGCATGGAAACGTGCACCCTTGGTAGCGGAGCCGATCAGGCCGATATAGGCGCAGGGGGAGCGGCTGAGCGCCGCGTGAGTCAGGCGATAGTCAAGGCCATGGTCATGGGTCAGGATGAGGATGGCGGCGTCATCGGGCGCGTCGGCGACGCATTGCTCGATCGCGGCTTCCGGCACGACCGCAACGCCCTCGATCGTCTCGAACACCGGGCGGGTGTCGAACCAGGAGAGGCGAAAGGGCAGATTGGCGGCATGGCGCGCGATCGCCTGCCCGACATGGCCAGCGCCGAACAGATAGAGTGGTCGGCGCTGCTGACCGATAATCTCCGCCAGACTGTCGCCCGCGCGCGGGCGATCGCCGCGCGCCGACAGGCTGGACGGCAGGGTATAGTCGCTGACATGCCGGTCCACCCAGTCAGGCTGGAAAGTGGAGACAAGGATGCGTTCGTCCGTGGCCTCCGTCAGCCAGTCCATGGCGGAGGGGTCAAGATGTTCGATCAACAGCCTTACCCGCCCGCCGCAACATTGGCCCAGCAATGGTCCCAGCGGATAATCCTGCACCCGCCAATGGCCGGGCGGCAGCGCGAGGATGGCGCGGGCCTGCTCGACCGCGCGATATTCCAGCTGACCGCCGCCGATCGTGCCATAAAGCGCTTCGCCGGTAACGAGCATCCGCGTCCCCGCCCCGCGCGGCGCGGAGCCTTCGCTCGCCAAGATGCTGATCAGGGCGCTTGGTGTCTTGCCTGCCACGCGCCGCAGCCAGCCCAGCCACTCGCTCATCGCGCGCGATGCTCGCTCACCGCGCGCAATATGCGTTCGGGGGTGGCGGGGGCGTCGAGGCGGGGCAGCGCGCGCACGTCCGGCGCGACCGCCGCAACGGCGCGGGTCAGCGCGGAGAATACCGAGATGGCGAGCATGAAGGGCGGTTCGCCAACTGCCTTGGACCGGTTGATGGTCGGTTCGACATTCTCGCCATCCCACAGACTGATCGTCATATGGGCCGGGCGATCCGACGCGGTCGGGATTTTATAGGTGGCGGGCGAATGGGTCAGCAGGCGGCCCTGATCATCGAAGATCAGTTCTTCGGTCGTCAGCCATCCCTGCCCTTGGATGAAGCCACCCTCGATCTGGCCGATGTCGATCTGGCGATTGAGCCAGCGGCCGACATCGTGGAGGATATCGACGGCCAGCACCTTATGCTCGCCGGTCAGTGTGTCGATTGCGACTTCGGACACTGCCGCACCATAGGCGAAATAATAGAAGGGCCGCCCCTGATGCGCGGCGCGGTCATAGGCGATGCCCGGCGTCGCATAAAAGCCGGTGGCGGCAAGCGAGATGCGGCCGATATGCGCCTTGCGGCACAGTTGGGCGAAGGTCAGGCGTTCGGTCCCGGCGATGACGCCTTCCGGGGTGAAGTGGACGTCGGTATCGGCACAGCCGAAGGTGCGGGCGAGGAAGGCGGTGAGGCGGTCGCGGATCGTCATCGCGGCGTTGTACGCGGCCATGCCATTGAGGTCGGCGCCGGACGAGGCGGCGGTGGCCGATGTATTGGGCACCTTGTCGGTGCGGGTGGCGGTGATCCGCACCCGGTCGATCGGCACGGCGAACACGTCCGCGACAACCTGCGCCACCTTGATATACAGCCCCTGCCCCATTTCCGTGCCGCCATGGTTGATCTGGATCGACCCGTCGGCATAGACCAGCACCAGAGCACCAGCCTGGTTCAAATGGGTGGTGGTGAAGCTGATCCCGAACTTGACCGGCGTGAGCGCGATGCCTTTCTTGATGATCGGGCTGGCGGCATTGAACGCGGCGATGGCGGCGCTGCGGGCGTCGTAGCGAGCGTCGGTGCGCAGCCGGGCTATGAGCTGCGGCGCGATATTGTCGGCGATCGTCATGCCATAGGGGGCGACATCGCGACCGGGGCCGTAGAGATTGATGCAGCGGACCGCCAGCGGATCATGGCCCAGATGCGCGGCGACATCGTCCATGATGCGCTCGATCGCCAGCATCCCCTGCGGCCCGCCAAAGCCGCGGAAGGCAGTGTCGGACACAGTGTTGGTTTTCAGCCGTTCCGAGACGATTTCGACATCGGGCAGCCAGTAGCAATTGTCGGCATGGAACATCGCCCGGTCGTTGATCGCCGGGGATAGATCGACCGTCGCACCACAGCGCGAAGCCAGGCGCAGGCGGAGCGCAAGGACATGGCCCTGCGCGTCGAAGCCGACATCATAACCCACCCGGAACGCATGGCGCTTGCCGGTCATGACCATGTCATCGTCGCGGTCGCAACGGAATTTGGCGGGGCGGCCAGTCTTGTCCGCCACCAGCGCGGCCGCGGCGGCGAACAGGGCGGCCTGCGTCTCCTTGCCACCAAAGGCGCCGCCCATGCGCCGCACCTCCACCGTCACGTCGGCGGAATTGCGGTGGAGCATATGGGCGACCAGATGCTGGACTTCGCTGGGATGTTGGGTGGAACAGAGCAGATGGATCTGGCCATCTTCGCCGGGCGTAGCGAGCGCGACCTGCCCCTCCAGATAGAAATGATCCTGCCCGCCCATGTCGAAACTGCCGGTCAGGCTATGGGGGGCGTTCGCCAGCGCGGCGTCGGCATCGCCGCGCGCCATGCGCTGGGTCGGTTCGATCAGCGAATTGGCCGCCTGTGCCGCCTCGATCGTCAGACAGGCGGGCAGCGGCTCATAGTCGATCTTGGCGAGGCGCGCGGCCTTGCGCGCGGCGCGCTGGCTGGTGGCGGCGACCAGGAAGATGGCTTGTCCGACGCAGATCACTTCGCCATCGGCCAGCAACCGGTCGTCGCCCGCGACAGGACTGACATCGTTCGCGCCGGGAATGTCGGCGGCGGTAAAGACCTGCACCACCCCTTCCGCGGCGCGGACGGCGGACAGGTCCATGGACAGGATGCGGGCATGGGCATGGGCGCTTTGGCCAAAGGCCAAATGGAGCATGTCGGCCGGTTCCGGCCCGTCATCGGCATAGCGGGCCGCGCCGGTGACATGGAGCGGCGCGCTGTCATGCGGGTGCGATGGTTTGGGCAGCACGCGCCAGGCGGGATCGCGATCAGCCATGGACCGCGTCCAGACTGAGGACCGACACGGCCTGCCCCTGCTCCCGGTGCCACAGGCGCAGCAGCAGGTTGGCGGCAGCGTCGAGCCGGTAGGCAGCGGAGCCGCGGACGTCGCTGAGTGGGGCATAGTCGGCGCGCAGGGCGGCAGCGGCCTGCTCCATCGTGGCCAGCGTGAATGGCTGGCCGACCAGCGCGGCTTCGCACAGTGGTGCGCGACGCGGCGTGGCCGCCATGCCGCCGAAAGCGATCCGCGCGGCGCTGATCATGCCTTCATCCACGGTCAGGTGAATGGCACCGCACACCGCCGAAATGTCGCTGTCGAAGCGGCGGGACAATTTGGCGATATGGATGATGGCATCGGGACCGGGACGGGGAATCCAGAGGCTTTCGACAAATTCCCAGGGACGGCGGTCCTGTTTGCCATAGTCGAGGAAATAGTCCTCCAGCGTCATCGTCCGCCGACCGTCCCGGCTGCGCAGCGTCAGTTCTGCGCCCAGGGCGATGAAGGCAGGCGGGCCGTCGCCGATCGGCGATCCATTGGCGATATTGCCGCCGACCGTCCCGGCATTGCGGACCTGCAACCCGCCGATCCGGCGGGTGAGTTCGCCAAGATCGGGGTGAAGGCGCGCAAAGGCGGCATGGGCATCGGCATAGCGCACGCCTGCACCCAGTCGGACGCCTGCGGGACTTTCATCGATCGCCTGCAATTCGGCGATGTCGCCCAGGAAGATAAGCGTGTCGATGCTGCGCAGCCCCTTCGTCACCCACAGTCCGACATCGGTGGCACCCGCGACCATGCGCGCGTCGCGATAGTCGGCGAGCAGGTCGGCCAGTGCGGCGCTGCTACGCGGCGCAAACCAGCGGCGGTCGCCATGGTGGCCGGACGCAGCGGGCTTGTCTCGCAAGGCTTTGAGCACAGCGACGGTCGCTGAATCGTCACGTTCCAGCGGGCCGGTGGCATCGCCCGCCGCCAATATCGGGCCATAGCCGGTGCAGCGGCACAAATTGCCCGCCAGCACATCGGCGACCGGCAGGTCATGGCCGCTGGCCCCGACGCAGCGGCCATAAAGCGACATGACGAAGCCGGGGGTGCAGAAGCCGCATTGCGAACTGCCATTGGCGGCCATGCAGGCCTGAAGCGGGTTGAGCGCGCCGTCAGGGGCCAGGCTTTCGACCGTCAGCAGCGCGCGGCCATCCAGCATCGGCAGGAACAGGATACAGGCATTGACCGCGCGCCATTGGATAGTGTCGCCTTCCAGATCGCCGACCAGCACGGTGCAGGCACCGCAATCCCCCTCAGCACAACCCTCCTTGGTGCCGGTGCGGCGCATGGTGTAGCGCAGATGGTCGAGCAGGGTGGCGGTGGGATCGACATTGGCGATCTCGACCAGATCGCCGTCCAGCAGGAAATGCACGCTCATCTCAGCTGCCCCGATAGGTCGAATAGCCATAGGGCGAGACGAGCAGCGGGACGTGATAATGGCCCGCATCGGCAATGCCGAAGTCGAGGGTGATGCTATCGAGGAAGGGCGGATCGGGCAGATCGACGCCCCGCCCGGCGAAATAGGGGGCGACCGCAAATGCCAGCCGGTAGCGGCCCGGTGCGAGCGCAGGCAGGCCGGGGCATCGGCCGTCCGCGTCGGTAACGCCAGCGAACAGGACGGTCCCGTCGCCATCCATAAGGCGCAATGCAACCCCGGCGGCGGGGCAGCCATGGCTGGTGTCGAGGACATGGGTGGACAGGCTGGCCATCATGCCGCTTCCTCTTCTGTTTTTGGCCATTGCCCGACAAATTCCGCTTCATCATAGGTGAGCAGGTCAGCGACCAGTGCGGCGCGATCATCGAGGAAAAGCTGGTCGGTGACGCCTTTCACCAGTCGGGGCAGCGCGGTGCGCAGCCCTGACAGGGCGGAGGCGGACAGGCCGAGGCTGATGAGCGCGGAGTAGTTGAACGCGAACAGGCCGTGCAACGCCGCTGCGCCAGCCTCTGTCCGGGGCAGCAATTCAAAGCCGTCGCCGAGATAAGGATGCGCGTCGATCAGTGCATTGGCAGTGCCGGGCGGAGGAGTGAAGCGATCGGCCCAGCGGGCGATATGGGGCGCGACCGCACCCAGTTCGCCGCGCAGGCCTGGGTCGCTGACAAGGCCGGTGGACAGGATCACGAAATCGAAATCATGCGTCCCCTGCGGCGTCGTCACGCGCACCTGATCGTCGACCAGTTCGACCGACAGCCAGGGCGCGCCCAGATGAAGGTCAAAACCCGGCCAGGCGGCGGCGCGATCGAATGTGTCATTCGTCGGCGGCTGGTTATGGCCAAGGAAGGACGCCATCACCGCATATTTGTCCGCGTCCTCAAGCGCGGGATAGCGGCCGGTAAACCCGACCTGTTCCATGAAACGAATGGGGTTGATGCGCGGTAACACCGGGCGCCGAATGAACACATGCGCCGCTGCGACGCCCAGGCTGAGCGCGGCATTGGCATTGTCAAATGCCGACGCCCCGCCGCCCAATATGCCAATGCGCTTGCCCATAAGCGCGGCAAAGTCGATCGGCTCGCTGGTATGGGCATAGCGGTTGCGGGGCAGGGCGTCGCGGATCATGGCGGGCGTGTGCCATTCGCCGCCGCCCTGTATGCCGGTCGCCAGCACCACCTTGCGCGCCAGCAGCGGCGGCTGGCCATCCAGATGCAGCCGATGGAGGCCATCGCCGATCGGCTCGACAAGGGTCAGTTTCGTGTTGTTGCGCACCGGCAGGTTCAAAACGCGGCGATACCAGCGCAGATAGGCCATCCAGTCGCCACGCGCGATCTTGCCGACCGCTTCCCAGCCTGCCGTGCCATGCTGCGCTTCCCACCAGGCGCGATAGGTGAGCGCCGGGATGCCGAAGTCGATGGGGTTGAGTTCCTTGGGCGTGCGCAGGGTGATCATCCGCGCATAAGTGTCCCACGGCCCTTCCAGCCCGGCGGGGTTTTCGTCGATGACGAGGATGTTGGAGACCCGCTCGCGCAGCAGGCCGAAGGCGGCGGCAAGTCCGCTCTGCCCGCCGCCGACGATGACGACGTCATGGACATGGCCTTCGCGGGCGGCGCGCGGGCGGGTCCAGTCGGTGCCGCCATGGCCGATCAGCAGGAGTTGCCGGGCCAGTTCGGATTCCAGCGCGGGTAAGCTCATATCCATTCCTCCCCGATACGGGGAGGGGGACCGCCCGCAGGGTGGTGGAGGGGGATAGCCCCACACGCTACGTCAGGAGGATAGCCCCCTCCGTCACCGCTTCGCGGCGCCACCTCCCCGTGCCGGGGAGGAATGCAAACGGCGCTCATGCCGCGTCCTCCAGCCGCAGCCGAACGATCTCGCCAATCTGGGCAAGCGCGGTTGCGATCTCTTCGTCGCGCCCATGGCTCAGCCGCTGTTCCATCGCGGCCAATATACCCGCCTTGTCGGTCAGCCGCACGCAGATGATGAAGGGGAAATCGAAGCGCGCGCGATAGGCAGCGTTGAGCGCGTGGAAGCGCTCATATTCCGACGCGGTCAGGCGATCCAGTCCGGCGGAGGCCTGCTCCGCAGCGGACGCGTCAGTCAGCCTCTTGTCGATCGCCGCCTTGCCCGCCAGTTCGGGATGCGCGCGGATCAGCGCCAATTGCTCCTCCGGCGTCGCGTCATAAACGACGGCCATCAGGTCGGCATGGCGGTCACCCGACGATGGCCGTGCGTCGGCGCGCGCCTCGATCCAGGGACTATGTTCGAACAGCGCAGTCAATGCGTGTTGCCCTCCAGGCTGACATGGGCGGACACGACCTTCCAGCCATCCGCAAATTTGATCCAGCTCTGGGTCTGGCGGCCGCGCCGGTCGCTATTCTCGCGAAAAAATTCAGCGTCGGCGGTGGCGAAGCTATCGCCATAGACAGTGATCGCGACCTTCCCCAGCTTGCGCTGCGGGGAGCCGCCACGGCCTTTGCGAAATTCGCGGATTTCCTCGATCCCGTACAGCACTTCGCCGACGCCATAGCGATTGGTGGTGGGCGCATGGTGGAACAGCGCGTCCATTGCAGGCACATCGTCCGCCATCAGCGCGCGCTCATATTCGGCAAAAGCGGCGGTGATTTCGGCAAGCAGGATCGGATCGTCGATGGTCATGCGGGGTGGACCTCCATCCAGTGGCGGGCAATGTCGATGCGGCGGGCGACCCAGGCGTCTCGACAAGCGATGACATGGTCGAGGAAGCGGGCGAGTGCGGCGGCGCGGGCCGGTCGCCCCGCGATGCGGCCATGCAGGCCGACCGACATCATCCGGCCACCCTCCGCGCGGAGCTGATCGAACGTGTCGCGCAGATAGCGGAAGAACTGCTCGCCATCGGTAAAGCCGTTGAGCGCGACGCACTTCATGTCGTTGGCGTCGAGCGTGTAGGGGACGATCAGCTGCCCCTCTGCATAATAAGGCAGGTCGTCGGCATAGCTGTCAGCATCATAAATGAAGCCACCGTCTTCGCGCACCAGCCGGGCGGTGTTGGGCGATGTGCGGCCCTGATACCAGCCTAGCGGGCGGGTGCCGGTCAGCTTTTCATGCAGCGCGATGGCCTGCGCGATATGGGCGCGTTCCACCTCTTCAGGGACATATTGATAGTCGATCCATTTCAGGCCGTGGCTGGCAATTTCCCAATCGGCCGCCAGCATCGCCTCGACCGCCGCCGGGTTCATCGCCATCGCATTGGCGACGCCAAATATGGTGACGGGCAGGCCGCGTTCGGTGAACAGGCGATGCAGCCGCCAGAAACCGGCGCGGCTGCCATATTCATAGAGGCTTTCCATCGCCATCGCGCGCGCGGGGTGGCTAGCGGCACCGACCATTTCGGAGAGGAAGGCTTCGGACCCCTTGTCGCCGTTGAGGACGCTATTTTCCGCGCCTTCCTCATAATTGACGACGAATTGCACAGCGATGCGCGCGCCACCGGGCCAGCGCGGGTCCGGCGGGTGTTGACCATAGCCGATAAGGTCGCGAGGGAGCGTCATGCAGGCCCACCCTTCCCCGTTCGGGCTGAGCGAAGTCGAAGCCCTCGCCTGAGCGTAGCGAAGGCACCTCGCTTCGCTCGGCGGCGCCCTTCGACAAGCTCAGGGCGAACGGGGGTGGGAGGGAGCGTCATGCGTCCCATGCCTCCAGCGCCGCCGGGATCGCCGCGCCGGGCGGCAGGGCAAAGCCTTCGCGCAACAGGCAGGCTTCCAAAGCGCCCAGCGTTATCAAGACCTTATGCTTCATCGCATTATAGCCCATCGCGCCGATGCGCCAGATGCGGCCCTGTAGCGGCCCGAAAGCGGTGCCAATCTCAATCTCGAAATGGTCGCGCATCGCGGCGCGGACCCGGTCATTATCGACGCCGTCGGGGATGAACACGCCGGTCACATTGGTCATGCGATGGGCGTCGTCGCCAAAGAGGGTGAGGCCCATGGCGCGCAGGCCTGCGCTCATCGCCCGGCCAGCGGCGGCGTGGCGGGCATAGCGCGCCTCCAGCCCCTCCCCCAGCATCACCCGCGCACATTCCCGCGCGGCGTAGAGCATGGAGGTCGCTTCGGTATGGTGGTTCAAACGCTTTTCCGACCAATAATCCATGATCATGGCGAGGTCGAAATAGTTGGAGGCGATGCGTGGCCCCGCACCGTCGATGCTGTCGGCGCTGCGGATGCCCGCTTCGGTATGGCGGCGCGCGAAGATGTGGTCGGCGGCGCGATCCGAAACAGTGATCGGGGCAGAGCCGGACGGGCCGCCGAGGCATTTTTGCAAGCCCCCGGTCACGACATCTATGCCCCAGCGGTCGGCAGCGATTTCCATGCCGCCGATGGTCGCGGTCGCATCGACATAGCTGAGCGCGCCTGTCGCGCGGCACAGATCGCCAAGACCGTCGAGCGGCTGGGCCATGGTCGTGGACGTGTCGCCATGGACGCAGGCGACGATTTTGGGACCGTTGCGGGCGATGGCAGCGGCGATCGCGTCCATCGGCACGACCTCGCCCCAGGGCGCATCGACGGTTTCGATGACCGCGCCGATGCGGGTCAATATCTCGCCCAGCAGCAGGCCAAAACGCCCGAAATTAATCACCAGCACCGTGTCGCCCGGCGCGACCAGCGAGACCAGCGCCGCCTCTATCCCGGCGCGCGCAGTGCCGTCGATCAGCATGGTCCATGAGTTTTGCGTGCCGAAAATCGGGCGATAGAGCGCCATGACCTGGTTCATATAGCCGGTCATTTCGGGGTCGAACTGGCCCAGCAAATCCGCCGACATGGCGCGCAGCACGCGGGGATGGGCGTTGACCGGTCCCGGTCCCATCAACAGGCGCTGCGGCGGGTCGATCTCGCCAAAAAGCAGGGGGTCAAGCGGGGTCAAAGGTCGCTCCCAATCGGTCGATAAAGCCAAGCATGACCTGTAATGCCACATCGGCATCGGCGGGGTCGACATGTTCGGCGGGATTATGGCTGATGCCCTGCCTGCAACGGATGAAGAGCATGGCGATGGGGCAGAGCGCGGCCATCACCATCGCGTCATGCCCCGCACCTGATACGAGGCGGCGGGCGGGATGGCCCGCATCGGCGATGGCGGCGTCCATCAGGTCCATGAGCGCTGGATCGCAGGGGCTGGCAGGGAGGTCGTGGACGCGCTGGGTCGCGACATCGAGGTCGCGGCGATCGGCTATGGCGGCCAGCGCGTCCAGTATCGCCTCTGCCGCGCGGTCGCGGCGCGCTGCGTCGCCGGACCGTATGTCGATCGAGAAGCGGACTTCGCCTGCTATGACATTGGGCGCGCCCGGCAGGGCCTCGATCCGTCCCACGGTCGCGACCAGATCGGACGCATCGGCGCGGGCTATCGTTTCGATCGCCAGGATCATCTCGGCCGCGCCCGCCAGTGCGTCGCGGCGCAGCGGCATCGAACTGGTGCCTGCATGACCGGACATACCCTTGACGACGACCTGATAGCGCAGCTGGGCGGCGATGCCGGTGACGGTGCCGACCGCAAGCCCGTCTGCCTCCAGCACTGGTCCCTGTTCGATATGGGCTTCGAGATAGGCAAGCGTCGTGCCAGGTTTCCGGCGCGCATTGTGAAACGTGGTCAGGCCAAGCTGCTCTTTAGTCCAAATGGCGCGACCCGCGATGATCGCTTCGTAGTCGGCATTAAAAAGGCGCAGCGCATCGGGCAGCGAAGTGCCTTTATCGTCTTTGATATTTGTGAGGTCAGCATCGAGCGTTCCAGCCACGGCACGACTGGTCAGCATGGCAGCGGGAAAACGTGATCCCTCCTCATCGCCAAAAGCATATATTTCGATAGCGAAGGGTAATCGCTTTCCTTGCGCATGGAGCGCTGCCACGCATTCGATGCCGAGCATGATTCCGAGCGGCCCATCATACACCCCACCATTGCGTACGCTGTCGATATGGCTTCCGATGATGAGTGACGGCGCATCAACCACATCAGAATAATAATGGCCGACCAGATTACCCGCCGGATCGATGGTCGGATACATCCCTGCTTCGACCATCCACAATCCAACCTGATCGACCGAAGCCCGGTGTGCCGCGGTCAGATAGCCGCGATAGAGGCCGCCTTCCATGTCGCTGTAGGGCGCGACACCCAGTGCGTCGCAGCGTGCGACCGCTCTTGCGCCGCTGCTCACCATGCCGCCACCTGCCCGTCGCTGCGCGGATCGGTTGCGCCGTCCAGGCGGCCATCGGCGTGGCGGACGATGGCACCGGCATGGCCCATCATCGCGGTCAGAGGCCCGACACGCTCGACATCATGGCCCGCCGCTGCAAGATCGGCGTAGAGCGTATCGTCGAACCCGTCCTCCAGCTTCAATGTCGTGCTGCCCTCGCCCCATGTGCGTCCGAGCAGCCAGCGCGGGGCGCTGATCGCCTGCTGGAGATCGACGCCGAACCGGGCGTAGCGGGTGAAGAGCGCAGCCTGGGTCTGGGGCTGGCCTTCGCCCCCCATCGTGCCATAGGCCATGAGCCGCCCGTCATCGAAGCGCGCCAGCGCGGGGTTGAGCGTGTGGAATGGCTTGCGGCCGGGCCGGAGTGCGTTCCAGCCGTCCGCTGCCAGCCGGAAGCTGCTGCCCCGGTTTTGCCAGGTGATGCCAGTCCGCGGCAGAACCAGCCCCGATCCGAATTCATGATAGGTGGACTGGATCGCGCTCACCACCCTGCCCTCCCGGTCAGCGGCGGCGAACCAGCAAGTGTCGCCCTGCGCCGACGGGCGGGGCCAGGGCATGGCGCGGGAGGGGTCGATGGACGCGGCGATGGCGTCCAGCGCGGCGGGATCGCCCAGCAGTCCCTGATAATCGAAATCATGGAAGGCGGGGTCGCCGACATGGGTATCGCGTAGCAGGAAGGCCTGCTTGGTCGCCTCCACCAGGCCATGGACATGGTCGAACCCGTCCGCCTGTGTCGCACGCATCCGGTCGAACAAAGCGAGGATCATCAGCGAGGCGAAGCCCTGCGTCGGCGGGGCGCTGTTATAGAGGTCGATGCCCGTGATGCGGGTCGTCAGCGGCACGGGGCGGGTGGCCTGATGCGCGGCCAGATCATCGCGGCTGACCGGGCTGCCCAGTTCCGCCAGATCCTGCGCGACCAGATCGGCCAGCGCGCCGGTGTAGAAATCAGCAGGGCCATTGTCTGCAATCATCCGCAGCGTCGCGGCGAGCGCGGGCTGGCGCAGCACATCACCTTCGCGCAGGGGATGGCCCTCCGGCTCGAAGATTGCGGCATAGGCGCCGGGCTGGACGCGCAGTTCGCCGCCCTTGGCCGTAGCGATAGCAGCGCCGCCACTGGTCACGGCCACGCCTGTTTCGGCATGATGGATGGCGTCGCGCAACAGGCGGGACAAAGGCAGATTGCCGCCGCCGCTTTCCAGTATCGCCGCCCAGCCCGACAGGGTGCCTGCCACCGTGTTGGCGGCAAGTGGTCCCCGCGTCGGCACCGCGTCCAGCCCGGCATAAAGGCCAAGGTCGGCTTTAGCCGCCGCGCCGCCGCAGCCATGCACGCTATGGATCGCGCCATCCGGCTCTGCGACCAGCCAGAAACTGTCACCGCCAATGCCGGTCATATGCGGATAGACGACGGCCAGCGTCGCGGCGACCGCGACGGCCGCCTCAACCGCATTGCCGCCGTCCTTCAGCACGTCGCAGCCCGCCTGCGCCGCCAGAAAATGAGGCGCGGTGACCATGCCGTTCGTGCCGCTGATGGTGGAAAGCGTCATCATCCTAGTCCGGCAGCGCAGCGACGAAGGCGCGCACGACGTCAGCGCTGTTGACCGAAGCGAGCGCCATGAAGGTGGTCATCTGGTTCGCGCCCGCGTCTCCCCCGGCGAGGTCCGACAGGCTGCGGAACACGATGGCAGGCACCTGATTGGCATAAGCCACCTGCACTACTGCCGCGCTTTCCATGTCGAGGACGCGGGCGTGCCACGCCTTGGCCAGATAGTCGCGAAATTCGGCATTGTCGGCATAGACACCGGCGCTGACGCCGGTGCCGCCGACCACGAATTTGGGCTCATGGGTCAGGCAGTTTGCCGCGGTCGCCTGTCCTTCCACGCAACGGCGCAGGGTCAGGCCGGGTGCGATTTTCCGGGCGAGGGCCAGTAGCGCGGGATCGACCGGTTGCCGATACTGGCGGCGCGGCGTTTCAGTTGCATTGCCCACCCGCACTCCGCGCGGGAACATCATGCCGAAAGGCGGCGGTGCGTCGGCATCGAGGGGTTCGGGGACGACCCAGCCCTGGGGCGTCTGGCGCGCGAAGGAGACTTCCAGATATTGCGCCCAATCCTCCGCCACGATGACGTCGCCGATCGACAGAGCGGGATCGACACCGCCCGCAATGCCGGAAAAGACGATCCGCTTTACCGTGAAGCGATCGAGAACCAATTGGGTATTCATCGCGGCGTTGACCATGCTGACGCCGCTCTGCATCAGCAGCACGGGCTTGCCCGCCATGGTGCCGGTCAGGAAGGTGAGACCGTTAACCTTATAGGTCCGGGGCTTTGCAACCGTGTGGGCCAGCGCATCCCATTCGGGTGCGAAGGCGGTCATGACCACGGTCCGTGGCGTCCGGTCGAGCGGCTTCGCCTGCGTCGAAACCGGCAGCAGCAGCGCGCAGATGGCAAGGCAGAGCGCGCGCATCATGCCGCGCTCATCCAGATGAAGCGGACGACGAACAGGGCGGCCAGCAGGAACAGGAACCAGTCGGCTTTGGTCGCGGTGCCGCGCAGCAGCTTCAATATGGCGTGGGCGGTGATGCCGAAGGCCAGGCCATTGGCGATCGAGAAAGTGAGCGGGATCATCGCCACGGTCAGGAAGGCGGGGATTGCCGAGAGCGGGTCCTCCCACTCTATTTCGGTCAGCGGCAGCAGCATCAGTCCGCCCACGATGATGAGCGCGGGCGCGGTCGCGGCCAGCGGGACGATCTGCGCATAGGGGGCAACGAACATGGTCGCCAAGAACAATATGCCGGTGACGACCGCCGTCAGCCCGGTGCGCCCGCCCGCCTGCACGCCCGCCGCGCTTTCGACATAGGAGGTGACGGTACTGGTGCCGGCTACCGACCCGACGATGGTGGCGGCGGCGTCAGTGATGAGGATTCGGTTGAGGCCGGGGATGCGCCCCGCCTTGTCCATCAGCCCCGCCCGCTTGGTGACCGCGACCAGCGTGCCGATATTGTCGAACAGGTCGACGAAGAGAAAGACGAAGAGGATTTCGAGGAGGCCGAGGCCGTGGCTGCCGGTCAGGCCGAACACGCCCGACAGGTCGAGTTTGAACGCAGTGCCGGTCAGCGCGTCGAGACTGTAGGGTTCCGGGTTGATGACCACCTGACCGAACAGCCATCCCACCAAAGTGGTCGCGACGATGCCGATCAGCATCGCGCCGCGTATATTCCAAACGCTCAGCACGCCGATAACCAGCAGGCCGAACAAGGCGAGCGCTGCGCCGGGGGCCTTGAGGTCGCCCAACGCCACGAAGGTGGCCGGATTGGCGACGACGATGCCTGCGTTCTTCAGGCCGATAAAGCCGATGAACAGGCCGATGCCGCCCGCCACCGCCGCGAACAGATGCATCGGGATGGCCGCGACGATCATCTGGCGCACGCCGGTCAGCGTCAGGATCAGGAAGGCGATGCCGGAAATGAACACGCATCCCAGCGCGACCGGCCAGGGGACCCCCATCTGCTGGACCACGGTGAAGCTGAAATAGGCGTTGAGGCCCATGCCCGGTGCCAGCGCCAGCGGCGTGTTGGCGACCAGCCCCATCAGGATGGAGCCAAAGGCGGCGGCAAAGCAGGTCGCCGCCGCCACCGCCGCGATCGGCATCCCCGCCTGCCCCAGGATCGCGGGGTTGACCAGCACGATATAGGCCATGGTCAGGAAGGTGGTGAAGCCCGCCAGCACCTCCGTCTGCGCCGACGTGCCCCGTTCCGACAGGCTGAAATAGCGTTCGAGCCGTCCTGTCCCTCTCCCCGCCCCCGGCTTTACCGCCACATCCGTCATAATGCGTCCCCCTGTTCGACGGGCGATGTTACGCCGGTCAGCCCCTTATATTCCAGTGTCGCGGCGAAGCGGAATAATGTCGCTTCGCCCCCCGGCCTGCCGATCAGTTGCAGCCCCAGCGGCAAGCGGCCCGGACGGCGCAGCGGCACGCTGAGCGAGGGCAGGCCGGTAAAACTGATCGGCTGGCTGTGAATGCCCAGATCCGCGCGAGCAGGCGACAGAGCGCCGTCGATCATAATGCGCGGGTCGGCGATCAGCGGCGCGACGCAGGGCGTCGCGGGGGCCAGCAGCAGGTCGTAATCGTCCATGATGGCGACGATGCGTTGCTTATAGTCCGCGCGAAAAGCCTGCGCCGCGTCGTAGAGAGCGTCGGGGAGCAGTGCGCCTGCGATCAGACGGTCGCGGGTCGCCGGATCGAACGCCATCGCGTCGTGGCCCAGCGCCTCGCGATGCAACCGGCCGCCTTCTGCTGCGGTAATCAGGAACGCGGCGGAGCGCGCGCGGGCGATGTCGGGCAGCTCGATCAGCGGCGCTTCGGGCGCGATGGCGTCCATCGCGGCGATCTGGTCGGGATCGACATTGTCGCGGAAGCGCCCGCCCAGCCGGGCAACGCGGATAGGATCGCTGGCCGTTGCCTCGGTCCCGCCCAACACCTGCCATAGGCACTCCATGTCGGCCACCGACAGGGTGAAGGGACCGATATCATCGAAACTGTCGGCAAAGGGAAACACCCCGCCCATGGACAGCGCGCCATGGCTGGGCTTGATACCGTAAATGCCGGTCAGGCTGGCGGGGACGCGGATCGATCCATTGGTGTCCGACCCTAGCGAGAAAGGCAGCAGCCCTGCCGCAACCACCGCCGCCGATCCGCCCGATGATCCGCCAGCCAGCCGCTCAAGATCATGGGGATTGCGGGTCGTGCCGTGCCGGGCGTTGATCGTCGCAAAGCCATAAGCGAATTCGTCCATGTTGAGCGTCGCAACCAGCACCGCACCGGCGGCGTGCAGGCGGCTGATGGCGTCCGCATCGGCCTGCGCGGGTGGAGCATCGGCATAGAGGCTGGACCCTGCTGTGGTCGGCAACCCGCGCACATCGAACAGATCCTTGACGCCATAAGGCACGCCCGCCAACGGCCCCGGATCACGCCTCGCAGCGATGGCGGCATCCACCGCAGCAGCCTCCGACCGGGCGCGGTCGGCCAGGATGCGCGTTACCGCAACCAGTCGCCCACCCTCTGCCGCCAATCCGGCAAGGCATTGCTCCAGCACCGCCATGGCGCTGATCTGGCCCGACCGGACAGCGGCGGCGATCTCGACGGCCTGCTTCACGGCTTGTCCGTCGCGAACAGCGTGTCGGCATGGCGGTCCAGCAGAGCCAGATTGGTGGTGACGCCTGCCATGCAGGGTTCGGCTATGGTCAGGCCCAGCCTCTGCGCCGCGCTTTCAATTTCCGCCACGGTGCGCGGCAGTGGCGGGTGCTGGGGCGTTGCGCCTTGCCGAGCGAAGCGGCTCGCCAGCGCGGCGCACAGGAACAGCTGGATCTGGTGGAAGATCATCAGCGGCAGGATGATGACGCCAACCTGCGCCGCCGGAAATAGCGCGCCCGCCATCGGCACACCCGACACCAGGCTCTTCTTCGACCCGCAGAAGAGCAGAACGATCATGTCCACACGCGGCAGACCGACGAGGCGCGCAAGGCCCAGATTCGCCCCCATCACAATGATCAGCATCACCAGGCTGAGCAGCAGCAGGAGCAGCAGGTCGGCAATCCCCACCTGCGACCAGATGCCGCCGACCACCGCCGCGCTGAACGCTGTATAGACGACCAGCAGGATCGATCCGCGATCGACCGGCATCAATATCTTCTTGTGGCGGTCGATGAACGCCCCGATCCACGGCCGCAGCAAATGGCCCGCCAGGAAGGGAACGAGCAGTTGCACAGTGATGGCCTGCACCGAATGCCAGGAAAAGCCGCTGCCCCCGCCGTCCACCGCCATGAGCAAGCCGACCAGAAGCGGCGTCAGGATGATGCCGACGATATTGGACAGAGACGCGCTGCACACCGCTGCCGCAACATTGCCGCCCGCAATCGCAGTAAAGGCGATCGAGGACTGAACCGTCGATGGCAACAGGCTGAGATAGAGCAGGCCGGTAAGCAGCAAGCCATCGCCATGGCCCCGCAACAGGGCGACGAGGCTGAGGCCAATGACGGGAAAGAGGATATAGGTCGAGGCCAGCACATAGAGGTGCAGCCGCCAGTTGCCCGCGCCCGCAAGCACCGCCGCGCGAGACAATTTCGCCCCGTGCAGGAAAAAAAGCAACGCAATCGCGAAATCCGTCGCCGCCTCGACCCAGGGGATCGCCGCACCGCGCACCGGCACGAACGACGCGGCTGCCACCGTCGCGATCAGGCAGAGCAGAAACGGGTCGGGCAGGAAGGAAGGCTTGGAAACGCGGACCATGGCCCCCTTTAGGCCGATCCTGCCCTACCGATCCAATAGAATGACTTGCACGGATCGTTGCAAAAAAGCGCTTACCTGTGGCGGACACTATCTGCTGGACGGCTCACCGCCGGTATCGGTCAATCTCTATCCCGTGGCGGTTGAGCTTGTCGTAGAAGGTTTTGCGCGGCAGATGCAGTTCGGCCATGGCCGACCGCGCGTCGCCCCCGACCCGCTCCAGCACCTGCCGGATCACGCCCGCCTCGAAACGTTCGACCTGCTGGGTGAGGGAGAGCGCACCCCCCTCCCCCGCGCCATCCGCCTGCATGCCCAATACGGTGCGCTTGGCGAAATTGGTGAGTTCGCGCACATTGCCCGGCCAGTCATAGTCCGCCAGATAGGCCTGAACGTCCGGGCCGATACGGGGAACGTCGCGCTTCATCTGGTCGGCTGCCTGATGCAACAAATAACCAAACAGTAATGGAATATCGGCGCGCCGTTCGCGCAGCGGCGGGATGCGCAGGCGCACCATGTCGAGCCGGTAAAGAAGGTCGGCGCGAAAGCGCCCTTCGGCGACGCTGGCCTCAATCCCCGGCTTGGTCGCCGCGATCACACGCAGGTCTATCGCTTGCGGCTGCTGCGCACCAACCGGCAGGATTTCCCGTTCCTCCAGCACGCGCAGCAGCGCGCCCTGCAACCAGGTCGGACTACTCTCTATCTCGTCCAGAAAGAGCGACCCCTTGTTGGCGCGGGCTATCCTGCCCGGCTGGGTCGTGCGGTTGTGGGCGGCGCGCCCGCTTTCCTGTCCGAACAGGTCGACCTCGGCAATCGCATCGGGCAGCGCGGCGCAGTTGATCGCGACAAAGGGGCGACCGCGCCTGCGGCTCCAGCGATGGAGCAGGGTCGCGACCAGTTCCTTGCCGGTGCCGGTCTCCCCTTCGATCAATATGTCGACATCGGCGTCGGCGACCTGGCGCATATTTTCGCGCAGGCGGACCATGGCCGGGGTTTCGCCGATCAGCGGTTCGCCGCCCGCGCTTTCGTCGGCCGCTGCGCGCAAGCGGCGATTGTCCAGCACCAGCCGCCGCATCTCCAGCGCCCGGCGGGCTGATGCGACCAGATGATCGGTGGCGAAAGGCTTGGCGATGAAATCGAACGCCCCGGTCTTGAGCGCTGCGACCGCCATCGGCACGTCGCCATGGCCGGTCATCAGGATCACCGGAATTTCATGGTCGATCGCCGCGACCCGTTTGAACAGTTCCATCCCGTCCATGCGCGGCATCCGGATGTCCGATATGATCGCGCCGCCAAAGCCCGCGTCCAGCCGCGCCAGCGCCGACGCGCCATCGGCAAAAGCCTCCACCGCCATGTCGGCCAGTTGGAAAGACTGCACCAAGGCACTCCGCAGCGCATCGTCGTCATCGACCAGCAGGATCGGCATCTCGGTCATAGCGCATCCAATGTCATGCGGAACAAGGTATGGTCGTCGCTGGCGACATGGTCGAGCGTGCCGCCAAACTCCACCATGATGTCGCGGGCGATGTGGAGGCCAAGGCCCAGCCCGCCCGTCTTGGTGGTGGCAAAGGGCATGAACAGCTGGTCGGCGACGGCGCGATCAATCCCCGTGCCGCTGTCGCGCACGTCCAGAATGACGCGCCCGTCCGATTGCGTCAGATCGACCCGGACCCAGGAATCAGGCTGATCGCGCACTGCCTCCAGCGCATTGGTCAGCAGGTTGACCAATACCTGCTCCAGACGGACGCGCCCGGCCCGTACATGGATGTCAGGGCCGGGCGTCGGCAGCGACAGCGTCACCCCGGCGCTGCGATACTGGTCACCCACCAGCAGCCGCACGCCATCAATAACCTGTGCCATCGACACCGGGCCGATCGTACCAACGCCGCGCCGGGCATAGCGACGCAATTGCGCGGTGATGCTGCCGATCCGGTCTGTCATCGCCACGATTTCGCGCAAATTGGTGGCCGCCTGCTGCGGCTGCGCGCGATCCAGAAAGGCGGCCGCATTTTCGGCAAAGGTGCGGATCGTGGCGACCGGCTGATTGATTTCATGCGCGACGCCGGCCGAAATCGTGCCGAGCGTGCCAAGCCGATTGGCATGGGCCAGCTCCTCGCGCGCCTGGCGATAGCGCTGGTCGGCGGTCGCACGAGCATCCATTTCCCGCGCCAGATCGGCGGTGCGCAACGCCACCTCCCGCTCCAACATCGCTCGCACTTCATGCGCCCTGCGGCGTCGCACAATCGCCCAGGCCAGTCCCGCCAGAAGCAGCGACAACAGCATGATGAACAGGAACACTGCAACATTGGCCCGTTGTCGGGTCGCCTGCAACGCATTGTCCAGCGGCTCGATATGATAAAGCCGCCAGCCAGCCACCGGCACGGGCAGGTTTGCTGTCATCGCCTGCGACCCGTCGCGCATCCGGGTCAGGCCATCGGGACCGATCGCGATACCCAGCGGCGTCAGGGGCGCACCGCCAAATTGCAGCGCCTGCTTGATCTGCGCCTTGCGCGCCGGATCGATCGCCCGCAACGCGCGAAATCGCAGCGCGGGGTCGCTGCTGAGCAATAGCACGCCATTGGCGTCGGCCACGAAACTGAGTGCGCGCCGGTCCCGCCAGGTCCGCTCGATCGCGTCAAACTCCACCTTGACCACGATCACGCCGATCGGACCGTCGCTGCCCTCGATCCGACGGGACAGATAGAGGCCGGGACGGCGGCTGACCGTGCCGAGCGCGAAATATTCGCCACCACCTTTGGTCCAGCCGAGGCGATAATAGGGGCGGAAACTATAATCCTGTCCCACGAAACTGTCGGGCAACCGCGCATTGGACGCCGCAATTGTTCGGCCCGACCGATCCAGCGCGAAGATCGCGCCAGCGCCGGTCTTGGCCGTCAGCACGGCCAGCTTATCATTGAGCGTCATGTCCACCCGCCCCGATCGCAGCGCCGCGCGCAGATCAGGATATTCGCTCAGGACAACGGGCAGCAGGCGGAATTTCTGCAACTCCGATTCCAGCAGGCGCAACACGGCACGGGTCTGCTGCGTGGTTTCGTTGCGCTCCGTGCTGATCGCCTGGACGCGCAGGCTGCGATGATAGCGGTCGGCAAACACAGCCGATGCTAGGACGACCAACGTGATGGCCAGCAGCAGTGGCGAAAGGCTGCGGGTCCAATCGGGCAGGGAAGCAAAACGACTCATATTGTGTGGATTATCACACAATCCTAGTCATGGCGATGTGGAAATCCACATAGATACGGACAGCGAGGGGGGACAATCCTACACCATTATCATTTTAAATCAGTATTTTGATGTAATATCCCGCCGATATTTGGCACCACATCATTTTCCCCGCACCATCACCTTGCCGCAAAGACTGAGCCAGCGGCGGCTTATGGAGATGGAGCAAGCGCCATGATCAAACAGAGTTTTCCGCCAGCCTCCCCGCCCCCTGTGCGCAAGGGTCTCGCCTCGCAACTCTATGTCCAGGTCATTGTCGCGATCATCCTCGGCGCGCTGCTCGGTCATGTCTGGCCCGCTTATGGAGAAGCGATGAAGCCGCTCGGCGATGGCTTCATCAAGCTGGTCAAGATGATCATCGCCCCGGTCATTTTCCTCACCATCGTCACCGGCATTGCGGGCATGAAGGAATTGGGGTCGGTTGGCCGGGTGGCGGGCAAGGCCTTCGCCTATTTCCTGACCTTCTCGACGCTGGCGCTGGTCGTCGGCCTGATCGTCGCCAATCTCGTCCAGCCGGGCGCGGGCATGAATATCGATCCCGCCACGCTGGATGGCGGCGCGGTCGCCGATTATGCCGCCAAGGCGCATGAATCGACGCTCACCGGCTTCCTGCTGGGCGTCATCCCCACGAGACTGGTCAGCGCTTTCACCGACGGCAACATCCTCCAAATCCTGCTGATCGCGATCCTGTTCGGCATCGCGATCAGCATGGTCGGCGAACCGGCAGCACCCGTGATCCGCTTCATGGAGCGCCTCAGCCTCATCGTCTTCAAGCTGGTGTCGATCCTGATGCGCGCGGCCCCCATCGGTGCCTTCGGAGCGATCGCCTTCACCATCGGCAAATATGGCGTCGGTAGCCTCGCCAATCTCGGCGCGCTGGTCGCGACATTCTACCTCACATCCTTGCTGTTCGTGGTCGTGGTGCTGGGGAGCGTGGCGCGGTTGACCGGCTTTTCCATCTTCAAGCTGCTGCGCTACCTCAAGGCGGAACTGCTGCTGGTGCTGGGGACATCATCGTCCGAAGCCGCGCTGCCCAACCTCATTGAGAAGATGGAGCGGGCAGGTTGCGAAAAGTCTATCGTCGGGCTGGTCGTCCCCACCGGCTACAGCTTCAATCTGGACGGTACCAATATCTATATGACGTTGGCGGCCTTGTTCATCGCGCAGGCGACCGGCGTGGAGCTGACGCTGGGGCAGGAATTGCTGCTGCTGGGCGTTGCGATGCTGTCGTCCAAGGGCGCGGCGGGCGTGACTGGTGCGGGCTTCATCACGCTGGCCGCCACCCTGTCGATCGTGCCGACGGTGCCGCTGGCGGGCATGGCGCTGATTCTGGGCGTGGACCGCTTCATGAGCGAATGCCGCAGCCTCACCAATTTCATCGGCAATGCCGTGGCTACCATCGTCGTCGCACGCTGGGAAGGCGGGCTGGACCGCGAGAAGTTGAACGCCGCGCTTGACGGGCAGTTGCCTGCGCCGGAGGTTGTCGAAGCCTCGCCGCAGGCCGTGCTGACCGCCGCCTGACGTTTCTCAGCAAGGCCTGCGCCGCTTGACGGCCGCCTTCCCCTGACAGATTGGTTCCAAAATCATGTCCATGACCCGCCTGCTATGCGGCGCGTTGACGCTCGCCTGGGC
Organism: Sphingobium terrigena; assembly: GCF_003591655.1. Lineage (GTDB taxonomy): Bacteria > Pseudomonadota > Alphaproteobacteria > Sphingomonadales > Sphingomonadaceae > Sphingobium > Sphingobium terrigena. The sequence continues at coordinate 267,046 of NZ_QVRA01000004.1, forward strand.
GATGCCCGTAGCCGCCCAGACCGCCGTGCCTGAAACCTATCCCGCCGCCGCTCAGGGCGATGGCGCGACGACGAGGGGCTATAACCTCTCTCGCTGGGCAGAGGATTGGAGCGCCTATGCCGACCCGGCCAAGCGCGACGACATTCTCGATCGTCTCAAATATCTGCCGCTCGATGACGATGGCGACATCTATCTGACGCTGAGCGGTGAAGCGCGATTGCGCATGAACCTGACCAGCAACCCGCAGCTGATCGAAGGGCCGGAACAACGGCAGGACATTGTGCGCCTGGTGGGCGGTGCGGACCTGCATATTGGCGATCATCTGCGCTTCTATGGCGAAATTGCCCATGGCCAATTATCGGGCAAGAATGTCAGCACGCCGTCGGGATCGCTGCGCAACAGCTTCGTGCGCCAGCAATATTTTGCCGAGGCCAAGGGGCGCGTGGGCGATGTCGATCTGGGCATCCGCTATGGGCGGCAGGAATTTACCGACGGTCCCAACCTGCTGATTTCCCAGCGCGACAATAACACTATCCGCTTCGTCCTGAACGGCACCCGCGCCTGGGCGCGGACATCGACCATGCGCGCAACGCTGTTCGATTTCGAAACGACCGATCTGGGCAATGGCGGCCTTGGCGACGATGTGCCAGACAAGAACCGGCGGTTCAGCGGCGTGTCGGCGGGCTTCGTGCTGCCGACCCATTGGCTGGGCGGATCGAGCCTCTATTTCGATCCCTTCTTCTGGCGGCGGCGCAATCGCGTCGGGACATGGGGCGGCGTCGTGTCGCCCGCGGTGCGCTATTATGCCGGGGCGCGGCTGTGGGGCGACGTTGGCCCGGTCGCGCTCGACTGGACGCTGGTCCATCAATATGGCCAGTTCAACGATCGCCCGATCCGCGCTTGGCAGGCCTTTGCCGCGCAAACGGTCCGTCTGGGCGCGGACAAGAGCGCGCCGCGCGTTGGCGTCCACTTCGATTATGGCAGCGGCGGTGGTGGTTATGACACGGGTACGCTGCGTAACGCCTATGCGCCATTCGGCAACAATATCTATTTCAGCTACGGCCTGTTCCTGACCGCCACCAACCTGATTGCGGTCGCCCCCAATATCTCATTCCAGCCGATCAAGGGCGTGCGCGCCAGCCTGGAATATCAGTTCAGCTGGCGCGACGATGCGCGCGACGCTGTCTATCGCGCCAATTATTCGCCCTATGTCGGCACCGAACAGGTGCCGGGCAAGGCAGTTGCGCAACTCGCCCGCGCGCAGATCGTCTATGCGATCTCGCCCAGGCTGACGCTGACGACGCGGGCCGAATATTTACAAGCGCAGCAGGTCTTGAAGGCGGCCGGTTATCGCAACTCCGCCTTCTTGGCGACCTGGCTGAGTTTCCGGTTTTGACGAGGGGATTGGGAATCATGGCCGCCGCCGTCCCTCCCTCCGCCCGACACGCAAGCTGGACTTTTTCCGCTCAGTCACTTCTCGCGCCGTGACAGGAGGCGCCATCCGAGATTGACATAGGCTGATAGACACGGGGCTGCGCCCCTATGTCATGCTGCTCCGGTAGTCAGGGATCAGCGGCACGCCGGACCAGCTTTCCATATACAGGCAAAAGCACACTAGCCAATTGGATTGACAAATATCAGCTGTTTCAGGCAGTCTGGTCATACCATTTTTTCGCGTGTTAGCGTGTTCAGGAGAGCGCCTTGATCCCCCATCGGTTATCCATGCTGTCGGCGGCGCTGCCCTGCTCGGTTGCAACGCCGTTCTTCGCGCAGGCGCAACCGGTGACTTCCCTCGCCGCCAAACATGTCCGGCTTGGTGTCGTGTTAACGTCTGGCTGGGGATTTCAGCTGAGCGACGCGGCCGCGCCGCCCGCCAGCGATACGCCATGGCAATCGGTGGAAGTACCCCATAGCTGGAACAGGATCGGCTCCTACCTGCCCGATAGCCCGGCGGCAGCGACGCTCAACCGCCCGATCGATCAGACCCAGGGCATCGGCTGGTACAAGCTGGTCCGGCACGGCGTCGGCTTGCATCAGGGTAGTGGCCAGGACGGATGAGCGCTGAGTGAGAGCGTATTCGCGTCGCACAAGATCACCAAGTCGATCGGAGCGGACTGCATGATCGGCCCGGCGTGCATCGGCCTTGCCGGTTCGCCAGGGCTGGCGATCGTGCTCTTTTGCGTCGGCGGGTTCGCGCACCAGATGCTGAACCGCGCGCTCATCACCCCGCTGATCGGTCAAAGCGCCGACATATTCGGCTATTCGCCGCTGTTCGTGATGCTTGGCGCGCTCGACATTATCGGGATGGCGACGCTTTGGTTGTTGTTGCGCAATCGCCCAAGCATCGCTGCAGCATGACCGCGAAACATGGCGCTGTTTGCGAGATCAGCCAATCGCACCTTCATGTGATCTGACCTATTGTCAAAAATAGGTAAGTCCAATATGGTCGAGGTTGAGATGGGATTGGGTGCAACGCCCGTATCGGTTTGGGGAGATCGTCCGTGAAGATTATATCGGCCAAGGTCATCGTCACCTGCCCGGGGCGCAATTTCGTCACGCTCAAGATCATGACCGATCAGGGCGTCTATGGCATTGGCGACGCGACCATGAACGGACGGGAAAAGGCGGTCGTCGCCTATTTGGAGGATCATGTCGTCCCCTGTCTGATCGGTATGGACCCGCGTCGGATCGAGGATATTTGGCAATATCTATATCGTGGTGCCTATTGGCGCCGCGGCCCGGTGACGATGCGCGCGATCGCCGCCGTCGATGTGGCGCTGTGGGATATCAAGGCGAAGATGGCCAATATGCCGCTCTATCAGCTTCTGGGCGGGCGCAGCCGTGACGGCATCATGGTCTATGGTCATGCCAATGGTAGTGATATTGCCGAAACGGTCGATGCGGTGGGGCAGTATATTGACCTTGGCTACAAGGCCATTCGCGCGCAGACGGGCGTGCCGGGCATCAAGGACGCCTATGGCGTGGGCCGAGGTAAGCTGTTCTACGAACCGGCCGACGCGGCGCTGCCTTCAGTCACCGGCTGGGATACGCGCAAGGCGCTGAACTATATCCCCAAGCTGTTCGAGACGCTGCGCGACACTTATGGCTTTGGTCCGCGTCTGCTGCATGACGGCCATCATCGCTATACCCCGCAGGAGGCCGCCAATCTGGCCAAGATGCTGGAACCCTACCAGCTGTTCTGGCTGGAAGACGTGACGCCCGCGGAAAATCAGGAAGCCTTCAAGCTGATCCGCCAGCACAGCGTCACGCCGCTGGCGGTGGGCGAGATCTTCAATACCATCTGGGACGCGAAGGACCTGATCCAGAACCAGCTGATCGATTATATCCGCTGTACCATCGTCAGTGCAGGCGGCGTCACGCATTTGCGCCGTATCGCCGACCTCGCCGCCCTCTATCAGATTCGCACCGGCAGCCATGGCGCGACTGACCTGTCGCCTGTCACCATGGGCACCGCGCTACATTTCGACACCTGGGTGCCCAATTTCGGCATTCAGGAATATATGCGCCATACAGAAGAAACCGACGCCGTATTCCCGCACGACTATCGTTTCGACAAGGGCGAACTCTTCTGCGGCGAAGCGTCCGGTCATGGCGTGGACATCGACGAGGCACTAGCCGCCAAATATCCCTACAAGCCCGCCTATCTGCCGGTCGCGCGGCTGGAAGACGGCACGATGTGGAACTGGTGATGGACAGGCGGGAACAATTGGTAAGATGACTTGCGAACGGCCATGGCCTGTGACATGCCCATGGCATGGCAGAACGTGTGAAACTATATCAGCGCGTCGCGCTTGAAATCGAGCGCGGCATCCGGGAGGGCGTGCATCAGCCGGGGTCCCGGCTGCCGCCTGAACGCGATCTAGCCGAACAGTTCAGTGTCAGCCGACCGACGATCCGGGAAGCGATTATCGCGCTGGAAATCCGGCAGCTTGTCGAAGTGCGCCACGGTTCAGGTGTCTATGTCGTTGTCTCGCCGCCCAATGTACATGCCGCCGCGGAGCTGAACGTCGGCGCGTTCGAGTTGATCGAGGCGCGCCTGATGTTTGAAGGAGAAGCCGCGGCTTTGGCGGCCGCCGTCATGACCGACGAGGAATTGACCGAGCTCAAAGCGATATTGGACCAGATGGAAGCAGCGAACCCTTCGTCCACGACCGAACTGGCGTTGGATCGAACTTTCCACCTGATGATCGCTCAAGCGACGAAAAACAGTCTTATTGAGCAAGCCATTGAGCATCTTTGGGACTTGCGGGAAACATCGCCGCTGTGTCGCCATATGTTTGAGCAGGCCCGGCAAGGCGGGATCAATCCAAGGCCTCATGAACATCGGCGCATTTATGATGCGCTCATAGCACGCGACAATGATTTGGCCAGATCAGCGATGCGAGGCCATCTCACCCGCGTGTCGGAAGACTTGCTGGCGGTCACGGAGCTGGAGATGATCGAAAACGCCAGGAAAGAGATTGGTAGCAAAAGGCAGCGCTTGGCTAACGGAAGATAGCGCCGGTAACAAGGTGCTGGGGAATTGAATGGCTAGAACGTCGCGACCCTTCGCACGGGCATGGGCGGCCCGACCTCGGCTGGGCCGGGTCACGCCGGCGCGGTCAATCGAACCTTGGCAAGGGCCGCACAGCATTTTCGCGAAGCCTCCTGTTCGGCGCGCGCCGATAAAAACGCTCACCATGCACCATCGGATTGACGGGCGGTATATGGTTCCTCCCGTCGCGCACGTCACCAGTATAAAATGCGTGGGTGTCCGCTCGCTGGCATTGCTAACAGCGGCGAAGCAGTTCAGTCGCGCGCCATGCAAGGGCGGCAACGGGGGCAAAGGTGTTCCCGCTGAGCAAAAATGGCGCGATCGAAAGGTCGACCACATGCAAGCCATCAACACCGCGAACCCGCGCAAGTGCATCAACGACAGAGTCATCGTCATTGCCCATGCGGCACGTCCCGGCGGCGTGATAAGAGGCCGCACCAAATTGCAAGATTGCATCCCTAAGTTGGCCATCTGTCTCGAACGACGCGCCAGGTCTGGTTTCGGTGACGATAAGATCGCACAGCGGCGGTGTAGCCGCCAGCTTTCGGACGAAGCGCAACAGCTCAATTTGCTTACGAACATCCTCTTCATCCGCTAGCGGGTCAAATGTAATGCGCGGCAGTACGGATGGATCGGCGGACACGATCTCCACCGTTCCGCGCGAACGTGGTCGCAGCGTGTTCTACCAAGCTCGCTTGATGCTGACTCACGTGTGGGATTCCCAAAGCGGCAAATTTCTGAATCTATGTGTGCCGTTTGGAGGGCATTGCTATGGGTGCAGCGATTGGATTGCGGGACGACTTTGATGCGGCCGACTTGAGACGGCTGGCGCGCGCGACCAGAAACGCGAACCAGGGTCGTCGACTGCTGGCCTTGGCGGAAATATATGATGGCGGGAGCCGCAGCGATGCGGCGCGGATCGGCGGGGTAACATTGCAGATCGTGCGCGACTGGGTCGTGCGGTTCAATGATCGAGGTCCTGCTGGGCTCCTCGACGGCAAGGCACCGGGCAAGCCCCCTTGTTGAATGATGCCCAGCGCTTGGCCCTTGCAGAGATAGTTGAAAGCGGCCCGATACCGGCGATCCATGGAGTTGTCCGCTGGCGACTGATGGATCTGGCGCGGTGGCTCCATGATGGATTTGGGGTGTCCCTGACGGAAACGACCGTGGGGCGGGAGTTGAAGAAGCAGGGCTATGTCAAACTGACGGCGCGCCCGCGCCAGCACACCCAGAACGAATATGCGATGGAGGGCTTCAAAAAGGGGGGCTTTGCAGCCGAGTTGGCAAAGGTCAAAGCAGCCCTCCCGAGCGGCACGCCGATAGAGGTCTGGTTTCAGAGCCTGCCCTGAACTTGATTCAGGGACGAAGCCCGCATTGGCCAGAAAAACAAGATCACCCGCCGCTGGGCCAAGCGCGGCACTGGGCCGTCGGCACCGAAGGATCAGAGGACGAAATCAGCCTCTATCTTTGGCGCCATCTGCCCAGAACTGGGCAAAGGGGCTGGCCTGGTCCTTCCGTTCTGCAATACCCAGACCATGTCGCTGCACCTGGCGGAAATATCGCTCGCCATCGAGCCGGGTGCCCACGGCGTGCTGCTGATGGATCAGGCCGGATGGCACATGACCAGGAAGCTGAAAGTGCCCGAAAATATCAGCATCGTCCCGCTGCCGCCGCAATGCCCGGAGCTCAACCCGGTCGAAAATATCTGGCAATTCATGCGCGACAACTGGCTGTCCAATCGGATATTCACGTCTCACGACAACGTCATCGACCTTTGTTGCGACGCCTGGAACAGGTTGATTGATCAGCCTTGGCACATCATGACAATCGGACGCCGCAAATGGGCGAGTGGGTCGTGATCAATGCTGGTTGGTATTACGCACCCATCCGCTCAGATCACCAGGTTGATGGAGGTACCCACCTGTCAAGCCACAAGCGCGTATCGGTGCAGTTGCTCATAGAGGCTGCAGGCGCAACCCTGCGCTTTCTCCCGCCCTGTAGCCCCGACTTCAACCCGATCGAGAAAGCGTTCTCCCGCTTTAAGGCCATGCGCCGTAAAGCGGGCGAGCGTACCGTCACCGGCCTGTGGAGCTTGATCGGCAAACTCGTTGATATCTTCCACCCGGACGAATGCGCCAACTACTTCAGATCATGCGGATGCGAACTGAAATGATCGAAAACCGCTCTAAAAGGCGAACTTCATCCCGATGTTGGCGGACGCCCGACGGTCGCTCTCACTATAGGTCTGGGCGGCGTTGGCGAACAGGGAGAGGGCGGACCTGACTCGCATCTCCGCGCCGCCGCTGACGCTGCCTACCAATCCGCCACGGCGCGCGCCAAGCGAGAGCAGGTTCTGGTTCGAGCCTGCAAAGCCTCCCAGCACCTCAACGCTGCGGCCCTTCAGCTGATATTGGACGCCCAGCCGCACGAACGGACGGAATGACGCGTCCGAAGCCCGGCTGCGGCTAAAGGCGATGCCGCCATCGGCGAACAGCGCATCATGTTCGTCCTTGGCGACGTCGAGTGCCCAGACGCTGCCATTGTTTTCGCTCAGGCCCGTGCGGGTTGTCGCGACATAGGTCACGCCGATATCCGGCTGCGCCGCCCAGTCTCTGCCCAGAGAGGCCTCGTAAGAAAGCGACAGGTCGCCGATCCAGTTCTTCAGGCGGAAGCGGCCATGCGCCTTGCCACCATCGGGCGTCAGCCGATCGGCATCGGCATCGAGCTGATGGTAGGCCAGCGTCGCGTCGAACCGCAGCGCGCCCATCGCATAGCTGCCCGCAACACCGGCAAACCAGCCATCGGCATCGGTCTGCGATCTCAACTGACGCAGCGTCTGGCGCGCGTCCAGATAGCCACCAAAGCCCGTGATCGACCAGCGATCCGTGCCGATGCCGAGGCCACCGAGCAAGCCGTAGCTGCGCGATCGGCTCGCCGACTGGCCGGCCTGATCGTCGGCCGCGATCCGGCCCAGGCCGCCCAGATATTGGCCGATGCTGAACGCCCGCGGCGCGTCGTCGCCCGACAGTCGGGCAATGCTGCGCGTGGCATTGGCGATCGTCAGGCCATTCTCCACGCCCATCTGGGTCGCAGAAGCATAAGGCTCAGCCGTCAGCCGCGCGAAGGCGGCTGTGTTCGACGCGCCAGATGCCGTTGCCAGCACGGGTAGCGCGTCGATCAGGCCATCGCTGACCGTGCCTGCCGCGATCACCGCATTGGTGTAATCGATGGCGCGCTGCACCTGCGGCGTGAAGCTGCCATTGTTGAGGAACTGGCCAAACAGGCGGATGCGCTTATCGTCCTGAATGATGAAACCGAACAGACTGTCGGGCTTCGAGATGCTGGCATAGCTGCCCGATATGCCGCCATTGGCGATGATGAGGTCCAGCGTGGTGCCGGGCTTCACCTGCTGATCAGCGGTCAGGACGAGGCCCGCCCCCTGCGCGATCGTCAGCGTGCCAGAAATCAGCAGCTGATCAGATATGGCAGGCGTGATCTCCATCAGCGTGGTCGATCCGCCCGCCAGCGCGACATTGCCGGTCACGGTCATCGTGCCGGGCGATGCGCCGGGGCTGAGCGTGCCCGCGACATTGACATTGCCGATCACATGGCCTGCCGATGTAAATGTGGCATTCCGCCGAACCTCAATGTTACTGGCGCGAATGATCGATCCAGCAAGGCCTACTAGATGCCCGCTGCTAAGGTCGACAGCACCCAGATCGGCGTTGCCCGATATGGTCGCAAAGCCACCAATCATGTCGAGCCCAGCAATGTTGCTAACCCCGGCAAAGCGGACCGGTGCCACAGCGCTGCCGGAATCCAGCAGGATGCTACTACGACCCGATCCGCCATCGATCGTGCCATCAAAGAGGCCGTTTATAGTAAAGCGACTGTCTCGGCTGCCAAATGCAACGCTAGCAAAGGTCAATCTGGCTGAACGTGCCAAGACCAGATCACCTTCGATGTCCAGGTTTTGATCGGCGAAAATATTGGCTAGCGTCAGCGTGCCGTTCCCTTGCGCCGTGATTGTACTGAAACCATTGATGCTGCTGCCATCTAGTGTACGAGCACTTCCAATTTCCAGAATTAGACTGTTGCGCCCGCTGCCGCCTGATAGAGTACCCTGCCACAGTCCCCCTTCAGCGACGCGAACGGTATCATCGCCGCGACCTAAATCTATTTGGCCAAGCAACCGGCCACTAGCGCCGATGACAAGCGAATCGGCTTCGTCGCCGAAACGCAGGTCGCGACCCGCGCTACCAAGTTGCCCTGTCACGAAAAGACTACCGGCCAAAAAAACCGTTTCGAAGTCGGTTACTGTTCCGGCCAACGTGACCTGTTCCTCGCTGGCGAACGTCAGAGTGTCCACGCCCTCTCCGCCGTTATAAATGCCAGCAGCCTGCGTCATGTCGATGACCAAATTGTCATTTCCGCCACCCAATCTGACGTCACCGACGTCACCGATCAGGCGAACACGTTCGTGACTTTCGCTACCAAGAACTCGACCGATGAATTGCCCGTTGGTGATAAGCGTGAGAGAAAGCCCGCTATCGTTGAGAGCGATCGAATCGTAACTTTGACCCTGGCCCATTTCCACCGTCAACAAACCTTGCCCTTCGACTGATAGTTGTTCGAAGCCGACGTGTCCGGTTATTCTTTTAACCTCGCCAGCCAAAACGATCCGGTAAAGGTCTGTTCCAGATCCACCTTCGATTGTTCCGGTAACCCTGCTGCCCGAATGTTCGACGAAGCTGTCGTCGCCTGCGCCAAGGGACACCGGACCATCTATCAAACCGCGGTTGATGATACTGTCATCGCCGCCAGCAAGATCGATCCCACCCGCAATCGTACCGTCATTTACCACGTGGTCATTGCCCGCGCCACCAGTGATGGTGGTCGCGCTGGCGCTACTCAGCGTCTCGCCCGCCGCCACCGTGACGGTGCCGCCGTCCAGGCCGATCGTGTCGAAGCTGAAGGCGCCGGTATAGCTGACATTGCCCGCGCCGATCTGGGAGAAGCGCTCGAAATTGACGAACTGGTCGGCATTCACCGCGCCGCCGCCCGTCGCATCGACGATGAAGCTGTCGGTGCCAGCGCCGCCATCGACGGTGCCTTGCAGGTTCGCGCTCGCCAACTGGGTGAAACTGTCGTCGCCATCGCGTAGATAGACGTCGCCGATGATTGTACCGCGATTGACGATAACATCATCACCAAAGCCCAGGTCGATCGATCCGATGATCGTGCCGCTGTTGGTAACGCTGTCCGCCGCAACGCCGACCGTCTGGATCGCCCCGGCCAGATAGGGATTGCCGAGCGCAAGCGCGAGTTGATCGGCATCGCCAAGGGTCGTGCCAGCACCACTCCGGATCGTACCGGCATTGTCGAGGGTCAACGCAGCGTTTGTGACGAGGATCGCGGTGGACAACTCGCCGGTCGCTTCGATCGTGCCACCCGCCGCGTTGGACAAGGTCAGCGTGGTCGCGTCATTGCCAGTGAGAGCGATGGCAGCTGACGGCGTGGTATAGATGAAATCGCCATAGCCCCAATAGGAATAGGTTTCGGTCACCCCATCCCCATTAGCGCGGATCGTACCGCTGTTAGTAATATGGGCAGTATCGGTCGTGTTATAACGGTCCAGCCACAGGCCAACCGCAGCAGTTGCCCCGCCGTCCGTTTCGATCAGGCCGCTGTTATTCAGCGAGTAATTCCCGCTGCTGATCCCCGCATAGTGATCGTTGCTGATTGCAAGGGCGTTGCCAGTATCCGCGCGGATCGTACCGTTATTATTGACCAAAACATTGCCAGCGCTTTCTCCGGCAAAGGCCGCAGTGATGTACATATTTCCATCGACGAGACCGTTATTCGCTATTTCGATACTGCCTGCCACATCATTGGCAAAGGCGGCACTCACTGTCATACGCCCCTCAATCAGCCCATCATTACGAAGACTGACGGCCGAAATACCCTCGCCAAACAGATCGACCGCACCGAAGGCGGAACCGGTGATTGTGCCGCTATTGGCGAAGTGGAGATCGCCCTCATAACCAGCTTGAATGACCGCCGAACTGTAACTGAGATTGCTAATGCCAATGTTGCCCAGATTCTCGAAAAATATGGTCTTGCCGGAAAAACCACCGTTCAGCGTGCCGCTATTGACGAAGGATGCCAATTTTCTGGGAAGATAGGCGGTGAAAGTTTGGGAAGAAGAATAATAGGGAATATCTGTCGAAACAGCAGAATAGAGCGTAGCCAGGTTGACGATCGTGCCGTCGCCGCCGACGAACAGCGCATCGCTCGACGTCGCCGACGCATCTATCGATACGGTGGCCCCCGCTCGTGCCAGCAGATAATCGCGCTCGAACTCGATGTCCGGACGAGCACCCAGCAGGACAGTGGCGTCCTGCGTAAAGACGCGACCGAACATGTCCTGTCCTGCGCCACCATCGATCGTACCGGTCACGCCAAGATCGTCGTCGGTCTGGATCAGAATGTCGTTCGCGCTGCCGAAGCGCAGATTGCCCTCGATCGTGCCGCCGTCGGCGATATAAACACCAGGACCATTATAATAATCGATCCCGAAGCGAACATCGCCCTTGATCGTGCCCGCATTGCTGATTTGACCAGTGCCCAGCCAAATGGCGACACCACCAATACCCCCCTGGATGATTCCGGCAGCATCATTGCGGATCGCAGCCATATAATAGCTACCCGTAATGGCCGCCCCGCTGGCGGTACGGATCAGGCCACTATTGGTCAGCCCGGCTCCACGATAAACATAATCATATACAATAGCCGTCCCGCCCATATCGATCGTGCCGCTGTTGATCAGCGTCGTCGCGTTGACGACGCCCCGGCCTGTCCCATCGCCATTGCCAGCCTCCCGGATAATGCCACTATTGATGAATTCCGAGCCGACATCGAAAGAATAATAATAATTGTTAACGGCATCAGCCCGATTGACTTCAATTGTTCCGCTATTGATAACCGTACCGCCATTAACTATGGCCGACAGCCGAGAATATTGGCCACCCTCTACCAAAATCGTTCCGGCATTTTCAAAGCTGTTGCCTGCGCCAACGTTGATCAACGGAGCGCCATAATCATAGCTGTTCACCATTGTCTTGGACAAGGCGCCACGACTAACCAGTGTAACGGCGTTGGCTAGCGTCTGCCCCTCTCCATCGGTGAGATAGGAAGCGACATCCATACGGATCAGCGGATCGTACAGGCTGCCGACAATGTCTGCTGCCATATCGACGCTGCCCTGACCGGCAAAAACCAGCGTATCGGCAGGCGTACTCGATCCAGTCAGGGTCAGAGCGCTGCCAGGGGTCAGTTCATAGCCCATTCGTGAAAATATGCCGACCTTGCCAACATCCGTCGTGGCCGTTCCGTCGATGATGTAGTGAAGATTTTCGCGGCCGCTGCCCGTAACTCTGCCACTGATCCCGGCAAACTCGCCCAGCCCATCGTTCACGAAGCTGGTTACGAGTGTGTCGTTGCCGCTGCCCAGATTCAGGTCGCCATCCAGTATACCACCCGCGCGCGCGATGAACACATTATTGGACGTCATGCCACCATAGCCATCGCCAAAGTTGACATCGCCCTGAATCAAGCCGGCATTGGAAATCAGGGAGCGTCCTGCAAAGGGGTAGAGTGGAGAATTTTGAACTGCGGTCGTGCCACCACGAACGACAGCGCCCGCCTCGTTATAGAAACTGCTGTTATCGACAAGTTCCAGCGCGGTTCCGTCCGAACGGATTGTCCCGCTATTGACCAGCGTGGCATAAAGGAGACGTACGCCAGTGGTTTCCCCCTCGATCACGCCGCTATTGGAAGAACGGTTTTGATAGCTATAGCTGAGTTGCGCGCCTGTGCCGCTGGTGGACCGTATCGTCCCGCTATTGGCCAGTGCGATCGTCGTACTGACTGCTGTCCCGTCGGCGATAATGGAACCACTATTTTCCAACTTATCGCCCCGCGTCAACAGAACGGCGTTACCGCCGGTCACATTGATCGAGCCACTATTGCTGAAATTGGCCTCGTTGCTCAGGTGGACCGCGAACATGTCCGTGTTCGTAAGACGTGCTCTGATTTGTCCTTCATTGCGAACCGTCAGGCCCCCGCTCGCAGCGTAATCGCTGACCAACGCCTGGCCGTCCGTATCGATCAGACCCTGATTGATGAACCGGTTTTCCGGGTTGTAAAGATACGGATCGCCCCCACCAACAGCGATTGTTTTGTTTGAAATGAAGTCCGCCCCCAAGGTCAGCGTCGAACTTTTGCTAATCCACAGGGCAATCTGCTCGAAACTGGCGGGAAGCGCTATACCCGCATTAAGGGTCGTACTCTCGTCAAACAGGTAGCGGACCGTGTCCACGCCACCACCGGCGTCCAGTCGACCGGTGATAGTGCCCATACCGGCGCTATCAGCGATGGACACATCATCGCCACTGCCCAGCAGCACATCACCCTCAATCACACCAGCACGATTGTCGATCAAGCTGCCGCTATTGGCATTGTTAGTCTTGGAGACAACATTGCCGCTAATGGTGCCGCTGTTGGTCAGCAGCAGGCGATTACCCGCTTCGATCGCATTGCCTATACTTTCGATACGGCCAGCATTGGTAATCGACAGATAGTTCGACGCGGCTATAGCGGTGCCCGACGCGCTGCGAATGATGCCGTCCACACCATTATCAAGAACGAAACTTGTGTTTCCCGCTATCGCAGCCCCAGAACCCAGATTTTCGATCAGGCCGCCATTCTCGACATAATTGCCAAAATTATAATTGCGATATTGGAAGATCGTGGCAGCGTCTCCGTTAGACCGAATGGTGCCGCGGTTGGCGATCGTGCCTTGGCCGTAATAGGCATAAGAGCCATAATAGCCGGGGCCATCGCTGATCGCGCTATTCGCGCCGCCGTCAATAAGTCCTTCATTGTTGAGCGAACCGACCTGACTTGAAATGGAACCAATCACGCCGGTCGCACGATTGTGGATCGAAGCAAAGCGACCAGAACCCGAATCATTGCCGCGCAGGGCGATGCCGCTGCTCCCGCTTATTGTCCCGCTATTGTCGAGCGTGACCCAGGACCAACCGTCATAATCTCCGCCATTTGGATTGACTTCGATACCGACATCACCCTGGATCGTGCCATCCTGCTCGACCACGATGGCACTCTGTGTCAAAATACCGTAGGGATAATAGGTTGCACCATCCGGACCGGCGGCAACGGATATGCCAGCATGGTTGCCAGATACCATACCGCGAACGGTGATCGTGGAGGTAGAAGACCGATAACCATAGCCGGCAGCCACCGGCAGCACCATGATGCCACCACGCCCCGGCCCGGAAACCACCGCACCAGCATCGACCACGACCTGGGCCTTGTCGACGGCCACCGTCAGCCCATTGGTCTCCGTGCCGCTGCAAGTCGTTATACTGTCCGCCACGACCGGAGACGGCGCACATTGCGCCCATGCAGGCGAGGCTGAAGCGGTGGCCAAGGCGGCTACGCTGGTGCCAAGCGCCAGGGTCCAGCGACGCGCCGATATCATAGTCCCGCCGATCATTGAAAACCCCCCGAATGTACCGCCGATATAGCGTCAAATTTCAATCTATTATCGCGACATGGCGTGCCTCTTCATTCTTGTCGAGATGTAAAATTTGAAGTTAATGGAACTTTTGGTGATGATATTCGCCAAGGAAATCAGCGTCGCAACAATAGAATGCTCAAGATCGGTCGAGATTTTCGCCCTTCACATCCGCCCGCCAGTCTCCAGACCGGGCAATCCGGCGTAGATTATTCCCCGCCCGCGCGCCGCTGGATAGCGAGACGCTTATATTCTCGGATGTGATGACAATACCTTCATTATCGGCGCCATCGCAAATGGTCATCCCACTTGTGACCGGCGGAACGGGCTATCGCAAAGTCAGTGAGCATTGCTGAGAAGACAAGAAGGCTGACGCCGCTGGCACGACGCAGCTTGTCTGAAAATTGCATGTAAATGCCCAAAAAACCCATATGAGGCTGTTATGGCAGAGTCCTGAAGTATTTCTCTAATCGGGCATCGCCCCTCCCCAAAAGGACAAGCACCGCTAACCTCGTGGAACGGAGGCATTTGGGGCAATCATCACGGCTGACAAGTCACAGAGTGGAGCATACCAGACTACGGAGGGCTATGGCCGCCTTCGCATCCCGCCCGGCTTTAGGAATTTTAATTGCAACATATTGCGCAATATGTTGTATGTATGGCAATCGCCATGGAGATCGGCAGAATGCGCAATCGCCTACCCCTGCTCGCCGTCGTCTCGGCGCTGTCAATATTCTGGTCGACCACGGCCATTGCCAGCGCTCCGACCATGTCGGTTGACGAAAAGGCCGCGGTCGTCGCGGCCCTCAACAGCACCCTCAAAGCCAATTATGCCTTTCCCGACGTCGCCGTGAAAATCGCGCCAGTGCTTCAGGAGCATTTGAAAAACGGCGATTATGATATGGCGACCACGCAGGAAGCATTTGCGAGCAAGCTGACCGACGACCTGATCAAGGTGAGCGGCGACCTGCACTTTTACGTGGGGGTGGACCCGAAATGGATCGCCGAATTCCGGGCAAAGGCAGACCCGTCGCGCAACGCGGAGATACGCAAGGAAGAGGCGCGCAGGCAGGAGGAGACTAATTTCGGCTTCGACGAGGTTTCGCGGCTGAGCGGCAATATCGGGTATATCCGGTTCAGCTATTTTGCCGATCCGGAGCCTGCCTATGACAAGGCCGCCGCCGCCATGCGTTTCATCGACAGTAGCGATGCAGTGATTATCGATCTGCGTTATAATAATGGCGGCTATCTGGAGATGGCGCAGTTTATCGCCAGCTATTTCTTTTCCAGTGAAAAAGACCAGCTGCTCTTTGATTATTACTATAATGAGGACGGCAGGCGGATCGATCGCGGACAATGGGTGCTGCCCGGCCTGCCGGGCAAGCGCATGGTGGACAAGCCAGTCTATATCCTGACAGGGTCCACGTCATTTTCCTCCGCCGAATGGTTTTCCTACACGATGAAAAAGCTGGGCCGAGCGACACTGATCGGAGAACGGACCGCTGGTGGCGCGCATCCGGTTGCGCGTAAACCGATGAATGACGATTTCCTGGTGCAGGTGCCGATCGGCCAGATACGCGATCCCGTCGATCATAGCGATTTCGAAGGCACCGGGGTGCAGCCTGATATTGAAAGCCCCTCCATTCGCGCACTGGCCCTTGCCCATAAGCTGGCACTCGAAAATCTGGCGAAGGGCAATGATGCCAGGCAAGCAGAATTGGCCTGGCTGCTCCCGGTCCTGACGGCAGATATTCAGCGGCCCGCCATCGATGCCGATATGGTTCAGAAAGCCGTGGGCAAATATGAGGGACGCCGGATCATCCGGGAAAACGGCACGCTCTATTATATCTGGCGGGACCGGTTTCGCGTCGCGCTGGAGCCGATTGGCCCCGATCTTTTCGCGGTGGAAGGGGTGTCGGATTTCCGATATCGCTTCAATAGCCAGCCTGGAAAAGTGACGTCGCTGGAACGCGTGAACAAGGACGGCAGCATCCAGACGTACAAGCGCCTTGACTGAGCGGAAGCCTAATCCGGTCGCGATCGATGACGGCGTGTTTCTTGGCCGCGCGGTCGAGCGGCTGAGCGTCCTGATCGCTGATCAAACCAAAATGGTCTTCGATGGGATGGGGGTCGTCATCCCGGTTCGTTCCTGTTCCTTGATGATCGTGCTTGCGAAGCTGGGTACGGCATCAGCGTCGGATCTGGCGCGGGAATTGGGGCATTCACATCAGTTGGTGATGCAAAAGATACCCAAACTTGTCAGCCTTGGTCTCATAGAGCATCAAGCCGACCAACATGATGCCCGGCGAAGGATATTCCACCTCACAGAGGAAGGCATGATGCAACTGGCAAAATTTGAGCAATGCACCGCTCTGATCCGCACGGCCTATGACGGGCTGTTCGCAGAAGTGGGTGACATAAGGCAATTTGTCGATCGGACTGCTGATGCGCTGAACGAGAAGCCGCTGGATAAGCGCATACATTCCTTGGGCTGAGCGCAGGGAACCGTCAGACGTCATGAGGCGCCGCGAGGCATCTGGGCACCTCCAAAAAGCCCCTGGCCAATCGACGTGTGATTTGATTCATTGGGACTGACAGGAGGCGGCGATGCGTCAGGCTGGATTGTTCGGGTTATCGGATCATCTGAAGCGGCTTTCGGCGCATGGCGATCCGCTGGAGGAACTGGGCCGGATCATCGACTTCGAGGCATTTCGCCCGGTACTGGTTGCCGCGCTGGCCTATGGCGACGGGTCATAGGGCGGTCGCCCGCCCTATGACCCTGTAGCGATGCTCAAGGTGCTAGTGCTGGCGGCGCAGACCAATGTCGCCGATGCACGGATGGAGTATCTGATCCGCGATCGCCTCAGCTGGCTGCGGTTCCTGGGCTTCGACCTTGGCGCGGCGACGCCCGATGCCAACACCATCCGGTATTTCGCGAGAAGCTGACCGAGGCGGGCGCGCTCGACGCGGTGTTCACCGACTTCGACCGGCAGCTCAAGGAACGCGGCTATCTTGCCATGGGTGGGCAGATCGTCGATGCAACGCTGGTGGCCGCGCCCAAGCAGCGCAACACTGCGGCCGAAAAGGATGCGATCAAGGCAGGCAAGAGCGCCTGCGAGATCTGGCCCGATGAGCCCGCCCGGGCCGCGCAGAAGGATACGGACGCGCGTTGGACGCTCAAGTTCGCCAAGGCCAGGCCGCTGGCGAACGGCAAGCCGGGCATCGCCATCCCAAGCTTCAGCTTCAAGAGCAGCGTGTCGATCTGCCGGACCTTCGGCTTCATCCGCAAATGCAAGGTCACCGACGGTGCGCGCTTCGACGGGCGGATGCTGCGCGATGTCGTCACCGGCGACAACACTGCTTCCGACGTCTGGGCGGACACCGCCTACCGCAGCCAGGCCAACGAGGCATGGCTCAAGCGGCAGAGCCGGGTCAGCCGCATTCACCGCAAGAAGCCGCGCGGCAAGCCCATGCCCGAACGCACAGCAAAGGCGAACGCCGCCAAATCGAAAGTCCGCGCCCGCATCGAGCATGTCTTCGCCCGGCAGAAGGATCAGATGGGCCTGTTCATCCGCACCATCGGCATCAAGCGCGCCGATGCCAAGATTGCCCTCGCCAACCTCGCCTACAACATGCACCGCCTGATCTTTCACGAACAACGCGCACTGGCAGGATAGCTGTGCCCGAAACCCGAAACTTCGGCCAAAAGGCAGCGGTATGGAGCCACCACGCAGTACGTCATCACGCCCATGCCGGCCAATTACGCAACCATCCGCTCAGATCACCAGGTTGATGGAGGTGCCCAGCTCTTCCCGAAACTCCGTCATAACGAGAAAGCCACCCCCCCATGCAACGGTGGCCATGGCTACCTGCTTCGCTAAAATCCGTTCGTCGCAATCGACCAGTCTTACAAGGCCAACAGGAAAAAGCAGAAGGACCGCATCTGAGGAAAAAAACCAGTGCGTGAACGTCGCATAATGATGACGTGGACGGCTCTCCAACGCTCCCGCAGGATGACCTACGAATGAGCCGGAAGGAGAGCCATGATTGGAACAGTCACGACGCCAAACCGGCAGCAGGCCAGGCGAGCATTCTCTTGATAGCGTTGGAACGCAAAAAAACCGCCTCAAAGGCGGGTTCGAAGCGGTCTGCGACCTCGGGTGATCTGACCTTGCGACAATCGCAAGTATTGTTGGTTGCGGGAGGGCGATACAACCGAAGCCGACATCCAATATCCTCACGTATATGATCGAAGTTCCATATTTTTAATATTATTCAAAGTTTTACATCACTGTGAACACTTACTCCACAGACCGTTCCGCGGCCCGCGCACGGTCCCCATCGATGCATGATGTGTTTGCTTGTAACGGCTACGCGATTGATAAGTTTCGATCTGCCCTTTTCGCCAAAGAAAACTTGGCGGTCGAAATTATCAAGCGATTGACCCATAGACATTGTCGTGACGCCTCGCCGGTAGATTTCCATTCACTCAAATCCCCTTGGGCGAAAGGTGCCGGGAATTCGAACATCTACATTGTTCCGAAATGTGATGTCGTCACCATATGAAGTAGCCCCCAAAAACGCCTGACAGGCCCTCACACTTATGGAAGTGTGATGCATATGCCTGACCGTATGACCGCGTAGAGGTCATTACCTCGGTGCAGCGCCGTCGGCGCTGGACGCCCGAGGAGAAGATTCGCATCGTTGAGGAGACCTATTTGCCGGGGAACTCGGTGTCGCTGGTCGCCCGCCGCCATGGCATCGCGGGCAACCAGCTATTCACCTGGCGACGGCTGATGACTCAGGGTGCACTCACAGCCGCTGCGGCCGGCGAGGAAGTTGTGGCCGCATCCGACTACCGCGCGCTTGAGGCGCAAGTCCGCGAACTGCAGCGCCTGCTCGGCAAGAAGACGATGGAGAACGAACTGCTGCGCGAGGCTGTCTCCCGGGCCGCAGGCCCAAAAAAACAGCTGTTGCGCTCGACCTCGTGGCCCGAGGGTGGACGGTGAGCGGGGTTGCAAATGCCGTCGGCATGTCACGACCGCATCTCTCCGCAATGCAACGACCAGCAGAACGACGGCGTCGCGGGCGGCCGCCCTTGCCCGACGCCGAACTCGCCGCCGATATCCGCAGGCTGATCGCCGACCTGCCAACCTATGGCTATCGGCGCGTGCATGCCCTGCTGCGCCGCGAGGCGGAAAAAAACGGGCGCGCAGCGCCCAATCCAAAGCGCGTCTACCGAGTCATGAAGCTGCATGGCTTACTGCTCCAGCGCCACGCCGGACGCCGCGAGGAACGCCGGCATGACGGCAAGATCGCCGTCGTCACTCGCAATACACGCTGGTGTTCGGACGGCCTCGAGATCGGCTGCGACAATGGCGAGAAGGTCCGCGTCGCCTTGGCCCTCGACTGCTGCGACCGGGAGGCGATGGGATATGTGGCCACTACCGGCGGCATCACCGCCGAGGACGTGCGCGACCTCATGGTTGCCACCGTCGAGCATCGCTTCGGCCAGGTGAACAAGCTGCCCCACACCATCGAATGGCTGACTGATAACGGCAGCTGCTACACTGCCCAAGATACAAGGCGCTTCGCGCGCGACATCGGCCTGGCACCACGCACCACGCCGGTCGAAAGTCCGCAGAGCAACGGAATGGCCGAGGCTTTCGTCCGGACCCTCAAACGAGACTACGCCCGCGTCAGCCCGCTACCCAACGCACAGGCCGTCATCGACCAGCTGCCAAAATGGCTCGACCACTATAATGGCGTGCATCCGCATCGCGCTCTAGGCTACAGATCGCCAAGAGAGTTTATCGAACGTTCAACCCGTGAGGAACTGTCCGGCCTTTAGGGGGCAACAACACCATACAGGGCACGCTCCTAAACAATTTAACATACCTATTATTATCGCGCCGGAATTTTTCTCATGGTGGATTCTAGATCGAAGTGCGAAATCCTAGGATTTATAGGGGTTTGATCCCTTTTCCAGGAAGGCACATGATGAACGGCTATCAGCATCTGGGTTTGGACGAGCGGCGACAGATTTATC
>NZ_QVRA01000040.1 GCF_003591655.1 Sphingobium terrigena
ACGTCCACGCGCTAGTGACAGCCTAAAACCCTGCCCATGATGGCTCAATCACCGCATAGCCGCGCGCAACCAACAACCATAACCAACCCGCCCGGCCAAATCGCCGCTTACGCAAAGGTCTCCAAAGGGAGAGGGCTTAAGCCCTTACCACAACACCCCGCGCACTGGCCTCAGCGGTTCCGGTGCAGGGTCGCCGATGGACTGGAGCAGGTCGATCTCGATCGTGCGGCACATGGCGGTGAGCGACACGTCATGGACCGTGTTGGCGAAGGGATCGACCAGATCGTCGCCGATCCGCAGCACCGCCAGGAACATGAGGCCTGCGACGGTGGACCCCAAAGGCGTCGCCAGCCCCAGCGTCTCGACCAGCCCGATGGGCAGGAAGAGGCAGAAGAGATGGGTGAAGATCGTCGGCAGATAGCGATATTGCACCGGTAGCGGAGTATTTTTGAGCCGCTCCATCCCGCCCTGCGCATTGGCGATGTCGACCAGCACCGCCTCCATCTGGGTCTGCTGGATCGTGTCGATCCACCCTTCACGCCGGGCAATATCGATGCGCCGCCCGGTGCTGTCGAGCAGGCCGTTGGCCGGATTGGTGCGGGCCAACGCCAGCCCCTTGTCCTTTTCCTCCAGAAAGCGGGTGACATCGTCATCGATCGGCAGCCGCCGCAACTGGCAGCGCAGCGCGTTGACATAGGCGATCTGGCGCTTGACGATTTCGCGCTTCAAATCCCGCCCTTCGGGATCGGGCAGGAAATTGCGGGTCGCGCGCGCCAGGCTGCGTGAGGCGTTGATCATCGCCCCCCACAGGGTGCGCCCTTCCCACCAGCGCTGATAGGCCGAATTGGACCGGAACCCCAGGAATAGCGCC
This sequence comes from Sphingobium terrigena, assembly GCF_003591655.1. Classification (GTDB taxonomy): domain Bacteria; phylum Pseudomonadota; class Alphaproteobacteria; order Sphingomonadales; family Sphingomonadaceae; genus Sphingobium; species Sphingobium terrigena. Next base: position 872 of record NZ_QVRA01000040.1, read on the forward strand.
AGCGCGGTGCCGAAGATGGTCAGCGGCAGTTCGGGCGCCTTGAACGGCAGCACATAATAAGCGATCGTGACGGCACAGTCCCACACGAACAGGATGGTCAGCGGCTTCCACACTTCTGTCGCCATGCGGCGCAGACTGGGGACGGGATCAACGATCATGCGGGTCTCCAAAGGACAGGACCGCGCTAACGCAAGAGGCGCGCAAAAGCTCCCTTGATGCTATAGCGAAATGACCTGTGTGATAGTGCAACTTGCAGCCGTGCCGGACCGTTGGACAGCTACGGTAATATAAGGACAGGCGATTGACCGGCACGAGCCCCGAAACAAGCGCTGAGACCGGCACCAGGACGGCAGCCCTGTCGCTCCAGTGGCAGATGCTGGCCGGGTTCGTCATCGGGCTGGTGGTGGGCCTGACCGTCTACATGACCGCGCCCGACGCGCGCTGGGTCGATCATGTCACCACCTATGTCACAGGGCCGATCGGCCAGATTTTCCTGCGCCTGCTGTTCATGCTGGTCATCCCGCTGCTGGTGTCGGCGCTGATCGTCGGCATTGCCGAGATGGGGGAGATTCGCGCCCTGCGCCGCGTGGGGCTGCGCACATTAGTCTATACGCTGGTCGTGTCGGCCATTGCGGTGGCGGTCAGCCTGCTGGTGGTCGATCTGTTGCGGCCGGGCGCGGGGATCGACCCTGCCATGGCGCGGGCGATGCTGAGCGAGGCAGGACCGGGCGCGCAGGCGATACTGAGCCGGGGTAATGATGCGCCGCAGGGGATGGCCGCCTTCATCGCGATCGTCCCCGACAATATCGTCGCGGCCATGGCGGGTAACGACATATTGGCCGTCATGGTCTTTGCCCTGTTTTTCGGCATCGGGCTGATGCTGGTGCGCACGCCGCAGACCCAATTGCTGCTAAGCGCGATGGAAGGGCTGCTGGCGGTGACGATGCGGCTGATGGGGCTGGTCATCCGCCTGGCCCCGATCGCCATCGCCTGCTTCATGTTCAACCTGGCGGCGCATTTCGGCTGGGACTTGCTGATCCGCTTGTCCGCCTATGTCGGCGTGGTGCTGCTGGCGCTGGCGATCCAGATGTTCGGCGTCTATTCGCTGCTGATCGCCTTCATCGCCAAACGATCGCCTTGGCGCTTCTTCGCCTCGGTGCAGGAGGCGACGGTCATGGCCTTTGCCACCGCATCCTCCAACGCGACCCTGCCGACCGCGTTGCGCGTGGCGGAAGAGGAATTGCGCCTGCCCCGCCGCATCGCCCGCTTCGTCCTGACCATCGGCGCGACCGCCAACCAGAATGGCACGGCGATGTTCGAGGGGATCACGGTGATCTTCCTCGCCCAGTTTTTCAGCATCGACCTCAGCATCGCCCAGCAGGTCATGGTGATGATGATGTGCATTTTGGGAGGCATAGGTACGGCGGGTGTGCCGGCCGGATCGCTGCCCGTGGTGGCGATGATATTGGGCATGGTCGGCATCCCCCCTGAAGGGATCGGGCTGGTGCTGGGGGTCGACCGGCTGCTCGACATGTGCCGCACCGCGCTGAACGTAACCGGCGATCTGGTCGCGGCGACGGTGATCGCGGCGGGTGAGGAGGATCGGGCATGACGGCAAGGATGGCGGCGGCGATCGTGGCCCTTGTCGCACTGGCCGGGCTGGTCGTGCAGTTCGCAGCGACGCTCGATCAGACCGGGTCGGTTGCGGGCACGCTCTGGGTATTGCTGCGCTACTTCACGGTGCTGACCAATCTGTTCGTCGCGCTGGCCTTTGGCTGGGTTGCGATCGGTGGCCGACCGCATCCGCGCCGATTGGCAGGCGTCATGCTGGCGATCCTGCTGGTCGGGATCATCTATGGCCTGCTGCTCCGCGGACTGTTGACGTTGAGCGGCGGCGCGCTGCTCGCCGATACGCTGCTGCACAAGGTGACGCCCGTGCTGGTCCCCTTGTGGTGGATCGCCTTTGCGGTGCGAGGCCAGTTGCGATGGCGCGATGCATGGGGATGGACGCTGTTTCCCGCGCTCTATTTGCCCTATGCTTTGCTGCGCGGCATGGCGGAGGGACGCTATGCCTATCCGTTCATCGACGTCGCGAAGATCGGCATCGGGCCAGTGCTGGTCAATGCCGTGCTGATCGCGATAGGCTTCGTCGCGGCAGGCCATGCACTGGTCTGGATCGACCGGCGCATGGCCCGGAGCGGCTAACGCAGCTTGGCGATGTTCAGCCCGTCTTCCTTGGCGCGGGCCTTGGTCGATTCCTCGGTCCGGGTCAGCGCCTTGGCAATGGCCTTGAGGCCCATGCCCTTCTTCGCCAGCAGGTGCAGCTTCTGGATTTCGTCCTGAGTCCAGGGCTGGCGATGCCGTTCAAACTTTTCGGCCATCGCCCTTAATCCGCGAAGGGATCGCGCACCAGGATGGTATCCTCGCGCTCCGGGCTGGTGGATACGAGCGTGACCGGGCAGCCGATCAGTTCCTCGATCCGGCGGATATATTTGATCGCCTGCGCCGGAAGGTCGGCCCAGCTGCGTGCGCCGGCGGTGGTGTCGTGCCAGCCTTCGATCGTTTCGTAGATCGGCTGTGCCTTCGCCTGATCCTGTGCATGGGCGGGCAGATAGTCGTAGGTCTGCTCGCCAATCTTGTAGCCGACGCAGATGTTGAGCGTGTCGAATCCGTCGAGCACGTCGAGCTTGGTCAGCGCGATGCCGGTGACGCCCGACACCGCGATCGACTGGCGCACCAGCACGGCGTCGAACCAGCCGCAGCGGCGCTTGCGCCCGGTGACAGTGCCAAATTCATGGCCGCGTTCGCCCAGCCGCTGGCCGGTGGCATCCTCCAGTTCGGTCGGGAACGGGCCGGAGCCGACGCGGGTGGTATAGGCCTTGACGATGCCCAGCACGAACCCCGCCGCATTGGGACCAAGGCCGGTGCCGCTGGCCGCCGTGCCTGCGACCGTGTTGGACGAGGTGACGAAGGGATAGGTACCATGGTCGATATCGAGCAGGGTGCCCTGCGCGCCCTCGAACAAGATACGCTTGCCCGCCGCCTTGGCGCGGTTGAGCGTCAGCCAGACCGGCTTGACGAAGGGCAGGATGAAGTCGGCAATCTCGGTCAGTTCCGCCATTAGCGCGGCGCGGTCGATCGGCGGTTCGCCAAAACCGGCGCGCAGCGCGTCGTGATGGGCGGTCAGGCGATCGAGCTGGGGACCAAGATCATCGAGATGGGCAAGATCGCACACGCGGATGGCGCGGCGGCCGACCTTATCCTCATAGGCCGGGCCAATGCCGCGCCGGGTGGTGCCGATCTTGCCAGCGCCCGACGCATCCTCGCGCAGTCCATCAAGGTCGCGATGGAAGGGCAGGATCAGCGGGCAGGTTTCGGCGATCTGGAGATTGTCGGGCGTGATCGACACGCCCTGCCCGGTCAGCTTGGCGACTTCATCGCGGAAATGCCAGGGGTCCAGCACCACGCCATTGCCGATGACGGACAGCGTGCCGCGCACGATACCCGATGGCAGCAGCGAGAGTTTATAGACTTTCTCGCCAACGACGAGCGTGTGGCCCGCATTATGGCCGCCCTGGAAACGGGCGACAACATCGGCGCGCTCCGACAGCCAGTCGACGATCTTGCCCTTGCCCTCGTCACCCCATTGGGCGCCGATCACGGTTACATTTGCCATGGATACAGATCTCCGCCCGCCGCGCGGACCGGCCATGCCCTTCGACGGGACTCGACATGCCGGTAGGATCGATTGGGCGCCCGACAGAATTATGGGGCCCCCTGTTCGCGCGGCGGTTAACCCCGCGGCTGCCCCCAAGTCAAGTCAGAAGGCGCGAAGTTCCGCGCCGTCGAGCCAGTGGGAACAGCGCAGGGTCGCGCCATCTTCATCGCCCACCAGCGCAGCGACGGTATGCCAGCCCTCCGCCCGCAGTTCGGCAGCGCGAATTGCGTCCGCGCCCAGCGGCAGGAACAGGCGTTTGGGTGCCTCGTCACCAAAGCCCGCGTCGATCAGCGGATCGGGATAGAGCGAAAAGCCGATGGCCGGTTCGTCCTGCCCGTCGGCGCGCAATATGGCGTAGCTGCCGCCCCGGCCGATTTCGCCGATGAAGCCTTCGGCAAAGATCGAGAAGCCGAACCAGTTCTGATATTCAAAGCCGTGCCGTTCGGTCGGGTCGAGCGTGAGCGTGATGTCCCAGCCGATCGGTCTGGCGATGGCGCGCAGGCCCGCGATGCGGCTGTTGATCGCACCGCCCAGCTGCGCGTTGAAGGCTTCGAGTCGCTCCATCGCGGCGTGGAAGGGGCCGGTCGCCTCGATCAATGGGAGATAGGCGGCGGCTTGCGGGCCGAGGGCGACGAGCGCGCCTGCATCCTTCGCATCGAGTTCGGTGCGCACCGCTTCCAGCTCGTCCGCCGCCAGCGGCAGCGGCCCGGCGGCCAGCATGTCGATGAGGTCAGGCAGGGTGAAGTCGATGGTGAGACCACTGACGCCCGCCGCCTGCAATGCCTCGATCGCGACATTGACGATCTCCACTGCGGCGGCGACGCTGTCCGACCCGATCAGTTCGGCCCCGACCTGCAATTTCTCCCGTTCGGGGCGCAACTGGTTGGCCTTGAGGCGGATCACCGGCCCGGCATAGGAGAGGCGCAACGGGCGCGGTGCGGTGGCGAGGCGGGTCGCGGCGATGCGGCCGACCTGCGCCGTCATGTCCGGGCGCAGCGCCAGGCTGCGCTGCGACACCGGATCGACGGCGCGGACCAGATCCTGCGCGCGCATGGATTTGAGCCGCTGGGTCAGCGTATCCTCAAACTCGGCAAGCGGCGGCATGACCCGCTCATAACCATGGGTCGCGACCGTATCCAGCACGCGCCGCGCGAGGCGGGCGGAGGCTTCGGCCTGCGGTGGCAGGCGGTCGGATAATCCTTCGGGAAGAAGGCCGGGCGGGATCATGGTCATGGCTTGCGCCTTTAGCGGAAAATTGGCGCTAGGCCATCCCCATCCACCGTTCGGGCTGAGCCTGTCGAAGCCCTGTCCTTTCAAGAAGAACAGTCCTTCGACAGGCTCAGGACGAAAGGATTAGGGGTCAGCCCTTATGCGAAGCGCAGCACCTTGACCTGTTTCACGCCGGTCAGGTTGCAGATTTCCCAGCGGAGCGGCTCGGTGACGGTGCCGTCGACAGACAGCAGCAGCACGGCTTCGCCGCCCTGGTTGCGACGGCCGAGGTGGAAGGTGCCGATATTGACGTCGGCGGCGCCCAGCGTCGACCCCAGGCGACCGATGAAACCGGGCGCGTCCTGGTTGACGATGTAGAGCATGGTGCCGTCCAGATCGGCCTCCACCTTGATACCGAACAGTTCGACCAGACGCGGGCTTGCGTGGCCGAACAATGTGCCAGCGACCGAACGCTGGCCGCTTTCGGTGGTAACGGTGACGCGCACCAGAGTCTGATAGTCGCCTTCGCGATCATGGCGCACTTCGCGCACGTCAAGGCCGCGCTCCTTGGCCAGGAAGGGCGCGTTGACCATGTTCACCGTGTCCGAATAGACGCGCATCAGGCCCGCCAGCACGGCGGCGGTGATCGGCTTCTGGTTCAGTTCGGCGGCATGGCCCTCCACCTCGACCGCGACGCCGGTGATCTGGTCGCCTTCCAGCTGGCCGACCAGGCTGCCCAGTTTCTCGGCAATCGCCATATAGGGCTTGAGCTTGGGGGCTTCCTCTGCGCTCAGCGACGGCACGTTCAGCGCATTGGTGATGCCGCCGTCGAGCAGATAGTCGGACAGCTGATCGGCGACCTGCAACGCGACATTGACCTGCGCTTCGTCGGTCGATGCGCCCAGATGCGGGGTGCAGATGAAGTTGGGGGTGCCGAACAAGGGCGATTCCTTGGCCGGTTCGGTCTGGAACACGTCGAGCGCGGCGCCCGCGACCTGGCCCGAATCGAGCGCATCCTTGAGTGCGGCTTCGTCGATCAGCCCGCCGCGCGCGCAGTTGACGATGCGCACGCCCTTCTTGGTCTTGGCCAGATTTTCGCGGCTCAGGATATTGCGGGTCTGGTCGGTCAGCGGCGTGTGCAGCGTGATGAAGTCGGCCTTCGCCAGCAATGTGTCCAGATCGGCCTTTTCCACGCCCATTTCAACGGCGCGTTCGGGCGTCAGGAAGGGATCGAAGGCGACGACCTTCATTTTCAGGCCTAGCGCGCGGCTGGCGACGATCGAGCCGATATTGCCCGCGCCAATGAGGCCCAGCACCTTGCCGGTGACTTCCACGCCCATGAAGCCGTTTTTGGGCCACAGGCCCTGCTGGGTCTGGGCGTTGGCTTCGGGAATCTGGCGCGCCAGCGCGAAGATGAGCGCGATGGCATGTTCGGCGGTGGTGATCGAATTGCCGAACGGGGTGTTCATGACGATCACGCCCTTGGCGCTGGCATAGGGAATGTCGACATTGTCGACGCCGATGCCGGCGCGGCCAATGACCTTGAGGTTGGTGGCGGCGTCGAGGATGTCCTTGGTCACCTTGGTCGAGCTGCGAATGGCAAGGCCGTCATATTGGCCGATCATGGCCTTCAACTCTTCGGGAGTCTTGCCGGTGATGACATCGACGTCGACGCCACGCTCCCGGAAGATCGCGGCGGCGCGGGGGTCCATCTGGTCGGAAATAAGGACTTTGGGCATGGATTTTATCCTTCAGGAATAAGAAAGCCGTTCGGGCTGAGCGAAGTCGAAGCCCTCCACTGAGCGAAGCGAAGTGGCCTCCCTTCCGGTCGGCCGAGCCCTTCGACTTCGCTCAGGGCGAACGGGAACAGGCAATATTTTAAGCGGCGGCCTTCACGGTCGCATAGGCCCAGTCGAGCCAGGGACCGAGCGCTTCGATGTCGGCGGTGTCGACGGTCGCGCCGCACCAGATGCGAAGCCCGGCGGGGGCGTCGCGATAGCCGGCGACGTCAAGCGCCGCGCCTTCCTTTTCCAGCAGGGCAGCGAAGGCCTTGATAAAGGCTTCGTCGGCCCCCGCGACGGTCAGGCAAACGCTGGTTTTCGAGCGCGAGGCTTCATCGACCGCGAGATGGCCGAGCCAGTCGCGCTCCGCCACGATCTTGTCCAAAGCGCCAGCATTAGCGTCGCTGCGGGCGATCAGGCCAGCGGCACCGCCGATCGACTTGCCCCATTCCAGCGCGAAGATCGCGTCCTCGACCGCCAGCATGGAGGGGGTGTTGATCGTTTCGCCCTTGAACACGCCTTCGGTCAGCTTGCCCTTCGACACGAGCCGGAACACCTTGGGCAGCGGCCAGGCGGGGGTGTAGCTTTCGAGCCGTTCGACGGCACGGGGACCAAGGATCAGCACGCCATGGCCGCCCTCGCCGCCCAGCACCTTCTGCCAGGAGAAGGTGGCGACGTCGATCTTGGTCCAGTCGATGGCATAGGCGAACACCGCGCTGGTCGCGTCGGCGAAGGTCAGGCCTTCGCGGTCGGCGGGAATGAAATCGGCGTTCGGCACGCGCACGCCCGACGTCGTGCCGTTCCAGGTGAACAGCACGTCGTTGCTGAAATCGACCGCCGACAGATCGGGCAGCTGGCCATAATCGGCGCGGATCACGGTAGGGTCGAGCTTCAACTGCTTGGCCGCGTCCGTCACCCAGCCTTCGCCGAAGCTTTCCCAGGCGATGGTCGTGACCGGGCGCGCGCCCAGCATCGTCCACATCGCCATTTCAAACGCGCCAGTGTCGGAACCGGGCACGATACCGATGCGGTGGGTGTCGGGCAGGTTCAGCAGCTCGCGCATCAGGTCGATGCAGTAGGCGAGGCGGGTCTTGCCGATCTTGGACCGGTGCGAACGGCCCAGCGACTCCGTGGCGAGCGCAGTGGCGCTCCAGCCGGGCGGCTTGGCACAGGGACCGGACGAGAAAAAGGGACGGGCCGGAAGGGTTGCGGGCTTTACGGCAGGCGCAACGGTGGCGTCAACGGCAGTCAAATCAGTCATATAGCTTCTCCTTACAGAGAGCAGCGCGGCGTTGGGACCGCGTGGCCCGTCGGCCGCCCTAAAGATTTCGGCTGAACTGTCAAGGCGGTTGCAAAAACGGGACGAACCGATGGGGCCGTTAACCAACCGCAAGATTTGCCCTGCTACCATGGCTGGCTCCTGATAGAGCGGGCGATGACGATGAGGATGTTTCGCGGCGCGGCGCTGGCCGTGACGATGGCGATGATGCTGAGCGCATGCGGCGGCGATCTGGTGCCGCGCGGGCGGGTAGCGCGAGTCTCCAAGCCTGTCCGTCCGGCAGCGCCGCCACCGATGGAAGTGCGTCAGTGCCTAGCAAAACTCAATGCGCAGGCGATCGCCTACACCCCGCTGCCCGACCGGACATTTGGCGGCGGATGCAGCGCGGTGGGCAGCGTCAAGCTGATCGACTTTGGCGTGCCTGCGACCAATTTGGGGGCGATGACCTGCCAGCTGGCCGCCAATTTCGCCGCCTGGGCGCGTTATGGCGTGCAACCGGCCGCGCGCACCATATTGGGGACGGAGATTGTGCGGATCGAGACATTCGGCACCTATAATTGCCGCCCGATCGCAGGCAGCGGCAAATTATCCGAACATGCCCATAGCAACGCGATCGACATTGCCGCTTTCGTGCTGGCGGACGGGCGGAGGATCAGCGTCGAGCAAGGCTGGAGCGGCGACCGGGAGACACGCCAGTTCCTGAAAATCGTCCATGCCAGCGCCTGCAAGCGGTTCAACACCGTCCTCAGCCCCGATTATAACGCGGCCCATCACGACCATTTTCATTTCGACATGGGCGGACGCGGCGGCTTTTGCCGCTGAGCGCTGAACAAAAACGCGGCGGCTTTTGCCGCTGAAATCAGCCACTTAAGGACGTGTTCCCGCGCAGGCGGGAACCCAGTTCAGAGCATGGGACTGGGTTCCCGCCTGCGCGGGAACACTTGCCCTGAATGGCCGCCTCCTTCTGCCTGAACGCAGCAGACTTGGCTTTGTCATTACCGCGCACTAAGTTGGTGCGAATGACGAAAAAAGACATTGAAGAACGCAAATTCCGCCCCGCACGACAGGAGGCGGCAGACGCCCGCAAGGCGATCGACACACCCCAGACCAGCAGCAGCGCCTATCGGCTGGCCTTTCAGGACACAGAATTTCTGCTGCGCGAAGATTTGCGCCCGGTCCGCTTCCAGCTGGAGCTGCTGAAGCCCCAATTGCTGATGGATGAGGCGCGAATCGAATCGACCTTCGTTTTCTATGGCTCCGCGCGGATTCCCGAACCCGACCAGGTGCAGGCGCGAATCGACGCCGCGACCACGCCAGAGCAGAAGCGCATTGCCGAAAATCTGGGCAAGAAAGCGCATTATTATGACGAAGCCCGCAAATTGGCGAGTATCGCGGCGCAATATCCGGTGAATGAGGCGGGATGCCGCCACTTCGTCGTCTGTTCGGGCGGTGGCCCCTCAATCATGGAGGCGGCCAATCGCGGCGCGGCCGATGTCGGCCAGACCACGATCGGCATGAACATCGTCCTGCCGCATGAACAGGCACCCAACCGCTTCGTCACGCCGGAGCTGAGTTTCCAGTTCCATTATTTCGCGCTGCGCAAGATGCATTTCCTGCTGCGCGCGCGCGCGCTGGCGGTGTTCCCCGGCGGGTTCGGCACGTTCGACGAGATGTTCGAGCTGCTCACCCTGATCCAGACCGGCAAGATGAAGCCGATCCCGATCCTGCTGTTCGGCAAGAGCTTCTGGAACCGGGTGGTCGATTTCGAAGCGCTGGCGGATGAAGGGGTGATCGCGCCCGCCGACCTCAACCTCATCACCTGGGTCGAAAGTGCCGAGGAAGCGTGGCAGGCGGTGCAGGCATTCTATCATGATAGCGAGCCGCTGGGGTGCGACTAACCCCCTCTCCCCCATGGGGGAGAGGGAAGCGAGACTTGGCGGCTTTGCCGCCTAGTCGCAGCCGGAGAGGGGGTGCGCCGCACGCCAGGTCCTCCCCCTCTTCCAACTTCGCCTAGGCCCTTCGGGCCAAGGCTGCGTATCCTTCTCCCCCACGGGGAGAAGGTTTGTTGTGGCCCTTGCCCTCATCCCCGCATCGCTCTAGGGCGCGGCCATGCTTGGCGATCTGGCCCATGTCGACACCTGGATCTTCGATCTGGACAATACGCTCTATCCGGCGAAGGCGGACCTGTTCGCGCTGATCGACGTGAAGATGGGCGAATTTATCCAGGGGCTGCTGGGCTGCGACCCGGTGGTCGCGCGGCAGACGCAGAAGCGGTATTTCATGGAACATGGCACGACGCTGTCGGGGCTGATGCACCATCATGGTATCGAGCCGCGCGAATTTCTCGACTATGTCCATGACATTTCGATGGACCGGCTGGCGGTCGATGCCGACCTGAACGCCCATATCGCCGCGCTGCCGGGCCGCCGCCTGATCTTCACCAATGGCGACGCGGCCTATGCGGGGCGGGTGCTGGACAAATTAGGTCTGAGCGACACATTCGAGCAGATCCACGACATCCACGCCTGCCAATATGTGCCAAAGCCCGACCCGTCGGGCTATGCCGAACTCTGCCGGGTCCATGATGTCGATCCGACCCGCGCCGCCTTTTTCGAGGATATGGCCCGCAATTTGCGGCCCGCCAAGGCGATCGGCATGGCGACGATCTGGGTCAATAATGGCTCGGAAGCGGGCAATCACGACCATCATCCCGATTTCATCGATTTTGAGACCGACCATCTGAGGCCTTTTCTGGCCAGCATCCTTGGGGAAAGCGCATGACCGACCTGCAAACCACAATCGACGCCGCCTGGGAGGACCGGGCCAATGTGAGCCTGACCACCCAAGGGCCGGTGCGCGACGCCGTGAACGACGCGCTGGCATTGCTCGACAGTGGCAAGGCCCGCGTCGCCGAGCCGGTGGACGGCGGCTGGCAGGTCAACCAGTGGCTCAAAAAGGCGGTGCTGCTCTCCTTCCGTCTCAACGACAATGCGCTGATCGAAAATGGTCCCGGTGGCGGTTTCTGGTGGGACAAGGTGCCGAGTAAATTTGCCGGCTGGGCCGAGGCGGAATTCCGCGCCGCCGGTTTCCGCGCGGTGCCGGGTGCGTTCGCGCGCGCTGGCGCCCATATCGCCAAGAATGCGATCCTGATGCCCAGCTTCGTCAATATCGGCGCATTCGTCGATGAAGGCACGATGGTCGACGCGTGGGTGACGGTGGGCAGCTGCGCCCAGATCGGCAAGAATGTCCATCTGTCGGGCGGCGTCGGCATTGGCGGCGTGCTGGAACCGTTGCAGGCCGATCCCGTCATTATCGAGGATGACTGTTTCATCGGCGCCCGGTCCGAAGTGGTCGAAGGCGTGCGCATCGGCAAGGGATCGGTGCTGTCGATGGGCGTGTTCATCGGCCAGTCGACCAAGATCATCGACCGCGCGACCGGCGAAATATTCATGGGCGAAGTGCCGCCCTATTCGGTGATCGTCCCCGGCAGCCTGCCCGGCAAGCCGCTGCCCGACGGCACGCCCGGTCCCAGCCTCTATTGCGCCGTGATCGTCAAGCGGGTGGACGCCCAGACCCGGTCCAAGACAGGGATCAACGATCTGCTGCGGGACTGATCGGTCCGGGGGGCGTCCCGTCGATAGCCCCCTCCGTCAGCCCTGCGGGCTGCCACCTCCCCGTGCCGGGGAGGATCATTCCAGCGCCAGCAGCGCGAACGTCGCCAGCCAATGTTCCCCCATATAGTCGCCTGCGACATGGGGCAGGCTGGCGGCGATGTGGCGCTGCGTCGCGTCGATCGCCAGCGGCGCAACCGGGTCGTCCGGTCCCAGCGCCATGGCAATCGCGCGCCAGCACCAGGCGCGGCTGAGGTTCAGGCCATCGAGATGGGCGATCTTGCCATCGCTGCGATCCGACACGGTGGCCGGGGTGAAGAGCGTCGCCGGTTCGCCCTGCGCCAGATGCGGCAGGAAGGCGTGGAACCAGTCGGCAAAATCGGCCCGCGGCAGCAGGCGGCTCATCAGCAGCGCCTCGCACAAGGCAGGCGAGAGAAATTCGTCGCCGCCCGGCTCCCATGCCTGGCAGGCGCGATCCTTGCCGAACCAGTGCAGCGCCCGGTCGCGGATCATCGCCACCAGCGCGGGATCGCGCGTCTCGGCCCATTCCAGCGCCAGCACCAGCGCGAAGGCGATGTTGAAATGGGTGCCGACCCGCAGCGGATAGGTGAGCTTGGGCAGGAAGCCATGGAAGCGCGCCGCGAACGCCAGCGCCAGCGGCTCGACTGCCGCTGCCCAGGGCGCATCATGCCCCGCCAATTCGCCATGCAGTGCCAACAACCACGCCCAGCCATAGGGCCGCTCGAAACCGGTGGCGGTGGGCCGCGCGAGAAAGGCGAGTTCGCCCGCCACCTTGTCCGCCACGAGCATCGCGTCGGCCTGCGCCCGGATCGCAGCGGCCTGTGGCATGTTCGGGTAAAGGCGCAGCAGCCGCATCACCTGCCACCAGCCATGGACGCAGCTATGCCAGTCGAAACTGCCGTGGAAGATCGGGTGATGATCGGCCGGTTCGCGCGCATCCTGTGGCCCGGCCAGCACCAGATCCATCTTATAGGGATAGCGCCGCCCCAGATGAGACAGGGTCAGCGTGGCAAAGCGATTGGCCATGTCGGGGGTCAGGTGCGTCATGGAAAAGCCAGCCAGTAAATGAGGGCGATATTGACGGCGAGCAGCGGCAGGGCGGTGCCGACCTGTTGCCTAATGACGCCATGCTTGTCTTTCAGTTCCAGCAGGGCGGCGGGGACGAGGTTGAAATTGGCCGCCATCGGCGTCAGCAGCGTGCCGCAGAAACCCGCGAGCATCCCGATGGCGCAGACGATCGCGGGATCGCCATGATAGGTGCGGATCAGCAGCGGGACGCCGATCGCGGCAGTCATCACCGGGAATGCGGCAAAGGCATTGCCCATGACGATGGTGAAGATCGCCATGCCAAGGCCATAGGCGATCACTGCGCCCAACAGGCTGCCCTGCGGGATCGCCTGGCTGACCAGCCCGCCGACCGCGTCGCCCACCCCGGCGAGCGCAAATACGGCGCCTAGGCTGGCGAGCATCTGCGGCAATATCGCCGCCCAGCCGACCTGGTCCATCAATCGCCGCCCCTGTTGCAACGGCACGACCGGCAACGCGCGCAGCCACAGGCACCCCGCGACCAGCGCGATCAGCACGCCCAGCGCCAGCGCAATGAGCGTCGCCTGCTTGCCATCGATCCAGCCGGGCATCTCCTTGAACAGCAGCGTGCCGACCAGCGCGGTTACCGGAATGACCAGCGCAATGACGAAAAGCCCGTTGCCAAAACGCCCTGCCCGTTCCTGCCGCTCCGCTTCCGCCACCGCGCCGCTGCCCCGGCCCAGCCCGGATGCCGCCAGCGCCACCAGCCCCAGCACCAGCACGCCATTGCCAAGGTCGCCCAATGCATCCCCGGCCCACATCGACAGGGCCAGCAGCGCCCAGAAGGCAGCGGTGCGCCGGGCGCGCGGATTGCTTTTGTCGGCCACGCCCAGCAGCGCAAAGGCAGCGAAGATCGCCCCGGCCAGCGCATAGACCCAATGGAGCGTGATCATGGCCGATCCGCCCGGTTGAGGCGACGATCGAGCCGCCACAGCCTGAACCCGTGGATCAGGAAGGCGGCGATCGCGGTCGGGATCGCCCAGACCGACAGCTGGAGCGGCTCCAACAGGATGCCATATTGCTCCAGCAGCCCCTTGATCAGCAGGATCGATCCGATGGCGAGGAAGATATCCTCGCCAAAGAACAGCCCGACATTGTCGGTCGCCGCCGCCATCGCCTTGACCTTCTCCCGCTCCCCGTCATCCAGATCGCCCGCCTGCCGCTCGGCGGCGGCCTCCGCGATCGGCGCGACCAGCGGGCGCACGGTCTGCGCATGGCCCGCGACCGATGTCAGCCCGACCGCGGCCAGCCCCTGCCGCACCAGCAGATAGCCGGTCAGGAACCGGCCCACCGTCGCCCCGCGCATCCGCCCGATCAGCCCGCGCGCCCGCTCCTGCAACCCATGCGCCTCCAGCAGGCCGACCACCGGCAGCACGATCCAGATGATGCTGACATAGCGCGCCTCGTTAAACGCCTTGCCAAAGGCGGCGAGGATAGCGACCGGATCAAGTCCGGCGGCGATGCCGGTGACGACCGCGGACGCGAGGATGACGAGCAGCGGGTTGAAGCGCAGCACGAAGCCCGCGACGATTACCGCAATGCCCAGCAGCACCCACATCAGCCAAGCGCCTTAATAGCCAGCCTCGATCGCCAGCCTGATTCCCTCCGCCCCGGTCCTGACGCCAAGCGCTTTCAGCATCGCGGCGCGGTGCATCTTCACGGTGCGTTCGGTCAGGCCCAGATCCCAGGCGATCTGCTTGTTGAGCTTGCCTGCCGCCATCGCGATCAGCACGTCGCGCTGGCGCGATGTCAGTGCGGCGATCCGTTCGCGCGCGCCGGACGATCGCTCCGCCCCGGCAGCGTCCGGGGTTTCCACCGCCATTTGCGACCCCAGAAAATAATCCAGTTCGCCATCCACGCCAAAGATCGGCGCGACCATCACCGCGTTGCGAAACGGCGTGCCGTCCTTGCGATAATTCAATATCTCCACCAGCACCGGCCGCCGTTCGCGCACGCCGGTGCGGATCGTTTCGGTCAGCCAGGGTTCGGTGTCCGGCCCGGACAGGAAGCGGCAATTGCGCCCGACAATTTCATCCCGCGTATAGCCGGTCAGGGCGATGAACGCTTCGTTGCATTCGACAATCGGATTGTCGGGCAGGCGCGGGTTGCTGATGACGGCAGCGATCGCGCTGTTGGCGATCATTTCGGACAAGGACATGGTCACTCACAGACTGGCGGGCGATCGGCGGATGCGATGCCCCTTTGGGCATGTTGCCCCAAATGCCCTGCCTGCCGCAAGCAGGCTGCATCAGGCCCCTGATGAACGAAAGGGAAAGGCCATGAATTTCATCCCCGGCGATCTTGGCGATTATGCCTTCGACGATGAAGGACGCCCGCTCGTGCCGCAGGCCGTGCAGGACGCGGTGCGCACGCTTATTCGCTGGGCCGGGGACGACCCGGAACGCGAAGGCTTACGCGATACGCCGGCACGGGTCGGCCGGGCATGGCGCGACTATTGCACGGGCTATGAGGAAGATCCCGGTCGCCATCTGTCCCGCACCTTTCAGGAAGTGGGCGGCTATGATGAGATCGTGCTACTCAAGGACATTCCGTTCCAGTCGCATTGCGAACATCATATGGCGCCGATCACCGGCAAGGCGTCGATCGCCTATCTGCCGCGCGACCGGGTGGTGGGCATATCCAAACTCGCCCGCGTGCTGCACGGCTTTGCCCGGCGGTTGCAGGTGCAGGAACGGCTGACGGCGGAAGTTGCGCAGAGCATTCAGGACCATCTTCAGCCCCATGGCGTTGCCGTGGTCATAGAGGCGCAGCATGGCTGCATGACCGGGCGCGGCGTGCGCACCCCCGGCGTTGCCATGGTCACCAGCCGCCTGCTCGGCTGCTTTCTCGACGATCGCGCCAGCCGCCGCGAACTGCTCGCGCTGATGGGCTATTGAAACGGGGCATGACAGGGTGACGCTGGCGATCATAGGCGCAGGCATGGCAGGGCTGGCCTGCGCCGACCGGCTGGCGGAGGATGGCGTCGCCGTGCGCCTGTTCGACAAGGGGCGCGGGCCGGGCGGGCGCATGTCGTCCCGCCGGGTGGAAACCTCCGCTGGCATCGCCAGTTTCGACCATGGCGCGCAATATTTCACCGTGCGCGATCCGCTGTTCCGCGATCAGGTCGATGCCTGGGCCGCGGTCGGGGTCGTCGTCCCCTGGCCCGAAGCTGGCGCCGACGCCTGGATCGGCAAGCCGGCGATGAATGCGCCGATCCGCCACATGGCCGCGGCCCATCAGGTGGATTTCCAGCATCATGTCCATGGCCTGCAACGCGATGCCGCTGGCTGGTGGGTGCGGCTGGACACAGGCATGGAAGGGCCATTTGACGCCGCAATCGTCGCGCTGCCGTCCGAACAGGCCGCATCCATATTGGGCCTGCATGATCTGGCGATGGCGCGGGTGGCGATGACGGCGCGCTCGCAACCCTGCTGGACCGCAATGATCGCCTTTGACGAGCCGGTCGACCTGCCGGTCGATCATATCAGCGGCGGCGGCATCCTGTCTTGGGCGGCGCGCAACAGCGCCAAGCCGGGCCGCGACGGGCCGGAAGCCTGGGTCGTGCAGGCCAATGGTGCCTGGTCGGCGGCGCATCTGGAAGAAAGTCCGCACGTCATCGGTCCGCTACTGCTTGATGCTCTGGGGCAGATGACGGACGGCAAGGCGCTGCCACCTGTGGCGCATCTAACCGCGCATCGCTGGCGCTTTGCCATGTCGCGCGGCACCGACAATGGCGCGCTGTGGAACGATCATATCCGGCTGGGCGCGTGCGGCGACTGGCTGCTGGGACCGCGCGTGGAACTGGCCTGGCTGTCCGGCCGGATGCTCGGCGCACAGGTCGCGCAGGATATGACGCTCCCGCTCGCCGAGTCCGGTTGAAGCTCTAATCCACGAAATTGCCCGGTCGGGCGAACGCCGCGATATCCTTGCGATCGCTCGGCACTTCGCGCGCCTGCAAGGCTTCGGGCAGCACCGACTTGTCGCCCATCCGCCCGATCGCCACTGCCGCCTCGATACGGAACCGATCCGGCACGGCCAGTTCGGTGCGCGCGGCGTCGAAATCGACCCCGCTCATCGCATGAGTGTGATAGCCCAGCCGGGTCGCCTGCAACGCCAGCAAGGCCCAGGCCGCGCCCGCATCAAAACTGTGGCTGTGCGACGGCTTGGCATCGTTCGATCCCGGCGCGGCCATCAGCGTGTCGGACAGGACATAGACCAGCGCGCTGGCATGTTGCACCCAACTCTGGTTGAACGGCAGCAGGACGCCCAGAAACCGGCTCCAGTCCGCGCTGTCGCGATGAGCGTAGAGAAAGCGCCAGGGCTGATAATTGAACGCCGACGGCGCCCAGCGGGCCGCATCGAACAGCGTGTCGAGGTCCGCCTGCGGGATTGGCGAGCTGTCAAAGGCGCGTGGCGACCAGCGTTCCAGAAACAGCGGATCGACCGCGCGGGTCACGGTGCGGGGATTGGTGGCCATGAAGGCTCCTTGCATGAACGTGAAAGACCGGCGCAATATAGGGTGGATATTGCAGTTGCGAAGGGGTCAGCGCATCGCTTCAAATGGTTGGCCGGACAGATCGCCCGGATCGCGCGCCCGCATGAAGGCGTCGGCGTCCCGTTCCAGCAGAATCACCGTGGGTTCGCGCAACAGCGCCTGCGCCAGTCGCGCCCGCAACCGGGCAAAGCGCCCATCCTGTCCCCGTCGTTCGATCATGCATCCTCCGCGCCGACTCATGCAGCTTATCTATCGATCCTATAGACAAACGTCGCTCAAGCAATGCTGGGGAGCAGGACAGAAATGCTTTTGTGCGGAGGTGCGTCGTGGCCATGCCATCGTCGAGGCGTTCCCCAAGCCATGGGCATGAGCGTTGCTGCACGCACAATGACAGATCCGGCCTTGACCGATCCGGTCGGTGCCTGCTTCACCCTGACACTGCCCCAGCCGCTCATCCTGTCCGATCCCCCCGTTGACGGAAACCATCCATGACCCTGCGCCACTGCCTGCTCATCATCGACGACGAACCGCAGATCCGCCGCCTGGTCCAGGCCGCGCTGACCCGCGCCGACTATGATACAGTGGAAGCCGCCACCGCGCGGGAGGGGATGGATGCGTTGCGCCGGGTGCGTCCTGCGATAACCCTGCTCGATCTAGGCCTGCCCGATCGTGACGGGCTGGAACTGGTGCCGCTGATCAAGAAGGAGACGGACACCACGCTGATCATCCTGTCGGCGCGAGACGGCACGGACGAGAAGGTCGCGGCGCTCGATCTGGGGGCGGACGATTATCTGACCAAGCCGTTCGATACCGACGAACTGCTGGCGCGGGTGCGGGTGGCGCTGCGCAACCGGCTGGCCCGCGCGGGCGGCGCGGCGCAATTGCAGGCCGGTAATATCGTCATCGACCTGCTGGCCCATATCGTCACGCGCGACGGACAGGAAATCCATCTGACGCCCAAGGAATATGGCGTTCTGGCCCAGCTGGCGCGCTTTCCCGGCCGGGTGATCACCCACAAACAGATCATGGACCAGGTATGGCCCAACGAATATGCCCATCATGTCGAATATCTGCGCGTCCTGGTCCGCACCCTGCGCCAGAAGCTGGAGGCAGACCCGCAACGACCGCAGATCATCTGCAACGAACCGGGGATCGGCTATCGCCTGAAAATGACGGATATTGGGGCATGACCGGTATCTGAGGCGATGGTCGCCGGAATCGGGTCAGGCCGGTCTGGCAGGACCGGCCACCCGTCTCCATTACGGGCAGGGCCCGCTCCCCAGGAGCGGGTGCCTGCGATAGCATCAGCGCTGGGCCAGCTGGACGCTCGACTTGCGGCTGATGGTCAGGCCGTTGCGTGCCCATTCGGCCTTCGACTGGCACTGGGTCACAGGGATCAGCGAACCGGTCACGGTCTCGCGGAAGCAATAGCGGTCGGTCTTGGCGTCATAGGTCACCTTGGCCTTGCCAAAGCTGCCATGCGCCTCAGCGAACGCCGGGGTGCTGGCAGCCGAAACGGCGAGGGTGGCGGCGGCAACGGCGGCGGCGAAAGCGATGGTCTTCATGATATATGTCCTTCCCTGAACAATGGTTGGCGATCCGTTTTGGATCATGCCAACAGCATTGCAGGAGGCGTGCCAGTTTGAAAAAAGCCCGGAAAAACGAGGTTTTTTACGGCATTTTATTAAAATGCGCTGAATATTTTGCCAGCAGTTAGGATTTCATCCGAATTATCCGCAAATATTTCGCGCAAAAGTCAGAAATCGCCTGGAACACCCCTTGCAGGCCCAAAAACCACTGGCGCGTCGCCTTCGCGCCACGGCGCGATGCGCAGCATGGCGGCGGCGAACAGGGGGCTTTGCAAATGCCCGTCGAGCCAGCGGCGCAGATGGGGCAGCGCCTGCGCCGTAAACCAGGCCGGGTCGATCGCCGCGAACTGACGGACGAAGGGGACAATCGCCATGTCGGCCAACCCCCGCGTCGCACCGCACAGCTGATCGCTCCCGCCCAAACGCCGGTCGAGCCTATGCAACCAGTCAAGCGCCGCGGCGCGATGGACCGCCGGATCGCTGCCATGGCGGTCGGGATATTTGGTGCGGTCCAGATGCGCCTTGAACGGACCGTCATTGGCCGCGACCAGTCCGGCATCGTCGCGCATCAGCCACCCCTCCGGGTCCGACCGTGCCAACGCCCAGCGCATGATGTCCAGACTCTGGTCGATCACCTGCCCGTCGGGCAATTGCAGCACCGGCACTGTCGCCTTGGGCGATGCCTGCCGCAGCGCGTCCGGCTTGTCACGCAACACCACCTCGCGCAGCGTAACCGCCTGCCCGCTCACCAGCAAAGCCAGCCGCGCGCGGATCGCATAGGGACAGCGGCGGAAGCTGTAGAGGATGGGGAGCGACGACATGGAGACCGTCATCCCTATCGTGCAATGCTCCCCGTACTGCAATGGCTTGATGGGGGAATAGCG
Source organism: Sphingobium terrigena (assembly GCF_003591655.1). Classification (GTDB taxonomy): domain Bacteria; phylum Pseudomonadota; class Alphaproteobacteria; order Sphingomonadales; family Sphingomonadaceae; genus Sphingobium; species Sphingobium terrigena. The sequence continues at coordinate 20,545 of NZ_QVRA01000040.1, forward strand.
AGCCTTCTCCCCGCACTTGCGGTTGGGTGGCATAGGTCAATCGCCTGTTGCCGGAAGGTCGTGGGATTTAGCTGTCGTTCCCGGCATCCTTGGCCACCGCTGCTTTTGAGAGAAAGCGGACCTGCCGGCGTTCACGGGTGAACGTGAAACACAAGCAGCGATGTCACCAACCAACCTCCCGCAGCAAACGAATCTTGCGAGATGCCTTGTTGCAACTTGCCGCGTAGCAATGCCTCGTTTGGAGGAAGGGGGGCATTTTAATCGCCCAACCAATCGGCTGTGATCTCGCCCCTATGCCCCTCCGGTGCCAGTGCGACGCGCAGGGCTTCCAGCAGAGGCGGTAGCGCCTGCGTGAAGGCGTAGGGCGGGTTGACGATATAAAGGCCCGCGCCGTTATAGATGCCGGGTTGCTCACCATCGTACAACCAATGCTCCACCATCAGCAATTTGGGGATGCCGAGCCTGCGCAACTGCTGTTTCCACCGCCAATGCGTGGCGCGGTCTTTCAGCGGATACCAGATCACCGTCACGCCATGTGCCCATTTGCGGTGAGCGGCGGCGAGGGTGGCGGTGATCCGCGCGCGTTCGTCCGTCTGCTCATAGGGCGGGTCGACCACCACCACGCCGCGGGGCGTTCGGGTCGGCAGCATCGCCAGCCACAGCTCGTAAGCGTCGCGCTCATGCACGGCGGCGGATGTGCCGCGCATCACGCCGCGCAGGGCATAGGCGTCCTCGGGATGCTTTTCGTTCAGGATCAGGAAATCCTGCGGGCGCAGAAGCTGCGCCAATATTCGCGGTGAGCCGGGGTAGAGGTGCTGCTCGGCCCCGACATTCACCGCCTGCACGGCGGCGCGGTAGTCGTCCAGCAAGGGGTTCGGGTCGGCAAAGGCCCGCTGCACGCCCTGGGTGGACTCGCCGGTGCGTTGGGCCTCATCCCCGTCAAGGTCGTACAGACCGCAGCCGGCATGGGTATCGATCAGGGTCAGCGCGCCCGGCTTTTGCTGCAATGCCCGCACGAGGGCGATCAGCAGGCTGTGCTTCACGACGTCGGCGCTGTTGCCGGCATGGAAGGAATGACGATAATTCATTACGACTCAAAAATCCTGACGCTCAACTTTTATACATGCCGCTGGACGCAGTTGCCGAGCGCGAAGCGATTGAAGAAACCAATCCGGCGCCAGTGACCCGAATCTGAAGTTCGTCTCCTTATTTGGCAGGCGTTGAACAAACTTCAGATTCATAAAGGTCACTAGCAAATATCTGATTCTAGTGTGGTTTAAGGATTTGAAATTCGCTCCCAACCTTGCCGAAAAATGTGGCGAATTCCAAATCCACCACATTAGTATAAAGTCAGGGGGAAACCTTCAACGCACTTTTGCGCGAGGCCTCAAGCCTGCATTGGCGATTGTCACCAGAGGCGGATAGGCAAGCTTCCCCGCGCATGGGATGTTCGATGATCGAGGAACCGGACGCGACTGGCATTACCGCGAAGCGCCCGTTCGCCTGATGTCGGCGCCTGCTCATTTCAGTCACGGACTTGAACCCGCTCAATGCAGGACGACTTGGATTGTGAATGGTTTCGGGCGCTTGCGTACGAAAGCCTCCAATGCAGGAACCCGCGGGCCCAACGCGCTGGTCTATGGGTAAAAGGGTTTGGGATGGTTCTGGCGGATAAGGGCTGCTGATCCAGAAGTAGGGTTGCTGGCCCGATCAACGTGATTTCGTACCGTGTCAGATTGCTGGTGGCGCTGGTCCTTCTGGCTGGCGTGCCCTGCGCCCGGCACCATTCTGGGATGGGCATGTGCTGGGTCATCGGCCAGGACACCATGGGCGTGACCGTCGTGCAAAGTGAGCCATGCCGGATCATGGCGTGTGTCTCCGGGCTGGGAATGCTGGCGCTGGCGGCGCGCGGAACTGACACCAGCGGGCGATGATCGGGCGGTTCGCCGGGGGTTCGGGCTCCTCGATCGGCGCAGCGACGCCCAGCAGCTTGCCAACCTCGCTATCGGGACATGATGGGTCAGTTCAGCGATTTCGTCATTAATCGCTCCAACCGCTCCGCAAAAGCGCGAGGATCGGCGGGTGGTTGACCTTCGGCGATGCGCGCCTCGTCAAGCAGCAGGAAGGCAAGGTCGGCTCGCTCCTCATCGCTCGCTCCGGTCTGGCCGAGCTTGGCGATCAGCATATGGCCGGCATTGACCTCCAGCACCGGCTTTGCCCGCTCGGGTGCCTGCCCCGCCGCTGCCAGCATCCGCTCAAGCTGCAGGTCCATCGCGCTTTCCGACGCGACGATGCACACGGCGCTGGTCGTCAACCGGTCGGACACCCGGACGTCGGACACCTGATCAGCCAAAGCGTCCTTGGCAAAGCTGATGAAGCTGCTCACATCCTCGCTCGGGGCATCTGTCGCTGCGCTGCCTTCAGCCAGCGGGATCAGGCTGAGGTCGGTCGCGCCTTGGGTCACCGACTTGAATGGCTTGCCGTCATAATCCGCACCAACGGTCGTCCAGAAGCTGTCGACCTGGTCGGGCAGCAACAGAACCTCGATCCCACGCGCCTTGAAACCCTCAAGCTGCGGCGATTGGGCGATCCGATCGAGATCGGTCCCCGTCGCATAATAGATCGCGGTCTGGTTGTCCTTGAGGGAAGCGGCATAGTCCTTGAGCGAGCGCCACTCGCCGTTCGACATGCTGGTTTTGAACCGGGCAAGGCCCAGCAACTGCGCGCGCCGCTCGAAATCCTCATAGAGGCCTTCCTTGAGCACCGCCCCGAAATTCTCCCAGATCGCGCGATAGCGATCTGGTTCGCTGGTTGCGATCTTGTCCAGTTCCGACAGGATGCGGTTGCTCACACCCTTCTGAATCGCGGACAGGACGGGGCTGTCCTGGATCATTTCGCGCGACATGTTGAGCGGCAGGTCGGCGGAGTCCACAAGACCCCGCACGAAGCGCAGGTAGCGAGGCAGGATTTCCGCCTCGTCGGTGATGAATACGCGGCGGACATAGAGCTTGATCCGACCCTTGCGGTCGGGATCGAACAGGTCGAACGGCTTTGTTTCGGGAATGAAGGTCAGTACCGAATATTCGTGCCGCCCCTCCGCGCGATAGTGGAGCGTCAATGCGGGCTTGTCGAATTGGCCCGCGACGCTGCGGTAGAAGTCGGCATAATCCTCTTCGCTGATATCAGACTTCGCCTTGGTCCAAAGTGCCGCCCCATCAGCGACCTGGCGCTCCTCCTCCTCGCTGCCCAATTCCTTGATGAAGATGGGCACGGGCACGTGGCCCGACTGCGCCTTCACGATCCGCTCGACCGTGTAACGCTCGGCATAGGTCTTTGCATCATCCAGCAGATGCAGGGTCACCCGCGTGCCGCGCGCTGGTGCCACCGCAGGGTCGACTTTCGCGATCGTGTATGTTCCCAGGCCGTCCGACGACCAGCTGGCGGCCTCATCGGTTCCCGCACGCCGCGACACGACATCGACATTCCCCGCCACCATGAAAGCGGAATAAAAGCCGACGCCGAACTGGCCGATCAACTGCTGGCCCTCGCCATTCTTGTCTGCGGTCAGCCTGTCCATGAAGGCCTTGGTCCCCGAACGCGCGATCGTGCCCAGCGTCTCCCCCATGTCGGCTGCGCTCATGCCGATACCATTGTCCTCGACGACGATTGTCCCGGCTTCCTTGTCGAGCGCCAGCGTGATGCGGGGTTGCGGGTCGTCGCCGAACAGGGCCGGATCGGAAATTGCCTCATAGCGCAGTTTCTCGCACGCGTCGGCCGCGTTGGAGATCAACTCACGCAGGAATACATCCTTGTCGGAATAGACCGAGTGCACCATCATGTGCAGCAACTTGGAAACATCCGCCTCGAAGGCATGCGTTTCAGGGGCGCTCACGGTGTCGGTCGTCATGGGTCTTCGCTCTCTCATATGGCAGACTGTGCGACGGTCAGATGGATCGCATGGGATTTCCATTCAAGAGGTGAACTTGAAAGCTCCGCCCTTCTTGGCCCCGCCTGTGAAAAGAAGCCGCACGTCAAACGCGGGAAGAACGATGCAGCGGACGCTGAGGCGATCTGCGAAGCAGTAACGCGGCCGACTATGCGGTTTGTCGGGATCAAGTCACCGGAGCAACAAAGTGCAAAGCTGACGATCGGCGCTGCGTATGCATCCGGTGAAATACGCAGATCAGGCCGCTTGGCGTTGATCGTCTGTGACGCGCCAGTTCCAGGGAAGCAGTTCGTGGAGCCGGCTCTGTGGGATGTCGGCGATGCGGCTGAGCAC
>NZ_QVRA01000041.1 GCF_003591655.1 Sphingobium terrigena
TTCGCTCGCGGCGGGATGCATCATGCAGGCCAGCGTTCCCGCGAGGACAAGGAAGCCAGCCAGCAGCAGCGGCAGGACGAGGCCGCCATGGGTGACAAACCACGCGCCGATGGCCGCGCCCAGGAAGATCGCCGTGATGCTACCGACGCGCCGCACCCAATTGGGGTTCGCGCCGCCCGCCAGACTGGAATCGGCGGCAAGGCCGGTGATCGTCAGCGTCAAGACTGTGGTCGTCAGGTCAGGGACCTTCAGCTGGCGGATGGTCGCGTTGCGAAAGCCCATGGCAAGGCCGGTCAGGGCAATAATCGCAAAGACCTTGTACCCCGGCGACTGGCTGGCGACATCGAAGCCGACAGCGACACCGGATGCGATCCACAGCAGCGCCGCTTCCACAAGCGCGGCGACCATCAGCCAGCGGCGCAGCGGCAGTCCGGCATGATGCTTGCCCACGCGCCCGGCCACCAGCGCGCCGATCATGAAGGAAGCGATCGCGGCCAGATAGGGTGCGATGCGGAAGCCGGGCGTGCCCGCCGCAGCGAAGCCCAGGAACACGATATTGCCGGTCATGTTGGCGGTAAACACCTTGCCAAGGCCAAGCACCGAAATGGCATCGACAAGGCCGGTGGTGACGGAGAGTAACAGCAGCAGCCAAGGCAAGGGCGAGGCGGTGGACTTGGACGGGATCATGGCGGTCTCCTGATATGGCGTTCGGCCAAAACGGCTTTAACCGTCCGCAATCCAATGGCTCAGTTGAATAAGATCGTTCGATATGTTCGATAAATCGGAAAAGATCAGAAGCGGAAATTGCTTTCCAGCCCCAACATCAGGATCGTGCGCGCTGGGCCGGTCTGCCGGATGAAGGCACCCGGCGCGAAGGCGGAGACGGAAGTGGACAATTCCCATTCCGGGCTGGCTTGCCAAGCCAACGTCGCTTCGGCCTCCTTGCCGACGAAGCGCGCGTCGCTATCCCCTGCCGCGCGGATCAGGTGGCCGGGTATGTCGTAGACGCCGTCGCCCCGGCTGTAGCGCCAATAGGCCATGGCTGCGACACTGGCCGACGCCCCGTTCCCAAGATCGAACTCCATGCGTGGATTGACGCTGACGATGTTGGTCGGGCCGACTGGCGACAATTCGCCGAAATATTTGCCCTTGGGAAACAGCGCGTTGAAGNGTCCAGTCCGGGCAGCGCGGCATAAGCGCCCCACAAGGCCTTCGTTTCGGAGGTGGCGTCATCGAAACTGGAGAGGCCAGGCTGGACCGGCTTGACGGCGAGCAGGCTGACGGTCGCCTGGCCGATCCGCACATCGGCGCGCGCGCCGTCGAAGGCGAGCGGCATGTTGGGACCATAGCGGGTGCCGACGATCCGTTCCGTGCCGAGCGAGAGCATCTGGCGTCCGGCCCGCAATATGACCGGCCCGATCTCTGCTTGCGCAAAGCCCTGTAACAGATCGATACGGCTCTGGTCGATCGGACTGGCGGAGGGGGACACGCCGATCGCATAGGTGGCAATGGGCTGCACAAAGACCCGGAGTTTGCCGATATGCAGGTCGGCATAGGGCATGGCGCGCAGCCAGAGATAGCTGTCGTCCGGCGCATCGGCCCCGCCCACAGATTGTCGCGATAGGTTTCGCTACGCGCGCGCAGTTCGATGCCGGTGGAAAGCCAGGCGTCGCCGCCCAGCGGGATATATTTGAATGCCTCCGTCCAGCGCCCGTCGCGGTTGGCCGGATCGGTCAGCTTGCCCCAATCCTCCTCATAGCGCGTGTTGGTGAGCGTGGGCGGTTGCCACGGCTCACCCGATTGCGCGAACGCAGTTGTCGTGACGCAGACCAGCAGGACCAGCAGCAACAGCCGACTACGCACGCGCATGCCGCCGCCGGGGCGAGAGGATGGCGACCAGCACGAACCCGCCGATCAGCCCCAGATGCTCGAAAAAGGCATTGGTCGCCATGAAGCGATCTTGCTCCGACCCGGAGATTGGCATCGTCCAGAAGGCGTTGGCGACGATGGCGGCGAGCAGGGTGAACATACCGAGCATCCCAGCACCCAACCAAGCAAGCCGGTCCAGCAGGATCAGGGCGGGGCCGATCAATTCAACAGCGATCGTCGCGGCGGCGAACAGTGCGGCTGGCTGCATCCCGAAATGCGCCTGCTCCGCGACCGCGCCCTGCCAGTCGGCGAGCTTCACGATCCCGCCGAGCAAATAGGGACCGGTCAGGGCAAGGCGGGCGAGGAACGCGGTGCCGGGCCAGTCGAGCATGACGGCAACGATGCGGGGATTCTCGGGCTGCATGGCAATTCTCCTCCTTGCACGCCGCGGCGATGCACGGCGCGTCGATAGCAATGGGTTGTATCCTTGGCCCCAGCCTTCCGGGGAGGGCGCGTCCAGGCGTTCAGGCGTTCAGACGGCCCAGCAGCCGCAGCCGAACGATCCCCAGAAGCTCTGGACGTCGGCAGCGGGAACTTGCGCACCCAGCGCGGCGGCATGATCGTGACCATGGACCTTGCACGAGGCGGCGCAACTGCAAGCCGATGCCAGCTTCTGCGCCGTTTCGTCGCGGCGATAATGGCCGCCGAAGGTCGCGACCGGCGACCAGTCGGGCATCGCCTTGGGCGCTGCCGGTGCCAACGGGCCAAAATCGCCCTCGCCATAGACGATCTTGCCACCCAGCACGGTCAGGACCGAACGCAGATGCGCGATCTCGTCCTCCGCCACGCTGAAATAATCGTCGGATAGCAGCGCGAGGTCGGCCAGTTGCCCGGCCTTGATCTGGCCCTTTTTGCCCACCTCGTTGGAAAACCATGTGTTGCGTTCCGTCCACAGCCGCAGCGCGGTTTCGCGGTCTAGCCGGTTGCGGACTGGATAGAGGGTAAGGCCGCCGACTGTTTTCGACGTCACCAGCCAGGACAGCGAAACCCATGGATTATAGCTCGCAACGCGGGTGGCGTCGGTGCCGGCGCCCACGGGTACGCCCGCTGCCATCATCTTCTTGATCGGTGGCGTGGCTTCGGCGGCTTTCGCGCCATAGCGCTCGACGAAATATTCGCCCTGAAACGCCATGCGGTGCTGCACCGCGATGCCGCCGCCCAGTGCTGCGATCCGGTCGATATTGCGATCGCTGATCGTTTCGGCATGGTCGAAGAACCAGTTGAGGCCTGCGAGCGGAATATCCTTGTTCACCTTCTCGAACACGTCGAGCGCGCGGGATATCGTCTGGTCATAGGTGGCGTGCAGCCGCCATGGCCAGCGGCGCTCGGCCAGCAGCCGGATGACCGGCTCCAGATCGCCCTCCATCTCCGGGGCCATATCCGGTCGGGCGACGCGGAAATCCTCAAAATCGGCAGCGGAATAGACCAGCATTTCGCCCGCGCCATTTTGACGATAGCTGTCGTCGCCGTCACCCGGCTTGATCTGGGTCGACCAGCTGGCAAAATCCTTCAACTCTTCCTTGGGCTTCTGGGTGAAGAGGTTGTAGGCGATGCGCAGGGTGAGTTCGCCATCCTTGTGCAGCTTGTCGATCACTTCATAATCGTCGGGATAATTTTGCGATCCGCCGCCCGCATCGATGACGCTGGTCACGCCCAACGAATTCAACTCGCGCATGAAATGCTTGGTGCTGTTGAGCTGATAATCCTGCGGCAGCTTCGGCCCCTTGGCGAGCGTGGAATAGAGGATCGTCGCATTGGGCTGGGCCAGCAGCAGCCCGGTGGGATTGCCCTGCGCGTCGCGCACAATCTCGCCGCCCGGCGGATTGGGTGTGTCCTTGGTATAGCCTACCGCCTGCAATGCAGCGGCGTTGAGCAGCGCGCGATCATAGAGGTGGAGAATGAACACCGGCGTGTCGGGCGCGGCGGCGTTGATCTCGGCGATGGTGGGCAGGCGCTTTTCGGCGAATTGATGTTCGGTGAAGCCGCCGACGACGCGGACCCACTGGGGCGGCGGGGTATTTTCGGCTTGGCGCTTGAGCATCGCCATCGCTTCGGACAGGCTCGGCACCCCTTCCCAACGCAGCTCCATATTATAGTTGAGGCCACCCCGGATGACGTGGATGTGGCTGTCAATGAGGCCCGGGATGAGGCGGCGACCCTTCGCATCGATTACGGTGGCGTCGGGGGCCGCGGCGGCGCGAACTTCCAGTTCACTCCCCACGGCCAGGAACTTGCCACCCCTGATGGCGACGGCCTCAGCCATCGGGTTCTCGCGGTCCAGCGTTGTGACCTTGGCGTTGACGAGGATGATGTCGGTCGGGGTCATGGCGAAACTCTCCGTAGCAGTCACAAGGGGGAGGCTAGCGGCGCTGGCGAGCGCCCGTCTGCGGGTCATCATGCGTCCCGCCGCCGGTTGTCGGGCAGGCAGCCCAGCACACGACGGGCGCAATCGGTCGCCACGAAACGAGTCAGTTCAGGCAGGCTGGCGAAGCGCTTTCCGATCGGGATCAGCTGTTCGCCCAGCAATATCCCCGCCAGCCCGACGAGCGCAATCACGGGCGGGGCAGGAGAACGGACACCCAGCAGACTGTAGACGATACCCACGATCAGCCCGGCGCCCAGCGAAAGAATATAGGTTTTCATGTCCGTTCTCCCGTAACGCTGGATCAGGCCTGGATGAAGGCGAGGATGTCGGCGTTCAGCACATCGGCGTTCACCGTCAGCATGCCATGCGAAAAGCCTGCGTAGATCTTGAGGGTGGCGTCAGGCAGAAGTTCTGCCTGTAGTACGCCCGCATTACTGTACGGCACGACCTGATCATCATCGCCATGCAGCACCAGCGTCGGCAAGGTGATGGCTTTCAGATCATCGGTCTGGTCGGTTTCGGAGAAAGCCTTGATGCCTTCATAATGCGCCAGCGCGCTGCCCATCATCCCCTGACGCCACCAATTGTCGATCACGGCAGGTTTCACGTCTGCGCCCTCGCGATTGAAGCCGTAGAAGGGACCGGCGGCGACCTCGCGGAAGAATTGCGCGCGGTTGGCGGCCAGGCCGACGCGCAGGCCGTCGAACACGTCCATCGGCAGGCCGCCGGGGTAGCGATCGGTTTTCAGCATGATCGGGGGTACGGCGCTGACCAGCACAGCCTTGGCGACGCGGCCCTGCGGCAGGCCATGACGGGCGACATAGGCCGCCACTTCGCCACCGCCGGTCGAATGGCCGATATGGATCGCGTTGCGGAGGTTCAGATGTTCGGCGACCGCAGCGGCATCGGCGGCATAATGGCCCATGTCATGGCCGAAATCGACCTGGGCGGAGCGGCCATGGCCGCGGCGGTCATGAGCGATGACGCGATAGCCTTTTGAGAGAAAGAACAGCATCTGCGCGTCCCAGTCGTCCGACGAAAGCGGCCAGCCATGGTGGAACATGATCGGTTGGGCATCCTTGCTGCCCCAGTCCTTGTAGAAGATGTCGACGCCGTCGGCGGTGGTGACGAAGTTGCTCATGGGAAATTCCTTGGCATGATGGGGAGAAGCTGCCGGGAGGATGCCCGGCCGCCGGGCTGGATCAATGCGCCTCGGAGGCGTTGAACATCGTTTTGGCGTAAGTGATGCCGAGGCCATAGGCGCCGCCCCACTTCTTCGCGAAGCCGGTAGTCATGTCGTAGGTTTCCGTCCTGGCCCAATCGCGTTGCAGTTCGAGGAGATACTGGAGCGAAGTCATCGGTTTGGCGCCCAACTGGATCATGCGTTCGACAGCGCGCTCATGCGCTTCTTCCGAAATATCGCCGCACGCGTCGGAGATGAAGTAAACGTCGAACCCCTGGTCGATAGCGGAGGCGACCGGGCCGACGATGCAGACCGAGGTCCATAGCCCGGCGAAGATGATCCGTTCCTTGCCGATACGGTTCACCTCATCGATGACCGCAGCGTCTTCCCACGTATTCATCGAGGTGCGGTCGAGCAAAGCCTGGCCGGGAAAGGCGTCGGTAATCTCGCTGAACATCGGGCCGGAAAAGCTGTCGACGGCAACGGTGGTCAGGATGGTGGAGACTTTGAAGCCGGCGGCTGCATTGGCGACTAGCGCGGCGTTGTTGCGCAGCAGTTCGGTGGAGATGGACTTGGTGGCGAAGGCCATCTGCGACTGGAAGTCGATCATGATCAGCGTGTGATCATCGGCGGAGATCAGGGACTTGCCGGGGGTCGGGGTGGCGGTGATGGTCATGGGATGTCTCCGTTCTGAAAGGCGGCACCGGGGTTGTTCCGGGTGTGGATACAGCTCTAATGCTCGGCATTGCATCGAAACAGTAGGATAAATCTGTCCTTACTTTCCTATTTTCCAGAACGATGAAACGATGAAGGTTAGCTTTGTGCCGTGGATGTTATCGACGACGTGCACCACCCAAAAATCGCATCTGATGCGCAATCAACATGGCTCTCAAAACGTTCGTCCGTCGGCCATCCTGGCCATAGGAGAAGTGTCATGGGATTATCGGAATTTGATCCTGCGGCTCGCGAGCGAGTTTCGTGGAATGCTGGACGCAAGGTTGGCGCAAAGCGAGCGCTCAAACCTCGTCAGATTTGGGCAGTACGTTTCTTTCTTGATCAACACCGGCGGCTTCGAGATCGAGCGCTTTTTGATCTGGCTATCGACAGCAAACTGCGCGGTTGCGACCTGGTGAAAATCCGGATCAGCGACATTGTTTGCGATCGAAAAATCCGGACGAGGGCCACTGTCGTCCAGCAAAAGACCGGTAGGCCTGTCCAGTTTGAGCTGATGGACGATGCTCGCGCCAGCCTCCTCAAATGGCTTGAATTGCGAGGTGGCTCGCTTGAGGACTATGCCTTTCCTAGCCGCACCGACCATGCCGCCCATATAAGCACACGCCAATACGCCCGCCTGGTCGATGAATGGGTCATGGGAATTGGCTTGCCTAGCGAGGACTACGGCACCCATTCGCTGAGGCGCACGAAGGCATCAATCATCTACAAAGCGACCGGGAACCTTCGTGCTGTTCAGATACTGCTCGGGCATACGAAGATCGAAAGCACGGTCCGATATCTTGGTGTGGATGTGGAGGATGCTCTGACCTTGGCGGAAGGTACGGAAATTTAACACTAGCTGGCTCTTTGCAAACCGGGAGCCAGCATTAACAGGTAAAACGGAGTGGATCGGCATCGGCAGTGATTTAAGGGAAAGCTGTCGGTCCGCTCCTGGATGCGCAAAACCTTTCCTTAAGCGGCCGGGAAGGGGCGACATCGGCGGGTTAGGGATATTCGGGTTGCTCAAGCAGTCGGCACCGTTCCGCCGTCTATCACATGCTCCGTGCCGGTGATGCTGCCCGCACGGTCGGACGCCAGGAAGGCGATCAGGTTCGCCACCTCTACCGGCCTTGCCGGACGCCCGATCGGGATGCCGCCAAGCGAGTCCATGATCATCTTCTTGCCTGCCTCGATGTCGCCGCCATGCTCAGCCGCCAGCCTTGTCGCCAGGTCGATGGATGCCTCCGTCTCGATCCAGCCTGGGGATACCCGCACGACTCGAACGCCTTGCGGCGACACCTGCTTGGACAGGCTCTTGCTGTAGGTCGATAGCGCCGCCTTGGCTGCGGCGTAGGCGGTCGTCGCCTCCGGCAGGGGCATCACGCGCTGAATGGACGTTACATGGATCACTACGCCGCTGCCGCGCGTCACCATGGCCGGAACGAGTTCCCGGTCGAGGCGAACGGCCGGCATAAGATTGAGGTCGAGTTCATTCTCCCAAATCTCGTCGCTCAGTGCTTCAAAGCCACCCGGCGGGGCGGATGAACCGCCGAGCATATGGACGATGATATCCACTCCGCCCAGGCGTTCCGTCGCGGCGGCCGCCAATGCGGCACATCCGTGCGGGTTCGTCAGGTCGGCCGCGACAAACAGTGATTCCGGGAAGGCATCGGGCCGGGTGCGGGCGGTAGTCAGCACCTGCGCACCGAGTTCCTGAAACAGGCCGACAGTAGCTGCGCCTGCTCCGCGCGTACCGGAGGTAATCAGCGCGCGCTTTCCGCGCAGATCGAGGAACGGCAGGCTGCTGCCTCGAATGGACGCGCTCACAGCGTGATCTCCAGCCCGGCGATTTTCTGTCCATCGAGGACGAACAGATAGCGAAGGTCCACCGGACTTCCGGGGAAATCGCCCGCGAGATGGCTGACGACGGTCGTTCTGTCGCCCTCCGTCGAGATCGAGAAAGGCTCGACGCTATAGGTGTACTTCGCGGATGAGTCCGCTTTCCATTGGCGGATAGCGTCCCGTCCCGTGTAGGTGTGCCCTTCGTCCTTGACGATGGCGTCATCGATGAAGCAGTCGGCAACTGCTTGGGCGCTTCGTTTCCGGTCGGCATCGAAATATTCGGCGATGATGTGGGGCAGTTTGACGGTCATAGTTGATCTCCATTTTTTAGGAGATGCGCTTCGTCCGGCGCCCTCCATCACTTGGTGACGCCAACTTAGGGCTGGACCTTTGCAATGATAATCGGGATAGATCGCGATGCGACATTGCGAAAATCAGGACAATGCACCAGGACGGCTTGATCGAGTTTGATGCGGTATTGGCTATTGCGCGGCGCGGGTCGTTCCGGACAGCTGCGCTGGAGCTTGGTCTGTCGACGACCGCGCTGAGCAATGCCATCGCTAAGCTGGAACGACAGCTCGGCGTCCGCCTGTTCAATCGAACGACGCGCAGCGTTGCCCTGACCGACGCTGGACGCAAGTTCGTCGATCAGGTCGGACCCTCAGTCAGGAATATTCATGATGCGATGGATATCGCTCGCTCGCAGCAGGAGACGCCGTCGGGAACGCTCCGCATCAACGCCTTCCCGACGGCAGCGCGTGAGATCCTTGGACCGCTCCTGTTGCGGTTCCTGCGTTGCTATCCCCAGGTGCATGTCGATCTGGTCACCGAGGGCCGGATTGTGGACATCGTTGCCGAGGGTTTCGATCTTGGCCTGAGAAGCGCCGACCTCGTTCCCAGCGACATGATCGCCATTCCCGTCGGCCCACCCCGCAGCTTTGCCGTCGTTGCGACACCTGCCTACTTCAAGGTGAATGAAAAGCCTCGCGTCCCTCCCGACCTGCTCCGCCATGCCTGCCTTCGCATAAGGCTCCCGAACGGTGCGTTGCACCGCTGGCAATTCGAGAAGGACGGGCAGCCTGTGCAGATCGACGTTCACGGCCCGATCACGCTCGATGAGGCCAGCCTCTCCCGTATCGCGGTGCTGGACGATGTCGGCATCGGCTATTTCATGGAGTCCGACATACGCGAAGATATCGAGGCGGGCCGTCTCGTTCGCGTCCTGGAAGACTGGACCCCGCCGCTGGTGCCTTTGAGCCTCTACTATCCCAGCCGGCGAAATCCATCGGCTGCATTCAAGGCGTTGATCGGCATGGCCCGTCAAATCGCTGAATGACGGTATGCTGGGCGTATCGCCCATTGGCCATTTGGCGACAATCAGATTGGAAACTGCTGCGCGATGACGGACAAGACCACACCCGCCTTGCTCAAGGACATTCTCGGTCCGCAGGCGATGGCTATCATCGCCGATGCCGGTGTTTCCGTATCAACACGCTTCGATCGTGCCAGCTTCCTCAATGCTGCGTCAAAGGGACTGGATACGTTGTCGATCATGGAACGCGTGCGTCATATCGCTGACGCGCTCCATGCCGCATTGCCCGCCCGATACGGGGATGCGCTTGAGATTATCCGCGCCATAGCGCCCCAACTCACCCATGGCTTCCAGGCGGTCGCTGTCACCGAGTTCGTTGCGCGATACGGGCTGGTCGATTTTGACAGATCGATGGAGGCACTTGCCTATCTTACGCATTTCGGGTCGGCCGAGTTCGCCATTCGGCCGTTTCTGGCTCAGGATACTGAACGGACGCTAGCCGTGATGAAACGGTGGACCAGCAGCGCCGATGAGCATGTCCGCAGACTTGCCAGCGAAGGTGGCAGGCCGAGGCTACCATGGGCATCTCGCATTCCGGCTCTAAAGAATGACCCGACGCTGGCTGCACCGATCCTCGAAGCACTCAAGGCGGATCGTAGCGGCTATGTTCGCAAGTCGGTAGCCAATCATCTCAACGATATTGCAAAGGACCGCCCCGACTGGCTGCTGGATCGGCTGGCCGGGTGGCCGACCGACAATCCTCATACGGTCTGGATCATCCGTCATGCGTTGCGGACATTGATCAAGAAGGGCGAACCGCGCGCGCTGGCTCTCGTCGGCGTTGAGCACGGCGCCTCTATCACGGTTCGGCGCTTTTCGATTGAGCCTCAGGTTGTGCATCTGGGCGAAGCAATCACTATCGATGCCGACCTCGTGTCGACTTCCCCCGACGATCAACGCCTAGTCGTCGATTATCGCGTTCACTATGCGCGGCTCGGCGGCAAGACAGCGGCGAAAGTCTTCAAGCTCAGGACATTTGACCTTCTTGCCGGACAATGCGCTAAGCTGGGAGTTCGCCAGGCTATTCGAAATTTCAGCACGCGTCGCCATTATCCCGGTCGCCATGAGGTTGAGCTCATCGTCAATGGCCTGACGATGGCAAGCTTTGCCTTTGACATAGCTAGCGATCCTGCGGCCTAGAAAGCGGCGCTGGTGAGGGCAGCCGAGTCAGCCGCTTTTCCGTCCGGAATAACGGCAAACATGGATCGAAGCCTCAGGGAGTTGGACGTTTCACGGGCTATCTCTGGGGCTCTGAAAGCCGGTCAGCGGACAGTCGGCATGTGGGGATCGGAAATCGTACGCTGAGCGGCCTAGTTGAGTCGATTGCGTCGGAGTCGGGTTAAATTTCAGGCAGAGCCTGCATTGCGAACCCCCAGCCTTTTAGCCCTGCATTTCGCTTCATCAGTGTTTCGATATCCTCGATCGAGAAGGGATGGGCGTCCTTCATTTTGCCCAGTTCGTCCCAGCCGATCGGGATGGCGACGGGTGCGCCGGGGCGGGCGCGGGCGGAATAGGGAAGGATGGCGGTACTGCCGCGCTGATTGCGCAGCCAGTCGATGAAGATGCGATCCTTGCGCTTTGCCTTGCTCATCGTCGCGGTAAAGCGGTCAGGCTCCGCGGCGCTCAAGGCCTGGGCAAAGCGGGATGCGAAATCCTTGTGCGTGTCCCAGTCGTGACCGGGCGTCAGCGGCACAATGACATGCACGCCCTTGCCGCCCGAAAGCATAGCAAAGGAGACAAGGCCGATATCTGTGAGATGATCGCGTATATCGATCGCTGCCTGCTTGACCCTGTCGAAGTCCAGCCCCTCGTCGGGATCAAGGTCAAAGATCATCCGGTCCGGCTTCTCCACAGCGTCGGCCCGGCTGGCCCAGCCGTGAAACTCAATCGTCCCCATCTGGATGCAGGCAAGCAGGCCGTCGGCGTTCTCGACATAGATGTAGTCTTCCGATCCGCCGTCTTTCTCCCGGATCGGCACTTGTCGTACCGCCCTACCGAAGGCGCCGCTGTCATGCTTCTGGAAGAAGCATTTCTTCGCGCGCCCCTGCGGGCAGCGGACCAGGCTGATGGGCCGGTTCGCAACGAAAGGCAGCATCAGCGGCGCCATGCGCCTATAATAGTCCGCCAGCTCCCCCTTGGTCTGGCCGCTTTCGGGGAAGATGATGCGATCGCGGTTGCTGATCCTGACTGCGCTTTGGGGAGCGGGGACCGGTGCGGGCTTTTCCGGTTTCACCGTCCCGGCCGGCTTGTCTGCGCGCAGGCCAAGAAAGCTGCCATGACGGACGCGACCATCGCCGGTAAATTCGGCGAAAGCGACTTCGGCGACGAGCTTGGGCTTGATCCAATTCACCCCGCGCGCCTCCACGCGCGGCACATTGACTGCGGCCTTGTCCGTGGCCAGCGAGGCCATCGCCTTGGCCAGTTCGTGCATCGTCGCGCTGTCGAAGCCCGTCCCGACCTTGCCTTTGTAGGTTAGCGTCCTGCCTTCATGCTGCGCCAGCAGCAGGGAAGCAAAAGGACGTTCCTTGGCATGGCTCTTTGTCCATCCGACAAGGACGAATTCCTGCCGCCGTGTGCATTTGACCTTCACCCAATTGCGCGTCCGAGCGCTACGATAGGGGGCGTCGGCCCGCTTGGAGATGATGCCTTCCTGCCCCGCCTCGCAGAGTGACCGGAACAATGTCTCGCCGGCACCCAGAATATGATCGGAGACATGGATAGGCGGCTCGGTCATGTTTAGCAGCGCTGCGAGCCGCTCCTTGCGTTCGATGGTGGTCAGACCTTTTAGATCCTGCCCGTCAAGTGAAAGCAGATCGAAGGCGAACAGGTGCAGTGGCTGTTCCGCATCCTCCTGACCATGCCCGCGCTTCAGCATGTTCTGAAGCGTCGAGAAATCGGGATTGCCGTTCCCGTCCAGCGCCACCACTTCGCCATCTATCAGGCAAGGGGGCAGGTCGAGCGCGGCGATCGCGTTTGTCAGCGGCGCAAATTTTTCGGTCCAGTCCAAGCCGTTCCGCGTAAAGAGCGTCACCTTGTCTCCGCTCGCGGCGATCAGCGCGCGATAGCCGTCATATTTGATCTCGTGCAGCCAATCATTCCCGGTCGGCACAGCATCGACTAAAGTGGCCAGTTGTGGTTTCACGAAGTGGGGCAAGGCCGTGGCGCGCGCCTTCCGCTTGCCGCCGACCTTGGCATTATGATCCTTCGCCGCCGCCATCTTGGCCGCGAAGCTTTTGCCTTTCACCCCGGCGAGGGACTGTTCGCCGCCTTTGTCAGCTTCGATCTGCGCCATGGAACGATCCGTTAGTACGCTGGTCAGCGCACGCTCGACCAGCGCGTCACCCGATCCGGCCTCCTTGTCGTCGATCTTGCGCAACAGCCAGTTCTCACGCTTCTCCTTGGGACGCCCTTTCATCCGCACCAGCAGCCACTCTCCCTTCATCCGCTCTCCATGCAGGATGAAATGCAGGTGTCCGTCCTTCATGTCGGCGGCGCTCTTGCCCGCGACCGGCTCCCATGTGCCGCGATCCCACAGCATCACTGTGCCGCCGCCATATTCACCCTTGGGAATCGATCCCTCGAACATGCCATAGTCGAGCGGATGATCCTCCGTCCGCACTGCCAGCCTTTTGTCGGCCGGGTCGATGCTTGGCCCCTTTGTGACGGCCCAGCTTTTTAGGACGCCATCAATCTCCAACCGGAAATCCCAATGCAGCCGGGTCGCGGCATGTTTCTGCACGACGAAGCTGTTGCCCGCGCTTTTCGCAACCTGGCCTTTGGGTTCACCCGTGCGGGCGAAATCGCGCTTGGCGTTATAAGTAGAAAGCGCATCCTTGCTGGCCATCACTCTTTCCGATCCAGAGGATCGAGCCAGCGGCGTTCGACAAAGCCCAACACGGTCAGCATAATGACGGCTATGATGGTTGCGCTGATCACCAGAGGCCAGAGCGCCGCGCCGCAGGCTATGCCGATGATAGACGCCAGCCAGATATGCGCTGCCGTGGTCAGGTTACGTATTTCGCCCTTGTTGAACACGATCAATCCGGCCGCAATTATGCCGGTAAAGGCGGCGGCAGCCTCGAACACGCGCAAGGGATCGATATTGCCCTCTCCTTTGAGTTGGAGGTGCAAGGCAATGGCGCACACGGTCATCAGCGCGGCCGTAAAGCAGATAAGGCCGTGGGTACGCATCCCCGCCGCGTGGCCACGTAACTCACGGTCCATCCCAAGCAGCAGGCCAAGGATCGCCGCAGCCCCCAGCCGCAGCAACACGGGGCCATCGATCAGGTGGAGCGGCGTGGTGGGGTTGAGTTCCATCACGCGCTCTTGCGCTTAGGCGCGGCCGCCTTTCGGGGCTTGGCCGCTGGCTTGACCTTGGCATCGGCCTTTTTCGACGTCGCGATCTTGCCCGACCCGGCGGATTTTTTTAGCGCGGCCATCAGGTCGATGACATTGCCCGCCTTTCGCTCCGCAGGTTCATCATCGACATCCTCGATGATCCGCTTGCCCTTGGCCTTTTTCTTCTTCTCGATCAGGCGGTGGAGGGCATCGACATAGCGGTCGTGAAATTCCTCCGGCTTGAAGGGCGCGGTGCGCTTGTCGATGATGCTGACAGCCAGGTCCAGCATGTCGGGGTCAGCCTCTTCGCCCGGAAGTCCGCGAAAATAGCTTTGCGCCTTCGTCACCTCATCGGCATAGCGCAGCACTTCCAGCACCAACCCGCGCCCGCACGGCTTCAACGACACCAGCTGCTCGCGCCCTCGCACAGACAATTGACCAAGGCCGACTTTCTTCGTTTGCCGCAATGCATCGCGCAGTACGGCATAGGCTTCCTCAGCCAGATCGTCGGCGGGCAGGACGAAATAGGGCTTCTCATAATAAAGCACATCGATCGCATCGGCGTCGACAAACTGGACCAGATCCAGCGTCTTGCGGCTCTCAATCTTGACCGATTCAATCTCATCCTGCTCCAGCAGGACATAATTGCCTCTGGAAATCTCATACCCTTTGAAGATCTCGTCCCGGTCGACCGGACCGACCCCGTTTACCACCTTGTCATAATGTATCGGCTTGCCCGTCGGCTCGTGGATCTGGCGAAAGGATATGGCTGGGCCGGACTTGGTAGCCGGGTAAATTTCGACCGGAATCGAAACCAGCGCCAGCTTGATTTGACCCTGCCAATATGCGCGTGCGGACATGAACGACCTCCGCCCTATCAGCGTATGGCCATGAGGATGGTTCCCATCACTGGGTTTGTGCCGACGCCCGCCAAACTACTGACCATCTGCCAGCTCATTGCGCGGCGGAATTCGCCGCTATCGAAATCAGGCGATCGTTGCTATTCGGGCGTTGCTGCCATGCGGCATCGGCTTGACGACAAGCTGATCGCCTATCCGGTCAAACGCGATGTCGACCTTCGCGGTGCCGATGCCCAGCCTCTTTATGGTGAGGCTTTGGAGGAAATGCGGCAGGGTAGGTTTGTGGAATGAAATTTGTGCCGCCGGGACTTCAAACCGCAGTCCGAGGCTCGATTGGATCAGCGCCAGCGGCGCGGCGGCTGACCATGCCTGCGGACTACAGGCAACCGGGTAGAAGGTTGGCCCCTGAGAGCGGCGGCGCGGGAAGCCGCAGAACAGTTCGGGCAGGCGCATCATATCGACATAGGTAGCCGCAGCGAACAGCCCCTCGAAGATCTGGGCAGCTTCGCGCTGATAGCCATAGCGGGAAAAGCCACCCGCAATCAGGGCATTGTCATGCGGCCAGATCGAACCATTATGATAGCTCATGGGATTGTACCGCTTTTCGGTCGAAGCGATCGTCCGTACACCCCAGCCGGAAAAGGAGGCTGGTGCCATCAGCGTACGCACCACGGCTTCGGCACGCTCCTCGCGTGCCAGCCCGGTGTAGAGGACGTGCCCGGCGTTGGAGGACCGCACCCGGCACGGCTGCTTATCGCCATCAAGCGCCAGCACATAGGTGCCAAGTGTCGCGTCGAAAAAGGCTGCGTCGAACCGGTCGATCAATTGCCCGGCCCGGTCCCGATACACTGCTGCGCGCTCATCTTCGCCAACTGCGCCAAATAGCGCCCCGGCCGCTTTCCACGCGCCGTACACATAGGCTTGAACCTCGGCGAGAGCGATGGGGCCGCGTGCGATGCTGCCGTCAGCATGGAAGATGGAATCATGGCTGTCCTTCCACCCCTGATTTTGCAGGCCCTGGTCGGTCAGACGGCCATATTCGACAAATCCGTCGCCATCGCGGTCGCCATGCGTGTCGATCCAGCTGAGCGCCGCATCGACATTCGGCAGGATCCCTTTCAGAAAGGCAATGTCGCCAGTGCGTTCAAGATAGGCACCCGCCAGCATCACGAACAATGGGGTGGAATCGATGCTGCCATAATAATGACGGAACGGCACTTCGCCCAGCTCGGCCATTTCGCCATGGCGCACCTCATGTAATATTTTTCCCGGTTCTGCATCGGCGGCCGGATCAAAGCTGGTCGCCTGATGCGCGGCCAGATAGCCCAGGACGCCACGGCTGATCGCCGGGTCCATCCATAGGGTTTCGAGCGCCGTGATGATCGCGTCACGCCCGAATATCGTGCTGAACCAGGGGATGCCGGCATAGGGATAGGGGCCAAATTCGGTATCGGTGGACAGCATGGATATGTCCGCGACGGATCGGCGCGCGACTTCGTTGAACAGATCGTTGGACGAATGCAGGGCTGCCGCCCGCTTGCGCGCGACCCCAAGCGCATGCATCGCTTCGCGCAGGGACTTCAGGAATCGCTTGGGCAGCGCATCACTGGTTTCAACCCGGCCACAGCCTATGCGGGTGAACAGCGCGCAGCGCTGGCCGGGCAGCACCGTCACGTCGAAGCGTGCATGGCTGTCCGTAAGTTCGCTGGGTACAGGATCAAAATGCAGATGGGTCTGTCGTTCACGATCGTCTCGCCCAAAATAGCCCAATAGCACATCTGCCGTCCCGACCTGCGCCTCGCGCATGGTTCCGCGACGCAAGCGCGTCATGCCACGTATCTCGAACAGGTCGGCAAAGTCCGCCGCAAAGCTCAGGTCGATGCTGATCTGGTGCGTTTCCGTATCGAAATTGCGGATGGTGATCCTTTCGTACAGTGCATCCTTCCACAGGAAGCGGGTGCGGCGCAGGTGGATCAGGTCATGCTCCACGGCAACTTTGCCATCCTCCCCGAAGAAATCGGGATTGGCGAGATCGCATGTCAGCATGGCATTGTCGTCGCGCAGCGCCGAACTCAGCAGGATGGGCCGCATCCCGTTGATAGTAAGATACAGGTGCGAGAGATAGCGCGTGTCGCGATGGTAGAGACCTTCCGGGCTGCCCGGCCCGGAAATCGCGTCACCGCTATGGTCGAACACGGCAAAGCTGTCGCCATGTTTGAGCGTGCGTGGCCTGCGTTCATGAAGCGAGGCGGTCGCGGGGATGAAGAACTGGGTCTGCGCCTGGGAGAGCGCCTGCCCGCCCGCAATGCCGTGCAGTTCGGGCTGGGGCTGGATCAGCGTCATGGCGGCTCCTATGCGACTATCTGAAGTTCGGCATCTTCTCCGCGCCGACGGCGCAGCCGGGCAGCGTCGGTGCGGGCACCGGGCAGATCACGATATAGTGCGACATAGTCGGTCGCCATGCGCTCCGCCGTGAAACGTGCGTCAAATGCGCCGCGCACCCGTGCGCGGTCCAGATGCGACAAGGCAGCGACTGCCGCCACCGCTTCATCTTCGCTTTCCACGATATAGCCAGAGAGGCCGTGCTGGATGACTTCGGGAACCGAACCGCAGCGGAAAGCGATGACCGGCGTCGCGCAGGCCATCGCTTCGATCATCACCAGACCGAAGGGTTCGGGCCAGTCAATGGGGAACAGCAACGCGCTCGCTTGCCCCAGAAACTGGGCCTTTTGCTGCTCGTTGATCTCGCCAATATATTCGACATTGGGATAGCGATCGACCAGCGGGGCGATTTCATCTTCCCAATAGGCCCGGTCGACATTGTCGATCTTGGCCGCGATCTTGAGTTTTCGGCCCGATCGTGCAGCAATCCGTATCGCCCGATCTGGCCGTTTTTCGGGCGATATCCGGCCCAGAAACGCTAGATAATTCTCGCCCGCGCCCAATCGCGGTGCCAGCACGTCAGCGGGCAGGCCGTGATAGATAGTCCCGCCCCAATTGACCGGGGGCATGGGGAGGCGTTGATGTTCGGAAATCGACACCAGACTATGATCGGGAAATGCGCGATAGAAAGGCGGCAGGTCGGGCAGGTCAAGCCGACCGTGCAGCGTTGTAACGGTGCGACCGATAAAATCTTGCACCATCGGCAGGTGCAGCATGTCGATGTGGAAGTGTAATGCGTCGAATTCGTCGGCGCGGCGGCGCACCTGTTCCAGCATCATCATATGATAGGGAATGGTGTCGACCACGGTCGGATTAAGACGGAGTGCTGTGTCGGTGATCGGCACCAGTTCCGCACGAGTTTGCGAATCCCCGCTGGCAAACAGGGTGACATCATGACCCTGACGAACAAGCTCTTCAGTCAGATAAGAAACGATCCGTTCGGTGCCCCCATAGAATCGGGGTGGCACGCTTTCAGCCAAGGGAGCAATTTGCGCGATCTTCATGCAGGCGTTCCTCTCAATCGAGTGAAGCCCTCCGTTCCCCGACCAGCGGCAGGCTGCATCGGTACAAGCGTTCAGACACCGCCTGGTTTCATCAGCGGGAAACGCTTCGTCTCAAATGCTTGTGGCCATATCTTTGCTGGAGAGCATGGATGAAACATTCATTCCGTCTAGCGTCATCATCACCACCAACCTGAGCTTCAGCGAATGGGCCAGCGTGTTCGGTGATGCCAAGGTGACCACCGCGCTGCTCGATCGGCTCAACCATCATTACCACATCCTAGAAACCGGCAACGACAGCTTCAGGTTTAAGAACAGTTCTGCTCACCAGCCGAAAACCCGGAAGGAGAAATCACAATCTTGACCCACTCCTGACATCCGAAACATAATCGCAAGGGGGCACTTCTCGATGAAAACCCCGGGTCACTTCTCAGCAGCAATCAACAACCCCGACGGCATAAGCGCGGCCGGAGCACGACAGATCAGCTATGCCGTGACTAGATTGACGGCGGTCGGTTTAGCCGCCGGTAATCCTGACGTCTTGGCCAGGGTAAGGAGTTCCGTCTTGCGCCCGGCCATTTGATCGCGCAATGCAACTAAATCGACATCGGTCTTGCGACATTGGGCAAACATGCCCTCTGACGGCATTTCCTCTTCATGGACATGATGTTTGATTTCTTCAGAGAGAACCTTGACCTTGGCGTCATAAAAATCGTCGTCGGGCGAGCTTGCCTCGATATCGTTGATCAGGACCTTCGCTCCATCATGCTCCACATACGCTTCGTCGAGCGTGTTATCCTCGATCAAACCGCGGAAGGCAGGATAGAAAATCTCTTCCTCGATCAGCGTGTGAACCTTGAGCTCGACGCAGATGTCCTGGGCTAGGGCCTGCTTGCGGTTGGAGGATGTGGCCTTCTCGAATTTTTCGAACAGTTCTTCCACCTTTTGGTGGTCTGCCTTCAGCAAGGCGATCGCATCGGTGAACTGGGGCTCTGCCATCTTCGTCCTCCTTGGATGTGAAGTAGGCGTAAAATCCTGCGGGGCACCGTTGGTTCCCCGCGAACGACTCGCAACATAGGCGGTCGCAATCGATAGTTTCTCAGTGTCGCAGGCTATCAGCAACGATACCGCCATTTTGAGCAGCTTCTCCATTAGCGCCTTGTGCCGCGCAATGTTCTGCTCTGCAGAGCCATCGCCGCCCGGGGCGCACGCCTAGCTCTTCACCCAGCTCCTTGGGGGCGTGGGGGCAGAGAGGCTCGAATCGAGATCGAGCAACTTGAGGAGATCGACTATCGACCTTTGATAGTTCCCGCCGCCTTCCTTCATGTCGGCCATAGTTGTCAGTACCGCGCCGATGAAAAGTGACGATGCATCCGCGCTCAGGGCCGCTGACGCCAGTTCATCGCCTTCGCTCACGCCAAATCCGAGGCGCAGAAGGGCGCGGCGTTCAACCGCTCTTATCCCAAGCGTAGGTCAAGGTGCACGTGGAGACGCTTAGCACACCCTTTGTGAATATGCCACCGATGGCGACGTGCCGACCCTTAAAAGTTTCGCCGCAAGTCTCGTGCCGATCCTTTCAGGCCACCTCAGCATGGCCAAGGGTTTTAAGGGCTGCCCCCCCGCCGGCCGAACGCCAAGCGTCACCGGCATGCTATGCTGATAACGCGCCATTAATTCAGACCAACTCTAGGCCGTGTGGACGAATTTGATCAAGCACAGACCTGCGGCGAAGCTGACGATTGACCTGTAGTTTTCGGCGGTTTTCTCGCATCTGAGGGCGACGCGCTTGAAGCGTTTGAGGCGGCCGAAGCCCTGCTCGATCCGCCCGCGCACCTTGTAGAGCGTCCTGGCGAAGAAGCTGCAGGCGATTGGCGAACTGACTGGCGGGGTCGCCCATGATTTCAACAATCTTTTGACGGTCATCGGCGGGGCGGCCGAGATGCTCAAGAAAGTCGATCTGCCGGAGGAGAAACGGGCTCGCTATATTGACAACATAGCAACAACCGTTGAGCGGGCGTCCACCCTTACCAGTCATCTTCTTGCATTCAGCCGGCGCCGCGCCATCCGTCCTGAGGTTATCGACCTCAATATTCATCTTGATGCCTGGGCTGAAATTTTGTCTCGGTCCCTCGGGAGCGGCATAGCCCTGTCGGTGAAAGCATCGGCGAAGAACGCCCGCGTTGAAGTGGACCCTACAGAGCTGGAAACGGCCGTACTGAACGCTGCGGTAAATGCTCGCGACGCGATGCCGGGGGGTGGGGAGCTCCTCATAGAAACGCGGGACGCCATCCATGAGGGCCATGTTGCGGTAGCCATCGACATCACAGATACCGGCATTGGTATGTCGGAAGAAACGCTCGCCCGCGTTTTCGAACCTTTCTTCACAACCAAACCTATGGGCGAGGGAACGGGACTGGGATTGTCCCAGATCCATGGCTTCGCGGCCCAAGCCAGCGGCATCGCCCAGATAAGTTCCCGCGTCGGAATGGGCACTACCCTCACCATCCTCCTTCCCAAGGTTGACAAGACGCCAGCGGCGATCCAACAGAAAGGCAGACTGGCTTCCATACCTCCCGGGATCAGGGTTCTCCTGGTCGAAGATAATATCCAAGTTCTCCATTTTGCCGAGCAATTGCTGGACGATCTGGGTTGCAAGACGGTGTGCGCAAGTGACGCGACTGAAGCGCTTGCGCTTCTCCAGGAGCAAGCGTTCGATCTCGTGTTCACGGATATTGTCATGCCAGGGCTGAGCGGCATTGATCTAGCGCGACAATTGCACATTCGAGCGCCTGGGCTGCCGGTCCTCCTCGCGACAGGACATAGTGACCAGCTTGTGGGGGAAGAAAGAGCGCATCTGCGTGTTCTGTCAAAGCCCTACGGCGCTGAAACACTGAGCGCAGCGATAGGTGACTTATCACTGAAGCCGCAATGTAGTCGGAATAGAATGGTGGAATGAATGCTTTGGAAAGTGACGTCTCATTTTCGTTCGGGCCGAACAGTCCTATGAACTGCATCCTGCCTCCCCTCGAGTAGGAAGGCGGAGTGTCTATATTTGCTCGGTATCAAGTAGCCGCTCGGTTTTTAGACTGAGCTGCCGCTAACTTCGCTTTTTAAAATGGCGTAAGTTGGTTGCCAGTTGTCGGATACCGGACGATCCGCACCCAAGACACGAAATTTTAGCGCTGAATGGCCGAGAAGGGTCGACATCGGTAGGCAGCAACTGGGGACTTAACCGCCATCCGGAGCCTTCGCGAATGGCAGCGCCAGCGCCTGCCAAAAACGGACGCTGAAACGCTTAAGCGTAGTGTGAGGGGGCGGCATCAGCAAGCAGGCGCTGATCATGATATGGGCGACTGAGACGCTGATCATCCTCTTCTCCGCCTTACGCATAGAGGCGACGGTCATGTCGCTATGGCTCAAACGCGCTGCCGGCGTGCTGTTATGGCGGCCGCGCAGTCCCGTCGTGCCGCTGGTGCCGGTCCCCGCCGCATGACGCTCCGGGCCGCGTTCGTAACGGAATAGATCGCCAGCCCTTTGCGCAATCAGACCGCTCTCGGTCCTAAACGGCGTGTTTCGGCGACGACGATCCGGTCACGCCCGGCTTCCTTGGCGCGAAGCAACGCCGCATCTGCCGTTTTGACGAGCGTGTCGAACCGACAATGGAGCGGTGCGCAAGCCATGCCGACCGAGACCGTAATCGGTCCGAGTTCGCGCCCGTCGTGTTGCATCCGCAACGCTTTGACCCGGGCGCGGATGTCTTCGGCGCGTTGGCAGGCTTGCTCGGCATCAAGTTCCGGCATCAGCAGCAAGAACTCCTCTCCGCCATAGCGGAAGGCAAGCCCGTGCTCGCGCGTGATGGTCAGCAGTATCTTGCCGAGCGCGCGGAGTACGGCGTCGCCGGCGTCGTGGCCGAACTGGTCGTTGAACCGCTTGAAATGGTCGACATCGAGCATCAGGCAGCTGATCGGCCGTCCGAGCCGATCCGCCTCGGCCAGTTGTACTTCAAGTACCATGTCGAGCTGGCGGCGGTTGGCGAGGCCCGTCAGCGGATCGGCCATCGCCATCTCGCGAAGCGCATCGCGCAAGCGCAGGTTTCCAAGGGCGAGGCCGATATTTTCCGCAAGCACCCTCAGATAGGTTTCGCCGATGTCGGTCCTGGGTTCGGGAAGGTCAGCGCGGGGCTCCAGATAGAGCAGCCCAAGCGTGACGCGCTGGGCAATCAGCGGCAGACAGATCGAAGGCACGTCGATGTTGCCCTGAGGATCGACATGGTCGCAGGGGATATCGATCAATTGTCCGCGTGGCCGATGCAGATCGCCGCGCTGCAACGCCCAGCAGGCCATCGGCGAAAATTCGGGCCGCGAATGAGTTGGTGCCAGCCACGCGCATCGTTCGACCATGATGTTGCGCGATTCATCGAGGCGATAGAGACGGCCGGAGAGGCCGGGGGCGATCTCTGGCATGAACCCCGATACGACCCGCTCGAGATCGTGCATAGTATCGCAGCCCTGCATCCGCTGGGTCATCCGCGACAGCAAGGCTCGCATGGCTTGATCCGCGGCGCGTTCAGCCTCGAGCCGTTGTCGTTCGAGGCCATTTTCGCGAAATATGCGAATGGCCTGAGCCATGTCGCCAATCTCGTCGATCTGATCGTACTCCGGCGCTTCGACGGCATAGTCCTGCCTGGCGAGTCGACCGACGACGTCGCTCAACCGCACCACCGGGTGCAATACCCGCCGCTTGAAGATGAAGTAGAGGACGCACAGCGACAGGAAGGCGGTAAGCCCCAGCACGATCTCCGAACTTGTCTTCCAAATCCGGGCTATAGTCGTTGCGGCCACGACCTCGGCGTCGGTGCGCTGGTCAAGCCGATACTGGAAGCGTTCGATATTGCCAGTGACACGATCGAGGCCCCGTTGATATTCGGCACCGAACAGGATTTCACGCGCACGGTCATCATCGCCACGCTGGCGGGCCGCGATCGCGTCGACCTGCTCGTCCTGAAGGCTATCAGCCCAACGCATCGCTTCGCTGAGCGCCGACAATTCGTCCGCAGAGGCGCCGTTATCTTTCAGATGACGGGCGCGGTTCTCAACCGATCGCAGGGCTTCCGCCTCGCGACGGTATGCGGCAAGGTGGGACTCTTCGCCAGTGATCACGAAATCCCGCGCCTCGTCATTCGATGCGGATACTTCTGCGGCGATCTTCGAGGTCGCCTGATCAAGCTGGTAGCGCTGCGCGACAGCCGCGCGCTCTTTCTCCTGCGCACCGGACGCCAATAGCATCGTCGTTGCAGACGCAAGCGTCAGCAGGACGGTCGTGCCGTAGGCCCAATTCGTGATTGTCGCTAATCGCATGGTGCGCAGGATAGGAGCGAGTCCGCTAGAATTCGTTAACTCAGCGGGGCGTGAGGACACTCAGTGTCCACAACGGGCTATCTCCGGCCCGAGGGCATCCTGTTCGAACTTCGTGGCTCGATCGCGTTGCGTCGTTGGTCATCCCTGCTTAACCGGCCAAGCGTTGGCGTGGCAATTCAGCAGCTTATTACACTGATCCGCACCTGATCGCGAGCCGCGCCTTTAGCAAAAAAATCGTACGCAGCCTGCTATCGCACCAAGAACCGGCACCTCTGCCTGAGCGCGTTTTTACATAGCCTCGGTCAAACGCCGCGATAGCTGATGGTCTGCTCCTCGGGAGTAAAAACTCTATCTCGAATGGCAGTAAGGGGTCGACTGCAGCACCCAACGAAAGAGCACGTAGACGCAAACGATAGCGCAAGATCGGGTTGCATCAAACGAGCGCACAGCCAATGATCCCTTGGTGCAAACGAACGATGGCCCAACAGACCCCGAGCTGATCCGTTTCCTGCGGGAGGAACTGGGCGGAGATGTCTCACCTGACGAAGGAGCTTGGGAGCATGTCGGCCCTATCTGGTTGTGGCGCGGGAAAGGCAAGGATGGTCAGCCCTCTTCAATGTCGTGGCATTTTCTGACGATCGACGGCGAGGTCGCCGGAGCCATCCGTGTAGCATCTTCTGGCCATTCAGCGGCGTGGGGATCTGTCTACGTAGAGGCTGGAATTGGCAAAACGTGCTGGCGCACATCGCTCTTCCCGAACAAGGCCATCCAAGGCTACATGCTGCCCATCAAGGCGAGCGTGAGAAAAGCAGAAAAACTGGCAGAAGGCGATGTCATTACGGTACGCATCACCCTAGAATATGAGCGCTCGATCTAAGGGAAGCTAGTCCGCGCTGTTCTGATCAGCGTGGTGACAACTTCTCTAGAGGGCTCCATCCTCGCGCTTCGCTGCTCGACAGCTGGCAGAAAAGCGGAATGTCTGCTGGTGGGAAACGAAAATCGGGCGCTGAGTGACTGGCATGGGTCGATCGTGCGCGGCTTGCTCAGCCTGTTGGACTAGGCCCCCGTAAATTTCCATCGCTTTTCAAAAATGCGTACGTCAACACTGTCCATCTACCGACCCGTAATCAACGGGCCTGATGGCGGCATCGGAAAGACAAGTGGTGCGATTGCCGCGCCGCGATAACCCGAGGTGCTCACGGCGTATAGCTTGAGGCCTATCACGCTATGCGCCATCAAAGTCATCGAGACCTGCATGAGGATGATGGTCGCGGTGCCCCACCACAATGCCGGATGGACGTGGCCTCGGCGGCGACGATCCGCAACGATC
>NZ_QVRA01000042.1 GCF_003591655.1 Sphingobium terrigena
CCTATACGGCGCGCGGCGGGGTCGGCAGCGTCGAGAAGGCGCTCGAGCTAGCTGCCCGCGAGGATCAACGGCAGGACGACACAGAGCTTTCGGCAGAGGCCGAGCCGGAACGGCAGGCTGCATAATCCACCCATGGCTGGCGGCCATCATGCCGCCAGCCATCCTTCTTTCCTCATCCGCCCCTGCCGATTTTTTGCTTGGCATGGGCGTAATTTGCCGCAAGGCTTGGCCCCATGAAATCGATCACGGACAAGGATGTGACCCTGCCGCTGGCCAAGCGCCGCGAACTGGATTTCGTGGTCGAAACGCTGCGCGATGGCTTTGCCACCGCGACGGCTAAGAAGTGCCACGAGAAATATCGGCAGGGCCGCATCCTCAAGATCATCCTGTTCGGCAGCTATGCGCGCGGCGACTGGGTCGAGGACCCGGTGGGCCGCTATTTCTCCGACTTCGACATTCTCGTGGTGGTCAGCGGCGAGGACTTCACCGACGGCGCGGAGTTCTGGATGAAGACCGAGGCGAAGCTGCTCGACGCGCTTGCCGATGGGTCACGCCTGCGCACGCAGGTCAGCCCGATCTACCACAGCATCGATGATGTGAACGCCCAGCTGAAACTGGGCCGTTACTTCTTCATGGACATCGNTGGCATAATCCTGTTCGAGGAACCGGATCATCCGCTGGCCGAACCGCAGCCGTTGGAGCCGGATCAGGCCCTTAAGGAGACGCAGGACTATTATGAGGAGTGGCTTTCCAGTGCAGAAGGCTTCTTCGATACGTCGCGTTATGCAGCGAGTCAGGGTCGCCTCAACGAAGCTGCTTTCCAGCTTCATCAGGCCACCGAACGCTTCTACCACTGCCTGTTTCTGGTCCGCACCTTATACTCGCCCAAGACCCATAATCTGAACCGATTGCGCTCCCAGACCGAGCAACTCGAGCCCCGCCTTGCCGCCGTCTGGCCCGCCGACACCAAGTTCGAGCGGCGCTGCTATGAACTGCTGCGCGCGGCCTATGTGAAGGCGCGCTACTCGCGCCAATATGTCATCACGCCAGAGCAACTGGCATGGCTGAGCGAACGGGTTGCGCTGTTGCAGGACCTCATCCGCGAGCTGTGCAGCGCGCGGATCGAAGACCTCGCCAAGGCCGCCTAGCCCTCGATCAGGCTCTTCAATTTCTTCAAATCCCGCATCACCCATTTGACGTCCGCCGAATAGCGTTCGTCATCCATGTCGGGCTGTCGAAACAGCGTCAGCAGGACCTCGGCTCCCTCGCCATTGGCGATGATCCGCATCGGAATGGAGATGGCGGAACCGCTGCCCGTATCGACCCAATGATCCATGATCCCATGGTCATTATGCGGCGTGAACCGGATGCGGATCGGACCGTCCGCGCCATCGGCAAGCCATAGATCCCCCTCCTGCCGCAGGTCGGATTCGGCCAGGCCCGACGCCCATTTGGTGAAATATTCCGGTCGCCAGATCCATTCATAGAGCGCCTGCCAGCTATGGTTGATCGACACGCTCAAGGTGCGTGATGGCAGCATCTTGCTTTCCCTCTGGCTCTTGCATCCGACGCTTTTGCGGCGTCCCAGGCTCTCCATGCGCGCTACGACTCCTGCGGTGTGACCGCAAGGATCATGCGGACGATCCGCAGGCCCACTGCGCTGGGGCTGGTCGTCGGTGGCAGCGGTGAAGAATGTCCATAGGTGTCCGGAGAGGCGGAATCAGGAGGATAGAAGGGACGGCAAGATTAAAGTGCTGCCTCCATGCGGCGAGCGATCGGGCGTCTGCACAGGCTTTGCGATGGAGGCATGGAAAGTGCCTTGCCTCCATGCCGTTGAGGTCTGACGCGAACCCGCGCTGTGGCGATGGAGGCCCTTGAACGCGGCCCTTAGGCTTGCCCATCCTCTTGTCCTTTACGGACTAGGAGGAGGAAGGGATGCCCGGCGACGATGACTTCGAACTCTGGCTGGGTCGCATTGGCGCGAAGGATCGCAGCGTCGGCCAGACCCTCGCCCGTGCCCGCCGTGCGGGCGGCGTGGCGAGTGCCAGCGGCCGCCGCTTCACTGGCGCGGCGATCGGGCGCGGCGCGGGCGTCGGCCGCGTGCTGGGCGTATCGCAGCGCATGTCTGGTCTGCGTGCCCGCCGCGCCGTCGTGAAGGCGCGGATCGTGAAGCTTGGGGGCAAGGGCATGGCCGCCGCCGCGCATTTGCGCTACCTGCAACGCGACGGCACCACGCGCGAAGGCGAGCGCGGCGCGCTCTACGGCGCGGATGTCGACAGGGCCGATGGGAAAGCCTTCCTCGAGCGTGGGCAAGGGGATCGCCACCAGTTCCGCTTCATCGTCGCGCCTGAGGATGGGGCGGAGTATGAGGATCTCAAACCCCTGGTCCGTCGCCTGATGAGCCAGGCGGAAAAGGACCTCGGCACAAGGCTCGACTGGGTCGCGGTCGATCACTTCAACACCGGCCATCCCCATAGCCATGTCATGCTGCGCGGCGTGGACGAGAAAGCCAAGGACCTGGTCATTACCCGTGACTATCTGACCCAGGGCCTCCGCAGCCGCGCAGAGGAACTGGTCAGCCTCGACCTTGGTCCACGCTCAACCCAAGAGATCATGGCTGCGCAGGATCGCGAGATCGGCCAGGAGCGCTTTACCGGCATCGATCGCCGCCTGCTGCGCGAGGCCAATGGCGATCGCCAGTTGATGGTAAGGACCAACGATCCGCGTGAACATGCCCTGCGCGTCGGTCGGCTGCGCACCCTCGAACGACTTGGCCTCGCCAGCGAAGGCAAGGCAGGCCAATGGACGCTTGATCCCGAACTCGAGCCGACCCTGCGCCGGATGGGCCAGCGCGGCGACATCATCCGCACCCTGAACCACGCTCTGCGCGAGGCGGGCATCGCCCGGCCGCCGCAGGACCATGCGCTGTTCGACAGCCGCGATCCGGCAGCCATACCGATCATCGGGCGCCTGGTGGCGACCGGCTTGTCGGACGAACATCGCGACCGGCGCTACATGATCATCGACGGCATCGATGGCCGCAGCCATTATGCCGATATCGGCGAGGACCAGTCCGTCTATGCCAAGGGCACGATCCTGCGCCTCTCGCCCCGTCCGGCAGACATCCGCACCGTGGATCGCACCGTCGCCGCCATCGCCAGTGAATATGACGGCAAATACAGTGTCGATATCCACCTGCGCCATGATCCCGCGATGAGCGAGGGCGGTGCCCAGGCCCATGTCCGCCGCCTCGAAGCGATGCGCCGTTCGATCGGCAGGCCCGAGCGGCTGGCGGACGGAACATGGCAGGTCGGCCCGGACCATCTCGCCGACGCGTTGGCCCATGAGCAGCGACAGGGGCTTAAGACACCGGTGATCATCGAGACGCTGTCACACCGGTCGCTAGAGCAGTTGCCTGCCCATGATGGCGAGACCTGGCTCGATCGCCAGCTGACCGCTGCCACGCCCGAGCCCTTGCAGCGCGGCTTTGGGGCAGAGGTGCGCGCGGCGCTGCAGCAGCGGCGGCAATGGCTGGTCGAGCAGCAGCTGGCCGAGGGTGAAGAAGGCGCTACGCGTTATCGCCGCAACATGCTGCAGCTGCTGCAGCGCCGCGAGCTCGATCGCGTGATCGCGAGTATCGAGCAGGACACCGGCCTTGCCCATCGCCAGCCCCATGGCGACACGCCGGTCGAAGGCCTCTATCGCCGCGCCGTGCAGGTGGGTGACAAACGCTATGCGCTGATCGAACACGCCCAGGAGTTCAGCCTCGTGCCCTGGCGGCCCGTGCTCGAGCGCGCCATCGGCAAATCCGTCTCGGGCGTCATGCGCGGCGAGGGCATCAGCTGGACCATCGGCACCCGGACACGGGGGCTGGGCATCAGCTGATCGAGGCAGCCCTGGATGGCCCCGGGCGGCACCAGCGAGACTCTGTCCATCGGCGACCGCAGGCGCGATCCTGGCAACCGAAAGGATCGCCGCGCATGAAGACGTTCAAGACCCGCCATCAATTCTATCTGCCCGACGCCTTGTCGGAGAAGCTCGAGGCGCTGACCGCTGCGCCGGGCGCGTCGAAAACGACCATCCTTACCGACGCGCTCACCGCCTGGCTCGAGCGCAAGGCGGGCAACGAACTCGACCAGCGCTTCGGACCCAGGCTCGACCGGCAGAGCCGGGCCGCCGAGCGGCTCGAGCGCAAGGTCGATGCACTCACCGAAATCCTCGGCCTGTTCGTCCAGCATCAGCTGACCCTGGTCGCCCATCAGCCCGCGTTCGATCCTGAGACGGCGCAGCTTGGGCGGCTTCGCTACCAGCGGTTCATGGAACTGGTGGAACGGCGGCTTGGCAAGACCGCCGAACCCGAGCGCCTGCCCTCTGCCAACAATAGCAAGGAGACCAAGCCATGATCCTCGAACCCACACCCGAGCGGATCACGGTCCGCATCAAGGAAGCCTGCCGTATCACCGGCATCGGTCGGTCCAAGCTCTATGAACTGATTGCCGAGGGCGAGATCGAGATCGTCAAGATCGGGGCCATGACCTTGATCCCGGTCGATAGTCTCAAGGCCTTGACCGAAGGCCGACGGCAGCGACGGTGAACAGCCTCGCGGCAGGATAGCATGCTGCCGTGCATTGAATATAAGGAAGGGCTTCCTATCTATGCCCTGTCACTCTTCCCCCCTTGAGTGACACCTCCCTGAACTTCGGCCCCGTCAGCGCATCGCGCGGCGGGGCTTCTTTTTGCCCGCGTTGGTGGTCAGGGCAGTTAAGATTTTTGACGATAGCTGGGACATTCGCGACCGTCAGCTTCGGAGCGCTAAAGCGCTGAATCCGGACGCCGCAGGAGAGCAAACGTACATCCGTTAGTCTGGCATAGCTGACATGGCTGCCAGTGTCGTCACGCTGCCTGCGACCTACTTACGCCGGTCCGATACCCGTGCGTGAACGACTTGGTGACACCAGGACCGAAGTAACGGATTTCACCTTTTTTTATTGAGATTTCGTTAGACGATGCGACCGTATAATTGGTATATTTCTGACGTTACTCGCCCGCTCAGATCTGCGCTCGTACGTATCCAGGCGTTCGCCATTAGAAGCGGCCTTAGCCGGAGAGATTGTTGACCCGGAAGAATTTTAATTGCATCTTGGCCGCTGTAGCCGTTGCTTCGGAATATTTTCGAAAAAGTCGTGATCCCAGGTCGTACATTCCCGATCGGTTCGACAGTCTCGCCTATCTCTTCATCTAGCCCCAGCATCATCCGAACAGCATGCTGTACAAAGAATCGACTACCCACGAGCGCCGCGACGGGATTGCCAGGTAATCCGAAGAAGGGGCGACCGTCAGCGAGGGTTGCGAATAGCACAGGCTTTCCCGGACGCATGGCGATGCCATGAAAATGAATTGAACCACCCTGCTCTTCGATAAGCCGGGGGATGATGTCCCGGCTTCCCGCCGATATGCCGCCCGTGGTGACCACTATGTCTGCCTCTTCGATAGCGACAAGTTCCGCAACGTGGTTCCGAAGGAAATCCTCGTCATCCGGGGCTGGCGGAAGCAAGCTGCCGTCAATCCCTGCATAGCGAAGACTTGCCGCAATCATTGGGCCGTTTGCATCATAAACTCTTGCGCTTTCGCCGCAATTATCCTGAAGTTCGTCACCGGTCGGCAGGAGTGCGAAGCGGGGTCTTTGCTTTACCTCGACCTCTTCCACGCCGAGGCTGATCAGCGCGCCGATTGCAGCGGGGCGTATAATGTCTCCAGCCTTGACGATTATATCCCCGACAAACCCGTCCTCTCCGCGCAATCGGATATTTCTGCCCCGTTCGATGGGTTCGGCAAGGTGCAGCATTCCTTCTATGACCCGTGCATGCTCATTCAAGACAGTCGTAGCCGGGCGGAACGGGTGCGCCCGTGCTGATCGGAAGAGCCATATTGGCCGCATAGATCGCATGCAAGTTTCCCGCGTGAGCAGGTGCTAGGAGGCCAAGAACGACAGGCGCTATGCCGCAAGCCTCGGTACAATCAGCAGAATTGACGGCGAAACCGTCCATCGCCGCCGCATCGAAACGAGGGAAGTCGGAACGCGCCTTTACATCCAGAGCAACAATTTCTTCCAATCCGTCGCGAACATTGATCCTTTGATTGGGCATCGCCGCACACTTGTCTGCAATGATCGAAAGCGCTTGGCAGAACGATGTTTTAGTCGGCTTGGTGCCGGATGTTGGTGAGATATTCATGATCGTATCGCGCGCAACTGCGCACCGATGTCCGACCAAGTCATGCCGACCATAACGCCTTGGAAGCATACCAGCGTTAGGTCGACGTCGAGGCATTTGATGACGGGGACGAACATCAGCTCGCCTCATCTGGCGCGGCGATGCGCATGACATGCTGGGTGATCAGTGCACCGTCCATCCCTATGCGTTCCAGCAGACGTTTCGCCACGGATCGGCGGATCGGCTGATGGTCGCGCAGCTTGTTCCAGGTGTTCCAACTGATGCCATAGGCTTGCATCACTCTGCTGGGATGGCCCGGCGGAAGCGCCTGACGCATCGCTGCGACCAGATCGGGGTCAATCGTTAGCATGGCCGGGGCTTCGTGCAGCGCGGTCTGGATAGCATTATGTGTCAAATGAGGATCCTTTCCTTTCAGCTCCGTGCGGCTTCATATGCTGCATGGTAAGTATGGTGCGTCTTTGAATGGAGCCGCTGCTGGCGGAGAAATCGCAA
This sequence comes from Sphingobium terrigena, assembly GCF_003591655.1. Taxonomy (GTDB): domain Bacteria; phylum Pseudomonadota; class Alphaproteobacteria; order Sphingomonadales; family Sphingomonadaceae; genus Sphingobium; species Sphingobium terrigena. The sequence continues at coordinate 6,726 of NZ_QVRA01000042.1, forward strand.
TGTCGATCGTTGACTTGAAAGTCGTTTAGACCAACGCGGCATTATTCGCGTTGATGACGCGAATCTGGGTGAATTCATGCAGTCCTTCCTCAGTGAATTCCACACCCAGGCCAGACTGTTTCGCGCCGCCAAAGGGTATGGTGGGACCGAAATCCAGATGCTTGTTGATCCAGACCGTTCCGCTTTCCATCCGGCTCGCCAGATCATGTGCCTTCGCGCGATCGTTCGACCAGATCGAGCCGCCCAGGCCACTGTCTGACGCATTGGCGCGCGCCAGGGCATCCTCGGCATCATCGAACCGGATGATCGGCAGAATCGGACCGAATTGTTCTTCGTCGACCAGCCGGGCACCGTCGGCAATATCCCGCACGATCGTGGGCCGGATGAAATAGCCGAGCCGATCCTCCACCTGGCCGCCGGCGATCACCGTGCCGTTGGCGCGGCCATCTTCTATGAAGCTCTTGAGCTTTTCATACTGGGCCTTGTTCTGGACGGGGCCGATCTGCGTGCCCTGTTTCAGTCCGTCATCGACCATCGCCCGGTCGGCAAGACAAGCAAGTTCGTTGCATAGTGCGTCATATATTTCCGTATGCGCATAGACCCGCTTGATCGCTATGCAGACCTGACCCGCGTTCAGGAAAGCGCCGTTGAAGATCGCTGGCGCGACCACTGCGGGGTCGACATCGGGCAGAACGATCGCTGCGTCGTTCCCGCCCAGTTCCAGCGTCAGTCGCTTGATTGACGCGGCGGCGCCCGCCATCACGCGACGGCCCGTCTCCGTCGATCCGGTGAACGATATCTTGGCGACATCCGGGTGTGCGGTCAGGCGCGCGCCCAGATCATTCTGGTCGGTGATGATGTTGACGACACCGGCGGGAAATATGTCTGCCATCATCTCACCCAGCCGCAGGGTCGTGAGCGGTGTTGTCGGTGCCGGTTTGATCACCAGAGTGTTGCCCGCCAGCAGGGCGAAAGGCAATTTGAAGGCGACCATCAGCAGAACCGGGAAATTCCACGGGATGATCGCGCCCACGACGCCGAGCGGCTTGCGATGCAATTCGACCCTGCGACTGTCGCTATCCTCGATTACCTCCACCGGTAGATCATGCAGGGCGATCTGCCGAATGAAGGCTTCGCTATAGCTGATCTCCATCTGCGCTTCGGGGAACGGCTTGCCCTGTTCCTGCGTCAGCAAATGGGCCAGCGGGAAAGCATCGTCGCGGATCGCATCGGCGAATTGGAGTATCTTAGCGCGCCGATCGGCGATCGAAGTGTCCGCCCATACCCCAAACGCGGCCTTCGCGGCGGCAACGGCTTCGTCCAGTTGGGCTTCCGACGCGCGCGGGCAGGATGCCAGCACTGCCTCTGTTGCGGGATTGATGACGTCCATCGTCATCGCTCCATCGACCAGCTTGCCGTCAATCAGCAGCTTATAGGGACGATAGGCGCTTTCTGCCGGGCGGTTTGCATTGCTCATAGCTTGCATCTCCTCATCTGTTATTTTTGCGCTTGCTGGTTCAGCGACAGGCGCTGAACCGGCCGTTTTCAAACTCTTTGTGTCAGCGATCACGCTGTCTGCCGTTCCAGCGGGGCATGTTCGGCCAACATGATGTCGCGCATGGCGAATTTCTGGATCTTGCCGGTCACCGTCATGGGAAATTCGGTGACGAACCGAATGTGCCGGGGCACCTTGAAATGGGCGATCTGCCCCTGGCAATAGGCCCGTAGCGCTTCCGTCGTCAGGCCGGGATCGCGCAGCCTGATCCACGCGCAGACTTCTTCGCCAAGACGCTCGTCGGGCAAGCCAAAGACCTGCGCTTCCTGAATATCGGGATGACGATGCAGAAACTCTTCAATTTCGCGTGGAAAGATATTCTCGCCACCCCGGATGATCATATCCTTGGCGCGCCCGGTAATGCGCACATATCCATCCGCATCCATCGTCGCCAGATCGCCCGAGCGGATCCAGCCCGCCGGGTCCACGGCCTCGGCGGTACGGTCGGCATCCTCCCAATAGCCTTTCATCAAACTATAGCCACGGAACAGGATTTCGCCCTGCGTCCCGCGGGGCAGGACGCGACCGTCGCGATCCACGATCTTCGCTTCGACAAAATCATGGACCTGCCCGACGGTCTCGACACGTTTCGTCAGACTGTCGCTCGCCATGGTCTGAAAACTAAGCGGGCTGACCTCCGTCATGCCATAGCCAATGGTGATTTCCCGCATGTGCATCTGCGCTATCACACGTTCCATCACATCGACTGGGCAAGGCGCGCCTGCCATGATGCCCGTCCGTAACGAGGACAGGTCGAAGCGCAAAAAATCGGGGTCGTCCAGTTCAGCGATGAACATTGTGGGCACCCCGTGCAGGCCGGTGCATCTTTCCTCCGATACAGTAGCCAGCACTGTCTTGGCGCTGAACGCTTCGTCCGGGAATATCATGCAGGCGCCATGAGTGATGCAGGATAGCACCCCCAGAACCATGCCGAAACAATGGTAGAGCGGCACGGGGATGCAAAGCCTGTCTTCGGCTGAAAGGCCCATTCGTCGACCGGAAAAAAAGCCGTTGTTCAAAATATTGTGGTGCGTGAGAGTCGCGCCTTTGGGCGAGCCGGTGGTGCCGCTGGTAAACTGGATATTGATCGGCTCTTCCGGCTGGAGCCGGTCGGCCAAAGTCTCCAGCACCGCATCGCTGCTGGCGTTCGCACACGCAGCAACGGCGTCGAACGCGATGCAGCCCGGCGGTGGCGTGTCGGCGATCATGATCAGCCACTGCAACTCAGGCAATCGCGCGGCATTGAGGCAACCAAGCGGGGCCGATGCCGCTTCGGGGGCCAGTTCGGCAATCATCGCGCCATAATCGCTCGCCTTGAATGCGCGCGCGAATATCAGGGCGCGGCAGCCGACCTTGTTGAGGCAATATTCCAGTTCTGCGATGCGATAGGCCGGATTGATGTTGACGAGGATCATGCCTGCCTTCGCCGTGGCGAGCTGCGTCACGACCCACTCCAGATTGTTCGGCGACCATATGCCAACGCGATCGCCCGGCTCCAGGCCGAGCGCGAGCAAGCCGCTGGCGAAGGCATCGACCCGCGCGGCCAGGCCGGCATAGGTCAGTCGGACATTTTGATGGCGCACGACGATCGCTTCACGATCACCATGTAAACGCACAGTCTTGTCGAATGCCGCGCCGATGGTCTGGTAGAGAATTGGATGATCGCTGCATCCCGAGACATAACTTGCCTCCATGTCCATCCTGTCCTGTTCTTTGTATGTTGGAGGTCCATCGGCGAGCGGCACGCCACTCGCCGATGGACAGCGTTTCAGAAACGTCTGCGGAAAGTGACGCCGTAGGTGCGTGGCGTGCTGTAATTTCCCTGGACGAAACCGGCCGCTGCATTGGCATCGCCGCTGAAGATATATTGCTTGTCGCTTAGGTTCTTGCCCCAGACGACGAGATCCCAATTCCCACCACTATTTTCATAAGCAATCTGGGCATTGAAGATGCTGTAACCGGACTGGGTCAACCAGACCGAGTTGATATCGTCATTGTAGATTTTGCTGTTGTACGACCAGTCACCCCGCAACACGACGTCGCCATCGATGCCCGCAGCCGGGATACGATAATCGAAACCGGCACTGGCGGTCCATTCGGGGGAGTTTGACAATTTATTGCCTGCCCTGACCTGGAACGCTGGCAAGACGTTGGGCGAAAAGGCCAGAAGTTTGGTGTATTTGGTATCCAGATGTGCAAGCGAAGCATTCAGGGTCAGCCCTTCGGTAGGCTTGGCCGTCAGTTCAGCCTCGAACCCTTTGATGCGGGCATCGCCGCCATTTTGGGTCCCCGGTGCAAAACCTTCGATGACGGTGATTTGCAGATTTTGATATTTGGTGGTGAATGCCGCGAGGTTGAGTCTGACGCGGCGGTCCAGCATTTCCAGCTTCGTGCCGATCTCGAACGTAGCCAGCTTTTCCGGTCGGAATGCGAGTACGTCCGCACGCGGAGAAACGGTCCGGGCATTGAACCCACCGCCCTTATACCCGCGCGAATAGGATCCGTAGAATAGGACATCGCGCGACACTTTATAATCGACGCTGAAACGCGGTGATACATTCGAGAATGTCTCGGTGACCCGGTCGTACGGCACCGTTCTCACGCCCGCAAAAGCGCCGCCAGCCGCTGGGTCGTAGATGAAGTCCGGCAACAGTGACTTCTTGTCGTGAGTATATCTTATGCCGGCCGTGACTTTGAGATCGTCCATCAGCTTGAAGGACGCTTGGCCAAACGCGGCATAGCTGCTATTATCTGCATCCGATTTCAGGATCACCGTCCCGATCGAAGGCGGCAGAGCGCAGCGATAGTCATCGACGGCGCTTTCCTTGAAATAATAGGCACCCACGATGTAATCGAGCCGATCGGCAAAAGCCGTTCCGAGCAATTGCCCTTCCTGTGAAAACTGCTTCTGCTTGAAATCGCTGAAACAGTCGGCGATCTGAAGTGGCGAATTGTCGGCGTCCCGATTGAAGCTGCCGCTGACTTTGCGGAACGCCGTAATCGACTTCAGGGTCAGATCGTCGGCTAGTTTCCATTCCGCCGTGCCGGCAAAGCCGGTCACATTAAGGTTGGTGCCATTAGGCCCGGTCTGAAAAGTGCCCCGCTTGTTGCCGGGGGCTACAACCCAGCGATCGTCATAGAGAACCCCGGTGCCATAGCCCGGCACATCGGTAATGGCTGCATCGACAGCATTATAGGCCGCGGTCAATGTACCGTCGAGTGGTACGGCCAAGGCCGTTGAAGCGACGGTGGCTTCGCGGATGCGTGAGACGTCCGCAGTCAGGTAAAAGTTGAAGCTGTCCGATGGCGTATATTCTACGGCAAGACGGCCTGACCCACGGTTTACATCGCCGGGCGTGCGCTGGCTGCGATTGTTATGGGCAGGCGGCGGATAATCAATTGCGAGCAGATGGCTCCAGCCATCGGCACGCTTGTATCCGAACGTCAGTTTCGTGCGCAGGACTTCGGAAATAGGCGTATCGATCGATCCCCGTATTTCCATGCGATCATAATTGCCATAGGTCGCTTCAAGCGAACCGCCCGGTTCCTCGGACGGACGCTTTGTCGTGATGCTGATCGCGCCGCCGATCGTATTGCGCCCGAACAACGTGCCTTGGGGACCGCGCAGCACTTCGATCCGCTCTACATCGAGCACATCCAGCACGCCGCCGACGGAACTGGACACATAGACGCCATCCACATATGTGCCCACGCCCGGATCGTCGGTAACCTGATAGCCTGATTTGCCGACGCCGCGAATGAAGACGATCGCGGCGGACGATGCGCCGCTCAACGGTGCCGTTGCGTCAAATTGCAGGTTGGGGGTAAAGGCGGCGATGCCGGAAATGTCATCGACATTTTTGTTGACTAGCGCAGCCGCATTGAAGGCCGTGACAGCGATCGGCGTGCTTTGCAGATTTTCAGCCCGCTTCTGGGCCGTTACGACAATTTCATCCAGCCCCCTGTTCTGCGGGTCGGTGGCGGCGGTGTCTGCCGGTTGCTGCGCCAGGGCGGGCTGCGAAGCCATAAACGCCGCGATCGCCATCGCCGACGCGATATAGGATAGATTCCTACTCTTCTTCATTTTACTTCCCCTTTGTTAATGTATTTTGCGCTTATTATTCCCCTGCATTCAAAATCATCGCCGCAATGTCGGTGATTTTCTCCCTTGGCTTTGCGTGATTTGCGCCACCAAGGATTTCGGCCCTGTCGATATTTTCCCACTGGGCAAAAGAGATACTGGATCGGCCGATCGACGTGCCTGCACCGGTCAATAGATGGACGGATGACGTCGGTTCGGGCAGCGAAGGAAGGTCGGCGAGAAGATGTCCGACCGTTTCAACGGCATCCGCCCGGTTCGTGCCGATCGTCCCGCTGGCCCCCCGTTTGATCCAGCCGGCGGCGTAAAGCGCCGGAACCCAGCCTTGCGCATCGCAAATGCGCCCTGCCTCGTTGCGGACGAAGCTTTCGCCGCCGACGTAAGGGAGGCCCGGAAGCAATGTCGCCCTGCTGCCGATGCAAGCAATGACGATATCAGCCTCGACGTCGACCTCGACTTCAGCGCCCAAGAGAGGCAGACCCTCCGAAATCGGCGATCGGGCAAAGCGAACCCCGCTGACCCGATCGTTGCCTAGAATGGCGATCGGCTGCAGTCCGAATGCGAAATGACAATGCCGCGACCCCATGGCCGCATCGGCGGCTGGAAAACCGCTGAATATCGCCGCGACACCGCGTTCAGGCGAGGCCGCAAAATGACCCGGCTCGGCGGTCGTCACGCATCCGGGGATCGTGCCAAATTCGCGCAATTCCTTTTCCGTGCAGCGCGCCTGTGCGGGGCCGCTCCGTCCTGCCACGACGATCCGTTCGATCCCGGATGCTGCGAGCGTCTCCAGAGCATGGGCGGCGATGTCGGTTCGCGCCAGCGCGTCCGAAGGCTTTGCCAGGATGCGGACGACGTCCAACGCCACATTGCCAAGACCCAGCACGACAGCCGTTTTACCCGACAGGTCGGGCGCGAGAGAGCGTCGATAGGGATGGCCGTTATACCATCCGACAAAAGCCATGCCGCCATGGACGCCCTTCAGATCAGCGCCCGGAATATCCAGCACCCGGTCCCGTTCTGCGCCGCACGCGATAATGACGGCATGATAATGACGCCGCAGGTCCTCGACGCTTACATCTCGCCCGACCGTCACATTCCCAAGAAAACGAAAGCCAGCCATCGCTGCGATGGCGCGAAAGACAGTGATGACCTGTTTGAGCTTGGGATGATCCGGTGCCACGCCATAGCGCACCAAACCATAAGGCGTTGGCAGTCTGTCATAGAGATCGACGGCCACGCCTTCAGAAGCCTGGAGCAGAGCCTCCGCGGCGTAGAAGCCCGCCGGTCCAGCGCCGACGATAGCGACGTGATAGCGCCTGTCGGCATCATGGGCACCTACTGCACTCACAGACCCAGCGCCGCTTTGCGCGCCTCGGCTCCGGGCAACGGATCCATGGTGCCGGTCAGGCGTGGCAAAATTGCTGCCCGCTCGCGATTTTTCTCAATCCAGTAGCGCTGATCATCAGGCAGGTTGAACTCATCGTCGATGGCACCCACGGGGCACGCCTCAACACAACCAGCGCAGTCTATGCAGTTGTCAGGGTCAATATAGACCATCGTTTCATCAGCGTGGAAACATTGAACCGGACACACGGCAACGCACTGGGTAAAGCGGCAATCGACGCAATTGTCGGTAACGACATAAGCCATGTCAGCAACGCTCCACAGCAACCAGAGTGTCGGAAAATGTCGGAGCTGCCCCCATATCGGCGTAGCGCGACGATGTGACTGCGTGGACGGTGGCACCGCCACTGTTCAGGCTCGCCCAGTGCCCAGCTGGTGCCACTACGACGCCCTGGCGAATATCCTTCGTGACCTGAGCGATCGCTTCGAACGTGCCGCGGTCATTATGCACCCTCACCCGCTCGCCTGCGGCAATGCCGTATTTCGCTGCATCTGCCGGGTGCATGACGACCGGCTGTTCCCCAGCATGCCGGCGCTGGTGTGGAAGATTGCCGAAGGAGGAACTTAGAAATGCGTGATTTTTGGGCGTAATGAGGTTGAGCGGATAGCGCGCAGCCAGCACTGGATTGGTGAACCGGGATTCCTGCGGTGCGATATAATGCGGCAGCGGATCGATCGGCTCACCCGACTGTTGGCCGTCATAGCCCTGGCGAAACAAGCCGAGCACGAAATTGCCTTCCGCCGCCATCGATGCCTTGAACTCGCACTTGCCCGATGGCGTGGCGAAATTGCCTTGCGCATGGGGGGCATATTCATCCGCGGAAGGCAGGTTGAGCCGGGCAAAGCCTTCGCGCTTGAGCCGCTCGACGGTGATGCCCTCCATCTGCGGGGCGTCCCACAGCATCGCCTGGGCAATCTGCTCCTCGTCGGTGCGGGAGAAACAAGGGTCTTCGAACCCCATGGCCTTGGCGAGCCGCCGGAACAGTTCCGTGTTCGATATGGCCTCACCCATCGGGTCGATCGCGCGATTATTATAGGACAGGTAGAAATGCCCCCAGGAAAACATGATGTCTTCCTGTTCCACCTGGGTCGTTGCGGGCAGTAGGATGTCGGCATAGCGCGCGGTGTCGGTCAGGAAATGTTCGCTGACGACCGTGAAGAGATCCTCGCGCGCCAGTCCTTGTGCAATCCGGCCCTGTTCCGGAGCCATCGCCATCGGATTCGCGTTATAGACCATCAAGGAGCGGATTGGCGGATCGAGCGGCATTTCGTCGGTGAGTGCTTCCCCCAACTTCCATTGGTTGAGCACTCTTGGTTCGGGACCGATGAAATCAGGCCGTATGAAAGCACCCCAATTCACAGGAAACGCCCAAAGCGGAAGCTGGAGCAGTCCGCCACCGGGACGCCGCCAACTACCCACCAACGCGGGAATACAGGAAATGGCACGCACCGCCTGTCCGCCGCCGCTTTGCCGTTCGATCGCGACACCGATGCGGATGACGGAAGGCTGGCTGGTGGCAATTCCGTGCGCGAGTTCGGTGATCAGTTCGGCTGAAAGACCGGTAATGTCGGCGACCATTGCGGGCGTATATTCAGCCGCCCGCTCGGCCAGTTCGTCTGCACCGATCGAATATTGCGATATATAGTCCGCGTCGGTCAGCCCATCACGAAACAGGATGTGAATGATGCCAAGCGCCAATGCCCCATCAGTGCCAGGGCGGATCGGGACATGCAGGTCCGCGAGCCGCGCGGTCCTTGTCCGATAAGGATCGATCACCACGATCTTGGCGCCGCGTTTGCGCGCCTCATCGATGAAAGGCCAGTGATGCGAATTGGTGGTGAGCGTGTTGGACGCCCACAGAACGATATAGCGGGAATGTACGAAACTTTCCGGGTCCACGCCAGCGGTGTGGCCGATGGTCATAGTGTAAGCAGTGCATGCGCCCGAATCGCAGAATGTCCGTTCTGAAATCGTCGCGCCCAGCTTATTGAAGAAGGGATCGCCGACGTTCAGGCCGTTCAATATCCCCTGGGTACCAAGATAGCTGTAGGGAAGGATCGCTTTCGGACCGGACGTCGCGGCAATTTCTTTCCAGCGCGTTGTTATTTCCTCCAGCGCCTCATTCCATCCGATCTGCTCGAATAGACCCGAACCTTTTGGCCCCGTTCGACGCATTGGATAGAGTATTCTATCAGTGCTATTGACGCGCTCCTGATAGTTATTAACCTTTACGCACAATCGCCCCTTCGTAAAAGGTTGATCGGGATTTCCGCGAACCGATATAACCTTTCCATTTTCTTTGGAAACGATCATCGAACAGGTGTCAGGACAATCCTGAGGACAGGCACCTATTACTGTTTCTGTTTGAGAAGCCATGCGGTCATTACCCCTTTAAGGGGAAATACATGACTGGTTGACGTAGGAAGATATTGCCGACTCTTGCGGAAGTTTTTACATTTCCTGCGCAACGCCATAGTAGTGGTTGTTCCGCGCAGGATCGTGTTGCTTAGTGGCGACGGGAGACAGGCGATGCGAGTCAACGGTCACGGGGATTTGAAATATAATACGGGGCGTCGGCTATCGGACATAGCCGAATGGTCAGGCCTTCGTGTCGAATCCTGGCGGCATGAGGCGGGCGTTCTAACGGACCTCAAGCTGGATTGTACCGAAGTCGCCGTTCTTCTGGCCGGGCAACTGACGGTAAAGCGTACCGGCGACGGATTGCTTCAGGAAGCCATAGGTGGGCCTGGCACAACGTGGCTCTGTCCAGCCGGCACTTTTGAAAGCGACATCCAATTATCCGCGCCGATGGAAGAATGTATCCATATCTTTCTCCCACCAACCCTGATGGAGCAGGCTGCGTTGGAAGCCTATGAGATTGACCCAGCGAAAGCGCGATTGGGCTATGCCGGTGGCCTGAACGACGCATTGTTGGTTCAGGTCGGCGCGACATTTCGAACATTGCTCGAACGCGGACCGGCTCCAACCGACCGGCTGCTGGTCGATGGCATGCGCGCAGCGCTCGCTGCACATCTGGTAAGCCATTATTCTGCCGATCATTGGCGACCTTGCGAAAACGAAGCAAGCCGCCGACTTGATCCCGTGCGACTGAAACGTGTGCTTGACCTGATCGAGCACAGGTTGGGACACGAGCTATCGCTCGACGATCTTGCTGCGCAAGCTTGTCTTAGCCCATTTCATTTCACGCGTCTCTTCCGTGAAGCAACCGGATTGACGCCCCACCGCTATGTGATGGATCGTCGCATCCGGGCAGCAAAGGAAAAATTGGCGCTGGGGCGGGCCTCGCTGGTCGAAATCGCGCTGGAAACCGGTTTCGGTTCCCAAGCCAACTTCAATCGCGTGTTCCGCAAGGCGACCGGCGTCTCTCCCGGGCATTTCAGGAAAATTGGCGGGTGAGGATCAGTATAAAGGTGTCGCATAGCTGCGTAGGGGAATCGCATTGCCAAGCGCAGAGCGCCTATTGGATAGAGCTCCGTTTGTTGGAAGCCGACGTTCACACGCCGTGGCTCCGGGACGAGAATTGGTGAATAATCGTCGAAATAGCAGAAGATCCGCTGTTGGGGATCGAAAATCCGCGACTGAATGGCGACAAAGGGTCGACTGCTACCGCAAGCGAACGCCGGGTCGTGGGACAAACCCGTCATTCGCGATCATGCGCCGGAGCGGCAGGTTTAGGCTGAAGCGGACGTTCGTGGTTGCGCAGCAGTAGTCGACGGAATGAGCAACCTTGGCCTGTCGACTGGCCGCTTTCGGATTGCTTAAAGTCGAAGGGGACGTCCATTCTTAGCCATTCGAGTCCAGAAAGACGCAACCCGAGCGCCAGCAGCTGCGCGTGAGGCCCTTTACCCTATCAGGAGCCCCGGTGCGGTGCGGTCGACGGTCAACAGGCGTTTCGGTAAAAAAGTAACAGGCATGACCATGAAAGTGAGTTCGGCGCTCGCATGAACACTTTCGGCATATTATTGATGATTGCGCGACGAAGGAGACGAAAAGCGTGGCCGTAAATGCCGGTGATATTCGTAAGACGGACCTCAGCGATCTCGTCGACTTTCCGCGCGAGACGCTCGATGTTGAGCTCAAGGGTTGGCTCGATCTGGCCGACCGCGTGGCGCAGGCAAAACTCGCTAAGCATATCGCCGCGCTCGCCAATCACGGCGGGGGCTATTTGGTGTTCGGCTTCCAAGATGACGAGAGCGTCGCCCCGACGCGACCGGTCGATCTATCGGCTTACAATCGCGACGCATTCAGCGCGGTCGTGAAGCGCTACCTGACACCGACGTTTCAATGCGACGTATCAATCGTCAGCGCTACCAGTGGCTTGGATTATCCCGTGGTGCGCGTGCCCTCGCATGGAGCGGCCCCGATCGCCGCAAAGGCGGATGGCCCAGCCGACGACAAAGGCCGGCCGCAGGGCATAGTCTCGGGTGCGCATTATATCCGCAAAACCGGTCCGGAAAGCGCGCCGGCGCAGAATGCAGAGGACTGGCAGCCGCTGATCCGGCGTTGCGTCCTTGCCGATCGTGACGCGCTGCTCAGCGATATCGCGAGAGCCGTGCAGATTCGAATAGAGCCCGAGCGGCCCGGCACTGATGCCGTCCTTGCGGCATGGCATGATGCAAGCGCAAACCGGTGGGCAGCGATTGTCGCCAACGCCCCAACTTTCGACTGGCCGGTCGATATCTCAGCCAATCATTGCCAGCTGAGCTACATGATCCTCGCGGACGACGGCGTTGAGCTCCCTGCAGGTGAACTCCGCCGTACGCTCGAAGACGCCAACCGCGACGTTCGCCAGACCGTGTGGACCGGATGGAGCATGTTCTATCCCTTCACGCGGCCCGAGATCGCCGCGGCATTGCACCCCGAACACGACGATGGGAGCGGCGTCGAAGTGCTCGAAAGCAATTTGATCGGCGACGGCAGTTTCGAAACCAGCTTGCCGGACTTTTGGCGTTTCGCCGCGGACGGCCGGGCGACGCTGCTCCGACCCTATCGCGAGGATCGTCGAAGCGGCATTTCATTCAGTGGCCGGACGAGCGGAACGTGGCTCAGCCCCGAGACGGTTCTTCGCGAGACAGCCGAACTCGTAGCACATGCCAGGATCATGGCTGAGCGTGCCGGTGGCACCAGCGTTGCATTCCGCTGCACGTGGAAAGGTCTGTCGGGTCGCATGATTGACGATTTCGGCAATATCTATTGGTCGCCTGGTCGTGTGGCACGTGCCGATCAGCGAACGACCAGCGGAACCTGGGACGTGCCGGCAATCGTGGCAAACTGGCATGCAGTGGTGGCCAGCCTCGCTTGCCCGGTCCTTAACCTGTTCAATTTTGAGGGCTGTGGCGAGCAACTGGTTGCGGGTTTGGCACCGCGGTTCGTCAAGCTGTCCAGCTAGCCGGCATGCGAACCCCGCTGTTCCGATATTTCGGCGAAGAAGCCTATGCACGCGCCTTTATCGACAAGGGCGAAGTCTACTTGCGTCCGCTCGCTTTTTTCCGGGCGTTCGAGGACGAGCAGGTGCGCGGCGACCCCGACGACGGAATGTTGATCCACGCGCCCGAGACCGGTCTGGTGCTTACCAAGGAGAACGGGGAGATCGTCGCGTTGCCGGAGGGCTGGCGTTTCCGCGCTTCGGCCAAGGAAAATGATATCTTCGTCTATTGTCTGAGCCTCGAACGATCCGAGCACCTCGCTGCCAAATTCAAGAGCCCATTCTGCGTTGAAGTCCGCGATCCAATCCGACTGCTCGGGCGGATCGCTTCGTCCGTGCGTTTGCGGTCTCGCCTCGACCGCCGCGTCTACAGCCGAACGGTCGATTATCGCAGCTTGGCCGCGGCACCCGGCGTCGAATGGGCGCTCCCCGAACGTGTCGCCTTCATCAAGCCGGAGGGCTGGGCATGGCAGAATGAACATCGCATCGTTCTGGGCCTGAAAGGCGCGTTCGATGTCGAGAATGTCGAATGCGCGCTGGAAAGCGGCCAGCGGGAGCCGGGTGCGCGAGCCGCATCAGCCGATCCCCTGATCCTGCATGTAGGCAATTTGTCTAAAATAACCGAATTGCACCGGTTCTGAACCGGTCGCACTTGCGTGATATCATCAGGACGACCGCCTCTTACGGCGCTGACGATACGACCAGTTTGCCGATGTCGAAAGCTGGGTCGAGGCGCGAAGCCGTCGCCAGAAGGAAGGCGCGATAGCGCGCCTTGCCATACCTGCCCGGAGTGACTTCCATGACATAGCGCTCGGGTTCGGCGCGCAGATCATCAAGCAACGGCAACCAAATTTGCGGCGGCGGCGGTAGCCGGTAATGCCTGCACGCAAGTAGGAGAACCGGCCAATGATTCAGCTTGATTGCCGACAAGGCCGGAAAATCGACATTGGCGGAGCATTCGGCCCGGAGCTTGCCGATCAAGGCCTCGCCGTCATCGCCGATGCTCAAGCCGCCCAGCGAGGCGCCCTGATACCTGTCGCCGTGCCAGATCTTGCCATCGGTCCGGCTGTTCGGGACCCAGGTCTGAAGATTGCAGTGGGCCAGAAACTGCGTGTCGAACGCGCTCAGGGCCTGGACGGTATCGAGGTCCTGCATGCCGTAGGCGACCATCGCGAGCAGCGGATACAGGATGCTGCCCTTGGTCGCTTCTTCGCGATATTCCGGGGTGCGCGCCAGGGGATGGCGGATCAACGTCGTATAGTTGCCGTCTGTGGCCGGATAGCGAAGATGATGCTTGTACGCGAGCATTGTGGCACCGGCAGTCTGCTGAACCCAGGCCGTGGCGAGCGCTCGCGTCGATGGTACCGCGCTCAAGAACAGCAGGCTGAGCGACAAGTCGATTGCGTGGCCGTCCGTCACGGGCACGAACATCGCTGGGTTGGCGAACGGCATTTCAGCGAATTGTGTCGCGATTGCCTCTACCTCCCGCGTTGGGGAGGCGAGCAGGCGCGGCGTGTCGCCCGAAGGTGCCGCCATCCATAATTTCCACAGCCCGCCCATCGCGATGCGACCGGCAGTTTCAAATAAAGCGAGATTGATGTCGATCGTCTCGGAACCGCCGGACGCAAAGCTCAAGGCGTGCACTGACGCGGCATGCGGCAGCACCTTCTTCGCGTAGAGGGAGTCCCAGACGTGCAGATGCAGCTGGACCAGCTCGAAAAACGAATGGCCCGCCTCCAGGCGCCGGCCGGTATCAGCTTCGATCTCTTGCCACAGCAGCTCCCAGCCGGTGAGTACGACGAGCTCGCTGGCACGATAAGGCGCTTCAAGATTGTTGGCTTCGCGCCCCCACACGAAAAGGATCCAGAGCGCGAGGTAGAGGATACGGACCCGCGCCGTTGGCTCTTGCGCCGTGTCCGCAGCGACCCTGCGCACCAGCTGCCCAAAATAGTTCATGGCGACGTCGGGCTCTTCCACCATCGCGGAAGCCTTGCGAAGAAGGTGACGCAACTCGGCGGGAAAAACCTCCTCGCGTAACGCGCCGTCCATGACCTTGCCGGTCAGCGTGTCCCCGCTCCAGACGCGATATGCGATGGTCGGTGTCTTTTCCTTGCGCATGAAGCCATTCACGAGCGGCTGGACGTTTTCGAGGATCACCCCGCCGATTGCGATCACGATAACGACCGGCAGCCCCTCATGCTCGGGCGCGACACCGTTCAGGTAGGCGTCCTTGATCTCGTCGAGCGACGGGCGCAGCGCTTGGTCCGAAGCACCGTTCCACTCGGTCCGGTTGAGATCTCCGCGCTTGACGGAGAACAGGAACAGCTTGCGGACCCCATCGGTATCGTCCCCGACAGCCGCGATATCGGCGCCGTATTGCCGCGTGCCCACCATCGGTCGCGAAAGCACTTCGAAGCCCATCGCAGTGAGCATTTCGGGAAGGATAACGTCGAGTTCGTCGCGTTCCTTAAGGCCCCGGAAAAACTCGCGGACAATCGGGTTCATGCGCGCGGCTTGCCCATCGAGAACATCGTGCGCTGGAGCCAGAGGCCCACAGGATCGATCCGATCGAGACGCGGGATTTCCTGTGAATATTGGACGGTTCCCATACGGAATTCACTACGCGCGGAAGTGCCGTCGCCACTGAACACTTCGCTGACCGCGCTGTCACCGTAGAGCAGGACCGACACCGGAAAGAGGCTGGCCAGGCTTCCCTTGCGCGCACCCTCGGTAATCGCGCGCTGTTCTTCCTGGCGCTGAACGGCAGCAATGTAGCGGTACCGCTCCGATGGCCGCATCTCCTCGATGAATCCTGCAGCTTTGACCCCGGCGATGTAGTCGCGCAAGTGATCGAGAAGGCGTTTGATCATTTCTTTGATCGCCGTCGGCTCACCCGGCGAGCGTTCCTCGAGATACTTTCTCGGGCCGTCCCAGTAGCTAATCAGCAACGGATCGAGAATGACCTGCTCGATCGTGCGCATCGCAGCCGCAGGCCCCGTCTTGGCCAGGCTCAGCAGGATCGCAACTGCCGCGACCGGATGAAGAATGAGACTTGCGACCACGCGGCGCGCAATCGACGCGGATTGCTCTTCGGTCAGTGCGAAGCCGGAGAAATCCAAGCTGAGCGTCAACGGGTCGTCCAATCCCGTGGTAATCAGATCCGCCACCGCTTCGGTTAGCTCGAAACTCCCGTCGGCGAGCCACTCCGCTGCTATCGGTTCGAGCCCGAGCGGCGACTCGCTCCGCAACTTGTGTGCGGTCGATTCAATATCCGTCAGGGCGGCCACGCCAGCGCGAAGCAGATCTTTCAAAAGCGCGAAAGCCTCTTGCGCGCGCGCGCCATCGATCATCCCGTACAACGCGTGATCGATCGCATCGATCGTCTCGGCTTCGCCGGCGCGTGTCTCGCGCAGCACCGCGCAGAGTGCCTCGACCAGATCGGGGTCGGTCGCGGCGACCTTATTCAGGAACAATGCGTTCGCCGCGGCCAGCCGCACGCCGCAGGTCGATTTGCCGACCTGACCTCTGACGGACATCAGCGCAGTTGCGCTATCTCCAATCGTTGCACTCAGCGTGAGGAGCGCCCCAAGATTCGCGCCTGCTCGGTCCTCGCCAGCCGTGTCGAGCGCATCGCGGAGTGCGCCGATCGCAGCGGCGCCGTTTGCCGGGTCCGACGGCTGCATGTTACCCAGCGCGAAGGCGGCCGCATTCGCTTCGACATCGGATGGGCCAACGAGCATTGCCGACAAATGGCCAACATGGCGCTTCTGTGCCATACGCAGGCCCGCCGCGAGCGTCGGTATCAGCAAATCGGTCGGCGCGGTGCCGTCGCGGATCGCGGCCAGCGCGCTGCCCACCCGGCTTTCATCCCGATCGCTCCATTCCGAGAAGGCGTTGATCATGAAATAGGGCGTGCCCGTTCCGCGGGAGCGAGCTGTCGCCGCTACGACCAGCCCTAGGAGTGGGCCAAGCTCAATATCAAGCTGGGGGACGACCTCTGACAGCAAGGTCTGCATAGGGTATCGAAGCGCACCAATTTCCGGCTTCCCAAGCAGTTCTGCCAGATCAAGTTCTTCGCGATTGTGGGCATTGGCGATCATCGTGGCGAATGTCTTCCATTCGGCCGCGCTGAGCGCGCCTTGCGCCCGTTGGACGAACGCTTCGAACTCGCCCGTGGTAATCGAAGCCTCAAGCGCTGTTCGGTCGTACGTCTCGTCTTTTTCGCTAGGTCGTGTCCCACGGGGTGGTGTAGGAAGGTTTTCCTGAGAAGGGTGGCCACCGTCGATCTTCTGGTAGGGTTCGGATGCGAACTCGAACCTGGAGAAGAAGACGATGACCGACGACAGAAT
>NZ_QVRA01000043.1 GCF_003591655.1 Sphingobium terrigena
GCTCATCCGGCTGCGGGTCGGCGCGAACGTCGCCGACCTGCGCTCGATGGGCAACGCGCTTCCCGCCGATGGGCGGCAGGCGACGGATCGGGTTCTCGATCAACTCCGCAGCGAGTTCGACAAACCGCAGCCGTCGTCCCGTCTGCTCGCGCTCATCGACGAAGCACTTGATGCGCTCTGGCCGGGAGATGGTTCGCCCGGCGCTCGCCCCGACCGCGCCATTCATGCCTTAGCGGGTCTGCGCATCGCCCTGTTCGAGCGCGCGCCGGCCTGGGTACCGGCGACATGATCGGCGAAATCGACATCGCGGGCGTGTTCGTTTCGCCGCTGCTCCTCTGCGCGATCCTCGGCTTCGCGATGCGCCTGCTGCTGTCGCGGGTGCTCGAGTCCATCAGCTTCTACCGCCTCGTCTGGCAGCGCCCGCTGTTCGACACCGCCCTGCTCCTCATCCTGACCGGCACCGCCTTTCTGGCTCTACGCCTTGTCACCGCATCCTGAAGTGCCCGCCATGACCCTAGATCGCGATACCCTCCTCCGCCTGCTCAAGCCCTTGCTCACCCTGCTGGTGGTGGGTGCGGGCGTGTTCGTCTTCTGGCACCTCTATAATTACTACACCTACGCGCCACAGACGCGCGACGGGAAGATCAGGGCGGATGTGGTCCCTCTCGCGGCAGACGTGTCGGGCCGGGTCGAGCAGGTCCACGTTCGCGACAACCAGGTGGTCAGGCGCGGCGACATCCTGTTTACCATCGACCATGTTCGGCTGCGCAATGCCGTTGAGCAGGCCGAGGCCGCTGTCGCCACGGCACGGGCAACGTTGAACGCCGCCGAACGGGAGAACCGCCGCTATCAGGCCCTCTCTGATATCGTCTCGGGGCAGCAACGTGACGACCGCCGCTCCACCGCCGAGGAGGCCCGCGCACGCTATGCCCAGGCGATCGCTGATCGCGATCTCGCCCGCATCAATCTGGCGCGCGCCGAGGTGCGTGCGCCGGTCAACGGCATCGTCACCAATTTCTCGCTCCGCCCCGGCGCCTATGCCACCGCCGGGCAGCCCGTGATGACGCTGGTCGATTCCGACAGCTACTACGTTGCCGGCTATTTCGAGGAGACGAAGCTTTCGCACATCCGCCCCGGCGTCCGCGTCACGATCCGGGTAATGGGCGAGGATAGGCCGCTTTCTGGCCATGTTGAAGGCCGATCGGCGGGCATTGACGATCGCGAACGGACGACCGCGTCCGGAACGCTACTCGCGAATGTCAATCCCACCTTCAGCTGGGTCCGTCTTGCCCAGCGCATCCCCGTGCGGATCGCCATCGACAAGGTGCCGCCCGGCATCGATCTGATCGCGGGCCGGACGGTCACCGTGACGCTCAATGGCGCGGAAAATGCGCTCGGCCCCGGCCGGAGCGAATGACGATGGGGCGCGTCGGAACGAAAAGGCCGCTCGGACTGATGGGCGCGCTGATGCTGGCTGGCTGTGGCACGGTCGGCCCCAGCTATCGGGCGCCGCCCTTGCCCGCAGGCATCTCGGATCGGCCCGCAAGCTTTGCCGAAGGAAAATCGCCCGCCTATTCGGCTGAACCCTTGCCCCAGCGCTGGTGGCGCCTCTACGCTATTCCCCAGTTCGATGCGCTGGTCCAGGAAGCGATCGAGGCAAACACCGACCTCAGGGTCGCGGCGGCCAATCTCGAACGCGCGCGCGCGATTGTCCAGGAGGTCGAGGCCGGCGCGGGCGTCCAGACTTCCACGGCGGGCGGCGTATCGGTGGGCGAGCCGTCCAATCTCGGTCTCGGCTCGCCCAACGGGACCCATGCGACATTCGACGCCGGCGTCGGCATATCCTATGAACTCGACGTCGTGGGCCGGATTCGGCGCACGATCGAAGCCGCGCAGGCCGATGCGGAAGCGCAGGCCGCCGCCTATGACCTTGCGCGCACGACGGTCGTGGCCGGAGTGGTCGGCGCCTATGGAGATGCCTGCGCGGCCGGCGCGCGGATGACCGTTGCGCGCCATTCGGTCGAACTGCAGCGGCAAAGCCTCGCCCTCACCGAAAGAGGCGTGCGCGCCGGCCTCTACACGCACCTCGACGCCACCCGCTCGCGCGCGCTCCTGGCTCAGCTCGAGGCAGCGCTGCCGCCGATCGAGGCAGGCCGCAAAGCTGCACTATTCAGTCTTGCCGTGCTGCTCGGCCGGACGCCCGAAGATTATCCGCCCAATCTCGCGACCTGCCGGATCATCCCTTCCGTCGACCGCCCCCTGCCGATTGGCGACGGTATGGCGCTGATCCGGCGCCGGCCTGACATCCGCGAAGCTGAACGCCGGCTCGCGGCTGCGACGGCGCGCATCGGAGTGGCGACGGCGGACCTCTATCCGAGCGTCAGCCTCGGCGCATCGCTCGGCACGACCTCGCGGAGCGTGGGCGGGCTGGTCGACGATTCGGCGTTGCGGTTCAGCTTCGGCCCGCTCATCTCGTGGTCCTTCCCGAACCGACGCGTCGCCAGGGCGCGGATCGCGGAAAGCGATGCAGCGGCGCGCGCGACGCTGGCGGCATTTGACGGCAGCGTCCTCGCAGCTCTCCGCGAAACCGAGACGGTCCTCAGCACCTATGCCCGTGATCTGGACCAGAATGCAAAGCTCAGGCGCGCGCGCGAAGAGAGCCGGAGGGCTTCCGGGCTCCAGGCCCGGATAACCGGGGGCGGTCTTGGAACAGGCCTTGAACTGCTCGACGCGCAGCGAAGCCTTGCCACAACCGAAGCGGCGCTGGCGGCCTCGGATGCGTCCATCGCCTCGGATCGCGTTCGGCTGTTCCTTGCGCTCGGCGGCGGCTGGGAAGGAGGGATGGCGGGGCCATGATGACCGAGCCTTCGCGAGGCGTACGCTCCGCGGATGTTTGATGGGGCCGAATTACAGAGGAGCAGCCCCGCCTCGATAGGTATCCTTTGTGCTGACGGATCAGGTCCCGGTGCCCCTCCACGCCGCAACTGACGCCATGGTGGCGGGAATTGAACGATCCGCTGCTCGATCAACTGATTTGACGGGCGCCGTTCTCCAACCCGTCGAATGATATCGCCGAAGCGCGTGTTCGGCACCCGGCAGCCTGATCATGTGGTGGGGTTGGTCTCGCCTCATGGATATCCAATTCGGCACGATGCTCGCCAATGATGCACTTGTGGGTTGTTTAATCGCATCACGGTCAAGGCAATTTCGATCTTCGTCGATCTATGGTTGTGAGGTCGTAAGCTTGGCTGGTTTTACAAGCGGCCCCATCTTCTGCCTGCGGGTGATGCCGTCTGTCGGGTACAAGGTCGTATACGCGGTCAGGACAACTCCCCGCGGGATAGATCTTCGTCGGACAGAAATTCTATTCAATCACACGTCGAGGCCGATAAACTGCTCTGTGGTTGTCTCCGGTCCGATGTTGCGTCCGGCTATGCGGTCGTGAATCCGTATTTCATCCTATCGGGGGCAACCCCCGTCAAAGACATCGCAATCGCCCCGGGGCGCGTTACCCCGCGAAACTCTGTATAATCGCAAGGGCAGCAGGATGGATGCCGAACAGGCGGGTTGCCCTGTGCCAAAAGTCATCATTGGCGGTGGGCAGGGCCGCCGATTCTTGTATTGGCAAGTCCGGACAGATACCATCATTATTTGCTCATAAGGGCTGAAGCTTGACTCCCAGCTTCTGTCCATCCCAGTCCAAGCGACTTCTGTATGGCAACATAGCTGGCGGTGAGGGCCGCAACCGCACTGTGCAGGTTTGCCTCTGCAAGCCGCTGCTGGCGGTCAGCCTCAAGAGTGTCGCCTCTCGAAATGACCTGCCGCGCATAGCGCTGCCGCATCAGCGTTGCCGCTTCATCTGCGGACCGCTTGATTTCGGCAAATGCGGCGACGTTTCGCCTTTGCTGTGCAAAGCGCGCAAGCGACGTCTCCGCGTCCTCAAGCGCGCCGAGCACTACCTGCCTATATTGTGCCTCGGCTTCATCGCGACCAGAGCGTGCCTGCGCTATCGCCGCTGACGTTCGTCCAAAATCGAGCAAGCCCCATTGCAGCTGAGGGACGGCGATGTTGGAAATATTGCCCAGATCTACCAGGTCTCCGATGGACGTGCCGCCAATCCCGAGAATCCCCATGAAGCTGATTTTCGGAAAACGAGCTGCTTCCGCGACCCCTATCCGGGAGGTTGTGGCGGCGAGATTGCGCTCCGCAGCGCGGATGTCGGGACGACGGCGCATGAGCGCCGAAGGGTCTCCGATCGACACCCGCGCAGGGGGGATCGGGATATCGCGCCGTGGCGTCAATAGCGGATCGAGAGATCCCGGCGCTTCACCGGCGAGAACCGCTAGCGCATTCATATATATTTCGATCTCAGCATCGGCCGCGGCGAGATCGCTGATCGTGGCCTGAACCGCGCGGTTCGCTTGGCCGACAGTGAAGGCCGGGATTGTGCCTTGCCCGAAACGCTGCCGGGCTAGGGCGAGTTGCTGGCGCTGAAGGTCGAGACCTCCCCGAAAAGCAGCGGCGCGCTGCTGCCGGTCACGAAGATTGGTATAGGTCTGCGCGACTTCAGCGCTGAGCTGAACCTTTGCGTCTGCAACATTATACGCCGCTGCGGCCGCCAGCGCGTTTGCCGCTTCGATTTTTCGCACCTGCCCGCCCGCGAGATCTATTTCCCAGTTTGCGTTCAGACCAAGGTTGTAGAAACGCAGAGACGTGTCCGCATCCTGGGCGGATGAAGGTGCCGGAACAGGTGTGGGTAGAGTACTTCCTTGACTGGCCTGGAGATCGATCCCGGGAAGATCAGCAAATATGGCCGCGCCCTGAGCACCAGCCGTCGGCAGGCGGTTTGCTCGCTCCTGGCGTACAGACCCACGGGCTTGGCGAAGTCGGGCCTGCACAACATCAATCGAGGGATTCGCGACAAGAGTGCGCCGCTCGAGCTCATCGAGAACCGGATCTTGCAGCGTCGTCCACCATTCGGCGAGTTCGGGCTCGCTGGTCGACGCATCCGCTGGTTGACGAACGAATGTCGGCCGCGGCGCGGCTTGGCCGAGCTCTGGTGGTCCGGAATAGTCCGGGCCGACCACACATCCACCAAGGAGCAGCGGAAGGATGAGACCACTTAACTTTGCCATTACCACCTCAATGCATCGTCAGCGACATCCCCTTGGGGAGCGGGCGAAGGAAAAACACGAACGGAAGCGTCACAAAAGTCGCTACCGCCATCGTCAAGAATATGTCGTTATAGGTCATGACGAACGCCTGCTGCTGAATTGTGCCAGCGAGCGACTGAAGGCCCGCGTCCATATTTCCCAGAGTATGAGACATCCCCGCGATATACTCCTGCACGCTTGGATTGTTTGCCCACAGGGTTTCCTCCATCCGTTGGCTGTGGAGTGACATACGCTGGTCCTGGAACGACGTCAGGGCCGCCAGAGCGAATGAGCCACCGAGGTTTCGCGCAGCATTGAAGATGCCTGAGGCATCTCCAGCATCCTCCTTGCTGACTGAGGTAATGGCGGCCTGGTTCAGAAACAGCATGACAAAGATCATCCCCACCCCGCGCAGCAGCTGACCGGTAGTAAAGGCTTCGCCTGCGGATTCCACCGTGAGACTGGTGTTCACAAAGCAGCTAGCAGCCATAAGCGCGAGGCCAGCGCCAACGGCCAGCCTGATGTCGACAACCCGCATCAGAAACGGCACGAACGGCATCACAAAGAAGGCAGGAACGCCCATGAGAAAGATGACCTGTCCGGTCTCGAGGGCATTATAGTCGGCGATAAGCGACAGGAACTGCGGGATGACGAAGGTCGATCCGTACATCACCATGCCCAGCGCTAGCGCCATGATAACGACGCTGCCGAACTGTCTGCTCATGACGATTCGCAGCTTAAGGACGGGCTTTGCTGCCCAGATCTGTCCGATCGCCAACATCACAAACCCTGCTACGGTTATAAACGTCAGCCGGATGATAAGCGTCGATTCGAACCAGTCTTCACGGTGCCCCTCCTCGAGCACGATCGTCAGTCCTCCAAGGCCAAGGATCAGGCCTATAATACCCAACCAGTCGGCCTCGCGAAGATAGACCCAATTCGTACGTTCGTGCGGCAGTCCGAGCAACAGGAGCAAGAGGAGTATCCCGCAGACCGGAACATTGACGAAGAAGGCATAGTGCCAGCTCAAATTTTCCGTCAGCCAGCCACCGAGCAAGGGGCCAAGAACGGGTCCCAAGATTACGGTCATTCCGAAAAGGGCCATCCCGATGGGCTGCTGGGATGGCGGGAGTCGCTTTGCGACAATCGTCATGGCGGTGGGTATCAGCAGCCCTCCCATAAGGCCCTGCCCGGTTCGTCCGATGATCATCGTCATAAGGTCGGTGGCGATGCCGCATAGGATGGAGAACCCGGTAAAGGCAGTCACGGAAATGAGAAGGAGGGTTCTCAGTCCCAAAAGCCGTTCCAGCCAGGCGCTCAGCGGAATGACGACGATCTCGGCAACGAGAAAGGCGGTGGCGATCCACGTTCCCTCAGTGCCGGTTGCTCCGATTTCGCCTTGGATCGTTGGCAGTGCCGAGTTGACGATCGAGATGTCGAGGGTCGCCAGCAGTGCGCCGAGCGAGCCGGCAGCAACAGCGATCCAAGCGGTCAAGTCCGCACGCGCGGAACGAGCTGCGTCTGGAGATGCTGTGACCGTGACCACTGTCAACGCTTCCGGCTTACGGCCTGACGGAGTCGATCCATCTCTCCTCTGGCTGAACGCGTATCGACCGTTACTCCAACCGACATTCCCGGCACAAGGAGCGTGCGCACTTCGAGAGGAGCATCGATTGCAATGCGTACAGGCACGCGCTGTACGATCTTTGTGAAGTTTCCGGTCGCATTCTGGGGGGGGAGCACCGAGAATTGGGCGCCCGTGCCAGGAGCGACACTGGCAATACGCCCGGTCAGTTCGACGCCAGGGAGCGCATCGATTTCGATGCCAACAGGCTGGCCGACGCGCATAAGCCCCAGTTGAGTTTCCTTGAAGTTCGCCTCAATGAACAATCGATCGACAGGAACCAGTGTCATCATGCGTGTGCCGGGCTGCACGAATTGCCCGACACGGACAGCCAGATCGCCCACACGGCCATTGATTGCAGCCTTGAGCACTGTCGATTCGACGTTGACGCGCGCTACCTTGAGTTGGGCACGCGCGGCCTCTGCTTGCGACTGGGCCTGACGCACCTGCGCGCCCAGTGTACCGACACGCCGTTGCGCGGCGATCAGCGCCGCCTGCGCAGCATTGGTTCGCTCGCGAGCTTGTCGTGCCTGCGTCTGAAGCTGCGCGAAACGCTCCCCTGGCTCAGCGCCTGATGCGGCAAGCGGCTGATATCGCGTAACCTGCTGTGCGGCGAAAGCAGCCTCGGCGCGCGCCGCGTTGAGCTGGGCTTGCGCTTGCGCTATGGTTGCCTGCTGTTCGGAAATCTGAGAGCGCGTCGTATCCCCCGCAGCCGTTGCCGTTTCGATCTGGCTGGCAATCTGTTCGGTCTGCGCCCGATATTCGCGGGGATCGAGTTCAGCCAGAGACTGCCCCTGCCGAACCGTCTGATTCTCGATAACGAACACCCGTTCAACATATCCGGCGATCTTGGGCGCTGTGATGACGGAATCTGCCGCAACATAGGCGTTGTCGGTCACCTGCATGTATCGGCCCCGGTTCTGATGATCCAAGTACCAGACAAAGCCACCGATGAGCAGCAGGATCGCGCCAATGAGCATCGCGAGGCGAACGCGCGGCGATTTAAGCGGCGACACCGCAGATTCGCCGAGGCTCTCAGAATCCGACGAAACAGTGGCCGACTTGTCCGCCATATAAATTACAATCCCAATGTTGCGCGGTGTGGTTCTGTCTTGCAGCATTAAGGAGTGATCGGCAATTGCATATTATATGGAACCTCAGCATTACGCAGAGATAACCCGCTCCTTGCCCGCCGCCGCTGGACCGGTCCTACACCTAAGCCGCATATCAGGCTGTAGCTCCCCCAAACTTCAAGCAAGAATCAAAAGATACCGAGGAGCGGTTTGCTAGGCTGGTGCACAACACAGAAACTGATGGCGCGTGATGCCGAGCACTCCGACGCGAAAAATTACTTTGCCGATCGGGCGGTCGTTAAGAAGTGAGCCTCGAATTGGTGTCCCGTTTCAATCCCCACAATTGTGGCCTATGGTGATATCAGCCAGGGTCACACGAAAGGTGACCCGGCACTTTGATCGGTTGCGCCGCCGTCACCTTGCATGGAAGCAATAATATAGGTTGTTTCTGGCCCGAGTAGCTTTTCGTTATTCTCGCCCCGGCCCATTACCCTGCAATGCCATAGTTCAAGAGATAATGCGCAGCCTCACACAGAGGCGTCGAATTCAATAGCGTCAGCTTTCGTCGCTAATTTTTGCTCCCCGGACAGCGCCGCGCGAGCGCTGTTCCACGAAGAAAGCCGCGGCGTGCGAAGCCGGCGTCAATCGCTGCCGCCAGGCGTCTTTCGGCCGGAGCTGCGCCCGAAATCTCCCGAACTAAGCCCCGAAACGGTATGATTGTGTTAACAATAGTTTTCCCTCCAGCCTCGGCCAGCCGACCAGCCCTGTTCTCTTTTTTGTTGTTGCCGACCGCAAAATCAGGTCCGAGGACGCTATCGAGCTCCGTAGTTGCGGCCTTGATCTGCGCACAGGATTTCAAGCCGACGAGACCATATGGATTTTCTTGCGCTCTTTCCAGAATAGCTGGAATTTCGGTTTTGGCCGCGCCAATATCTTTCGCCGGCTGCGTGACGATTTCCCGACCGCGGTCAACTGTCTCATCTTTTCTGGCGGGTTGCTCGGGGGTTTGTGCAAGAGCCGCCATGGCAAAAACAAGTATCATCATCCGCCCAATATCCTGACGACAAGGTTGAAAGCATAAACACGACCGCTGTGGCGTTCGCTGTTACCGCGCTTGAAATAACAGCGGCTGCCCGCCAGGGCATGACGATCATATTGAGTGGCGCCCGTGAAGAACGGGCGCCACTATGATCATTGACCGCCGGTCAATGCTGAAGGAAGAAGTGCCTTCCCATTGGTGAGTTCCTGCTCAAGTGTGGGAACGGCGGTTCCCGCGACTTGCTTCAAGGCTGGGTCGGTGCCGTCTTGCGCATAGCCTTTGTTGATGGCCCATGCCGCCTGTAGTACTTGGGCGGACTGGGATAGATAAAGATTATCGAAGCTGCCGCGCGGCGTCTTCTGGAGCAGCTTCACGAGTGCGGCTCTGTCGGAGGAAAGCGATGACGATGGCGCTTTTATTGTCCGCTGATCGTTGCGCAGCGCGGCCATGAGTGCTTTCTGCGCGATTTGCGCTTCGGTCTGAACACGTTTGGCAAAAGCCTTCACATCGTCACGCTGAGCCTTGGTCACGGCGAACTGCGCTGCTTTTATTTGATAGAGGTTCGCATCCGATGCAGCCATCACAAAGGCTGGCTCATTCTGTCCAGCTATCGGTGTTGTGCCGGTATCCATGCTCGACATTGAACCTGTGTTTGTTGGTGAAACAGCTTGGGCGAGAGCCCCTGAACCTGAAAGCGCTAGCGCGCCTGCGGCCATAATGACTTTCAGCATAATACCTTCTCCGTAGAATAGATTTCTAGCGGTCAAGTGGCCGCATCACGTTAAGCGTGACGACGTCGTAACGATGCTGTTGGATAATCGTTCCACCATCGCCCGCATTGCATAAATTAAATTGTCAAATGAGTGTCACTTAAATCGAAAGCGGACTGCATTTCATAATCCGATAGAAATATTAATCATTACGAGATTTGACTTATCACATGGTCGATATGCTATCGCTTATTAATACGTAGAATCCGGGATTATACTATCTTGCTTACTCTGGCTCCGATCGGGTCAGCCCTTCAGATAAAAACAAAAACTCGTAGATACCTACGAAGATATCTGGCGCATGGCGATTTTGTACATGCTTTCGCGCCCTAAGATTGTAGAGATCGGCGGCAAGTTCATGATCAATTTATCCCCTGCTTGCGTTCCATTCGATCCTTCGATGTATCAAGCGCGCGCTCCGTGGAATGCTTCCGCGCTGTTTGCGCGGACCAATCCGTCAATTCTGTGGTTGAGCGAGCTACTGCACGATCGAAAGCGGCGACTATCCCACTCGTGGTATTTGCGGACGCTGGCTCCTGCACCAAGAAGCGCTTGGCCTCAACGGGACGACGATCAGTAAGGTCAAACAGGGTTGCATCGCCTTCGATAATGACAATGGGCGGTGCTTTTTCACCCCCATCGAGGGCATACCGTGCTTCGAATCGCTCGATATCAATCTGCAGCGCATGCGATGCCCCGGTGGCATTTCTGACGCCCGTCAGGCGCACGTCAGGTGCCCGCGCCGCATATTGACGCATCAGCGCCTGGGTGAAAAGATCGGGGACCGGCGCCACCCAACGAACCCCCTTAAGGTAGAGCGCACGTTCCCCCCGCGTGGTGAGCATGCGATCGCCCTCTACCTCCTGCGAGAACCGGGGGCGAAGCAGAGATACAGAGCGAGTCGGGAGCGCACCCTGCATCCCGGTGACGGACGTGGGCTCGACCACGCCAAACCTGAAAAGGTCAGCGCGCTCGCCGCCGCCTAGCAGGTTTCCACAGCTACCCAGCAGCAAGGCGCTCGACAGAAGTGCAAAAGTCCGATTCCTGGTTGATAATGTCACTTAGGCAACTCCAGTTCAGCACCCCGGCTTTTGGCCAGAGCTTCGCGGGGACTTTGTCGGATCCCGCGAATTAGTCCGTCCAGCGATTCAGCTGTTTCTTGCAAGGTCAGCATGGTCGCATTGATATTAGGGATCGTGGTCGTACCGATATCGGCGCTTTGCGTGTCGAGTTTGGCGATCACGCCGCGAGCCTCATGAACTGCCGATTTGAGTTCGTTTGCCGCCTGGGAGATATCGGCGAAGGCGCGCTTGCCATCGCCATCGGCAATCTGCCGAACGGCCGAGGCCGCGCCCTGAATATCGTCAGCCGCCCGATCCAGTTTGGCGAGCGCGGAACCGGCATGGGCGAACATGGTCCGATTGGCCGCCAGTTCCGCCGTAGTCATTCGGACATCGCGAATGGCACCGCCGATGTTGGCGATATTACGATCCGAAAGGACCTTGTTCACACGGCTCAGTGCCTCGGTCGCGCTTGCCACCACCTGTCCTCCGCCTTGCAGCAATGAAGACATAGCGTTGGGCTTGCTGGCGATGACAGGCCGCTTACCGTGATCATTGGTCTTGAGCAGCGGCTTGCTCGGCGTGCCCGCGCTGATTTGCACGATGCTGACCCCTGAGATGCCCTGACTTTCAGAGGATGCGACCGAATCTTCGCGCACCGGTGTCCCGCGCGTCAGTTCGATATCCGTGATCACACGGTTGGGGTCGCGCTGGTCGAGGCGGATTCCGCCGATTTCCCCGACCTTGATGCCGTTGAACTGCACTTCGCCTCCAACGCTTAAACCTCTGACCGGCCCATGAAACACGATCTGGTAAGAATCACTTCCTTTGGCCGAACCGCCGAGCCAGACCACAAAAACAAGCGTGGCGATAAGCAACGCGATGGAGGCGGCGCCTACCAGAGCATAGTTGGCATGGCGTTCCATCAGCTTTCTTTCTCTTTTTTCGCGGCACGGCCGCGCGGTCCCAGAAGATAGCTCCGGATCCACGGGTGATCTGACCGTTCAAGTTCTTTGATCGTTGCAACAGCGGCGATTTTCTTGTCAGCGACAACCGCAACGCGGTCGCAAATCGCGTACAGAGTATCGAGGTCGTGGGTTATTATGAACACGGTGAAGCCAAGAGCATCCCGCAATGTTCTGATAAGATCATCGAATTCGGCTGCAGCAATTGGATCGAGGCCGGCAGTCGGCTCGTCGAGAAAGAGGATATCAGGATCCAGCGCGATTGCGCGGGCTACCCCCGCGCGCTTGCGCATTCCGCCAGATAGCTCGGCAGGCTTCAAGCAGCCTGCATCTTCCGGCAAACCAGCAAGCTTGATCTTCAGCCTTGCAAGATCGTGCACATACTCACGTGTAAGTTTCGTATGTTCCAGAAGTGGCGCCTCGACATTTTCTTGTACGGTGAGAAAGGAGAATAATGCGCCTTGCTGGAACATCACCCCAATCCGACGCTCGACTTCACTGTGCGCTTGCGGATCGCGGATGTCCTGCCCGAATATCTCGACGGATCCGCCATCGGGCTGCTTGAGGCCCAGGATGGTGTTGAGCAGCACCGACTTACCGGAACCCGATCCGCCAACCACACCCAATATCTCACCGCGCTTGACCTCAAGGCCGAGATCCTCATGGATGACCTTGTCGCCAAAAGCCGTGCGCAGGCCTTTGACGCGAATGGGCACGTCTTCGGCATCGGTTTCCACAAGCGCCCTCACAGATCGAGCGCCATGAAGATAACCGCGAAAATCGCATCGAACATAATGACCATGAAGATTGACTGGACGACCGCGGACGTCACATTTTGACCAAGGCTTTGGACGTCGCCGCCGACCATAAGGCCATGCCGACAGCCCGCAGCAGCGATGATCAGAGCCAGAAACGGCGCTTTGCACATGCCTATCCAGAAATGCTTAATGTCCACCGTTTCGAGCGTACGCTGGATGAAGAAGACCGGGCTGATATCAATCGTCACCCAACTGACCAAGAGTCCGCCAGCAAGACCGCCGATATCCGCGCAGAAGGTCATAAGAGGCATCATGAGAAGCGCGGCTAAGATGCGCGGGATTACCAGCGCATCGAAGCGGTCCACGCCCATAACCTGCATCGCATCGGTTTCCTGGTTCATCCGCATCGAACCGATCTGAGCGGCAAAGGAAGATGCGGAACGTCCAGACAGAAGGATGGCAGTGATCACCACGCCGAACTCGCGCAGGATGGCCACGCCCACCAACTGGATCGTGAACACCTCAACGCCAAGCGTTGTCAAAAGGTTGGTGCCAACGAGCGCAATGACCGCGCCGATGAAGAAGGTCATGATAAAAACTATCGGAAGCCCATTAATGCCCGCGTCCTGCATGAACGCGACAAGCGGCGTCATGCGCAGTCGGCGAGGATCGCCAAGGGTACGGCCGAGCGCCACAATAAGCTGCCCAGTGAACACCAGCATCTGGTAGGCGTCATCGGCGATCCCGATTACCTGACGGCCGAAGCGCTCGAAAAATCCCAGAACACCAGTGACGCCAGCCTTACCGGCCGTATCTGATTCAAGGGCAGGTCGAACAAGGTCTATCAGCCTTTGCAAATCCTCTCTTTCGCCAAAGTCTATATCGGCGTCTGGAGCCATGGACCGCAAAAGCAGGAGGGCACCGGCAGTGTCGATCCGCCCCAGAGCAGAAAGATCGAGACGCTGCACGACTAGACTCCTGGCCGCCTGGGCACCCAGGCGCCCTTCCGCATCGCCCAAAGCAAGCGAAGTCCAGTCACCGCTCACATGCAGAGTCGGGCCGCCACCCTCGTCAATATGCCAATCTGCCGCGATCATCGCACTAGCAGCATGGGAATTGAGCAGCGGACGATTTCGGCTCCTGCTGGCATCAACGCCACGCAGCGCATATCTTGAACCTTGGCATGGTCAAGCATTGGGGTCTCACGATGATGATCGAGCAATGGCACGCCATGGGCCAAGAGGTGCCAGCTTCGTCGCAGTCATAACTTTATCCTCTCCCCTTGCCATGCCATCGAAGATTGAGCAAGGACATAACATATGGAACCTCAGGAAGTTCATTTGCGCGCACTCGCGACGGCCTTTGGCTGGACCTGGTACAGAATGCGGCGGCTGATCGACACGCACCTTGCGTCCCAAGGTGCATCGATGGCCCGTCTTAAGCTGCTGGTATATCTCGCCGAGCAACCCAGCCGCTCAACCGATATTGCAAGCTTCTTCGATCAGGCCCCGCGCACGGTAACCCAGGCGATTGACTGGTTGGAGCAGAATGATCTGGTCACGCGCTCGCCCGTTGAAGAGGACCGTCGTGTAAAGCTCGTGGAAATCACGGACGCAGGCAGGGCGATGCTGGAGCAGGCCCTGCCACTCTACGATGGCATTGTGGCGAAGACCTTCGGCAGCTTGACCGCGGAAGAACTGGAAGCATTGGATAGGGCGATCCTTCACCTCGACAAGGTCGTGGATCAACTCGAAACGCAAGCTGGCTTCCGCCAAGGTCGCGTCCCCACGCTCAAGGCACATAATGATGGCTGATCCTCATTTGATGGACGGGCCTGAAGCGGTCGCATTGAAGGAGCGGGAGCGGTTCGCACAAATCCTGCTTCTGTTCGGGCGACACGGCCTCAAGGGAATGGCCTCCCGGCTAGGTCTCAGACTGGGTGGTGAGGAACCATTTGATAGCGCTCGACCAGAAGCAGTCGTTGCGCTGCTGCAAGATATCGGTCCTGCAGCGGTCAAGTTCGGGCAGATTCTTGCAATGCGAAGTGATCTGCTGGAGCCCGATTGGATCGATGCGCTTTCGAAACTTCAGGACCGGGTTCCGCCGCTGCCGTTCGCCACCGTGCGACCACTTATCGAAGAGGCGATCGGCGGAACTGTGGAAAGCTATTTCGCCTCCTTTGAAGACGAAGCGATTGCGGCCGGCTCGATCGCTCAGGTCCATGCAGCAACGCTGCTCGACGGCCGGGACGTTATCGTCAAGGTCCGTCGTCCCGGGATCGAGCGGATTGTCGACGCCGACCTTCGGCTGCTGCGCCGCGTCGCCCGGATCGCAGAGCGCCGCATCCCCGAGATCGCGCGACTAAAGCCGGACGAACTGCTGCGCCACTTCGCTGAAAGTATCGATCGGGAAATGGACCTTGGCGCGGAAGCTCGCGCCAGCGATACGATCGGAGAGTATCTCAAAGCTTTCGGCGTGCGAACGGCTCGCTTTGACTGGGAGTTGTCCGGCAGGCGTGTCAACATACAGGAGCGGTTTCGAGGCGTTCCGGCAAGCAATCTGGAGGCGGCGCGGCAAAGCGACCTTGATCTCATTAGCCTCGCCAGCACCTATGCGCAGGCGATCCTCCACATGATCGTCATCAATGGTCATTTCCACGCCGATCCCCACCCCGGCAACGTCTTTTTCCTGGAGGACGGAACGCTGGGGCTTATCGACTTCGGAGCGGTGGGGACGCTTCTGCCACGACGCCGGGAAGAATTGGTACGGCTTGGCCTGGCGATCGCGGCGGAGGACACAGGCGGGGTCGTCGATATTCTGCTGCTTTGGGCGGGCGACCCTGATGTTGACCGTGTCAGGCTGGAAGAGGCCCTGGCCGAACTGATCAACCGTTTCAGCAATGTTCTGCTCGAGCAAATTGACCTTACCGACATTTTCCAAATCGTCTTTGCGATACTGCGCGACTTTCATCTCGCGCTCCCGCCCGATCTGGCACTGGTGCTCCGGACGCTGCTCACGGCAGAGGGATTTGTCCGGCGCATCGATCCGACATTCGACATCACTCGAGAACTGGCTCCGCTGGCAAAGGAACTGATGCGCGAGCGAACGAGTCCGGCGCGATTGCGTGGCGAAGCGGGCAAGCTGTTTGCAGCGCTTGGAAGAGCCGCCTTGTCAACGCCGAGCCTGGTGGGACAGATCGAGAGAGTTGCGCGTACCGGATCGATCACCGTCAGTATCGCACCCAGGGATCTTGAACGATTGCGCGGCGATGAGCGCAACAGCAGAGCCACTCCCCAGCTCTACCCCGCAGCATTGGGAATATGTGCTGCAATCCTTTTCGCCTCGGAACCGATCATCGCCGGGCTGCTGGCGGTGCTTTCCATTGCCCTGGCAATTGGCGAACGAGTGAAGCGGCGGTGATCACGTTCCAAATCTCGCGAAAATTAAAAGCTCATTTGTCGCGCTACCGGCTCCAGGATTTCTAGGTCACATGGAAACGCGTTCGAACTGGTTGAAGGTGAGCCTTGTTGTCGGCCTGCTCATAACCGCCGTCATTGGGTTCACCCTGTGGCTCATCCAGTCACGTGAGGCTGACGGGGCCACGTATGAGGTGCAGTTTAAACAATCGGTTGACGGCGTTCAAATCGGATCGGGCGTCAACCTTCTTGGTGTTCCCGTTGGGAAAGTAACCCAGGTCCGGCTCCAACCTTCAAATCCGGATACGGTCGTGGTCCGGTTCGTCCTTACCAAGGACATCTTACTCCATCGCGGCGTGACAGCGTCGGTCGATAAATCATTCTTCGATGGATCGGCAGAGATAAGCCTGGCGGGAAGCAACAAGCGTGAACCAGCACTTACAGTTCAAGCGGGACAGCCATTCCCGCTTGTACCAGTGAAGACCGGCGGCCTCCTCAGCGGCGACCTCAATCCAGGCGAGATGATCGCCAAGATATCGTCAGGTGCCGATAGCATCTCAAAGAAGCTGGACCCTGCCGGTCAGCGATCCATCGAGGAACGTCTTGGCCAACTCGCGCTGCGCTCGCGGAACTGGAAAAGCGATGTCAGTCAAATCGCGGGGGAGGCCCTGCAGGAAGACAGGATCCATTCTCTAGGGAATGTAATGGCTCGGGCGGGAGACGACGCGGAGAGGCTTCGCCTGAGGCTCGAGGCATCGCGGGGCGGTCTTCACGACAGCCTCGGCCGGCCCTTGCATGATGCCGAAGGCAAAGCCCGGTCTCTGGGCCTATCCATTTCGCACGCACGGCCCCGGATCAGGCAATTGGAAGGGGATGCGCAACAAATCGCCGAAACCGCCCGCGCCGTTCGCGAACCAGTTCGACGCATGGGCGATGCGGCCAAGAAGATTGACCGGGAAGGCGTGGGATCTCCCAAACTACCTGACTACCGTCCCACGACTGAGGAAAGGAAATAGATGATCGCGATCGACCGCTCAGGAACAGACCGACCCTCGTCTTCATGCACAGGCGCGCAATCAGCTTCTGTGAAGCACGAACTCAGGACGATAGAACGACCCTCTCAATTCTTCGCGCGTGAGTGGATGCAACGTCCTGAAGTGGCGCAAAGGCAGAGCCAAAAATGGACTAAGGGGTTTATCTTCAATCGGGCCTGCAGGATCGAGACTGGTGGATGACCGGGAAGAACTGCAAAATCGATGGAGCCGCTGGTATCAGCCTGGCTGCTGAAGTGAAGGGCGAATGCAGGGCGATGCCCGTCTTGCTTGCCCACGGGGCGGGTCAGACTCGCCGCGCCTGGAAGCGGGTAGTGCAAGATCTGGTCGAGGCGGGGTTTCGCGCTATCGCTATAGACATGCGTGGGCATGGCGACAGCGACTGGTCGAGCGCAGGTGCGTATGACGTGCGCGACTTTGCGGCCGATCTCGTCGCGGTAGCATCAGGAATGGATCGCAAACCGGCTCTGGTAGGCGCCTCCCTCGGCGGCCTTGCCGGAATGATAGCAGAAGGAGACCTCGCCCCAGGCAGCTTCGCATCGCTCACTCTTGTAGATATAGCCCCGCGTATCGAGCCGGGCGGCGTGATGCGGGTGGTCAGCTTCATGCAAGAACATGTCGAGACTGGCTTTTCGTCTCCGGAAGAAGCTGCACAAGTCATTGCGCGCTACATGCCACATCGTCGCAAGCGCAGAGCGGGCGATGGCCTACGGCACTATCTCCGGCAGAAAGAGGATGGCCGCTATTACTGGCACTGGGATCCAGCATTTATTCGCAATATGGTGGCTGCACATTGCAGCGACACCGCGCATCAGGAGCAGCAAGTCAATATATTATACAAGGCTGCCGCTAATTTGACGCTACCGCTGCATCTGATCAGGGGCGGATCCAGTGATCTTGTCTCGGAAGGCGCTGTCGAACATCTGCGCGAACTGGCACCGCATGCTGAATATACCGACATTATCGATGCCACGCATATGGTCGCAGGCGATGCAAACGACGCCTTTTCTGCCGCAATTCTCGGCTTTTTAGGGCGCCAGTCCAGCTCCTAGAGGGACGAGCATGGGAGAAGAGATTTGCTCCTGATCATCGAGGGTCGGACGACTTGCTGTGCAGAGCGCCATACATTGGTGGGTTTGCCTAAGATGACACTCGGTAACTGGCTGCTGCCTCGCTCACTGGACTGCTATCCATAACGAAGGTGACGAAAGTTGACGACCAGAAATCTGACCGGCATGCTGGCCAAAAAGATGCCGCGGGAAACAGGCACCGCGCGCACAAAGGGCGAAACCCTGTTCCAGCTATTCTTTGCGCTCATCCAATGGCCTTGGCTGTTGAAAAGCCTTTATGGGGGAAACAAAGCTGAAAAAAATGCTGTTCTTGAGCGTATAAACCTTGAACAGGACGCCTTGCCTCATCTTGGCAGCTGGAAAGCAGATACTTACCTTCTTCACAGGATTGTTGATGAGATTGAAGTCCGACAACCGAAAAATGTTGTGGAACTAGGTTCCGGAGTAACTTCGCTGGTTATCGCCAAAGCATTGTCGCTTCACGGTGGCGGGCATTTATACAGCTACGATCAGTATGAACCGTTCGTTGAGCAGATGGGCATTTGGCTCGCTGAGCACCACCTGTCGGCAAGTTTCAGCCATGCTCCGCTGAACTTTCGGGACCAGGCCTGGCCTGGATTATGGTATGCCTTGCACGACCTTCCACAGACAATTGATCTGCTTGTCATAGATGGACCGCCTTGGTCAATTCATCCCTTTACCCGAGGAATGGCGGAACGCCTTTTCGAACGTATCGCACCGGGAGGCCTTATCATGCTCGATGATGCAGCAAGACCGGGAGAAAGATACGTGGCGCGACGCTGGAGGAAAACCTGGAGAGACTTCGAGTTCAAGTTCGAAGGCACGGGCGCCAAAGGCCTGCTAACGGGACGGAGGATCGACAGATCGGATAATCGCCAAAAGTGACGCTGTAATGCATTAGCGACTTCCGTTGCTGATTCCGAGGCAAGCCGAACTCGCGGAACTGCTGGCAGCCGAAGTGGCTGCCGACCGTTTCCCCGACATGGATGCCTTGCGGATACGCTTCGCTCCCGATCCGGCGGCGCTTCCCGACGTGGTGGTGGAACTGGTCCCCCTGGTCACCTATGATGTTCTCCTGGCGGGAGAAGCCGCATGAGCCGGAACGCTCCCGCTATCGACGCCCAGCGCCTGAGCCTCATCCTCAACGACCTGCGTCTGCCCGCAATCAAACTGATCTGGCCCGACTTTACCACGCGGGCCGACAAGGAAGGCTGGCCTGGTGCCCGTTTGCTTGCAGCGCTCGCTGAGCATGAGATCGCAGAACGGGACCGACGCCGGATCGAAAGGCATCTGGGCGAAGCCCGCCTGCCACCTGTCATCGGTCGTGCAATTCTCCGCAAAAGTGGGCTTTGAAAATTCCCTAGTTGGTGGCCCCTTCATCTCATTCTGCCGGGGCTAGCCCCGGCAGAATGAGATGAGCCAACATTGTCCTCATCTCCTTTGCAGACGCGGAGACGGGGCCGATGATCCGACTTGGAGAATTGATGATGATCCTCGAACTACATCGGCAGGGCGTATCGATAGCCGCGTTCACTGACATCCATGACACGGCAGAGCAGTTCAACGGGCCAACGATGCCGCCAGCTATGCGTATTTCGCAAAAGTCGGACAGCTGCTTCGCTAAATCCCGGACAAGCGCTTCAGTAAATCCGGGACAGCTGGTTTAGGCATTGGATGCCTGGTTGCTGTTAGGGTTGAGTGATTTCCGGATTTGGATCCTGGGTCAAGCCTGAAGGCGCTTTTTGTCGTCGCATGCTGTCGCCTTCGAGGGCGATGCGATGAGCGTTATGGATGATGCGATCGAGGATGGCGTCGGCGATGGTCGGCTCGCCGATCATTTCGTGCCATGCCGCCACGGGGAGCTGGGCAGTGATCAAAGTGGATTTCCGGCGGTAACGTTCTTCGAAGATTTCCAGGAGGTCGAGACGCTGCTGATCATTGAGGCTGTGCGTGCCCCAGTCGTCGAGAATGAGCAGCTGGACGCGTGCAAGTTTGTCGACCACGCGTGGGAAGCGACCGTCGAGGCGCGCGAGTGCAAGATCTTCGAACAGGCGCGGCATGCGCAGATATAAGACGGAGTGATCCTGACGCGCCGCTTGTCGCCCGAATGCGCAACCCAGCCACGTCTTTCCTGTGCCGGTTTGGCCAGTGATGATGAGATTTTCGCGGGCATTGAGCCACGCGCCTTGCGCGAGTGAGAGGATATTACGTCGGTCCATGCCTCGGCGTGCGGCGAAGTCGACATTCTCGATACAGGCGTCGACGAAGCGAAGCTTTGCGCTGGCAAGCCGGTTGGTCAGCCGCCGGTCGGCACGAGCGGCGATCTCGCGGTCCAGCATGAGCCCGAGCCATTCGTCGCGGGTCAGGTCGCCTGAAGTGTCCTGCTCGGCAATGTCGCGCCACGCGGCCGCGATGCCCGCTAGCCCCAAGCTATGCATTTGATCAAGGGTAGGATGCGTCAGCACAAGATCGTCCTTTCATTATTGGTAATAGGACCCGCCACGGATGTTGCCGTGCGCCGGTGTTGGTTTGAGCGGCCCCGTTGTCGGCTGGATCTTGTCGAGCCCGGCTTTGAGGATGGCGTTGACTGAAGAGTAGGTGACGGCACCGATCACCAGCGCCCGGTCGCAGGCCGCTTCGAGCCGATCGTGCTCATAGCGCCGAGCAAGGGAGAGGATGCCCATAGCAGAGCGATAACCCTGCTCGGGGTGCGGCTTGTCGACCATCAACCTTTCCACGAACATCGCTGTGTTAGGACCGGTTTTCCTGGCACGTTCGATCAGGCTTGCTGGTGATATGTTCGCATAGCGCTGATGCGACTTGGGCATATGCTCGTTCACCGTGACATGCCCGCGGCGCTGCGATGTCCGCATATGGCTGGCGACCCGCACATGATCGTAGAAGATTTCTACCACCCGGTGCGTCAGCCGAACATCCACCTGCCGGCCGATCAGCCGATGCGGTACCGAGTAGAAGGTCTTATCCGCCTCGATATGATAATCAGGGTGAACGCGGGCCGTTTTCCACTCGGCATATTCGAACACTGACGTGGGCAACGCTGCCAGAGCTGTCCGTTCGATCTCCTCGAAGATCGCCCGGCGGGATTTGCCGACATGGCGCATGGGCCGATCATTGAGATCAACCAGCAGGTCCGCGATCGCAGCATTGAGATCCGCCAGGCTGAAGAAGCGCCGATTGCGCAGACGCGCCAGGATCCAGCGCTCTACTATCAACACAGCGCCCTCGACCTTTCCTTTGTCGCGTGGTCGCCGGCTCCGGGTTGGCAGGATCGTCGTATCGTAATGCTCGGCCATCGCTGCAAAGGTCGCGCTGAGCGTGGGCTCGAACCATAGCGCTTTGACAACGCCTGACTTGAGATTGTCGCACACAATCGCGCGCGGGACCCCGCCGATAAAGCTCAGCGCACGGCACTGAGCGTCGATCCAGTCCGGCAGCTGCTGGCTCAGGCTTGCCATCGCAAAGGTGAACGAGGAAGCGCCAAGAACCGCCACGAAGATCTGCGCCGGGGTGATGACGCAAGTCACAGGATCGATCAGCGGAACGGTTTGACCAGCATAGTCGGTTTGCATCACGGCGCCCGCCTCATGCCGATTGCGGAAGCTGACATGGGTCCGCCGCTGGAAGGACAGGAATCGATCGCAAAACCAGGTATAGCCGTACCCGTTGGGATGAGCGGCCCGATATTCCTGCCATAGCAAGACCAGCGTCACGCCCTTGCGCTTGATCTCCCGCGCAACGAGCGGCCAATCCGGTTCTTCCCGATCCTGCGCAGGGCGGCCCACACGCCGGAATACAAGCCGTTCAACCGCAGCGTCATCGTCATAGCCCGGCGGCAATGGCCAGACTGTTAGCCCCGCCTGCCGCGCGCGCAGCAGGTACGTCGACACTGTCGTCTTGCTCAGCTTCAGCCGCTCTGACACGGCCCGTACCGACAAACCCTGCTCGTAGGTCAGCCAGTCCGGCAGAGTCTCGGTCCAGCTTCCTTCAGCGTATGTGAGGCTGGATGCACCGAGCACTGCCACGAAGATATGGGCATCACGGATTTCGCCAGTCAGCCGGTCGACCACGATCCC
>NZ_QVRA01000044.1 GCF_003591655.1 Sphingobium terrigena
CCCCTGCCGTTTTCACGGTCGCAGCCATTGCTGGCCAAGGTAAGTCGGGTGAGCATCAGGCTGTTCTTGGTTTCCTGAGAAGTCATCCTTCACTCAATTGATCGCGCCACCATGGCGCACCCAGAGGTTCCGGTTCATGCACACCGCCCGGAGATAGAAGGTCGCGATGCCGAGCGTCTTCGAAC
Organism: Sphingobium terrigena; assembly: GCF_003591655.1. GTDB lineage: Bacteria > Pseudomonadota > Alphaproteobacteria > Sphingomonadales > Sphingomonadaceae > Sphingobium > Sphingobium terrigena. The sequence continues at coordinate 186 of NZ_QVRA01000044.1, forward strand.
CGACTTCCGAGTTCCAGCAATAAAAGCCGCGGAAGTAGAGGTCCGGGTCACCATTGGGCAGCCGGCCCGCTTCTATCGGGTGGGTATCGTCCACCAGGAAGAGGAAGACGTCACGATCCGAGGCATAGAGGGTGGTCGTGTCGCGGCTGACATCGACGTGAGGGTTATAGCGCATCGTGCCCCAGTCGAGCACGCCCGGAACCTTCCACCGTGTATCGCCGACGCCATCGCCCGCGAATTTCATCACAGCCGCGACCAACTCATAATCCCAGATGCGGCCGTAATCGGGGCCGGTGACCGCCCGCAACTCGGTGCGGCCATCGTGCGTCTGGAGCAACTTCACTTGCTCGCCACGGTGCGCGATCAGGCCATGCTGGAGATTGATGCCGGCGAGCGCCGCGGGCAGATCGCGCAGATAGGAGGCCGGCGCGCCGACCAGGCTGCACATCTGGCCGAACGACCAGTTGGTTGGCGCGACCGGTTCATCGCTGCCGGGTGCCAGGAGCGAAAGGCGCTCGGGATTGTCGCTGCGCGCCTCGACGCGGACAGCGCGGCTCTCGACGACGCGGGTTGTCGCCGCCTCGGCGCGGGTACGCACGCGATCATAGAGACTGGTGAGCGAGAGGTAGCGTTCGTCCTCGGGGCGCGAGAACCATTCCGAGGAAACGCGACTGACGTTGCGGCCGCGGCTGATATCAACCTTGTAGGCCCCCGATACGGGGCGGTCGACGGTGGCGATCATGTTCATGGGAACCTCCTGATACTGGCTGCGCGCGCGGAACATCGTCTCCTCCGTCCGCCGCACATCCCCCCAAGACCCCCTTCCCTTCGCAGGTCCGGCGTCAGTGATCGTTCGGGCAAGGTTCGCCGCTAACCACAGGCTCGGCCCGGCAGTTGTCAGGTTCTGAATCGAGAGTGGCGAGACGACGCGCGGCAGCGTCGAGGGCGGCGGGCCGAAGAGCGTAGAGCCAGGTCGGACCGAACTGGTTGCGCGTCATCCGCAGCGATGCCGAGAAATGCTCGAACTCGTCGCTCCCGTTCATCCATTTGAGCGAAAGGGCGCGCTTCCAATAGCGTCCATGGCGCTCCCGGAAATCGAGCAACGCCCGCCACATTTCAATCGTGGGTTCATTCATAGGAGGTCTCCTTGACGATCAGTCGAACAGCGGGAGGCTCGCCTGCATGGGCATCTGGTCCAGGCCGCAGATGCGGAACGGGCACCGACCGTAATGCCCATCCCGATCCGCCAGAATGTCGCGGCTGGCGTGGAGATCGATGAGTGGACCGGCATGGCCCGCTCGGTCGCCGACAGCGTGCCCCGACAGGCGCGCCGCAGTCGGGACACGCGACTTCCAACACGGGATCGCGCGCCCAACTCCGATCACACCCCGGCTTTGCGCAATGCGCTGCGCCTTTGACGATATGAGCCATGATGATCTCCCGCGGCCGGGCGAATTCAGAGGACGCCGCCAGAAAGCGATGCTGCAAGGGCTTCGCCGGTGGTTTCGATCTCGATCCGTTCATGGAAGATCGCGCACCACCCCCCGCTGAATTCTCCCACCCGCATTCGCGAGCAAGTGACGCTCCATTCGAAACCGATCGGACCGGTAAGGAGCGTTGCCGCGCAGCAGCGCTGGATCAGCTTGGCTATTGCCTCGGGATCAAGGGCGATTTCCGATGTGACAATGGCGTCGACCATCAAGGGATCAGCGAGGTTGCTGCCTGTCAGAACCGCGCCGAAGGATGGAAAATCGCGGTCGGAGAAGATGTCACGAAATCCCGCCCAACGATCGTGCTCGGTGGCGGGGAACAACGCCAGGAACTCGGGGCTCGGATTCACCGAGTCGGGGTTGTAGCCCTCGCCTAAGCCATAGCTCGCCTGAAAGGCTTCCTCCAACAGCGCCATCTCCGCCGGAAGGCACGAGAAGGCAAAGCAGCCCTGAATATAGGTGTCAGCCATGCCCCTGCTCCCCGTCATCGACGATGGTCAACGGCGGCAGTGTGAGACTTGCCGACTGAAGATAGGCGCTGACAGCCTCGAAGGTGCCGAGGGAGCGGACCTCCGGCTCGGTGACCACGACGATGTCGTTATCGGTGACGGTGTAGGAGCGTGGGTCGGCCGCGCCGTCGAAGACGATCCGCTCGGCTTCCCAGCTTCCCGGATAGCTGCCACACCAGCGTTCAAACGGCAGCCGATTGTCGATACAGAAAGCCTCGAGAGTTTCGAGGCGACCCCAGGCAACTTCATCGGCCGCCAGTTCGAGCGGACCAAAGCCCGTGATGTGTGCCATCGAGAAATACTCGCCGAGGGGATCGGTGAGCGCTTCGCCCTCGATGGCGGCGATGAAATCGGCAAGCAGGGCGCGCGGCAGCGAGCCGCCGATGCGGATAGTCACGGAAACACGGTCAGCCATGATAGGCCTCCTGCGGACAATGGATCATGGGAAGCCGCCCTGGACCCTCCGTCCAGCGAGGCGGCGCGATGGTTCAGATGGTGTCGTCGGCCGACGCGGCACCGATCAGGTGACGCAGTTTCGCCCATGCCGCTGCCGCGCCGGCGCGAACACCATGATTGAGGCCCTGGCCATAGAGGCGGTATGCGATCGCTACCATTTCAGGCGATGCATCGGCAGGCACGAAGCTGATGAAAATGCCCTCGTCGTCCTGGAGCTCGAGCATATCAGGATGGTTGCCGCTCGATGGCAGCGCGACGCGGGCGGCGGAATGAAGCTCGGCGAGGTCGAGGTTGAAGCTCTCGACGAAAAGCGCGCCGATCGGATCGGGGTCGGTCATGGGAAATCTCCGGTGCGGTCCGGCGAACCACTCGCGGACCACATCCGCTTCCCCTCTTCCCTCCCCAAGAGCGCTGGTCCGCTACAGGCTCGTGGGTCAAGATTGCCGCCAATGGCGGACGGTTCGGGACTTCCTCGCACCGCCGGCCGCATTCAGGCGGCGATGCCGGTCGCGGAATTGGCGGCGATTGCCGAAAGGATATTCTCGGCCCGGTTCGTGGGGACAAACAGCCGGGTCTTGTAGCTGATGATCTCGGTGAAGCAGCCGAGCGCCTTCAGCCACTCACGCTTTTCGGGCGGGAAACCCTTGATTTCCAGCCGCGCCTCATCGTTGACATAGGAACGCTGTAGCCGGGCTCCCGGTAGCGCAGGGATTGCGACGCCATCGCTGCCGCGGGCCGCAGCGACGATCTCTGCGGGAGACAAGGCGATCGCCATGGTCACGCCGAAGGACTGGGCGAGCTTCTCGAATCCGGCGGGCGAGACGATGCGACCCAGCAGCGAATTGCCCTGGGCATCGGAGATCCGCCAGACGCGGACGTCGTCGTCGGGCAACCGATTCCAGACAGGCAGCAGCAGACCCGTCGCGATGTTGATTGTCTCGATATCGATCCGCGTCGCGATGTCCGCACATTCCAAGCCCCAGGCCTCGCGAAAGCTGGCCTCGTCGATGGGACGCCAATGGCTCTCGGCGAGTGCAGACTGGCGGATCCGCTCCGATCCGACCGGCCGGATCAGCTCCCAGACCTGGATGGAGTGCCCATCATTGTCGAGGATAGACCAGGACGGCACCCTGAGTGCGATCCGGCCCGAACGACCGTTCTTCAAGAAGGCGATGTCCTTCGTCCCGGACCATGTTTCCATGACGCGCGCAAAGGGAGTCGCTCGACGCTGATGATGAAGCTCGATGCGGCAAAGCCTGGTCTCCGCGCCGGTCACCGGGTCGCGGCGCAGAACCTGCTCATCGAGCGGCACGATCCGCTCGGCCTTGATCGTTTCGACGCCGACATCGAGGGTCCCCGCATCGCGCGCTGCATCGATCCGTGCCTGGATCAGCGCTATATATTCCTCGAAGATGGCGTTCTGGGTGCCGATCCGCAGTGCCAACAGCCGGTTCAGCCAGCGTTGGATCGGGGGCAGGGTTTCGAGAAGGCCGCCGCCATTCTGATCGACGAGCTTGAGCCCGGTCATGCGGGTGAAATCGTCTAGCGTGACGCTGGTGAGCTTGCCTCGATAAAGCAGATGATACCACTGGCTGAGCGCGTCACGAGCATAGTCGCTTTCCAGATTGTCCGCCGGATCGAACAAATTCTGACCACCCGTCTGTCTTTGTCCTCGCGTAAGCGCGCCCAGGCTGTCGAGGCGGCGCGCGATCGTGCTGATGAAGCGACGTTCGCCCCGGCAATCGGTCGTCACCGGCCGGAAGATCGGCGCGGTGAGCTGGTTGGTCCGGTTCGAGCGGCCCAGGCCCTGGATCGCGCTGGAGGCACGCCAACCGGGTTCGAGCAGATAGTGGACGCGGCGGCGGTCAGCGCTCGGACAGTTGCGGTCGGCATGATAGCTGCGGCCGGTCCCACCAGCATCGGAGAAAGCCAGGATCGCCTTGCGGCCGGTCATGAAGGCGTCGGACTCACCAATGTTGCTGCGCGCCGTCCGGCGTTCGATTTGCTGTCGACCGCTACCGTCGACGACCAACCGGCGGGTCCGTCCGGTTACCTCTGCGACCGCATCGGTACCAAATTCGCGGATCAGCTCGTCGAGCGCCGTTGGGATAGCAGGCATCGAACACAGGCGCTCAATGAGGTCGTCGCGAGCTTGAAGCGCGGCCTGGGAGTGGACCGGAGTGCCGTCCTCATCGACCATCAGTTCAGAGCGCGGCTCGCCGTCGGACCCTTTGAACACACGCATCATCCGGGTCGGGAAGGCAGATTTCAGATAGTCGATCATATATTCCCGTGGACTGAGCTCGAGATCGAGATGGGCGCGCTCGTCTGCCGAGAGGCTGGCCAGGCGCCGGTCCAGCATTGCCTCGGCGGTCGTGACCAACTGGACGATAACATGCCGCCCTTCGGCGACGTCCTTCGTGATTGCACCAATGACGGTTGGTAGCTTCATCGCGACCAGCAATTGACCGAAAAAACGCTGCTTCGCGCTTTCAAAGCGCGACAGCGCCGAGCCTTTGGCCTGGGCGTTGAGCGCACGGCCATTCATGCCATCGACGATGTTGGTCGCTTCGAGAACCTCATCGAGATTCTGGTGGATCAGCGCCCACGCGTCGGCATAGGCGTCATAAACCGCAATCTGGTCATCCGTGAGCTTGTGCTCGAGCGGATCATATTCGACGCCGCGGAAAGTCAACGCGCGCGCAGTATAGAGTCCGAGCGCCTTCAAGTCGCGGGCGACGATTTCCATGGCCGCAATCCCGCCGCTGCCGATCGCCGCCATGAAGGTTTCGCGGGTCTCGAAGGCGGAACCCTGGCCCCATAGGCCGAGGCGGCTGGCGTAGCAGAGATTGGCGGGATCGGTGGCGCCGGTGGCGCTGTTGTAGAGGATGCAGGCCCGCGGCAGGAGGTTCTGGAGCCGCACGCCCGCCAATCCCTGCTCAGAGCCCTTCTGCGTACCGTACTGGGTTTCGGTGCCAGCGGCGTTGGCGAGTTCGTGGGCCTCGTCAAAGGCGATGACACCGTCGAAGTCCTCGCCAAGCCAGGACAGGATCTGCTGCAGCCGGGATTGCGCGTCGTCCCGCTGGGATCGAAGCGTCGCGAACGTCAGGAACAGGATACCGCTTTCCATCGTGATCGGCGCGCCGAATGCGAACGCGTCGAGCGGCTGGATATCGATCGCCATGCCGCCCAGCGCGGTCCAGTCGCGACGCGCATCCTCCAGGAGCGCGCTGCTCTTGGATATCCAGACAGCACGACGCTGACCGCGGCACCAGCGATCGAGGATGCAGGCGGCGATCTGCTGGCCCTTGCCGACACCCGTTCCATCGCCGACCATATAGCCGAGACGATAGACGTGGCCATTGGCGTTGGGTTCGAGCAGCGTGCCGGCCTGATTGGGCCGATAACAGCCCGGCAGGTCACGCGAGAAGGACTGGCCGGCATAGATGACGGTCTCGAGCTGCGCGTCGGACAGTGCTTCGACCGCGCGCGGCGGCAGCATCGGCCGATAGGTTGGCAGCGGCGGAAGGATTGACGACATTGCCACCGATTCCACCAACTGGTCCGGGTGCGGACTGACGTCGGTGAAGGCCATGCGGGCAAGCCGCCACGGGGCGTAGATGCCAATCTGCTCGGCGGTTGCCGAGGGTACATCCAGCACCTCGTAGCTGAGCAGTTGAGGCTCTCCGGCGATCGTCGGCGCAGGGGGCGGCGCGATTGGTCGGAGCGGCTCAACGCGCGAGAACAATCCACCAGCGCGCGCCGGCGGCGCCAGAATTGGTCTGGCCGGCGAGAACTGCTCGACCGGCGCGGGCGGCAGTGGCGGTTCGCCGGCGTCCAGGCGCGGCGGCAGGTCGAGGACGATCGACAGCGCGCCGCGCAGATCGGCGACGACGTGGCATTCAGGCTCGCCGGTCCAGCCCTTGTCGAAAATCACCAGCCTGATCGAGATCGCGGTGCCATGCTTGGCATAGGGCTGGCCGTTGATCGTGATTTCGAACCGCGCCGGAACAAGCGACGTGACGGCATCATAGCCCTTCGATCCCGTGCCATCGCGGGCAAAGGCGGGTGACATGATCGCGACGCAGCGACCACCGTCGACCAGGCGCAGCAAGGCAGAACGAAGATGCCGTGCGCCGGCATGGCGATCTCTGCCTCGGCCCTCGCTGCGTGAGAAGGGAGGATTGATCAACACGACGCTGGGGCGATCGGCGGGATCGAGCATGTCATGGATGAATTCGGCGTCGTGCCGGCTGACCTGCTGGTTGAGGGTCAGCGCCAGAAGGTCGGCGCGCAGCGGGTCGCGCTCGTTAAGGATCAGGCGCGCCCCGATCTGCCGCGCATGAACTGCGAGCATGCCGGTGCCGGCCGAGGGCTCGAGCACCGTATCGGCATCGGTGATCCGGGCAGCGTGCGCGGCGAGCCAGGCCAGTTGCAGCGGCGTGGAGAATTGCTGCAGGTCGACCTGACGTTCGCTGCGATAACTCTGGGTCGGCAGCAATCGTGAAAGACGGTCGCGTGCGGCAGTCGCGGCGATAGGGTCGTCATAGTCGATGAGACCGCTGGCCGGATTGAGGGCCAGCAAGACCTGGGCCGCTTCGAGCGCCTCATAGGCGTCGCGCATCGACCAATCGCCCCAGGCATCCGAGCCGCCGAAGTGCTGGCGCATCAGGGATTTGAGCGTCTGGCGGGAGACGCTCGTACCATCGGCAAGGCGATCGACGAGGATCCTGGCGACGTCGAGGAGCGAGGTTGCCTTGGCAGAGAGTTCAGTGGCTGCGGCGGGCGCAGCGAAGATTAGACAGGTCATGGGCGGTTCTCCAGCGAATGGTCGAGAGCCCCCGGGCCCTCACCTCGCCGTCCCCCCTTCCCTCCTCACTTCTCGGACGCCGCGCGGTAGATGTCGGCCGCCCATTGCTCGATCCATGCATCGGTGATTTCGTGATGATCGAGGTCCCTGCTTTCGATCAGGCCGCGGATCTGCGCTCGAGGGGCCGCAGCGCGAGCCACGGCCCCGATCCTTTTTTTCGATCAAGCGGCCTTGGGCAGGGTGATCGGCTCTTCGTCCTGGGTCTGCTCCGGCTCGATCGGAGCCGAATCGTTCTCCGCGACCGGCGCATCCTCGAACAGAGTCGCGTCGATTTCTGCATCCTCCACGGCGAACCGCATCGGTCCGGGAAGCCAGGCAAGCGCCCGTTCCTTGACCTCCGCCTCGGCGATGATCTGGCCGGCGAACAGCTTCTCCGACGATGCCGCGAGATCGAACTTGCGCGACGCCGCGTAGCGGTTCTTCAAGTCGTTGCCGCCAATGGCCTCGAACAGCTTCAGGATCGCAGGCTTGGTGATGCGATCGAAGAAGTTGCGCGCGGTCGGACGCCACCAGGCTGCGACGTCGATGCCGAGCTTGGCCCCGAGATGATTGAGGAAGCTGCTGCCGGTCATCCCCTCGGGCACTGCGTGCAAAGTCCGGGCGACCGCCCAACCGAGCCAGGCCGCGCGGGCACTATCTTCGAGCGCGCAGAAGGCGTCGTACCGCTCATGGATCTCGGTGTGGTTGATCCAGCTGCGGTCAAGAGCGTCATCGAGCTTTGCCCAGGCCTGCGCGGCCGGAGTGTCGCTCGTGAAGCCGGAGACACGCGGGCTCGGCGCCCTCGCCCGAAGTTCGCTCGGCATCCCATAATAGCCCAGGCGGCAGGCATCATCGACCATGATGAAGGTGCCGAGATCGAGCGCGAAGTGCGGGTCGTTGGCGATGTGGAGCGCGAGCAGTTCCGTCTTCATCATCGCCAGTTCGTCCTTGAGCTTCTGGCTGAAATGCTCGGTCGTCGGTGCTTCGGTTTCGTCCTCGTCGGTCTCGGTCGCATCGTCGTCACCATCTACCTCTTCATCCTCATCGACCTCGTCGGGGTCTTCCGAAACCGCGACAAACAGTTCCTCGTAAACGCAAGGCTGGCCGTCCTTGCCGATCATGACATAGGCGATCGCCGAAGCTTTCTGCTCGTCCGTGATGACCTCCGCCGTGTCGATGATCGCGCCGATCTCTTCCTCGAGCACCTCGATCCGTTCCGACTGCTCTTCGGTATAGCCATCGGCTTCCTCGGCTTGCCCTTCGATCTCGGCGAGTTCCGCCTCGATCTCCGCTTTGCGGGCCTCGACCTCCGGCGCAAGCGGCGCAGGTTCGCCAACGAGCCGGGTCAGCTGGAAGGTCTCGGAATAGGGGATGGTCGTCGCCGGGACCGTGCGCACCTCGGCAAAGCCTTCGCGATCGCGGATCGCTGCGGCCGCCTGCGCGAGCGCCTCCTCGGCCAGCTTGTCGACCAGATCCCCATCACGCCAGAGTTCGGTGAACTGGTTGGTGTACAGATCGGCATCGATGGCCCCGCCGGCCGCCAGATAGGCATCACGACCGACAAGGATCGCCTTGGGATCACCACCCTTGTAGGAGCCGCTGGCAACCGCCCTGCGGATCTCGTTCGGATTGTGACGATAATAGCCCTGGTCCATCTGGGCGAACACCTTGGCCTGGCGGTCGGTGTCGGACGTATGGGCATAGGCGGTGGCGACCTCGAGCGTGATCTCGCCCATCCGCAAGGCGTTGAACACCGGTTCCGCCAGATCGGCGAGACGCAGGCGGCCGAGAACGAACCGCTCGGTCTTGCCAAAGCGCTTGGCGAGATCGGCCGGCACCTTCTTCTCGCGTTCGATGATCGATTTGAAAGCGCGGCATTCGTCAGCGGGATTCATGGGCAACTGGAAGTAATTCTCCGCCAGGCTCATCTCGATCGCGTCCCGGGCGTTCTTCGCGACAAGGACGGGAACCATGAAATCCTCGTCGAGCTTGCCCTTTGCGATGTTGGCGTGCGTCCCGTCGAGGCGCCGGCCGCCGCCATAGATCTCGAACTTGCCCTTCTTGCGGGCAACGGCCACCCCGATCAGGTTTTCCAGGATGATGCCGGTCTCACCAATATTGGCCTCAAGCTCGGCATCGGCGTCCGCATCGCTCTGGGTGCGGACATTGTGCGGCGACTTGTGGCAATCCAGGGCGCGCGCATAGACGATGGTCGGATAGGTCATCATATTTCTCCAATGCGGGGCGACCTGACCATCAGGCCTCCAACCGCATCGGATCCCCTCCCCCTTCCCTCCTCAGTGGCTTGGCGGTGCCATGATCGCCGCCGGCATTGTCGCGCCGCGGCACCCGTCAGCAGGGCATTCAGGGGATCAGCCCATCGGTCCCATGTCGAGGAGGAGCGTGGGCTGTGCGGGCACTGACGGGGGCTGGTCAACGAACTGGATGTCGAAGCAACGCAGCCGTTCAACGAGTTCGCGGGCAATGGCCGACACAGCGAGATTACGCCGGTGCCGGTCCACATTGCCCAGATCGTCCAGCAGGCTGCGCGGCGAGCTGGCGAGCGCTACCTCGAGATGGAGGGACAGGGCATCTTCATCGATTCGCATCATGCCGACATTGAGAACAAATAAGGAACATTGAGTCAAGCTGCGACCCGTGCCCTGGCGCTCTTGTTCGTCAGTCCCAGCTCCGCCATCAGCACGTCGTTCCAGTCGTTCAGCTCATGCCATGGCCAGATGGTCACGATGGAGCGCCCGGGACGCGCATAGGCGGCTTGGGCCTGCTGTTCCGCAAGACGCCCTCCAGGATCGTTGTCCGGCAGAAGGACGAGGCGATCGATTCGTTCTGGAATGGCGATGCGCGCAAGCCGCTCGTTTCCAAGCGTTGCCCAGACGGGAATGTTCAGCAACAGGGCGGCGGACTGGGCGGTCTCGATGCCCTCGGCGAGCCCCAGGCAACGAGCAGGCCGGTATAGTCGCACCGCGCCGGCGAGCGGCCGACCCAATGTGAGCTTGGCCTTTGGGAGGTCGGACGCGAGCCAGGGTCCGGCCCGGTCGAAAAATCCGCGCTGCACCGCCGTGACGCCCGTATCGTCGCAAATGGCCGCAATCATGGCGGGCCTGAACGAGACGGAGGCTCCTCTACCCAACGGGGTCCGCGGATGGAAGCGCACGGCCGAGGACAGATGGGTGATCCCTCGCGCCGAAAGATACGAGGCAACTGGCGTCCCCGCCGCCGGTCGAGCCTCGGCCCAGATCGTCCTGGCACGTTCGGCCATGGCCAGATCAAGTCGCACCGGCGGCCGGCCGACCGCCCTAGTGTCCACGGGCACGTCAAGCTTCAGCTGGCGGATGGCAGCCAAGACCTCAAGTCCGGTGCAGCCGGCAAAGCATTTGAAGAGAAGGCTTCGGTCGCCGACCCGGACTGACAGGCTGGGCGTGCGGTCTTCATGGGCCGGGCACAAGCACATGCCACCGTTAGGGCGCCAGACGCCGCCAAGCTTGCGGACAAGCTCGGCCGCGGCGGTCTCGAGCGCTAGATTATGGGCTGAATTGGTCATGGACATGGAACCATTGGTCAAGAGAGCCTCATCTCAGGCCCCAACCCCGATCCCCTCTCCCGCTTCGATCATCGTGGCGCGGCGGTCGTCCATCTCCAGAATCCGACCGGTTGAAACCCGGCGCAGTGACTTGATCCGGAATGGACAGTTTGTCGGTCAACGGCGATTTCAGCGCAAAATGTTACAAGAAGCCTGACGCCAAACGGAGATGCTCGGCCGCTCAACTTCCGGAGCGAGCAAATGGTTGATCAGTTCGATTTCAAAGGCATGATTAATGGCTTTCTCTGTGCGCAAATGGAGGAACAATTGTACGTCCATTTGGAGGCGTGCGCTTTTAATCTTGGTTTCCGGCAATTCGCCATGGGCCATCATGTCGATCTTGCAGGCCCACCGCAGGACGCGATCCGCCTCACAAACTATCACCCGGCGTGGATCGAAAGGTCGCTCGGCGAAGGCTATTTCCTCTACGATCCCGTACACCAGGCAAGCACGCGAACCGCGGCGGGGTTTCTCTGGACCGACGTTCCGGCGATGATCCGGCTGACGAAGCGGCAGAAGGCCGTTCTCGAGGCGGCCCGGCCCTATGGTCTCTCCGAAGGCTATACGATCCCCGTCCATGTCCCCGGGGAATATCGCGGCACCTGCTCTTTCGGGGCGGATTCATTCGAGCGGCTGCGCCCGAACGCGCTTCCCATCGCCAATATGATCGGCACCTATGCGTTCGAGGCGGCACGCCGCATCATGCGCTCGCGTGGGAAGCTGCCCGCGGGACTGGACGAACTCCCTCAACTGACCGAGCGGCAGCGGGACTCGCTGGTTCTGGTCGCGCGCGGAAAGGGTGATCCCGAAATCGGCGCGTTGCTCGGAATTTCGGCAGCGACGGCGCACGAGCATGTCGAGAATGTCCGTCGCGCCTATGGCAATGCGCAGCGCCCGCTCCTGATCGCAAGGGCGCTGTTCGATGGCCAGATCTCCTTTTCGGAGGTGTTTGGACGCTGACAACCCCCTGATCAGCGGGTGGCGACCGAGGCGTCTTTGGTTGAGCTGTTCTTCCGCTAACCAGCGGGAGAAGCTCCATGATCCAATATTTTTCGGGCCATGCCGGCCCGGGCGCATCGGCGACACTCGACAATATGCACCGGGACCGCAAGCGCGTGTTCGTCGACATGCGCCAATGGGACGTTCCGGTCATCGACGGGCAGTTCGAGATCGATCAGTTCGATGGCGAGCATGCCGTCTATCTGATCAGCGCGGCGGAGGACGGCGAGCATTTCGGATCGATCCGTCTGCTGCCGACCGACCGCCCGCATCTGCTGGGCTCGGTCTTCCCGCACCTGTGCGACGGGCCGCCCCCGTCCGGAGCCGATATCTGGGAAATCACCCGCGGCTGCCTTTCGCCGCGCCTGCGCGCTACCGAACGGCTGCGTGTTCGCAATCGACTGACGACGGCCGCGGTGCAATATGCGCTTCTGCACGGCATTACGCGCTTCGTGTGCGTCGCCGATTCAGGATGGCTGACCCAGATCCTGACGCTGGGATGGAACTGCGAGCCGCTGGGTGAGCCGAGAACGATTGCCGGCGCCACCACCGGCGCGCTGCAGATCCATATCTCGGGGCGGACGATCGAGCAGCTCCGCGAAGCCGGAACCTATGCTTCGGTCCGCCTCCAACTCGGTGGCGTCGCAACGCCGCTTGCGGCGTAGGGAGGCGACCATGCTCATGGAGCCTATCCCTGACGCAAGGGACGCTGCCGTCGCGAACTGGGTGGAAGCACTGTCCGCCGAGGGCTATTGCATCATCCCCGACGCGATCTCGCCGGTCGTGGTGGACGCTCTCGCCACCGATCTTGCGGATGATTTCGCCAGGACGCCACATGCGTCGGGACCATTTTACGGCGAATGGACCAAGCGCTTTCATGGCTTGCTGCGGCGATCAGACCACATGGATGCGTTCGTTCGTCACGCGCTTGTGCTGAGGATCGTCGAGAGCATCCTGGGGGCCGGTTGCGATAGCATCCAGCTCAACCTGACTCAGGCAATCGAAATCCTCCCCGGCGGCCGCGTCCAGCCTCCACACCGGGACCAAGATATGTGGCCGGTGCGGACGCCTGGCGTTGAATATCTGGTCAATGTGATGTGGCCGTTCACGCCGTACACCGAAGCAAATGGCGCCACGCGCATTTGGCCGGGGAGCCATCGTCGACAGGATGAGATCCTCATCGATCCCGTGGAAGCTATCCCCGCCGAGATCGACCCCGGAGCTGCCCTCCTGTTTCTGGGCTCGACGCTGCATGGCGGTGGCGCGAACCGAACGGCGATTTCGCGACGCGGCATGATCGTCAGCTACAGCCTGGGCTGGCTCAAACCCTATGAATTGCCGTGGCTGGCCTATCCCCCTGAGGTCGCACGCACCTTCCCTGCCGATCTCGCCGCACTTGCGGGCTATCGCGCGCATCGGCCCAATCTCGGCACGTTCGAGGGTCGCTGCCCCTCGACGCTGCTCGACCCGGAGGGAACTGGGGAATTCGGCGCAGTCGATGCGCTGAGGCCAGAACAGGAGGCCCTCATCGAGCAATTTTACGCTGGAACACTGCCGGCCGGGCTGCGGCTGGCGGATCGGACGTGACCCGTGAGTGGCGCTCTGCCCAGCGTCATAGCAACGCTCGACCGATGCGTGATGATCAGCCTTGCCGTTCGCGCTCACTGCCTTCTCGGCAACCGATTTGGCAGCGACCTGTTCTCAATGCCGGCTCTCAACATGCTGTTCGATCTGTATGCGCGCCAGGATCGTCGGCCCAGATCATTGACCAGCCTTTGCGGCGCATCGAAGGCGCCGGCCCGGACCGCGCTCCGGATGATCCACCGAATGATCGAGCGCAATCTACTCGTCCGGACACCCGACCCCCGTGATCAGCGTCGGATCAATGTTGAGCTATCGCCCGAGGGAACTGAGCTGCTCGACGCCTATTTCGATGGCCTTCTCGATATCGTTGCGAAGCCCGAACTGAGAAAATGTCCGCCATGAACCAAGGTGGCGACGCCCCGGTCCCTTTCAGGGGCAGTTTCGTGACGTCGTCCCTTGCATCCGAAATGGCGTTAATGCACATCTAGGACGCAGTGCGGAAACAGGCTGGAAGCCGTCTGCAGGATAAACCTACCAGGCATAAAATGCGCCGATCCATGACGGTTGGGCGCGCGCATTGGACTTAAGTAGGCCGGCCTGCCTGGACGGATCCGTCGTGACTAGATTCCCTGACATGCTCGGCGGCGCGCGTCGTTCTGCGCCCTCCCGGACCTGTGCTTGACGCGATGCTGGAGCCTGATGGTGGCGACGGCCACAGCACGGAGCCAGAGGGCATCGATCGCAAGCAGCTCGAGGCGGTCTATCGCTCCGAGGCGCCGCGCCTCAGACGGTTGCTCAAGCGCAAGATTTGGATCGAAGACGACCGTAACGATATCGTCCAGGAGGCCTTCACCCGCCTCGCCGAGTCCAAATCGGGCGCGGCGTCGCAGAACCCCGGGGCGTATCTGCAGGGAATTGTGCGGCACCTCCTCGCCGACCGGGTACGGCGATGGGCTAGGGCCCGATCGCATGCCATGTTGGATGTGGCGATCGGTCCAGAGTCGCTTGGTCCGGACGCGGCAGCCGAGATAAACCAGATGCGCGAGCGTTACCGCGCTGCTGTCGATACCCTCCCGCCGAAAACGCGTGAGGTCTATATGCTACACCGAGCCGACGAACTGGAATATAAGCAGATCGCCGAACGGCTCGGCATTAGTATCCGTACTGTGGAATGGCACGTGGCTCAGGCAATCATTCGGATCAGCAAGAGCATCAATGCCGATGGGTGAGAATGAGATGCCGGGCAACGCGCCCCGGCAGGATCAGTTGCTCGAAGAGGCCTCCCTCTGGTTCGCGCGCATGCGCGGTCCGGACGCGGAACGGTATCGCGCAGATTTTGACGCCTGGCTGGCCCTCGGAGCCGCGCATCTCGGCGCCTATAACCGCGCCGGGGAGATTTTTGCCCTTGGAAAGTTCCTGGCCGAGTCGCCAAATGCGGCGACCGATGTCGATGACAATGACAATGATGGTTATCCGACACCTTCGCGCTGGCGCCAATTGGCGCTGCTCGCCAGCTTCCTGATGATCGTCGGATTCGGCGCTTGGGTTGGGCGGGACTCCCTCTCGAACATATTTGGCAGAACCACCGAGATCGCTTCGGTGCGCCCGGCAGCGGCGCCGGACGGCCAACTGTTCTCGACGGTCGGAGGCACGCGTCGCAGCTTCAAGCTGGACGACGGCTCCACGGTCACCCTGGACGCCGAAAGCGTTCTTGCGGCGGCATTCGACAGCCAGCGGCGCGAGCTGCGCCTCAAGCAAGGACGCGCGCGTTTCGACGTCGCCCATGAAACCCGGCCGTTCGTGGTGCTTGCCGGCGGCGGAAGCGTAACCGCGCGCGGAACGATCTTCGACGTCATCCTCAACCGGGACGATGGCGTGACGGTGCGGCTGTTGCGCGGCGCGGTTGATGTCGAACGCCCAAGCAAGACTGGCGGGGCGGACAGAGACAAGCAGGCCATCACACGCCTGGCACCCGGCGAAGAGCTGAGCTTCGGAATCAGCGGGCTTCCCGATCTTGCCTCAGCGACGAGAGGACGCGATGCCGTCGGTGTCGCCTCGCTGCCGGACATTCCTGCGGCCAGGGAGTTCGATATGGCGCCCTTGTCTGAGGTGATCGCCGAAGCCAACCGGGGATCAGGGATCCCGATCCGTGTCTCCGATCCGGCGGTTGGAGCGATCAAGGTCTCGGGGCGGTTCCGCATCGACAATCCCGAACGGGTTGCCGATCGGCTCGCTACGCTGTTCGATCTGGAGGTCGATCGCACCCGCCAGGATGAGATTCTCCTTCGGCCCCGATGAACAATGTGAAGAAAATATTGCAATAGTGACCCCGTAGTTCGCGGCCTTGCTGCGATGCACCCAGAAAGCCTCGCCATAATGGCGAGATCAGCATGGGGGAAATCATGGGGTTAGTGCGGAATGGGGTTCGGATTCGACTGCTTGCGGCGGTGGCGATCAGTGCAATGGCGATCGCCTCACCGGCCAGCGCGCAGGATGGCCAACGGCAGGAATATAGCGTCGAGGCTGGGGATCTTGGCGCCGCACTAAGAACCGTCAGTCGCCTTTCGGGTCGCGAAATCATCTTCGGTGCAGAGGCGGTCAAGGGCAAGCATGCTCCCCGCCTGCGCGGAACTTACAGTGCGGACGAGGCGGTCCGGGCGTTGCTGGAGGGCAGCGACCTCACCGCCGAATTCCGAAAGGATGTCATCCTCATCCGGGGGCGATCGGAGGCGTCGGGCGAGGTAGCAGACCGCCCGGCGGAAGAGGGTGACATCCTCGTAACTGGTTCACGTATCCGCGGCGCCCAGAGTCCATCGCCAATTGTGGCGAAATCGCGCAAAACGATCGTCAACGAAGGCCAGACCGATCTTGGATCGTACTTTCGATCTTTGACCCAAAACTTCTCTGGAGGTCAGAATCCAGGCGTCGTCGGGTCTCAGGGACAATCTGAGAATACCAACGGTTCGTCTGCGCTGAATCTAAGGGGTCTTGGCCCCGATGCGACGCTCACCCTCGTAAATGGGCATCGCAGCGCCTACGATGCGGTTGCCCAAGGTGTCGACATTTCGGCAATTCCGTTGGCGGCTGTCGAACGCGTGGAAGTGGTTACCGATGGCGCTTCGGCCCTTTACGGTTCAGATGCGGTGGGCGGGGTTGCGAATGTCATCCTGCGCCGCGACTTTAAGGGGGTAGAGACGGCGGCCCGGCTTGGCGCGGCGACCGACGGCGGCGACGTCGAGCAACAATATACATTCCTGGGCGGCCACCGCTGGGGTTCCGGCGGTGCTGTGGTGACGCTTGAATACAACCACGCCTCGCCGATTGTGGCCGGGCAACGAAGCTACACACAAGGCTTGGATCGCCAAGCGACGCTATTCGCCGGTCAAAAGCAGTTCAGCGCCGTCGTCGCAGGACATCAGCAGATTTCGGATTGGCTCACCTTCGAAGTGGACGGCCAGTTCAACAAGCGCAGTTCGCAGGTCTGCTCAGCGGCCCTGGCGACAAGCAGTTGTCGGATTAATGGCTCTTTCATCGACCGAGACGTCAAATCATGGGCCATTTCGCCCTCGCTGATCGCCAATCTTTCCAATGGCTGGCAAGTCAAGCTGAACGGCACCCATGCCATCAGCGAAACCGAGGTTCAAACGTCGAGCTTCACTCGGGGCGCGACGACGGCGACCTTCCATCCGCAATATGACAACCAACTCGACAGCATCGAACTCGGTGTTGAAGGCGCACTTTTCCGGGCGCCGGGAGGCGATGCCAGGCTGGCCTTTGGCGGCGGCTATCGGTCGACGAAGCAGGATACCGATTATCGCCAGACGGTGGGCGGCGTGACGACCCCGATCTGGGTCTACACGCAAAAGAGAGACACGGTCTTTGCGTATGGAGAGCTGTCGCTTCCGCTGATCGGCGCAAGCCAGACGATCCCCTTTGCTCGTGAACTCTTGTTTACCGGAGCGGTGCGCTACGAAAACAATAGTGGATTCGGCGATCTGGTCACACCCAAGTTTGGGCTCGTTTTCAGACCGGTTGGCGATGTGGCGATCCGCAGTTCATGGGGCAGATCATTCAAAGCACCGACGCTGTTCCAGACAGGGCGTGGCTTGCAGGGATATGTGGTTCCGGGATCGATATTCGTGCCCCCTGCCCCGGGCGGGGGCGCCGCCATCTTCCTGCTCGGCGGGCGAGCTGCGCTGGCGCCGGAAAAGGCCGAGACCTGGACGTCGACCCTGACTTATACGCCAAGCTTTGTGCGAGGCCTGACAGTTCAAGCCAGCTATTTTCGGGTTCGCTATCGCGATCGGGTGGTTACTCCCATCACAAACCTGGCTGCTGCGCTTGGGCCAGACTACAAATCGTTCGTTACGCTTTACCCAAGTGTACAAGACGTGCTTGGCGTTGCAGCGAACGTCCCCGAGGGCCTCATAAACCAGACTGGCGCTCCGTTCGATCCGAGATCGGTGGTCGTTATCGTCGATAATGCACTGGTCAATGCCGCTCGGCAAAAGATCGAAGGTGTTGATTTCTCGGTCGGATATATCGGCAAAATCACCGCATTGGACTCCATCGATTTCAATGGTTCAGCAAGCTACCTCAAGAGTTCGCAGCAGCTCATTGAAGGGCGCCCGTTTCAGGATCTTTCGGGGACTGTGTTCAATCCGCCGCATTGGCGTGCAAGAGCCGCTATTGGCTGGGAACGTGCAACATTCAGATTGGGAGCGGCACTTAGCTATATCGGTGGAATACAAGATAACCGCTTCGCGCCTTTTGTTGAAATCGGCAGTTTTACGGCAGTTGATATCAACAGCCGCATCCGCACGGCAGACGGCAACGATATATTATCGGGCATCACCTTCGAGTTATCGATCCTGAATCTCTTCAATGAGAAACCGGCAACGATACGGACGACCAGCGCCGCCGCAATCCCTTTCGATTCTACGAACTATTCAAGCATCGGCCGCGCGGTGAGCCTGACGGTGCGTAAGGAATGGTGACGCGCTATCAGCGCGCTCTCCCATACCTCGCACTTTCAATGATCATCCTCGCAGGATGTAGTCGCGGAGCATTTGCGCGGACAACCGAAGCGGCCTGCTGGGAGCAGGCAACAACTGGCGACGGGGCCGCCGCCGCAAAGCGGACCCTGACAACTCGGGATCTCGTGCGTCTGCGAGATATTGGTTCGGTCTATCCCTTGCCGGGTGCGCCAATGTTCACCGTCTCGCCCGACGGGAAGGAGATTGCCTTTCAGGTCCGCCAGGCCGATCCTGATCACAACCGGTATTGTATTGGGATATTCATCAGCAGCGTCCATTCGCCCGGACTTGCTCGAGAGATCGATCATGGTGGCGACCTTCTGCTCGACCGCTCCGACCAACTCGGGAGAGCAAATCTCGCAGTAGGCACGCCGCGAACGATCACCCCCAAATGGGCACCGGATGGCACTTGGTTGGCATTTCTAAAACGCGTTGACGGCATCACCCAGGTCTGGCGTGCGCAAGCAGATGGTTCGGGAAGCCGGCCGCTCACCGACAGCTCTGCGGATATCGACGATTTTGCGATCGGCAAAGATGGGACAACCCTCGTCTACGTCTATCGACCGGACATCATGCGGGCCCGCACCGATATCGAGACTGAAGGGAATACCGGCTTTCACTACGACGAGCGGTTTTTCCCTTCGGCAAGCTCGACCCCATTTCCACGATCCAGCAGCACAAAACGATACGATGCACTCGATTTGCGGACGAACCACACCATGGTTGCGACGCAACCGCAGATTGCCGAATTGAGTGATACGGTGCCGCAAGAGTATGCGGCCGCGCCCCGAGCTCTCGGCGGGCGTCCGGTTTGGCGTATAGTGCCAAACACCGGTTTTCCCGCACGCAGCCGCCTGGCGATCGAAAATGCTGCTGGTTCAATCATGGAATGCTCGGCGGCGGCCTGCCTCGGCGAGCAGTCCGTGATGTGGAGATCGCCGGACCTCCAGCGGATTTATTTCATTCGTCGAGAGGGATGGGCTGCAAGCATCACGGTGGTCTATGTCTGGGAGCCGGGTTCCGACAGAACGCGGCCGATCTACCGCACGACCGACTTGCTCTACGATTGCGTCGCTTCTCGAGACGAATCCATCTGTGTGATAGAAGGATCTGTCCAACCGCGACGCATTGTCAAATTTACGGAAAACTTCAAAGATGCCACAATACTTTTCGATCCAAACCCGGGATTCGCTAGCTTGGCAACTGGACGTATAGAGCGGCTGAAGTGGACGAATAGTTTTGGATTAAAGGTCTTTGGCGATCTTGTATATCCAACACATTACAACCGAGCCAAACGCTACCCGTTGGTGATTACGCAATATACCTCTCGCGGCTTTCTCCGCGGAGGAACTGGCGACGAAGTGCCGATCCAAGCCCTTGCAAATGGCGGCTTTGCGGTCCTCAGCCTCCAACGGCCAAGTCCACTGCCTCTCGCAAGAGGAGCCCATGACGCATATCAAGTTGACCGAATGCTGCTACGGGATCTCCGTGACCGCCGCAGTGTGCTTTCCGCGATTGAATCTGCGGTCGAGAGACTTGTGCGACGCGGTATCGTAGACAAGCGCCGCGTCGGTATTTCGGGTCTGAGCGACGGATCGTCAACGGTGCAATTCGCCGCCCTCAACAGCAATATCTTTGCTGCCGGTTCAGTCAGCGGCTGTTGCTGGGAGCCTAATCAAGAAGTTGTCCTCGGACAAGCGATTGGCAATCATTTCAAACGATCGGGGTGGCCCAGACTCTCAGATAGCAGTAACAGAATCTGGGACAGACTGTCGATCTCAAAGAATGCAAGGCGCGTTCGTTTCCCACTACTCATGCAAATGGCCGATGAGGAATATCTCATGGCACTGCAGAGCTTCACGGCATTGAAAGAAGCTGGCAAACCTGTCGACCTATTTGTGTTTCCGCATGAACATCATTTCAAGTGGCAGGCTTCACACAGGCAGGCTGTCTATGACCGAAATGTCGCCTGGTTCGAGTTTTGGCTGAAGGCCAAAATTCCTGTCTCAGGTCCCTTCGCCGTGGAGGCCAAGAGGTGGGAAGCGATGAAATTGGCGGACCGAAGCGGTCCGGGCTAGTGCCCGCCGTCGCCAACGCAATCTTGTGCGGTAGACGGCTGTCTGGTGCGCCAGTGATCAATCCAGGCTTCAGTGTCGACGAGAAAGAGAAGCGGGACATAGGATTCGCCCTGATCTCCGATATCCGGACGCGTGGCGGTCTCAATTTTCTGCCGATCAACGATGTTGTTGGACGCCAGGTGCCCGTCCATTAGACGCTCGCGAATATCGGCGCGATATTGCTTGAGAATCCGTGCAGCAAATCCATCGGGGCCGCCCTTGGTACGCCGGGTGGTGATGAGCTCGGGAAGACGCTTGGAGAATGCAGATCGCGCGACGGAACGGTCGCGTCCCCCGGCACAGGAAAGCCAAGTCGGTATCGCCAAGCAAAGCTCGACAATGGGTTGAGAGATGAGGGGATTGATTACGCAAATCTCTTCTGAGCGATCCATCATTTCGAGGTGGTTCTGACTGCGCAGGATCATTGCAATATGGGCTGCCTTGCCGCGAAAAGCGTCGGCGGGCGCCCGGAGCCACGGATGGGTAGGCGAGTCTTTTGAGAGCTGGGCGACGAGATTGCCGCTCAAAAATCTCGGGTCGAAACGCCAGCGGTAGCTCCGGGTCGGCTGCCGGCTGATTGCGATCGCTTGCTTTAAGGCAGCGAAAGCACGTAAGCGCCGACGGAAGGCGGCCTTGTTGCCGGCACCGGAATAGGAAAGCTCGCGGTCTTTGAGGAGGCGTGAGCATGGACATCGAGCAGTCAAACGAGCCTCGCATGAGCGGTCGCGGGGA
>NZ_QVRA01000045.1 GCF_003591655.1 Sphingobium terrigena
CCTGCCGTTTTCACGGTCGCAGCCATTGCTGGCCAAGGTAAGTCGGGTGAGCATCAGGCTGTTCTTGGTTTCCTGAGAAGTCATCCTTCACTCAATTGATCGCGCCACCATGGCGCACCCACAGATTGCGATTCATGCAGACGGCGCGCAGGTAGAAAGTGGCAATGCCCAGCGTCTTTGACCCGACTTCAGAATTCCAGCAGTAAAAACCGCGGAAAAACAGGTCCGGATCGCCATTGGCAAGGCGTCCGGCCTCAATCGGGTGGGTATCATCCACAAGGAAGAGGAAGACATCGCGATCGGAC
This sequence comes from Sphingobium terrigena, assembly GCF_003591655.1. Taxonomy (GTDB): domain Bacteria; phylum Pseudomonadota; class Alphaproteobacteria; order Sphingomonadales; family Sphingomonadaceae; genus Sphingobium; species Sphingobium terrigena. The sequence goes on from NZ_QVRA01000045.1 coordinate 306, forward strand.
GCATAGAGCGTCGTTGTGTCGCGGGATACATCGACAAAGGGGTTATAGTGCATCGAAGACCAGTCAAGGACGCCGGGCACTTTCCAGCGCGTATCGCCCACACCGTCGCCCGCGATCTTCATGACCGCGGCGACCAGCTCATGATCCCAGATGCGTCCATAATCAGGACCTGTAACCGCGCGTAATTCAGCGCGGCCATTTTGCGTCTGAAGCAGCTTCACCTGTTCGCCGCGATGGGAGAGCAGGCCATGCTGGAGATTGATGCCGGCAAGCGCTGCGGGCAGCGAGCGCAGATAGGAAGCGGGTGCACCGACCAGGCTGGAGAGCTGGCCAAAGGACCAGTTGGTGGGCGCGATGGGCATATCCTCGCCCGGCACGAATAGGGTCAGGCGTTCCGGATTATCGGCACGCGCTTCGACCCGGAGCGATCGGCTTTCGACGATCCGCGTCGTCGCTCGCTCGGCCCGCGTGCGGACATGGTCGTAAAGGTCTGTCAGCGACAGGAATTTCTCGTCATCGGGCCGCGAAAACCATTCTGACGAGACACGGCTGACATTATGGCCGCGGGAAATATCGACGCGATAGGCACCCGTTACCGGCGCACTGTCGACCGGGATTGCAAGACTGGACATGAGAGGCTCTCCTCATAAGAGTCATGAAGCCAGGGCAGCGCCACTGATCCTCGCAAATCCCTTCCCCCCTCCCCTCCGCATGTCTGGCCAGGGTCCTGTGTCCCACAAACAGCGTGTCACCGTTCAGATCACAGCACCGCTCAGTGCGGCTGACAAGGCGTGAAGGGTGCTTTCAAATTCGAGGCGATCAGGAAAAATGGCGCACCACCCGCCGCGGAAATGTCCGACGCGCGGTCTGGAACAGACTTCCGCCCATTCAAAGCCGATCGGTGCCTGTGCCAGGCTTTGGGCACAGCAGCGCTGGATCAGCTTTGCAATCGGCGCAGGCTGAAAATCCGTCATCCCGCAAATCACCACTATTCGCATGTCCCGATTATCGCGATCGACGTCGATCTGGAGATCAGCACCAAAGTCGGGGAAATCGGGATTGTCGAAAATGGTGAGCAGGCCTGACCATGGATCGCCTTCATCAAGAGGGGGAAACAATGTAGTGAGTGCGGCGGAGGGCGCGTCTGGCTCGACGTCATCGCGCAACGACATTACGGCGTACCAGGCTTGGCCCAATGTTTCGGCCTCTTCCACATGACATATGAACGCAAAACTCCCCTGAATATATATGTCCGCCATTGTCCATAAGCTCCTGTACCGGTTTACCTGCCCAAGCTGTTTGCCTGCACAGACATGGCTCCCCCTCCCCTTTGACAAATCACGGCCCGGATGGCTAAACTCCTGTTTTTGAGCCGCGGCTCCTGCAGCGCCGACATTCTCACCATGTCTTGGACAGGATATTCCCATGACCGATGCCGACCAGCCCGACTATACGGTTCTGACCGTTCAGTTGCTCAGCGCCTATGTCACCAATAATATGGTGCCAAGCGCCGATCTGGCAGGGTTGATCCAGTCGACACGTGCAGCGCTGGTGGCGCAAACATCCGCAGTGGAAGCAGAGCCCGTGCTGGAATACACGCCTGCGGTCAGTGTTCGCAAAAGTCTCGCCTCCCGCGAGCATCTCATCAGCCTCATCGATGGCCGGCCTTACAAAACGCTCAAGCGGCATCTGGCCTCGCACGGCCTTAAGCCAGCGCAATATCGTGAGCGCTATGGTCTTGCGTCAACCTATCCCATGGTTGCACCGGCCTATTCCGAGCAGCGCCGGGAAGTCGCGCAACGGCTCGGCCTTGGACAGCGTGGAACTGCTGCAAAAGCCGCCGCTGCGAGCGCTGCTAATGTGTCGCCGGCAACGAGCGAGCCGACCATCGCAAATGTCCCTACCGAACAAGTGTCTGCGCCTGTGACGGGCAAGGGGCGGAAGGTAAAGACGCCTAAGACGACGGTCGCAACAAGCCGGGCAAGGCCCACAAGCAAGGCTGTATCTGCGCCCATAGCATCAACCGCCGATGAGAAGATGTCCGCAACCGGCGCTCCAAAAGACGCCATAGCGACATCTGCCGACATTTTACCACCCAAGGCATCGCGCAAGGTGAAGGCAGCAGGAGACCAGCCCGTCGCCAAGCCTGCGCGAAAAACGCCTTCCAAAGTCAGCATATCGGCGACATCTATTGATGCGATCGCCCCTCCGGTTGACACCGTCAAAGCCTCGAAGCCTGCGAAAGCGAAACGTCAATCGAGCGTCACCGCGAAAAAGACGCCAGCGGAACCCGCACCTAAAGCTCGCTCTGCAAAAACCGTAAAATCTTCTCGCAAGACCCTCGGTATCAAAACGCCCGACGTACAGTCCGCGCCGAAAACGGCGGAAAGCTGACCTGGTCCGAGACATTGAGATAAGCAGGACAGCCGCCGGGGTGCTTGGGTTCCATGAGCTTCGGCGGCCAATGTCTGACCTCAGGATTACTAACTACAAGTCCAGATACTCAGGCTGTCTGCATCTTTTCAATCGCAGCGGCAAAATCCTGGATGTTTCCAATCGCCATCGCCATTCTGCGCAGTGCTTCTTCGCGCGTGTCGCAATCCTCGGGGGTACCCAACTCAATCATCAGAAATGTGAAGAGCGTATCGCTAACTGCGCGAACCTGCTCGATATCTTCGACATGGGCGAAGTCACCCTCGCAATAGGCGTCGGCGCATGTACGCTGAAACGGATTGAACATAAGTTTCCCTTGTCAGATAAGCGGATACGGCATTACCATGTCACACATTGCCGTCTCAGCGTCGCTCCGCGATGATCGCGTCGAGTATTTCGACAGCCCTGTCGACGGGAATGAAAAGCCGCGTGCGATACTGGATGATCTCGCTGAACACACCGCGCGCTTTCAGCCAGGCGCGGTCACCAGTATCATAGTCGCGGATTTCAAGGCGACGGGCACTGTTGACGAGAACTGAGGCGAGACGCGCTTTGCCAAGACCCGGTATGGCGACGTCGTCCCCAGCTTTTACGGCAGTAAGCAGGTCTCTGGCACCGAGCCTTATGCCCTGTTCCAGTCCAAAGGCCGCTTGCAGTTTTTCAACCGCGCCCGGACGAATGATCCGGCCCAAAATGGATGTGCCCGCGCCATTATCGATACGCCACACGCGCACATCGTCCTGTGGTAGCCTGTTCCAGACAGGCAGAAGAAGGCCCATCGCGACCCAGATGGTCTCGACGTCAAGCCGTCCTTCTGCGGCGGCCACCTCCTCGTCCCAGACAGTCTTGAATGTCTCGGCATCGATGCAGGCCCAGTGACTATGTACGAGCGATGCCCGATCGATCCGCGTCGATCCGGTGGGCCGGACAAGCTGGCACATGGGAATGGGTCGCCCTTCTTCATCGGTGATCGACCAGGAGGGCAATTGCAAGGCGACGCGCCCGGAGCGGCTGTTGCGCAACCAGGCCATGTCGTCCATGCCCTGATACCGTTGGTTCAGTATGTGCCATGTGGTGACGCGGGGCTGGATGTGAAGCTCAAGGCGCAACAGACAGGTCTGCGCGCCGGTCACCGGATCTGTGCGCAAAATCTGCTCAGACAAAGTCTCGATCCGCTCGGCGCGAATAGTCTCGACGCCAAGGTCAAGCGTGCCCGCCGCACGAGCGGCGTCCACCCTCGCCTCAATGAGACCCATATATTCCTCAAAGATTGCATTCTGGATCGCGATCCGCAGCGCCAGGATGCGATTAAGCCAGCGCTGGATGGGCGGGAGGGTTTCAAGCAGGTTACCGCCCTCATCGACGAGCTTGAGACCAGTCAGTGTGACGAAGTCGCCCATCGTCACGCTGGAAAGCTTGCCTGCGAAAAGCAGCCGATACCATTGCCCAAGCGCTTCACGCGCATAGTCGCTTTCAAGATTGTCGGCCGGATCGAACATATTTTGGCCGCCCGTCTGCCGTTGTCCGCGAGTTAGGGCACCAAGGCCGTCCAGCCTTCGCGCAATCGTGCTGATGAAGCGGCGTTCGCCCTTGCAGTTGGTGGTCACAGGCCGGAACACCGGGGGGCAGGCCTGGTTGGTACGATGGGTGCGCCCAAGCCCCTGGATCGCGACGTCGGCACGCCAACCCGGTTCGAGCAGGAAATGGATGCGGCGTTTGTCTGCGCTTTTGCTGGCAAGATCGGCATGGTAGGAGCGCCCGGTGGATCCAGCGTCGCTGAATATCAATATGGGCTTGACCCCTTCCATAAACGCCCGTGTTTCGCTGATATTGGCATGTGTGCCGCGCCGCTCGACCTGCTGCCGCCCGCTGCTATCAACGACGATCCGGCGTGAGCGCCCGGTAACCTCGGCGACCTTGTCCGCACCAAAATGCGCGATGAGCGCGTCCAGGGGAGCAGGGATGGGAGGGAGCGCGCACAGATCCTCGATCATCGTGTCGCGCGCATTGAGCGCTTCCTGGCAATGAACGGGCTGCCCGTCGGCATCGATCATCGGTTCAGAGCGTAGTTCGCCGTCGCTGGCGCGGTACACCCGCATCTGCCGGGTGGGAAAGGCCGATGTGAGATAATCAATCAGGGTTTGAAGCGGCGACAGGTCAAGATTTAATCTGGCACGATCTTCCGCACATAAGTCGGCAAGACGGCGTTCCAATATCGCTTCGGCTGTCGTGACGAGTTGCACGACAGCAACATGGCCGACGGCTATCTCTGCCTCTATGGCCTTGATCAGGCTCGGCACCTTCATCGCAATCAACAATTGCGAGAAGAAGCGCTGCTTGGCACTTTCAAATCGACTGAGCGCCGCGCCTTTAGCCTGGCCGTTCAGCGTCTGTCCTGACATGGCATCGACGACGCCGGACGCGCCCAATATCTTGTGCAGATTGGCATGGATCACCGCCCACCCATCCGCGAAGGCATCATAGATGGCGATCTGGTCAGGGCTCAATCGATGTTCGAGCGGATCATATTCCACCCCGGCAAAGCTGAGCGCCCGCGCGGTGTAGAGGCCGGTGGCTTTGAGATCGCGCGCCACGATCTCCATCGCGGCGATCCCGCCCCCGTCCATCGCCGCCATGAAAGCATTGCGGTCGGTGAAGCCTGTGCCCGGCCCCCACAGGCCAAGGCGCGAGGCATAGCTGAGGTTTTCAGGCTTGGTGGCACCCGTCGCGGACACATAGGCTATCCGCGCGCGGGCCAGGGCATTTTGGAGGCGAACGCCCGCCAGGCCTTGCTCTGACCCCTTCGCCGTTCCAAAATCGCCTTGCGTGCCTGCAGCGTTGCCCATCGCGTGGGATTCATCAAACAGGATGACGCCCTCAAATTCAGCATCGGTCCAGACCAATATCTGCTGCAGGCGTGAGAAATTGTCCTGACGGACCGAGCGCAGCGTTGCATAGGTGAGGAAGAGAATGCCAGACGTCATGGTGATCGGCTCACCGAGCGGGAAGGCATCGAGCGGCTGGATATCGATCGGCAGGCCGCCAAGGGCGCTCCAGTCCCTTCGGGCGTCTTCGAGCAGGGCAGCACTGCGCGAAATCCAGATGGCACGGCGATTACCCCTGTTCCACTGGTCAAGGATCAGGCCCGCCCCTTCCCGGCCCTTGCCAACGCCTGTGCCATCGCCAATGAAATAGCCCGTCCGATAGGCGCGCCCTGCGGGATCTTCATGGAGTTGATCCCCTGCTGCATTGGGCGTGAACATACCGGGCAGATCGCGTGAAAAGGCTTCGCCTGCATGGATGATGGTTTCCAGTTGCGCCTCGGACAGGGCAGCGAGCGCCCTTGGTTGTAATAATGGCTGCCAGCGCGGTACGGGCGGCAATACTGATCCCATGGCCAGGGATTCCACCAGCTTGTCGGGATGGGGTGTCGCGCCTTCGATCGCAATCCGCGCAAGCCGCCAGGGCGCATAGATGCCAACAGGGTCGCCTACCGGCAGAGGCGTGTCGCGTACGGCGTAGGAAAGCGGAACAGCATTGGCATTGTTTGCTGCTATACGCGCCGGCGCGGCGAGTGGCGTGGCGGACAAAGTGCGAAACAGCGATGCCGCCTCATCCTTTGCCTTTGGCCGAGGGAGATGGAACGCGACGGCAGGACTTGGTGGCTTTGGCAACGGCGGGGGTGGCAACAAGGCAGGTGGATCGAGCCGGTCAGGCAATGCCAGGACGAGATCAAGCGCTGCGTCCAGATTATCGGCGACATGACTTTGTCCCTGACCATGCCATCCCTTGTCGAATAACAGCAGTCGTACAGCGATACCGGTGCCATGTTTGGCAAAGGGGCTGCCCAGGATGGTGATTTCAACGCGAGGCGGGATCAATTGCGCGATCGTCGCATAGGCTTTTGCGCCGCTGCCATCAGCAGCAAAGCCAGGTGGCATGATGGCGACACAGCGACCGTGCTGGCGCAGTCGTAGCAAGGCCGAGCGCAAATGCCGCACCCCGGCCTGCCGGTCATTGCCGCGTCCCTCGCTGCGACCGAAGGGCGGATTGATCAGGACCACAGAAGGGTCATTGCCCAGGGGCAACAGATCATGGATATATTCCGCGTCATGGCAGGTGACAGCCTGCCCGATGGCAAGCGTGAGCAGCGCCGCGCGGTCGGGATCGCGTTCATTGAGCGTGAAGGTGCAGCGTCCAGGCGGAATGGATCCGAGCAACATTCCCGTGCCTGCCGATGGTTCGAGAATATGATCCTCTGGCCCAAGGCGTGCTGCCTGGACCGCCAGCCATGCGAGGGTCAGCGGCGTGCTGAACTGCTGCATCGCGATCTGCTGTTCGCTGCGATAGCTGTGCGTGGGCAGGCTGGTTTCAAGACGGCGCAAAGCGGCGTAACAGGCAGTCGGATCTCCGGATCTGGCGATGCCACTATTCCCCCGCCGCAGGAACAGTATCAGGGCGATTTCAAGCGCGTCATAGGCCTGGCGCATCGACCATGCGCCTTGTGCATCGCTCGCGCCAAAGCTGGCTGTCATCAGCTTTCGTAGGGCATGTCGGGTCGGTATTTGCGATTGCGTCAGATTGTCGGCGAGTATTGTCGCGACATCGAATAGGCGTTGCGCGCGTGAACGCGTTGCGACGGGATCAGGCTGCTGCGTAGCGAACAAAGGAAGAGTCATAAATATCTCCAGGCCTCGGACCCGATCGGTCCACGCCTCGTCCGCTCCCCTTCCCTCCCAGGACGGCGGACAGAAAAAGGGACCATGACGACACATCATGGTCCCCAGCATTATACCCCAGGCTCAGGCCGCCTGCGCGACGCGGTCCTCTCCAGAATCTTCGTCAGGTGCCTCAGCCAGCGCTTCCGCCGCAGCATCCCCATCGACACTGACCCGCCCGACGCCACAATCGGCATCGCCATCTCCGGTGAGACTGGCTTCAGCTTCACCAACCGGCACAAAGCGCATGGCGTCCGGCAACCATTGCAGCGCGCGTTCCTTGACCTCTGCCTCGACGATGAGATCGCCGCTGAACAGTCGCTCGGCCGAGAGCGCAAGATCATGCTTCTTCGACGCCGCGTAGCGGGAACTCAGCTCTAGGCCGCCGACCGTTTCGAACGCCTGGAGGATCATCGCCTTGCTGACCCGGTCGAAATAGTTGCGCGCGGTCGGTCGCCACCAGGCCGTAACATCGATCCCGCACTTGACCCCCAGATGGTCGAGAAACACGCTGCCGGTCCGCCCGGCAGGCACCGCCTGGACCGTCCGGGCAATTGCCCAGCTGAACCAGGCAGCCCGTGCCTCCTGGCTCAAAGCGCAAAAGGCGTCATAGCGTGTCCGCACATCGGCATGATTGATCCAGCATCGATCAAGATCTTTTTCCAGCTTGAGCCACTGGTCGGCGGCAGGCGTATCGCTCTCATAGCCATGAAGCGGCGATGCGGGGGCATTGGCGCGCAGGTCGGTGGCCCGTTCCGCGCTGCCATAGGTGCGCGTTGCCGCGTCAGCCATGCAGAAAGTGGCGAGATCGAGCGCGAACCGCGGATCGCTGGCGATATGGACGCGCAGAAGTTCAGCCTTCATTTCAGCGAGCTCATCGGCAAGGCGCTGGCTGATCTTTGGCTGGCCCGGCACCACCTGTGCTGGCGCGCGATCCGCATCCGCATCGACTTCATCATCATCACCGGTCGAATCCTGCGCATCGTCGGCCTGTTCAGCCGGAACATGATAAAGCTGTTCGTGGACGCGCGGCTGACCGTCGGAACCGATCACCACATAGGCCAGTGCGGACGCCTTTTGCTCCTCGGTCAGAATCGGTGCCCGTTGCCGGATTGCCTCATATTCAGCATTCAGCCGATCATAGCGCGCTTCGACCTCCTCCTCGGTCTCGTCGGTTTCAACCGGGTTCTCGAACGCTTCCAGTTCCACTTCGATATCAGCAAGCCGCTGTTCCTGCTCTGGCGTCAGCGGTGGCTGTTCGCCCTCAATGGGCTTGAGATCCCAGGTTGCGCTATAGGCAATATGAGTGCCGGACACGATGCGGACATCGCCAAAGCCTTCCCGTTCCCGGATCGCTTGCGCCGCCTGCGCCAGCCTGTCGGTCGCCAGTTGATCGAGCAGGTCGCCATCGATCCACATCTCGCTCGCATCGTCGGTGAACAGGTCGCTGTCGATCCGGCCACCGGCGGCCACATAGGCGTGGGGACCGACAAGCAGGGCTTTAGGATCATTGCCACTATAGCTGCCTTGGGCAAGCTGGCGCCGGATCTCGTTTAGATTATTGCGGTAATAGCTCTGCCCCAGAGTTTCGAATATCTGCGCCTGGCGCACGGCATCGGGACTGCTGGCATAAGCCGTGGCAATCTCAAGGCTGATCTCGCCGTCGCGCAGGGCGTCAAAAATGCAGGGTGCCAGATCCGCAAGGCGCAGCCGTCCCAGTACGAAGCGCTCGGTCAGGCCAAAACGTTTGGCGATCTCGGCCGGGGTCTTGCCTTCGGTTTCGACAATATCCTGGAAAGCCCGGCAGGTGTCCGCTGGGTTCATGCTGAGCTTGAAGAAATTTTCCTCCAGGCTGGTGGCGATCGCATCTTTCGCGTCGCGCAGGACCAGCACCGGCACCTGATAGTCTGGCCCGAAGACGCCCTTTTCGATGAGACGATGCACCGCATCGAGGCGCCGTCCGCCCGCGGCGATACGATAATGGCCTTTCTTGCGCGCAACCGGCACGCCGATCAGATTCTGCCTTATGCCCTTGGCCGCGATATTGGCCTCAAGCTGGGCGTCGGCGACAGCATCGCTCGACTTTCGGACATTGGATGGCGACTTGCTGAGGTTCGCCGCGGCAACGAGAATGGGAAGCTGGTTCATCGACTGGGATCTCCAGGCGCCAAAGACCCGCCCATCGGGTCTTCCTGCGCCACATCATCCAATCCCCCTCCCTCCCTTGCCTGCTGGACATCGTTCCAGTCATTATAGCCTGATGGCGGCCGGATATGCCTGACTGGCCTGCCGGCGCCGCGATACGCCGCCAGCGCACGCATTGCGGCGATTTTGCCCGCACGATCGTTGTCGGGCAGGATAATTAGCCGCTTAACCGACGCGGGAATGGCAATGCTGTGCAAGCGCTCGCTACCGAGCGTGGCCCAGACCGGAATTTCGAGAAAGGACATGGCCGACAGGGCCGTCTCGATCCCCTCGGCAAGACCAAGAATATTGGTAGCAGGAGCCAGCATGACGGCGCCATGGCCGGGTCGGCCCAGCAAGCGACGCGCCGGTTGTACGTCGGCAGCGAGACGGGAATAGCGAGGATCAAGGAATGTCCGGTGGATGGCGACAATTTCTTCTCTGTCGCGCACAGCAGCAATCATGGCAGGGCGAAACTCAAGCCCCGTGTCGGTTCGCAAGGGCGTTCGCGGATGAAAGCGCAGCCATTCTCCCAGATTGGTGATGGAACGAGACTGCAGATAGTCCTGTGCCGGCGTGTCAGCGATCGGTCGGCTCGCATGCCAGATGTCCCTCGCCTGGCTGCGGAAACCGGATTGAAAATCGCGCGTCGAATGACCTGGCTCATGACAAGCTGTCAGCGCCTGATGGTCGATCCGTGCGATTGCGCGCAGCACATCGCGGGCATGGCAGCCTGCAAAGCATTTGAAGAGCAGAGCTGTCTTGCCCAGTCGGACAGAAAGGCTGGGATGATGATCGTCATGGGCCGGGCAAAGGCACAGGCCGCCAGACGAGGCCCAGCGGCCGCCCAGACGGTTGACCAGCAGCTTTGCGCGCGCTTCCATGACAAGCCGGTCGATGGGAACCGTCATTGCGTCAATGCCTGTCGCGCGCAAGGATCGCCACGGCTCGCCGTAAATGGCGACGAACCCGGCGGGGGCGGATCTCGAAGGTTCGCGCAATGTCGTCAATCTGCATGGCATAAGGTACGCGCAGCAAGAGAAAGAGCCGGGTCAGGGTTGGCATATGTTCAGCGCAGCGTGCGGTCATATCGGTTTTGTCGGAAGACAAGGCCGATTGATCGTAATACCATGCGGATCGGTCCTGCGACTGCTGTTTAGGCAGAAGTTCATCCTGATCCGCTTGTTCCTGGTCGTCGAGCCAGGCAAATATAGTGCCCATGAGAGCCTCATCCCTGCGGCAACGCAGGCAGGTGAATATATGGCGCGCGAGGCGGACGATAAGTGCGTTCATGGTGGATATCCGTTGGGACGTTCTGGCCGAAACCTGCCCGATCATCCCCTGTCCATCCCCTCCCCTCCATGCCCGGAGATCTGGATGGCGGCATCCCGCACCAGGCCAGTTGCGACATGGCTATGCAAATTTCTTCGATTCGTCTCAATTGCTCGGCCAAATGGTTGCGTTTGCGTTGCAATTTCATGACATTGTGAGCGGGGCCGCAGAGGAGATATCAGGCGCGACCGATCTGCCCCGATGCGTCGCAAGGCTGGAGACAGTGCGCGATGATGAACAAACCACCCGTTCCGCCGGACATTGCGGTATTCAGGACAAGGCTCGCCAGCCTTACGGGTCGGCAACGGCAATGCCTAGTACTAGTGGCGCAGGGCTATTCCAGCAAGGAAATTGCTTCGCGACTGGGCAATAGTTCCGGCCGTGTCGACAAGCATATATATGAAGCGCGCGGCAAGCTCGGCGGCATTGGCCGGCAGCAGGCGGCACGCCTCGTGGCTGCCTATGAAGCGGACCGCACGGAGATTTCTCCGGGGGCCCAAAAAATAGGCGCCCAATCTTTGGTCCTGCCAATCCCGGCTGCGTCTGGCCAATCTGATTCCACTGACGATCAAGTGGACGCAGATATTGCCGATGCCGATTTATTGGCCACGCAGCAGGAGGGCTACCATGGTTTGGTGCGCTTTCCCCTTATGGGCAATTTTCTGCCGTTCCGCACAAGCGGGAGGCCCGACAATGACCTGACTTCGAACATGACGTTGATCGCTCTTGCGATCATGGCGACGCTTGCTCTTGTGATGGCTGGATCGGCCGCTTCACTGCTCTCGGCGCTAGACGCCCTGGCTCGCCACTAAAACCAACATTTTTATGTTTTCCCTGTTCACCCGCTTTTGCGGGAAGGAGATTCTATGCGCGTTAAACGACAGACCATCGCCAAATCGGTTGCCGAGCGGCTATTTGCCGCCGAAGCTGCGCTCGATATTGCTGCAGCCCGGATTGCCGAACTCAACGCCTCGCTACCCCTGGCTCGTCTTGATGCCCGTTTTGCAGCTGCGATCGGCCAGGAGGCTATCGCGACATCTGCCGCTGCTGTCATGCTGATTGCGCAGACGCGCGAGCAGATGGTCATAACCCACGCCCATCTCAAACGGGCCAGCGATGATGTTGGGCTCGGGCAAACCGCTTATGGCGACCTTTTCAAAGTTGTCTCGCATGATCAGCCTGCCCATCTGCGCGTCGTCTGACGCGCAAGAGAGGATTGACGCAATGCGGCCACCTGGGTTCAATCAGGGTCATGACCCGGCAAATCGCGTTCCTGACCCTGCTCATTGTCAGCACCCTCTATGCCGCATGGCGGGGCGGCACGCCCGAAAGGATCGGCGCTGCAGCCCTGCTGGGCGCTGCCTGTCTGTCCGTAGGGCTTGTCGACCCGTTCGGCGACCGGTTCCATCATATCGAGATCGCCATTCTCCTGGTCGATTTTGCCTTATTGAGTGTGTTTATATGGCTTTCTCTACAAAGCACACGGTTCTGGCCGCTCTGGGTCGCGGCGATGCTAGGCGCAGAGGTAGCCGTGCATCTGATGCGGATCCTGATGCCGGCGATTGTACCGCGTGCCTATGTCGATGCGCTGGCGGTGTGGAGTTGGGTAGCACAAACCATGCTCATCGGCGCGACCTTTCGACATCGCAGCCGGATAAAGCGGCGCGGTGTCGACAGGCCCTGGAAGAGCTGATCGCGCTCACCTGTCCGGCGCGCGCGCCCGAACTGGCGCAGCAGCTGGTCGACAGGTTCGGTTCTTTTGCTGCAACCCTCTCTGCGCGGCGCCAGGACCGGATGCGCCTTCTGGATGGCGCGCTATGTGTCGAGCGGACATTTGAGTGCCTGCAAATGTCTATCCACCATATTCTGCGCGGAAAACTCGCCGGTAAACCGATACTCTCGAACGAACAGGCACTGCTGGACTATCTGCGCGCCACCATGGCATTCGCGCCGGTCGAACAGTTGCGGGTGCTTTTCCTCAACGCCGTCAATGAGATATTGGCAGATGAAGTGCTGGCGACCGGCACCATCTCTCATGTCCACGCCTATCCACGTGAAATCATGAAGCGATGCGTCGAGATAGGTGCGACCGCAATTTTTCTCATTCATAACCATCCATCGGGCCAACCTCAGCCTTCACGGGCTGACCGGGCCTTCACCAGGAAGATTGTCGATGCAGCACGTTGCCTGGATGTCGCGGTCCATGATCATCTGGTCATCGCCCATGCCGGGCATGTGAGTTTCCGCCAGGCGGGGTATCTTTAGCCCCACGGCCCGCCGCGCCGCAGGCGTAGCCAGAAAGGCGGCAACCACTTCAGGCGAACCGCAATGATCAATGGGGCTTTCAAACATGGCCCGCTCGTTCACGGGCCGAAGAGAGGAGCGAAGGGTCACTATCCAAAAAAGGAGGCATGACATGGCGCAGATATATCCCCCCGACAGACGTATCGATATGTGCCGCAGGCTGGTGGCCATGCGGCGGACGATTGGTGAGGCTATTGGCTATCGTCTATGCCCCAGCCCTGTCTGGGACATGCTGCTCGATCTTTACCTGGCGCAATATGAGAAGCGGGAGGTCTATCTCTTCTCTCTGTATACCGCCGCCCCCGACATTCCGCAATCGACCGCCCACCGCAAGATCGCCGAGATGGAAAAGCGAGGGTTGGTGACGCGGGACATTCCTCGTCCAGATGGGCGACGCGTCGCGATTTCGATGACGGCCCAAGGCCTTGCCATCGTCGACCGTCTGCTTGATCGGATTATTGAGTTATGGGAAGGCGGGAAATCATAAATCACCTATGCGATTGCCTTCTAAGCGCAGCGTCCCAATTTAGGCATGGATGGCCAGCCTGTTTCCCGATCTGTTCGAGCCCCCGAAAATTCCGGGCCTCTCCTATCGTGACGACCTTCTCTCTCGCGACGAGGAATTGAGCCTGATAGCCGGGATCAATGCTACCACGCTCGAGCCATTTCGCTTCCAGGGCTGGCTTGGCAAACGCCTGACCAGTTCCTTTGGCTGGCGTTATGATTTTGACGACGCACGCTTTGGACCGACGGATCCCATGCCTGATTGGCTACTGACGGCGCGCGACAAGGCCGCAGCCTTTGCTGGCCTTGATTCCGCCAACCTCGCCCAGGCACTCCTGATTCGATATGATCCTGGCGCAGGCATCGGCTGGCACCGCGATCGCCCGGTCTTCGACCATGTTGTTGGTATTTCGCTGGGCGTGTCTGCCCCCTTGCGTTTTCGGCGGCGCAAGCCCGACGGGTTCGATCGCATCACCGTTCCGCTTGCGCCGCGCTCGGTCTATCATCTTGAAGGCGAAGCGCGGTACCAATGGGAACATAGCATAGCCGAAATGGACGAGACCCGCTGGTCGATCACCTTCCGCACGCTTTGTGAGAAAGTGGTGAACCAAAATAGGCTCGGATATCGGTAAGCCTTCAATGCGCCATGGCGCTCGCATCGAGAAGCTGGTCCAGCCGCGTCGCAATGTCGAGCCATCGCACCACGCCTGCCTGATCGCCCGCCAGCGCCAGCATTCTTACCCTTTCTGCAATGAAGTCGCCGGCGTTCGCGCCATGCTCCCGCTCGACCGCCAGCGCTTCAGCCCAACGTTCAAGATCGGCCCTCACAGCAGCGACGGCGCAGATGCTGCTGCCCGCGGCTTGTTCCAGGGATCGCTGGTGCGCGTCATCTCGATGAGATCGTCGGGGAAGCAGCGATCCTGGAAAGCGATCGCCTCGTCGAACGATCCGCCGAGCCAGCGGTCATATTCATCCTCATGCAAGAGCACAGGCATGCGATCATGCACCGGGCGGATCGCTTCGTTGCAGTCGGTCATCACCCCTGAATAGACCGCGCCCCATTCCTGGCTTTCCCGCCAAAGTCCCGCCCAGGCAAAGACCGGTCGATCCTTCAGATGGAACCAGGTACGGGTCTTGCTCCCCTTCTTGCCCTCCGCTTCTGCAAAGGCCGTCAAAGGGATGAGGCAACGCCATTGGGGCTTTCGCGCGAGGCCGACCCACATGGGTTTGCGCAGGTCGGCAATGTTATTGACAGGCTTTGGCTTGGATCCAGGCTTCATGCCGCGCAGGACCAGCGGAAACCCCCAGACCATGGATTGAAGGACACGCTTTCCTTCTGCCTCGCGCACCACCATGCCGGGATAGCCGGGATAGACTTCGTCCGGCACGTTCATGGCGGCGATGTCGGGCGCCTCGACGCCGAAATGCGCCGCCACCTCGGCTGCGCTTAGTCGCTCGGTATAAAGATTACACATCGTCGCACCTGCCTAGTCGCGCCGCCCGACTGCAAGTGTTGCGCGGCGTTCAGAGCAAGGCAAGCTGCGGCTGGGCTTTCGCCGGCAATTTTCCGCTGCGCCAGAGATCTTCTGTATGCTCGACGACCATGCGCTCAGCAGCAAAGGGTGCGCGATGCTGGAATCCGATGACGTCCCTGATGCCGCCGTGCAGCCATGCGTCATAGTCGTGGGGATCGAAAAGAACCGGCATCCTGTCGTTGGTCGGCATGACCGCGGCGTTCGCCACCATTGTCATGCCCGCATAGACAGGGCCGTAATCAGGCAGGTTCCGGCAGAAGCCGGCCCAGGCCATGACGGGAGCATGTTTGACCGAGAACCAAGTCCTCGTCTTATGCCCGGGCGCGCCGTCCGGATTGGCGAAATGGGTCAGGACGATAAGGCAGCGATAGCGCGGGTCCACGACCATATGCTCCCACATGGGATTGGTGAGATCGGCAACCAGCCCCAGCCGCTGAGGATCGTCGCCATGTTCGCGCATCTCGCGGGGCGCGGGAATCCCCACCCCATCGACCGTAACAGCCGACGTCCCCGGCTTTCAAATACGACGAGCCCGTCGGCGCCCTCGGTGGTTTCACGAGCAAAATGGACAGGCCCTTGCGGCAGCGCCGCACCGAAATGCATGGCGACTTCGCCGACACTCGCCAGGGTCGTATGCAATCTGGACATCGACCGCTCCTAGGGAGACTCGAAAGACATCCGATGATTGGAACATAAAGCGAACAATATTGTCAACCGGCGATAGCCGGGAAGCGCCGTGGACGGACGTTTCCCGGCGAAATTTCAGCCGTTCAGTTTATCCTTTATCGCCTTGGCGGGCGTGAAGCCGAGCTTCTTGGCAGCTGCGATCTGGATAGTGGCGCCCGTGGAGGGGTTGCGACCTTCGCGCGCTGGCGCGTCCTTGACCTTGAACTTGCCAAAGCCGTTCAGGGCAATTTCTTCGCCCGCTGCTGCAGCATCAGCGATTGCGGCGAAGACCGCGTCGACCAGCTTGCGGGCATCCGCCTTGGAAAGGCCGTTGTCGCCGGCGATCTTCTCAGCGAGGTCGGTATTGTTCATGGGCTATATCCTGTGTCGTTGGACGGCGGGCATAGACGAGGGCGCAAGCCAACGTCCAGCCAGGACGCTATCGCTTTTTGGCAGTCTATTGGCTTCATCGTCCTCCCAGGCCTTGCTTGCCTTTGCGGGGCCTGACATTCGGGATGCCCGATCCCATCTATGGCATCTATGCCATCCAAGACGACGCATGATGGAGACCAGAATGGCTACGGCGCCCAATGATGCCCTGATTGTCATATGTCCGGCTTGCGCAACGGCGAACCGGTTGCCCCGCGAAAGGCTGGCCAAGGGAGGAACCTGCGGCCGATGCAAGCGCCCCCTATTCTCTGGGGAGCCCGTCAAACTGACCGCAGATAATTTCGACGCGCATGCCGCGCGGTCCGACATTCCCCTGCTTGTCGATTTCTGGGCGAACTGGTGCGGCCCCTGTCGTCAGATGGCCCCCGCCTTCAGCGCCGCGGCCGGACAACTTGAACCCTATATGCGCCTTGGGAAACTCGATACCGAGGCGCATCAAGCGATCGCGGGTCGCTATGCCATCCGGTCCATTCCCACGATGATCCTGTTTCGGGGTGGCCGCGAAATTGCGCGGCAATCGGGCGCTATGCCGCAACAGGCCATCGTTGCATGGGCGCGCGAGGCGGCACGACCGGCGTGAGCCGGGAGCCCGCCACCCACCCGGCGACGCCCGATGGCCGTTATTTCGTCGTGCGCGGTCGCCTGTGGCGACTGTCCAATCCCGCGTTGGACGAGGACGTTCGCGCCACCCTGGTATCGGATCTGATGCAGGCGCGTAGAGCCGTGCGCGACGCCCGTAAAAACGGCGATGTATCGGCCGAGCGTGAAGCGCATGCGGCGGCGGCCATTGCCAAACGCGGACTTGGCGAGCGTGGCTCAGTCTGGTGGACTGATGGCGCACCTGACTATAATCGCCATATGGCGCGCAATACGCCCTATGCTGACTGGTTTGCAGCCCTCGACTGACGCGCCTTGCGCACCGGCTTGTTGGCCAGCTCAATCCAAACTGGAGCATGGTCGCTCGTCTTTTCCCATCCGCGCGGCGCTGTATCGACCTGCGCCCATTCAAGCTTGCTGCGTGCCTTTGCGTTGAGCAGAATATGGTCGATCCGAAGGCCCGCGTTGCGCTCGAACGCCCCGCGCCAATATTTCCAGAAGGTGTAGATGGTCTCATCAGGATGCAATTCGCGCAGAGCGTCGCTCCATCCCTGCTCCAGCAGATGGCGATAGGCGTCCCTCACCTCCGGCGCGAAGAGCGCATCGTCCCGCCACCGCTCGGGCGCATAAACATCCAGATCGGTTGGCATGACGTTGAAGTCCCCGGCGACCACAACCGGCGCATCGAGATCGACGAGCAAGGCAAGGTGATCATGAAGCCGCTCGAACCAGCGCAATTTGAAGTCGAACTTGGGTCCAGGGCGTGGATTGCCGTTGGGTAGATAAAGACCAGCAACCAGGACCCCGGCAACCGCCGCTTCGATGTAGCGGCTTTGCGTATCGTCCGGATCGCCGGGCAGGCCGCGGCGCGTCTCATGGATATCACCGACACGGCTCAGGATCGCAACGCCGTTCCATTGGCTTTGCCCATGCCATATCGCGTCATAGCCTGCGTCGCGGATCGCTGTTTCGGGAAATTTGCCCTGCGGCGCCTTCAGTTCCTGCAGACAGACGATGTCGGGCTCGGCTTCGCCCAGCCATCTTAGCAGGACAGGCAGGCGCCCGTTAATCCCGTTCACATTATAGGTGGCGATCTTCATCGTTGCGTTGACCTAGCTGGCGCGGGAGAGGCATGGGAATGGTTATAAGCCATGGATGATCCACACATCCCTGCGATCAGCCTGGCGCGTCGAGCGCCAACAAATCCTGCTCCTCTGGATGGCGATCAAAATAGCCGGCGACGAATTCGCATAGCGGCACGACCTTCAATCTCTTCTCCCGCACGTCCGCCAACGCGCCGGCGATCAGCTTACTGGCAATGCCTTGCCCTTCCAGCGCCTCAGGAACCTGCGTGTGCGTGAAGATCAATGCGCCATCGCGCCGTTCATAGGCCGCAATAGCCGTGCTACCATCGACCTTGAGTTCATAGCGGCTCTCGCCTTCATTATCGCGGACGTCCTCGTCTCAGCCATAGTCGGTTCCTCTTTCTTTCGGGTCATATGCATCGGCGATTTTCGCAGAGCCGGTCGATAGATCGAACAGATGGACAATGGCGCGGTTCCGCTAGAGCTGTCTGCTGACGAATGTGGCCTGGCCTTTGCGTTCCGATGCCGTGGCAGCCACAAGCCTTGCTGGAAAAAGCCGAGCTGCAGCGCTCATGAACAGCAGCTTCACCCGTCATTCATCGCAACATGCTATTTCATGTTCTGTCGCTTCTTCCCCCCTTTGGAGCGGCACCTCCCTGAACTTCGGTCCCGCCGCGAG
>NZ_QVRA01000046.1 GCF_003591655.1 Sphingobium terrigena
TACGTCCACGCGCTAGTGACAGCCTAAAACCCTGCCCATGATGGCTCAATCACCGCATAGCCGCGCGCAACCAACAACCATAACCAACCCGCCCGGCCAAATCGCCGCTTACGCAAAGGTCTCGGCAAGGCAGGGCTATCGCAATGAAACTGCTCCCTCCTTCATCGTCATCCTGAATTTATTTCAGGATCCATTTCTCGTCTCGAACTGCGGCTTTTGGGGCATGATGGATGCTGAAACGAGTTCAGCATGACGTTGGAGGGATAACGGAACGTCATATGCGATAGCCCTGCCTTGCAGGGGGGGATCTTGCTGTTTCACCGCCGCGTTAACCCCTGCCCCTCTGCCTGTCCCATCGCGGCACAGGGGTGAATCCGGGGAGGAAGTGGAAAGGAAATGCGTCTATGGGCGACATGGGCGACAGCGGGTCGCGGCACATGAGGGCTTCACATGCAGGCGATGGGTTGGAAAGGACGCAGCAGCATCATCGCGCTTGTCCTTGCCGCGCTCGTCGCGCCGCGCTTCATCACCGCCGCCCCGCTCGACATGCTGGACGGGCATCACGCCCAGGACGACCCAGCTGAAGAGGCCACCGCCAACTTCCCCGGCTCCGCCTTCTTCTTCGCAGAAGGCGCGTTTGATCCCGTCCCCGGCGCGCTGACCGTGCAGAGCGAGCATGTCATGGGGCTGGACGAGGTACAGGCCGCGCCTGCCGCCATCTTTCGCGGCATCACCGGCCTCGACAGCTATCGCGCGCTCAACTGCCTGACATCGGCCATCTATTATGAAGCCGGGAACGAGCCGGACGATGGCCAGCGCGCCGTCGCGCAAGTGGTCCTCAACCGCGTGCGCAGCCAGCTCTGGCCCGACACGGTGTGCGGCGTCGTGTATGAAGGGTCGGAACGTAGCGACTATAAATGCCAGTTCACCTTCAGCTGCGACGGTGCAATGGCGCGCCTGCCTGCCGCCGCCCAATGGGTGCGTGCGCGCCGCGTGGCGCAGGATGCGCTGGCGGGCCGCGTTTATGCGCCGGTGGGCCTTGCCACCCATTATCACACGCTGGCGGTGCGCCCCAACTGGTCGTCCAGCCTGCACCCGGTCGCGGTCATCGGCGCGCACATCTTCTACCGCAATCCCGGCTATAACGGCACCCCCGCCGCCTTCCGCGCCGCCTATCTGGGGCGCGAAACCATATCCGGCCCGGCACGCCGGGTCTGGCCCGCCAAGCCGGTCGCTCCCGTCGAGGCGCTTGTCGCGCCTTTCAGCAGCGCCGCTCCCCCCGTGCCATCGACCGGCTGGACCGCCCCCGTGATCCGCCCGGCCCCGGCCAATCGTGACGACAATCTGCCGGAATCCACCATCCGCCCGGAATATCGCAACAGCGGCCGCCCGATCGTCTGAGCCAACTTTTTTGCGGTTAACGCCCGCGATACCAGCCAAATATCTGGAATCGCGCGGGATTAAAAATGCGCTTTTTTTGAAGATTGCGGGAACCGAAATACGACATCGTGGGTTCTTCACTTCGGATAGCAAATCTTTTGCCCCCCGCTCTTGCTATCCACACAATATGAGCCCGGAACGCCTCCCCCCCCCGACGCGTTCCGGGCTCAGATTTTTTTGGGCGTTTTTCTTCTTGAAATCATTAAATTTTCCACAACCGGAACGCTTGCTTCATCGGCGGGTTCTGTCTTTCGTCACTGGTATGGCTCACCCCATGCGGTCGCACGTTTCTCAAGGAGAGTTTCGATGACGAAAAAGATTCTCGCAGCCCTGCTGCTCACCGGTTCGCTGATGGTCGCCGCTTGTAACACCGTCGAAGGCGCTGGCCGCGACGTGCAGAGCGCGGGCGCGGCTGTGGAAAAGGCGGCCGACTGACCCCTTCCGCGTTCAGACTACCCGACTCCCAAGCATCGGCCCGCCCCTCAAAAAGGCGGGCCGCTTTTTGTTTCAGGCCGACGCTTCTTCGGCTTCCTGTATCTTCGCCTGCCGCCGGTCGGTGAACCAGATCGCAACGATCGTGATCTCGTAGAGCAGCAGCAGCGGAATCGCGAGCATCAGCTGCGACACGACATCGGGCGGGGTCAGCACTGCCGCGACGATGAAGGCCGCCACGATCATATAACGGCGCAGGCCGATGAGCTGCGCCCTGCTGACGAACCCGGCCCGGTTGAGCAGCATCAGCAGCACCGGCATCAGAAAACTGATCCCGAACGCCAGGATGAACTGCATCACCAGCCCCAGATAGGCGTCCGCGCTCGGCAAGGCCTCGACCTGCAAGCCGCTGCTATTGCCCTGAAACTCCAGAAAGAAGTGGAAGGCGGTCGGCATCACCACGAAATAGGCCAGGCTTGCGCCCAGACCGAACAGGAAGGGCGTCGCCAAAATGAAGGGCAACAGCGCCTTCTTTTCCTTGGCATAAAGGCCCGGCGCAACGAACGCCCATAGCTGGTTGGCGATGATCGGGAAGGACAGGCAGAAAGCCCCGAAAAAGGCGATCTTCACCTGCACGAAAAACGCCTCATACAGCTTGGTATAGACCAGCTTGCCGCCCGCATCGCCAAAGGCTTCCTTGAGCGGATGGACCAGAATGGCGAACAATTGCTCGGAAAAATAGAAACAGATCGCGCCTGTCAGCACCAGCGCATAGACGCATTTCAATAATCGCCCGCGCAACTCGATCAGATGGTCGAGCAAAGGCGCCTTGCTCTCGTCAATATCGCCGATCATGCCGCCGACCCGCTCTTGCCGTCCGCCGCCGCTTCCCCGGCCAGATAGGGCGGCGCATCGGTCGCCGACGCCACGGGCGCGGACTGCGCCACGAAGGGCGGCGGCCCGTCAGGCGCTGCCTCAGCGTCTCCCTCAGGCGCAGGCAGCGCTTCCATCGCAGGCGCAGCCACCTCTGGCGGATGCTCGTCCATGATCCGCTTGTTCTGCGCGGCCCACTTCTTCTCCAGCTCCTCCAGCTCGACCTCGCGCACCATGGCGTCCAGGCCAGTGCGGAAATGGCGCGCCATGCCCTGCGCCTTGCCGACGATCTGCCCCACCTTGTAGAGCGCGCGCGGCAAGTCCTTCGGCCCGATCACGATCACCGCAACGATGACGATCAGCAGGAACTCGGTCGAATCGATACCAAACATGCGTGGCTACCCTACCACCCGGCGCCTGAGCGTCAGGCCTTGGTCTTTTCTTCGGTAGCAGCGGTCGCATCCTGTTCGGGCACGCGATGGCCTTCCAGCCGGGTCGCGGGCTTGGCCGGGGTGGCGACGTCGTCATCGTCGGCCATGCCCTTCTTGAAGCTCTTGATACCCTTGGCCACGTCACCCATCAGGCCGGAAATCCGGCCGCCACCGAACAGCAGCATGACGACCAGGAGCACGATCACCCAGTGCATCAGCGAGAAGGAACCCATGATAATATACTCCAGTAAGGCAGCCTATCTAGGCCACATCATCGTCATTTTCCAGAACGGATTGCCCGCCCAGACCCTCCAGCGCCAAATCGACCGGATCGAGCAGCCCGGCCGCGCGCAGATCGTCGATACCGGGCAGGTCACGGCGGCTGCTAAGCCCGAAATGTGACAGAAAATCTACGGTCGTCGCATAGATAAGCGGCCGGCCCGGCACCTCGCGCCGTCCCGCTGGCCGCACCCATCCTGCTTCCATCAGCACGTCCAGCGTCCCCTTGGCCACCTGCACGCCGCGGATCGCCTCTATCTCGGCCCGGCTGACCGGCTCATGATAGGCGATGATCGCCAGCGTCTCCATCGCCGCCCGCGACAATTTGCGCGCCTCATCCTTCTCGCGTCGCAAGATATGGGCCAGGTCCGCCGCCGTCTGGAAATGCCAGCGCCCGCCCCGCTCGACCAGATTGATGCCGCGCCCGGCATATTCGTCGGTCAATTGCCGGAGCACCGCCGCCAGATCGCCCGCATCGCCGACATGCAGCCGCAATTCGGCGGGCGTCAGCGGCGCTTCGGCCACGAACAGGGCCGCCTCGACCGCACGCAGATAATCGTCCGGTTCCCCGTTCATGCCTTCGCTCCCCTGTCCGGCACCCCGGCACGCAGATAGATGGGCTGGAAAATCCCGTCCTGCTGGATTTCCAGCCGCCCCTGCCGCGCCAGCTCCAGCGCCGCGACGAAACTGCTCGCCAGCGCCGACTTCGCCTTGGCGCTGTCGAGTCCCGTGGGCAAAAACGCCTCCAGCCGCGTCCAGTCGATCGCCGCGCCGACCAGCGCGCCAACCCGCTGGATCGCCTCGTCCAGCGTCATCACCGGCCGCACCGCAATCACATGGACGGCAGGCTGGGTCCGGGCGCGAATCTGGCCATAGGACTGGATCAGGTCATAGAGGCTCGCCTGCCACTTGGCCTTGCGCACCAGCCGCAGCCCTTCGGGCTTGCGCCGCACGAACACATCACGCCCCACCCGGTCGCGCGCCATCAGCCGCGCCGCCGCATCGCGCATCGCGTGCAGCCGCTGGAGCCGCAATTGCAGCCGCAACGCCAGTTCTTCGGGGCTGGGATCGGCCTGCTCCTGACGCGGCAGCAGCAAGGCGGATTTTAGGTAAGCCAGCCACGCCGCCATCACCAGATAATCCGCCGCCAGCTCCAGCTTCAACTGTCGCGCACCGTCGATAAATTGCAGATATTGCTCGGTCAGCGCCAGGATCGAAATCTCGCGCAAATCCACCTTCTGCGACCGCGCCAGCGTCAGCAACAGATCAAGCGGTCCTTCCCATGCGTCGAAGCTGACGGTCAGCGTGTCGGGGCTTGGGATAGCGGGCGCAATGAACAGGTCGTCCACGTCTAGTCCCTCCCCCATGGGCCAGGGTTATGGCATATGAAACAGCCCTCTATTTCACCGTCATCCTGAACTTGTTTCAGGATCCATTTTTCCAGCTCACACAGTTGCTTGTGACGAGAAATGGATGCTGAAATAAATTCAGCATGACGTTGGAGGGATAACCGAACGTCATGCGCAATAGTCCTCCCCCTATGGGAGGAATTTTCGAGTTCGCCTCTCAAGCCGCAACCAACCCCAGCAGACTGTCCCGCGTCGCCAGCAATTCCGCCAGTTCCGGCTGATCCCCGCCGCGCGCCACTGACGCCATCGCCCGGTCGAGCCGCGCCCGGCCCGCTTCCGTGATCTCCGGCAGCCGATCGGCAATCCCGACCATATCGTCCATCCGTCCCCAGCAATTGAGCGCCAGATCGCATCCCGCCGCAACCACGCCCGCCGCCAGATCGGGAATGCTGCCCTGCAACGCCTTCATGTCCAGATCGTCCGACATCAACAGCCCGTCAAAGCCGATTCGCCCGCGGATAATCTCCTCGATCACCGTCGGGGACAGGCTGGCCGGGCGCTCCGCGTCCCAGGCCGTGTAAACGACATGCGCGGTCATCCCCATCGGCGCGTCGCGCAACCGCTCGAACGGTTGCAGGTCGGTCGCCAGCGCTTGCGGCTCCGCGCGCACCACCGGCAGTTCCAGATGGCTGTCGACCAGCGCGCGGCCATGGCCCGGCATATGCTTGACGATGCCGACCACGCCGCCATCGGCCAGCCCTTCCAGCGTCGCCCGCCCCAGCGCCGCGACCCGCATCGGCTCCGCGCCCAATGTGCGATCGCCCATAATGTCGCTCGCGTCCGCCTGCCGCACGTCCAGCAGCGGCAGCGCATCGACCGTGATGCCGACCTCCGCCAGCGTCAGCGCAATCGCACGGGCATTGGCGCGCGCCGCCGCGATCGCGCTCGACGGCGCGACGTCATAGAGCCGGTCGAACAGCGCACCCGCCGGAAAGGCCGGCCAGACCGGTGCCTGCATCCGCGCCACCCGGCCACCCTCCTGATCGATCATGATCAGCAGGTCGTCCCGCCCATGCAACGCCCGCAAATCATCGGTCAGCGCGCGCAGCTGCGCCCGATCGACGATATTGCGCCGGAACAGGATATAACCAGCCGGTTGTGAGTCGGCGAAAAACGCGCGCTCGTCAGGGGTCAGGGTTGCGCCGGACAGGCCGAAGATGACGGGTTTCATGGGCCAATGGTAGCGCCTGGTGCCGCCCCTGTCGAAGGCGAATTGCCCGGCTGCGATCAGGCTGCCTCCGCCGCCTCCCTCCGTTCCGCGTCCATCATCGCCTGCAACATACGCCGCCCCTCCACCGCGTTGCGATCGGTCTTGATCAGCAGTTCGTCGGGATTTTCACCGATGATCGCCAGCATCTTCTCAATCTCTTCGGTCGCGAACTTGTCCTCGTCCAGCACGGGCCTCAGATAATCGAACATGAAATCCATGCCCTCCACATCCTCGGACGCCATGGCAAAGAAATAGATGCAACTGCCCGGCGTCGCGGGCGTGACGGCATGATAGACCCGGCTGGTCACGATCGTTTCGCCGGGATGTTCGGGGTGGTCCTGCGGATAGGCCATGTCGCCAATCCCCGCATGAAAGCCCGGCAGATAGAAATCCATCCCCGTCACCCGGTCGATCTTGCCCGCATAACGCCCGCTCGCCGCCATCACCGCCGGCGCGTCGGCATTGCGGATGTACCGGCGGCAACTCAGAAATCCGGGGCGCTTGACCAGCTCTTCGGGCGCCTGCGCATTCTCCACCGTGCCAATGCTGCTGGCGTGGAGGAAGGCGAGGTGCGACAGATCGAGCAGATTGTCGTTGAGCAGCTGGTAGCGTCCCTGCACCTCCTGCACATAGAATGGCCGCGCCGTCATGCCCGCCGCCGTGACGCCAATCTCCTCCAGGTCCGGCAGCAGCGCGACATCGGCCTTGTCCGCGTCCCCCATCCAGATCCACGCCCACAGCCCATGTTCGACCAGTGGATAGGTCGGGATTTTGTAGGCGCGCGGGACGACATCCTGCGACGGAATATCGACGCATTGGCCATCCGCGCCAAAAGCGATGCCATGATAGCCACAGACGATCGCATCGCCCTTCAGGCAGCTTTTGCCCAAGGGGAAATGCCGGTGCGGACAGCGCCCGCCAACCGCAACCGCCTCGCCATCTTCCTTGCGATAGAGGACGACCGGCTGGTTCAGGATCGTCCGCGCCAGCAGATCGCGGCCCAGTTCGTTACGAAACGCGGCAACATACCAGCCATTGCGGACGGCAAAAGACCCTTCCCGAAACGGATACATGACATCTCTCCCTGACAAAGGCCCGCTTCGCCGCGTGTCGCGATCGATGCCGACCCGGTTAAACTAACAGTGTTAGTCTAACATCGTTAGGGAGCAGGATCAAGCCCATGGATCAGGGCATCCAGCCCCTCGGCAAACGCCGTGTCGATCGGCAATCGGGATTGTAGATAGGCCGCGTTCGGCCCTTGGGCGAAGGTGGTCCAGCCGGTGACCAGCGCCTGCACCGACGCCTGCATCATGATCGCACGCTCCGGTGCCAGCCCCAGCGCAACCAGTGGCGCAGCGGTCGCCTCCTGCATCGCTTCCAGCACGTCTATCGGCTGTCCCGCGCCCAGGATCAGCCGTCCCGCATCGCGCGTCGCATTCTGGGCCTGCCACAGCGCCATGCCGAACCCGCGCAACCAGTCGCGCCAATCGGTGCAGGCCGGGATTTTGGTCAGGCAATCAGTGAAGATGCTTTCAGCCAGCAGCGCCAGCAGCATATTCTTGTCCGCGACGTGCCAGTAAAGCGACGGCGCTTTGACATCGAGTCGCGCCGCGACCTTGCGCAGGCTCAGCTGGTCCAGCCCCTGTTCGTTCAGCACATCCAGCGCCGCCGCCGCGATTGTCGCGCGGGTCAGTTTCCGTTCGGTCATGCCCTTCCTTCGGGCAGCATGACGCCTATGTCCATCGCAAGGCGAAGGCTCAGTTGACCACCATGCAGCTTTCGCCGGCTACTTTCAGCTTGCCGCAGATCAGGCTGGCCTGCCCGCCCGCGCTCGCCCGCAAGCGATAGACGGTGCTTCCGCCGACTTCCGCCGGTTCGACGATCATTGCCAGCGGCGCAAGATAGGCAAAGCGCTTGGACAGCCGGGTCCAGGCATCCTTGGCCCCCGCCGCGCTGCCATAGGCACCCAGCTGGATCAGCGCGCCGCCCGGTGCTGTCTTGGGCGCCACGGCTGCGCGATCGCCGGTTTCGTCGGTGACGCGCGCGCTCACGCTTTGCGCGGGCTTGGCTGGCACGACCGGCTTGGTCCCGGTCGGCGCGGGCGCGGTCTTGGTGATCGGCGCTTCCGGCACGCGGCTGGCGTCGATCCGCCCGTCGCGCAGCACGCCTTCGCTCGCGGCAAAGCTCGCATCGCCTTCGCCATCGAACTTCTTGGCATCCGCTTCATTGGCGGCGATCTTGTAATTGTCCGCAGGCGCAGCGATCAGCTGGCCTTCGCCTGCCAGCCCCGCGCCATTGCGATTCTGCGCCCACCAGATGCCAGCCACGACCGCGCCGATCAGGACAAGACCCAGCAGGATCAGACCCAGCAGCCGCAACGGCGAGATGCTGTCCTCATCCTCCTCATCGACCGCAGGCTCCAGCCAGGGCAGCCGGTCCTCATCGTCAAAATCCAGCCGGTCCCGTGCATAGTCGCCCATCGTCCGCGTCTCTCTAGTTCAGCTCTGTCAGTGCCGTCACGCCCATCAGGGCCAGGCCATTGCGGATAATCTGCCCTATTCCCTGCGCCAGGAAAAGCCGCGACGCGGTCAGCGCCGGATCATCGGCCAGGATGACGCGCGCGCGCGGATCATCATTGCCCATATTCCACCAGCCATGGAAGGCGGACGCCAAGTCATTGAGATAGAAGGCAACTCTATGCGGCTCACGGGTCAGCGCCGCCCCTTCGACCACGCGCGGGAACTGCGCCGCCAGTTTGATCAGCCCCAGCTCCGCTGTCCCAAGCAGGGACAGGTCGGGCGCAGGCAACACGATCCCCGCCTCTTCCGCCTTGCGCCCCAGCGATGAAATGCGCGCATGGGCATATTGGACATAAAAGACCGGATTGTCCTTGGACGCCTCCACCACCTTGGCGAAATCGAAATCCATCTGCGCATCGGCCTTGCGCGTCAGCATGGTGAAGCGGACGACATCCTTGCCCACTTCGCCCACGACATCGGCCAGCGTCACGAAATTGCCCGCCCGCTTGGACATTTTCACCGGCTCACCATCGCGCAGCAGCCGCACCATCTGAATGAGCTTGACGTCGAAGCGCGCCTTGCCCTCCGTCAGCGCCGCGACCGCCGCCTGGATGCGCTTGACCGTGCCGGCATGGTCCGCGCCCCAGATGTCGATCAGTTGGTCCGCGCTCTGCGCCTTCTGATAATGATAGGCCATGTCGGCCCCGAAATAGGTCCAGCTGCCGTTCGACTTCTTGATCGGCCGGTCCTGATCGTCGCCAAATTTGGTCGACCGGAACAGCGGCAGCACCACCGGCTCCCAATCGTCGGGCAATTCGCCCTTGGGCGCTTCCAGCACACCGTCATAGACCAGATCCTGCGCCCGCAGCCAGGCTTCGGCCTCGTCGGGCTTGCCCGCCGCCTGCAATTCCGCCTCGGACGCGAAGATGTCGTGATGGATGCCCAGCAGCGCCAGATCGGCGCGGATCATGTCCATCATCTTGGCGACCGCAAAGCTGCGGAACGTCACCAGCCAGTCGGCCTCCGGCGCGCCGACGAACCGGTCGCCATATTCGGCAGCAAGCGCCTGCCCCACCGGCACCAGATAGTCGCCCGGATACAGGCCTTCGGGCACCGCGCCGACATCTTCGCCCAGTGCCTCGCGATACCGCAGATGCGCTGACCGGGCGAGAACGTCCACCTGCCCGCCCGCATCATTGATATAATATTCGCGGATCACCTTATGCCCGGCATATTCCAGCAGGGTTGCGAGCGCATCGCCCACCACCGCGCCCCGGCAATGGCCCATATGCATCGGACCGGTCGGATTGGCGGAGACATATTCGACATTGACGGTAACGCCCGCGCCGACGGTCGACCGGCCATAATCGTCGCCCTCTGCCGCCAGCACGGCGAGTTCCGAACGCCATGTCACATCGGTCAGCGTCAGGTTGATGAAGCCCGGCCCGGCGATCGACGCACGCGCCACTTCGGTCAGCCCCTCCAGCTTGTCGACGATCGCCTCAGCCAGCGCGCGCGGGTTCGTCCCCGCAGGCTTGGCGAGCACCATCGCGGCATTGGTCGCCAGATCGCCATGGGACGCATCGCGCGGCGGCTCGACTGTCACCGCCTTGCGATTAAGGCCGGCGGGCAGGACGCCGTCGGCCTCCAATATGTCCAGCACAGTGTCGAGATGGGCGGTGAAACGGGTATAGAGGGACACGGACATTTCCTTCAACACCGTTCGTCCTGAGCGAAGTCGAAGGTTGAAACGAGGCACGGGACTCGTTTCAACCTGAACGGAGTGAAGGCACTTCGCTCCGCTCAGTGGCAGGCTTCGACTTCGCTCAGCCCGAACGGAAATATGTAACGGGCTTTAGCGGGTCGCATTATATTTGAGCTGGTCCTGGGTCAGGTTGAACCCAACAAGCAACTCAAAGCTGGTTCGCAGCAGCGCCGCCTTGACATCGGGCTGGGCGAAGGGATCGATCGCGGCATCCGCATCGCCCGCCTTGCGCTTCTGCGTGATCTTGGCCTGAATGTCGGCGGGCAGCGATGCCGACGCCTTGTCGACATAGGAACCGGCCTTCGCCTGCGCGCTGGCGCGATAGTCGCCCGCGGCAAAGTTCAGCGTCACCTGGCCAACCCGCTTGGCGACGACAGTATTGCCGCCCCGCACCACGGCGGAAAAATAGGGCAGGGTCACCTGCCGCGCCACGCTGGCGTCGCTGCGCCGGGCGTTCACGGTGAAGCTGGCTTCGGTATAATATTGCGCGCCATCGGCGCAGGTCGACCGCAAATTGGTGATGTCCGCCACTACGTCGATCGCCGCTGCGTCGCGGCTCTGCGCCGGATTGAACAGGGTGATGTCGCCGGTATAGGCTGGCACCGCTGCGGTCGGGCAGGCAGAGCGCACCGCGACAATGCCGCCGGTCGCGTCGATTTCACCCCGGCGCGAACAACCGGCCAGGGCCAGCGCCAACATGCCGGTCGTCATGATGCGGGTGAGGGCAGTACGAGACAGGCAGATGTTTCTTGGCACAGGCAGACATTCCTTGGCATGGCCCGTCGGCCAGAAGCTTTGCGCTTCCTTATCCATCCCCCGCGCTGCGCGCAACCGCAAGGAAGCGGCTTTCCTCCCGGCCCACATTCGCCTAAGCGCAAAGCCATGACCGACAGCGCCGCCGCCCGCCCGCCCATGACCCTTTTGATCGCCGCCCCGCGCGGTTTCTGCGCCGGGGTCGACCGCGCCATCATCATCGTCGAACGGGCGATCGAAACCTATGGCGCGCCGGTCTATGTCCGCCATGAAATCGTCCATAACAAATATGTCGTCGACAGCCTGAAGGCCAAGGGCGCGATCTTCGTCGAGGAACTGGATCAGGTGCCGGACGGCGTGCCGGTCGTCTTTTCCGCCCATGGCGTACCCAAGGCAGTGCCGGCCAAGGCGGAGGAACGCGGCCTCTCCTATCTCGACGCCACCTGCCCGCTGGTCAGCAAGGTCCATCGTCAGGCCGAACGGCAGGTCAAGGATGGCCGCCACATCTTGTTCATCGGGCATAAGGGGCATCCCGAAGTCATCGGCACCTTCGGCCAGGTGCCGGACGGCACCATGACGCTGATCGAGACGGTCGAGGATGCGCTGGCCTTCACCCCCGCCGATCCCGCCGACCTCGCCTTCCTGACCCAGACCACCCTGTCGGTCGATGACACCGCCGCGATCGTTGCCACCCTGCTGGATCGCTTCCCGTCGATCGTCGCGCCCAAGGGGGAGGATATTTGCTATGCCACCTCCAACCGCCAGACATCGGTGAAGGCGATCGCGCCGCGCTGCGACGCGCTCTATGTCATCGGCGCGCCCAACAGCTCCAATTCGCTGCGGCTGGTCGAAGTGGCCGAACGCGAAGGCACCCCCGCCCGCCTGATCCAGCGCGCGGACGAGATCGACTTTGCCTGGCTTGAAGGCGTCACCACGCTGGGCCTCACCGCTGGCGCTTCCGCGCCTGAAGTGCTGGTGCGCGAAGTGGTTGACGCCATCGCGACCCGCTTCACCGTGACCGAGGAGCAGGTCGAAACCGCGCGCGAAACCATCGCCTTCAAACTGCCACGCGGGCTGGAAGCAGCCTGAGCCATGGCCGTCTATACCCACGTCCCTGCCGAAGAGATCGATGCCTTCCTCACCCGCTATGACGCAGGCCGCCTCGTGTCGGCCAAGGGCATTGCCGAAGGGGTGGAGAATAGCAATTATCTGCTGGAAACCACCGGCCATGATGGCTCCGGCCACCGCTATATCCTGACCCTCTATGAAAAGCGGGTGGATGAAGCGGACCTGCCCTTCTTCATGGACCTGCTCGATCATCTGGGCGCGCGCGGCTGCCTCGTTCCGCGCTTCATCGCCGACCGGGACGGCCAGCGACTCCAGACCTTGTCGGGTCGCCCCGCCTGCCTCATTGAATTTCTGACCGGCATTTCGCTCACTGAACCGACCCCGGAGCAAGCCCGCGCAACCGGCTCGGCGCTGGGCGAGCTGCATCGCGCAGCCGAGGGCTTTCCGCTGGAACGGCGCAACACGCTGGACCTGGCAGGCTGGCATGATCTGGCGGCCAGATGCGGCGAGGATTTCGAGCAGATCGCACCAGGCCTTGCCGTCCGCGTCCGCGACGAACTCGCCTTTCTCGACGCCCATTGGCCCACGGACCTGCCCCGCAGCGTCATCCATGCCGATCTCTTCCCCGACAATGTGCTGATGCTGGGCGATCAGGTCACGGGCCTCATCGACTTCTACTTCAGTTGCACCGACATTCGCGCCTATGACCTCGCCATCACCCACAGCGCCTGGGTGTTCAGCCATGACGGCGCGACCTTCTTTGCCGATCGCGCGGCGGCGCTGGGCGCGGGGTACGAATCCGCCCACGGCCTCACCGATGCGGAACGCGCCGCCTTCCCGATCCTGTGTCGGGGCGCAGCGCTGCGCTTCCTGCTGACCCGCGCCTATGACTGGATCAACACGCCGCCCGACGCGCTGGTGACTCGCAAGGACCCGCTTGCCTATCTGCGCCGCCTCGATTTCTACGCCAGCGCCAACCCGGCGGACCTGCTGGGCGCCTAACTCCAACATCCGTTCGTTTCGAGCGAAGTCGAGAAACCGACTGGCAGTGCAAGGCTAATAATGACCGATACCCCCACAGTCGACATTTTCACCGACGGCGCGTGCAAGGGCAACCCCGGCCCTGGCGGCTGGGGCGCAGTGCTGCGCTTTGGCGAAACGGAAAAGGAAATGTCGGGCGGCGAAGCGCTCACCACCAACAACCGCATGGAGATGATGGCCGCGGTCGAGGCGCTCAATGCGCTCAAAAAACCCTGCCGCGTCACGCTCCACACCGACAGCAAATATGTCATGGACGGTATCACCAAATGGGTGTTCGGCTGGCAGAAGAAGGGCTGGCGCACCGCGGACAACAAGCCGGTCAAGAATGTCGAAATCTGGCAGGCGCTGCTGAAAGCCGCCGCCCCTCATCAAGTGACCTGGAAATGGGTCAAGGGCCATGCCGGCCACCCGGAAAATGAGCGCGCCGACCGCCTGGCCAGTGCCGCCGCCGACAGTTTTCGCCGCTAGAGACATATCCCAAGCAACGGCCTATCTTGCCAGCCGCGCTGCGAGACCGCAAAGAGAGGTTTCGGGGGACAAAATGACAGAAAAACCAGTAAAACGTAGCGTAATTTCCAAACCCAGAGCGCGCTTCATTCGCGAGACAGCGGACGTGCGACGCCAGGCCTTGATCGAGGCGACGGCGCGCTGCCTGGCCGACAAAGGCGTCGCTGGCACCTCAGTCCGCGCCATCTGCGCCCGCGCAGGCGTGTCGTCGGGCCTGCTCACCCATTATTTCGATGGGGTCGATGCGCTGATCGTCGCCACCTATGAGGATGTCGGGGCGCGAGTCTCCGCCGCGTTGGAGCAGGCGGTCGAGGAAGCGGGCGACGATCCGCGCGACCAGTTGCGCGCCTGCCTCCAGGCCAATTTCCGCGCGCCCATCCTCGATCCCGATCTGCTCGCGACCTGGACCGCCTTCTGGAGCCTGGTCAAGACCGACGCCAAGATTGCCGCCATCCACGCCGACGTTTATGGCAGCACCCGCGCCCAGCTCGAAACATTGCTGCGGGTCATCGTCCCAGAAATGCCGCCCGAACGCGCCCGCCTCGCCGCGATCAGCCTGACCGCGCTGGTCGATGGCCTGTGGCTGGAAATCTGCCTCGATCCGACCACCTTCTCCGCCGAAGAAGCGCAAGCGATGGTCGAACGCGCCATGATGCTCGCATTGGGCCAGTGGAGGGGGGACGCGGGACGCGGTGATTGGGTCGATCAATCCGTCAGGCCGTGATCGTTTTTCTCACTATCCAAGTCCGAGAAAACCAATTTCCCTCGACTCGACCTCTACCCTACATGGGGTCGGCAACAGCAACCCCTCAGAAGGACCTGACAAGCCCATGGCTCTTATCAACACCACCATCAAGCCGTTCGCCGCGACCGCCTATAAGGAAGGCAAGTTCGTCGACGTCACCGACGCGGACGTGAAGGGCAAGTGGGCGATCTTCTTCTTCTACCCCGCCGACTTCACCTTCGTCTGCCCGACCGAGCTGGAAGATCTGGCCAGCATCTACCCGACGCTGCAGGGTCTCAATGTCGAAGTCTATTCGGTCTCGACCGACACCCATTTCAGCCACAAGGCCTGGCACGACACCTCGCCCGCCATCGGCAAGATCAACTATTATATGCTGGGTGACCAGTCGGGCACGATCACCAACAATTTCGACGTGATGCGCCCCGGCGTTGGCCTCGCTGACCGCGCGACCTTCCTGGTCGATCCCGAAGGCGTGATCCAGTTCATGGAAATCACCTCCGAAGGCGTTGGCCGCAACGCCACCGAACTGCTGCGCAAGGTCAAGGCTGCCCAGTATGTCGCTGCGCACCCCGGTGAAGTCTGCCCCGCCAAGTGGGAAGAAGGCGAAGAAACCCTCGCCCCCTCGCTCGACCTGGTCGGCAAGATCTAATCAGACGCCTGGCCGCGTAAAGGCCCGCCGGGTTCCCGCAAGAGGCGCGGAACCCGGCGGGCCAGGCCACCCTTTTATACAGACATATGCTTTTTCCATCCGGGGTCTTTGGGTCGCACCATCCCCGGCGGCGGGCCGTCTTGCGCTTTTCCCTGTCCCCTCCCCTTGGGAAGTGCAGGGCGGCCCCCTCATCCACGCAACGGAGCCAGAACGATGTTGGACGCAAATCTCAAAGGACAGCTCAAGGGCTATCTGGCGAACATCACCCAGCCGATCGAGCTGGTGGCGTCGCTGGATGATGGCGCAAAGTCGCGCGAACTGGGCGAATTGCTCAACGAAATCGCCGACCTGTCGGACAAGGTGACCGTGGTTACGGGCGCGGACAAGCGCACCCCCAGCTTCATGATCCGCCGCACCGGCACCGACATCGGCGTCCGCTTTGCCGGCATCCCGATGGGCCATGAATTCACCAGCCTCGTCCTCGCCCTGCTCCAGGTCGGCGGCCATCCGTCAAAGGCCGCGCAGGACCTGATCGAACAGGTCAAGGGGCTGGACGGCGACTTCGCCTTTGAAACCTATTTCTCCCTCTCCTGCCAGAATTGCCCGGACGTGGTGCAGGCATTGAACCTGATGAGCGTCCTCAACCCCCGCATCAGCCACGTCGCCATCGACGGCGCGCTGTTCAAGGCGGAAGTGGACGCCCGCAAGGTGATGGCTGTCCCCACCATCTTCCTGAACGGCGAACCCTTTGGTTCGGGCCGCATGGAACTGGAACAGATCGTCGCGAAGATCGACAGCGGCGCCGCCACCCGCGCCGCCGAGAAGATCAGGAAACAGGAGCCGTTCGAGGTGCTGATCGTCGGCGGCGGGCCTGCGGGCGCGGCGGCGGCCATCTATGCCGCGCGCAAGGGCATCCGCACCGGCGTCGCCGCCGAACGCTTCGGGGGCCAGGTGCTGGACACAATGGCGATCGAGAATTTCATCTCGGTCAGCCATACCGAAGGGCCAAAGCTGGCGTCGGCGCTCGAAGCCCATGTGAAGGATTATGATGTCGAGATCATGAACCTGCAAAAGGCGACGAAGCTGATCCCCGCCCGCACCGAAGGCGGCTATCATGAGGTCGTGCTGGAAAACGGCGCGTCGCTGAAAGGCCGCACCCTCATCCTCTCCACCGGCGCGCGCTGGCGGCAGATGGGCGTGCCGGGCGAGGACGAGTATCGCAACAAGGGCGTGGCCTATTGCCCCCATTGCGACGGCCCCCTGTTCAAGGGCAAGCGCGTCGCGGTGATCGGCGGCGGCAATAGCGGCGTCGAAGCCGCGATCGATCTGGCCGGCATCGTTGCCCATGTGACGCTGATCGAATTTGACAGCCAGCTGCGCGCCGACGCGGTCCTGCAACGCAAGCTCGCCAGCCTGCCCAACGTCAAGATCATCACCTCGGCCCTGACCAGCAAGGTCGACGGCAATGGCGAACGGGTCACCGGCCTGTCCTACAAGGACCGCAACAGCGGCACCGAACATGACGTGGAACTGGAAGGCATCTTCGTCCAGATCGGCCTGGTCCCCAACACCGAATGGCTCAAGGACACGGTCGCCCTCTCCCCCCGCGGCGAAATCGAAATCGACGCCCGCGGCGAAACCAGCGTGCCGGGTGTGTTTGCGGCAGGGGATTGCACGACGGTCCCCTACAAGCAGATCGTCATCGCCATGGGCGCGGGGTCAACGGCGGGCCTGTCGGCGTTCGACTATCTGATCCGTTTGCCCGCGAGTGAGGAGGCGGCACAGGCGGCATGACGGGGTGAGTCCGACGGCGAGCTGGACATATGTGAAGCGGCCGATCCGGGGACGGGTCGGCCGTTTTTTTGTGGGGCTACCAAGCAGATCAACGCTCCGCCATCAGTCGCTCCGCAACCTCGCGGACACGTTCAGCCACCGTCGTCAGAGCCTCATCCTGATCGGGCCAAGAGGCGATCGCCTTACCGTCCGTAGGCGTTGCCTGCAATCGAGCGAATTCGGTTGTTTTCCACATACAATTACGAGCAATCACCGGAATAACTACCACATCGCCAACACGTTCACGCTGTAATGCGGATTCCATTTCAATATCGTAGCAATATTTAGAATTTATAAAATCTATACTAACAAGTAGAAGAATTATATCTGCACTTTGCAACGCGTCACTGATTGATACATCCCATTTGTCACCAGCGCTTATTTTTCGATCATGCCAAGCATCTATAAGATTGAGCCTCTTGAGAGGTGAGAGATGCTTTATAAGTTCATCTTTCATTTTTTCATCTTGATGCGAATATGAAACAAAAATTTGCAACGCTTTCGCCGGGGCTTCGCCTGGGGCAGAAGCAAGTCCGACACTTCCGCCTCTCCCGCGACCGACTATGATCTCTCTTTCGCTGACAAGTTCACCTTTTATTCGACGATAGAGCGCGTCCTCCCAGCCGAGCGCATCTCGAAGTACTTGGTTAGCAATCAGCGTTTGCTCACCTTGTGACTGCTTTTCCAACGCATCGAGAAAAAGCTGCCGGTAACTGCGCCTAACTCTCGGTTTTCTAACTGTTGTTGCCTTCGCCAATCTTGCCCCCTTGCAAATTTCTCAATGTAGAACTCCATAGCAGTCTGTTTTCCTAATTGCAGGTTACTATTCGCCGAGCGTGGGCTCCATAGCCCGAAAATATCCGTGCTAATCTCCAGCGCCGCGCTCGCATGTCGCCGCGTTCGCCTATTCTCCGCGCGGGGCGATCAACATCTCCGGCATTTCGCCTCAAGCCGCTTCCTGCAACCGCCGCACAGCCGGCTGCCCATGCTCACGCGCGCGCCACAGGTCGTAATTGGCCTGCATGGCCAGTCATGCGCGCGCGGTGCTGGTGCCCGCCTGTTCCAGCCGCAGGGCCAGATCGGGGCTGATCGCCGCTTTGCCATTCAGCACGCGCGACAGGGCGACGCGCGACATGGCGAGACGGCTGGCTGCTTCGGTGACGGACAGGCCGAGCGCCATAGTGACTTCATCACGCAGCAGTTCGCCGGGATGGGGAGGGTTATGCATCATCGTCATGGCCTCAATGGTGGCTGTTATCAGACCCCTTGCCTTTACCAAAGCTATCGCAAGGAAACGCACCTCATTTCACCTCGTCAGGCTGAATTTATTTAGCTGCGCTGGCCTTCGGCTCAGCATCCATTTCGGTCGTGTCCCACGGGGTGGTGTAGGAAGGTTTTCCTGAGAAGGGTGGCCACCGTCGATCTTCTGGTAGGGTTCGGATGCGAACTCGAACCTGGAGAAGAAGACGATGACCGACGACAGAA
>NZ_QVRA01000047.1 GCF_003591655.1 Sphingobium terrigena
GGTGCTGACGATCGGTTGTTGGCTTCTGACCCGGCGGCTCGGCCTTCGTCCCACCAGGACCCAGGCGGCGCTGGAACTGGTGGTCGAAGTGATCGCGCGCCAGATTCGCGAGACGATGGACGCGGAGCCCCGGCCCTATCTGCCCTTGATCGGGACGCTCTTCATCTTCCTGCTCGTCGCAAACTGGTCATCGCTTTTGCCGGGCGTCGAACCGCCTACGGCGGCCCTCGAAACCGATGCGGCGCTGGCCTTGATCGTGTTCGGCGCGACGCTCTGGTTCGGCGTCCGGGCTCTTGGCGCGCGCGGTTATCTGCGCAGCTTCGCGCAGCCGTCGATCCTGCTCGCCCCGCTCAATCTCGTTGAATTATTTACCCGCAGCTTCTCCCTGACGGTGCGCCTGTTCGGCAATGTCATGAGCGGCGTGTTCATGATCGGCGTCGTTCTGAGCCTCGCGGGGTTGCTCGTACCGATCCCGCTGATGGCGCTCGAGATGCTGACCGGAGCCGTCCAGGCCTACATCTTCGGCGCGCTCGCAATGGTCTTTATCGGCAGCGCCATCAGCGAAGCGAACCCATCCCCGAAAGCGCCAAACCACGAGGTCTCTTCATGAACTGGATCCACATCGTCAGCATCCTCGGCGCGGCGTTCGCCATCGCCATTGGCGCGATCGCGCCGGCACTCGCCCAGGGCAAGGCGGTCGCTGCTGCGATGGATGCGATCGCCCGCCAGCCTGAGGCGGCGAACACCGTCTCGCGCACCCTGTTCGTGGGCTTGGCCATGATCGAGACGATGGCGATCTATTGTCTCGTGATCGCACTGCTGCTGCTCTTCGCAAATCCCTTCGCCTGACATGCGTATCGACTGGTGGACGCTGGCGCTGCAGGCGATCAACGTCGTCGTTCTCGTCTGGCTGCTCGCACGCTTCCTGTTTCGTCCGGTGATGGGGGCTATCACCGCGCGCCAGACGGCTATGGACCAGCTGCTCGCCGATGCGGAGTCTGCAAAGGCAGCTGCGCTCAAGCTGGAAGCGGATCTTAAGGCGCAGACCGACGCCTTCGCCGCCGATGGAGAGGCACGCCGGTCAGCTTTGCTGGCCAGCATAGAGGCCGAACGCAGCCGCCTCCTTGATGCGGCCACGATCGAGACCGATGCAAAAGCGAAGCAGGCGCTTGCTTCTGTCGAGGACGCGCAAAAGGGCATGGCGACACAGCTAGAGGAAAACGCGGCCGTGCTCGCGGGCCAGATGGCGTCTGCGTTGCTGCGCCGGCTACCGGCCGCGGGCACCACCGATATGATGTTCACTGCCCTGCTCGAACGGGTCGAACGCTTGCCGGTCGAGGAACGCCGAGCCCTGGCCGGTGACACTCCTCTCGCCATCGTGACGCCGGCCGCGCTCGATGGGGAGACCCAAGCGCGATGCGTGCAAAAGCTCGAAGAGGCACTGCCGGGGCTTGCAGCACCGAACTTCACCGTCGATCCCGCGCTGATTGCCGGGTTCGAGCTCCATGGACCGCACATGCTCGTCCGTAACAGCTGGCGAGCCGATCTCGACACGCAGCTGGCGGCACTCAAGGAGGACGATCATGCCGGGCTCCGCGGATGAATGGCTTGCCCGGGCCGCGACGCGCGTGGCCGCGGCGGAAATCGGCGCACAGGTCCGCCAGATCGGCCGCGTCGAATCAATCCGCGATGGCGTAGCGCTGGTCTCGGGTTTGGCGGAGGCACGGCTCGACGAATTGCTGCAGTTTGCCGGAGGTCAGGCGGGCTTCGTACAAACGCTCGACCGCGATCGCATCGGCTGCGTGATGCTTGAGGATGCTGACAGCATCGAGGCGGGGGACATCGTCTCGGGCACCGGCGCAGTGGTGCGCACGCCGGTGGGGCGAGGACTGCTCGGCCGTATCGTCGATCCACTCGGCCGACCACTCGATGGCGGGGCGGCGATCGTCGCCGAGCGGTTCGAGTCGGTGGAGCGCCCCGCGCCGTCGATCATCGATCGCGACCTCGTCGTTCAGCCGGTGCAGACCGGGATATTGGTCATCGACGCGATGTTCGCGCTCGGCCGCGGCCAGCGCGAGCTGATCCTGGGCGACCGCGCGACCGGCAAGACCGCGCTCGCCGTCGATGCGATCATCAACCAGCGGTCGAGCGACATGATATGCATCTATGTCGCGATCGGCCAGAAATCCTCCAGTGTCGCGCGCGTGATCGATCAGGTGCGCCGCCATGGCGCGCCGGAACGCTGCATCTTCGTGGTCGCGAGCCCGGCTTCCGCACCGGGGTTGCAATGGATCGCGCCGTTTGCCGCGTTCACCATGGCGGAATATTTCCGCGATCAGGGCGGCCATGCGCTCGTTGTGCTCGACGACCTCACCAGGCATGCCGCCACGCACCGCGAGATCGCGCTGCTGACCGGCCAGCCGCCGGGACGCGAGGCCTATCCAGGCGACGTTTTCTACCTCCATTCGCGGCTGCTGGAGCGCGCCGCCCGCATGTCGCCCGAAAAGGGCGGCGGTTCGCTCACGGCGCTGCCGATCGCGGAGACCGATGCCGGCAATGTCAGCGCCTATATCCCGACCAACCTGATCTCGATCACCGACGGGCAGATCGTGCTCGACACCCGGTTGTTCGCCGAAGGCCACAAACCCGCGGTCGATGTCGGCACCAGCGTCAGCCGCGTGGGCGGCAAGACGCAGGCCCGGGCGCTGCGGGACGCGAGCGGCACGATGCGGCTCGACTATGCCCAGTTCCTCGAACTCGAGATGTTCACCCGCTTCGGCGAGCAGCCAGAGCCGCGCGTGAAGGCCCAGATCGAGCGTGGCAGGCGGCTGCGCGCATTACTCTCCCAGCCGCGCTTCCAGCCTCTGCGGGTCGTCGATCAGGTGGCGCTGGCAATCGCGCTCACGGAGGGCCTCCTGGATGCCCTGGCGATCCCCGACATCACTGCGATCCGCGCGACGCTGCCGTCATGGCTCGATGCCAACGCCGCCGAGCTCACAGGGCAGGTCGAGGATAAGGGGACAATGGATGCGACGTTGCGGGCCGCATTGTTGGCGGCCGTGCAACGGATGATCGCCAGTTCCAGCGCTGGCGCCGCGACATGAGCGATCGTCTGGCCACTGTCGGGCGACGGATCGCCACTGTGCGGCAACTCGGTGCGGTGGTCAATGCGATGCGCGGCATCGCCGGCGCCCGTGCCCAGCAGGGCCGCGCGTTGTTGCCCGCGATCCGCGCCTATGCCGCGACGGCGGGTCATGCGATTGGGAAGGCGCGGCAGCTACAGACAGGACCTGCGGCACCGCCGCTGAACAGCGCAAAGGGCAAGACAGGTCTTATCGTCTTCGGCGCAGAGCAGGGGTTCGCGGGCGCCTTTCCAGAGCAGGTCTTGAACGCCGCTGCGAGCGATTCCCAAGCGGCGCACTTCTTCCTCGTCGGCGACCGTGCCGCCGCGCTTGCTGCCGAGCGGTCACTGCCCGTCGCTTGGGCCACCAGCCTTCCCAGTCGCGCCGCTGCGCTTGCCAATATGGCAACCGAACTGCTTGGCGCCCTCTACGATTATGTGGCCGTGGCCGGCGCGGTCCCGGTCGCAATGATCTATCCGGTCTGGACGGCAGGGCATGGTGCGTCGGTCGTCCGCCGCAGCCTTTTGCCGCTCGATCCCGATATGTTTCCGCCGGAGCCAGTTGGGTCGATACCCCTGATCAATCTGCCGGCAAGCGACCTCGTCGAGCGCTTGGCCCAGGAATATGTCTTCGCCCAGCTGTGCGAAGCGGCCACCGAGGCCTTCGCCGCTGAAAACGAGGCTTCTGTGGTTGCCGCCCGTGATGCAAGAAGTTTCTGATCCGAAGAGCGAGTGATCGAGTGCGGTCTTCTGTCAGGCCTTTGGTTGCGGCGTTTCAGAAGCCGCTGGCCGGTATGGTGATCTGCGGTTCGAGTCCAAATCTCGTTTTCGAGCTGGGATGCTCACGCCTCGTAACTGGTTTTCCCGAACCAGATCTGTTCGCTCATTTCGCCCATTCGGGTCGTCGCCTTCTCACACCCCCATCATCCGACGTTAGGTAAGCTTGTTGGCATGCCGATCATGCAACTGCTGCCTGCGCCGGAATTCTGTATTCATTACCATTTTTTATCAGGGCCCAAATCGTTCTGGCCATCTTGTTGGCGAGGGCAATTGCCACAAGCATTCTCGGTTTCCTGGCAAGCATATCTGCGAGCCAGGAATTTTCTGGAATCGATCTTCGACCCATCCAATTCAGACGGGACATTGCACCTATGATAAGCAGTCTGCGGATATCGGCCTGACCCGCTTTCGAAATACGTCCAAGGCGCTCCTTTCCGCCCGAGGAGAATTGTCGCGGGACAAGACCGAGCCAGGCCGCGAAGTCCCGCCCGCATCGGAAGCTCTCCATTGATGGGGCGAAGGCCTCGACCGCTAAGGCTGTTAAAGGGCCAACTCCCGGAATCGTCTGTAGCCGCTTGGCCGCGTCAGTTTCAGCCGCCAGCGCTTTGATCTTCTTTGTCCGTATATTGATACGCTCAGTTTTCTCAGCGATCTGTGCCAATAGATCTCGGCATTCCTCCCGCATCAAAACGGGCAAATCGCTGTTAAGCTCATCAAGAATGTCCGCAATCCTGCAGAGCTGATTTATGCCTTGGGGGACAACATGACCATATTCATAGAGCGCCGCCCTTACGGCATTGACCAGTTCCGTGCGTTGATGAACCAGCCGTTCTCTTCCGCGAAATAGAATCGCCCTGCTTTGCTGCTCTTCCGACTTTGGATCAACAAACCGCATCTCTGGTCGTTGAGCCGCAATTACGATCGCTTCAGCGTCAGCGGCATCATTTTTCTGTCGCTTCACGAACGGCTTAACATAGTGTGGTGCGATAAGTTTGACCTCGTGGCCAAGCCGGATCATTTCCCGGGCCCAATAATGCGCACTGCCACATGCTTCCATCACGATCACCGCCGACGGTTGCGCTGCCATAAATGCGGCGAAGGCTGAACGCGGAAGCTTTTTCCGAAACTTGGGTTCGCCTGTCATTGACGCTGCATGAAGCTGAAACACGGACTTTGCCAAGTCCACGCCGATCATTGTATCTTTTGACACGATTGCCGTCCTTTCCGCTCAGTGGTCCTAATTCCACTATCCTGGCACATCTCAGTGCCGTCTGGGGAGGGCGGCAACCACCCCATCTCGCATGGCGACGATGGCGGCCGCGAAAACCAATATCGACGCCAGACTCCAGGCACTTGAACGCGAGGAACGGCTGACGCGTCAGGAGGAAATCACCGCCGAGGTGGTTGAGCTGGCGGCCGGGGCACGCGCACGCGGCCGAACCAGGGCGGTATCGGAGTAGGGGGCCGAGCTGATGCCGGAAGCGACGTGATTGCCTGGTATAAGTGTGCGGCACTGCCATC
Source organism: Sphingobium terrigena (assembly GCF_003591655.1). Lineage (GTDB taxonomy): Bacteria > Pseudomonadota > Alphaproteobacteria > Sphingomonadales > Sphingomonadaceae > Sphingobium > Sphingobium terrigena. Next base: position 5,423 of record NZ_QVRA01000047.1, read on the forward strand.
CGTATCAATACGCATGTTGTGAGCAGTCTGCGCCATTCATGGGTGCGCAAGCAGTTTGAGCGCTGCGCGGTGGCGCATCAGCGCTCCGGCAAACACCAGCTCCGGCTCGGCGGCCGGGAAACCATGCCTTTTCAGTTTCAGGAAGAATGACCATGGACCCGCAGCCCGAGGCGACAGGCCAGCCACTCTCCAGCGATGAGATCGGCCTGATCCACGCTTGGTGGCGCGCCGCCAATTACCTCTCGGTTGGACAGATTTATCTGCTCGATAATCCGCTGCTCCGCGAACCGCTCAAGATGGATCACGTCAAGCCGCGGCTGCTTGGACACTGGGGTACGACCCCCGGGCTTAACTTCCTCTATGTGCACCTCAATCGTGTCATCAAGGCGCGCGGCCTCAATGCGCTCTTCATCGCCGGGCCTGGTCATGGCGCACCAGGTGTCGTCGCCAACACATGGCTCGAGGGCACCTATAGCGAAGTCTATCCTGCCATCGGTCCCGACGAAGATGGCCTGCGCCAGCTTTTCCGGCAATTCTCCTTCCCTGGCGGCATTCCCAGTCATGCGTCACCCGATACGCCCGGTTCAATCCATGAAGGTGGTGAACTGGGTTATTCTCTTCTGCATGCGTTTGGCGCCGCCTTCGACAATCCCGATCTGATCGTTGCTTGCGTCGTCGGCGACGGCGAAGCGGAGACCGGACCGCTGGCGACCTCGTGGCACAGCAACAAGTTCCTTAATCCCGCGACCGACGGGGCCGTTCTGCCAATCCTGCATCTCAACGGTTACAAGATCGCAAGTCCGACTGTCCTTGCGCGCATTTCGCACACCGAGCTCGACGCGCTGTTTCGCGGTTATGGCTACCTGCCGATCTTCGTCGACGGCGAGGAGCCGGACGCGATGCACCGGGCGATAGCGGCCGCGCTAGACGACGCGGTCGATCGGATACACGCGATCCAGAAGGCCGCGCGCGACGGTGGGGTCACGACGCGTCCGCTCTGGCCGATGATCGTCCTGCGCAGCCTAAAGGGCTGGACCGGACCCAAGATCGTCGACGGGCAGAAGAGCGAAGGCTTCTGGCGGGCGCACCAGGTCCCGTTCACGATGGACAAGCCCGAGCATCTTGGGCTGCTCGAGGAATGGATGCGCAGCTACCATCCGGAAGAACTGTTCGATGATGGCGGGCGGCTTCGGCCCGAAATTGCGGCTCTGGCTCCGCGCGGCGACCGGCGGATGAGTGCCAATCCGCATGCCAATGGCGGGGCTCTGATGCGCCCTCTGCGGTTACCCGACTTCGCATCCTACGCGGTCCCGGTTGTTCATCCCGGCGAGAGCGACGGCGAGGCGACCCAGGTGATGGGTACGTTCCTGCGCGACGTGGTGCGGGAGAACGCCCAGGCCCGCAACTTCCGCGTTTTCGGTCCGGACGAGACAGCATCCAACCGGTTGCAGACGATCTTCGAAGCCACCGACCGGAGCTGGGACGCGGAGACGATCGCGGACGATGTCCATCTCGATCCCAGCGGACGCGTGATGGAGGTGCTGAGCGAACATTGCTGCCAGGGATGGCTGGAAGGCTATCTGCTGACGGGCCGCCACGGCCTGTTTTCCTTGCTATGAGGCGTTCATCCACATCGTCGATTCGATGGTCAACCAGCACGCCAAATGGCTGAAGACGGCGAAGGAGGTGCCCTGGCGTCGCCCGATCGCTTCGCTCAATTATCTGCTGACCTCTCACGTCTGGCGCCAGGATCATAATGGCTTCAGCCATCAGGATCCCGGATTTGTCGATCATGTCGTCAACAAGAAGGCTGACATCGTGCGGGTCTATTTCCCGCCCGACGCCAATACCCTGCTTTTTGTCACCGACCATTGCCTGCGCAGCTGGGACCGAATCAATGTCATCGTTGCCGGCAAGCAACCTTCACCCCAGTGGCTCGACATGAATGCGGCGATCAAGCACTGCACGCGCGGCATCGGTATCTGGGATTGGGCCAGCAACGATCGCAGCGGAGAGCCGGATGTCGTCATGGCGTGTGCTGGCGACGTTCCAACGCTGGAGACACTGGCCGCGGTCAGCCTGTTGCGTGTGCAACTCCCCGAGCTCAAGGTCCGCGTCGTCAACGTCGTCGATCTGATGACGTTGCAGCCCAACAGCCAGCACCCTCATGGGCTCAGCGACAGCGCGTTCGACGCGCTCTTCACGACGGATAAGCCGGTCATCTTCGCCTATCATGGCTATCCGGCACTAATTCATCGGCTCACCTACAAGCGTACCAACCACCAGAATATCCACGTCCACGGGTTCGAAGAGGAGGGCTCGACGACGACGCCGTTCGACATGGTGGTCCGCAACCATCTCGACCGCTTCCATTTCATGGGGAAGGTTATCGACCATGTGGAGCTGCCCGATAGCGCGGCCGCCTACGCCAAGCAGACGATCGATGATCAGCTGGTCGAGCACAAGCGGTACATCGCGGCACACGGGATCGATATGCCTGCCGTTCGCGACTGGCGGTGGCCCTCTGGAGCCTGAGGGGTCACCGAGACGGGCGGTTTGGGAGAGCCCCGCCTCGAGAGACATGGCAGGCATTATGCGCGTGCGCTCGTTAACGGACAAGCATCTGGGGACATCACGTAATGTTGTTTCGAGCCATGCCGGGCATGCCGCGACGTCCCCCGGAGAAACGCTGCATGATCGATACGTCCGCAGACTGTGCCAAGTGCGACCCACTCGACGGCATCGCTCGGACGCTCGACCATGCCTCGGCCGCGGCAATCGCGCAGATGACCTCTGGCCTGTCGCCGGTGACAATGATGCAGGCGTGGCTGGACTGGTGTGCTCATCTCACCATATCGCCGGGCAAGCGGCTGCAGCTTGCCGGCAAGGCAGGGCGAAAGGTCCAGCGGATTGCCGATTATGCCGTGCGACGTGTGGGGCAGGTCGATGCCGCGCCGGCGATCGAGCCGCTACCGCAGGACCGGCGCTTTATCGATCCGGCCTGGCGGCAGTTCCCTTTCGACCTGATCTCGCAATCCTTCCTTCTCACCCAGCAATGGTGGCATGCGGCGACCACCGGCATCAGCGGCGTGTCCAGGCATCATGAAGAGATGGTGGCGTTCGCGGCACGGCAGATGCTCGACGTCATCGCGCCCACCAACTTCCTCGCGACCAATCCCGTGCTCCAGCGCAAGATCATCGAGTCCGGTGGTGAGTGCCTGGTCGAGGGTGCGAAGCATTGGATGGAGGATGCGGAGCGGCGCGCCCGAGGCGAGCCGCCCGTAGGGACTGAGGCGTTCCGCGCCGGGGAGACGGTGGCGATCACGCCCGGCAAGGTGGTGTTCCGCAACGCGCTGGTCGAGCTCATCCAATATGCGCCGACGACCGGGATTGTCCGCCCCGAGCCGATCCTCATCGTTCCCGCCTGGATCATGAAATATTACATTCTCGACCTGTCGCCGGAGAACTCGCTAATCCGCTGGCTGGTGGCCGAGGGCTATACCGTGTTCGTCCTGTCCTGGCACAATCCCCAGAGCGCGGACCGCGACCTCGATATCGACGCCTATCTTCGCCTCGGGCCGATGGCGGCGCTCGACGCGGTCATAGCGATCACGGGCTCGGACAAGGTCCACGGCGTCGGCTATTGCCTGGGCGGGACGCTGCTGGCGATCACGGCGGCGGCCATGGCTCGCGACGGCGACGAACGCTTCGCATCGCTCAGCCTGTTCGCGGTGCAGACCGAGTTCAGCGAGCCGGGCGAGCTCGGCCTGTTCATCGACGAGGCGCAGCTCAACCTGCTCGACAATATGATGTGGAGCCGTGGCTATCTCGACAGTAGCCAGATGGGCGGCGCCTTCCAGATATTGCGGTCCAACGACCTGATCTGGTCGCACATCCTCGGCACCTACCTGATGGGCGAGCGCGAACCCATGACCGACCTGATGGCATGGAATGCGGACGGCACCCGCATGCCCTACGCCATGCACAGCGAATATCTGCGCACGCTCTTTCTCGACGACGATCTGGCCGAAGGCCGGTTCAAGGTCGAAGGGCGCACGATCACGCTCTCGTCGCTGCGTCAGCCGATCTTCGTGGTGGGGACCGAGCGCGATCTTGTCGCGCCGTGGCGGTCGGTCCACAAGCTGCACTGGCTGAGCAGCGCCGAGATCCGCTTCGTCCTGACCAGCGGCGGCCACAATGCCGGCATCGTGTCCGAGCCCGGGCATCGCCACCGCAGCTATCATGTCGCGACCCGCGTCCTCGACCGCCCCGCGCTCGATCCGGACGATTGGCTGGACCAGGCCGAGGCGCGCGAGGGATGGTGGACGGACTGGGTGGCCTGGCTCGGCGATCATTCCGGCGCGCCGCAGGCCCCGCCGCCGATGGGTAATCCGGACAGGGGCCTCGTAGCGCTCTGCGATGCACCCGGCCATTATGTGCTGGAGCGCTGAGCAATGGGCAGCCTCAAAATGATCGAGAACCGGACCTTCGACGAGATCGTCGTGGGTGAGACGGCGAGCGTCACGCGGACCTTGGGCGAGCAGGACATTCAGCTGTTCGCCCTGGTTTCGGGCGACGTCAATCCGGCCCATCTCGATGCCGAATATGCCGCCGGCGACATGTTCGGGCGGGTGATCGCGCACGGCCTATGGGGTGGTGGTCTGATCTCGGCCGTGCTCGGCACGCAGCTCCCTGGGCCGGGCGCGATCTATCTGAGCCAGAGCCTTCGGTTCAAGCGACCCGTAGGGTTGGGGGATACGATTGTCGCGTCGGTCACGGTACGCGAGAAGCGCGCCAAGCATCATATCGTCGTCTTCGACTGTTGCTGCATCAACCAGGCCGGCGAGGAGGTGATCAACGGCGAGGCTGAGGTCAAAGCGCCAACCGAGAAAGTAAGGCGCCCGCGCATGGCGCTGCCCGATATCCAGCTCTCGGATCATGACGGCTTCCGCCGGCTGATCGAGATGACGAGAAGCGTCGAGCCCGTTCCCACGGCGATCGCACATCCCTGCACCACCGCCGCGATCCTGGCTGCGGCAGCCGCTGCCGAAGCCGGCCTGATCGTGCCGATCCTGATCGGCCCCGAGGCTCGCATCCGTGTGGCTGCCAAGGACGCCGGCAAGGATATCGGTGCCCTCCGCCTGATCGACGTGCCCCACAGCCATGCCGCCGCGGCGCGTGCGGTCGAACTGGTCCGCTCGGGCGAAGCACTGCTGCTGATGAAGGGATCGCTGCACACCGACGAACTTATGGGTGCTGTCGTTCCGGCTGCGACGGGCCTGCGAACCGAGCGCCGCATCAGTCATGCCTATCTGCTGGACGTCCCCGGGCATCCGGCGCCGCTCATCATCACCGACGCGGCGATCAACATCGATCCGAGCCTGGAAGACAAGGCCGATATCATCCGCAATGCGATCGACCTCGCGCATGTCATCGGCATCGCCTGTCCGAAGGTCGCGATCTTGTCTGCCGTGGAGACGGTCAATCCGGCGATCCGCTCGACGCTCGATGCGGCCGCCTTGTGCAAGATGGCCGATCGCGGACAGATCGTCGGCGGCGTCCTTGACGGTCCGCTCGCCTTCGACAACGCGATCAGCGAGAAGGCGGCAAAGGACAAGGGCATCGTCTCCCCCGTTGCAGGGCGCGCCGAAGTCCTCGTCGTTCCCAATCTGGAAGCCGGCAATATGCTTGCCAAGCAGCTGACCTTTCTCGGCGGCGCGGACGCGGCCGGCGTGGTGCTGGGCGCGCGGGTACCCATCATTCTCACCAGCCGGGCGGATTCGCTCCGCACCAGCGTAGCGTCATGCGCAATCGCGCTGTTGCTGGCGCGGGCCGCCCCCAGAGCCACGCCCGGCCCGATAGCGAAGCCGGCATGAAGGCGATCGTCAGTCTCAATGCCGGCTCGTCGAGCATCAAGTTCGCGCTCTATCGCTTGTCGGGCGGACAGCTCGACTTCGATGCGGGCGGCAAGATCGAGGGTATCGGCACTAGCCCCCGGCTCGTCGCGCGCGACGCGGGCAGCGAGACCATCGTGGAAAAGACGTGGCCGGGCGGGGACGCACTCTCGCACGAGAATCTGCTCGAGGACCTCTTTGCCTGGGCGGCAACCCAATTGGGAGACCGCAAGGTCGCCGCGATCGGCCATCGTATCGTCCATGGCGGCGTGCGCTTCGCCGCGCCGCAGATCATCGATGATACTTTGCTGGATGCGCTCGATGCCTTGATCCCATTGGCGCCGCTCCATCAGCCGCATAACCTCGCCGCGGTCCGGGCCTTGCGCCTGCTGGCGCCTTTGCTGCCGCAGATCGCCTGCTTCGATACCGCGTTTCACCATGGCATGCCGCCGTTGGCGACGCGCCTGCCGATTCCGCGCGCTTTTCACGGCCAGGGCGTGCGCCGGTATGGCTTTCACGGTTTGTCCTATGAATACATTGCGGGCCGCCTTCGCGAGATCGACCCTGCTCTGGCCGCAGGCCGCGTCATCGCCGCGCACCTAGGCAACGGTGCGAGCATGTGCGCAATGCGTGCCGGGGCGAGCGTCGATACGACGATGGGCTTCACGGCGCTTGACGGATTGATGATGGGCACGCGCTCGGGCGCGATCGACCCCGGCGTGGTGCTTCATCTTCAGACTCAGGTCGGTATGGCCGCACAGGCGGTGGAGACGTTGCTCTATGAGCAGTCGGGCTTACTCGGTGTGTCCGGGATTTCAGGCGATATGCGTACGTTGCATGCAAGCGACGCGCCGGAAGCGAAGGAGGCGGTCGCCCTTTTCGTCCAGCAAGCTGGCCGTCAGGCCGCCGCTCTCATTCCCGCGCTCGGCGGTCTCGACGGTCTCGTCTTCACCGCCGGCATTGGCGAGAATGATTCAGAGATTAGGGCTGCGATTTGCGAGCGCTTAGCTTGGACTGGCGTCATTCTTGATCTCGACGCAAATGCATCGAATGCGCCTGTCATCAGCGCGCCAGATAGCAGAGTGATCGTGCGGATCGTTCCCACTGATGAGGAGCGCGTGATCGCCGATCATACGGTCGCTCTTATCAATCGCCATGGAAGGGGGCGGCGGTGAGGCCGCGTGTTGATCCTTCGGTCACGCACCGGCGGAGCAGTGTATCACCGCGGGTGATCCGGCACTATGAGAAGATCTCCCTGATGCGAACCAGGCTTCGCAGCGATAACGGGTTATCGCGACTGTTCGTTTCCCGCCCACCAGTTGCCATTTTATCGCGCGATCGCTCGCGATCTCGGTTTTCCTATCGTGGAGATCGCGGATCTCGTCTCCCTCTCCCTTTGGAGCGATTTCGAGCGCTCCAGGCCGAGGTCATGTCGCTTGCCCATCACGCGCGCCGAACAGCTGTCAGGCTCGCAAGCTCCAGACGACGCGCGTGCCGCTGCTCGATCTCGCGGATCGATGCGGTGGTGACGACCGGTCGGGATGCCCGATCCTCGATCAGCTGGTGGCTCGCTGAATTCGCATTTAGCAAAGCAGGCGCTCCGCGCCAACCAGGAGGCGGTCATGATGTTACTGAACCGGCGGACGTTGCTGGCGAGCGGGGGTCTGCTCCTGGCGGCGGCGTGTACGCGAAAATTCGGTTCGCCCGAGCGTGCCGGGACGCTTCCGATCCCGCGCCTGGTCGACGCGCGCCAACACGGCCAGCTGATCAACCTGAGAGCACAGGAAGGCGAGACCACGTTCTTCCCTGGCCGGCGAAGCGCCACGCTCGGGTACAATGGTAGCTATCTCGGCCCGACGCTGCGGGTTCACCGCGGCGACGATGTGACGATGACCGTCGGCAACAGCCTGTCGGCTGACACAACGGTTCACTGGCACGGGCTGCTCGTGCCGGGCGAACTGGACGGTAGCCCGCACCAGCTGATCGCTCCCGGTGCGACCTGGCGTCCTACGCTGCCGATCCGCCAGCCGGCGGCGACCCTCTTCTATCACTCGCATGCGCATGGGTTGACGGGTGAGCAAGTCTATTCGGGGCTCGCGGGCATGCTGGTTGTGACGGATGAGGAAGAGCAGGGCCTTGGACTGCCGTCGGACTATGGCGTTGATGATCTGCCCGTCCTGATTCAGGACCGGCAATTCGAGGATGGCCGGCTGGTCATGCCGACCGGCATGATGGTTGCTTCGCAGGGCCGCCGTGGCAACACGATTCTGGTCAATGGCGCACCCACGCCTCGGGCCGATGTTCCGGACCGCCTGGTGCGGTTGCGGCTCGTGAACGGTTCGAACGCCCGCATCTATGAGCTTTCGTTCAGCGATGACCGGACGTTTCATTGGATCGGCACCGAGGGCGGTCTCCTGGCGAGGTCCGTCGAACTGCAGGCCCTCACCCTGGCACCCGGCCAGCGTGCCGAGATATTGGTAAGCTTCGCCGATGGCAAGCCGGTCGCTCTGGTCACCGCTCAAGATGCGAGCGCGTCGATGATGGGGATGATGGGAGGTATGGGAATGATGGGCGACCATCACGACGATGAAGACGACGCTTCAACGACGGAGACGGTGCTGACCTTCTCACCGCGCCCGGGCTTGGGCGGGCGGGCCGCAGCCGCTGTACCACTGCTCCTGGCGGCACGCACCGTACCAGATCCTGAAGCGGCCGTAAGGCGCCGGCGCTTCGTGCTCAATATGTCGATGGGCGGTATGATGGACAGCGATGACGGCGCATACGCGATCAACGACAGGCCGTTCGACATTGATCGCATCGACGAGGAAGTCGGTCTCGGGGACGTCGAGATATGGAACGTCTCCGGGAAGAAGATGGCGCATCCCTTCCATATCCACGGCGTGCATTTCGACGTGCTACGCCGCGATGGCGACGACCCGGACCTTCTCGATCAGGGGCCTCGCGATACGATCGTCGTGAAGGAGGCGGTAGAATTGTTGGTCCGGTTCGACCAGCCGGCCACCAAAGCACCTTTTATGTATCACTGCCATATCCTGGAACATGAGGATGAAGGCATGATGGGGCAATTCACGGTCGGTTGATTCAATCCGGGTGCGTCGCCCAAAGCCTGCCAGGAGCGGGTGCATCTCACGGACGCGGCCAACGCCGGTGGCCCCTGTCGCTCGGACGGCAACGCCTGGCCGTGCCACTCTCGTCCAGCGACATCTTCGTGACAGCATGAACTCTCCAGGCGCTGCCGTTTTAGGCTCGTCAATATCGCTTGACCCAGGACTATGGTCCAAGGTCCACAATGATGATCTTGGCGCAGCCCGATAGCTCGGACGCCGTGACCGGGGAAACGGAGCGTGAGGGGTAACCGCTGCTCCTGCGTATAGAGTTATGGGGAGCCACGCTTGATGTCTCGTTTCGAAAGCCAACGCCGATTTTCGCTCGCCGGGTGCATGGTGGGAACGATGGCAGAAACCCTGCCTCCGACGGCTGTCGGCGCCTGTCCGCAAATCCATTCTAACCTTGTTTGACTGTGGATGACGGGGAGATGGATGGGGGCATGATTGAGAGCCAAAAGGCGAATGGCCTCGATCCCGATTCGGGCACGATCATTCAGGTAGTGAAGAGCGCGCCAAATTACGCCGTCTATGCGCTTGACCCTAAGGGCCTCGTGACAGTTTGGACCGCCGGCTGTGAAGAAATTACGGGATGGGCCAGCTCCGATGCGATCGGGAAACACCATTCGTTCCTGTATTGCGCGGAAGATATCGCGGCGGGCGTTGCGGATAGGCACCTCGCGCAGGTGGAGCAGCTTGGCCGGGTCGAGCAAGAGTCTTGGCGCGTTCGGAAAAACGGGTCGGAGTTCCTCGCCCATCTGACGACGACGGCGCTCCACGATGAGGCCGGCCAGCTGAGCGGCTATGGCAAGATCCTGCGCGACACGACCGATGAAGCCGCGACCAAGGAAGCGATCGTTGCCCGCGAGCAGCATCTCCAGTCGATCCTGGATACAGTTCCCGATGCCATGGTCATCATCGATGAGCGCGGGCTGATAACGTCCTTCAGCGCCGCGGCCGAGCGCTTGTTCGGATATTCGGAAGCAGAGGTGCTCGGCGCCAATGTGAGCAGCCTCATGCCGTCCCCGGACCGTGAACGGCATGATTCCTATATCGGCCGATATCTGTCGACGAGCGAACGGCGGATCATCGGTATTGGCAGGATCGTCGTTGGCCAACGGCGGGACGGTACCACCTTTCCGATGGAACTCTCGATCGGAGAGGCCGGTCACCGTGGCCACCGCGTCTTCACGGGCTTCATTCACGACCTGACAGAAAGCGACCGCAACGAACTGCAGCTCAAGGAGCTGCAAGCCGAATTGATTCACGTCTCGCGCCTCAGCGCGATGGGCACGATGGCGTCGACGCTGGCCCATGAGTTGAACCAGCCGCTTACCGCGATCGCCAATTATCTGGAAACGACGCGCGACCTGCTT
>NZ_QVRA01000048.1 GCF_003591655.1 Sphingobium terrigena
CGATTCTCGGAGGCCACCGGCGAATCGAGAACCGATTCTGCGAATGAGATTAATGGTTCTCGACGGTCGCCGGACGCCGCCTGCAACCGTCAACGTCATATGAGCTTATCGATTCTCCACAGAGAGTGCCGTAGAATCGAGGCCCATGCCCCAGGCCGCCACGACGGGCTGGTTCCGGCTCAAGCCAGGGGCGCGGTCGCTCATGCCACCCATGCCAGTATCTGGTCCTCATCGGCGGGTCGCCGCGCGGTCACGCGAAAGGGCTGCAGGGGCATGCCGGTGCGAATGACGAACTGGTTGATCTGGGTTTCGCGCCGCAGCTGCGTGGCCACCGCATAGCATCGCTCGAAACTGGTCAGTCTGTGACGTAGGGGGGACAGCGCGGACATGGTCGGCTCCTGTGGCGAATCTCGTAGAACGGTCAGGCGTTCGGGTAACGGGCGCGCCATGCGAGAAACCGCTGGAGCGGTTGCGGCGCGTCCAACGTTGGCGAAGGCGCAAAATGGCGGTCGGCTAGTTTCTCCCAGGTGCGCAGTGAGAAGGCAGCGCCGGATATGGCGTGCATCGGTGGCTGATCGGTTTGAAGGTCGTTGCGCGCCGGGCATGGGTCGGCGTCGGGATCGAATTCGAGGATGGCCGCGATCAGCAATTCCTCGTCGCTCAACGCGATTTCGAAAGTTGTGAGCGCGTGCGGGTTGGCATTTTCGTCACGCGATGCGTGAGAAGGCATTGATCGTTCACGCATCGTCGCGTCCCTGTTTGCGGAGAGGTTGATCGAAGGTGCCGCAAGGGGTTCGGCGGGAGTCATCGTCGAAGGTCGGAAATTCACTGGAGGGCGGCTCGTCGCAGTCGAAAGAGATCCAGGTGGCGCCGGCATCGTGGGCATGCGCGAGCAATCGCCAGAGTTCCGGCGACAGCGTGTCCGGCCGCTCGAGATGGTCATCAAGGACGCCGAGATGGACGAAGAAGCCATATTGGTGTGGCTCGATCGACAGATCGGTATGCTCAACGATTATCCGCCCCCGGCGTCGCGGCGACCGGGCGATCAGTGCGTCGATCGCGATGCGTTCTTGAACCGGCAGATGGGCGGTAGAGCAGATGCAGCTATGGACGCGGCGCATAGCCCCTCCATGGTGAGATGTGTTGGAATCGCGTGTGGTGGCCGCTCGTGGCCGAGTGCAAAGGGGTCGCCGCGTCAGCCGGTGGTTTCTCGGGGGACGATCGACAGCGTCATGGTGCCAGCGCCGGCGATCAAATTGATCGACCTGCCATCGGGGATGAGCCACATGACCTCGTCCTCGATTGCATCGCGGATGCGTTCGAGGAGTGCCTGTTCTTCGCCGAGGAGTATCTCGCAGGCGATCTGACGGGCGGTCTTCTCGAACGCGCGATGCTGGGTATCCCAGCTGTCGCTGTCATGGTCCTCGTCATAGCTGAAGCAAGATGCCTCGATCAGCCAGGCCAGCGTGCCGGGGGTGATCGTAGCGGACCGGCTGACCAGGATGACCGCTTCGTCAAGACTGCCATAGCCGTCGTTCCGGCAGACCAGCGCCTCCAACGGAAGGCTGTGCCGTTCGTTATTGCAGGGGGCGTCGGGTAGTTCGATGGTGATATCCAGCGTGATCGCCTCGACGCGACCGGACGCGACGTCAGCGGGCAGCACATCTTCGTCGGCGTAGCGCACCGACCGACCCTCGGTGCCGATGGTGAAGGCGATATCGGTGACCCGCGGTAACGCGTCATACCAGCGATAGCCCGCCAGAGCGTTCATCGCTCGCACGGGTCGGCGACCAAGCGGTCTGCCGAATGCAAGAGCCTGCGCTGCGCCCTGATCGATATCGGGGTCGTAGCTGTCCAAAAGCACCATGGGCTCGTTGGCGACGCGTTCGCCCGAGGGGATGCCGTGGCCGTCGGCAGTCTGTGGCTCCCAGGCGTTGAGCCAGGCGTCTGCCTCGGGCAGTTCGATGCCGAGTTCATCCGCGCGGCGCCATGTTTCATAGGATAATCGGTGGCCGTCACGACTGGCGAAGGCACGGAAGATCGCACGTTCTGCCGCAATCTTGAGCGCAACAAGCGCTTCGTTCTGCACCATTTCCTTGCGTGCCGGAAGCACGAGCTGGAGTGCTGGCGCATCGAGGATGTCGACTTTCACGCTCCACGGTTCGTGATGATCGACCTCGGAGACGATGGGGAAGTCACAACCAACCGTCAGGCCATGAAAATTGATGCGCGGGCAATCCAGTGGTCGATTGCCGAGCCCGCGGAACACGCCGATGCGGCATCCATCGCAATCTTCGGCATAGATCGCCTCTGCAAGAAAATCGGCGCGGGGCTGCGCGTGGCCGCGCAGGAACACGGGGATTGGACAATGCAGGGAGCAATGCGCGACGGCATGGTCCAGCGTGGTTTCCCAGTTCTCCGGCAGATCGATCAGAATTTCGGTGCCCATGACGATCTCGAAGGGTTCAATCGTGAGCGGCGAGCCGGTTTGCCAGGCATCTGGTGTGATCACGACGCGCCAGCCGTGCCCCGCTGATGCCGAAAAAGATCTGACCTCGACGCGGTGGCCAGCCAGGCTGAAAACGCCCATGCCGGCTGGGTCCTCGCGATCAGCGATGGCGCTATTCCAGCCGGAGTCACCGAGCGTCACGAGTTTGGTGGGATCGTCGATCCCCGAACCGTCGTCGCGAACAATGAGCGTCGGATGGCCGGCGAGGTCGTAGGTGTCGATGTCGATACGGCTGGCGCCGGCACGACGGGCGTTCTGCAATAGCTCGGTCAGGACATCGGACAGGCTTCCGTTGAACAGCCTTGAAACCTTGTGGACCAAAGATTGGCCGACGCCGGTCTGGATGGTGGTTGGGAGGGTCATGGGCGCGCTCCAGTTGGACAACGGACCGATTCCGCCGTCTCCCCCGACGATCGCCTCCTTCCTCCCATCGCCGTGATTGAGCCGATCCGGGTTATCAGGCGGAGCGGACTGGCGCTGGACGTCGCGTGGCGCCGCTGTGTTCACGAGGGTCATCGGCGGCAATAGCCCGCAAGGCGGTGATATTGATGAAACGGACCCCAATGCGACCGCTCAGCTGCAGCGCGGAGCTTCAGGTACATCGTTGATCGGACGTTCGACGATTGTCGCGTCGGTTTCGCAATCATCGCAGAAGGCAGCGTCAAAGACATTCCCCAAGACCCAGGCCTGGGCGATGTCGTCCCAGGTCGCCCACGCGTCGCGCATGACATTTTCGCCGCCGCAATTGCTGCAGCGTATGGTAATCTTGGTCATGATATCCTCCAGGTGAAAATTGCATGGGCATTGAATACAGCGCGCGTGCTCTTCAGGCGAAGAGGCGGGCAGGCTCAGCCGATGGCGCGGAAAGGTGCAGTTCGCGTCGAATGCGCGCGGCGAACCGGTCCGGCTGGACGAACTCGTGGGCCGAGGCCCAGTGATTGCGGTCGCCGATATGATCATGGCGTCCGGCAACGCGCCGGAACAGGACCTCCTGCCCGGGACCCATACAGCCAAGGCTCAGGCGAACATGTAGTTCGGCGCCCTGCAGCATCACGTCGCCACTGACGGCGATGCCGCCATGGTTTGAGCGAACATCATAGCTGTCCCGGGCGAGCCCGAGCGCCTCGGCAAGACGTTTCATTGCCTCGCGGCCGTCGCTGTGAAACAGTTTCTTGGCCGGCGCATCGTAGGCGACACCCTTATAGGCAAGGGCGACGAGGGCGGGATGGCGCTTCAATTCGGCGATGGAGTCCATGCAGGCGCGGCGCAGTTGCATACCGCCAGGCCCGATGCCTTCAGCAACGGTGCCAAGATGGCGGGCAAGTAGCAGGACCGCAGGATCGCTGTCCCGGGGTTTGCCGGCATTGCGGCAATCATCGATCGCGGCGGTCAGTGCGTGCAGGCAGGCCTGCAGCGTGGTCAGCGCGGAAGGATCGAGCGCCTGGTTGAAGCGGAAGGCGACATCATAAGACATGGGGGTCTCCGACTGCAAAGCGCATCGTCGCGCCGTCCATGCCACGCCCCCTTTCCTCCTGGCCGACGGCTGGCCGCCGATACGTGACGGTTAGTGTGTTCGCGTCTCCTTGGCGTGGAGGAGTTCGGCAAAGCGTCGCTGAACCGCCAGGGCGTTGGGATAGCGGTCGTCAAGACCGTGGCGTGCCAATATCGGCGCGCGAGCGGCGGCAATCATGGTGGCTTCCGTCAGCGACGGCAGCCGCGGCGGCCAACCTTTGACGAACCTTAGGCCAGGCCGCATGGCGTGTTCGATCCGTCGCCGTTCCACCGCATCTCGTTTGGCGTGCTCGACGTGCGTCGCGAGCGACAGCGGAAGCAAATGCGGCGCGGCGTCGGCTAGCCAGCGTTGCGGCTGGAAGGAAAAGGTCGAGTCCGCCTCCATGGCGACAAGATGGCGATAAAGATCGAGATTGTCGGTCGCCTGCGTCGCTGCGTGGAGGTCGTGCGCGGATGCCAGAACGCAAAAGGCACAGGACAATCGGGTCGATTGGTAGCGACAATAGGCGTCGTGCAGCGGAAGATTGTGTCGTGCGTGATAGGCGAAGACTTCGGTCGCGGACCAGTCGACTCCGGGGTGCCAGCTGAGCATTCGGGTGCCAGCGGCATTCCCGACCCTGGCGAACCGCTCGTCGGATCGCGACACGGGCGTGGCGCGCCGGCTCGGGCTTTCGTCTCGGCGCACGCCGATGGCGGAGACGATCGTCTCGCCTTTGTAGCGCCGGGCGAGCGCGGGACCGATCACCTGTATTTTCAGTTCGCTGGTGCAAAATCTGAGCGAGGCCGAGGACCATGGTCCGATGAGATTGTACGTCGAAAGCGCTTCGTACCGGTTTTTGCCGGACGCGAAGCGTTGCTCCCATCGGTCGACCATGTCGCCCGCGCGCCGGCGTAGGATGAGGAGCGGGAGGCCCAGTTGCTGCGCAACCCCTTCGACGAAGGACGGCGTCGATCGCCACTCTGCTTTTCCCAGGTCGGCGTGGACGGCGATACGTCGGGTGCGGGGATGGCCGTGACGGTCGAGCCAGGCCATCGCGGCATGGCTTGTCGCCGTCGAGTCCTTGCCTCCGGAGAGATTGAAGACGAACCAAGCATTGCGGCGGACCGCATCGAAGATCGTCGCATCGGTAGCGACGTCGGGTTCTGCGACGTCCATGTGGCGGACGGCGATCATGGCGGTGCTCATTTCGCGTTCCGATGTGGTTGGTCAGGCGACGGCGACCAGAATATCGACCGCCTGGCGCAGGACAGCGTCGTCCGCGCCATTGATGATGACCGCGTCGGGATTGGTTGCGATGACCGCGCGGGTGACGATGGCGAGTGGCCGTTTGCGCAGCGGGTATTGAAAGACCTGGCCGCGCTCGATCGTCACGAGGTTCGTGCGCAACAGGCGCTTCAGACGACGATATTCGAGCTCATGGGCAAGGAGATTCCCAACCTCGGTCTCAAGATCGGGTTCGAAAGTGTGCCCATGGACCATGCGCACTGGACGATTGGTCTTGAGCCACGCGTTCACCTCCGATTCGGTCCATCGTCCGACCTGATGGTAGAAATCGCCTCCGCCATGGCCCTGGTTACGGGCGTGGAAGGCGAGCTTGCCATCGATCCAAATGTCGGCCGTGAAGGCACTCGTCTCCTGCGAGAGCGCGGCGCTGTAGGTGATATTGCGCAGTTCGATTTTCATGATGGAAACTCCAGGCGCACCTGTTCTGAGGAGCATCCCACACCTCCCGCTCCCCTTCGGGTCGATTGCGGTCTTTGGGATCGGCCGATTCCGACACGCACGCAGGGTCGACCAGATGCTATGATGGGTCCGCCGACTCAGCGTCGGCTGGATCGACTACGGCACGCTGAGCCCATCAGCCTGCGAGGATCGCGATGGAGCGAGGCTGCAATGCGTGAGTTGGACGAGGAAGAAAAATTGCTCCTGCGCCATCTGGATGCCGATATTTCAACCGGCGATCTGATCATCATCGTTCGTGATCTTGGAGAGGTTCTCCGTGCTCGGGGCCATGTGATCCAGGCCAACGTCGCTGAAATTGCCGCGGACCGGCTCCGATTGCTCAGCAGCCGCGAGCAAGATTGATATCTGAGGACGGAGATTTGAAGCTGCGTCAGGCGGGGCGCAATCTGCAGCTGGCGATCTCACCAACGTTCCTACCAGCTGTGAACCGGTAGCCCGTCAGCGGTGCCGGCGTCACAATCAAAGAGAATGTGGTCGAAACCGCGTTCCCGGCCAAAGCGAATGGCGGCAAGCAGTTCGGCGGGGAGTTGGTCTTGCGTCCCGGGATCGATCTGCCGGGTCGGCACGAACCAGCCATAAATGCTGCTGGCGATATTGAGCGGACGATCGGTTGCCTCTTTCGAACACCAATGGTCGAGCAGATCGGCGGTCGATGTTGAAAGATGCGCGGTGGCGAGGACGCAATACCAGCCGGTTTCGAGAAGGTACCCGGCCACTGGAGGCGATGCGCCGAGTTCGATCCGATCGGTCGAGAGATGCTCGTTTTCATGGATATCGAAATAGACGCTGGCGACGGCTTCGTCGTCGAGCGTGGCGGGATCGCGAGGGTCACTGATTTCGGTCCAGCCCTCGCGGCAATAGGCTGCGACTTCGGCCATAAGCCCCGCTCGCGTCAGCGCGACATAGTGATTCAGGCCATGCCGATGTTCGACCGAGGCGATGTGAATCTCCAGCGACCAAGGCATTGGCGATCCAGCGACGTGGGTTTCGGCGCTGGTCAGTGCTCCCAACAGGGCCGCGCGGTCGTGCTCGACAAGGCTGGCGGGGTCTTCGATGGCGCGACGCACGCGCGCCAGCAACCGGGCGAGATCGCGTTTCGACGTGTCGGTCATGGTAGTTCCTCATCGTATCGGGCGAGCAATCGCCGATTTCGGCCACGGGCGGTGCTCGGCTGAGGTCAGGCAGTCTCGGCAAAAAGCGGAGGAAGCGTCACGTCGCCTTCGAGCGCGCGCCGATCGAGGACAGGATATGCCAAATCGGGCACCTTGCGCGCCGCGAGCTTCGCCGCGCGGGTCAGTGGGAAGAGATAGGCGTGGCAGCCGGGATGGCGCTGTCGGCGAAGGAACCCGGTCCGTTCAAGATCGGTGAGCCAAGCGGCGCGATCTTCGTCAAATCCTGGTGGTCTGGCGCCGGCGCGAACAAGATCGTCCATGGCGTAGCGCTGTCCGCATTCCGCGTTGCGGATCTTGGAGACCGCGCGCGAGGAGATTGGGCGGCCGTTCGGCAGGATGAGATCGGTGCGCGGGCTTGAGCGCCCGACGTATCGGCTTCCCATGACCGCATAGAGTCCACCCACATGACCCGGCAGGAACACGTGCCCGCCCTCGTCAATTCTCCGGACGGGGTCGGCGTAGGATATGACGGAAAGAATCTCCGGTTTCTCGCGGCGCAGGATGCGGAAAGCGCGGGATACGAGGAAAGATTCAGCGTTGCCGCCCTGACTTTGGTCGATCACGAGCCGGCCGAGATCACAGGCGGTGCGAGGATTGGACAGCCCTGCCGTCTTGGGGACGCTCGCATTGTTCACCGGGTGCGAGAAGACGCAGACCCCGACAAGCTCCGATCGGCCACCCTTGCCATTGGCGAAAAGGCCAATCGAGAGGCGAGCGACGGGCATGGATGCGGCATAATGGTGCGCTTTGACGAAAGGTGCCGCGTGCAAGCGCGTGTCGATGACGTCGACGGAAAGGCGCGCGGGATCGATTTCGCTGGCATTCGGGATCCAGCGGCAGCGGCGGTCGCGCCACCGCTGCGTGCGGGTGGTGAGCATCGGGCGATCTCCTGGATGATCACCGTCTGCGCCCCCCTTCCCTCTCTTGAGCCATCATTGATCGGCGCGAGGGTTTGGAGGTTCGACCGAGGGCAGCGGGATTGGGACGGCTTGACCGCTAGCCAGATTGAGGAAGGCACCGGCGTGGCCGATGGAACCGCGTCCGAGAAGATCGAATAACAGCGCCAGCGCGTGGCTGGCGAGGACCCGGTTGACGAACAGGGACTGGCGTTCGAGCGCCTCTGCAACCGAGCAGGACGGTGCATCGTCGTCGGCCACGCTCTCGTCGGCAAGTTCCGGAAAGGCCTCGAGCACGGTGGAAAGTCGGCCGGATTGTTCGTCGGTGCGCGACGGACAGCCGATCAGAAATTGCCCGTCGCTGGCGCGGTTTCCGAGATCCATCCAGTAAGCAGGCGTCGCCTTGCCATTCGCGATCGCTGTGCCAAGCGCTCGCCGTGCGGAGGCGGTATCGACACAACTGATCAGGAGATCGATGCCTTCGAGCCCTATTGCACCAGGCGCGCGGCCATGAACCGCCCTCCAGTCAAGTCCGTGCGCGAGGTTGATCCGTTCGGCGAGTGTGCGCACCTTTGAGTTGCCGATGTCGCACCGGTAGAATGGCTGGCGGCCGAGATTCGCCTCGGTGACGATATCGTCGTCGACCACAGTGACGTCGAGCGAACGCGAGGAGATCGCGCGCAGCGCCGTATCGAGTGAGGCGAGACCCATCAGCATTTGCCCGCCATTTCCGCCGCAACCGACCAGCAGGATGCGGATTGAGCGATTGTCGAAGGTGGCGGGCAGATAGTGGCGCTGCCTGGTCTCAGTTTGCATGGGACTCTCCTGCAAATGGGCTGCGCGGCAGGGGCAGGAACATGCCGCCGGCGCAGAGGCGGGATGCCATTATCGGACCGTCGGGCTGGTCGAGCCGGCCGAAAACGAGCGATATCTTGGTCGCATGGGCGTCGTCGGCATTGTCGGTCGTGCTGAAGAATGACGAGCCACGACCATGGCTATGGATATCGCAGACCATGTGCCAGTCGGCCGGCAAGGCCGGTGTGCGGTACACGAGGCGGGAGGGCGAGGCCTCGTCGATGTCCGGCAGATTTACCGTGAACGCCCCCGTCGCCTCGTTCCAGAGCACGAACGCTGCGGCCTCGTTGGGCAGCGCCGCGCGGAAGTGGTCGAGGATCGCGTCGAGATGCTCGCGTGGGATAAGGCCGCAGCGCAGGTCGGCCCTCGGCGCGCCGATGCTACCATAGGGAAGATAGGCGGCGATCGGCGGCGTGATAGGCACATCGAGCGCGAGCCAGGGGCGGCGGAGGATGAGCATCACGCCGTCGGCTCCTACGGCAAGGCCGTGGCCGGACCGGGCGCTGCGAAGCGCTTCGAGGGCGGACGATTTCCCAAGCGGCGGGACCGGATGGCAGGGCACGGCGGCGAGCACCGCGGCTGCGGTCGGATCATCGGCGAGCATCGTCATACCCGTGCGCTCATGGAAATGAGACTTGCCACGGTTATCTTGGCCGCGACTGCGTCTTTCGCCTGTGACCGATTCTGCCGTCCACCACGCGAACCGAACGGCTTGAGACGGCTGACCGGAAAGCGGGTCGCCCGGCGTGCGGCAAGGTCATCCCATAGCCGGACGAGGCCGCCTTTGCAGCTGACCGTCAGCTCCTGCCCCGGATTGGGGTGGGTCGACCAGGAGTCGAACACCGCGCTCTCATAGGCCGGGATGGATGCGGCGCTGAGTGCTTTGGGCTTCGGGATGTTGCCCCAGCAGAGGCGCCCGTTGACGAAGACATTGAGGACCGGGGAGTGCAGGACTGGCGTAGCGGCGTTCGGACGCTCGTTTGCCGCCAGAGCGTAGACGCCGAGACCCGACCGTGTGGCGATGAACAGATGTGCGGGATACGGGACCGGCAGGGTTGTTCGAGCGGATAACGCCCTGAGGCCCGCGGGAGGAGCCGACAGGGCGAAATAGGCCGGGCGCACTTGTGCGGGGCTCCACCAGGCGAGCATGTCGGGATGAGCGACCAGGATATTTTCCGGCAGGATTTCGGGCACGACGGTGCGGCCGAGCGCCTCGGTCCATTGGCGCAGATGCGCGCGTGACAGCGGCACGCCCGCGGCGATCGTCGGCTGGCCGTCGCCATCGTGCTCGACCGCGTGAATGCTGGCGAACGCCGGACCGCTCTCGGAGGAGGCGCCGTAGGGCTTGAGATTGCGTGGTGCCTGGTTCCTGTAGAGCAGGATGGCATTGGTCAGGACCAGGCCACCGCCGCTGGCCTCGAACTGGGTGCTATGGTCGGACATGAGAGCCTCGAGGTTTGGGTGGGTCGAACTGGACGAGGTCCTGGGCTGCGAGAAGGAATTGCGCGCCGAGCCGCAGCGAGACGAACCAGTCGTCGATACGGCTTGCGTCGGGCAGCGGGCAGATGCCGGCGAGGTCCAAGAAGCCCATTTCCATGCCCTGGCGCCCGACGTCGTCGAGCTCGCGCGTGAACTGGTCGAAGGGAACGAGGGTCAACGGCGGCAATGAGGCGCATTCCTCGATACCGGGAAGATATTCGGAGGCGACCTGGAAGTCGAAGTGCCAGGCGTTGCGTGC
This sequence comes from Sphingobium terrigena, assembly GCF_003591655.1. Lineage (GTDB taxonomy): Bacteria > Pseudomonadota > Alphaproteobacteria > Sphingomonadales > Sphingomonadaceae > Sphingobium > Sphingobium terrigena. The sequence goes on from NZ_QVRA01000048.1 coordinate 10,427, forward strand.
GGGCGTCAGGGATCCGAGGGCCTGGTGCGCTTTGCGGAGGTCGGCGAGCTTTCGGCGGAGAGCCGCCGGCAGCCGCGCAGAGGGCGCCGCATTCGCCGCGATCATCCAGTCTGGCCGCCGCGCGTTCATCTCGGATGGCAGCGTCATCCCGTCGAGATCGTCCTCGTCCGCGCCGTGATATGCGATCAGGCACTGCCGGGCGGCTTCGTCGTCGGTTGCGCCTTCCCAGTAATACATCGCGATCTCGTCGAAGAGATCCTGGTAGCCGAAGACGGGAAGCGCTCGGCCGAGGGTGTGCTCGAGCGCCCTATATGCGGCAGCGCGCCAGCCGATGGGGGCATCGCTGGTCTCGATCCAGCCAAGGTCGAGTTGCCCCATGCTCTCGCAGACGATGGCGATCGCGGAGGGTCCATCCTCCTCGCTGTGAAGAACGGCGACGCGTAGATCGACGAGTTCGACGGGAGCCAGAATTTCGAGCACCGCGGCGTCGAAAGTGCGCTCGATGTACCGGCGGGCCGCCACACGCGTATAGGATGGCGTCGAGTTCTCCCGCGACACGACCCATCGACCGATGAGCTTGTGATGCGGCGCGAGCGGGGCATCGAAGATGGTTGGGATGTCGGTTGAGAGCGCGACGGTGCGTCCTGCAAGCTCAGCCCAAGGGCGGAAGGGGAAGACCTGCAGGGGGCTGGAGCGGCTCGCGGGCGTCGCCCTTGCCGTCGTTCGGGTCGTGGACGATCCGCGCGTGAAGGGCCTGGGCCTGCGGGGTGCAGGCAGGATAGGTGAAGCTGGTCGTGTCGCCATCGTCGGTCTCGATCCATTCGAGGAGCGTCTTGGGGATGGTGGGCGGGATGGCCTCGCCAGGCCTTCGGTACATGGTCAGCCCTTGGTCCCGACGGCGCGCCTGTATTCGATGACGTGAGCCGCGCCCGACACGCCGGCATCGACCGTCTCGGCGTTGAGGATCGCCGGGTAGAGCGTGGCATGATAGGCGCGGAGCGCAGTCGGGTCGTTTGCGAGATGCGGCGGGACCGGGAGGTCCATGCCGTCATAACGATACGCGCGGGTGAGGTGGTTGATCTGCATGGGTGCCTCCGGCTGATGATCGTGGAGAAGGTCGCGGCGGTGCATCACCAGAGGCTGGCGGGCTCCTCGGCCGTGGCGTCGGCGGGCGGATTGGCGGGAGCGTCAACCTTCGCGCCGGCGGTGGCGGGCTTCGGCGTCGGCGTCGCCGCCTTGGCCTTCGCGGCCTCGGCAGCCGCAGTGCGCGCGGCGTCGGCCGCCTGCCGCTGCTCGGCGAGCTGATCGGCGAGTGCCTTGCGGGCCGCGATGAGCTGGCCGAGTGCGCCGTCCTCGCCCTTGGCGAGTTCGACGTCGATGTCCGCGGCGCTCGCCGTGAGTGAGATCGGGCGGGTTTCGCCGGATTCGAGCTTGTCGGCCGCGCCTTCATGCCTGCGGGGAATGACGGTGAGGGTGACGGTGTCGTCGGGGCCGGCGACGAGATCGAAGCCGAGCGAGTAGCGCGCGAGCAGCGGGAGCAGGGTCGTGATCAGCATGGACGCGTTTCCTTGTTTGGAGCGTACGGGAAATCAGGCAGCGAGTTCGGTGATCGGCGCTTGGGCGAGCGGTGCGGCGCTGACCGGGGGCGGCCCGTATTGGCCGTCGAGGGTCATCGCGCTGGGCAGGCGCCCGGCCCATTCGAAGCCGGTTCGATTGAGCATGCCGGCGACAAGATCCGCCTTCTTGGAGCCGAGGAGCTTGGCGAACGCTTTCTCGCCCATGTGCGAGACCAGGCCGGTTTCCTGAGCGATGAACCTGAGTTCGTCCTTGGTGTACCGCTCCAGGAATGCCTTATCGACCTGCCAGACGTCGCGCAGATCGACGTCGAAGGCCCGGGCGAGATCGGCGACGTGCCCGAAGGTGAGCACATCCTTGGCATAGGCGGCACCGATCGCGGAAAGCACGGTCGCGGCTTGGCCTTCAGGCAGCGCGCGGATTTCGGCGATCTTGGCGCTGTAAGTAAGTTCCGGGAAGGACGCGCCGACGAGTAGGCCCGCGCGTCCCTTCAGGGTTTCGGCCTTGATTTGCGAGAGCGTCCCGGACATCGCTGCGACGAGGATGGCAATATGCGCCTGTGCGGCATTGGCCGCGAGCGCCCGGGCGAGCGCGGTTCGCCACGTCGCTTCGCGAAGATCGCTGGTACGGCTGGCGATGGACTTGACAGTGACGGTCGGCTTGTGCGCGGTCGAGACGCCGCTCACGGAAGGGGGCTGCGTCGGGGTCGCCTGTGCGGACACGTGCGCCCCGGTCGTGCCGGGAGACGGAGCTTGCGGGTTCTCGGAATCGGCCCCGGTTTCGTCGATGGCATCGTCCTGCTCGTCATCCTCCGCGTCTTCGTCAGCGCCAGCGTCATCGTCATCGTCAGCCGGTGGAGCCGCGGCCCTTGCCGCTTTTTCGGCCCGCTCCTGCTCCTCGAAGCGGATCGCTTCGGCGGTTTGCGTCTTCAAATCGAAGCATCCGGGATTGGTGCAATGCCCGTCATCGACATGAGTCTCGAACAGAGTCCGCTGGGCGGCCGAGTTGAACGGGCAGGTCATGCACTCGGTCTTGTCGAAACAGGCGGCGCCGAGGTTCTGTGTGACGCGCATGAGGAGGTCGCGCGTTTTGTTCACATCGAGGCCCGAGCCGAGGATCGTCTCGAGGGCCTTGTCCTGCTTGTCGGCGGGGATGGCGGCGAGCAGCTCGGCATGGCCGACCTTGATCCGGCGTTCGTCGAGCGCGAGCTTCACGGCGTCGGAAAGTTCGGCGAGCGCCAGACGACGATCGAGCTTGGCCCGGGACCATCCGAGACGCCGTGCCGCCTCGGCGCGATCGTTCTGGCAGGCCGCGAGGTAGCGGACGGCGGCATCGGCCTGCTCGGTTTCCGAAGGATCATCGCGGTCGTCATTTTCAGCGATCGCGGCGTCCAGGGCCTCCTGATCGGTCATCTCGCGGATGATGACAGGCACGTGCGCCTCGGGGCCGTAGGCTTCGAGGCCGGCCCTGTAGCGGCGTTCGCCGGCGACGATGGCATAGACCTCGCCCTTCGGTCGCAGCAGGATTGGCTGCAGGATTCCGCGGAGGCGGATCGAGGCTACAAGCTCGTCATGCTTTTTCCGATCGAAATAACGGCGGGGGTTGTCCCCCTTCGTGATGAGGGAGAGCGGCAGCGTGGAGCGGGTTGAATCTGGTGTGTTCAAGGCTGATCTCCTCTGGGAATGTGGCAGGGCCGTGGTTCGGGTCGCGCGTCCTCATTTCGACGCGCCCGATCCCGCTCCCTCCCCCTCATCTTCATGGCGGCTTGTCGCCGACGCCCGCGGCGGTCAGACTGGTGTCGGTCCGCCGCCGGATGCGGGCGGCGGCCCGGGATCATCTGAATCGGGCGACGTGATCTCGATCGTGCGGCTGAGATCGGGCACCCGTTCGTCATGGTAGACGCTATGGTCGGCCAGGCCTTCGGCGGCCGCCTGGGGATCGTGGCCTTCGGGAAGGTCGATGATGAAGGTCTCGACGGCAAAGCATTCGCCGTCGGAGAAGAATTGGACGCATATGCGGAACGCGCGCGTCGACGTCGCCGAAACCTCGGTCATGGCTGGGCCTCCAGATAGCTAAAGGGAGAAAAGGCGCCGGGCGCGCCCGGCACCGCTCGGTTCAATTGGCGCGTTCGAGCAGTTTCCGCGCCTTGCCCTCGAACTCGAGGCGATCGTTCTGATGCGTCTTTCCGCGCGCGACGGCGGTGATCCCCTGGACGAAGTCGTAGAGCGAGGCTGCCGGATGGCCTTCCTCGTCCAACACCGTCGCGATGATCTTCGCGGTGTCCGACTTGGAGAAGCCACGCTTGCGGAGGAACGCCTCGCGATCGTCATCCTTGCGGGCGACGATACGTTCGCGTGCTGCGCGGATGCCCTGCACGAAGGTCAACGGAGATGAGTCGGCGAAGGTCTCGAGCGCCGGCGCTGCCTCATGGGCGAATCGATTGGCCGCGAATTTGGAATGGCGGATGGAGATTTCCTCGAAATTCTCTACGCCGTCGGGTAGGGGCGAGGGTTCCCGGTGGGATTGTCCTCTACCCCTCCCACGGAACCGGACTTGATAGTTTCCCATCATCCGGCTCCTACGCTTGCACCATACGATCCAGCCGTTCCTG
>NZ_QVRA01000049.1 GCF_003591655.1 Sphingobium terrigena
CTGCAGCCTCAAAACATTCCGCCGGATCGCTACCCGGTACGAAAAAACTGACGAGAGCTACCGCGCTATGATCAATCTCGCGGCCTTGAAAATCGCTATGCGCTAATGTCCACAGGCCTTAGTCAACTACCGAAAAGATGGTCAGGCTTTCCATAATGCTGTAATGATTGCGCCTGTCTATGACGAGGCTGGGCTTCTCGCCTTTTTCATCGGGACCCAATTGAAGGTGGATGGCGAAGTCCAAGATGCCGGAACCGCAAAGGCAAAGTTAGCTGACTTAACCCCCCAGCAGTTGAAGATCCTCGAGCAAATGGCGCGCGGCATGCGCCATGCCGAAATCGCAAAAAACCTTCGTCTTTCTATCAAGACGGTGAAGATGCATCGGGGCGCATTGGTGCAACGCCTGGGGGTTCAGACTTCGACCGAGGCGATCAGGATTGCCATAGAGGCGGGCCTTTAACCTAAAGCAAGGCGGCTCTGAATGGCCTTGCCAACACTTAAAGATTCGATATGGACTAAAGTCCGGGGTGCCAGCCGGGGGGCTTGGTGAGGATGTCGCTTGACGAATTGTGATATGCCCGGCGACGCCGAAGCTAAATTCAAGCTGCTCGTCGATGCGGTTATGGACTACGCGCTTTACATGCTGGATTCGGGAGGCCGGATCACAACATGGAATAGTGGCGCCCAGAGAGCCAAGGGCTATACCGCTGACGAAATTGTGGGGCAGCATTTTTCCTGCTTCTTCACCCAAGAGGATCGCGATTCCGGTCTGCCGGAGCGTGCATTGCGCGTCGCAGCGCAAGAGGGCCGTTTCGAAGCGGAGGGCTGGCGGATCAGGAAAGACGGCAGCCGCTTTTTTGCCAATTCAGTTATCGATCCTATCAGGAACGATGCCGGAGAACTGATCGGCTTTGCAAAAATTAGCCGCGACATCACCGAACGCCGTGAAAGAGAACTCGCTCTCTTTCAGGCAGAACAACGCTTTCGGCTCCTCGTCCAGGGGGTCAAGGATTGCGCGATCTACATGCTGGATACCGACGGTATCATCACCAATTGGAACACCGGGGCGGCAGCGATCAAGGGTTATGGTTCCGACGAGGTAGTGGGCAAACATTTCTCCATTTTCTACACTAGCGATGACCGGGGCGCGGGCGCACCTGAACGGGCACTCGCGACAGCCCTCGCGGCGGGGAAGTATGAGACGGAGGCTTGGCGCGTTCGCAAGGACGGCACCCTATTTTGGGCCAGTGTGTTGATCGATCCGATTTACGATGAAGATGGAAAGCATGTTGGTTTCGCTAAGATCACCCGTGACGCGACTGACAAACGCAGGGCACAAGAGGAGTTAGAAGACACCCGCAGCGCGCTGCTTCAGGCACAGAAGCTGCAGGCGATTGGCGAACTGACTGGAGGGGTCGCCCATGATTTCAATAATCTTTTGACGGTCATCGGCGGAGCGGCCGAGATGCTCAGGAAAGTCGATCTGCCCGAGGAGAAGCGGGCGCGCTATCTCGACAATATAGCAACAACCGTTGAGCGAGCATCCACCCTCACCGGTCACCTTCTTGCATTCAGCCGGCGCCGCGCCATCCGTCCTGAGGTTATCGACCTTAATATCCATCTCGATGCCTGGGCCGAAATTCTATCCCGGTCCCTTGGGAACGGTATCGCCCTGTCGGTGAAGACATCGGCAAAAACCGCCCGCGTGGAAGTGGATCCTACTGAACTGGAAACAGCCGTCCTGAACGCTGCGGTGAATGCTCGCGACGCGATGCCAGGGGGTGGGGATCTCCTCATAGAAACGCGGGACGCCATCCATGGGGACGATTTTGCGGTAGCAATCGACATCACAGATACCGGCACTGGTATGTCGGAGGAAACACTCGCCCGCGTCTTCGAACCGTTCTTCACGACCAAGCCTATTGGCGAGGGAACGGGACTGGGATTGTCCCAGATCCATGGCTTCGCAGCCCAAGCCGGCGGCATTGCCCAAATAAGTTCCCGCGTCGGAATGGGCACCACCCTTACCATCATCCTTCCCAAGGTCGACAAGACGCCAGCGGCGATCCGGCAGAAAGGCAGACTGGGTTCGATACCTCCCGGGATCAGGGTGCTTTTAGTGGAAGATAATATCCAGGTTCTCCATTTCGCCGAGCAATTGCTTGACGATCTGGGTTGCCAGACGGTGTGCGCGAGTGAAGCAACTGAAGCACTTGCGCTTATCCAAGAGCAATCGTTCGATCTCGTGTTTACAGATATTGTCATGCCAGGACTAAGCGGTATTGATCTTGCGCGACAATTGCACATTCGGGTGCCTGGGCTGCCGGTCCTCCTTGCGACAGGGCATAGTGATCAGCTTGTCGGGGAAGGAGAAGCGCGTCTGCGTGTTTTATCAAAGCCCTATGGCGCCGAGACACTGAGCGCAGCGATTAGGGAGCTTATTGCTGCATCCATTCTCTTGTCAGGATCGAATGTTGGAGCCAGCAACTGCGACGAGTGAGGTGCGGTTTCGCCACTCCGGGGGTACGATTTTAGAGATCGTAAATTAGCGCGTCGAACGCCCAAGGCGCAATGATTCTATTTTTTTCGGTTTCAGGCAGCCGTCCGGTTTCTGCTGAAGACGACACTAAATTCGCTTTGCAAACGATGTAAGTTGGTCGCGAGTTGCCGGCGGCGAACGCCCGTTCGTCGGACTTTGCTGCCTTTCGGGTCAGCGGCGACGAACGACCGCTGTGCCAAGTACAGTTGCAAAGTCAATCGGATGGCCTGATCGCTTGCCACAGCGATGGAGCGGGATTGAAGTCGGCGCGCCAGCAATAGAAGTAAAACGGCGTTTGCTACGTTGAAATCGGCTGCGACGGATCAATGTACTTTCATGGTCTTTCAGAATCCTGACCAGCGGGCTTAATCCCATGATCAAAGATAGATGCGTGACGAGTCATTGGACCCAAATCGGACGCCGGGGAGTTGTTCGTCTTGCGCCTGTTAAGTTGGTGGAGATGTGCGTGACGTTCGATAAGCAGCTACCTGCGATGGCTCTCACCGGGATAGCCGGGCTCGATGAAATCTTGAACGGCGGCCTCACGCCAGAACGCATGTATCTGGTCGAAGGGACGCCGGGGACTGGCAAGACCACGCTTGGCCTTGGCTTCCTGCTTGCGGGCGCAGCCGTTGGCGACATCGGCCTCTATATCACGTTGGCCGAAACCGAGGTCGAACTGCGCGCCGTCGCCAAATCACATGGGTGGTCGCTCGACAAGTTGCAACTTTTCGAGATGGTCCCGGCAGACGGGTTCACCGAAGATCACGAACAGACGCTTCTGCATCCCAGCGAGGTCGAACTCGGTGAGACCGTTCGTAACGTAATGGCAAAGGTGGATGAGCTGCGGCCCGCACGTGTCGTGCTCGACAGCCTCTCGGAGCTCCGGTTGCTATCGCAAAGCCCGATCCGCTACCGCCGTCAAATCCTCGCCCTTAAGCATTTCTTTTCCACCCGGGCTTGCACCGTACTGGTGCTGGATGACAAGGGCGCGAGCGGGAGTGACCTCCAGCTTCACAGCATAGCGCACGGGGTCGTCTCACTCGATCAGGCACTGGCAGGGTTTGGAGGGCAACGGCGGCGAATGCACGTCGTCAAGATGCGCGGCGTGCAGTTCCGGGGCGGCTACCATGACTTCGAGATCATGCGGGGCGGGCTCTGCGTATACCCGCGTCTGGTCGCAGGGGACCATGACGCCATCGACGGCGGCGCGGTAATGACCACCGGTTCGAAAGAACTCGACACCCTGCTTGGCGGTGGATTGGTTCCGGGGACCGCAACGTTGCTGACCGGACCGGCTGGGGTCGGCAAGACGACCGCCTCGGTTCAATGCATGGTGGCCGCTCTGGAGCGGGGAGAGCGCGCTGCCTACTTCCTGTTCGATGAACGCGTACCGACACTACTGACGCGCAGCGCAGCACTCGGCATGGACCTTAAACCGTATATGGAGAACGGGCAGCTGCAGTTGCGGGCGATTGATCCCGCCGAGATATCGCCAGGCGAATTCGCCGGTTCGGTCCGGGCGGCTGTCGAGGATGATGGCGCCCGCCTCATCGTGATCGACAGTCTCAACGCTTACCTCCAGTCGATGCCGAACGAGCAGTTCCTCGTGCTCCAGCTGCATGAGATGTTGAGCTACCTGGGGCTGAAGGGTGTCGTCAGCCTGCTCATTCTTGGCCTGCACGGCGTCACCGGTGATATTCGCTCGGATGTCGATCTAAGCTATCTATCTGATACCGTCGTTCAGCTGCGCTACTTCGAGGCTCATGGCGAAGTCCGCCAGGCAATATCCGTCATCAAAACGCGCACCGCGCGGCACGAACGGACGATCCGCGAGTTTCAGATCGGCAGCAGCGGTTTGCAGGTCGGCGAACCGCTCAGGCAGTTCCAGGGCGTGCTGACGGGCGTCCCGACGTTTTCGGGTGAGGCGAAGACACTGATGGCGAGCCAGTCGAATCCGGACGCTCCTCGCGGTTAGAATGAACGACCTTGTCCTGATCCTTGCGCCACGCGGCCGCGATGCAGTAATTGCCGCCGATCTGCTCGGCCGCCACGCCATCGCAGGGCGAATCTGTACGGATGCGCGCAACCTTGCTGAGCAACTGGACGAAGGAGTCGGTGCAGTCCTGCTCACCGAAGAAGCGCTTGTCGGGGCGAACGCCGCAGAGATTGCGAGCTGGGTAGCCGGGCAGGAAAGCTGGTCGGACATTCCATTCGTCGTACTCGCCAACGGTTCGCGCACGCCGCGTACGGTCGCCGCGACCGAGCGGCTTGCCGAGCTGGGCAATGTGGTTCTGCTCGAACGTCCGCTCCACGCCGAGGCTATGCTCGGCGCAGTCCGTGCTTCGCTCAAAGCGCGCGCGCGGCAGTTCGAGGTGCGCGATACCGCGCGCCTGAGCGCGGCGCAGAACTGCATCCTCGCGCTCGCCGTCGAGGCCGCGCCGCTCACCGCCACGCTAGAGGCAATTGTCCGCGAGGTCGAAACCCTGTCGACTTCTGGCGTGATCGGATCGATCCTGCTGCTGAGTGAAGACGGTAGTAGCTTGCGCCATGGTGCGGGGCCAAGTCTGCCGGCCGCCTATAATGACGCAATCGACGGCATCGAAGTCGGACCTTTGGCAGGCTCCTGCGGTACTGCGGTGTACCGCAACGAGCCGGTGTTCGTTGCCGATATCGCGTCCGATCCGCTTTGGGCCGGCTTTCGTGACCTGGCGCTGGCGAATGACCTACGCGCCTGCTGGTCCCTCCCGATCACTTCGGTGAAAGGCGAGATTCTGGGTACGTTCGCCATGTACCACAGCGAGCCGCGCGAGCCGGTCGCGACAGACCTCGCCATCGTCGATTTCGTGGTGCGTACCGCCGGCATCGTCATCGCTCGGGCGCGGGCCGAGGATAAGCTTCGCGCCAGCGAGGCCCGCTATCGCCAGATTGTCGAAGGGGCCGAGGAATTCGCTATCGTGTCGCTCGACCCGGCCGGCACGATCACCGGATGGAGTAGCGGCGCCACACGGCTGCTGGGTTATTCGGCAAACGAGGTCGTCGGCCAGACTGGTAGCCTCTTCTTCACGCCGGAGGACCGGGCCGCGGATGTGCCGGCGCAGGAGATGGCGCAGGCGACCGCCGAGGGTCGCGCCATAAACGAGCGATGGTATGTGAAGAAGGATGGTCGTCTATTCTGGGCGTCAGGTCTCACCATGCCGCTCGCCGCACGTGACGGCGGCTACGTCACCATCTTTCGTGATCGCACAGCCGAGCATGAAGCCGAAGCTGCGCTGCGCGAAAGTGAAGCACGCCTGCGCTTTTTTGGGGCGTTGGAAGAGCGACTGTTCGGCGCGGCTACCGCCGACGATGCGATGCACTCGGCGGCCGAAATGCTGGGGCGGCAGATCGATGCCTCCCGCTGTGCCTACGCCGATGTTGACGCCGATAACGATCGCTTCTGGATCCGCAACGACCATACAGCGCCAGGCATCGCGACCTCGGCCGGGACCTATAGCCTCGATCTGTTCGGTCCGCGCGCCGCCGCCGAACTACGGCAGGGACAAACCCTGATCGTACGGAATGTGTCGGGTGAGCTCCAGCCGGATCAAGGCCGCGACATGTTCCACTCAATCGGCATCGAGGCAATTGTCTGTTGCCCGTTGGTCAAGCAGGGGCAGCTCGCCGCGATGATGGCGGTGCATCAGGATGTCCCGCGCGAGTGGAGTTCAAGCGAGATCGCCCTCATCCGCGAGGTCGTCGAGCGCTGTTGGGCGCATGTCGAACGGGTCGGCGCCGAGGCCCGGCTGCGCGAGAGCGAAGAGCGCCTCCGCCTAGCCGTCGAGAATGCCGAAATCGGCTTTTGGGATGTCGATGTCGTCAACGACCGGCTGATCTGGCCGGCGCAGACCAAGGCCATGTTCGGAATCTCGGCCGACGTGCCGGTTTCCATGGCAGACTTCTATGCGGGCCTGCATCCCGATGACCGTGAAGCGACGACCGCGGCATATTTGGCCGCCGCAGACCCCGCGCAGCGCGCACTCTACGACGTTGACTATCGCACCATCGGAAAAGAGGATGGCGTGCTGCGCTGGGTGGCTGCGAAAGGGCGCGGTGTGTTCGACGCCGCTGGGCTTTGTTTGCGTGTTGCTGGCACCGCGCTTGATGTCACCGCACGGAAGCAGGCCGAGGAGGCCTTGCGGGACCTTAATGCGACGCTCGAAACGCGTGTTACCCAAGCCGTCGCAGAACGCGAAGCAGCCCATGAAGCCCTTCGCCAAAGCCAGAAAATGGAGGCGATGGGCCAGCTTACCGGCGGCGTTGCGCACGACTTCAACAATCTACTAACTCCGATCGTTGGCTCTTTGGACATGCTCCAGCGTCGGGGGGTCGGAACGGAGCGTGAGCAACGCTTAATCGCGGGCGCGGCGCAGTCCGCCGAACGCGCTCGAGTCCTGGTCCAGCGTCTGCTCGCCTTCGCGCGGCGCCAGCCATTGCAGTCTGTCGCCGTCGATATTGCCCAGCTGGTCGCCGGGATGGGGGATCTCGTCGAAAGCACCACCGGGCCTCAGATAAAAGTCGTAGTAGATGCGGCCAGCGACCTGCCGTCGGCCAAGGCTGATCCCAATCAGCTCGAAATGGCGCTATTGAACCTCTCGGTGAACGCGCGCGATGCCATGCCCGATGGTGGGACGCTGCGCATTTCGGCGACCGCAGAGACAGTAGGCGTGTCTCATCGCTCCAGCCTTTCTCCGGGCGAATATGTTCGAATCTCTGTCGCTGACACAGGGTCAGGCATGGATGAGTTGACACTTGCCCGAGCGATCGAGCCGTTCTTCTCGACCAAGGGGATCGGCAAGGGCACTGGCCTTGGCTTGTCGATGGTGCATGGCTTGGCCTTGCAGCTAGGCGGCGGTCTTACCATAAAAAGCCGACTCGGAATGGGTACCAATATGGAACTCTGGCTGCCCGTTAGCGCAACACGTGTCGAGGAAGCGCCGGATCATCAGCGTCCAGCATCCATCGCCACGCATCAAGGCGTGGCCTTGCTTGTCGATGATGAGGAACTTGTTCGCATGAGCACGGCCGATATGCTCACAGAGCTTGGATACGCTATAGTCGAGGCAAACTCAGCGGAGGAGGCGCTACGGCTGTTGGATAGCGATACGCCCATTGATGTCGTCGTGACCGACCATCTCATGCCCGGCATGACGGGTACCGACCTTGCCCGTCATATAAAGTTGGCGCGGCCGCAGCTGCCGATTATGCTCGTGTCAGGATATGCCGAGCTCGAAGGCATCGATGCCCAACTCCCGCGGCTGACCAAACCGTTTCGAAAGGATGAGCTTGCAGCGACGCTCACTTCCCTACTCCATTAGATGTCCCGTCAAACGGCAACAAACAGCGTCGCCGACCAGCTGGTTTGCACGAGATAAATGACAGGTTTCAGCACGAACGGTCGCTCGCGCAATGTGCTGAACGTCGTGACTTGGTCGACACCTGCCGGGATAGCTGCCGGTCCGCATCTGGAAGTCGAAATTTGGCGGCTGTACGGCAATAAAGGGTCGATTTTGCTCCGGCTGCATTCTCATCCTACCCTAACAGACCTGGGCTCAAGGCTGACGGCCGGGCGACGAAGGGCTTCAGTTCATACCTCTGCCAAGCTCGCTAATTGCACCTAATTCATTGACGGACAGGATATCAATCAACTCCAGTCCAGCAAATTCGTCTTTTGCCCATCGCACCACACCTCGGCACTCGCGTCCATTTGGCAGCTGCACCCAGACGCGCAGCCCTTCCTGGAACGACCCGTTATGTCGAACCATCATGCCGCGCTGCGAAATGTTGCCAAGTTCAAGCTGGTGAAGGCCGTTCGTGCTGCGTCCCACCGCCGGCGTGGCTGGGGTCGTTAGACGCAAGGGCCGCGCCCGAGCGGAACGCGCTTCCGCGACCAATTCCCGCAGCAACTCGGCGCAGTCGATCTGATGCTGAAACAGCAGTGTATGTCGATCGTTATCGCTTGCGACGACGGTCGCGCGCTTTGAAATTGTTTCCGAGAGATCGACCTGGATTATGTGCCCGATCTGCAAAATCATGATCGACGAGAGTTCTACGGCGGCATTTGATAGTCTGTGCAGTCTGGCGAGGCCTGTCTCCCCATCTACGACCAGGCGCGCAATGCGGTTCACGGTGGCAAGTCTGGCATCGCAAACCTGATCAACGCGCCGCACGTCCGTCCGTCCCAGCCCGGTATTCATGTTCGTTGCCATGCGCCGCTCCCTTGGTTGTTTGACCCAAGGTGCGCATGGAGCAGCTCGACGTGCAATTCGTAGCGGTTACGGGCGCCAACGTAAGAAGCTGTTTACGCTAACGCGGTCGATAGCCCGCGCAGGGTTGGTTGCATCGGCCTTTGCCGGGCCGTACCGGGTAACTACGGTATGTCCATTAATCGAACATCAGACGAAGACCCGCTAAAGGCCGTCTGTTCCAGTTAGGTGATCATGTTGCCCCTAGTCCATATTGTCGACGACGACGTCCATGTGCGCGCTGCCACCAGCTACCTCCTTGCAAGTCATGGATTTCCGACCGAAGTCTACGCAAGCGCCGAGGAGTTTCTGGATCAAGCCAATCTGGAGCGCGGCTGTGTCCTGTTGGACCTGCGCATGCCAGGGCTTGACGGCCTTGGCACCATGGTACGGCTTGCGGATCGGCGCGTCACGATCCCGACGATCATGATGACCGGGCATGGGGACCTCGGTACGGCCGTGCAGGCCATGAAGCTTGGTGCCATCGATTTCATCGAGAAACCCTATCAGGAAGAGCAACTGCTCGCCGCCATCACCCGAGCGCTTGATCTGCGAGCCCAGGAACGCCGCCGTACGGAAGGCCGTTCGGACGCGCTGGCTCGGACTGCAAAGCTCTCTCCGCGCGAACTTCAGGTCCTGCAAGGGCTGGTGGGCGGCCTCAGCAACAAGGGGATTGCGCGTCGCCTGGAGCTCAGTCCCAGGACAGTGGAAATGCACAGAGCGCGCATGATGGAGGATTTGGGCTGCGGAAGCCTGTCCGAGGCGGTCCGCATTGCCATTGACGCCGGCCTCTCGCCACTCGGCGCAAAATGTTTAGAGCCCGCCGGCAATAGGGCCGCTATGCTTCCACCGCCAGGAGACCCTTGCCCTAAGCTCAGCACGATCGAACCCGTGCCCCCGGCCGAAGAATTGCTTGAAGGAGCGATCGACTGCATCTTCCTGCTCGATGACGCGTGGCGCTTCACCTATCTGAACAGGAACGCGGTGGAGAAAATCGGCCGCGGTCGGGATTTGCGCGGCACCATCATTTGGGACAGTTTTCCGCTCGCGATCGACACGCTCGGCTGGGCGGAACTTCATCGCAGCGCCGCCGAACGTACGCTCGGACGCTTCCAGTTCTTCGAGCCCGACGTCGACTGCTGGTTCGACGTGAATGTCCGTCCGGTCGCGAGCGGGCTCCAGGTCGCGTTTCGCGATATCACGGCCGAGCGGCAGACCAATGTGGCGTTGCAGATGAGCGAGGAAACGCTCCGCATGGTGCTCGAGGCGACCGGTGATGGTGCATGGGACTGGAATTTCGAAACTGGCAAGATCACGATGTCGGGTCGGTTCGTCCAGCATCTGGGCTATGCGCCAGGGGAATTGCGGGACGATATCGATGCGGTTCGTGAACTGGTGCATGCCGATGACTGGCCGGTTCTCGATGAGCGGTTGAGGGATCATCTCAGCGGCAAAAGCGATACTTTCGCCTGCGAGTATCGTCTTCGGCGTCGCGATGGCAGCTGGTGCTGGAACTTCGACCGGGGGCGCGTCGTCGCCCGCGACATACTCTCGGGAGCGCCATTGCAGATGGTCGGCACGGCTTGCGACGTGAGCGACCGCAAAGCCGCGGAAGCGCGCGCTAGGGAGGCACTGGAGCGACTGGCGCTCGCCCAAGGCAATTCTGGCGCCGGCACATGGGACCTGGACCTCGAGACCTACCGCCTCCAGCTTTGCTCTCGAAGCCTCGAAATGCATGGATTGTCGCCAGACGGTCCGACGGAGCTGAGCGACGAGCAATGGCGCGCCTGTTTGCATCCAGACGATGTGGCAAGCACGCGTGAAGCGCTCGACAAGGCCGTGCAAACCCAGACGGGCCTTAGTATTCGTTATCGGACGGTGGCGGGCGAACAGTGCAGATGGGTGCTTGGCTTGGGCAGCCTCGTTCCCGGGTCGCGTGACCGGGCGGCCCGTTTCGTCGGCTTGAACCTCGATGTCACGGATAGCATGGAGGCGGAATGCGCGCTTCAGCGTATGCAGTCTGAAATTGTTCACCTGTCCCGCGTCAGCGCGATGGGTGCGCTGGCAACCACGCTGGCCCACGAACTCAACCAGCCGTTGACGGCGATTACCGGATTTGTCGGCGGGGTCCGGCGTTATGTCGAAGCGGGCGAACCCAATGACCGCCCATCTGCCCTGGAAGCGGTCGCAGGCGCCGAGCGCGGCGTGCATTATGCGGCCGAGATCGTCCGCCGCCTCCGCGAGCAGACGAGCGACGCCGTGCCCGAGCGAAAGCCTGACAGTCTCAGCGCTACGATTAATGAAGCGGTTCAGCTATGCGGTCCACGGGGCAAAGGGCGGCACGGGATCGATCTCGAGATCGATGAGGCGGCAGACCGTGTCGTCATCGATCGGGTCCAGATCGAACAGGTTCTGCTGAACCTCCTTCGCAATGCCATCGACGTGTGCGAGACGTCGGGCTCGGCCAAGCAGATTGTCGTCTCAGCGGTGCCGTTCACCGGAAGCATGGCTTTGGTCCGGGTAAGCGATAATGGCGGCGGCGTCCTGGACATGCTGAAAGACGAAATCTTCAAGGTAAGCTTCACCACGAAGCCTCAAGGTATGGGACTTGGTCTCTCGATCTGCAGGACCATTGTCGAAAATCACGGCGGAGAAATGTGGGTAGAAAACAACCAAAGCGGAGGCGCTGACTTCTGCTTCACCGTTCCTTGTCAGTGATGCCGTTTCCTGGATGGTTGTGGCCTGCGCCTAGAGAAGAAATATCTGCTGCGAGCTAGGAATTAGTGCCTGGGTATCTGCAGCCGCCGGCCTCGTCTACGCTTTGCAACTCGACCCAAGAACCGGGCGGCAGATCTGGCAAGCTAACTCGAATGCTGACCGTCCGCTCTTGAGGAGCGAACGGCGAGCGCTCAACGGCCGATAAGGGTCGACTTCCTTCAACTCGCTCCCCCAATCGCCCCCGGCGTCAAGATGAGGGTAAGGAGAACGAGGGCAATGCCGACATATCCCCAGACGCCCATGCCCTCCCAAGCGATCTTCATGCTACCAGTTTCGGATCGCGACGATCTGGCCAGCCGCATCGCGTAGATCATCGTGCCGGTGACGGCAATCGCCGTCAGCAGCGCCCCGAACAGGAACCAGATGGCTTTGGTCCACAGGCCGCCGAAGGTGCCGAAATGCAGCGGATCGGCCATTTCGGAAATGCGCTGATGCATGTTCAATGTGCGTCCATCCAGCAGCGCGACGACCCGCGACGTCGTCGGATCGACCACCACTGCATTAGTGCGATCACGCACCAGCCAGGCGGAGGACTGGCCGAGGAAAATGACGCCATTGTCGGACGTAAAGCGGATTTCCCGAATATCGAGCGCAGGATCGGCTCTGCGCGCAATGGTAACCAGCCGGTCCAGCGCGGCACCGGTCGGCATCGCACCAGCCGCCACTTCCGGCAATTTGGGCACCTTGGCGTTCCCGCCCAATGTCTCCACCAGATACCACAGGCCTGTCAGCGTGATCAGCGCCACGAACCACAGGCTCCACAAGCCCATCAGGCGATGTAGGTCGCCGGTCATCCGTCGCCCATCGCCGCCCCGCGGCGCTCGGAAGAAGCCGCGCCACCATTTCTTGTAGGTGACGATACCCGACACCAACGATGCTGCCAGCAATAGGGCGAGCGAGCAGACGATCGGTATGCCGATCTTCGTCGGCAGCATCAGGTGGCGATGGGCCTGTCGCAGGAAGCGGTGGACATTGGCCCAGCCATGCCTGCCAGTGACCTCCGCCGTCCACGGATCGACATAGACCCGCTCCGGCGCGCCCTTGCCGCGACTGACCCAGGCCTCGACCGCGAACCAGGGGTCGATCGGCGCATAGAGGGTCTGGAGCCGGGCATCGGGCGCAGCGCGGACCGCCGCTTGCGCCAACGCCCCCCAGGACGCGACGGGTTCCGACCGGGGCGATACCCGCATGGCGGGCGTCGCCAGCCAGTCGATTTCATGCGCGAACACGGCAAAGGTGCCCGTCGCCAGGATGAAGGTCAGGAAGATCGACAGTTTCAGGCCGATCCAGCTATGCACCACCCACCAGAGCGACCGGCCCTTTTTTACGCGCATCTGATCCATGGTCAGAACTGGAAGCGCAGTTCGGCCAGAAATGTCCGCGGCTCGCCGGGAAAATGCCCGCTCTGCGCCGAAAAGCCCGATGCGGCATAGACTTTGTCGAACATATTATCGACGCGCAGCATCAGTTCGGCAAAGCCAAGCCCCTTGGTGATCGATGCGTCGAAGATCGTGTAGGGCTTGACGGTCTGCCCCGACAGGCTGATCCGCTTCGACACATGTTCACCGCCGACCGCAAAGGCGGCGTCGATCGCCGGCACCTGGTAGCGGGTCCAGAAGCCCACTTTATGCTTGGGCGCATTGGCGAAGCGATTGCCGACGGCATTGGTGATCGCCTGTCCCGCGATCGTGCCGGTGATCTTCGTGTCGTTATAGCCATAATTGACCAGCGCCACCCAATTGGCAGTAATGTCGGTCGACAGGTCGATCTCGAACCCCTTGCTCGTCACCTCGCCGATCGGGCGCAACTGGTCCTGGCCGTTGACGGGCGGGAGGCTGGTATCGGCCTGAAGGATATTCTTGCGCACGATGCGGTAGGCGGCCAGATTGGCCTGAAGCCTGCCGTCAAACAGGTCGGTCTTGATGCCCCCTTCGAACTGGTCGCCGGTGACCGGCGCGAAAGGACCGCCGACGTCGCCATTCTGGCTGGCGGCCGTCTGCGGTTCGAAGCTTTGCGACCAGCTCAGATAGATGGAGACATCCTTGCGCGGCTTGTAGATCGCGCCGGTGCGGAAGGTGATATCGTCATCCTCATAAGAAGTAGCGTTGACCACGCGATCCTCGAACTTGTCGTAGCGCACGCCACCGACCAGCATGAAGGCATCACTCAGGCTGATCTGGTCCTGCAGATAGGCACCCTGACGCTTCGTGCGCGTATCCGTGATGGTGAAGGGCAGCAAA